>CAWDWL010000007.1:0-930597 GCA_963805995.1 uncultured Pseudomonadota bacterium | reverse complement strand
AGTGAGGCGCATGAGCCTCGTTCATGCTTCCGGTGAGCGTGAAAGCGTTGGCGGTTCCCGCTCTGGCGGGATCGAAGACCTCGGCGGCCGCAGTCGGACCACCGGGTGATCCATATACCGACGTGGTGCCGCCGGCGACCAGTACCGTCCCGTCGAACAACAGGTGTCCCGAGGCATCGTCACGCTCTACATTCAAGTTTCCGGCGGACGAGAAACTGCCCACGCCACCGTTTCCCTTGGGGTCGAAGATTTCGGCCGGATTGTAGTGGCCGGCGACCAGCACCCGCCCGTCGAGGAGACGCACCGCGGTATGAAGGAAGCGGCGGTTGACCATATTCCCCGTGGCAGTAAAGTCTCCGACGCCGCCGTGGGCGGTGGGATCGAAGATCTCGGCGGTGTTCTGTCCGCGAAATTGGCGGTCACGCCGCCCGCGATCAGGACTCTGCCGTCGGCCAGCAGCGTCGCGGTGCCGCCGCGCCTTTGATCATCGCAGCGGCGGAGCAAGCTGCCGGCGCCGCCATTCCCAGCGGGATCATTTTCCGCCGTGCCCGGATAGCCCGAGGAGTTGTAGTCACCGCCCGCGATCAGGACTCTGCCGTCGGCAGCAGTGTCGCGGTGGAGACGATGCGGGGGACGCTCATGCTGGCCGTAGGGGTGAAGCTGCCAATTCCCCCGCCGCCCGCGGGATCGAACAGTTCCACACTTGACAGTGGTTGCCGCCGGTAGTGTACACCTCCCTCCACCAGCACCATACCGTTGTTGAGCAAAACGGCCTCATGCTCGAAGCGGGCATCAAACATGCTGCCGGTGACGGAAAACCGACCCGTGGCGGGATCGTAGATTTCGGCGCTGGTGGTCTCGTTGGCGAGCACCGCAAGCCCTCCCGTAACCAGCACTCTGCCGTCTTTGAGCAGGGTTGCGGTATGGTCGCTACGGATGCTGTTCATGCTGCCGGTATAGTTAAAGCTGGATAGGTTGACCGGTCCGTTTTTCGGGATGCTCCAAATCCCCCGGCCATGGGTGGCCGCCACAATCCCGATTGGGTTTTGCCGCAGCATATAGATGGGAACCGCAGGCAGCGTCCCGGTATCGAATTTCTGCCAGGTCGCACCGGCGTCCTGGGTGATGAAGACCCCGATATCGGTGCCCGCCAAGTAGGTCTTCTCGGTCGCATCGGTCTTATCGATCAGCACCGCGCTTACCGGAATGTCGGGGAAGCAACTATTGCTGGCCGTGCAGGTGGGGTTGGCGGCGCTGATATCGGTCCACGTCGGGTGCAAGCTGGTGGCATTGCTTGAGTAGAACACGTGACTGCCGCTCGCGTTAAATCCCGACACTCCAAGCAGCACGTGGGGCGGATTGAACGGCGAGACCGCAATCGAGGTGAAGGGCACCGCACTGGGCAATCCCGCGGTGATGTCAACCCAGGTCGGGGATGGCGAGAGCCCGTCGAGCGTGGTCCACATCCTGGCGCCGACGATGCCGTCGGAGCCCGAGCAGGCGTACACCACGTCGGGATTGGTGGGCGCAATCTGAATATCGCTGAGCTGGCAGAAGGCGGTCTTGCAGCCGGCGGTCAAACCGCCGGGCTGGCTGCCCCCACTGATATCGCTCCAGGCCGGAGGCGTGCCGCTGGTGCCATTGCAGACGATGGGCTTGCTGCTGACATTGCACGATTCCCAGATGCGGTTGGTCCCGAACAGGACGCGGTCAGGGTTGCTGGGGTCTTCGGCGAAGGGAGCATAAAAGGAGACCGGATCACCCAAGGGTGGAGCGATATTGGTGAAACTTCCGAGCGATCCCGCGGTGCTCGAGCGGTCCAGGGATAGGGCGCTGGTGGTGTTGAAGTGCTCCGCGAAGACGATGTTCGGCGAGCTTGGATCGATGGCCGTGTAACCGCCGTCGCCGTCGTCCCCGTGCTCCCAGCCCAGGCCCGCGGTAAAGACGTTAGTGCCATTATCTTGCGTGCCGCCGATCATCCCGGTCCCGCTGGGCGGCAGCGCCACGGATTGGAACTGGGTAATGCTGAGCTGATCATTGGGCGAGCTGTCCCAGGCAATCCCGTCATTGGGGCTGAGGAAGAGGCCGCCGTCGTTGGCCGCAAAGATGCCTTCCGGAATGATCGCCAGATCGTGAAAATCGCCGTGGATCCCGGTCCCGATAAATGTCCACTTGGTCCCCCGGTCGGTGGATCGATAAATGCCGGTCAAGCCCAGCAACACAGTGTTGGCAAAGCCTGAGGGGTCACCCCGGACTACCATATCGTAGAATTCCTGGTTCTCTTTCAGGCAACCTGTGGCGCCGATTTTGGGCAGCGCACCGCCGCCGGCGGTCCAGGTCGCGCCCCGATTGGTTGAGAGATAGACGTTATCGAACGTGCTGCCATCGGCGGTTCGCGCCGCCCACAAGCTGCTGCCGTCGGCCGAGATGTCCAGATTTATGCGCGCGGCGGCCTGCGGAAAGTGATTTTTCGCCGCCGTGAACTGAGTCCAACTGGCGCCGCCGTCGGTGCTCTTCCACAGCCCGCCGGAGTTGCTCTTGGTTCCCGCAATCGCGACGTAAACCGTGTTACTGTTGGCCGGGTCGAGCACCAGATCCGTGGCCGCACCTGGATCGCCGCCGGCCGCCGGAAGTCCCCCACTGCCCGACATTTGAATCCAAGTCACGCCACCGTCGGTTGACTTGAACAGGCCGGGATTAATGCTCATTGCGCCCAGACAGATGGAAGCCGCGCCATTAGTGAACCCGGTGCGCGTCCCCGCGTATAAGACATCCTGACCCGCCGCGCCCGCTTTCGGCGCAACCGCGATCCGGGTAAACGTCATGCGGTCAAAAGGCGCCGGTTCGCCCAGTTGGGTCCAGCTGTGGCCGCCATCGGTGGATTTCAGAATCCCCTGACCGAATTCTGAGTCGCACCCCTGATTGCCTTCGCCGGTGCCGGCATAGATTACGTCCTTGGCGGTGTTGGCGTTGGGCACCACGGCTAACGCGCCAACCGCCAGCGAGGGCTCTTTATCGGTCAGCACGGTCCAGAACGCGCCGCCGTCGATACTCTTCCAAACGCCCCCGTTGGCCGTGCCGAGATAGACCGTCGAGGGCAGCGCGCCAAACGCAATCGCGGTCGCACGCCCACTGGCGTGCAGCCGCGGCGCGGTGCCGCAGAAGCCGGTGGCGCTAAGGCCCTGGCCATGCAGGATCGGCTGCGGGCCGAGCGGACTCCACTGGATGGCGCTTGGCCCACCTTCCGGCGCACTTTTGCCGGCCCCGCCGCGGGGCTGCAAGTTGGCCTCCGCCATCGCTTTCATCTGCTGCAGCGCATGGGTCCGCGCCATCGGCGGGATTCCATAGGGCAGCGCCCGCTTCAGGTACTCGCCGTATTCGAACTGCATCTCGTTGCTGAGCTCATCGCTCAGTTCCGAAGTACCCTCCGCGGCGCTATTCTCCTGCGAGCGGCCTTCGCGCCACACCGTCAGCAGCGCAATCCCGCTTAACGCCAGAATTACCGCTATCAGTCCAAACCGGACTCGGCCGCGGTTGCTGTTATCGCGCCCGTAGGCATCGCGATTGATGTGGCTCTTGTTCACTATTCCTACCCCTTCCCCCGCTTTACAGGGGCCACGGAAATCGGTCTGACGGGACGCTCAACGTCAAGTTGACTCTGGTATCGGCGAGCGCCCTGATTGGCAGGGCCCTGACCAGTCACACGAAAACCGCCGCGGGTCCTCGATCACGGTAGGTGGGCCAGCCGTTCCCCTCATGCGCATACGGATTCACCGCATGGGTTCTGAAAAATTTATCTGTGTAAAACGGAACTGCGGGCAAATGCCGCCAAAAATGCCGTTTTTGCCCGCTTTGGCTTTATTTCACAGACACAGGTACTGTTTGGCAGTATGACTGAGGATATCCTAAAAGTAAATCCAAGTGGATCATACTGATATTTGATATGCTTTGATTAACAGTTTTAGCGTATTTCGCCACTTTGTTCCTGACCTGGAGGACCAGCTACGCCAACGCATCGACGTCCATCAGCGACGTCAAGAAGCACATTGGCCGCCACGGCCGCATGCGTCGGCCAATTCCGGGGACGCGGCACCGTTGTAGTTCAGTGAAAATGTGTGGGCTAGCGATTCAGTGAAAAGGTCCGCTCGCAGGTGTCAAAAGGAGAGATGGACAGGATGAGTGAGCGGCAAAGGAAACGGCTGGATTCAGTCGGGTCTTTTTCCGCGCTCGGGGGCGTCCGCCGGCTTCACCCTTGCGGGTGAACCAGTGGGGAATCGTAACCGAGCGCGGTTTGCGGGCGCGGCGGAGGAGCCATGAACTCGGGCCCGACCGGGTCGGTGACAGTCGCGCGGATGATGCCATCGATTTCGTGCATCGCATCGGCGCTCAGCGACCAACCCATGACCTGGTCAACCGGATCGAGTTGTTCGGGATGGCGCGCTCCCCACAATGCGGCGGTCACGCCAGGTTGATCCAAAACCCATCGCAGCGCCAGGTGGATGACGCGCTTGCCGTAGTTTTTACGGGCAAATTCGTCAAGTTGTTTAACTGCCGATAGATACTGACCATACCTGGGTTGCTGAAATTTCGGATCGGTGTGGCGCAGATCGTCGTCTCCGAAAACGGTATCTCCGGTCATGCGTCCGCTCAGCAGGCCACGGCAGATCGGACCATATACGAGAGCGGCGATCCCCTCCCGGTGGCAATAGGGCAGGATGTCGCGTTCGATTACGCGCTCAAAGAGATTATAGGGCGGTTGTGCGGTGTGAATTGGAGCGATCGAAGAGAATGCCTTGATCTGCGCGACGGAGAAATTGCTCACTCCGATTGCGCGAATTTTGCCCTGCTGATGCAGTTCATACATGGCCTGGGCCGTTTCCTCCAGCGGCACCATCGGATCGGGCCAATGCACCTGGTAAACGTCGATATGGTCGGTGCGCAGACGCCGCAGCGAGTCCTCTATTTCCGAAAAGATCCGCTGGCGGCTCGCATTGCGCATCGGCTGGCCATTGGTCCACTCGAGCCCGACCTTGGTCGCCAGCACCACCCGATCGCGCAGGCCACCCTCTGCCAGCGCCTTGCCGACGATCTCCTCGGACTGGCCGAAGCCGTAAACCGGAGCCGTATCAATCAGAGTGATGCCGCGCTCGATCGCGCTCTGAATGGTGCGAATAGACTCGCGTTCCTCCGTCCCGCCCCACATCCATCCGCCAATCGCCCAGGTGCCCAGACCGATTCGGGAGACCTGCAGTCCAGTGATCGTGATCCTGGTAGTTTCCATGTCACCCTTTCCTTGCTGATACCAGCCGGCCGGCGGGGAACGCCTCCGGCGTTTTTCTATCGCGAAACTCGAGCAGCGTTAGAGACTTATGCGCCTCAAGCGCTGACCTGCCCAGCGTTGTGTGCGGCGCGCGATCTTCTGCGCCGACGCCGCGGCTGAAGCGATCCAAGCCGGTTAACCGGCGATCGGCGTACCAGGGTCCGGCAGGGTAGCCCGTCGCGCTTCGCGGCTTGCCATTTCCGCAGTGAGTCTCTGCAGGCGGGCTGCCATCCACGCCGACCAGAAAGCAGACATTCTCAAAGGAAAACGGACCGTCGCCGTTGGGGCCCAGCAGCCATTCCCGAGCTTCCACGAATTGGCGCGCGTTGGTGTGCTTTTTAGTCCCGAAATTGGCCTGAAAGCAGTGGACCGCGTCGATCAAAACCGCGAACGCCAGCTTTCTCAATGGTTCGATCCGGCCGCTATCGGCGCGACCGGCGAAAAATTGGGCCGGAAGTATGTTCTGGTTCTGGAAGAATTGTTCCGCTGCGTCGTACATGATTCCGCCTTTCCAGCCGGCGCTTGGAAGAGCGCCGCGCCTTTGATTTGATCAGGAAGGCGTGAAAAGTGGTTTCACGAGCCCGGAGGAAGAGCTTCACATGGCCAGTTTCGGGTCAAAATGTGTGGATACCTGAAGCCTGGCCTCAACTCTGAAGCCGACCATCGATTCTGTGCGCTGCCCTTGTTGTCCAAGAGGAGGAGGTGACATGCGTCCGGGGCCGCGCTGTCGGATTTCCGGTCTTCCCGCTCTCCCTAACCCCGCCCGACTAGGCAAGGGATTGAGAAGGGGGGCGCAATCGGCGAATCTCAAATCACCTCGGTCTCGCGCAGCTTGTCGATGTCCTCCCAGCTGTAGCCGGCCTCAAGCAGAATCTCCTCGGTGTGCTGGCCCAATTCGGGCGGCGGCGCCGCTTCGGCATCGACCTGGCCGTCAACGGAAACCGGACAGCCGACCACCGTGATGGAACCCGCTTCCGGATGCTCCATGCGCCTGAGATAGCCATTGGTCCGGGCTTGTTCGCTGTCCAGGAGCTGACGATAATCCGCCACTTCAGTCGCCAGGATATCGGCCTTGACGAACTCCTCGAGCCATTCGCGGGTGGTCTTGCGCGGAAAGATCTCGTCCATGATCGCCTGGATGCGGAAGCCCTTGAAATTGCGCACCACGTTGGCCGAGATCTCGGGGTCGTTTTCCAGATGCTCAATTCCGGTGATGCGGCAGAAGGCATGCCAGCGTTTGTCGTGGACGCCGGCGATACAGATGTAGCCGTCCCTGGTTTTGAACGCGCTGTACATGCCGCCGCGCATAAACTGATGGCCGCGGCCGGCGCGCGAAGACTCCAGCCCGCTGATCGACGTGTAATTGATTTCCAGGCTCTGCAACGCGATTAGCGTTCCGTAAATCGAAGCGTCCACGCGTTGACCGCGGCCGGTCCGTTCGCGGGCGAACAGCGCGGCCATGATTCCCGCGGCCAGGCTTAGCGCACCCGAATGATCGGCGATAAACGCGCCGGCTGGAATCGGCGGATCTTCGGGCATCCCGGTCTTGGCCATCAGCCCGCCGGCCGCCTGGGCCAGGATGTCGCGGCTGGGACGCGTCGCCCACGGTCCTTTCGGGCCCCAGGAACTGGCCTGGCCGAAGATCAGCCTGGGATTGACCTTTTGCAGCTCCTCAAAGCCCAACCCACGGCGGTCGAGGACCCCGGGGCGATAGTTGGTCAGCAGCACGTCGTAGCTGCGCGCGAGCTGCTTGATGATCTCCACCGCTTCGGGCTTCCTCAAGTTAAGCGTGATGCTGCGTTTGCCGCGGTTCATCGCGATGAAGTAATGCGACACCTTGGGATTTTTTGCGTCCGCTCCGCCGATCATCTTGGGAAACATCCAGCGGCTGGGGTCTCCGGTCCGGCGCTTTTCGATCTTGGTCACGCTGGCGCCGAGGTCGGCGAGAAACAGGGCCGCGAACGGGCCCTGGATCTCCTGGCCAATCTCCAGCACCTTGATTCCGTCAAGCGGCTTGCTCATGTCCAACTCCTCAACGTTCATTGTATCCCTTGCCGATGGCTAATCGACCTTGCCCACGAAACGATCGGCGATTGGTCCAAGCACGCGATCGGTGCCGCCCTTGCGAATCTGCCCCGGCGTCATCAGCGCGACGCCGGTCGCTCCCGGCGTCGCGGTAACGGCGCACCAGATCCGCTCCTCCCTCGGCTTGGGCCAGGAGCGCGGGAATTACTTCGATTCGCGCGAAATCCCGCCCGGCGTCGGCGCACATCCGCTCAAGTCTTTTGACCGTCCCACCGAACAACTCAAGCTGCTTATCGGGTGAATTGAACAAAGGCATCCAGCCGTCGCCGATACTCACCGTGTAGCGCAGGCTGCGGTTGTACTTCGGACTTTCGCCGGCACAGATGATAACCGGCGGATGGGGTTGCTGCGCGGGCTTGGGATAAAGACGGATGGCCGGAAAGCTGACCCATCGGCCATGGAATTCGGCTTCGGGTTTGGTCCACATCTCCTTCATCGCCAACACGTACTCGCGCAGCACTTCCCATCGATGGTCGAAATCGGCGCCCAGAATTTCGTACTCCTCGCGGACCCATCCGGTGCCGACGCCTAAACTGAAGCGGCCGCCGCTGAAATAGTCGAGCGAGGCCACGGCGTTGGCCAGAAGAATCGGATTGCGCTCCGGAACCAGACACACGCTGCTGGCCAAGCGGATGGTGCTGGTGGCCTGCGCCGCCATCGCCAGGACCACGAACAGATCGGCGATCCGTTGATACCATCTGGGCGTTTCACCTCCGCCCGGGTATGGCGTGTTCATCCGCACCGGGTAAAACGGATGCTCGCCCATGCATAGCATGTCGAAGCCATAACGCTCGGCGGCGGCAGCGACGGTCCCGGGCGGATCGGTCTGGTCGGTAAACGGTGTCATCACCGCAATCGGGAATTTGGCCATCACTCACCCTCGCTTGGGTCGGCCCGCGGCGCAGACCGACCCGGTCCTATGTATCAAAGTTGCCGCGATTTGGCATCGGCCGCTACCGCGAAACGGCAAAGCCGCACAATCGCGAGGGCCTATGGTCATTGGGGTTCGATTCGCCTAGCGTGATCGCGATGCCGAATCCGTTCTCACCTGATTCCCCCGTTATTGGCTTCATCCTGGCACTTGCGATCGGTTTTCTGGTTGGCCGAACGCGTGAACCGGAAATCGGCAAACCCCAGCGTCCGGGCACGCGGGATTTCCTGATCATCGCATTGCTGGGCGCAATCGGGGGGCATCTGGCCAACCCCGGGATTTCGATCGCGCTGCTCGCGGCCACCACCGGAGCGCTGCTGATGATGCGCGCACATCATCCGGATCGCTCCGGCATCACCACGGAACTGGCGGCGATCGCCACCTTCGCGATCGGAGCGTTGTGCCTCACCCAGGAACGCGAGTTCGCGGCGGCGCTTGGAATCGTCCTGGCGACGATCCTGGCGCGCAGAGACCAGCTGCGCCGCTTTGTGCACGAGGGCATCTCGGATGAGGAATTTATCGATACCCTCTCCTTCCTCGGCATCATCTTCATTATCTATCCGCTGCTTCCAACCGGTGACTACGGCCCTTTCCACTTTTTTGATCCACGGCGGATTTGGCTGTTTGTGATCCTGGTATCAGGGGTTTCTTTCGTCGGCTATTTTTTGACCAAGTTCACCGATCCCGTACGCGGAGGATTGCTCACCGCAGTGGTCGGCGCGCTGGCTTCCACAACTGCATATACCATCGGCATTTCCCGCGCCGTCGAGGAGGCACCCGAGTCGGCGGTTCCAGCGGCCCGCAACGCGCTGATTGGAAACTCGATTCTGTTCCCCCGGATGGCGCTAATCGTCGCCCCGATATGCCCCGAGCTGGCAATGGCATTAATCCCGGCCTTTGGCGCTATGACTTTGGCAGGATTCCTCTCGGCATTTGCGCTGGGCCGCCCTGGGAAGCAGGAGGCGGGGGTATCGGCATCGATCTTCCGCAACCCGTTCGCGCTGTGGCCGGCGCTGAAGTTCGGAATTGTTTTTACCGCCGTGCTTTTGTTTACCCGCACCGCAAAGCATTTCCTGGGCAATAGCGGGCAGATGCTGGTTTCGGGAATCAGCGGACTGGTGGATGTCGACGCGATTTCATTGACGCTGGCCGGCTTCGTGCGATCAGGCACGACCACGCCGCGCGACGCGGTAGTCGGCCTGACGTTGGCGGCCGGCGTCAACGCGATCTTCAAGTCGGTCATTGCGCAGCGCAGCGGCCAGACTGCCTTTTATCTGCGCCTGATCGCCGGCTTCGTAATAATGTTCGCGGTTGGCGCGGCGCTCCTTGCGGTGGTCGATCCCGGACACTTCGCTGCCCTGTTAGGTGAGTTAGGAAAGTAGCATCGTGACGCCTGGCCGTTGTCTGGCGTAGGGATATCGTGATGCCGGACTTTGATGCCGTCACCCAATAGCAAGGAGCGTCAGCCCGAGCGCGCCGACGCTCCATTGCTGCATCGGTTGAGGACGCGTCAGGGGAGATATAGCTCGGCGCTGCCTACGACCGCGGCGTTGTTGGTGCCGCCAACGATCAGCACGATCCCGCTGGGAAGTATCGTGGCTGTATGGAACAGTCGCGGAAAATGCATGCTCGCCGCGACGGTAAATTTGCCGGTGTCGGGATTGAACAATTCTGCCGGCCCCAAGGCTCGACCGTTTTGATTGGTTTCGCCGCCCGCGATTAGCACCTGACCGTCGTTCAGGCGCGTCGAAGTGTGAACCAACCGAGCGAAGTGCAGGCTGCCCGTGGTCTTGAAACTTTCTGTCACGGGATTGAATATCTCCGCGCTCCCCAGCGGACCATGGTTGAAGCCCCCGGCGATCAGCACGTCACCGGCCAGCGCTCCGCTATTGAGCAGCGCGGCGCTGTGAAACGTACGCGGAGTGCTCATGCTGGCGGTGAGCGTAAACTTGTCCAGGGACGTGAATCGCTCGGCACTGGCCAGCGCGGCCACGCTGTTGTTGCCGCCCGCCAGCAGCACCTGCCCGCTGTCGAGTGTAGTCGCCGTATGAAAGAGACGGGCCGCGTTCAAGCTGCCGGTCACGGTGAAGCGGCCGGTTGCGGGATTATACAGTTCATCAAACGGCACGGCATGGTTAAGTCCGTCAGCTCCGCCGGCAACCAGCACCATCCCGTTGGACAGCAACGTCGCGCTGTGCGCCAGGCGAAGCACCGTCAGCCTGCCCGTAAAAGTAAACCTGCCATTGACTGGATTATATAATTCCGCAGTGTTCTGGGCGCGATCGGTAGCGCCCTCGCCTCCCACCACCAACACTTGTCCGTTCTTAAGCAGGGTGGCGGTATGAAACACGCGCGCGACGTTCATGGAGCCGGTCCGGGAGAAGCGCCCGGTTGCTGGATTGTATAGCTCGGCACTCGCGATCGTTTGGTTGTGTACATCCATGCCACCGGTGATCAGCACCGTGCCATTAGCCAGCAAAGTCGCGGTGTGCGCCTGACGCGGAATAATCATGGCGCCGGTGATCCTGAAGACGGCATGCATCGGTGTCGGAGTCGCCGTCGGCGTGCGGGCCGGCGTCCGGGTGGGAGTACGAGTTGGTATAGGCGCGGGCGTGCGGATCGCGGTCGCCGGCTGGGTGGCGACGCGAGTAGGCGTCGGCGCGACGTTTTGGGTCGGAGTTCCGTTTGCTATTCTGGCCATAGTCACGACGAAGAAGAATGCGAAGGCAATGCCTATGGAACACTTCGGCTCGGCAGGAATCTTGTGGGATCGCACTTTTTTCACTCCATTCGGACTTACCTCCGCATCAGGGATGGCGAGAGCGCGCGCTGCCGCATCCGGAGAGACAGTCGCACCACAGCCGCTACCTAAATCAATGCGCGGGAAGTCTTTGACAACTACAAGTCTAACGCTTCCCGCATGGATTAAGTTCCTGCGCCGGGCTGCTGGTAATAGGCATTGATGTGAAGATCGAAAATGCAGCGCTGCTGATCCTGACCGTCGTGGGTGTACTGGTCTGCGGGTATCGATTTTGCCGCGCAAAACCTGTCCTCGCCGCTGATTCCGCCGACACCGTTGCCGCCGCCTGTCATCTAACCGCCACCATCACCGCGGATAATGACATGCGGCTTGACGATGATTGCCGGGCATCCGGGAAGACGGCCGAAATCCCTTCCGCGGTGTTGAGCAAGATACGCGCGCTGGGAGCGCAAGCGCTACGACAAATCGAAGCGCCCGATCCATATCCGGGCGAGTGCGAAGACCTTTACGGAAAGATATTCAGAATTTCAGCCGCGCCGGGTCTCTACCTGTACGCGGCTGAGATCTCACCGGTCTCACCGATAAAACTCCTGTTCTTGATCCTGTTCGCCCCGGCAACCGGCGCCTTGACCAAAGACCCGCCCAAAATCGACGTGAAATCGACCCAGATGTTTGGCTGGAAGGATCCGCTGCTGCATCCGCCCCTGATCTCTTTCGCCGATCTGCTTCATAATCGGCGCCGGCAGATCGTCGTAGAGCAACGCGTCCATAACGGTACGATGTACAATGCGGTCGTTTACAACTACTTCGAGATCGGTTCCGATCTCTCGCTCACGCGAATCCTGGCGTTTGAACAAAGGGCTTACGCTATCGGCGCACGCGAAGGACTGATCGTCCGGACGCTGGAGCGCGCGGGTCCGAATCGATTGCGCCTCGCGTCGGTGCTGAAGCTTGATGCGCCGCCGCATCGTCAGCAGGATCTCGGATTCGCAATTCTCGAAAGCTCCGGGCCGGGAGCGCCATTCGAGGTCAAGCAACGTCATCCGAACAGTGGAGGCAGCGCCGCAATTCTGGTTACATACTCAGGCGAGCTGGGCTCCAGTAACGACGATGCCTTCCTGCGCGAGGGATATACGTTCCATTATTGACGGGACACGCAGGTTTCCGGATTCGCTGGATGACCCGCTAACGGGCGGACGGTCGGCGGCATGGAAAAGCATGCAATTATCAGCATTGCGAAAAGCCGAAAGGTTCGCTATTGCTGATCAAAATTGTATATAAGATAATATGCCGTCAACAAATGGAGGAGTTGCCGCATGAGCCGGTTTAAGTTCCCATTGGCACTCGCAATCCTCGCCGCGATCGTGCTGGCCGCGCCGATCGTCCGCGCCTGCACCGGCAATCAGGTCTTGTTGGAGGACAACTTCCAGGTCTTCGCGAGTAACTGGGGGACGCCCGACGACTTCCACTCGGTAAAGAATGGACGGATGATTCTTAGTCCTCCACTCAACCAGATTAATATGTATTTCAGCCAGGGAAATATCTTCAACGACATGAGCGCCTGCGTCGACGTTGCGATCGCGACCGGCGGTCCGAAACTCGTAAATACGTTCGGCGGTATGGCCTTCTGGTCGGTCGACGTCAACAACACGTACTATTTCGGGATCGGTCCAACCGGAACCTATTCCGTCGCGCGCTATGTGGCCGGCCGCTTCATCAGCGTCGTGTCATGGGCGTCTAACCCCGCGATCAAGACCGGCCTCAATCAGGTCAATCACCTTCGGGTCGTAACGAAAGGCGGCCAGGCTACGCTTTACGTCAACGACAAACAGGTGGCGTTGATCAACGGCCAGCCGCCGCAGGGCGGCGGCGAAATCGGCGTCATCGCCCAGTCCGGTCCCAGGACCCGCGACGTCTACGAGTTCTCGAACTTAAAGGTCACGAATTGACCGCTATTTCGTGTCTGACTCAGGCGCGTTCCAGAATCATCGGCAGTTCCAGGTAGCGGCGATAGATGAAGTCGCGATGCTCCATCAGCAGCGGGCTGGCGGCCGCATCGATCGCGGGATCGTCGTTGGTGAAGCTGGCGCGCATGCCCTGGGACAGCGGACAAAGGTCTTCGGGAAGCGGTTTGATCAGCACCGCAAAGGCGGCCCACATGATGTCGAGCGCGGACAGCTCATTGCCAATCAGATAGCTACTGCCAAGATGTTTTTGATGCGCGATTAACTCGCTTAATCCTTTCAGGATCTCAATCACGCGGCGCGCCGCCGACTGCGCGGCCTCTGAACTATAGTTATATTTGCGCGCCATCGAGCGCATCGGCGCCAGGCCTTTCTCGTCGCCTTTGGCCTTGCTCAGCGTGCGATCGAAGATCAGCTCGCGGCGCGCCCAGCCCAAGCCATTTTCTCCGGCCAGCTCATTGCACCATCCGAACATGCGCACGCGCTCTTCAAGCGCGCTGGGAATCAGCGGAGGATCAGGCTGGAGCCGTTGCGCGAGGTAAAGCTGTTCGGGCCACGTGCTGCGCGGGCGCTCGTCGTTGTAAACCGCCACCGGGGCGCTTTCCTGCGCGGTCCACTGACGCAGCAGACTTTGATCTTTTCCGATCGGATGGCGGACCGCAATGTAGTGGATGCGCTTTACGAAGAAGAACCCTTTGACGGCTTCACCCCAGGGGCTTGGTGTGGTGCTAATCAATATGAGCCGGAGTCCGGGCATGTCGATAGCCGGTTGAAGATCAATGAAGTCGGTCATTGCATATCCTTTTCAAAATCAACGAATGCTGAGGATCGCAAGACTAAGCAGATCTCGCGAGCAATACCGGTGGCTGAGGGCGAAACTGGGCGGAGGATCGGGGCGTGTAACCTCTCTCTCGCCCGCTCCTCGGACAAGGAGAGAAAACAGAGGGGGTCTCTTCAATGTGGTTTTTGCAATCGCGCACACAATTAGTTTCGCTTTCAATCTAATCCTTCTTCGAATCGACGCGCGACAGGGCCTTGAGGCGCAGGCCCGCCAGGCGGATGAAGCCCTCGGCGTCGGCTTGCTGATAACCGCCGGCTTCATCGAAGCTCGCCAGGTTGGGATCATAGAGCGAACGCGATGAGCGCCGGCCGGCGATCCACACTCCGCCCTTGTACAGCTTCAGCCGCGCGACGCCGCTGACGTTTTCCTGCGCCTTGTCGATCATCGCCTGCAGCGCCTCACGCTCGGGCGCGAACCAGAACCCGTTGTACACCATCTCGGCGTAACGAGGGACCAGCGAATCGCGCAGATGAAGCAGTTCGCGATCGAGGGTCAACTGCTCGACCGCCCGATGACCGTGCATCAGGATGGTGACGCCCGGGCTTTCGTACACGCCGCGTGACTTGATGCCGACGAAGCGGTTTTCGACCATATCCACGCGGCCGATACCGTGGCGTCCGCCAATGCCGTTGACGAGATCGATCAGCGCAGACGGCGACAGCCGCTCACCGTTGAGCCCTACCGGGTCGCCGCGCAGATACTCGATCTCGACGTACTCCGGTTCGTCGGGAGCCTTCTGCGGCGATACGGTGAGCCGGAACATGTCGTCGTAGGGTTCGCGCCAGGGATCCTCCAGGATTCCGCCCTCGTAGCTGATGTGCACCAGGTTGCGGTCCATCGAATAGGGCTTCTCGGCGGTGACCGGAACCGGAATCTTGTGGGCCTCGGCGTACGCCACCATCTCGGCGCGTCCTTTGAAATGCCAGTCCGGATGGCGCCACGGAGCCACTACCTTCAACTCCGGCGCGAGCCGGGCAAAGGTCAGCTCGAAGCGCACCTGGTCGTTGCCCTTGCCGGTGGCTCCGTGGGCGACGGCGTCGGCGCCCTCTTCATGGGCGATTTCAACCTGGCGTTTGGCGATGACCGGGCGGGCGATTGAAGTGCCGAGCAGGTAATAGCCCTCGTACACGGCGTTGGCGCGCAGGATCGGGAACACGAAGTCACGCGCGAATTCCTCGCGCAGGTCCGCGACAATAAGCTTGCTCGCGCCGGTGGCCAGGGCGCGGTCCTCGAGCCCGGAGATCTCCTCGGCCTGGCCAACGTCGGCGCAATACGCGATCACTTCGCAGTCAAACCGATCCTTCAGCCAGCGCAGGATCACCGAAGTATCGAGTCCGCCCGAATACGCCAGCACCATTTTTTTGATTTGTTGTTTTGCTGCCATTTCGAAAACGCTTTCAAAGCCCGTCCTGCGGACCGATTGGTTGTTATTATTTGCGCGCCGAGGCGTCGATCCAGCGGTCCAGAACCTCGGGCTTGAGCAGCCACAGCATCACCGCCTTTTGAACGTGCAGGCGATTTTCCGCTTCGTCGAGCACCACCGAACTGGGGCCGTCGAGCATCTCGTCGGTGATTTCCTCGCCGCGATGGGCGGGCAGGCAATGCATCACCAGGGCATCGGGTTTGGCATGTTTGAGCAGCGCCCGATTGATCTGAAAATTTTTGAAATCACGCCGGCGGCGCGCCGCCTCGCGTTCGTGACCCATCGAGGTCCAGGTGTCGGTATAGACCGCGTCAACCCCGCTCACCGCGGCTTTGGGGTCATTGGTCAAGTTGACCTTCGCACCCTTGGTCCTGGCGGTGAAGTTCTGGTCGGGTTCATAACCGGCGGGGCATGCCAGGCGCAGCTCGAATCCAAACAGGATGGCGGCTTCGATCCAGCTATGCGCGAGATTGAATCCGTCGCCCACGAACGCGACGCGCAACCGCGCCAGGTCTCCGCGATGCTCCTTGAGCGTCAGCAGGTCGGCCAGCAATTGGCATGGATGGAGCTGATCGGTCAGCCCATTAATAACCGGCACGCCGGCTTCCCGCGCCAGTTCCACGCAGGTGGCATGGGCGAAGGTGCGAATCATGATGAGATCGACCCAGCGCGACAGGTTGCGCGCCACGTCTTTGACCGATTCGCGCTCGCCGATGCCGATCTCACTGGGCCCCAGATAGATGGCGTGTCCGCCCAGTTGCGCCATCCCGGTCTCGAAGGTCAGCCGGGTGCGCAGCGAGGGCTTCTGAAACAGCATCGCCAACGTTTTGCCGCGCAAGTAAGGATGATCGAGCCCGTTCTTGAGGTCGCTCTTGAGCCAGCTCGCCAGGTTAAGCAGGGCATGGCCCTCCGCAACCGAAATCGACGACAGATCGAGAAAATCCCGTTTCATCTTAGTCAAGCCGTTTGCGCATTAGATTCAGGCGCATCGCACCCGCCTCTGGGCGCATCCAAGTGAAAATAGCGTCCGGCGCAAGCGAGCGGAAGCTGCGACGCGCCAGAGATCAGAAAAAGTCTCTCGCCGAAAAACTGCTAGGCGGCCAAGGCGCGGCGGATGATTGCCATGCCTTCCTGGGCCTGCTCCAAAGTCAGATTGAGCGGCGGCAGCAGACGCAAGACGTTTCCGGCGGTGGCGTTGAGTATCAGCCGTTCCTTCAGGCACGCATCGACTACCGGACGCGCTTCGTCCTTGAGCACGACGCCGATAATCATGCCCTTGCCCCGCACCTCGACGATACGCGGGGTCGACTTGGCGATGGTGCGCAGTTCCTCGATCAGGAAATTGCCGATCGCGGTGGCGTTTTCGAGCAAGCGCTCCTTGTCGATCGTGTCCAACACCGCGAGTGCCGCGGCGCAGGCGACCGGATTGCCGCCAAACGTGGTGCCATGAGTGCCGGGAGTCAGGCTGGCGGCCACTTCGGGGCGCGCCAGCATCGCGCCAATGGGCAATCCCCCGCCCAGCGCCTTGGCCAGCGTCATGATGTCGGGTTTCACGCCGTAATGCTCATGGGCAAAGAGCTTGCCGGTGCGTCCGATACCGACTTGCACCTCGTCGAACACCAGCAGCAGTTTGTGGCGATCGCACAGTTCGCGCAGGCGTTCCAGGTACTTGGCGCTCTTCGGCACCACGACTCCGCCTTCGCCCTGAATCGGCTCGACCAAAACCGCGACGGTCTGCTGGTTGACTGCGGACTCGACCGCCTCGAGATCGTCGAAGTTGACCAGCGCGACCCCGGGCAGCATCGGCTGGAATCCCTGATGGTACTTCTCCTGGCCGGTGACGCTCAGCGTCGCCATCGTGCGGCCGTGGAAGGAATTGTTCATCGCGATGATCTCGAAACGGCCGTCATGCTCCGATCCCCAATGCCGCGCCAGCTTGATCGCCGCTTCGTTGACCTCCGCCCCCGAATTGGCAAAAAACACCTTCGCGCCGCCGCCCAGATTGGACAGCCGCTCGGCCAGCCGCGCCGTGGGTTCGGTATGAAACACGTTGGAGACGTGGATCAGCTTTTCGGCTTGAGCCGTAATTGCTGCGACCACCGCCGGATGGCAATGGCCCAGGCTGGTGACCGCCAGCCCGCAGAAGAAATCCAGATAACGATTGCCGTCGGCGTCGTAGAGGTAAGAGCCGCGCCCTTCCACGAAGGCCAGCGGCAGGCATCCGTAGATGTTAACCATGTGTTTGTGCGCCAGTTCGACGATTTCAGCGTTGGTCATGATCTCTCCCGTGATGGAAGCTGGTTTTTGCGTGGAGAACAGGCTGGCGCGTCCGGCCGCAAACACCCGCCGCAACGCCCCCTAGGCGTCGTGCATTCAAGCTCCCGCGTGCTTCCTTACCCTTGTACCACGTAGCACTTCAGTCCCGATACCGGAACGGGTAAAGGTCTCGAGCAGGAGCGAATGCAGCACGCGGCCATCGATGATATGGGTTTTGGCCACGCCCTCGCGCAGCGCGTCGATGCAGCATTCGGCTTTGGGAATCATCCCCTCGGAAATAGTGCCGTGCTCGATCATCTGCTGGGCGTGCGCGACGTCCAAAGTCGACACCAGCTTGTCGTGCTCGTCGCGAATCCCGGCGACGTCGGTCATCAGGATCAACTTCTCGGCTTTGAGCGCCGCGGCAATCTTGCCCGCCGCCAGGTCGGCGTTGATGTTGTAAGTATTGCCTTCGTGATCGTAGCCCACCGGCGCGATCACCGGGATGTAGCTGGCGCCTTCCAGCGCGTTGAGCACGCCCGGATTGATGGCCACCACCTCGCCGACCAATCCGATATCGACTTCGCTGGGATTGCCCTCGCTGTCGGGCAGCGTCATCCGCATCTTGCGCGACAGCATCAGCCCGCCATCCTTGCCGGACAAGCCGACCGCGTGCCCGCCATGACGCTCAATCAGCATCACGACTTCGCCGTTGATCCGCTGCAGCGCCATTTCAACCAACTCCATGGTCGCTTCATCGGTCACGCGCAGCCCGCGCACGAAGGTTGACTTCAGCCCGACGCGTTCGATTAGCTGCGAAATTTGGGGACCGCCGCCGTGCACCACAATCGGCCTGATGCCGACCAGGTCCATCAGCACCACGTCCTGGGCGAAAGTCTGCTTGAGGTCGTCGGAGAGCATCGCATGCCCCCCGTACTTGATCACGAAGGTCTTGCCCCGAAAACGCTGGATGAAGGGCAGCGCCTCGATCAGGATCTGCGCGCGTTGAATCAGTTGTTCCTGTTCCACCGACTGGATACCCGCGGGACCGCAATTTCGGCAACCATGCCGATCTCGCGGATATTACAGGATGTAACGGGACAAGTCTTCGTCTTTCATGATCGGGTCCAGGCGCTGATGGACATAGGCGGCGTCAATCGACACCTGACGCTCGGTCAGTTCGGGCGCGGTGAAGGACAGTTCGTCGAGCACCCGTTCCAGCACCGTATGGAGCCGGCGCGCGCCGATATTCTCCGAGCGCGCGTTGACCGCCGCGGCGATTTCCGCCAGCGCCAGGACGGCATCCTCGCTAAAGGACAACTCCACCTGCTCAGTCTTGAGCAGGGCGATGTACTGCTTGATCAGCGCGTTTTCGGGCTCGGTCAGGATGCGGACGAAATCGTCGCGGGTCAGCGCCTTGAGTTCCACCCGGATCGGAAAACGGCCCTGAAATTCGGGGATCAGATCGGAGGGTTTGGAAATATGGAACGCACCCGAAGCGACGAACAGGATGTGGTCGGTGCGCACCGCGCCGTACTTGGTGTTGACCGTGGTGCCCTCGACGATTGGCAGCAGGTCGCGCTGCACGCCCTCGCGGGAGACGTCGGGACCACCGCGCCCGGACTCGCGTCCGGCAATCTTGTCGATCTCGTCGATAAAGACGATTCCCGACTGCTCCGCACGATGGATCGCTTCGTGCGCCACCTGGTCCATGTCCACCAGGCGGGCCGCTTCCTCCTGAGTCAGGAGCTCCATCGCTTCGGGGATTTTGACCGAACGGCGCTTGGTCTTCTTGGGCATGATCTGGCTGAACAGATCCTTCATGTTCACGCCCATTTCTTCCATGCCCTGGGGTGTGAACACCTCGACCATCGGCGTGGATTGGGCCGACACTTCGATCTCGACCTCGCGGTCATCCAGATGGCCGCCGCGCAGCAGCTTGCGCAGCTTTTCGCGGGTATCGCGATGGGAATCGTCGCCGGAGGTCACCTGAAGATTGCCCTCGGGAGTAAGTCCCACCGGACGCCGGGCCTTGGCCGGCGCGGGAAACAGGAGATCGAGCAGGCGCTCCTCGGCCGCCTCGCGCGCCTGCATCGCGACCCGTTGACGTTCCTCCTCGCGCACCATCTTGACCGTTATCTCGACCAGGTCGCGGATGATCGACTCGACGTCGCGTCCGACGTAGCCGACCTCGGTGTACTTGGAAGCTTCGACCTTCATAAACGGCGCCTGGGCCAGTTTGGCCAGGCGGCGGGAGATTTCGGTCTTGCCCACGCCGGTGGGGCCGATCATCAGGATATTTTTGGGCGCGATTTCGTCGCGCAACTCCGGCGGCACGTTCTGCCGGCGCCAGCGATTGCGCAGGGCGATCGCCACCGCGCGCTTGGCGTCATTCTGGCCCACGATATAGCGATCGAGTTCGGAAACGATTTCGCGCGGAGTCATTACCTGCGCAGCTGCCATGGTTCAACTCCCGGCCTCACAGTTCCTCGATTACGAATTGGTCGTTGGTGTAAACACAAATTTCCGCCGCGGTCCGCATCGCGGCCTCCACGATCTCACGTGCGCTCAGACTGGGGGCATGGCGCACCAGCGCGCGCGCCGCGGCCAGCGCGAAATTGCCCCCGGAGCCGATCGCCAGCACTCCGTCATCGGGCTCAATCACGTCGCCGGAGCCCGAAATCAGCAATGAGTTTTCCTTATCCGCCACTACCAGCATAGCCTCCAGCCGCCGCAGCATGCGGTCAGTCCGCCAGTCCTTGGCGAGTTCCACCGCGGCCCTCTTGAGGCTGCCGTTGTACTCCTGGAGCTTGCCTTCGAACTTTTCAAACAGGGTTAGCGCGTCGGCGGTAGAGCCGGCGAACCCGGACAATACGCGATCATTGTACAACCGGCGCACTTTGCGGGCGCCGCGTTTCATCACGGTCTGGCCGATGCTGACCTGTCCATCACCGGCAATCACGACGCTACCGGCATGGCGGACCGTCAGAATCGTGGTGCTCCTGACCCTGGTATCCGTTTCAGGCGCGTGGATGGGCACGGGAGTAAACCTCTTTAAGCCGGTTGACGCTGACGTGGGTGTAGCGCTGGGTCGTGGTCAGGCTGGCGTGACCCAACATTTCCTGAATCGAGCGCAGATCGGCGCCATGATCCAGCAGATGAGTGGCGAAGGAATGGCGCAAGCCGTGCGGCGTGATCCGGTTCGCAATGCCAGACAACGCCAGCAGGCGCTCCACAATCAGCTCGACACTGCGGGTGGTTAGCCGGCCGCCGCGCAGATTGGTAAAAATCGCTCCGCCCCGGCCGTCGTCGGCCGGCATTTGCCGGCGCCATCCGGACAGAGCTTTGATTGCGGGCTCACCGATCGGCACGATTCGTTCCTTATTGCCCTTGCCGTGGCGCACCCGCAGCATGCCCATTTCCAGGTCGAGGTCGGCCCAGTTGAGCGCCACCAGCTCGCCGATCCGAAGTCCCGAGGAGTAAAGCGTTTCGGCGATCGCGCGATTGCGCCATCCGGCACGGTCGCCCTCTGCGGCTTCATCTCCGATTAGCGCGGTCACCTCGGTTTCCTGGAGAATCGAGGGAAGATGCTGGTCGCGCCGTGGCGAGCGCAGTCCGCGGCTCGGGTTGGGGGCGCCGGCCGCCACTTCGCGATAGCGAAAAAAAGACTTGATCGCCGCCAGATGGCGCTGGGCGGTGGCGCGCGTGGCCCGCTTCATCAGTGCGGTCAGATAACCCCGGATGTGGTCAGCCTCAATCGCGGCGACGCTTACCTCGCTTGAACCGGGCTCCAGCGCCACGCCGCGTTCGATCAGGAACTCGCGGAAGCTGTGCAGATCCCGACGATAGGATTTCACCGTATTTTCGGCTGCGCGTGACACTTTACTCAAGCTGACAATGAACGCCCCAATTTCCTTCAGCATACTCGCCCGCCCACTCCCTTCACGGTATGCTATCAAGGGAACTCTGGCGGAAAAAGCGCGTGGCGGACATGAAATGCTGGAATTGCGGTAAGGACATAGATACACGCGAAAGAGTCGAGTTTCGGGCCGCCTGCCCCTCCTGCGATCGGGCCCTGCATGCCTGCAAAAACTGCAAGCACTACGATCCGGGGTATTACAACCAATGCCGTGAGACGATTGCCGAGCGGGTAGTTGACAAGGAACGGGGAAACTTCTGTGAGCTTTTTACGCCCCGTCCTTCCGGCACCCCTCATAAAGAGCCGTCCGCGACCTCTGCGCGATCCCAACTCGATGCTCTCTTCAATAAAAAACCTAAGTAGACCGCCACTTTTCCGGCCTCAGGTCTCACGCGCAGCGGTGGAAGACAGGCCTCTTGCAACCGCCCCACGACTGCGCGATGTGCGCGCACAGCGCCACTATTCTGATACACTTGATTGGCCGATGCGCGGTCGATTGATCAAAAAGGAAGCTGGCTGGGCCAGTTTGCGATGGTTGGTCTTCGTCGCCACGATGGTCAGCGCTCTGGGATGCAAACCCGCCAATACGCCACGCGCTGTGGTCGATCGATTTATCGAAGCGCACTACGTCGCAATCAACCTCAAGAGCAGTGAGCGGTGGTGCACGGGTCTTGCATTGGACAAGCTGCACAAGGAGGAGGCGCTGACCTTGGGCCAGGCGATCGACGACGAAACCCGCAAACCCGTGATCCACTACAAGCTGAAGGATCAGCGCGACGGTCAGGACCGCGTCACGTACCTGTTCCTGGCCACGATCGACGTCCCCGACGGCGGCTCCTTCGAGAAGAAATGGATGATCACGGCGCGCAAAGAGGGCCCGATCTGGAAGGTATCGAATTACAGTGAGTACGACTGAGCCGCTTCACGGCGAACCCGCACGGGTGGCTGCAATCACCCTGGCGGCTGGTTTGGGCACCAGGATGCGCTCGGCCCGCGCCAAAGTGCTCCACGAACTGGCCGGTCAACCGATGATTATCTCCTCGCTGCGGCCGTTGGTGGCATTCGGCGCCGACCCGGTGATCGTGGTGGTCGGGCATCAGGCCGAGCAGGTCGAAGCAGTCGTGCGCGATGCGCTGGATGGCGCCACCACCCTGAAATTTGCCCTGCAAGCGGTGCAGCGGGGAACCGGACACGCCGCGCTGTGCGCAATGGAATGTGTCGCCGCGGATTTTGACGGCGACGTCATCATCACTTACGGCGACATGCCGCGCCTGCGGGCCGCGACTATCAGCGCTTTTATCGGGGCGCACCGCAACAGCGGCGCCGCCCTGTCTTTCATCTCCATTGAGCTGGAGGATCCGGCGTCCTATGGGCGAGTGGTCCGCGACCGCCAGGGCAACGTAACGGCGATTGTGGAAGCCAGGGACGCGAGCGCGGCCCAGCGCGAGATTCGTGAGATCAACACCGGGCTGTACGCGGCGTCCGCCGCTTTCTTGCGCCGCGCGTTGGGCGCGATCGGGTCCGATAACGCGCAGGGCGAGTATTACCTGACCGACCTGGTGGCGATTGCGCGCGCCCGCGGCCTGGAGGTCCAGGCTTTCAAGGCGGAGCAAAGCTCCGAGTTCGCCGGCATAAATTCACGTGAGGAGTTGGCACAAGTGGATGCGGAAATTCGGATGGAGATCAACCGCCGGCTGATGGCGTCGGGGGTTACGCTGGTCGACCCGGCCACCGCTTATATCGGGGCAGAAGTGGAAATCGGCACCGATACCATTATTGGACCCAACGTGCAGATCTTCGGGCGTAGCCGGATTGGCTCCGGCGTGCGGATTGACGGCACCGCCTGGCTGAACGACGTGATAATCGGCGATCGCAGCCATCTGAAGATCGGCATCCGGGCCGAGAAGTGCAACGTCGGCGCGGATTGCGAATTGGGACCGTTTGCCCATCTGCGCGAGGGCACCGAATTGGACGGCCACAATCGCGTCGGCAATTTCGTTGAGACCAAGAAGGCGCGCCTCGGCCACGGCACCAAGGCCAGCCACCTGAGCTATCTCGGCGACGCCAGCATCGGCCGCGATACCAACGTCGGATGCGGCGTGATCACGGTCAATTACGACGGCTATGACAAGCATCGCACCGAGATCGGGGATCGCTGCATGGTCGGCTGCGACACCCAGCTAATCGCGCCGGTCAAGGTCGGCAACGATTGCTATATCGCGTCGGGAACCACGGTGCTGCGCGAGGTTCCCGACGGCGCGCTGGCGATGTCGCATCATCCGCAGCGCGAAAAGCCCGGCTGGACTGACACTTGGCGTCGGCGCCATCAAACGGCCAAGCCAAAAAGCGGCGGCTCGGAATCATGAAAAACGGAGTCAATTAAATGTGCGGAATCGTCGGTTACACGGGAAGCCAGGAGGCGGTGCCCATCCTCATTGGTGGATTAAAGCGGCTTGAGTATCGCGGATACGATTCCGCCGGGGTGGCCACCCTGGGCGCCGATGGCAAAATTGACGTGCGCCGGGCAGTGGGCAAACTGGTCAATCTCGAGAAGGTGCTTCAGGACCGGCCGCTGGCCGGCAAGATCGGAATCGGTCACACCCGATGGGCCACGCATGGACGCCCGTCGGAAGAAAATGCGCATCCTCACAAAGCCGGACCGGTCGCGGTCATTCACAACGGTATCGTCGAGAACTACGTCGAGTTGCGCGACGCTCTGGCTAACCGCGGTCATCGGTTGAATTCGCAGACCGACACCGAAGTGATCGCCCATCTGATCGAGGAAAAGGTCAAGGCGGGGCTGACTCTGACCAAGGCGGTGCTGGCCACGGTGCGCGAATTGCGCGGCTCGTTTTCAATTGTCGTCCTATCCGAAACCGCGCCGGGCCAACTGGTCGCGGCGAAAACCGCGACCCCGCTGGTCATCGGCCTGGGCGAGGGCGAGAATTTCGTGGCTTCCGACATCCCGGCGTTGCTCGAACATACGCGCCGCACCATCGTGCTGGAGGACGGCGAGATCGCGGAACTCAGCCCCAACCAGGTGCGCCTGATGACCTTCGAGGGCGTGCCGATCGAGCGTCAGGCGCGTTATATCGAATGGGACGCGGTGGCGGCGACCAAGGGTGGATTCCGCCACTACCTGCGCAAGGAAATCAACGAGCAGCCCCAGGCCTGGATCGATACCCTGAGGGAGCGGGTCAACGCCGACTCGCGCAGCGTGAGTTTCGAGCAGGAGTTGTTCCCCGGCGGCGATCCCCGCGCGATTAACCGGCTCGTGATGGTGAGCGCGGGGGCGTCATGGATTTCCTCTTTGATCGGTAAATTCATCATCGAAGAGCTGTGCGGGATTCCGGCCGAAGTGGATTACTCGGCCGAGTTCCGTTATCGCCGCCCCGCAATTGATGAACGCACGATGGTGGTCGCGGTGTCGCAGTCGGGAGAGACCGCGGACACCCTGGCCGCGATCGAGGAGGCGCGTTCGCGCGGGTCCCACATCCTGGCACTGACCAACACTGTCGATTCATCGATCGCCCGTAAGGCCGACGCCCAGATTTACACGCGGTGCGGTCCGGAAATCAGCGTCACTACCACCAAATGCTTTCTGACCCAGATCGAAGCCTTCTATCTGTTCGCGATCCACATGGCGCAACGCTTGGGCCGCATCAATGAGGACGAGGTCCAGAAACTGATCGAGCCCGCGCTGATGATTCCGGCGCAAATCGAAGCCGCGTTCGGCAAGGAACGTCAGATCGAAAAGATCGCGCGCAAATACGGCAAGGCCACCGACTTTCTCTATCTAGGGCGCGGCATCAACTATCCAGTGGCGCTGGAAGGCGCGCTCAAACTCAAGGAAATCTCCTACATCCACGCCGAAGGCTACTCGGCGGGCGAGATGAAGCACGGACCCATCGCGCTGATCGACGAGAACATGCCGGTGGTGGTCCTGATCCCCAACGACAACGTCTTCGAAAAAACGCTGTCCAACCTCAAGGAAGTGGAGTCGCGCAACGGTCGCATCATCGCGGTGACCGACCACAAAAACGCCGAACTCGAAGAGGTAGCGTGGGAAATCATCGAGGTCCCCGCGACCCATCGTCTGCTGGCGCCGGTTCTGCTGACGGTGCCACTGCAGTTGCTCGCCTATCATATAGCGGTATACCGCGGCACCGACGTCGACCAGCCGCGCAATCTGGCCAAGTCAGTCACCGTGGAGTAGCGGGAATCTGGCCCGCGCGGCTTGTTCGCGTCGCTCAACGAGGATCCTCGCTGGTGTTCGACCGCCAACCCGCGTCCGACTGGACGAACAACGTCGCTGGGCTGGGTACCGCCGAGCCCAAGTCCTCCAGGCTACCTCTAGCTTTTTTCCATTCAATTCTCGCGCGGCAAGCATTTGTTGAATTCGTTGCCGCTCCCGAAAAAGCTCGGATCGTTCACACCCGGCAATTTCGCAAGAGGCGTCCTACGCGGTGTCGGCGAGTTCGCGGCGGCAGGCGTCTTCAAGCGGGTCTAGGCGTTCGGTGACGGAGCGCCAAAGCATGTCGGTGTCGATATCGTCGGTAGTCGTGGCGCAGCACATGCTTTCTGATTCGGCGTACCGACCGACGGAGTCTTAGTCCGGCAGAAAATCGTCTCTGAGAATGTCATCCGGAGACCATGGACACTCGGACGGGAAGGCCGCATCCGCAAGGCCCGTATCCTCGATGGCACCGTTGATGGCTGCCCTATACGCCTTATCGAAGATGCCGGGCAGATAAGTTCTCAGGCTCGGTCTTTCGGCGAGGTCATCCTTGATCTCGTCGCGGGCATTGCGAATCGATGCCGAGCCACCGGTTGGCGGCGCTGGGGTTGCGCTCCCGGAAGTCCGTTTCGATCGACCACTTCAACAGATGAGCCATCAGCCGAGCCACTTGGCTCCTTACCGCCTTTTTGACGCGGCGCCCGATTCTTCCAGTTCTTCCGCAAGGTTGGACGCGTCTATTTCGCCCACTCGACGCTCGCGCAGCACGCGCGCTTGCGCAGCAAGCCAGGCATGATAATCCTGCTCGTACGACACGGCGGCGTCGTTCGACCGCGATTCCCCAGGGGTCGTCTTTGCTATCGTTTGCGTGGCCATGGTGACAGGTCGCCTGCGAGCGCCTTCATTCTAGCACGGGCCCCCTGGAAGCATGAACCTTGGCGACGCAAAGGCTCGGCGTTTCGAAATTCTGCCTTAAAGACGGGCAAACTAACGTTCGTGCGCCTATTCACTGTGCAATTGTGGCGGTATAAGATCGAAGAACGAAAACCGTTCGCCAAAGGGCGCCGAGCAAGCAATGTTTAACGAGCTGATCTTACGTGAATCCCAAGCAGAAGCACCTTTTGTAAGCGTCGAGGAAGGCCTCGAAGAGATCCGGCGCGGGCGGATGATCATCTTGATGGATGATGAACAGCGGGAAAATGAGGGCGACCTGTGCATGGCGGCCGAAAAGGTTACCCCCGAGGCCATCAACTTCATGGCCAAGTATGGTCGTGGACTCATCTGCCTGCCCATGTCGTCGGAGCGAATCGAGCGGCTGGGATTGACCCCGATGGTCGGCGACAACCGCTCGCCGCTGGGAACCGCCTTTACCGTTTCGTTTAACGCGCGCCGGGTTTCCGGCTCCGGCGTGTCCGCCCACGACCGCGCCACCACTATCCTCCAGGCGGTGCGGGAGGACGCGGTCGGTGCGGAGTTCGTCACCCCCGGACATGTCTATCCCCTGCGGGCCCGCGAAGGCGGAGTGCTGGTGCGGACCGGCCAGACCGAGGGTGGAGTGGATCTCTCGCGCCTGGCGGGGCTCAAGCCGGCCAGCGTGATTTGCGAGATTCTCAAAAATGACGGCACGATGGCGCGGCGCGACGACCTGGTCGACTTTGCCCGCGAGAACAACCTCAAGATTCTCACGGTCGCCGATATTATCGAATACCGGCTGCGCAACGAGACGCTGGTCCAGCGCGTGGCCGAGGCGCGGCTGCCAACCGCGTTTGGCGAGTTCCGCGCCTGCGTGTATCGCGACCAGGTGGATCTCACCGAGCACCTGGTGCTGATCATGGGTAACGTCGATCCCGCGGTCCCGATCATGGTCCGCGCCCATCGCGAGTACCTGCCCGGCGACGTCTTCGGTTACCTGGAGCGCAACACGCGCAACCTGCTGACCGCCTCGATGGCGCATATCGCGGAGACAGGCAACGGCGTGATCCTGTATCTCAAGCGTAATTTCAACGCGATTGCCTCCGAACTCAATGGCGCTCTGCAGGACCTGCGGCGCGTGTCCACCCACACCAACGCGCTCGGCGGCGACTTTCGTGAATACGGAATCGGCGCCCAGATCCTGCGCGACGTCGGCGTGCGAAAGATCATCGTGGTGTCGGATCGGGTGCCGCGCCTGGCCAACCTGCCCGGCTATGGGCTGGAGATCGTGGACAGCGTGCCGCTGTCGATGGACGCACCGACGCTGCTCCCGCTGCGCGCCAACGGTCATCAATAAAGCCGATTCTTTCCTGTGCTCAAGCTCGATGGCACGGTCGCAAAGCCTATCGCATCGAAACCTGACCCCAGAGGGTTCAAACGCCTTGCGGGCCTGATTGCCGCGGTGCTCGCTCTGGCTTGGATGGCGCCGGCGTGGGCTGCCCTGCCCAAGCCCGACCAGGTGGTGCAAATAACCGGAGCGGAGTTCGGCGCTAACCCGGGGACGACGCCTACTCTGCAAGTTAATGCCACCATCCTGCCGGGATGGCATATCAATTCGGATAAGCCCACCAGCCCCGATTACATCGCGACCAGGCTTGCTATCGCCGGGCCGCGATCACTCGTCATCAAGGACGTGCGGTATCCGTCCGCCCAGATGATTGCGCCCGAATTTTCGATGGGCGAAAAGCTTTCCGTCTTTACCGGCGCGGTGACGTTCGAAGCGCCGTTGGAACAAAAAACCCAACCCGGCCCCGGTCAGACGCTCGCGTTCAACCTCTCGCTCGACTATCAGGCCTGCAATGAGCGGCAATGTCTGCGTCCCGTCACGATCACCAAACAGGTCGCTCTTCAATGGCCGGGCGCGGGCAAATCCGCGCCACCGCATCTGAAAACCTACGCGGGTGCGCCAGCCGGCGCTCCGGCCACCGGCGGCGACCTGTTTACCAACTACGGCTTTGCGCTGGGCTTCGTGTTGGTATTCCTGGGCGGCCTCGCGCTCAACCTGACGCCCTGCGTCTATCCGCTGATCGGAGTCACGCTGGCCTACTTCGGCAATCAGGGTGGCGGCGGAACCCGGCGCATCCTGATTTTAGCTTCCTTGTACGTGGCCGGTATCGCCCTGATGTTCTCGGCGGTCGGTACCGCCGCGGCGCTGTCGGGCGGCCTGTTCGGCGCGATGCTGGAGAATCCGTACGTGCTGATCGCGATCGCCGCCGTGATGCTGGTGCTGGCGGCGTCGAGCTTTGGATGGTTCACGCTCCAGGCGCCGTCGTGGATGTTGCGACAGGCGGGGACGGCGCGGCCGGGCTACATGGGCGCGTTCGCGATGGGTCTGGGGATGGGCGTGCGTCGCGGCACCCTGTATCGGACCGTTCGTGCTCGGCCTGCTGCTGATCATCGAGCACAGCCGCAACGCGCTGCTGGGCTTCACGGTATTTTTCGTCCTGGCGCTGGGGATGGGCCTGCCGTACATCATTCTGGCGCTCGCCGCCGGCAGCATCCGCAATCTGCCGCGATCCGGCGAGTGGCTGGCCTGGATCGAGCATCTGTTTGGCTTCGTTCTGATCGGATTGGCGCTCTACTTCCTCGATCCGCTGCTGCCCGGCCGCCTGGCCACGCGGCTGCTGCCTTACTACGTTGCCGCCGCAGGTATTTATCTGGGTTTCATTTCACCTCACGGACGCCAGCCCCGCGGTTTTGCGCTGTTCAAGGGCGCGGTCGGCGCGGCTTCGCTCATCGCGCTGGTGTATCTCGTAATCCCGCGAGGCGCGCGGCCGGCGCTGGACTTTCTGCCCTACAATCAGCAACGGCTCACGGCGGCGGCGGCAGAGCACAAGCCGGTGTTGATCGATTTCGGCGCGGACTGGTGTATCCCATGCCGCGAGATGGAGCGTACCACTTTCGTGGATCCGTCAGTGGTCGCCGAGGCGCGCCGGTTCGTGGCGCTGCACGCGGACCTAACTCATCTGGACCATGGCAACGATGAAATCGTCAGCCAGTACCGCATCCAGGGCGTGCCCACGCTGCTGCTGGTTGACCGCGCCGGGAACATCCAAAAGCGGATGGTCGGCTACGTCGGACCCAGGGAGATGTTCGAATCGCTCAGGCAGGTGAATTGAACCCGCCCGAGGACCGGGGCCTGACGCGGTTAATCGGCCCAATCGAAGCGCGCGCTGAAGTGGCGCAGGAAAGGCGGCTGCTCCACGATCCGCATCCCGCCAATCCGTTCGCGATCGGCGTGGACCTCCAGGATCGCTTCGACCACGTAGTCGATATGACTTTGAGTATAGACGCGGCGCGGGATGGCCAGGCGCAAAAGCTCGTACCTGGCCGCTTCACCAAACATCACTGAGCCGATTTCCACCGAGCGAATTCCCGCATGCCGATACAATTGCACTGCCAGCGCCTGGCCGGGAAATTGTGCGCGCGGGATATGCGGCAGCATCCGCGCCGCGTCGATGTAGATTGCGTGGCCGCCCGGCGGCTCCACGATTGGCACTCCGCGATCCGCGATATGCCGCCCCAGATAGGCGGTCGATGCGATGCGATAGCGGAGATAATCCGGATCGAGGATTTCCTCCAGGCCGACCGCGATCGCCTCCAGATCGCGTCCAGCCAAACCGCCGTAAGTGGGAAAGCCTTCGGTCAGGATCAGCAGATTGGTCTCCTGCGCCGCGAGCCGATCATCATTGGTGCAAAGCATGCCTCCGATGTTCGCGAAGGCGTCCTTTTTCGCCGAGAACGTGCAACCGTCGGCGAGCGCGAACATCTTGCGGGCGATGTCGCGCGGCGACCATTCGCGGTACTCCGGCTCGCGCTCCCGGATCAGCCAGGCGTTTTCGGCAAACCGGCAGGCGTCGAGATAAAAGGGAATCGCGTGGCGGGTTGCGACTTCACGCACCGCTTCGAGATTGCGCATCGAGACCGGCTGGCCGCCGCCGGAATTGTTGGTGATCGTGACCATGATCAGCGGGATGCGCTCCCTGCCCTCGGATGCAATCAGCTTATCCAGCGCCTCGATATCGAGGTTGCCCTTGAAATCCAACCGGAGTTGCGTGTCCGCCGCTTGTGGAATCGGCAGGTCCAGCGCCCGCGCGCCGGTAAATTCGATGTTGGCGCGCGTGGTATCGAAGTGCGTATTGTTGGGGACTATATCTCCGCGGCGGCACATCACGGTGAACAGAATACGTTCGGCCGCGCGGCCCTGATGGGCGGGAATCACGTGGCGGAAGCCCATCAGGTCCTGCACCACCCGCTTCATCCGGAAGAAACTCGCACTGCCCGCGTAGGACTCATCCCCGCGCATCATCGCCGCCCACTGCTCGGTGGACATCGCTGAGGTCCCCGAATCGGTGAGCAGGTCGATCAGGACATCCTTCGCCTCCAGCGCGAACAGGTTATAGCCGGCCTCTTTAAGCAGGCCCTCGCGCTCCTCGGGCGTGGTATATCGCAGCGGCTCGACGGTCTTGATACGAAACGGTTCGATGATGGTTTTCATGGCGCTGCCACTCCACCTTGGAATCAGGATAGGATAAATCCCCAGTTTCGCGTAGAACGGCTAATCGGGGACGAATCACATGGTCCAGCAAACCGAATTTTCGAATGCATTTTCGTGGAACAACTATATCGACGAAAAATGGTTGTCGCAGCGAACCGAGGAAATCCTCGAGCCCGACCTGCCGATTGTCGACCCGCATCATCATCTGTGGCAATGGACGGACTATATGCTACCGGAGTTTCTAAAGGACCTCGCCAGCGGCCATAACGTTCGCGCCACCGTCTTTATGGAAACCGGCGCGCGTTATCGCGATGCGGGTCCTGAACCTTTGCGCCCGGTTGGCGAGACCGAATTTGTCGCCGAGGTCATCGAGCAGGCGCGCAAGCTGAGTCCACTGCGCGTGTGCGAGGGAATCGTTGGCCACGCCGATCTGACGCTGGGGCAGGCCGTGGACGAAGTGCTGGAGGCACATATCGCGGCCGGCAAAGGCCATTTCCGCGGCATCCGAACTAATGCCCATTTTGATAAAGCGGTCGGATGGAGCCCAACTCCTCCTCCGGAGCACCTTCTGCTCGACCCGCAGTTTCGAGCCGGGTTTTCACGGCTCGCCGCGCACGGCCTGGTCTGCGACGCAATGCAATTCCAGACCCAACTTTACGATCTGGCCGATTTGGCCCGCGCGTTCCCGGAGACCACCATTATCGTGAATCACTGCGGCGGCCCGCTCGGCGTCGGACCTTATGCGGGCCGGCGCGATGAGTTGTTTCCGCCCTGGAAGGCGGCGACGCAGGCACTGGCGAAGTGCCCCAACCTGTTGATGAAACTAGGCGGGCTCGCCAACCCGTTTTTCTCCGGATTAAGTTTTCGCGGTCAAGCACTAGCGCCGTCATCGGAACAGGTTGCGGCGGCCTTTCGGCCCTACGTCGAGGTCTGCATCGACGCCTTCGGTCCCACTCGATGCATGTTTGAGAGCAACTTTCCCGCCGACAAGGAATCGTGCGGCTACGCGATTGTTTGGAATGCTTTCAAACGGCTGGCCGCGGGCTATTCAGAGACCGAAAAGCAGGCGCTGTTCAGCGGCACCGCCGCGCGCGCTTACCGGCTGGCAATCGGATGAGGACTTTTGAACCGATGCGTAAGCATAGCCTGCGAGACTAGGTCCCGGGGACGATAGCTTGCGCGAGGACCTGGAGGACCGCGGACTCAACGGGGACGGAATTAGCTAGTTTTCCGCAGTCTGGTCGGCGCGCACCGGTTGCACGGACTCACCGTCGCGGGCCGCCTGACCGACGTTGAGCGCCACAATGTCGTGGTAGCCAACACCTTTGGTGACCTGGACCTCGACGCCATTGTCGTAACCCAAACTCACCTCAGCCAGATGCAACTTGTCGGCGTTGACCAGCGGAACATAGACCTTGTTATCGCGAAAGATCAGGGCGTCGTCGGGAACCAGCGGCGCGCCCGACGGCATCGAGACGACAAACTCGGCGCTCCCATACATTCCAGGGTAAAGCGCGGAATCATCGTTGGGCAGGTCGACCTCGACCAGCATCGTGCGTGAATCGGGTGCCAGCGCCTCAGGATGGCGGGTGATGGATCCGACAAACTTGCGTCCCGGATACTCGTTGACCGTAATCGTGGCCTGGTCGCCATTCTTCATGAAAGGGGCCACGTTCTGAGGCACGTAACTGAAGACCCGCAGCGGTTTGAACCGGGCGATCGATACAATCGCGCTGGCCTGACTGGTCGCGCCGGTTGCCGCCGGGATCAGATGGCCCGGGTCGACGTTGCGTGCCGTCACGATCCCGTCGAACGGAGCACGAACAATCTCGTACCCCTGGAGATTTTCGTATTCGTGCATGGTCGCCTTGGCCTGCAGCATCGCGGAGTGCTGGTTGTCGTAATCCTGCTTGGCGATGACCCCCTTGCGCACAAGAATGGAATCGCGCTGGTCGGTAACCAACTGGAGCTGGTAATTAGCCCGGTAGTTGGCAACCTGCTGATCGGTCTCCGGCGACTCGATCTTCGCCAGCATCTGTCCGCTGCGAATGCGGTCGCCTTTGTCGACATAGATCGCCTTGAGATAGCCGGGAACCTTCGCGTAAATGTCGGTTTCATCAAACCCGCGCACGGTGGCCGGCAGGTTAAGGTCGCGGGTCGCCGGCGTGCGCGATACCTGCGCTACCAGCACGTGCGGACCCGCTGCGGCCTGCTGCACCAAGTCCGCGGTCTGGCTATTGATCCATCGTTCACGCGCCAGCACGAGTCCGGCGGTCGCGATCATCAGTACCAGAATCGCGATCACCCAGCCGGCGAAGAAAAATCCGCCGGGCTCCGGAACCGTAAAATTTTTCGGGTCGTCCTGTTCGTCATCAGGCATCGGTCATGCCTCGGGCACGTCAAGCGATTGGACTTCCATATCGCGTTGCTGCTTGGTTATGAGGTTGCGACTGAAAATCGAGTAGATGGCCGGCACTACGAACAATGTCATCAGCGTTGCAGCGGTCAATCCCCCGATGACCGCGCGGCCCAGGGGCGCGTTCTGCTCGGAACCCGAGCCTAATGCCAGCGCCATCGGCAGCATTCCCAGAATCATCGCCAGCGCGGTCATGATGATCGGACGCAGGCGGATTCTGCCCGCTTCGATTGCGGCGGCGACCGGACTGTACCCTTCTTCGCGCAATTCGTTGGCGAAAGTTATGAGCAGGTTGCCGTTGGCGACCCCGACGCCGACCGCCATGATCGAGCCCATCAGCGATTCCACGTTAATGGTGGTGCCCGTCGCCACCAGCATCCACAGCACCCCGGCCAACGCCCCCGGCACCGCCATGGTGATGATGAACGGCTCCAGCCACGACTGGAAATTTGCCACCATCAGCAGATACACCAGCACGATCGCCAGGATCACGCCCAAGCCCAGTGTGCGGAACGACTGGTTCATGGCCTGACTCTGGCCGCGAATGATAATTTTGGTGCCGGCCGGCAATTTGCCCAAGCGGTCGATCTCTCGCTGCACCGTCGCGGCAACCCCGCCAAGGTCGCGTCCTGAAACCGCGCAATCCACGTCGATTACGCGCTGCACCGTATAATGCGAGATAATCGCGGGATCCCACCCACGGCTGAAGGTGGCGATGTTGCCCAGCAGTTGCGGCTGCGGAGGGGGGGCCGTAATTCCGTCCACCCCGGTACCGGAGCTCGGCGATGTGGTGCTCAGCGGGATGTTGGCCATCGCGGCAGTCGTGTTAATCAGATGCTGCGGCATCTGGGGGATTACGTTGTAATTGACGCCGCTTACCGGATCCAGCCAGAAGTTGGGCTGCAGCAAGCTTGCGCCGGAAAGCGAAGCGAGCAGGCTGGAAGCCACCTGCTCCTGTGTGATGCCAAACTGCAGCGCCTTGGCGCGATCGACATTAACCCGATATGCCGGATAGTCCTGGGGTTGGGCGATACGCAGGTCCTTGACCCCGGGGATGAGGCTCATGCGCTGTTCAAGCTGCAGCGCGATACCGTAACTCGATTGCAGATGGTTGCCGGAGATCTGTACATCAATTGCAGCGGGTAGACCGAAGTTCAGCACCTGGCTGGTGATATCCGCGGCCTGGAAATAGCTGGTCACGTTGGGAAATTGCGCCGCCAGGACCTGCCGGATGCGGTCCTGATATATCGCGGTGGGCCGATGCGAGGGCTTGAGCTGGATCAGCACGTCGGCGTCCTGCGGACCAATGCTGTCGGTCTGGTAAAAGGCCAGGTCATACGAAACCGGCAGCCCGATGTTATCGCTGATACTGTCGAGCTCGGACGGAGGGATTACCTTGCGGATTGCCCTTTCGATGCTATCGACCAGGTACTCCGAATGTTCGATGCGGGTGCCGGTCGGCGCGCGCACGTGCAGCCGCATCATGCCGGCGTCGATGGCTGGAAAGAAGTCCTCGCCGACGATCAGAATCAGTGCCAATGACGCCAGGATCCCCAGCCCCACGCAGGCCAGCGAGAAGCCGCGCCGGGCGATGAACTTGGCCAACGCGACGCGATAGCGCTCCCTCAGCCAGTCAAATCCCGCCTCCAGGCCCCGAACCACGCGGCCCCAGCGCCCGTGACCAACATTTTCCAGGTGATCCTCGGGCAATAAGTATCGCGCCATGGTCGGTACCAGGGAGCGCGACAAAAGATAAGAGGTAAGCATCGCAAACACCACCGCCATCGCCAGTGGCGTGAACAGGAAACGCGCGACGCCGGTGAGCAGCACGACCGGAAAAAAGACGATACAGATCGCCAGCGTTCCGACCGCGGTGGGAGTCGCGATTTGACGGGCGCCGTCGAGGATCGCGGTCAGCAGCGGCTTGCCCATCGCCTGATTGCGATGGATGTTTTCGATTTCGACGGTCGCATCATCGACCAGCATTCCGACCGCCAACGCGATACCGCCCAGGGTCATCGTGTTGATCGTCTGCCCGCTTAGCTTAAGTCCGATTATCGCGGTCAGGATCGACAGCGGAATCGAAGTGATGACGATCAACATGCTGCGCGCCGAGCCCAGGAACACCAGCACCATCAAGGCCACCAGCGCGGCGGCCGTGACCGCCTCCTGGACCACGTCCCACAGCGCGGCGCGCACGAAGGTCGATTGGTCAAAAGTCAGCGAAATCTTCAGCCCTTTGGGGGAAGTCGCCCTGATGTCGGGCATCTTCGCCTTGACCGCGTCGACCACCGACAGGGTCGAGGCGTCGGCATGTTTGATCACCATCAGATAGGTCGCGGGCTGGCCATCGACGCGCACCACGTTGGTCTGCGGCTGATGCGAGTCGGTCACATTGGCTACGTCGCCAAGGAAGACGGGCGTGCCGTTGGAATACTTGACCGGGAGCTGATTGAAATCCTTCACCCGCGGCACGCTCATATTGATGTCGACGTTATTTTCGTAGTTGCCCATCTTGGCGGTGCCCGATGGGATAACCACGTTGGTTGAGGCGAGCGCATTGCCGATATCGTAGGCGGACATGCCGTTGCCGTAGAGCAGCGTCGGGTCGAGATTGACCATGATCGAGCGCGACACCCCGCCCAGCGGCGCGGGCGAGGAAAAGCCCGGAATGGTGAAGAGCTGGATCCGGATGAAGTTCAGGCCATAGTCAAACAGCCGTTCCGTGGATAGGGTGTCGCTGAAAACGTTTAGCTGTGCCACCGGCACGTTGGTGGCGTTGTAGGAGATGATCTGGGGCGGCTCGGTACCGCGCGGCAATATTGCCAGGATGGTTTCGGAAACCGCGTTCATCTGGGCGATGGCCGCACCGATATCGGTGCCGGGCTGGAAATAAGCCTTAAGGATGCCGAGGCCGTCGATCGACTCCGACTCGAGATGCTCGATACCATTGACCGTCGTCGAGTAGGCCCGCTCACTGATGAACACCATCCGGCGCTCGACGTCGAAGGCAGACAGACCCGGATAGGTCCAAACCACCAGCACCACGGGCAAATTGATTGCCGGAAATATGTCGACGTTCATCAGCTCGAAGGACAATGCGCCGAGCACGAGCATCAGAAGAGCCATCACCGCCACCGATAGAGGCCGGCGGAGAGCGAGCCGGACAATCCACATCATAAGCGCTAACCCAAAACTCCGCCGACGCGGCAGCGAGAATCGCTGTTATTCAGGAGGCAAAAAGCGACTGCGCCGGCGTCAATTGCTGCGCGCCACCTTGCCGAAGCCATAATGGACTTGTCAGTCCACAATAAGCGTAGATCCGCACCTTAACTGAATCAAGCAACAACTATCGCGCCCGCCGCATCTGTAAAACTCAAGTCACGCGCCCCACTGAAGCCGGACGATAAGACCGGCCAGGCCTCCCCCAAAAATCAGCCACGCGGAATTGGCACGGGAAAAAATCAGCACCAAAATGCTGACGGCGCCCAGGCCAACCGTGGTAAAATCGATCAACGCGGCGCGGCTCAGTTGCATTGTAACCGCGGCCATCAAGGCGAGCGCGCCGACATTAACGCCGTCGAGGAAGGCGCCGGCAATGCGCGATCGCCTGATCCTCGGAATCAACGGGCGGCTGGCGGCAACGAAAATGAAAGACGGCAGGAAAATTCCCAGCGTGCCGATAATCGAGCCCTTCACGCCACCCAGCAAATAGCCGATGAATGTCGCGGTCGTGAATACCGGGCCCGGGGTCACTTGGCCGACCGCTACCGCGTCCAGCAGTTGGGATTGCGTCAGCCAATGCAAACGGCCGACCAGGTCCGCTTGAAGGAAAGCCAGCAGCACGTAGCCGCTGCCATAAAGGACCGCGCCTACTTTCAAAAAAAACAGGAAAAGACCCAGCAGGCTAAACGGCACCGCAACCGCCGCGGCACCCGCGCTCTTGACCGCCGCAACCATGCCGAACCAAACACCCGCGACGGACGCGTCGCGCGCCGGCCCGCCGCGCCGGCCCTGGATCCACTCCACGGCCCCGGTGATAGCGCCGGCGCCGAACAGAACCGCCAGCGTATTGACGCCAGATAGCGCCGCGGCGACGCCGATCAGTCCGATCGCCGCGAGGAAGGCGCTTTTTGCCGCTTTCGGAACCAGCCGCCATAGTGCCTGAAAAACAACAGCGATAATAACGGGCTTGATTCCGTACAGGACCCCCGCAACCTGCGGCAGCGATCCGAAACGGACATAGGCCCATGCCGCCGCCAGCACGATCAGCATCGCGGGCGCGATGAAGCAGGCACCGCCCAGGACCAGACCCTTCCACCCCGCTTTCTGATGCCCGATGTGTATCGCCATCTCGGTGGAGTTGGGTCCCGGGATAAGGTTGGTTGCGCCCAGCAGGTCCAGGAATTGTTGATGGCTCAGCCAGCGCCGCCGCCGGACGAACTCGTCCTCCATCATGGCGATGTGCGCCGCGGGCCCGCCGAACGCGGTCGTGCCCAGGCGCAGGAAGGATAGCGCGACTTCCTTCAGCATCACGGACTCTGACTCGCCGCCGCGGGCGTCAGCCGACGATTCAGATTCGCCCGGATGCGCCATGCGTTTTCCCATCATCCGTCCTCGAAAAGCTCCGCGAACAATTCGCGGACCTTGCCCTTGGCCTCGCGCAAGGCTTTGCGGCCCTTTGGGGTGGCCTTGTACAGACGGCGGCTATGGCTCCCGTTTCGCTCTTCCAACGAGCGGAGATAGCCGTCGCGCTCGAGGCTATGCAGGAGCGGATAGAGGGTGCCGGCGCTCAATCGGTAGCCGTGGCGGCCGAGTTCCTCGATGATTCCGAGTCCGAAAATCGTCTCCTTCGAGGCATGGTGAAGGACATGGAGGCGAATCAGCCCCGAGTAGATTGCATTCAGGGATCTCATCGATAATCGTTATCCGATATCGATATAAGATAATGCCTGGGATTCCGATGGCGCAACCGATTGCGGCCGCGCGCACCGTTATGATGTATCGGCAGAAAAGTCGAATGCGCAACGCGCTCAGGCGCGCGGATGGAGTTCCGGGAAAGCAACCAGCGCCACCCCGCAGCGGGCGTCGCGCAAAATGTTTTCAACCTTGGGACCGAAGTACAGCCGATTCGCTGTCGGCCTGAGCAGGACTCCCATTATGATCAAATCGAAACCACCGCGGCTCACCGCTGTAAGAACGGCATTTTCCGGTTTGCTACCCATGGTCATGCGCGTTTCCACGCTAACCCCAAGGTGCTCGGCGAGCGCTTGAATCTCGTCGGCAATTGGGCCGGAGTCGTCCGGAGCGACGCGCCGCGAGTAGAAACTACGCAGCGTAAGAGGGGCGCTCTCCTTGACATAAAGTGTGGTCATAGCGGCGCCGGTCGCGTGGCTGTAAAGCATCGCAACCATCGCGCCCATCCGCGAAAAGGGCGCTCCAGTGGTGGGAACCAGCACGCGCTGGAGGGGTAATGGCGCGCCGACGTGCCGCGTGATGATCACCGGCGCCTGCACCCGGCCCACGAGCTCGCGCAAAACCTCGCCGCCGAATCCGAGGTCGCTTTCGCGTTCCGAAGCGCCGGCGAATATCGCATCGTAGCCACGTTCGCTTTCCTTGATTATCGCTTCGGGCACGGTGTCGGCTGTACCCTTGCGTTGCAACACGTTGCGCGCCCCGCTTAGTTCGGCAATCTGCCGGATCAGCTCGAACTGCCGGTCGAACTCGTCTTGACGCGCGGCGTCTACCTCGCCGGTCACCGCATGAAATACGGTGATACTCGCGTCATGATGATTACCCAGCGTGGCGGCAATATGGGCGGCCAACTGCGCGTGGGGGCCGCCGCCGGCCAGCACCAGCAGTTTGGCCCCTTCCTTGCTGAAGGGCATCCGTGCGAGGAGCTGTTCGCGTTCCAGGCGCTCGGCTTCCTGGGGCCGCTGCTCCACCCCCGCCAGCAGCCAGCTAAGCAGTGGCGGGGTCATGAACGATGTCACAATCGCGACCACGATGATGATCGCGTACATCTCGTTGGTTAGAACGCCCAGGTTAAGCCCGATCAGCGCGACGATAATGCCCATCCCGCCGCGCGCGTTCAGTCCAACCGCCACGGCCAGGGACTCGCGCCACTTGAGATGGTCCATCAGCGCCCCGATCGTACATCCCACCAACTTACCCGCGACGGCGATGGCCAAAACCGTGCCGAGCACCACGACGCCGTGGAGGGCGAAGAAATCAACCCGCAAACCGGAGTAGGCAAAAAACAAGGGCGCGAACACGCCGATCGTGACCGCTTCCAGTTCGGTGCGGTCGGCCTTGCGCACCCGCGCCGATCGCCCCAGCATCACGCCCGCGATGAATGCGCCGAATACGGCATGGATGCCAATGGCTTGCGTGATAATCGCGCAGACCATGGCAATTCCGACCATCGCGCTCATCCCGGCATGCTCGGCCACTGCGCGGTCGTCGATCCAGCGCATCAGCCGAACGACCAGGCCCGCGCCCGCGTAATAACAAAATGCAATGAACGCGGCGACCGCGGCCAAGGTCGATGCTACCGACATCAGATCGAGCCGACCATGCATGGCCAGCCCGGCAATCACCGACAGCATCATCCATCCGATACTGTCGTCGAGGATCCCCGCGGCGAGTATCAGCATTCCCAGGTCGCGCCGCATCAGATCCAGGTCGAGGAGAATCTTCGCGATTACCGGAACCGCGGAGATCGACATCGCCACCGCCATGAACAGAGCGAAAATCATCCGCTGATTGGGAGCCGCGAGATAGCTGGCGGGAATCATCATTCCCAGCGCAAACCCGCACACCGAGGGAATCGCGATACCTGACAATGATATTTTGGCCGACGCGCGTCCCAGACTGCTGACGACATCCAGGTCGGTCTCGAGGCCGGTGTAAAGCAGCAGCATTATGACGCCGATCCAGGCGACCGCGTCGAGCAGGTGATCGGCGAGCGGATCGGCCGGAAACAGATAACGGTACGCAACCGGCATGAAATGTCCCAGCACTGACGGCCCGTAAATGATGCCGGCGAACAGCTCACCGATAACCGTGGCCTGGCCCATGCGTTTCATCAAATCCGCCAGCGCCCGCGCGGTAACAAATAATAAGGTGAATTGGATAAGAAAGTGTAATACCTGTATTTCGGTTAATGGATGCATGATTCAGACTGTCCTCACTTCACTATCGTAAGACTGCGCAAGGGCATCCCTGGCAGGGTGTTGGAAAAGTAAAATCGATCGAGTTGGAATGATGCCGGTTCTCAACTCCCTGCATAAAAACCGGCTTCCTCCCTGAATCTTCTCTCCCTCCGGGAGAGATAAGAGTGACGGAGCAGGCTGTGGAAATCCTTTTTCAACGGCCTGCTAGGATCTTAGCCGAACGACGATCCAAGCACATTCATTTTTTTATGCATTTCAATGCGTCAGAATTATTTAACAGCCATATGAATGTAGTTATTACCGGGGGTGAATTTGACAAGTACAATTACATCCGGTGCTGTTTGGATCGGGAAAGGCCGCACCTCGAAAAAAACGCAGGTGGAAAGTAGCGTTTTCCGAGCGACTTCAAGTAGGCGGCCAGCCGTGAGGAGTTTCTCCCCCAATTTTAGAGTCATCGGTGATCGCGAAGTAAAATTGTCCTTTGGTTGAAAGGCGTGGATGGTTTACGATCGCGCGCAGGCCCAATAGAGGTGGGAATTATGAAGCGCTTTCGCGCGTTCGCGTCGATGTTCGGGGTCAGACATGCGATCATCCTGGCGCCGATGGCGGGCGGGACCAGTACTCCCACGCTGGTGGCGGCGGTCTCCAATGCGGGCGGGCTGGGCTCGTTCGGCGCCGGCTACATGACGCCGGAGGAAATCGCGCAGTCCATTTCCGCGATTCATTCGCTAACCGACAAGCCCTTCGCCGTGAATCTGTTCGCCGGCGGCGATGACGGCTCGGGTTCGGTCGATCCATCCGCGATGATGGAGTTGATGGCCCCCTACCATGCCCGGCTCGGATTGCCCGCGCCCACGGCACCTGCCGGATCTCTTCCACCTTTCGAGGAGCAGGTCGAAGTGGTCTTGCGATCAAACGTTCCGATTTTCAGCTTCACCTTCGGCATTCCGGAGGCGCGCGTGATGAGCCGGATGAAAGAACGCGGAATCAAGGTGATCGGCACAGCGACCACCGTGAGCGAAGCGCGCGCGCTGGAAGCCGCCGGCGTCGACGCTATTGTTGCCCAAGGCGGCGACGCCGGGTCTCATCGGGGCACTTTTCTCGGCGCGCTTGAAGACAGTATGGTCGGAACAATGGCGCTGGTGCCGCAGGTAGTCGATGCGGTTTCCATTCCGGTGATTGCGTCGGGTGGCATTATGGACGGCCGCGGAATAGTGGCCGCTGCCGCGCTGGGGGCAAGCGGAGTCCAGATGGGGACTGCGTTTCTGGTCTGCCCGGAAAGCGGCGCTGCACGAGCTTACAAGGACGCTGTCCTCGCCGCGCGCGACGACAACACCGTGCTGACGCGCGCATTCAGCGGACGGCTCGCCCGCGCCATCGCCAATGCGTTCACCGTGTCGATGAAGGGACGCGAGTCCCGGTTTTTGCGCTTCCCATCACAGAACAACCTGACCCGGCTGATGCGCAGTGCCGGCGCGCGACTGGGCGATGCCGACTGCCTTTCGCTGTTCGCGGGCCAGGCGGCGTCGATGGCACGGGAGATACCGGCCGCCGAGCTGATCGAAAAACTTGTCCAGGAAACGGCGGCTGCGAGAGCCGCGCTTGCAGTCTGACCGTAAAGAGCCGGCGCATCAGGCGCGCTGGGCGCGGAATCGCAAACGCGCTGGTCGGGTCCGTGGCGTTGCTTTTGTTAATCGGAGCTGGCTCCCGTATCTTGCGAAGGATACGTTCAAGCCACGGAGGCGCCAAAGCCGCACCGCGCTGATCATATGCGACAGATAAAATTTGGAATGATTGCGTCGATTGGAGATTTCACCAAAACCAGGGCATTGGCTGAACGGGGTGAAGAACTGGGCTTCTATTCCGTTTCAGTCGCGGACCATCTGATCAATACCTTCGGCAGGCGGCTGCCCGAGCTTGAATGCTACACCGCTCTGACCGCGATCGCCCTGATTACAAAGCGCGTCCGCCTGTTGCCGCTGGTCACCGCGATGTCCTATCGCAATCCCGCGCTACTGGGCAAAATCACCTCGACGCTCGACCACATCAGCGGGGGCCGGCTCATAGCGGGACTGGGATCGGGATGGCTCAAGCGCGAATACGATTCCTTCGGCTATCCGTACCCATCCAACGCCGAACGGATCGATCAACTCGCTGAAGGAATTCAGGTGCTCAAGGCGATGTGGACCCAGGAAGAGCCGGTTTTCCATGGACGTTACTTCTCGATCGACAAGGCCTACAACGTCCCCAAGCCGATTCAGAAACCGCATCCTCCGATTCTCGTAGGCGGTGCCGGCAGCGCAGTGTTGAAAGTCGCCGCGCGCGAGGCCGATATCCTCAATCTGATCGCGCCGGTCACGCGCGGCGCGGTGGATTTCAAGGAATCGGCGCGGTTCGATAAACCCGACCTCAAGCGCAGACTTGGACTACTGCACAAATACGCGCGCGAGGCTGGACGCGATCCGGACTCGATCGAAATCTCGTCGCTATCCACGACCTTCATCGCCAGCGACAAAGGCCAGGGTGACGCGATGGCGAAACGCGCCGCGGAGAACATGGGCTTGCCCGACGCCGAGGGCGCGCGCAATTTTCCGATGCTCCTGGTTGGCACGCCGGAGGAGGTGCGGCGCGAGATTCGCTCCCGCATCGAAGACTTCAACATCACCTACTTCATCGCGTCGTTCATGACCGACGAGTCGCTCGAACTGTTCGCCAGGCAGGTGATGCCCGAGTTTGTGAGCTGAGCGCGAGCCCGGGATTTGCCGGCTTTGGAGTAGATTTGACCTGGTACCCGGTAATCCGTCCAGCGGTGCCGAGCCTTGTCAGAGCCACCTGCACAATGCGATGGTCTGACGACACGCAAAAAGCAACGGAGCAAGACGCGATGGCCGACTATCAAAGTATCATCTACGAAAAGGTTGAGGACAAGATCTTCCGGATCACGCTCAATCGCCCCGAAAAGATCAATGCGCTGTCACCCCAGCTACTGGCCGACCTGGACCATGCGACGGACGCGTTTGACAACGACCCCGAAGCCAGCGTGCTGATCATCCGGGGCGCGGGGCGCGGTTTTTGCGCCGGTTATGATCTCAGTTCAGATTACGGCAATGCCGGTTCGGGCCGCCGGTACAGCGTCAGCCAGGATTTCATCGACTGCCTGCGGGTGACCAAGCGATGGCAGCGGCTATGGTCGATCACCAAGCCCATCATCGCCCAGGTTCATGGCTTCTGCCTGGCCGGCGCCAACGAACTGGTCGGCCATTGCGATATCGTTTTCGCCAGCGAGGATGCGACCTTCGGCCATCCCGCCGGCCGCCAACTTGGGGTCCTGCCCACGATGGCTTTGTGGCCGGTGCTGATGGGCCCGCGCAAGGCCAAGGAATATTTCTTTACCGGCGATTCGATGAACGCGCAGGAAGCCCTGGACTGGCATCTGGTCAACCGGGTTTATCCCCGGGAGAAGCTGGAAGAGGAGACCCTCGCCTACGCGCGCCGGGTCGCGCTGGTGTCACCGGAGCTGCTGGTCCTGCATAAGGCGGCGGTCAACCGCTACCTGGAAGTGACCGGATTCCGCGCCGCGCAACAATCCGGCGGTGACATCGATGTGATCTTTCACAACACCGAGGCGGTTAAGGCCTGGGTCAAGAATCAGCGCAAGCTGGGTTTGAAAGGCGCGCTGGCCGAACGCGACCGCGCCTTCAAGAAGGCTTGAAAGCGGGGGTGCGGGTTTATCGCCCGCGCCCTTATCCTGCCAACCCGGTGCCGATCGCGCGGGACGGCAAGCCCATGGGGTTGAAGGGATTCCCGCGGATATAACCCCAAGCCGGAGAGGAAACCATGATCCATCAATTTTATTTCTTTGCGCGCAAGCCTTCGCTCGGCAATGCCGGGTTTCACCACCATTACCTGGCGCTGCACACTCAATCGGGGATGCGGCAAGCCGAGCTGGGCACCAAGGGTGGCGAGACCAGACCGGCTGCGATGCGCCGCTACATCCAAAACCATCGCATTCACTCGCTCGGAGGCAACTCCCCGTTTGACGCCACCAGCGAGGTCTGGACCGAAGAACTGTCCAATCGGATGCTGGGCCAACTCTCGGTGCTGGAGAACCCTAACTCGCCGTTCAAGCGCGACGAGCACAACTTTATCGACCTCTCGCGGATCGGGTGGATGTTGGCGCAGGACCAGGTGCTGGTGCAGGCCGAAGCGCTCCGTTCCGGGATGATTCAGGGGATTTTCCAGCTTCAACACAAGCTGGGCGTCAAGGTCGAGGACTTTCGTTCTTATTGGCATGAGGTCCACGCGCCAGTCGCAAAAGCCTTGCCCGGATTGCGTCATTACCAGCAATGCGTACAACTCGACGAGACCTACCATTGGGGCGACCCGCGCTGGGACGGAGTCGAAGAGATCTGGTTCGAGAATTACGCAGCGGCGCACCACGCGATTGAATCCGCCGAGTTCCAACGCAGCTTTCTGCCCGATTTCGCCAATTTCAGCGAGACGCCATTGTACTTCTTCTCCGAAGCGCGGCTGGTGATGTGGCCCGGGAAGAGCAAGCAGGAAGCTCTCAAGGAGATTACCGACAGAGACCAACAGCCCTGGCTGGAATAGCGGACGAGCGCCGAGCGAAAATTCGACTCGCACAATTGCCGATGCCGTCATTCAAATCTGCGGATGTGTCCATTTATTTCGAGGAATACGGCTCCGGCTACCCGCTGCTGCTGCTCGCACCCGGCGGTATCCGCTCGAAGATTACCACCTGGCGCTTCGTACCCTTCGATCCCAGGAAGGAACTGGCGGCGGATTTCCGGGTCATCGCGATGGACCAGCGCCATTGCGGCCAGTCCCGGGCTCCGCTTTGCGCCTCCGATAGCTGGGAGGCCTATGCCGCCGACCAGCTCGCCTTGCTGGATCACCTGGGCGTCGGCAGATGTCATCTGATGGGCGGATGCGTCGGCTGTTCCTTCGCCGTCGCGCTGATGCAGGCCGATCCGCGGCGTTTCAGCGCGGCGGTGCTGCAGGATCCGGTTGGCCGCACCGATTACCCGCAATGGCTCCGCCTCATGCTCGATCATTGGGAAACGGAACTCATACGGCAACAACCGGAGATCGATCCTGCGGCTGCGCATGCGATGGGTGAGAGAATGTTTCACGGGGAGTTCGTGTTTTCGGTATCGCGGGAGTTCGTGGAAACATGCCCGACGCCGATGCTGATATTGGCAGGCAACGATCGCGAGCATGCCCCCGAAATTTCCCGGGAGATTGCCGAATTGGCGCCGGACGCCGAAATGCTGACCGATTGGCGGGCTCCAGGGGTGCTTGACGGCACGGTGGAGCGGGTCCGCCAATTCCTGCTCCGCCACAAATCCAACTGACGCAACCGCCACCAGAGGAATACCACCATGGCCAAGGCTCTCGACGGAGTAACGGTGCTTGAGTTCCCGGGTCACCTGGGGTCCGCTTATGCCGCGATGCTGATGGCGGAGCAGGGCGCGCGGACGATCAAAATCGAGCCGCTCGACGGCGAGGCCATCCGCGGGACGCCGCATTTCCACGCACTCAACCGCAGCAAGCAGGCCCTGTTCCTGAATCTGGATTCGTCCGGCGACCGGACTCGCGCTCACCAGTTGATTGGTCTGGCCGACGTGGTGTTGTGCGGGTCAACGCCGGCGCGCCAGCGTGCATTGGGGCTCGACTATGAATCCGTCAGCCGGCTCAATCCGGCGGCAATCCTGTTGCAGATGCCGCCGCTGGGCAGCCGTGGTCCCTATGCCGAAATGCCAGCCGACAATGACTTGCTCGGGGCCTGGGGCGGAATCTTTGGCACCCAATCCGCGCTCAGCGGCAAGCCGGTGGCGATGACCTTTCCGATGGTCAGCTACCAGGCTGGACTGCTCGGCGCGGCGGCCGCGACCGCCGGTCTAATCGCCCGCGACAACGGGGAGGGGGGAAAGGTAATCGAGATGTCGGGATTGGCGGCCGCATTGTCGATGCAAACCGGCGACTTCATGCGCAACCCGGGACTCCATACCTCGCGGCCGGGCCCGGCGGATCCGATGGGGCCGTTCGCGGTGGTCTATTTGTATCGTTGTGCCGACGGACTGTATTTCATCCTGGATTGTACCAGCGCCCGCTTCTGCCAGCGGCTGGCGGAAGCGATTGGGCGTCCCGCGCTGTTTTCCGATCCGCGCTTCAAGGACGCCCCCTGGGGCGTTCCAAAAACCCACGTGCCCGCGCTGCGGGAAGCGCTGCAGGAAGCTTTTCTTGAACGTCCGAGAGACCAATGGGTTCGCATCCTGCGCGAGTATGAAGTGCCCAACGCGCCCGTCATGACCCGCCATCAGTTCCTCGACGATCCCCAGGTCCGCTACCTCGGAATACCTCGTGAAGTCGACGACCCGACCCTGGGAGCGACCATCCAGACCGGTCCGCCGGTGAAACTTTTCGCGACGCCGGGAGAAATCGCCGGTCCGGCGCCGGCGCTGGACAAAAACAATCCAGCGTTGGCGGCTTTGCTCCAGGAAGCGAGCCATACGCCGAAAGGAGCGCAGGTCGCGCGCCCAAGCCGGCCGCTTTCCAGCAAGGGGCCGCTGGCGGGCGTCACCGTGGTTGATTTCTCCAGCTATATCGCCGGCTCTTTCTGTCCCATGGTGCTGGGCCAGATGGGCGCGGACGTGATCAAGGTCGAGGGGCGCGACGGCGACTCGCTGCGGCACGTCACCGGGTTTCGCGGATGGAACCAGAACAAGCGCGGGCTGGGACTCGATCTCAAAAGCTCGCAAGGCCTCGAAATCGCGCACGCCTTGGTCAAAAAGGCCGACGTGGTGGTCGAGAATTTCCGGCCCGGCCGGACGCGCGCCTATGGGATCGACTATGAACGCTTGTCCGCGATCAATCCGCGGCTGATTTACATGTCGGTCACCGGGTATGGAAGCAGCGGTCCCGACTATGATCGGCCGGGTCTGGATCCGCTGGCGCAGGCGCTTTCGGGCTCGATGGCGGCGCACAGTGGCGAGGGCCGCGGACCGGCCAAACCGGGAGATGACTCCCCGCGCCATCCGATCTATCTGACCGAACCGATTACCGACTACGGCGCCGCCACCCTGGCGGCGTTGGGTTGTATCCTGGCGCTGCGAGCGCGTCAGGTTACCGGCAAGGGGCAGTACTGCGAGACCACGCTGCTTCAGGCGGTGGCCGCGCTGCAAACCGGTGAGTTCATCTTTTATTCCGGGCGTCCAAACCTGGAGATCGGCGCGCCCGAGTTGCGCGGAACGTCGGCGCTGCGCTGCTGCTACCAGTGTCGGGACAGCGATTGGCTATATCTATCGATCGCCGATGCGGCGCGATGGGACGCGCTGAAAGCGCAGCTTCCGGGCGTTGAGTCGATGAGCTTTGCCCAGGCCCGCGTCGAAGGGACCGACGGCAATCTGGCGCGGATACTCACTGACTATTTCGCCGGCCGGCCCGCCGCGGAACTGCTCGATATACTATTCGCCAAGGGTGTCACGGTGGCGCCCGCCGCGCACATCTCAAGGCTCTTTGACGATCCGCAGGTGATCGCGAATGAAATGACCGTTGACGTGGAAGAAGCTGAACTGGGCGTGGTGAAACAGTCAGCGCGCTTCGCGAAGTTTCCGGGTGTCACCAGCCCGATTACGCCGGCGCCCAGACTGGGCGAGCATTCCGATCAAATCCTCGCGAACATGCTGGGCTACGACGCGGCCCGGATCAAGAAACTGCGCGACGCCGGCGTGATCTTCGGTCCGTTGTAATTCTGTTCCCTCTCCCACAATCCTTGGTGGGAGAGGGAACAGAGAGGGCCTCTCCCATCCACGCCGACAGCGGAACTTTACTTCGACTCGCTGCCGCCGCCACTGAACGGATGTCCATACATGTCTTTGACGTAGTATTCCGACTGATGCGTCGCGTTACGGGCGCCCCAGCCGTACTCGAACATCCATCCGGAAGGATTCCTGACGTAAAAGGAATACATATGATCGTTGGAATGTTTACCCAGATCGATGACGACCGGGAGCTTGCGCTCGCGAACGATTTCGTAGGTTAGACCGACATCGTCGAAGTGCTCGACCTCGACCATGATGTGATTAAGGCGCGGCCCGCCGCCGCCGATGCCGAAAGCCAGTGTATGGTCGCGTTCGTTGCAATGCATGAAGATCGGTTCGGCGACCTGTTTACCCATCCGCATCTTGTATTCGACGCCGCCACGCATCCCCAGCAAAGCGTAAAAGAGATAGGCGGCATGGGGATCGTCCTGGCGGATGATACAGTGTCCGAGTCCGGCGGATCCGGTCTTGAAACGCCCATGCATGCGGCGTCCGGAATGGAAAGGCTTATCGTACTGCAGTTCCGGCCCATGGAAAATCTCGATCGGGTTACCGCCCGGATCCTTGAGTTTCATCAGTTCCAAGACGTGGCGCTCGGCGGCCTCTTCGTTGGAGCCGACCCGAAAATGAACTCCCGCATCGGCCAACTGCCGCTGCATCTCGCGGAACTCCTCGCCGCCCGCGACCCGGAAGCCCATATAGGCCAGATCGTCGCTGCCCCCCTTATGCATCACGATGCGATGATGCCAGTAGTCCATCCGCAGGTAACAGCGGTCCGGTTCCCCGTCGTCGGCCAACTCCATGCCCATTACTTCAGTGGCGAAGAGCTTCCATTCGTCGGCCTTCTTGACCTCGATTCCGATGTAGCCGAGTTCGGTTACCTGGACCATTGGTTTATCCTCCGAAAGCCGGTTTTCTCGACGATCGCTAGCTTTCCTTACTTGATGTTACATGAGCCGGGTTTCGCTGAGCTAGACCGAGCGAACTGCGCCGCCGTCAAGACGTATCATCGACCCGGTGATGTATCCGGCCAGCGGGCTGGCCAAAAAGGCGGCCGCCGCGCCGAACTCCGCCGGCGTACCCAGGCGGCCGACGGGGATATTGCGCGCGGTCCGCTTCATGAATTCCTCGGGCGTGATACCTTCGCGCTGCGAAGCCGCGCGCTGAAATTGCAGCACGCGATCGGTCTGGAACGCGCCCGGCAGCATCGTATTAACGGTGATTCCCTCGGGCGCCACTTCCGCGGCCAGCGTCTTGGCCCAACCGACCACCGCGGGCCGCAAAGAGTTGGATATGGCCAGGTGAGGTATCGGCTGGATCACCGATTCCGAGGCGACATTAATTATCCGGCCCCATTTTCGCTCGCGCATTTTGGGCAGCAGCAAATCGGTCAGACGGAAGAACACCAGCACCATCGAACGGAACTGCTCCTCCCAGACCTCGGGCGCGACGCCGCTGGCTCGCGTTGGCTGCGGCCCCCCGCAGTTGTTGATTAGGATATCGATGGCGCCGAGTTGGTCTTGCGCTGCCTGCGCGGCCCGTTGCACCGTCGTCCAATCGCTGAGGTCGGCCGACACGGCCAACGCGCGCCCGCCTCGCGACGTGATTGCGGCCACCGTTTCGTCCAACGCCTCCTGGCCCCGCGCGAGAACTGCGACGGCTACTCCTTCGGCTGCCAGCGCCTGCGCGATCCCCCGGCCCAGGCCCTTGCTGCCTGCCAGGACCAGCGCTGTCTTACCTTGCAATGCCAGATCCATCTGGGCCTCCCACACGAACGATTTACCGCGCACGATTTTTGGAATCAAACCTGGCCAATAGAATGCACCCACGATGAGCTTTTTGTCCAACCTGGCGTTGCGCCCTTGCCGCCGAATTATCGCCGGGGCCATAGTGGTCGAGCGATTGATTCCGGGAGACGCAATCGGCGCGTCCCGCGGCGAACAACTCCAATTTCGACCCGGCTGCCGTCAAAAGCAGCGGGCCACAGGCGAGGGTCCCGTGTCGAGTGAGGCCAATTATCCGATCGTGGTCGAAAAAAACCTGGCGATGCGCGCTCGTGACGGCGTCACCTTGTATGCCGACGTTTACCGCCCCGATGCGCCGGGCCGGTTTCCGGTGCTGGTGATCCGCACGCCCTATGACAAGGGCGCCGACAACGCGCTCACCGAAAAGGCCTATTTTCCGCCGCGCGGCTATGTCGTCGTGGTGCAGGACACGCGGGGACGCTACGCCTCTGAAGGCGATTTCTATCCCTTCCTGCGCGAGGCCGCCGACGGCTACGATACCGTCGAATGGGCCGCACAACTGCCCTGGTCCAGCGCCAAGGTGGGGACGGTCGGACAGTCCTACATGGCGGTGGTGCAGTACCAGGTCGCGGCCACGCGGCCACCCCATCTGGTAGCGATGTGCCCGGTGTCGGGATCGACCAGTTACTTCGAGAACTCGATCTGGCGGCGCGGGGTCTTCGAATTAGCTTATCGGCTCAAGTACTTCATCATGATGGCGCGCGAGACCTTGCTGCGCCAAGGCACTTTCGACCAACGATGGCCCGCGGTCGCGGCGTACCTGAAGGATCCGTCCGATATCCGCTCGCCGCTGACGTCCGCGGCCATCGGCCATCTGCCGCTGCGTGACTGGGGCGAACGGCTGCGTGACAGCGTTCCCTACTGCGCCGAGATGTTGGCGAATTCGCCGCTACGGTCCATACTGGCAGGCCGCCGACCTGGGGCATCATGTCCACGGCGTGGCGACGCCGATCTTCCACGTCGGCTCGTGGTACGACATGTTTCAGTACGACACGATCAAGATGTTCGCCGGGCTGAGCAGGGGCGCCATGAATGAAGCTGCCAGGCGCGGCCAGAAGCTGCTGATGGGGCCGTGGGCGCATCTCCTGCCCTACTCCGCGCCGACCTCGCGCGGCACCGGCGATATCGACTTCGGTCCCGCGGCGCTGATCGATCTGCACGCGATCCAGTTGCGCTGGTTTGACTACCATCTGAAGGGAATCCGCAACGGCCTGGACCAGGAGCCGCCGGTCCGCATTTTCGTGATGGGCGATAACGTCTGGCGCGACGAGCATGAATGGCCACTGGCGCGCACGCGGTTTACGCCGGTGTACCTGTCAAGCGGAGGCCAGGCCAACAGCCTGCGCGGCGACGGCCATCTTACCCTGACCACACCGGTCACGGCGCCGCTGGATAGTTACGTTTACGATCCGGCCAATCCGGTCCCGACTTGTGGGGGTACCTATATCGGACCGGGCAATGGGGTGCGTAATCAAGCCGCCGTCGAGGAACGCAACGACGTCCTGGTCTATACCGGCGATATTCTGGAGCGGGACCTTGAAGTGACGGGCCCCGTGGTGGTCAAGCTGTATGCGGCCAGTTCGGCGCCGGATACCGACTTCACCGCGAAGCTGGTCGACGTTCGCCCTGACGGCTACGCGTGCAACATCGCCGAAGGCGTGGTGCGGGCGCGTTTTCGCGATTCTCTGCAGGCTCCCACGCTGATTGCGCCGGGTGAGATCTGCGAGTACACGATCGACCTGTGGTCAACCAGCCAGGTCTTCAAGGCGGGACATCGCCTGCGGCTGGAAGTATCGTCAAGCAACTTTCCGCGCTACGACCGCAACCAGAATACCGGTCATGAGCTGGGCGCCGACGCCGAACTCCATACCGCCAAACAGACCGTGTTCCACGACGAGCGCTACCCGTCGCACCTGATCCTGCCGATCATTCCGCGTTAAGCTTAGCGTGCTACGGTCGCTTGGGGGTAAGCCGCAGCGTCTCCCGGGCGGCGCGTACCGCGGGTTGGTTGCGCTCTTTTTTCAATTGGAGCACAGTTGGCCGGATCATGCTGAACCGCCGTTTCAAGTGCATCCGGGGCGGTCCATAAACGAGATGAACGGGCTGCGGAATCCCGACCGGCCCAGGAAGGAGACAAACAATGAAATTTGGTGCTTTCTTATGGCAGCGCCGGGGTGAGGATCTCGCGGCGAATGCGCGTCTGGCGGAGGAACTGGGTTTCGAATCGGCCTGGATGGGCGAGCATATCGGTTTCCCCACCGAATTCAAATCGACTTATCCTTATGACCCGAAGGGGTTGCCGCCGGTCAAGCCGGACTCCGGGATTCACGATCCGCTGATGGTTTTTGCCTACCTTGCGGCGGTCACCACGACCATCAAATTCGGCACCGGGGTTTACGTGCTGCCACTGCGCAATCCGTTCGTGGTAGCCAAGCTGGTGGCGAGCCTCGATCAACTCTCCGGCGGGCGCTTTCTGTTTGGAATCGGCGTTGGGTGGTTGAAGGAAGAGTTCGAGTGGGTGGGTGAGGATTGGGACAATCGCGCGCGGCGCAGCAACGAGGCGCTGAAGCTGATGGACGCGTTGTTCACTCAGGAAGTGCCGAAATATGAGGGCAAGACGGTCAAGACCGGCGGCTTCTACTTCTCGCCCAAGACCGTTCAGCAGCCCCATCCGCCATACATCATCGGCGGCAACACCGAGCCGGCCATGAAACGCGCGGCCCGGTTGGGTGACGGATGGTACGGGCTGGCGAAAAACCTCAATGACGCGCTCGCGCTGGTCAAGCGGTTAAAAGAAGTGGAAAAGGGCTACCAGCGCGCCAAGCCGCTGGAGATCACGTTCGGTGCGCAATGGCTCGGATTGACGGTCGATGACATCCGGCGTCTGGAGGAGGCGGGAGTCGATCGCGTGCTGCCTTCCACCGAGCTGGTCGCGCGCGATTCGCTGGGTGCATTGCGCAAAGTTCATGAAAAGCTGGTGTCGAAGTTCTAGCCGCCGTATCCAAGCCTTCATGCGGCCCGGTGGGGCGTCCGTCTCCGCCCGCCATAGGCGCAGGCGGAGCGCTACTAATCAGGCGTGGCTGAGCGGCGGGCGGAGACGCCCGCCTCACTGGTACGGACAGCTTGCACGCAGGTGGAGGTCCGCGCTTTCAGCTTTCTTCTGGTAAGGCGGCCAGCATCGAGCGGACCAGATCGCGGTGGCGCGGCATGCCAAATCGCGTGTATGCGTCCAGGGCTTCGCTCAACAGTCTGTGCGCGCGTGCGATATCGCCGGACGCTGCGCGCCGGGCGAGCATCGCGGCGCGAAAGCGGCGTATCTCTGCGGCTTCGACGCGATGGGGAAATTCCTCGGCCTGGCGCAAGGCGGTGGCAAAGTGGTCCTCGGCGGCGTCCCAGTTACGCGCGGCGGCGGCCGCAATTCCCGCGATGGTTTGCGGGAAGCGCGCGATCCATCCCATGCAGATCGTGCCGGTATCGAGCAGTTCGCCGACCAGCGGATAGAACCCGGCCGCCAGGTCGTATTCATCCAACTGGTACAGCCCTTCGACGACCGCCATCAGCAGCGCCCATGAGCCGATGGTATTGGGCTCACCGGGACGCGGCAGCTTCGCCCGCGACTCGTCGAGCAGCTTGAGCGCGGCGTCGCGCTCGCCGGCATAAGCCAGCTGGCGAAACAGCGCGCCCGAACTCAGGCCTACCATAACCTGAAACGGGAAGAGTTTACGGGCCTGTTCGGCATAGTCCAAGGCGGCCGCGCACGTTGCCGCGCAGAAATTCGAGCACGCTGAACTGGGCCAGGGTGGGCGCCAGCAGCAGCGGAATTTTGGCATTCTGATTGACTTTCAGGTCCTCGGTCAGCCGTTTCTCCAGCCGGGAAAAGTCAGGGTCCTGGCCGAAGTCCGTCCACGCCTCGGTCCAGATGTAGAACGAGAGCGCGGCAAAATGGCCGATTTTGCGGGCCAAAGGCTCCAGCTCCGCTCCAACTTGCGCGGCTTGCGCCACGCGGCCCAGATGATGCAGTGCGACCTGGACCCTTGAAAGTCCGATAACGCGCGGCCACAGGGCGCCCGTGGCGGCGCCGATAGTGGCGCTCTTGCGCCCGTTTTCGAGCGCATCGTAGAGATTCAGAAAGTAGAAATTGCCCACCGACCAGTACGACAATACCCTGGCGGCGAGCTTCTGATCGGGAAGCGAACTGGCCATCTCAGCGGCTTCGCGGAAGGCCGCATTGGCCGCCTTGGCGCTGCCGTTGACGCTATTAATCAGGCCCATCGCGCCCAGCAGATGCACCCGGCCGGCGCAGTCTTCCTTGAGTCCGGCCAGACCCCGCTGGGCGACCTCCGCCGCTTGCTGCTCCCGCCCGGCCCACAGCAGCCCCTCGAACATTTCGAAGAAGACGTTGCCAGTAGCCTCGCAATCACCCAGGCTCGAATAAAGTTCGACCGCGGAATTCCAATGCACCAACGCCTCATCCCAACTGCCCAGCCCGCGCAGCGCTGTCGCCAGGCCCAGCGTCAGATCGGCCCGCTGTCGTGGAGTACAGCCCTGAGAGGACAGCGCCCCGGCGAAGTGGCGGCGCGCTTCGTCATAGGCGGCCGCCTCCAGCGCGTTGTTGGCCGCGACACCCAGGTAATGCACCAGCGTCTGCGGATCCGCCAGCGAGCCGGCCTGCATGAGATGATCCGCGATTTCAGCAGCGCGCACGCCGCTGTCTTGCGGATATAACCGCACGATGGCATCGGAGGCATTGAGATGCAGCCGCTGGCGCCGGGGCCGCGAAATGCCGGCCAACAGCGTTTGCCGAACGAGTTCATGCGAGAACGCGAAGCTGGCTTCGAGCGCGTTGGAACCCGAGACCATCAGGCCCATCGCTTGCGCCTCGTCGATCGTATTCAGCAGCTCGTCGGCATCGTTTAGATCGGGCAGCGCTTGGGCCAATTTGAAGCTGAAGCCGGCGCCGATTGCCGCGACCGCGGTTAAAATTCTCCGGCTATTGGGAGTGAGCCGCTCAAGCCTTCGGCCCAACACCAGGCGGACGCTGGCGGGAACGTCAATCTCCTCGATTTGAAAATCGGTGCGGAAATTCCCCGCGCCGTCGAACACTTTTCCTTCCTCGGCCAGATGCTTGTACACCTCCTCGACGAAAAACGGATTGCCTTCGGTCTCATCGAATATGAGTTGTATGAGCGACGCGGGCGGCTCGCGCAGGCTCAGCTTACGCAACATCCCCGCAACCTCTTCCAGTGACAGCCCCTGCAGCGCCAGCGGCCTCACACCGATGCGGATCAGTTCCTCCAGAGTTCTGGCCAACGCGGGCGCGGCGTCCATCAACTCGTCGCGATAAGTTCCGACAATCACCATCGGCAACTGGTCCACCCGATGGGCCAGGAAGTTCACCAGGGCCAGGGTGGACTCCGCCGACCAATGCAGATCGTCCAGCACCAGGAATAGCGGCCGCGCTTCAGCGGTACGCGCCAGATATTCGCCCAGGCTCTGGGTGAGATAGCGCCGGGCTTGCGGCGGAGGCAGTTCCTGGGGCGGCGGAATATCGGGAAAGACCCGGCGCAGGCGCGGAGCAATCTGCGCCAACTCGGCGGCATTGCCGTCCATGCTCGCCGCAAAGCGCTCGGGGCCCGATTGGGCAAGCATCGTTTCGACTATCTCCACGAAGGGAAGATAGGGATGGGGCTCGTCGCGTTCGTAACAATGTCCAATAAAAGCCTGAAAACCCCTGCTCGTGGCGTAGGCCGCGGTCTCGGTCGCCAACCGGGTCTTGCCCACGCCGGGGCCGCCACCCAGCATGATAATCGCGCCATTGCCCGCCAGCGCGCGGTCAACCAGGATGCGCAGGGCGTGGCTTTCCGTATCGCGCCCCACGAATTCAGTCTGACCGGACAAGAACTGCGATACGGGCGGTCCAATCGGATGGTGCGCTGCGATTGACACCGAAGCATCAGTGGTTTGGTGTTCTTCTTTGGGTTCAGGCAGTGCGGTCCCGAAATCCCAGGAGATGGTGTCTTGGGTAGGCTGGTAGCAACAGTAAATCCCCGTCCTGAGGTCGGTCAGCAATATTTGGCCGAGCGTGGGCAGGTTTTCGCCGATTTTCTCCACCGCCGTTTTGATCGCGTGGGTCGCGCTCTGGCGCGCGCGTTCCGCGGCTGACGCTGACCGCCGGCTTCTTCCCCCCAATCCGACCGCGCGCGAGAGCTCGGCGACCAAGGCGTCGATCTCGCGCTCGACCTCCGCCGCGCGTTCAAGATGGTTGAATTGCTTGGCTTCTTCGAACTGTTCCCGGAGTTCGGACAGGCGCAGGCGGTAAGCGGCGCGCGCCTGGTGGTCGAGCATCTCACCGGCGTCGCCCAAGCTGCCGACATGAATGCCGGCTTTGGTCAGATCCTCTTCCCGGTCCGGCAACCCCTCCTGTGCCTGGAGCGCTGCGGACTGAACCGCGCCTTGAACCAGGTCCAGAACGTGGAACTCCACCCCTGGATGGCGGAGCAAGCAGGAGATGTAAAGGAGCCCTTTGGTCTCTCTCAGGCGCGAGACTTCCTGCCCGAAGGCGATTGTCCAGTACTCGCCCTCCTTGCGGAAAATGCTCCGTTCGTACAGCAGGACGCCGGGCATTTTCTCCGGTGATACCGGCGATTCCGGTCCACCGGCTCTGGTGCGTGTGCGTTGGGGCATCAGAGGTCGGAGGCCTTCCATCAGTCGTACGATTGTTACGCATGCACGAACTTGATGGAATCGCGTCTTTCGAGATTTCACGAAAGATCACAACCGGTTCTCGCGAGAAGCCCGGAAACGGGGCGATCAAAAGCGGCTCAACCGGTCGAGGATGGAAAATACAGGCCTAACCGGGAGAAATGTCCCGGCAGGCCTATATCGATTTGAGAAGAAAAAATAGTTGTTTGGTCCAGCACCACAGCGGTTGAGAAAGCCCGGTTTCCAATTTTGCTTCGCAGGGCGTGAGCGGCTGCCGGGTCAAACGGCCGCCTGTTCAACGCTTGCCTGACGCTGGTAGGGCTCTCAACCCAAGCTTGGAACTTCCATCAGCAGCGATCCCGTAGATTATGGATAGGTCGTGGTGGTCTGCCGATCTCTCTGGACCACGCCGTTATCACTAGTGCTTGTAGTGGTCGTGGTGGAAGAGGATTCCGCCGGAACATCAACGGCCGGCACGCTGCTGTGACTGGTCTCCTTGGTGTACGAGAAACAGCCGGTAAGCATCAGGCACACGCCCGCACTTACCACCGTCAAGGCAATACCATTAAGTCGTCGTTTCATTGATTAGTCTCCTGCTCCAGGGATTTGAATGCTTATCTCAGACAAATTCGGTGGTTCCTGTTCGGCATTTTTTATTGATACAGAGTGATCAGTAAGACGAAGTTTTTTCGCTGGACTCGGAATGTGAGATCCCGAGGGGACCATAAGTCGTCTTGCTCTTGGATCTTTGCTCGACGGACGGGGCCGAACCGTCGTTCGCGGATTCCGTCGTCGTGGTTTCGGTCGAGGCCGATGGCGGCGGAGCTACAACCACGGGCGGCGGATTGACCACTTCCTTCGTGGTCACCGTTTTGCTGGTGACGCTGGGTTCCGCCGGTGTGGTTACCGTGTCCGACTCAGTCGTCGTGGTTTGGGCGCGGGCGTTGCCGGAGCCAATCAACAGAATCAGTCCAAGCGCGGCTGCGGGAACTCCTAAATTGGACAGTTTCATATTCACAAGCCTCCTTCTACGGAATGGCTTGTAACGACAGCAGACATCGTGCCAGTGCGTAGCGCCCTATAATTCGCGACAATTTCGCGGGACTGCGGCAGGATTACTGAATACCGGCTTACAATTTTGTAATTAACTCTATGTATTTGTTACCGATCTCCTTTCACCACATTTCACCGGCCTCCTGGCAGGTGCGGAACCGTCATATGCGGCATTCGCCCACGAAACTGCTTTTTTCCGCACCCTATCAGGCAAGGAATAAAGGGGAGAGCAGCCTCAGTGCGATACCGCAAGACTTTTGCGGGAGCGCCAACGTTGTTGCCAGTGGTTAAAATCAAGTACCATCGGTCCGGAAAGGGAACAGGAGAACGCCTGAGACCGAGACATCCGCAATGGCCAAGGTTATTTCATTTCCGCCGCGGCATCCGCCTCAGAAGTCCCCATCGCCGCAATCGGGCGACGCCTGCGCGTGTGGACATAAGGACAACGTTCATATCAAGCATCCCAACGGCGTAGTCAGCTGCGTGGCGCGCGGCTGTCGCTGCGAGACCCGCCCCGGGAGCGAGTCCTAATCCCTCTACGAAAATCGCTCCATCGCTTCACTCAGCCTTCGCTTTCCATATCGGGCCCCGAAAGGCCAAATCCCTCCGCCAGCAGGTCCACCAGCATCCGCTCGTGAGCAGCGACATTGGCCGGGGAGGTGGGATTCTCCAGGCCGACGCCCTGTAGCAGCGGGATTAACAGGAAATAGCCAAAGGTCTCGACCGTGATGCTGATTATCATCTGCAAGGGATCTACTCTGCGCATTCTGCCGGCTTCGATATCCAGTTGCATCAGTGCGCGTCCGCCATCAACCAGCGGCTTCAGATACTGGCTGGCGATTTCACGCGCCCGCGATTGCTCGTCGATAAGTTCGCGCACGATGAGACGCGGCCAATTGGGATTGTAGGCCAGGTACGCGAAGAGGCGATGCACGAATATGGCGAGCCGCTCCCGGGGGCTGGTTACGACGGTGGCGTCGGCCATGAATTCGCCGAGCCTCCCCAAGGCGCGTTTGATCACCTCGTCGTAAAGTTCCGCCTTTGAGCCGAAGTGGTAAAATGGCAGCGCTTTGTTTACGCCCGCTCGTGTGGCAATGCTCTGGGCCCGGGCGCCGCCGAATCCGCGCTCGGCGAACTCTTCTTCGGCGGCCTTGAGGATGGCGTCGCGGGCGGCGATCGAAACCGGCCGCTGCGTGGTGCGCCGGCCTCTGCGCGATGGATCGAGGGTCTGCATACTTTTTCTTTTCGTCCGGTTCTTACCAGATCTCAAGGGGTTGTTTCGAGATGGCGCGGACGCTCATCTTCGAGTTAACGCCCACATTGCTCAAGCAAACCTTTATCCGCACGTGCATTTCAGGCAAGCTCCTAACTTCGATCGCGAGAATTCGCATGCAGAAAAGCGCCCCAGGCATGCCGCGCAATCTGATCCGCGGCAGATTTAAAGCCGCCCGTCTGGCCGAGGTGGAGGCGTTCACCGCTTCGCTGCCGTTTGACCGCCGCCTGTTCCGGCACGACATTCGGGGCTCGGTTGCCCATGGGCGCATGCTGGCGAAGGCCGGCCTGATCAGCAATGCCGACGCCGATCGGATCGTCAAGGGACTGAAGCAAATCGAACGCGAGATCGAAACCGGCAGCTTCCGTTTCGATCTGGCCGACGAAGATATTCATCTGGCAATTGAGCGTCGGCTGATCGAGATCGCCGGTACGGCCGGCGCCAAACTGCACACCGCACGCTCGCGCAACGACCAGGTCGCACTCGATCTGAGACTCTATCTGGCGGACGAACTCGGCGCGGTGCTGGATCTGCTCGCGGCCTTGACGCGCAGCCTGATCGCGGTTGCCGAAGATCACGTCGAAAGCGTGATGCCGGGTTATACGCATCTGCAGCGCGCCCAACCGGTATCGCTCGCCCATCATATCCTGGCCTATGTCGAGATGTTCGGACGCGACCGCGAGCGCTTTGCGCAGGCCCTGCAACGGACGCGGGTGATGCCGCTTGGAGCCGGGGCCTTGGCCGCGACCACCTTGCCGATCGATCGGCGCGCGGTAGCCCGGGAGTTGGGGTTCCCCCGGCTGACGGAAAACAGTATCGACGCGGTGTCCGACCGCGACTTTGCCGCCGACTTTCTGGCCGCGGCGGCGCTGTGCGGAGTGCATCTGTCGCGGATGAGCGAAGACCTTATCCTGTGGGCCACCACCGAGTTCGGCTTCGTCACTCTGCCCGATGAGTTTTCCACCGGCAGCTCGATGATGCCGCAGAAGAAAAATCCCGACCTGCTCGAGTTGTTTCGCGGCAAGACCGGCCGCCTGGTGGGCGATCTGATGGCGCTGCTCACCACGCTCAAGGGCCTGCCGATGGCCTACAACTCCGATTTGCAGGAAGACAAGGAACGGGTGTTCGATGCGCTTGACGCGCTCAAACCGATGTTGGACCTGATGGCCAAATTATGGCCGCGCCTGGGCTTTAACCTGGAGCGGATGCGCGCCGCGGCGGGAGATGGAGCGCTGGCCACGGATCTGGCCGAAGACCTGGTGCAGCGTGGCGTTCCTTTCCGGCAGGCGCATGAAGCGGTGGGTGCGCTGGTCGGCGAGACGGCGGCCGCCGGCAAGCGCCTGGAGGAACTGTCTGAGCAGGAACTGCGGCGCCATTGCGGACCGCATGCGGCGGGAATCAAGCGCCTGCTTTCGGCGCAGACGTCGCTGCGCCGCCGGCGCATAATCGGCGGTCCGAGCCCGGTCACGGTCCGCCGCCGGCTGGCCCAGCTCAAGCGCCAATGAAGACCATCGGCGCCTGCATGGTCCTCCTGAGCGTACTGGGAGTGGGACTGCTGTACAGCGGATGCGGAGTAAAGAGCCGGCCGCTCCCGCCCGAGCAAGTCCGCCCGGAGCGCATCATGGATCTCGAAGCGATATCGGTCTCCAACGGGGTCAGAATCCGTTGGGGCAGACCCGAACACTATACTGGAGGGGCGCGCCTACGCGACTTGGGCAAGTTCCAGGTTCTGCGTGCCACCGGAGGCGGGACGCCGCGCGTGATCGCCGAGATCCCGGTCACCGACCTGCAAAGGTTCCGCCAGCTACGTCACTTCATCTACCTGGATACGGATACCGCAGTGGGTCAGCGCTACCGCTATCAGGTTATCTCGTTGACTACCGACGGTTACGAAAGCTTGCCCTCCAACCAGGCCGAAATCACCAGAACCGTGCCCAAACCCCCGCCCAATCCGGAGAACTTTGTCCTCCCGACACCGGTTCCCCTACCGCAGTGACGGCCATTGGTTTTCAATCGCAATCCGCGTTTGGCCACTGGCTCGCGGCGCGATTGCGCCACCAAAATGACGCGACCTTTGCCGCTTGCGGGCGCTGTGCTAGCCTTCGCCGGTACCATTAGTCCAGTAAGCTAAACACCGAGTCCAATGCATTATTTCGCGTATCGAGACAATCAGCTTTGTGCCGAGGACGTGGCGATAACCGAGATCGTCAAACGGGTCGGCACCCCGGTTTACATTTACAGCGCGGCTACGTTGCGCCGCCATTTCAGGGTTTTTGACGAGGCTTTCGCCGGCACCGATCACCTGATTTGTTATGCCATGAAGGCGCTGTCGAATCTGAGCATCCTGAAGCTTTTCAGTTCGATGGGCTCCGGGTTCGACATCGTGTCGGTGGGCGAGTTGATGCGCTGCCTGCGGGCCGGGGCGGATCCCAAAAAGATCGTGTTCTCCGGAGTGGGCAAGACCGACGAGGAAATTGGCGCGGCGCTGGACGCCGGAATCCTGATGTTCAACGTCGAATCGAGTCCCGAACTCCATCATATCGCGCAAGTCGCGCGGGCCAGAAAGGTCAAAGCGCCGGTCAGCCTGAGGGTCAATCCCGACCTCGATCCCGGCACCCATCCGCATATCTCAACCGGCCATCGCAACAGCAAGTTCGGCATCCCACTGTCGCAGGTGTTCCAATACTATGCCGAGGCCCGCGGTCTGCCGGACCTCGAACTGGTCGGGCTCAGTACTCATATCGGATCGCAGATAACCGACACCGGACCGTTTATCGAAGCGGGCGAGAAGGTCGCGCGCATCGTGACCCGGCTCAAAGCCGACGGTATCGCGCTCAAGTACCTCGATATCGGCGGCGGCTTGGGCATCCCGTACCAGGAACAGCCGCCGCTGCCCTCGGAGTATGCGGCCGCGATTCTGAAGCCGCTGCGGTCGCTGGGAGTCAGGATTATCGCCGAGCCGGGGCGGGTGATAGTGGGCAACGCCGGCATCCTGGTAACGCGCGTGCTCTACATCAAGGAGACCGACGTCAAGCGCTTCATCGTTATTGACGGCGCCATGAACGACCTGATCAGGCCGGTGCTTTACGAGGCCTATCACGCCATCTGGCCGGTGCACAAAGTTGAAGGGCGCCCGACCGTGACCGCCGACGTGGTCGGTCCGGTTTGCGAAAGCGGCGACTTCTTCGCCCAGGAACGCGAAATGGCGCAACCGCAGCCCGGCGACCTGCTCGCGGTGATGAGCGCGGGCGCTTACGGCTTCGTGATGGCGTCAAACTATAACAGCCGGGCTCGCTCGCCGGAGGTGCTGGTCGAAGGCGCGGCGATGCACGTGATCCGCGACCGCGACAGCTTCGAGGATATGGTGCACGGCGAGAAGCTGATCGAATTAAAATCGGAATAGCGCGATGGCACAGCTCGACTTCACCAAGATGCACGGGTGCGGCAACGACTACATCTACATGGTCGCGACCGCCACGCGCCCGGCCGACCCCGCCCGATTATCGATGCGGCTATCGGATCGCCGCTTTGGGATTGGTGGCGACGGGCTGATTCTGCTCTGCCCATCGCAAAACGCCGACGTGCGGATGGAGATGTACAACGCCGACGGCAGCCGCGCCGAGATGTGCGGTAACGGCATCCGCTGCGTCGCGCGCCTGGCCTATGAGTCGGGCGTCGCGCGCCGCAATCCGATCAGCATCGAGACTGATTGTGGCGTCAAGACCGTGTGGCTGAAGCTGCAAAATGACCGCCCAGTCGCCGCTACCGTGGATATGGGAGCGCCAATCCTTGAAGGACGCGAGATCCCGGCGGACGCTGCCGGCCGGATCGTCAACTACCCGCTCAAGGTCGGTGAGCGTACGCAACCGGTCACCGCGGTCTCGATGGGCAATCCACACTGCGTGGTGTTCGTCGAGGATGATTCGATATTCAAGCTTCCCGACGATGAATTCGCCCGGCTGGGACGCCAGTTCGAGCGCCATCCGTTCTTTCCCCGCGGCGTCAATACTGAATTCATCCTGCCGGTTTCGCCGGAGCGCCTGCGTATGCGGGTCTGGGAGCGCGGTTCGGGCGAGACGCTGGCGTGCGGTACGGGCGCGTGTGCGGCGGTGGTGGCCGCGGCGCTGACCGGCCGCGGCGGCCCGAGCGCGGCGGTCGAGTTGCGTGGCGGCATCCTGGAAATCCAATGGCGCAACGGCGCGGGCCAGGATGGTCATGTCTTGATGACCGGCGAAGCGGTGGAAGTCTTCAAAGGCCGGGTGGAAGTCGGCGTGGACGAAGTGGCCGCGGTAGGATGAGGATGCGCGCGAGCAGGCCCCCGCGTTTTGACGGTGGTACGGCGCAACTGGAGGATTGATTATGTTCACAGGGGCGTTGTCGGCAATAGTTACCCCGTTTTCCGATGGAGCGGTGGACGAAGCCGCGCTGCGCGATCTGATTGAATGGCAGATCGGCGCGGGCGTACAGGGTATCGTCCCGTGCGGCTCCACCGGCGAATCGGCAACGCTGTCGCACGCCGAGCATGAGCAGGTCATCAAAATCGCCATCGATCAGGTCAAGGGCCGCGTCCCGGTGATCGCCGGCACCGGTTCCAATTCCACCGCTGAAGCGATCCGGCTGACCAGTTTCGCCCGCGAGGCCGGGGCCCAGGGCGCGCTGCTGATCTCACCCTATTACAACAAGCCCACCCAGGAAGGCATTTTCAAACACTACAAGATGATCGCGCAGAGCGTCGATCTGCCGCTGATCATCTACAACATCCCGGGCCGCACGGGCTCCAACATCATGCCCGAAACGATGGAGCGCCTGTGCGACATCCGCAACATCGTGGGCGTCAAAGAAGCTTCGGGCTCGATGGACCAGGTCTCCGATATCCACCGTTTGTGCGGCGACCGCTTCACGATTCTGTCGGGCGACGACTCGCTGACGTTGCCGTTGATGGCGTTGGGCGCCAAGGGCGTGATCTCGGTCATCACCAACATCATGCCGCGCGAGATGTGCGAGCTGGTTGCGGCGGCGAGCGCGGGTAACTACACCCGCGCCCGCGAAGTCCATTACCGGATACTCCCGCTGCTGCGCGCGCTGTTTATCGAAACCAACCCGATTCCGATCAAGCACGCACTGTCGCTGGTAAAAAAGTGCTCCGCCGAAGTCCGCATGCCGCTGACGCCGATGTCGCAAACCGCCGCCGACAAGCTCAGGACGGTGATGAAGGATCTGAAGCTGCTCTGAGTTTGCGCCCGGCCCTGAAGCTAAAATAACTCCTGAACAGCCGTCACCTACTCGTTGTAGCGGGTCAGTTCGTCGAGCGCCGGTTTGACCTGCTTCATGAACAGTTCCAGGTCATCGATGGTAGCTTGCTTGGGCTGCTGGGCGTAATGCCAGATGAGCACCACGTACTCCGCCGGCAAGATCTTCCATTGTTCCACGAACTGCGCCCGCACGTCGTCGACCGTGCCGATGAAATAGGTGCGCGCGCCAAGTACGTTATCGACCGGATCGGCGGAGCGGGGTAGCGACGGCGGCCAGAACGGTGCATAGAAATTCTTGGTGATTTCAGCGTCATACTCCAGCACCGCGCGCCGCGCGTCGGCCATGGTCTTGCCGAAGCGCGTATAGCGCAGCACGCCCTGATGCTGGCCCCATGCATAGGAGCGCCCGGCCGCTTTGGCGGCGCCTTCAAAGGCCTGGCCGCCGCGCACCGCCGTGCGCAGTCCGGCCACGTAGATCGGGACGAACCCCTTGCGCCCGCAATACGCGATTGATTCCGGACTGCCCAGGCTCATCACAAAGACCGGCGGATGCGGCTTGGTATAGGGCGCCGGCACCACGCTGATGCGCCGCACCACGCGGTTGGCGTCGACCTCGCCGTGTGCGCCCAGCCGCTCGGTCACGCCTTCGAGCGCCAAGGGCCAGTCGGCGATGCCCTTGTCATAGGGATAGGGTATCTGCCAGGGACCCTCCTTGGACTCGATGCTTTCCTCGGTCCAGGCGCGGACGACCATATCGACCTGCTGCTCGAAGACGTCGCGGTTGGCTTTATCTTCCTCGATTTGGCTGCTGCGCTTGGAGGCGTCGGTAATCGCGATGTCGGCTTTGGTGGCGGTTGACGGCGAGCGGGTCGCGCTGCTGCCCAGATGCTGCGCGAGCACGTTTACCCATCGCGACTGATAGCCGCGCGCGAACCCAACGAAGAATCGTCCGCGGGTAAGATGGTCCAGGATGGCGGTTTCCTCGGCCACCCGGATCGGGTTGTTAGCGCTCATCACATAGCCCATCTGCCCGATGCGGATGTTTTTGGTGGTCGCCGCCCAATAGCCGTTCAGCACGCCGGGATTGGGTCCGACTTCGTAACCCTCGGAATGAAAATGATGCTCGATCGTCGCGATACCCCAGACGCCCATTTCGTCGGCGGCTTTGACGATATCGTGCCAGCCGGTCAGGACCTGCTGGTAAAGTTCGCTGTTGCGCGCGATCGGCCGCTTGGCGGCGCGGTCCTCTTCATCCTTGGCCGGGAGCATGGGGTAGAGCTGCACAATTACCTTGACCATCCTCAGTCCTCCGAAGTCTGCCCTATAGACTGAACAAAGGTTCAAGGTCAAACCGCCAGCTCATGAGCCCGGTGTCTTTGGCACTGGTTTAAGCGAGTCTGACTCCGGCCCCACCGGCGGCTCGGCGCAGCCTTTCATCTACGGTTGCCAATGACAGCCCTTCCCGCGCTGCCAATTCCAGATATCCAGCATCATAGGCGGAAAGTCCGTATTGACGTGCGGCCTCAAACACAGCGCTGAAAATCTTGTCTGTATCAGCAAGATCCACAGTGATCGAAAGTTGTCTGAGCTGCTCCACAAATGCCGCGCTCTGAGCCGGCACAATCATGTGCCGTCGTTCCGCCACAGCCAGAACGTTGACCACTTCAATCGGCCAGATGCCGGGTACCACGGCCTCATCCCCGCTCGTCATCCGGTCGAGGGTGGCTTCGGTATAAGCTGTCGCCTGATCTTCAAATATCCAGCACAGCGTGGCCGACGCGTCCAGGACGAAACGGCTCAAGGGCGGCCTTCTTCAATGAGGCTGCGCAGGCTTACATTTCCGAGAATGATGCCGCGACGCAGCGCCCGGATTCTGGCCGCCGCTAGCTTGGGATCGTGGCGGGACGGCCCAGCTGGAGGTATCAGGCGCGCGACCGGAGTCCCATGCTTTGTGATGGTGATCTCTTCTCCCCGCTGGACGCGGTTGACCAAAGCCGACAGGTGAGTTTTGGCTTCAAAAAGCCCGACTTCTTTAGCGTTGCGCTTCATTCCGACTAGTATAGCACTAGTTTTATTGGGCCGATGTCAAGACCGCAGTAAGCCGCAGCCTGAGGGCTCGGAAGTCCCGCCATACTGGAATCGACGCTTATCTCACGCTATACAAAAAAGTTAAATTCAAGCGGAATTTCTGCACCGGCCGCTCAATCCCGTTGTTTTCAAGGAACCAGACACAATGGCAACAGCGAAAGCGTCACACGGCAAGGCTACTCGGAAGGAAACCGACAGCATGGGTGCGATTGAGGTCGCGTCCGACCGCTACTGGGGGGCGCAAACCGAGCGCTCATTGCTCCATTTCAATATCGGTCACGACATCATGCCGCGCGAGCTGATCCGCGCCTTCGGCATCCTCAAAAAGGCCTCCGCCAAGGTCAATCATGACCTCGGCGTGCTGCCCGCCGACAAGACCAAGCTCATTGTCCAGGCCGCCGACGAAGTAATCGAGGGCCAGTTGGACGATCATTTTCCCCTCCATATCTGGCAGACCGGCAGCGGCACCCAGACCAACATGAACGCCAACGAAGTCATCTCCAACCGCGCCATCGAGCTGGCAGGCGGTGAGCTGGGCAGCAAGAAGCCGATTCATCCCAACGACGACGTCAACATGTCGCAGTCCTCCAACGATACGTTCCCCGGGGCGATGCATATCGCGGCGGTGGAAGTGATCCATCATCGGCTGCTGCCGGCGGTGCGGGAGCTGCGCGACGCCCTGGCGGCCAAATCCGAGGCGTTCAAGGACATCATCAAAATTGGCCGCACCCATCTGATGGACGCGGTACCGCTGACCCTGGGTCAGGAATTCTCCGGCTACGTCGCCCAGCTCGATCAGGACCTTGAACGGATCGAGTCCGCATTGCCCTATCTTTACGAGTTGGCGCTCGGTGGCACCGCGGTCGGCACGGGGCTCAATACCCATAAAGAGTTCGCCCAGCGGGTCGCGGCTGAGATTGCCAAGCTCACCGGGTTGCCGTTCGTCTCGGCGCCCAACAAGTTCGCGGCGCTCGCAGCGCACGACGCGATTGTGGGCGCCAGCGGGGCCTTGCGCACGCTGGCGTGCTCGCTGATGAAGATCGCCAACGATTTGCGCTGGCTCGGCTCGGGGCCGCGTTCGGGCCTGGCCGAGTTGATTCTGCCCGAAAACGAACCCGGCTCATCGATTATGCCGGGCAAAGTCAATCCCACCCAGAGCGAAGCGATGACCATGGTATGCGTGCAGGTGATGGGCAACGATGCCGCCATTGGAATCGCCGGCAGTCAGGGCAACTTCGAGCTTAACGTTTTCAAACCCCTGATGATCCATAACCTGCTGCATTCGATCCGGCTGCTATCCGATTCCTGTCACAGCTTCAAAGTCTATTGCGTGGATGGCCTGCGGCCCAATCACGAACAAATCCACCATCACCTGAATAATTCGCTGATGCTGGTGACCGCGCTCAGCCCGCGTATCGGTTACGACAACGCGGCCAAAGTGGCCAAGCGAGCCCACGCCGAGGGTAAGACGCTGCGCCACGTTTGTATCGAGATGGGCCTGCTCAGCGGCGAGGAATTCGATCAGGTGGTCCGCCCCGAGAAAATGATCGGTCCGGACGATTAATCCGGACCGTCGATCTGATATGTTAGGCGCCAGCATGCGGGGGAATGCGGTAGCTGTGGTCGCGCGGCGGGATCGGCCCGGGCCGCGCAACCCGTCTGACGATACCACGGCGCCGGAGTTGTGAATGGAAATCAGCGTCATCCTGCCAGTCCTTAATGAAGGCGGGAACCTCGGCGATCTATTGCGCAAGCTGCGCGAGATACTGGAGCGCCAAGGACTCAGCTATGAGTTCGTGGTCGTCGACGGCGGATCGCGTGACAACACCCGCGCAGTCGCCACTGAGCACGGCGCCCGCGTGCTCGACGAGGATTTCCCCGGCTACGCGGGAGCGCTGCGGACCGGGTTTCGGAATGCGCGCGGGGATTACCTGCTGACGCTGGACGCGGACCTCTCTCACGAGCCCGCCTTTGTTGCCAAGATGTGGCAAGCGCGCAACCTGGCCGACATCGTGATCGCGTCGCGCTACGTGCGCGGCGGCGTTGCCTATACCACGTTTGGACGCCGCGCGCTCAGCCGCATGCTCAACGTAGTGCTTCGGCGGATGCTCTCGGTTCCGGTGCGCGACCTCTCCAGCGGATATCGTCTGTATCGCCGCGAAGTATTGGAGCAGTTGAACATTGGCGGGCGCAACTTCGAGGTGCTCGAAGAGATTCTGGTCAAGGCGTATGCCGCGGGCTTCAGTATCACCGAGGTGCCATTTACCTACTTCCCGCGCCATCGCGGCGTTTCCCACGCGCGCCTGGTCCGTTTTGGCCTGGATCTGGCCAAATCGTCGTTCAAACTGTGGAAGCTGCGCAATTCGCTGGAGTCGGCCGACTATGACGCCCGCGCCTTCTACAGCCTGATCCCGATGCAGCGCTACTGGCAGCGCGCGCGCCATCACATCATCACCTCCTGGGCGCGCGGCGCCGGTCTGACGCTGGACGTGGGATGCGGCTCGAGCATGATCATCCAGAGCCTTACCAACGCCATTGCGCTGGATTACAACTTCGCCAAGACCCGCTTCCTGCAGCGCCTCAAGATTCCCGCCGTGCGCGCCTCGGCGTTTGCGCTGCCGTTTAAGGATCAGGCGTTCGATTGTCTGGTGAGCTCACAGGTCATCGAGCATATCCCGCGCGAGCAGATGCTGTTCGATGAGATGTGGCGGGTGCTGCGTCCGGACGGGATGCTGATCATCGGCACTCCGGACTACGCGACCTGGCAATGGCGTACGATCGAGCCGCTTTACGGGATGCTGATGCCGTGGGCGTACAAGGACGAGCATATCACCCATTACACGCGCCAGGATCTCTCCGACCTGTTGGAGCGCATGGGGTTCGTCCATGAGACGACGTCGTACGTGGCCGGCGCCGAACTGATTATGCGTTATCGCAAACCGCGCTCGGCACAATTCGCGGCCGGCCAGTCGATCCTCGCCTTGGAAGCCAAGCAGGCCTGAAAGTCCATTTGCTGGGCGCTATCGATCGCTGATGATTTCATTCAAGCCGTCGATGACTTGAGCAACCTCTTCGACGGAAGCACGAGCGAGCCGGCGACCGATACGCTCAACGGACAGCGTGCGAATCTGACTGATCTTGACCCAAGATCGTTTGGGTAATCCCTTGGTTTGGAGTTCCAGGGTTAGTGGGAACCCGGCCCGCGGTGGCTGGCTGGTCAAAGCCACAGCGATGACGGTACCGGAGCGTTCATTGAAGACATCGCGGCTTAGCACCAGCATTGGCCTTTGGCCCGCTTGCTCGCGGCCTTTGGCCGGATCAAGATCCGCCCAGACGATATCCCCTCTTAGTATTCGGGCCATTCGCCCAAATCGCTCTCCATCCCCTCTTCGGCCATCTTCTGCTCGTACTTCGGGTCAAGCTTGGCACACTCACTGGCCAAGCGATCGCGGTTGAGACGTTGCAGCTTCTCGCGGACCGCCTCTGCAATCGCTCTGCTTCGGTTCGGAAACACCCGCTTGCTCACCAGCGAATCGACGCCCTTCAGAAGCTCTCGATCAATACTGATCGCCACTTTAACCGTGCTCATCGCGGGTATGACTATAAGTAATACCAGGTGCGCGCACAATAGAGTACTTTTTTGAAAGCCTAAGGCGCGCCGCTGTCGCCCTGGTTGATCACCTGTATAAAATCAGAGCGTGGCCAGCTTCTATCAATTCGCCGAAGTCTGTCAGGCCTTGAGTCAGACCCAGAGCCGGCTCCAGATGGCGGAGTTGGCGGGCGATTTCCTGGCCGCGCTGAGTCCCGAAGAGGCCGAGGCCGCCGCCCGCTTCATGATCGGACGGGCGCTGCCGGTGGGCGACGAAGCCAAGCTCAACCTCAGCGGACGCGCGGTTTGGCGGGTGGCCGCCGAAATCACCGACGCGTTGGAGCGCGGCGAGGATATCTTCGCCGCGGCGGTCGATTTTGGCGACGCGGTTGAGATCGTGATGCGGCTGCGCGCCGACGAGCCCGTCCCCACGCTCACGATTGCGCAAGTTCAGCGTCAACTGGGCGAGGTCGCCGCGGTCGAGGGACGCCAGGCGCGCAAGCGCAAGCTCGATTTGCTGCGCGATTTGCTGACGCGCGCCACCTCATTGGAAGCCAAATACCTGGCCAAGATTCTGATCCGTGAGATGCGACATGGAATGAGCGAGGGAGTGATGCTGGAAGCGATCGCACATGCCACCGGACGGCCGATTGGGGAAGTGCGCCGCGTCAACATGATGCAAGGTGATCCCGGCCGGGTATTGCACGCCCTGCGCGGCGGCGGCGTCGGCGATGCGTCCGCTACCGCTGCGGCTTTGGCGGTACGGCCGCTCAAGCCGATGCTCGCGCAGCCCGCCGACACTATCGCCGACGCCTTCGCAATGCTGGGCCCGCAACTGGCGTTGGAGCATAAGCTCGACGGCGCCCGCGTCCAAATCCATGGAACCAACGGCCGGATCAGGATTTTCTCGCGGCGGCTCAATGAGATCACGCCGAGCCTGCCCGAAATCGTCGAGCTGATGGGCGCCCGCCTGGCCGATCGTAATTTCATCTTCGACGGCGAGGTTTTGGCGGTCGATCAGCACGGCAATCCCCTGGCGTTCCAGGAGCTGATGCGCCGGTTCAGGCGTATCCGGGAAATCGAGCGGCTGCGCGCCGACCAGCCCGTGCGCCTGTTCCTGTTCGACGTGCTGGGAGTGGATAACCGGCTCCTGATCGACGAGCCCTATTGGCAGCGCTTCGCGACGCTCGAAGAAATCGCGCAGGCCGCCAGGCTCGAGATGGTCGGCCGCTGCCTTCCCGCAACTTTGGCCGAAGGCGAGCAATTCTACCATCTGGCGAGGACCGCGGGTTTCGAAGGGGTGGTGGCAAAGGCGTTGGAAAGCCGTTACAGCCCCGGAATCCGGGGCCGCGGATGGCTCAAGATCAAGGGCGTCCAGACCCTGGACCTGGTGATCGTGGCGGCGGATTGGGGTTACGGCCGGCGTCACGGGTGGCTTTCCAACTACCATCTGGCCGCGCGCGGACGCGCCGACGGCGAATTCGTCGAGCTCGGCAAGACCTTCAAGGGCCTGACCGACGAGCAGTTTCGCGACATGACTGAGCGCCTGCTGGCACTCAAAACCGGGGAACGGGCGGGCACGGTCTTCGTCCGCCCCGAGGTCGTGGTGGAGGTCGCCTACAGCGACATCCAGCGCAGTTCGCAGTATGAATCCGGGATGGCGCTGCGGTTCGCCCGGATCGTCCGGTTGCGGGACGACAAGGCTCCTGAAGAAGCCGACACCATCGAACACGTCGGTGAAGAATTTGGCCACCAGATCGTGCGGCCATCGTCATGAAAGCCCGTCCGCCTCGCGCCCGTTGGAACTGTACATGGCCGGGTCGGAAAATTTAAAACGATATTTTACCTCAGCTGCGAACTGGCGTCGGAAAATGACTGGCGTTCGAGCGTAACAAAATCGAAAAAGCCTGCAATTCTGGTCCATATCCGGACCAGCCAAAAATAGACCTACGTTTGATTTAGGAACGCTGGGTTCCTCCAACAGTTTACTCAGAAGCCTTGGCGATATACACTGAGTTAGTTGCGGTGGTCGAGGTTTTTCTCTTATGTCGAATAAGCAATCCACTCAATCCTATGGGGCCGATTCGATCCGAATCCTGGAGGGGCTGGAAGCGGTTCGCAAACGGCCTGGAATGTACATCGGTGATACCGCGGAACGCGGTCTGCACCATCTGGTGATCGAAATCGTCGATAACTCAGTGGACGAAGCGCTGGGAGGTTTCTGCAGCGAGATCGACGTCGCCATTCATAGTGACGATCGAATTACGATTGAAGACAACGGCCGCGGGATTCCGGTCGATATGCATCCCACGGAAAAGCGTTCGGCCCTGGAAGTGGTGCACACCGTCCTGCACGCGGGCGGTAAATTCGATCGCGGGGCGTACAAAGTATCAGGTGGATTGCATGGCGTGGGCGCTTCGGTAGTCAACGCGCTGAGCGAGGAGTTCGAAGCCGAGATCCATCGCGACGGCAAAATTTATTATCAGCGCTACGAACGCGGAGTGCCCAAGACCAAAGTCGAAGAGAAAGGTACCACGAAGAAGACCGGAACCAAGACCACCTTTTCGCCCGATTCCCAAATCTTCCCCGAAGTCAAATTCAAGTACGAAATAATCGCGCGCTATTTGCGCGAGATGGCCTATCTCAACGCCGGCCTGCGCATCCGGCTGTCTGACGAACGCATCGCCAAGAGCGAAGAGTTTTTCTTCGAGGGCGGCATCAAGGAATTCGTCGCGGTCCTCAACAAGGGGCGCGAGACGCTCCACGACGTAATCCACCTTCACGCGGTGCGCGACGGGGTTGACGTCGATTGCGCGCTGCAGTGGACCGACGCGATTCACGAGAGCGTGTTCAGCTACGCCAATAATATTCACACCACCGAGGGCGGTACGCACGTTTCGGGGCTAAGGTCGGCGCTGACGCGCACGATCAACACCTACGCGTCCAAGAACAATTTGATCAAGAACAAGGACCTGCGCCTGGAAGGCGAGGACACCCGCGAAGGGCTGACCGCGATCATCAGCATCAAAATCGGCGAGCCGCAGTTCGAAGGGCAGACCAAGACCAAGCTGGGCAACTCCGAGGTCGAAGGTATCGTGTCTGCCACGGTGAACGAGAAGCTCGGCCAGTTCCTGGAGGAAACTCCCAGCGACGCGAAACGGATCGTGGCTCGCGCCGTGGAGGCCGCCACCGCGCGCGAGGCGGCGCGCAAGGCCAAAGAGCTGGTGCGGCGCAAGGGGGCGCTGGACTCCGCGTCGCTGCCCGGCAAACTGGCTGACTGCCAGGAGCGCGATCCCAGCCGCAGCGAATTGTTCATCGTCGAGGGCGATTCGGCCGGCGGCTCGGCCAAACAGGGACGCGATCGCCGCACTCAGGCAATCCTGCCGCTGCGCGGCAAAATCCTTAACGTCGAGCGGGCCCGGATCGACAAGGTGCTGACTTCGGTCGAATTGCGCACCCTGATCACGGCGCTGGGGATGGGCGTGAGCACCGAGAAGAACCTCGAAAAGCTGCGCTACCACACCGTCATCATCATGACCGACGCCGACGTCGACGGCTCTCATATCCGGACCCTGTTGCTAACCTTCTTCTTCCGCCAGTTTCCCGAGATCATCGAGAACGGCTACCTGTACGTGGCGCAGCCGCCGTTGTTTCGCGCCAAGAAGGGTAAGCAGGAGCGCTACCTGAAAGACGAGCCCGCACTGGAAGACTACCTGACCGATCTCGGCTGCGAGGCGATTGCGGTCAATGTCGGAAAGGGCAAGGAGGCGCGCGAGATCAAGGGAGCCGCGCTCAAGACTCTGGCCCGCCGGGCGCTTTACCACGATCGGATGTTCGAGGCGCTGGAGCGGCGCTCCAAGCAGCGCGACGTGGTGACCGCGATGGCCAAGCTGGTCGGGGAGAAAAAGATTGAAGCGGAGAGCTTCGAGAACCAGGAGCGGATGAAGGAAGCGGCCGAGGCGCTGCGCGTGGAGATGAACGACGCCAATGTCGTGTACAAGATCGACGCCGACGGCGAGACCCATTCCAAGGCCATCTTTTCGCACGTGCGCAACGGCGCCACCCCGCCCACGGTAGTCGATCTCAACCTGTTTCATTCCGGCGAGTTGCGTGAGATCCGGCGTCTGGCCACCGAGTTGGAGCCCTTTGGAGCGCCTTACGTGGTCAAGAGCGGCAATGAAGAGCGCACCCTGGAATCGCTCAAGGGGATCGCCGAAGCGGTGCTCGAAGCGGGTCAGAAAGGGGTCGACATCCAACGCTATAAAGGGCTGGGCGAGATGAACGCCGATCAGCTGTGGTCCACCACCATGAGCCCCGAGGCGCGCTCACTGCTCAAGGTGCGAGTCGGGTCGCAGGAAGAAGCCGAGGAGATGTTCTCCAAGCTGATGGGCGATCAGGTCGAGCCGCGCCGCCAGTTCATCGAGGAAAACGCGCTCAACGTGCGCAACCTGGATATCTGAGGATTGATTCTTATCCCCTCTCCTTATCCTAGGAGAGGGTTAGGGAGAGGTCCCACGTACCACTTCAAGAGCCATTTAACACTGTGCGCAGGTATGGTGCTTGAAGTAAGCCCGGTTCGAATGCGTTAGGTGTAACCTCTCCCTCACCCTCTCTCAAGATAAGGAGAGGGGACAGAAGTGAATGATTTCGTGCCGCACCGGCGGCCAGTGAGTTTGCAATGGCACAACCCAACGGTAACGAACCGATCCACAACGAACCCACGCTGCTCAATATCGAAGACGACATGCGCCAGTCCTACCTGGACTACGCGATGTCGGTGAATATCGGACGCGCTCTGCCCGACATGCGCGACGGACTGAAACCGGTCCATCGCCGCATCCTGATCGCGATGTTCCGCGAGGGCCTGCTCGCCAACCGCCGTTACTCCAAATGTGCGGGCGTCGTCGGCGAAGTGCTCAAGCGCTACCATCCGCATGGCGACAGCGCGGTGTACGATGCGTTGGTCCGGATGGCGCAGCCATGGAGCATGCGCTATCCGCTGATCGACGGCCAGGGCAACTTTGGTTCGATCGACGGCGATCCGCCCGCCGCCTATCGTTACACCGAATGCCGGCTGACGCGGCTGGCCGAGCGGATGCTGGCGGACATCGACAAGGATACGGTTGACTTCATCCCCAACTTCGACGGCTCGGATACCGAGCCCGAAGTGCTCCCCGCGCAGGTGCCCAATCTGCTGATCAACGGCTCGGACGGGATTGCGGTCGGGATGGCCACCAACATTCCGCCGCACAACCTGGGCGAGGTCTGCGACGCGATCCTGGCGCTGATTGAAAACCCCGACCTGACCCTGGAGAAAATCCTCGACATCGTCCCCGGTCCCGATTTTCCCACCGGCGGACAACTGCTGGGCCGGCAGGCGGTGCGCCAGGTCTATCTCGACAAGCGCGGCAGCCTGACCATGCGCGCGCTGGCAGTGGTGGAAACCGACAAGCGCAGTGGGCGCGCCTCGATCATCGTGCGCGAGATTCCCTACCAGGTGAACAAGACCCGCTTGATGGAGCGGATCGCGGAGGTGGTCAACGACCGGCGGATCGAGGGAATCAGCGACCTGCGCGACGAATCCGATCGCGACGGGATGCGCATCGCGATCGAGCTCAAGCGCGATTACGAGCCCAAGGTCGTGCTCAACCAGCTCTTCAAGCTGACCCAGATGCAGCAGACCTACGGTCTGATCATGCTCGGAATCCATGAAGGCCGTCCGCGCGAGATGGACATGCGCGAGATCCTGGTGGCCTTCCTCGACCATCGCCGGCGCGTGATGACCCGCCGCACCCAATTCGAACTGCGCCAGGCCGAAGCGCGCCTGCATGTCCTGGAGGGGTTGCTGGTCGCGTTGCAAAATCTCGACGCGGTGATCAAGCTGATTCGCGCCGCCAAGGACGCCGAAACCGCCCGCAACGAGCTGATGGACCGCTTCAAGTTGAGCCAGATCCAGGCCCAGGCGATCCTCGACCTTACGCTGCGCCGGTTGACTTCGCTGGAGCGGGGCAAAATCGAGGACGAACACAAGGAGATTCTCGCGAACATCACCCGCTTCCGGGAGATCCTCGCCGATGAGCGCGAGCTGCTCAAGCTCATCGCCGCCGAGATCGAGGACATCAAGAAGGAGTTCGCCGATCCGCGCCGCACCCAGATTATCGAGGGCGAAGGCGACTTCTCGATTGAGGACCTGATCGTCGAAGAGGATGTGCTGGTCACCGTCACCCACGGCGGTTATATCAAGCGCACCCCGCTGTCGCTCTACCGCACCCAGCGGCGCGGCGGCCGCGGCAAGATCGGCGCGACTACGGCCGAGGAGGACTTCGTCGAGCAACTGGTGTCGGTGTCCACGCACGATCGGCTGTTCTTCTTCACCTCTATCGGCAAGGTTTACGCGCTCAAGGCGTACGAGCTGCCCGAAGGCGGGCGCGCCGCCAAAGGACGGTCGATCGCCAACCTGCTCAGCCTCGAAGCGGGCGAAACGCTATCCGCCTTCCTGCCGCTGCCCCAGGATCTGGAGGGCAAGTACCTGCTCTTCGCGACCCGCCGCGGGGTGGTCAAGAAGACCGAGCTCAGCCAGTACGAAAACGTGCGCGCTAACGGCATCATCGCGATTCTGCTCGAAGACGGCGACGCGCTGATCGGCGTGCGAATTACCGACGGCAACCAGGAAGTGGTGCTCTCCACCCGCCAGGGACAGGCGATCCGCTTCAAAGAGGACGAAGTGCGCGCGATGGGCCGCTCCGCCTACGGCGTCAATGGGATGGACCTGGGCAAGGACGACGAGGTGGTGTCGATGGCGATGGTGCGCGAGGGCGAGACCCTGCTGACGGTTTCCGAACTCGGCTTCGGCAAGCGCACCCCGGCCTCCGAGTACCGCCTGACCCATCGCGGCGGCAAGGGCGTGATCACGATGCAGGTCACCGACAAGACCGGCGCGGTGGTAAACGTCCGCCAGGTCGGGATTGACGATCAGGTGATGCTGATCACCGACGGCGGCAAGGTCATCCGGCTCAAGGTCAAGGACGTACGCATCATCGGCCGCAACACCCAAGGCGTGCGCCTGGTCAAGCTCGACGCCGGCGAGCACGTCCGCGCCGTCGCCGGCCTGGCCGAAAAGGAAGAAGAAGGTCCGGAGACCAACGGCTCTGGGAACGATAGCGAAGGGGGCGCCGAAGAGTGAGCGAGGAATGGCGGCCGGAGTACTCTTTGGGCGATAATAGTTGCAATTTACTCGGCGGGTTCTAAGCTCAAAGCGAGAATAATTTTACGTGTCAGGAGCACATGCGCATTGGCGCAGAGGCTCTTTCTGTTCCCTCTCTTTATCCCGGGAGAGGGCGAGGGAGAGGTTACACGCTACGGTCCACGACACAGATTTCGCTTACGGCCACTGACCTTGCGCGAAACAACTGCCCAGAATTATGCTCGTTTTGAGGTTAAAATACGGCGTAATTGGCTTTCAAGATGGAGGTCCGAACGGCCCTCCGCGGTTCATGCCCGGCAACTCGCACTTAGCGGAGATAGGAAACTATGGTCGAAACGCCCAGGTTTCTGCAAGGTATCTATCGGTTCGAGGGCCGCGGGCTGGAACACCCGGCCCGTCTTGAGCCGCACATCAGCTACAAGGTTCCCTCGGACCGGCGCGCGCAGTTCATTTACGGCCGCCTCGGCAATCCCAACGCCGAGCTGATCTATCTTCTGCTCACGTGCGATCAGAAACCGATGCGTTATTTCCCGGCCGGCGCCCAAGCGGCGATGAACATTCCGCTGTTTGTGATCGAGGACATCCTGCCCGATTCCGAGCTCGAGATCCTGATCGGCGCACCCGCGGGGCTCAAGGGCATGGTGATCGTCGATTTCGGCCTGATGGAGATCTAGTCGATGGGCGACAAAAGGAACCTGGTCGTGATCGGCAACGGCATGGCCGGGGCGCGCACGGTCGAAGAGATTCTCGCGCGGGACGGCGGCGACCTGTTCCGGATCGCGATGTTTGGCGCCGAACCCGGCGGCAACTACAACCGCATCCTGCTCTCCAGCATTCTCGATGGCACCCAGAGCGAAGAAGGGGTTTTGCTGAATCCGCCGGCCTGGTACGCCGAAAACGGAATCACGCTGCATGCCGGCATACGCGCGGTGCGGATCCAACGCTACGCCAAATGCGTGCTGGGCGCCGATGGGACCGCCGAATCCTACGACAAGCTCATCATCGCCACCGGCAGCCGTCCGTACATTCCGCCGCTCGAGGGGCTCGAGCGGGAGGACGGCGGCGACAAACCCGGCATCTTCGGCTTTCGCTCGCTCGACGATTGCCACCGGATTGCCGAATACGCCCGCGGCCGGCGCCGGGCCGCCGTAATCGGCGGCGGACTCCTCGGCCTGGAATGCGCGTATGCGCTGCAGGCGTTGAATATCGAAACGCACGTCATCCATCGCTCCGGGCATCTGATGAACCATCAGCTGGACGCGCCCGCCGGCGCGATCCTCCAGTCGCTGCTGGAGAAGCTCGGGATTCACGTACATCTCGGGAAGAACACCACCAGGGTGCTGGGCGAAGAACGCGTCAGCGGCCTGGCCTTCGCGGAGGGCCCAGCGCTTGAGTGCGACATCGTGGTATTTGCCAGCGGCACGACGCCCAATACCGAGCTGGCGGTCCAGAGCGGATTGACGGTGGCGCGGGCCATCGTCGTGAACAGCCAGTTGCGTACCGACGATCCAAACATCTATGCGGTAGGCGAATGCGTTCAGTATCGGGCGCAGGTTTACGGTCTGGTTGCACCGGCCTGGGAGCAGGCCAAGGTCCTCGCCGAGCACCTCACCGGCCGGAATCCGAAAGCCGCCTACCATGGCTCGAAAACCGCCACCCGGCTCAAGGTGGCGGGCGTCCAGTTGGCCTCGATGGGGGTGATTGAACCCGGCGAGGATCACGATGAAGTCGTGCAATTCGCCGAGCCGCGCAAAGGTACTTACAAGAAGCTCATCATCCGCGATGGACGGCTGATCGGAGGGATCCTGCTTGGCGACGGCGGCGAAGCCGCCAACCTGCTCTCTGCCTTTGACAGCGGTGGGCCGCTTCCCGAAGAGCGCGCCAACCTGCTGTTCAATTTCGGCGTCCCGGCCGCGCAGGGAGGGTTCGAGCAGATTCCACTGGAGGCGCAAATTTGCAGCTGCAGTGGCGTCCGGATGGGCGCGCTCCTCGATTGCGTCAAAAACGGATTGCGCACTGCGCAAGCCGTGATGGAGGAAACGCGCGCCGGCAAGGCCTGCGGCTCCTGCGAGCCGGCCGTCCGCGAGATCGTCGGCTGGGCCTGCGGCGAAGCGGCTGCACCGGCTCCGTCCGCCTTGCCGGGCTCGGATGGGGAGCATCAGCTCCAGCAAAAATACGGCACGACCGTCCAGGCTCTGGCGTTCTACAAGCATCGGATGCTCGACTATCTGAATCCCGCGATGCAAGCCTTCATCGCCCGCCAGGAAATGATGTTCGTGGCCACGGCGGATCGCCGGGGGCACGCGCACTCCTCATTTCGAGCCGGACCCGCGGGTTTTGTGAAAATCCTCGACGAACGCCGGCTCGCGTACCCCGAGTATCGGGGAAATGGAGTGATGTCGAGCCTGGGCAACGTAGCGGAGAATCCACATGTCGGTCTGATGTTCGTCGACTTTCAAACCGACCGGATCGGTCTTCACGTAAACGGACGCGCCCGCATCGTTGAGAACGATGAACTCCAGCGCATGCTGAAAGGCCACCCGGCCGAAGCCGCGGTGCTGGGAGATCCGGTGCTCGCGAAGCTTGCGAAGGCCGACGCCGGAAGCGTCGAGCGCTGGATCATGGTTACCGTGATCGACGCCTTCGTACACTGCTCCAAGCACATCCCCGGGATGCTGAAGATGGACCAGGAAATCACCTGGGGAACTGACGACGTGCGCGCCAAAGGCGGAGATTACTTTGGCGCCGACTCGAGCAGCCAAAAGTAGCAACTCTGACTATCGGTCACTGATGTTGAAGAGCTCCAGGCTCCAGTATCAGGAGCAGGAAACGGCGATGACCTCTCCACTGCGGTTCGTGAGTGTGTCGCGACGAGGTGGTCGTCGAGTTACTTAAGGCGCGGCCAGTTCTGTGATCGGCAGGTTCTCCGGCATGCCGCCGATCGTGACCGCGCAGCGCGAGGTGGCGTTGAACGCGATTAGCGCGATGGTCAAATGTGCAAGCTGCGCGAGGGAGAAGTGTTGCCTGAGATGCGCGGCCAGTTCCTTGCTCAAGCCGCCCGGGTCGTGCAGGTAAACGTCGGCGAACGCGACGGCGAGTTTTTCGTCCGCGGCTAGCAGGCTTTCCTCGTAACCATCGCGGATCTGATCGACTTTGTCCTCGGTCAGACCGTCCCGGCGGGCCAGGTCATAACGCACGCTTTTACAGAATTGGCAGTTGACCGTGCGCGCATTGCGCAGCCGGACGATCTCCAGGAGCGATGCCCTCACCGGGCTGCTGCGCCAGGCGTGGCGATTGAGGTTCGCGATCGCCTCGATGGTTTCCGGAACCAGCCCAAGTGCGCTGTCACGGATGACATCGCCAGTCTGGCGTTGCGGCGCCTGGATACGAGCAGCGGCTCCCATTTCGTACCTCCAGAAAAGCTCAATCCTGCATGTGTGAATACATTAACGCGGCCCGGATGCGGCCGTCGATAAAGCCCAGCGCTTCGATCAGTGCGACAAATCCGCTCTGTCCCAGATGCTTGATCACCGCGTCAGCCACGTCGTCGGGAATCGATTGCGGATCGATATGATACCATTGCGTAAAGTTTAGGACCGCCCGTTCGGATTCCGGAAAGAGTGGGTCCTGCATCCAATTGTCGCGAATGAGGCTTGCGATTTTCTCTTCCGGCACCTGCGGCGCCACCGGCATCCGCATCGCGAGTTCGGCTGGCGCGCGATGCAGACGCGCGAGATACAGACGGCACAATTCCAGCGATGCCGCCGGCACGTGGGGCTGATTCCATAGCGCTCGCCACAATTCCTCGAAGGGGATTGCCGCGTCGCCGGCAACGCTGAGCTGTTCGATCACGCTGGCGCTGGTTATCGGCATGGTGGTCAACCTTTACCTGATCGGATTTGTATCATGGCGGGAGGTAGAAGACCTAACCCTGAAGCGAGAACGATTCGCGGCGGTTGTTCGCGAAATGCAGGTGGATGTAGAGGAACGCGTGCCGTGGATCGGTACGTGTAACCTCTCCCTCGCGCTCTCTAGGATTAAGGAGGAACAGAAAAGAGCCGCCGCCTATGTGTTGTCCGTTTGCAACCCCTTCCCTGAAAAGATCCTTTCAGGGAAGGGGTCAGGTCTCTGCCCAACAATACTGTCAGCTTCGGGTTAGTAAACGCCGGCGGCCTTGATGATCGTCGGGCCGTCAAGCTTGGGAATCTTCGGCGCGGGTTTGCGATTCATGGCGCGTTCGATCATCGGTTCGACGATCGCGGCTTTTTCCCGGGCCCGCTTGGCCTCGCGCTCCTTGAACTCCGGCAGCACTTCGCGTCCCAACAGCTCCATCGCCTCGCAGATGTCCTCATGCTTGTAGTTGGACAACTGGCCCATCAGCCCGATCTGGTCAGCGCCAGCCTCTTCGAACTTGCGCAGCTTGTCGCGAACGTATTCGACTGTGCCGACGCACTGGTTGCCCGGCTTGCCATACAGATGGGGAAAGGCCTGCTGCAGGTCGATCGGATTTTTCTGGAACTTTTCCCAGATGCTGGTCTTGCCCGGCTCATGCTCGCCGTTGCCGAAGTAATGCGTGGACGCATGCAGGAAGAAGTGCTCGCTGCCGCGCAGCATCTGTTTCAGGCGGTCCTCCGTCCGCGCCATCATAAATGGGGCGATAAAGAAGATATTGGGATTGACCGCGAAGCCGATTGGCTCGCACTCCGTCGCCAGGGTCTCATAGAAGGAGTCGACGATTGGCTTTATTTCCTCGGGAGGCACGAAGGTAATCGTCAGTGATCCAATTCCGAGCTGGGCCGCCATCTTGACGGTCTCAGGCTTGGATGCCGCCAGCCACAGGGGAGGATGGGGTTTTTGCAGCGGCTTGGGAATCACATTCCTGACCGGCATCTTGAAATGCTTGCCTTCGTAACCCTGGAACGGCGTCTCCGCCATCATCCGGCAGACGGCTTCGAGCCCCTCGCGCCATTTCTCACGCTTTTCCGCGCGGTCCTGGCAGAAGCCGCCCAGTTCGGTCTCCGACGACGACTCGCCGCTGCCGAAGTCCAGCCGTCCGTCGCTGACCAGGTCGAGCGCTCCAAGCCGCTCCGCGATTCGCGCCGGATGGTTGTAGCCGGGCGAGGTCAGGACCACGCCATGACCGAGCCGGATGTTTTTAGTGCGCTGGCTGCAGGCGGTCAGGAAGATCTCCGGCGCCGAGCAATGCGAATACTCCTCGAGGAAATGATGTTCGACGGCCCAGATGTAATCGAAGCCTAATTTATCGGCCAACTCGGCCTGCTCGATCGCTTCCTTATAGACACGATGCTCGGAATCGGGATCCCACGGGCGTGGGAGCTGTAGCTCGAAAAAGAATCCCAGTTTCATTTATGACCTCCTGCCCCAGGCGGCTTGACTTGCCCGGGCCTTGATTGAACTAGCGCTCAGTTAATTCTAGCAGGGCTGCAGAAAAAGTCTCCGCAGCCTGCTCCCTCTCTCTTATCTCCCCCCGGTCAGGCGGAGAAGATTGAGGAAAGCACCCATCTTTTATCCAGGGTGCTACTCCTATCGGGTCACCACTCCTATCTCAGAAGCCGTTTTTTCGCACCCTGCTGGTGCAAAAATAAAGATGCCCCTACGTTTACCGAACCGCAGTCTGCGCCAACGCGTTAGATATTACTTGAGGTTTATCAGAACCCTCGCCCCCTTCCCCAACTAAATGTGGGCGAGGGAACCGAGTCAAACCTCTACCGCCCCGCGGCGTTGCTAAGCCGCCTTGCTTTGCCATTCTGTCGTTTTTCGACAGTTTTTCTGGGAGAGATGAGAGTGAGGGTGCAGGCGGCGGAAATCCCTTTTTGTCGCAGCCTGCTGGGGCCGGAGACTTTCCGTCCCCTCGCCCACCATCCTCCGTGCGCCGAAAAAATCCTCAGCGGCGTTGGCGTGGGCGCCTGGCAAAAGGCTAATCTCATCCGCGATAATTGCGTGACTAGCGACGAGGAGCAATATGGCGATCAGCGTTTTGGGCCATCGCGACCGGCTTGGGGTGAAGGACCGTACTAAGCTCTATATCGACGGCAACTGGGTGCAGCCCGCCAGCAACGAAAGCTGGACTCACAGGCATCCGGCGACTCACGAAGCGGTGACGCGTTTTGCCGTCGCCGATGCCCGGGATGTCGATCGCGCGGTGCGCGCTGCGCACACCGCCTTCGATGAGGGCCCGTGGCCCAAAATGAAAGCTCGGGAGCGCAAACGCATACTCGATCGGATCGCGAATCTTGCCCGCGCCAATGCCGATCAACTCAGTCATCTGCAAACGTTGGATAACGGCTTGCCGGTTTCCTCGCATTCCACCTATCCGCTCGGACCCGAGTATTTTGCCGATACCTTCGAATATTACGCCGGATGGATCGATAAGCTCGGCGGGCAGACGCTTCCCGACACCGGCGCTGGCGACGACGTGATGGCGATGACGCTGCGCGACCCGGTTGGCGTGGTCGCGGCCATCCTGCCATGGAACGCACCGTTGAACCTGTTCTGCAAGAAGGTCGCGCCGGCGCTGGCCGCCGGCTGCACCATCGTCCTGAAACCCTCGGAATACGCCAGCCTCACGGTGATAAGACTGACCGAGATGCTCGAAGAGGCGGGCCTTCCCAAAGGGGTCTTCAACCTGGTGCTGGGGACCGGCCAGATGGTGGGCGAAGCGCTGATCTCGCATCCGATGGTGGACAAGGTGCATTTCACCGGAAGCCGCGCCGTCGGCGAACATATACTCGAGGTCTCCGGAAAGGGCATCAAGCGGGTGTCCCTGGAATTGGGCGGCAAGAGCCCGCAGGTGATCTTCGACGACGCGCCCGATCTGAACATGGCCGCGGTTGCCGCGATGGGCGGCGTGTCGATGGGACTGTCCGGACAGGGATGTTCGTGCATGACGCGCACGCTGGTGCAGCAATCGATCTATGACGAGGTGGTGGAGAAGGCCGCCGGCTTCGCGGCCACTATCAAACTTGGCGATCCGTTCGATCCCGCCACGACCTCCGCACCGATCATCAATGAAAAGCAGCTCGATCGCATCATGGGCTACATCAGGGCGGGTTGCGCCGACGGCGCGCGCCTGGTAGTGGGCGGCGACCGCCCGTCAAACCGCGAGCTGTCGGAAGGCAACTTCATCAATCCGACCCTGTTCGCCGGCGTGAATAACGAAATGCGGATCGCGCGCGAGGAAATCTTCGGCCCGGTGCTGGCGATGATCCCGTTTAAGGACGAGGCCGAGGCGCTGCGGATTGCCAACGATACCAGCTATGGGCTGGCGGCGATGGTGTGCACGCGCGATATCGGGCGGGCGCTGCGTTTCGCCCGCGGCTTTCGCGCCGGCAAAATCGGCGTGAATACTTTCGCCACGCTGCCCAATCTGCCCTTCGGCGGCTTCAAGGGTTCCGGGATCGGCCGCGAAGGCGGGCTTGAGGGAATCGAGGAATATACCGAAATCAAGTCGGTGTATATCGGATTAGGCCCACGCGCGTAGACCTTTCAGGCGATTGCGCTAGTTCAACGCTGGGCGCTTTTTCAAGTACGCGGGAGACAGCTAATGAAACGGTTACGCTCGGGCATTTTCCTCGCCCCTTTTCACGCGATTATCGAAGACGTCACTACCACGCTGGGCCGTGACATGGAGCTGATCGAGCTGCTCGATCATCTGGGTTACGACGAAGCCTGGATCGGCGAGCATCACTCGGCGGGCGTGGAGATTATCGCATCGCCCGAGATCTTTATCGGCGCCGCGGCGGAGCGCACCAAGTACATCAAGCTCGGCACCGGCGTGATCTCCCTGCCCTATCATTCGCCGATGATGGTCGCGGACCGGATGACGCTGCTCGACCATATGACACGCGGCCGCGCGATGCTGGGCGTAGGGCCCGGCGCGCTGGTGAGCGACGCGATGATGTTGGGGGTCAGGACCGTCGATCAGCGCCGTCGCGTGCAGGAGTCGGTCGACGTCATCATGCGGCTGCTGCGCGGCGAAACCGTCACCCAGGAAACCGACTGGTTTACATTGCGCAACGCCCGGTTGCAGTTGCCGCCCTATAGCCAACCGCACATCGAGGTGGTCATCAGTTCATCGAGAACTCCGGTTTCCGGATTGCTGGCCGGCCAATGGGGACTGGGGATGGTGTCGATCAGCGGCACTTCGGACCTCGCCCTGCAGGCCTTGTTCGATAATTGGACTATCGCCGAGCAGACCGCGCAGCGCCACGGGCAGAAGGTCGAGCGCAGCAGGCTGCGCATCTGCTCCCTGATGCACGTGGCGGAGACGCGCGAGCAGGCGCTCAAGAACGTCCAGTTTGGATTGGAGCCGTGGGTCCGCTATCTGGCCGAGGCGGGCACCTTCGCGATCGTGCCTCCCAATATTCCCGATCCCGCCAATTTCCTGATCGAGAATGGCCTGGCGGTGATTGGAACGCCAGAAGATGCAATTGCGCATATCGAGCGTATATACCGGATCGGCGAGTTCGGAGCGCATCTGATACTGGCTAATGATTGGGCCGACTGGGCGCAGACCAAGCGCAGCTATGAATTAATCGCGCGCTACGTGATGCCGCACTTCAACCACGGCTTCGCCGCGCGGCGGGCGGTGTACGACTTCAATTTAGAGCATCGCGAGGAACAGATGGCGGCGCTCGAAGAAGGCATTCGCGTTACCAACCAACAGCATGATCAATACCGGGTAGTAGGCAATCCGCTGCCGCCGGCCACAGTTGAACCGGAAAAGAGCGCCAAGAAGTAGCGAGTATAGATCAAGCCAATTGACGCGTTGCGGTATCCATCCAAACGAAGGGTCCGCGCGCGAAGGAGTCAAGATGAAAGCCGCAGTTTTCCGTGGGCCAAACCAGCCTCTCACCATCGAACAAGTCGAGATCGACGACCCGCAGGATCATGAGGTCGTGGTCCGTATCGTGGCCAGCGGCGTATGTCATAGCGACCTGCACGTGATCGAGGGCCTGTGGCCGCAGCCGATCCCCTCCGTCCTGGGCCACGAAGGGGCGGGAATCGTCGAAAAGACCGGCACCGCCGTGACTTACGTGAAGCCGGGCGACCGCGTGATTTCCTCGCCGACGGCGTTTTGCGGCTACTGCGAGGATTGCATGTCCGGCGACCAGCATCTGTGCTCCAACAAGGCCGCCACCCGGCGCGGCAAGGGCGACCGGCCGCGTTTAATGCAAGGCGGCAAGACGATGCATCAGGAGGCCGACCTTTCGACCTACGCTGAAAAGATCCTGGTGCATGAAAACGCGCTGGTTAAAATTACCGACGACATCCCACTGGACCGCGCCGCACTTATCGGATGCGGCGTCACCACCGGAATGGGCGCCGTGCTCAACACCGCCAAAATCGAACCGGGATCGCGAGTCGCCGTGTTCGGATGCGGCGGCGTCGGAATCGCGGCGATCCAGGCGGCGCGCATCGCGGGCGCCCGTCAGATCATCGCCGTCGATCAGTTTGAATCCAAGCTGGCGATGGCCAAACGGTTCGGCGCAACTGACTCGGTCGATGCTTCGCAAACCGATCCGGTCAAGGCGATCCGCGAGCTGACCAATGGCCGCGGCGTCGATTACTCATTTGAAGCAGTCGGGATCGCCAAACTCGCGCGCCAATGCTTCGAAAGCGTCAGAAAGGGCGGCACGGCGACGATTATCGGGATGATTCCGGTGGGCCAGTGCGTTGAGATTGAGTCCACCAAACTGCTGCCCGAGCGCAAGCTGCAGGGATCGATGATGGGTTCCACCCGTTTCCGCATCGACATGCCCCGCTATATCGACTACTACCTCCACGGGCAGCTCAATCTCGACGAGATGATCACCAAGCGGGGAAAACTGGAAGACGTGAACGAGGCATTTCGCGCGATGAAGGCCGGCGAAGTCGCGCGCTCCGTGCTGATGTTCGATTAGTCAGTAGGAATATAAAGTGCCGACTGGGGTCCGGCACTTTGCATCCTCTTATCCTGGTCTCAAAGCCAAAACCAATTTTGCGCCTTGAGCGTAAGAACCCATTGGCGCAGACGCCCTTTCTGTCCCCTCTCCTTATCCTAGGAGAGGGCGAGGGAGAGGTTAAACGCCCCGACCCTTGATACATGTTTCGCTCTCAGCCAGCGGCATTTCGCCAAAGATCCGTCCGGAATTATTTCGTTTTAGGGCTGGGAGAGGGCGACGTTACACGTCCCGATCCAAAGCGCGCCTTCCGCATTCATCCACTTATATTTCGCTCAACATCTGTCAGGGATAATTTTAGCATCAAGGTCAGCACCCAAGGGAATAGAAGGGGCCGAACATCCCGCATCAAGAACCAATTCGACCACGGGGGGACAGAGTATTCCCTTCAGTTCTGGCCGGCGTTGGCTTGGGGCGTGGGCCTCTCCTTCATCGGCGACATACCCTTCAATAGCGTTCAGGGATGAGCGTGTAGGGCTGGCTCTTCGGTTCGACGTAGCCACGCGGCTTCTTGCGCTGCGGGAATTTGACCGGCTCGCGCCTGATTTCCTTGTATGGAATCAAACTCAGCAGGTGAGCGATACAATTCAGCCGCGCACGCCGTTTGTCATCGGCATTGACGACATACCACGGTGCGGATGCGGTATGAGTTGCCGCCAGCATCTCATCGCGCGCCCGCGAATAGTCGTACCATCGGCGATGCGACTCGACGTCCATCGGGCTCAGCTTCCAGGTTTTGCGGCCATCGTCGATGCGGGCCAGGAATCGTCGATGCTGTTCCTCCTGGCTGACTTCGAACCAGTATTTTATCAGGGTAATCCCCGAATCGATTATAGTGTGTTCCCAGTCAGGACACAGTTTGAGGAACTTTTGGACCTCCTCTTCCGAGCAGAAGCCCATCACTCGTTCAACGCCGGCCCGGTTGTACCAGCTGCGATCGAATAGGACGACCTCACCCGCCGCGGGCAAATGCGGCAGGTAGCGCTGAATGTACATTTGGGTCTTTTCACGCTCGGAAGGCGCGGGCAAAGCCACGACCCGGAACACTCGCGGGCTAACTCTTTCTGTGATCCGCTTGATCACCCCGCCCTTGCCCGCGGCGTCGCGTCCCTCGAAAACTACAACAACCTTCAGTCCCTTGTACTTGACCCAGTCCTGGAGCTTGACCAGTTCGACGTGCAGTTTCTCCAGTTCTTTCTCGAACTCTTTGCGTTTGAGATCCGCGGGCCGCTCTGCGGAATGATTTTCCGCATCATGACCGTGAGCTTTTCCCTTGCCATGTTTGGACACGGGCTACAAATGCTCCTCCCTGACTAAATTTTCAAGCCCCATTGGCCGGATTGACTTTGAAGCTCGCGATCTTCATGCGCGAGGAGCCAGCGTTTCCGGTCGAGTCCGCCACCGTATCCAGTAAGCGCACCACCGATGCCGATAACGCGATGACAGGGCACAACGATCGCGACCGGATTCGATCCATTCGCCATACCGACCGCGCGGCTCGAGTTTGGACTCCCGAGTTCCCGCGCCAGTTGTCCATAGGTCGTGGTTTTTCCGGCCGGGATCCGGCGCAATGCGCCCCAGACCCTGCGTTGGAACGAAGTTCCGCCCGTTTGCACCGGGATTGAGTCCAGCGCCGCGATATCGCCTCCAAAGTACGCCGCGATCCGATCACTCAAGCCGGCCGGATTGCGGCCAGGAGTCAGCCGATAGCTCCCATAATGTAAGCGCAGCAGGCGATGCATCCGATCCTCATGGTCCTCAAAGTCCAATGCGCGCAGCGTCTGGTCATCGAACACCAAAAGAATTGTTCCAATCGGCGAACCGACGCGATCAATGAGCAGTTCCATCACGTTCCTCCATTTGCGATTGCATTGGGGTGGTGGGCCGCACCATTGCGCCCGTAGGCCGGCCCATTACGCCGGTAGGCCGTCCACAGATGCATTGCCGCATACGCCCGCCACGGCCGCCACGCTTCGCCGGCGGCGAGCACGCGTTTGGGGTCGCGCTCGCCCAGCGCTTTCATCACGCCCAGATCCGTATGGGGAAAGGCGTCGGGCCAGGCCAGCGCGCGCATCGCGATGTATTGCGCGCTCCATTCGCCGACCCCGCTTAGCGCGCGCAACTTGGCCAGCGTTAATGCGACGTCAACTCCCGGCTCAAGCACGAGATTGCCCTGAGCGACTGCGCGGGCCAACTCGAGAATTGAGCGCGCCCGCGAAGAGATCACCCCCAGGCCGGCGATATCATTAACGTTCAAACTTGCGACCTCTTCAGCCGAGGGAAAAATTCTGGTGAGCGAAGCAAAGGGTGATTCGATCATGGTCCCAAAGGCGGCTGCGAACCGGCCCGCCATCGTGCGTGCGCCGGCCACGCTTACCTGTTGGCCCAGGATCGCGCGCACCGCAATCTCGAAGCCGTCGAATGCTCCCGGTACGCGAAGTCCGGGATTCGCGCTCGCCAACGCTCCCAGCGCGTCCGCGATTTCCACCGGTTGCGAAGACAAATCCATCAAATGCTTTACGCGCGACAACACCGCGGGGATCACCTTGATCAGCGACGCCGATAGCGCGACGCGCAGCGCCGGTTTGCGTCTCGCCGGCGTTACCTCAATCCAGCCGGTATGGAGCGTTCCACCGCGGATCAGCCGTACGGTTCTGCGGTAGGTCGAGGACTCGATCATTTCGACGCCGCTGATGCTCCGTGCGTTGAGGAAGTCGAGCATCGCGCGCCAATCGTAAGGCGGACGAAAGCTCAATTCAAAGTTCAGGACATCCGGGGAATCGCTGCGCCGCGGAGTCTTGCGGAGTTGGTTCGGACTGAGGCGGTAACGGGTTTTGAACAGCGTATTGAATCGGCGCAAACTGCCGAACCCGGCCGCGAACGCGACTTCAGTGACCGGCGCGGCCGTGTCGGTGAGGAGACGCTTGGCCAGCAGCAGGCGCTGGGTCTGCGCGAATTCAACCGGCGATACGCCGAATTGGTCGTGAAACACGCGGCGCAGATGGCGATCGGTGACACCCAGCCGCGACGCGATCGCGTCGATACCGGCTTCGCTGAGGACTCCGTCTTCGATCAGGCTCGCCGCACGCTGGGCAATCCGATAGCTGGCGTCGACGCTGGCATTGCCCGGAGCGAGTTCGGGGCGGCAGCGCAGACACGGCCGGTAACCCCTCGACTCCGCCGCCGCCGCGCTTGGGAAAAAAGTGCAGTTCTCGGGCTTTGGCGTTTTGACTGTGCAAATCGGCCGGCAGTAGATTCCGGTGGAGGAAACCCCCACGAAGAAACGGCCATCGAAGCGCGAATCGTGCGACCGGACCGCACGGTAACACATCTCGGGTTCGAGCAACATGAGTTTATCCTAGCCCTTGCGGCGGTTCGCCGCTCGCCGTTTTCGGACATTGATATTTCTTTTTTAAGCGTGCTTGAAAATCGGCTTTGCTGGTTGGATGGGGACCCACCGCAGTCCCTCCGATGCTACTCTTCTTGCTACGTTCGCACCGCGGTTTGTTCCGTGCTACGATTTAACCAGAAGGACGTTCTTCCATGTGGACCATTATCATCCAAAATACTACGCGGCCCCGTGGAGGTGCATCCGGCACGTTGGATCATCGTTGATCACTAACTGACTACAGTTAGCCGGAAGAGCGGCCACGGGTGCTTGCAAGGTATCCGCGGCCGCTTTTTTTTGGCGGCCAGCGTGTGCGCATTTCACTTCGCGGGTCTGGGAGGGAATTTTCGAATGCTTCTGGACGTTAGACATCTGACCAAGCGCTTTGGCGACTTTGTCGCGGTTGACGACGTATCGTTCTCGGTGGCGCCGGGCGAGATTCTCGGACTGCTCGGTCCCAACGGCGCGGGCAAGACGACTTCGATTCATATGCTTCTGGGACTGATCACGCCGAGCGCCGGCGAGGTCGTGGTGTTCGGCAAGCCCTTCGCGGAGCATCGCGAAGAACTTCTCCAGCAGATGAACTTCACGTCGCCCAATGTCGCGTTCCCGTACCGGCTTACGGTGATGGAGAACCTGCGCGTGTTCGCGCGATTGTACGATATCGCGCAGCCGCTGCGGCGGATCGACGAGATGCTGGCGCTGTTCGGGGTCGAGAAGCTGAAACACAAAGTGGTAGCGAAGCTCTCGTCGGGCGAGAATACCCGCGTGGGGCTGTGCAAGGCGATGATGAACAAGCCGCGGCTGTTGCTGCTCGACGAGCCCACCGCTTACCTCGACCCGGAGATTGCGTGGCAGGTCAAGCAAGTGTTGCTCGAAGCGCAGCGCGAGTTCGGCACCGCGATTGTTTACACCTCGCATAACATGCTCGAAGTCGAGCGCATGTGTAACCGAATCGTGTTTCTCAATCACGGACGCGTGATCGCGTCGGGAAGTCCGATCGAAATCACGCAGGCGATCCTGAACGAAGAGCGCAGCGAACCGGCACTGGAGGAAGTGTTCCTTCGCATCGTGCGCGAGGAGGGCGCCGCCTCATGAGAAAACATCGGGTGCAAGCCGTGGTGATGCGCCACGCGTTCGAAATGCGCCGCAATATCGACCGTATTACCGACATGGTGTACTGGCCCGTGCTCGACATCATCGTGTGGGGATTCTTTACTATCTATCTGACGCGTGGGGGGCGGGCCGGTCCCGGCATCACGAGCTTCCTGTTGGGTGCGGCGATTCTGTGGGGAATGTTCTACGCGTTCCAACGCGATATGGCGGTCGGCTTTCTGGACGAGCTGTGGTCGCGCAACCTGATCAATCTGTTTTCGACGCCGCTCAGCGTGTCGGAATATCTCTGCGGCCTGATTATCGTCAACCTGTTCAAGGTGGCGGTCGGGGCTTTGTGTGCGGCGTTAATCGCGTGGGCTTGTTATGCCTTCGACATCTTTCCGCGCCTGCTGGCGTTCGTACCCTATATCCTGAACCTGATGCTGTTCGGGCTGACCCTGGGCGTATTTATCACGGGGCTGATCTTCCGCTTTACCACCAGGATCCAGGGACTGGCATGGAGTTTCGCCGGATTGTTGCAGCCGGTATCGTGCGTGTTCTATCCGTTAAGTGCGCTGCCGCTGCCGCTGCGTGGTATCGCGTGGATGCTGCCGACCACGCATTCGTTCGAAGGGATGCGCCAGATTCTTGCCGGCGGGCGATTTTCACCGGCACACTTCTGGTGGGCGCTGGGCCTCAACGCGGTTTACTTCGCACTCGCGGTAATTTTCTTTCGTTGGATATTCGAAGCGTCGCGCAGCCGCGGATTGCTGGTAAAGCTCGAGTAGTGGTACGCACCCGGAGCCGATTGATGAAAGCAATTGCGAGAACTATAGTTTGAAAAACGAGTAAACAACTGCCGTTATGCGCGAAACCAAATATTGGCTGGTCGTGGTCTCGAAGGATCATCTGGAAAACGGCAAAAAGCTGGGCATCGTTCAGGCCAACCATGGCAAGGGCGCGCCGATGAGACGCATGCAAGCCGGCGATCTGATTGTATTTTATTCCCCCAAGCTCCGTTTCCAGGGTAAGGAGCCATACCGGAAGTTCAGCGCTATCGCGCGCGTGAAAGCGGGTGAAGTATACCAAGGCGATATGGGCGGCGGCTTTATCCCATACCGCAGGGACGTTGAGTTTCTTCCCTGCCAGGAAACTGAGATTCAGCCGCTGATTCCCGAGCTGACTTTTATTCGCAATAAACAGAGCTGGGGTTTCGTCTTTCGCTTCGGATTCTTCGAGATCCCGCAAGCCGATTTTCAAACTATCTCAAAGGTAATGAAATATGTGGACTAGAGCGCGATACCGATTCTTGGTCCTGAAACGAAATGGCTGCTGACATATGTTGCGCGAAATGTAAGTGGCGATGAGCGAAATGTGCGCCGTGGATCGGGGCGTGTAACCTCTCTCCAGCGCTCCTCCTCAGACCAGAGCGGAGCCTCTGCCCTGTTTGAGTGCTTCGCACAGGAGATTATTTTCGCTTTAGGGCCGGGAGGATCAGAAAGAGCGCCGTCATAGCGGAGCGCGCGCCTGGCTGGGTTTGAGTTCCACCGCGCTGGCCATCGGCTGCGGCGCCAGGTCATGTCCGAAGGCCGGGAAGGCGGTGGCCGCGGCGAGACCTCCCGCGACGCAGATTGCACCGCACACTTCCATCGCCAGCACATAGCTCCCGGTGCGGTCGAAAGTGTGACCGACCAGTACTGGACCAATAGCGAAACCGATCAGGCCAACGAAGTTCAGCAGTCCCCATAAAGATCCGAAACGCCGCAAGCCCAGGGTTTCAACCAGCAGGATCGGCGCGGCAATCGGCGACGCTCCCGCGGCCAGTCCGACCAGCGCCAGCGACACCAACACTATCGGGACCGCCAGCGGCCGATAGCCGATACCCGCAAACATCGCCACGGCCACGCCCAATACCACCATCGACCAGGTCAAGGCGGTGCGCCCGCCGTATCGATCCGCGCCCATCCCAATCACAAAAAAACTCACCAAGGCTACGGCTGACGCCATGCTCATAAGGATCGCTGCGGTGCTCTGCGAATAGCCGGCCGCGAGGAGCATCGGCACGAAGTGATAATGAAAACCGCCGAAGCCGGCGCCATAGGACAGTTGTACGACCACCAGAATCCAAAATGGCGCGGTGCGCATCGCCTGACCGAATTCGAGACCGGGCGCGCCGGGGTTACCATGGACCGCAGCACGGGTCACCGCGCCTGAACCGCTGGGGCGGGTACGCACCAGGAGCAACACCAGCGGCATCACGACGATCAGGATGGGAGCGGCGCTGATCGCCAGCGTCGCCCGCGTGCCGTATGCCAACAGCAAGGGACTGATCACCTGCGGCATGATTACCGACGCCGCCGCGGCACCGGCCAAGGTGCTGGCCAGGGCAAATCCGCGCCGATTGCTGAACCAGTTGGTGGCGACCACGCTGGCCGGCACCATCGTGGAAGCGCCAACTCCTGCGCCGATTAGCACATACGCCCACAGTACCGGGCTGAGAGATCCCGCCTGGCTCGCGGTCAGCAATCCCAGGATCACCAGGAACTCGCCCGCCGCCATCACCACGCCGGCGTCAAAGCGGTCCAAAAGCCATCCGGCCGCCGGTGCGCTAAGACCCATCGACAGGCTGAACACGGTTGAGATCAGCGCGACCTGGGCGTGGGTCCAGCCGAACAGCTTTACGAAAGACGCGAAATAGAAGCTCAGGGTACTGGCGGTAGGGCCCAGCACCAAAAATAGCGAGATGAACAAGCTCGCCACTACAAGCCACGCTTGCCGTCGGTCCTGCTCCATTGCCGGTACCTCCCACTCGCGCGCGGTTGCTTTGCCAAACGTAGTAAATCAGACGCGGATGCGCCAGCGCCCGGTGGGTTTCTCGTCCAGGAAACCCGGCGTTGGATGCTCGGTTATGCTTTCGCCCGCGATGAAGGGGGGATTAAGGCTTTCGAACTACAACCTTAAAGCGAGAATAATTCTGGGCAGTGGTTTCGCGCAAAGTCAGTGGCCGCAGGCGAAATCTGGTCCTGAACCGTAGCGTGTAACCTCTCGCTCGCCCTCTCCCAGGATAAGGGGAGGGAACAGAAAAGGCCTGTGCGCCAATATGTTCGTGCGATGAGGTGTCTGGGGATGAGTTATGCGACACTCAAGCCTGCCCGGACTTACATTCCACCGCCTACAGCCCGGTTACGGCGGCGGTCTCGGGCGCGCGGCGCAGATCGAGCGTTAGCGGGAATTGCGGATTGAATTCCGGGGGTGGAGCCGTCATCGCTCCCGGCGTATGGCCGAACGGGAAGAAGCGGGCGGTGCGGCGCGCCTCGGCCTCGTTGGCGTTGACCGGAAAGGTGTCATAGCTGCGGCCGCCGGGATGCGCAACATGGTAGGTGCATCCGCCGACCGAGCGCCCGGACCAGGTATCGACGACATCGAACACCAGCGGGGTATGAACCGGAATTGTCGGATGCAGGCATGACGGCGGTTGCCACGCGCGGTAGCGCACCCCCGCGACAAATTCGCCTTGCGTACCGGTGGAATGCAACGGGAGCCGCCGTCCGTTGCAGGTCACGATATAGCGCTCTCCCGTCAGACCGCCGACCTTGGCCTGCACCCGCTCGACCGACGAATCGACATAGCGTGCGGTGCCGCCCGCGCCAGGTTCCTCGCCCAGGACGTACCACGGTTCAGTCGCCTGGCGGATTTCCAATTCGATACCCATGTGGCTGACGCGGCCGAAAACCGGGTAGCGGAATTCGAAATGGGGAGCGAACCAGCCGGTCTCCAGCGGATAGCCGGCGCGGTTGAGATCCTCGATGACACCGGCGAAGTCGCGCGCGACGAAATGCGGCAGCATGAATTGGTCGTGGAGCTGGGTGCCCCAATGGATCGGCTTGCGGGTGAACGGTTCGCGCCAAAACCACGCCACCAAAGCGCGCACCAGCAATTGCTGCGTCAAGCTCATCCGCGCATGCGGCGGCATTTCGAAACCACGCAGCTCCAGCAAGCCCAGGCGGCCCGTAGCCGAATCCGGCGAGTAGAGCTTGTCGATACAGAACTCGGCGCGATGAGTATTGCCGGTTACGTCGACCAGGATGTGGCGGAAGATCCGGTCGACCAACCACGGCGGGCAATAGCCTTCGCCGGGATTGGGAATCTGGCCGAAGGCGATCTCCAGCTCATAGATGCTGTCCTGACGGGTCTCATCGACGCGCGGTGCCTGGCTGGTGGGACCAATGAACATGCCCGAAAACATGTACGACAGCGAAGGATGATTCAGCCAAAAACCCAGAAAGCTGCGCAGCAGATCGGGACGGCGCAAAAAGGGGCTGTCCGCCGGGGTCGCCGCACCCAATGCGAAATGGTTGCCGCCGCCTGTGCCGCTGTGGCGTCCGTCGAGCATGAACTTCTCGGTGCCCAGACGGCATTGCCGCGCGTCTTCGTAAAGCGCCGTCGTGTTGGCCACCAGTTCGGACCAGCTATGGGCGGGATTGACATTGACCTCGATCACTCCGGGATCGGGGGTGACCTTGAGCTGGCCGATCCGGGGGTCGCTGGGCGGAGCATATCCTTCGATCACCACCGGCATCTGGAGATGCGCCGCGGTGTCTTCGATCGCGACCAGCAAATCGACGAAGTCCTCAATTGAGGTCACCGGCGGGATGAAAACATGCAGCCGCCCCTCGCGCGGCTCCACGCACATCGCGGTGCGCACGATCCATGGCGCCGGCTCGCCGACCTTGGGAAGGCGATCGCGTTCGCCGCTGATCTGCAGCACCGGGTCCATCGGCGAGATGCGCGGTGGCACCGGCAACGGACCGCGATTGACCATCGGATCGACCGGGTAATTGACCGGTGCCTGCGACGCCTCCACCCATGGCAGGCTTGTCAGCGGCAGCCGCAGTCCGACCGGAGAATCGCCCGGCACGACGAACAGATGCTGGCCACGCAACATCCACAAACCAGTTTGCCATTCGGGTCCGCTGCGGCCGATTCCGCGTTGCAGCGGCAAGACGTATCCGACGGGAGTGCTGAGACCGCGCTCGAAGACGCGGCGCACGCGCTCGCGCTCGATTGGGTCTTCCAGATGATTGTCGACCGGATCGACGTTAATCGGAAGCTGGCGCTCGCGCTGCAAATAATACAACGGATCTTCAAACGCGGGATTGGCATATTCCGCATCGACCCCGAGCCGGCGCGCCAGCATCTCGCAAAAGCGCTGGGCGTCCAGCGGACCGAATGTGTAAGCCGTGTCGGCGCGCGCCAGCAGCGCGCGGTCGCGCCATAGTTCGACGCCGTCGGTGCGCCAGTAGCAGGTCAGGGCCCATCGCGGGAGCTGTTCGCCGGGGTACCATTTGCCCAGGCCATAATGCAGCAGGCCGCCGGGGGCGAGCCGATCGCGCAGGCGGTCGAGCAAGGTTTCCGCCAGCAAACGCTTCTCCGCTCCCAAGGCCGCGGTGTTCCATTCCTCGGCTTCCATGTTATCGATCGAGACGAAGGTCGGCTCGCCGCCCATGGTCAGACGGATGTCGCCGCGGTTGATTTCTTCGTCCACCTGATAGCCCAAGGCTTCGATCCGCTGCCATTGATCGGGCGTGTAGGGCAGCGTGACGCGAGGATCCTCGTGAATCCGCGTCACCGACATCTGATGGAAAAACTCGACTTCGCACGGATCGACACCGCCCGAAATCGGCGCCGCCGAAGAGGCTTCGGGAGTGGCGGCCAACGGGATATGGCCCTCACCCGCGAACAGTCCTGAAGTCGCGTCGAGACCAATCCAGCCGGCCCCGGGAAGATAGACCTCGGCCCAGGCGTGGAGATCGGTAAAGTCCTTTTCCGGTCCTGGCGGGCCCTCCAACGATTTGACGTCAGGCTTGAGCTGGATCAGGTATCCGGAGACAAACCGCGCCGCGAGTCCCAGGCGGCGCAGAATCTGCACCAGCAGCCAGGCGCTGTCACGGCATGAACCGCTGGCCAGAGTCAGGGTCTCCTCGCAAGCCTGAATCCCGGGCTCCATCCGGATTAGATAGCTGATTTCGTGCGCCAAGCGCTGATTGAGGCCGACCAGGAAATCAACCGTGCGCAGGGGAGTCAGGTCAACGCCTTTGAGCCAGGCGGCCAGGCGCGGCCCGACGGGCTCGCATTCGAGGTAGGGAGCGAGTTCCTTGCGCAGCGGGGGGTCATACGAAAAGGGGAATTTTTCAGCGTAAGGTTCAAGGAAAAAAGCGAACGGGTTGATAACCGTCATTTCGGCCACCAGGTCCACTTCCACGCTGAACTTGCGCACGGGCTTCTGAAACACCACGCGGGCAAGATAATTGCTCTGCGGATCCTGCTGCCAATTGATAAAGTGGTCGCGCGGTTCGATCTTGAGGGAATAGGCGGTGATCGGCGTCCGGCAATGGGGCGCGGGCCGCAGGCGGATAACCTGCGGGGACAGGTTCACCAACCGGTCATAGCGGTAGATGGTTTGGTGGTGAAGGGCGATATGAATCGGCATAGTTTTTCGCTGTCTGCGCGTCCTGTAAATACCTCGCGGTTGAGCACAATTCACCGCCGCCGTCCGCATTGGTTGCGCGCGGGCGCCTGGTGGGTCCGCTATTCATTGCCATTGTATAGCAAGAATAGATCCGGAAGCTTCACTAATCGGCGGCGTTCCTTCAGGTCCCTTTGGTCTCGATGATATATGGGGCTCTGCCGAGTTTGGCCGGTCACTGGCGCATTGGAATTCGACACCGCTTCCCGTCCTTGTGGACAATCAGTGCGCATGTGCACAAGGAGTGACTTGCAGACCTGTCGCTCACCGGCAAAGCGTGGTTTGATTACGGTCAACGCGCGTGGAGTCCCGGCGTGAACTCTGCTTGAGGTAATCCTGACTGCGGAGCTTGCGGAGCGAATCCGCTAGCGCAACGATGAGGTGTCCCTTGTAGATAAGCACCCGGCGCGGTGCGGTTTGAATCATTACCCGAGAGGTCTGCGGTGTTTTTTCTCCCTTGTTCAAAATGCGGGCAGCGCGGCAGCGTCTGCTCGTTTACCGTTATGCGCTTCAAGTCCCATTGCGAGCACTGCGGCCACGCCGCCGCTTGCCATGGTTCGCGGCGTTGGTGCCCGTCCTGCGTCATTCTGATGATAACGGCAGCGCTACTGGCTGGGTCGCTCGCCCTGTACGGAAACCTGGGCCTGGCCCGCACCGCGCCCGGTGACGCGTCGATTCGATCGGTCGCCGGTACGCGCTAAGAGAGGTCGCATTGCAGGGGCCGCCGGCGGCGCTCTCCCTAACCCGTCAGGGAGAGCGGCTCAAGTTTCTACAGATTCTTGAGAGAGGACGAAGCCGTGGCTGCGCGGTCCGCGAAAATGGTGGCAGAAAAAAACGATATTTTTTGATGGTGGGACCGGCTTTCCTGTCATCCTTTTTCGTTCCACAGCCGAAAAAGTCGCTTCGCCATGCTCACGGCGGCAAGGTGAGCTTGCCCAGAACTGCGGGTGCGCGGGCGCCGGTGACGCTTGGCACATTGCCGGGGCGGCCGTTTAGCATCTCGTAGCCGAGGACGGCAAAGGCGATCGCTTCCAGCGCGTCGCCATTGACGCCCACGTCGGCCGCGCGCATCACCACCAGTTCCGGCAGTTCGCGCGCCAGCAGCGCCATCAGCGTTGGGTTTTGCGCGCCTCCGCCGGTGACAATCAGTTGTTGTACCGGGCCCAGCGGTATCGCGAAGCGCCGGCAGGCATCCGCGATAGTGTGCGCGGTCAGCGCGGTGGCGGTCGCGATGATATCGGCGTCCGCCAGCTTGAGCGCCGTCGCGCGTTTCATCAACTGATCGACAAAAGCCTGGCCGAATTCTTCGCGGCCGGTGGACTTGGGTGGCTTGCGGGCGAAGTAGCGATGGCGCAGCAGTTCGGCCAGCAGTTGCGTGTTGACGGCGCCGCGGGCCGCCCTCCGGCCGTCGCGATCCATGCGCAAACGCCCGTTGCTGAGCCGCCCGATCACGGCGTCGATCGGACCGTTGCCAGGCCCGGTGTCGAAGGCGATCAGGCGCGGGTCATCGCCGCTTATGCCGGGCGGCAGATAAGTGGCGTTGGCGATACCGCCGATGTTCTGGATCACTCTACCCCGCTTGCGATCGCCGAACAGCCGCAGATGCATCAACGGCGCCAGCGGCGCGCCCTCTCCGCCCAGTGCTATATCCATCGGCCGGAAATCATTGACAACGGGGACGCCGGTGACCGCCGCAATCACCGCCGATTCGCCAAGTTGCAGCGTGGACGGAATCGCTCCACGCCGCGCGCGGCCGGGCGGCAGATGGAAGAAGGTGTGGCCGTGAGAGCCGATGAAGCTGAGATCCCTTATCGGCACGCCCGCGCCGCGAACCAGGTTGAGCGCGGCGTTGGCGAATGCCCGCCCCAACCCAAAGTTCAACTCGGCGAGTTCGTCGGCGCCGACCGCTCCGGCATTGCCTGCCGCGAGCAGCCGGCGGCGAAATCGCGTCAGATATGAATAGGTTTTGAACGCCAGCAACTGGACCGCCGGCTGGTCTCGCTCGTCAATCCGGATCAGGGCGGCGCTCACGCCGTCATGCGAGGTGCCCGACATCAGGCCGACGGCCAAATGGGGGCCGCGGCTAATCTTCAGAGTGACTTTCTTCATCGCCCGGGTTGCGACGCAGTTTGACGTACAGGTTTGATAACGAAGCCAGTACCAGGCGCCATCCTGAAGGAAACTCCAGGGCGCCCGGGTCCGCATGCGCGTCCGGGTGTATAACGACCTTCTCGCCGCCGTGCCACTGGACCAGCAAAACTTTATGTCCAATCTGCCGTCCGGTGACGCGGTCGATCGTGAAATCGCCGAACAGCGTGGACGTTCTCAGGTCCGAAAATGCGCTGCGCAGGCTCTCCTGCTCCAACCGGCCACCGGCGCCAAGCGCCGCCGCGGCGAGCAGTCCGGCGGCATAAATTTGCGCCGCCGGATAGTCGCAAGCGCCACCTGCGGCGCGCATCCGGGCGGCGAATCGATGCGGCGGCGGACCCAACTCGGGGGTGAACGCGACGGTCTCTTCCCATTGGCTGGGTCCGACGATTCCCTCCGCGTGCTCCCCCAGAGCCTGTCCGAAGCGTTGAACGCCCGCCGCGACACACGCCAGCACGGGGATATTGAGATCCGCCCTTACGATGCCGCTAATCAGCGCGACGTCATCGGCGAAACTGCCGGCGCTGACCAGCGCTGTGATCCGCGAGCGCGCCAGGCGGATCAGCAGATCGATGGAAACCTCGCCGGTCACCGGCGCCGCGGATTCGCGCACCGTAACTCTGACTCCGCGCCGTCTCATCGATCGCTGAGCGCAGGCGCGCTCAAACCCGTCAATGACCGCGCGCGCGAAGGGGGTCTCGAAGGTGACGGTCGCGACGCGTTTGCGCCAGAACTTAAGCTGGCTGACCAACTGCGCCAGCCCGGTGAGATAATCGGTGGCGGGGCTCAGCACTCCGACGATGAGGCGATACTTTTTTCGATACAGGCTGTCGTCGGCGCCGCCGTGATTGATCAATACCCTCCCGGCCTGCTCGGCGATTGGGGCGGCCACGCGGGTCAGATCGCTCGAATAGGGACCGAAGATCACGTCGGCCTGATTCTCGTAGCACAACGACCGATAGAGCTCCGCGCACAGTCTGGGATTGCTCTGATCGTCCAGGCATTCGATCACTACCGCGCGCCGCTCGGCGCCGATTTGAATACCCCCGGCGTCATTCTGGTCGGCGGCAAACATTGCGAGTGCGGCCGCGGCCTGGCGCCCCATCGCCGCGTATCGCCCGGTGAGCGACAGCGTCAATCCGATGGTGATTTTGGAGTTCAATTAAGTACCGGCCAGTTTGGCCTGAAGTGCTATTGCCAGCCCGCGAGTCGGTTGTCATAGCCCAACTCTGGCTCGATAACCCGTACCCGATACCCTCGACTAGCGCTTAAGGAACTCCACGATCTTCGCGTTGACTTCGGCAGGGCGCTCCAGATGCAGGAAGTGTCCAGTTCCCGGTATCAGGACTTTCTGAATCCCGGCCTCAAACCCGGCGCCCATCCGCTCGAACATACCCAGGCGTCCGGGACGATCCCTGGTCCCGTGCAGGATCATGGTGGGCACGCGAATCGGCGAACCGGCCAGCTTTTCGCGCAGCGGGTCAAGGGCAGGGTCGCGATTGGCGGGATTCACCGTGTGGCGATAATAGTTCAGCGCTGCGGTCAGCACCCCAGGGTTGCGAAAGGTCGCCTTGACGCTTTCGATCACGTCCGCCGGAGGTTCGTAATCGGGTGACGCGTCGCGCCACCATTTGTACAAAAAGTCATAATCGTTGGCGGCAACCAGTTGTTCCGCGTAAGGCATCTGGAAGAAGTAACCGTGCCAGGTGCCCTTGAGCGAGTCATAGTCGATAGCCCGCACCCCGTGTGTGACCGCCATCGCGACGACGCGGTGCAAGCGCTCAGGCGCGAGCACGGCGCAGCCGTAGGTCGCGGCGGCACCCCAATCGTGCCCCACGACAAACGCTTGGTCCGCGCCCAATGCGGGAATCAGCGCCGCCGCGTCCTGCGCCAGCAAAACGGCTTCGTAACGTTCGTCGGCGGGTTTGCCGGTGGGAGCATAGCCGCGCATGAAAGGCGCGACGCCGCGAAATCCCGCATCGGCGAGGACCGGCAGCAGATAGCGGTAGGTATGTGCGTTGTCCGGGAAGCCATGCAGACACAGGACCAGGGGGCCGGTTCCCGCCTCGATATAGTGAAAATCAATACCATTTGCGGTGACCGCGCCGCTTCGCAAATCAGCCATTTGATGCGCCTCCGGCAAGCTCGCTGAGCCAGGCTACTATGTTCCGCGTCCGCACCCGGCGACAAGTCCCCGCGAGCCCAGGCCCTGGCGAAGTTGACCGCCGCGACCCATCTGGCCTAAGTGATGGTTGACAGGCAGCGGAAAAGGCTTCCACCTGCTCAAGCTCGCTGTCCATGAGGATCTCGATATGAAGAAGCTCGAATTCTTTTTCGATTATTCCAGTCCCTGGACCTACCTCGCCTTCAGCCGGATCGAGGACATCGCCAGCCGCCACAACGCCGAACTGGTTTGGCGGCCAATCCTGGTGGGCGGCGTATTCAATGCTGTCAATCAGGCGGTGTATGAGAGCCGGGCGCATCCGGTAAAGCCCAAGACCCGCTACTACGGCAAGGACCTCCAGGATTGGGCGCGCTACTATGGTCTGAAGTTCAAGATGCCGACGGTCGCAGTGGACAAGGTCAAGGTGGTCAACACGATGCGCGGGGCGTATGTCGCGCTGGAGCATGGCAAGATCGCGCCGTATTCGCGCGCGGCATTTGAAGGCTTTTGGGCCGAGGATCGCGACATCGGCCAGGAGTCGGTGCTGGCCGATATCGCGCACCAGGCCGGGCTCGATCCTGACGAACTGCTGCGGAAGATCAAAGAGCCCGAATACAAGGACAAGCTCCGCGTCGCCACCGAGGAACTGATCGAACGCGGCGGCTTCGGCTCACCGACGTTTTTCGTTGACGGCAACTTGTTCTTTGGCAACGATCGTTTGCCGCTGGTCGAATTCGAATTGTCGCGCTGACCGATAAGCCGGCCGCGTCCGTCAGAGATGGCCGAGACTCTCAGAGCTTTCGTCGCGATTCGGCTGTCGGCGGAGGTGAACGAGGCGGTAGCTGCCTTTCAGGCCGGCCTGCGCCGGCTGGGCGGCGAAATCTCCTGGACCGCGCCGGCGAACTTCCACCTGACCCTGCGTTTTGTGGGCAATCGGGTGGCGCCGGAAGTGGTTACGGCGATGATCGAGGGACTTCGCCCAATCGCGGCCACGACCTCGCCTTTTACCGTCCATGCGCGCGGGGCAGGAGCGTTCCCGTCGCTCAACCGGCCGCGCGTCATCTGGATCGGGTTGCCGGATGGAAAGCTAATCGAAGTCGCCCGTCAGGTCGAGGCGCTCAGCGTCAAATGCGGACTGGAACCGGAGAATCGCGGCTTCACGCCGCACCTGACGATTGGAAGGGTGCGCAATCCGGCGCGCAACGCCGCGCTGCGCGAGGCGCTCGAAGCCGCCGCCGATCGCGACTTCGGCAGTTCACTGATTGCGTCGATAGCGCTGTATCGCAGCCATCTCTCCCCAGGCGGCGCGAAGTACGAGCCGTTGGCGGCCCTCCCGTTTGCCGGAAAATGAGCACGGGCGCGCGCTTTCAGGAGCGCGCGCCCGTGGCTGTTTGAGTCTCCCAGTCGGGTACCGACCTTATGCGCCGGTGTCTGGATCGAGGAACGACGGCGTATGCCGAACCTGCGTTCCCCGAAGTCGAACATGGTGTTGAGCCTTCCCGCCAGCGTATCGAACGAACCACCACCGATATCGGTGGTGCCCCAGTTCTCTTCGATGAAGCGCAGAATCGAGCTCTGGTCGGTCAGCGTATGATCGACGAAGTTCTCCTTCGCATACGGTGAAACCACGACGATTGGTATGCGTGGGCCGTAGCCGCATCGCCCCTCAATCGGGGTGGTGCCGTCCTTGAGTTGCGGCGTGCCGCTGCCACACTTGCCGGCGCCGTTAAGATTGTCGCCGTACTGCGATTGATTGGCCGGATTGAGCACCGCCGACGAATTGACGATCGGGCTCATCTGATGGTCGTACCAGCCATCGGAATCATCCCAATTTATGACCACCGCCGTGCTGTTCCACAACGGCGACTTTTCCAGCGCGTCGATCGTGTTGACCAGGAATTCCTGCTCCAGGAGGGGATCGGAGTATCCGGCATGGCCGTCCATATCTGCCGGCGCCTTGAGGAAGCTGACCGCCGGGAGGTTGCCGGCTTTCAGCGCGTCGAAAAAATCATGGATGTCATATTCATGGTTGGTTACGGTGTCGGCGCTGGTGCCGTACAACCGCGGCGGCACCGTCGGCCGGGTATGCGCGGGATTGGCGGTCGAAACATAATACTGGAACCACGCGTGATGCGGAATGTAGTCGGCGGTAGGGCCGCCGTTGGACGCGCTGGCCGGGCTCTGACGGCTGCATCCCGTGCTGCCGTCGGCATTGGTAATCGTCAAATCGAACCCGCCCATGAAGGAGCCCCAACTGATGCCCTTTTCGTTCAGGAGGTCGCCGATGTTCTTGCCCGCCATCTGAACCGTAACGCCGTGAGAACACAGATCGCCGGTGGGGTCGAGGTCGCCGACCAGGGTGCCCTGGCCGCCGCTGAGGTTGACCACCTTGGGCGTGGACCCGCTGGGAATCGCCGGAAAAGTATTGCCGGCGACCAGATTGAGCGCGCCTGGAGTCGAGGGACCGAAGGTGGTGCCGAACGCATTATCGTTCATCGCAAAGTGCTGCGCGTAATTCCACAGCGCGGTGACCGTATTGCCGTCGAAGTAACCCATCACGACGCCGGCCCCCTTGCCCCAATCGAAAGTGGTACAACTGGACCCGGTGCTGCCGGGAAAAAAGTCCATCAGGCCGCCGTCGAAGGAGAGCTGTTCGGCGCCGTAGTTGTGATCCTGGTCACAGGTCGACGCCTGGGAATGGCTGAGCCGGAAGGGGTCCACGGCGTTGGTGCTGTTGGCCGGATTGGTCGCGTTCGGGTTGTTGGTGAGCAGGACCCCCGACGGTTCGCCGCTGACCAGCGTGCCCAGCCCGTCGACGCTCGGCGTATCATCGCTGGGACGGAACGTGGTTCCGTCGGTGTTGGCGGCATAGGGATAGGTTGCGAAGTAATGATCGAACGAAACGTTCTCCTGAAAAATCACCACCAGATGACGGATCGGTGTGGCGGTGTCGGTTTCGCCACCACGGTCACGCCAAGGGGGATCGGCGAAAGCCGACGTGGCAAACCACGGTCCAGTGACCATGCTGATTGCCGCCGCTATGGCAGCTGTTCTAAAGGTGCGTCTCATTTTTCGAAGCGCTTTCACTCTCTGATTCCCTCCACCGGCAAAGTGCCAGTGGCGAAGTTGAGCACAATAAAGTGAGCACTTGCTGAAGCGATGTTGAATTAGTCGCGACAATTGTGTGAGGGGAAGTTTATCGGCAGATGACGCAAATTCCATTCGGTGACATGATCGCGCTCAGACTTCGTCAGAGTGGCGCAATTTTGCAGCGGTCCCTGGCTGATGAGGTACGCGCAGGTCTCCGGAGGGGCGGGGATGTGGGCAGTCGTGCAGCGGATCGGCGTGCCGGTAGCGCCATCTCCGGAATTTTGTGCAAATATGTCACAGTCAATTCTTTGCTGGGACTAAAACAGTCGTTGATGGTTCGGCGGGGTGCTTAAACGTGGCGCAGGATACAAAAAGCAAGGCGCTGGACCTGGCCCTGAGCCAGATCGAGAAGCAGTTCGGCAAGGGCTCGATCATGCGGCTGGGCGAAGCAGGCGCATCTCGGACGATATCGCCGCGATCTCCACCGGCTCCCTCGGCCTCGACATCGCGCTGGGCGTGGGCGGCTTGCCGCGCGGGCGCGTCGTGGAGATCTTCGGCCCCGAATCCTCGGGCAAGACCACGCTGGCCCTGCACATGTATCGCCGAGGCGCAGAAGCTCGGCGGCATCGCCGCCTTCATCGACGCCGAACACGCCCTGGATGCCGGCTACGCGCGCAAGCTCGGCGTCAAGATCGAGGACCTCCTGATCTCCCAGCCCGACACCGGCGAGCAGGCGCTGGAAATCGCCGAAACCCTGGTGCAGTCCGGCGCGATCGACGTGCTCGTGATCGACTCGGTGGCGGCGCTGGTGCCCAAGGCCGAGATCGAGGGCGAGATGGGCGATCCGCACATGGGCCTGCAGGCGCGGCTGATGTCCCAGGCGCTGCGCAAGCTGACCGCGATCATCGCCAATTCGCGCACCATCGTGATCTTCATCAACCAGATCCGGATGAAGATCGGCGTGATGTTCGGCAATCCCGAGACCACCACCGGCGGCAACGCGCTGAAGTTCTACTCCTCGGTGCGCATCGACATCCGCCGCATCGGCACCATCAAGAGCGGCAACGACGTGATCGGCTCGCGCACCAAGGTCAAGGTGGTCAAGAACAAGGTCGCCCCCCCCTTCAAGGAAGCCGAGTTCGACATCCTCTATGGCGAGGGCATCTCCAAGGAAGGCGACCTGCTCGATCTGGCGGCCGAACAGAACATCGTCGAGAAGCCGGCGCCTGGTACTCCTACAAGGCGAGCGGATCGGCCAGGGCCGCGAGAACGCCCGCGAGACGTTGCGCAACAACCCCGCGATGGCCGACGAAATCGAAGCCCAGGTGCGCGAAAAGCTGATGGCCCACAAGGCCCCAGCCGAGACCACCGCCTGAGGATCTACCCGCCAGTCTGGAAATCCTGCCTCGACCGCGTTTGTGGTACGAGGTCCGCAGACGCATGCCGGGAGGGGTTGAACGCGATTTCCGCAGCAAGTCGCGTGCTGGGTGAGGGACAGACCTTGCGCTCCACCTCGACGGCGGTGTGCGAAAATGTGTGCCGATTCCCAACCCTCCGCCCGTCTGCAAAACGCAGAGGCGTAATGGACGATGCCGAGATTCGAAAATAAGGAACATTCAGACTCCGCCGCCATTGGTAATGCCGATTATCCAGTGCTATATTCTGCGCGCTAAAGCTGCAATTGGTGTTTTTTCAGGGGGCTCTTGAGGCGGAGCATAATCCGGTCAAGCCGGGCGAAGTTCTAACTGGTTCGCTGTTCAGCGAACCGATGCGGGTGGTTACGCTCAACCCCGTCGGCGCCGATAGCTGGGAGCTCGGCCTGGTCGGTGTCCGAGCCAAATCTTCCGCAGCGTGCCGCTCACACGTGAGCAGATCGCGACGCTGCGGCGTCAGAACGCCGCTCCGTCTTACGCTGGCGACTGTCAACTGGTCCGGCTCGGCATCCAGGCTTACTCGCTCGGCATCGCCTACGAGTTCGATCCCTACTTCGGCCTGTCCATCTCCCGCGTCGATCCGCTGCCGCACCAGCTCGAAGCCGTCTACGACTACCTGCTGAAGCTCGCCCGCGTCCGCTTCCTGCTGGCCGACGACGCCGGGGCCGGCAAGACGATCATGGCCGGGCTGCTGATCAAGGAACTCAAGCTCCGGGGCATGTGCGAGCGCATCCTGATCGTCGCCCCGGCCAACCTCGCCTTCCAGTGGCAGCGGGAACTCAAGGAGAAGTTCGACGAGAAGTTCTTCGTCATCAAGGGCGACGACATCCGCGACCAGTTCGGCGTCAACCAGTGGCTCGAACAGAAGCAAGCTCATCACGTCGCTCGACCTCGCCAAGCGGACGGAGAATCCTGCCCGGCCTGCGGCAGGTCCACTGGGACCTGATCATCGTGGACGAGGCGCACCGCATGTCGTGGTCGCCGCCGGCCCGCAAGACGGCCCGCTACGCCCTCGGCGAACTGCTGCGGGACATCAGCGACCACATGCTCCTGCTGACCGCGACCCCGCACAAGGGCGACCCGGCCAACTTCAGCCTCTTCCTGCAACTGCTCGATGTCGATGCCTACGCCGACGTGAAGTCGATCCGCGAAGCGATGGACCGCCGCCGCGCGCCGTTCTACCTGCGGCGGACCAAGGAGGCGATGGTCTACTTCCCCGAGCGGCAGCCGGACAACACCTGGGTCGCCAAGAAGATCTTCACCAAGCGCATCCCGCACACCGTCGATTTCCACATCGATGGGGCCGAGTTCGACCTCTACAAGAGCGTGACCCGGTTCGTGAAGCGGCAGACGCGCCGAGGCGGCCGCCACCGGCGACGACCCGCGTGCCCGCGCCGTCGGCTTCCTCATGGCCCTGTACCAACGCCGGCTGGCGTCGAGCACCCGCGCTGTGCTGCTCGCTGGAGAACCGGGCCAGGCGGCTCGATGTGGGCTTGAAGAAGGCCCAGGAGATCGCCCGCGACCGCGCCGCCGGACCTGCCCGACGCGGACGAACTGGAAGAAATGGACGAAGGCGACCGCGAACGCCTGGAACACATCCTGGAGGCGATCACGCTGGCCGGGAACGCCGAGGACGTGCGAGCCGAGATCGCCGAACTCAAGCAACTCGCCGTGCAGGCGAAGGCGGTCGAGACGAGCGGGGTGGAAGCCAAGCTCTCGCGCCTCAAGAACCTGATGCAGGAGCAAGGCTTCTTCGACCACCCGGACCAGCGGCTGCTCCTCTTCACCGAGTTCAAGGACACGCTCGACTACCTCGTCGCCAAACTGGTCGAGTGGGGCTTCCGCGTCGGCTCGATCCACGGCAGCATGCGGATCGGCTCGCGGGACGACCCCGGCTCCCGGCTGCACACCGAACAGCAATTCCGCGACGGGGCGATCCAGATCCTCGTGGCGACCGAGGCGGCTGGCGAGGGCATCAACCTCCAGTGCTGCAACATCCTGTTCAACTACGACATCCCCTGGAACCCCAACCGCCTCGAACAGCGGATGGGCCGCATCCACCGCTACGGCCAGACCAAGAACTGCCTGATCTTCAACTTCGTGGCGACCAACACCATCGAAGGCCGGGTACTCCAACGCCTCCTCGAGAAGCTGCAGGAGATTCGCAACGCCCTGAACGACGACGCGGTCTTCAACGTCGTCGGCGAAGTGCTGCCCGCCGCCCAGATCGAGCGGGTGCTGCGCGACTACTACGCCGGGCAACCTGGGCGACGCCGACCTCGAAGACCGGCTGCTGCACAACGTGGACGAGGGCCGGTTCCGAGCCATCTGCCAGAACGCCCTGGAAGGGCTGGCCTCCAAGCGGCTCAACCTGGAGATGCTGATCGAGCGGCGGGCCAAGGCCCAGGAACGCCGCGTCATCCCCGAAACCATCGCCCGTTTCCTGTCCGACGCGGCGGGGTTCTCGTCGCTCGCCCTCAAGGCCGTGCCGTCGCTCCCGCACACCTACGATCCGGGCCGCACGCCGACCGTCCTCAAGAACTACGAGCGGAACCCGGACTGGCGGCTGCCGTCGCTCCTGGCGAAGTATCCCGCGGCTCTCCACCGCACCGCGAGACGGCCGACGCGAACAACCTGGAATGGGTCACGCCCGGCCACCCGCTGTTCGAGGCGGTTCGCCGGCACGCCGTAGCATTCGCGCGACGCACTGGCGCAGGGAGCCTGCTTCTACTCGCTGGATGTCACGCCCAGACACGGGTCGATTTCTACCGCGCCCGGATGGTGGATGGGCTGGGGGACATATCCACGAACGCCTGTTCGCCGTCGAGATCGACAGCGAGGGACGTGCCAGCTATCCGCGTCCCCGGCTCCTCGGAAATCTGACCGCCGCGCCCCGCTCCAAGAAACTTCACCCGACGTCGCTATGCCCGAGCCGCGCTCTTGGCTTAAGGAGAACGCGCTGCTGCCGTTTCTTGAAGATGTGCGCAAGGATCGCGTTGCCGAGGTCGAGCGGATCGCCGCTCACATGTCGAGTGTCCCTGACCGAACTCATTGACGAGAAGATCATCGCATCGGGCGCTGGGAAGGCGAAGCGGAGCGCGGTGTCGAAGGTGCTGCGGGCAATCTGGACAAGCCGAGACCCGTCACTCCGTATTGATCCACGGCGCGAACGCCGCCGGCGGAATTGGAGCGACAGTGCGCCCTCACGTTGCAGGACGTGCATCGCCTCACCAGCGTGCTGGTGCTACCTCATCCCGACCGTGACCCTCCCGAAATTCGCAACCTTCGCCCCGATCCGGAGACCGAAGCGACCGCGATGCGAGTCGCGATCGAATATGAAGAGCGCAGGGCCGAGCGGTCGCCGACGTGCATGAAAGAGACCTCGGCTATGACATCACTAGCCTGGACACCAATTCGGGAGAGTTTCGGCTGATCGAGGTGAAGGGCTTGGCCGGCAATGAAGGCGGAACGGTTAACGCCCAACGAACGACGCACCGCCGAGGACCGCCGCGACTGCTATTGGCTCTACGTGGTGAGCCGATGCAAGCAGCCCGAAGGCCCCAAGCTGTTGCAAATCGCCGATCCGGCCCAAATGGATTGGGCCGAAGTTAGTACGGTGGACCACTATGCCATGCGTTTCGCTGCTCTGGAGGTCAAAGGTGTCGCGTCCTGAGACGAACTTACTTTATGAGAATTCCGCGGGAGCCCCAGTCCGTCATCCTGAACGCAGTGAAGGATCTCGCGCGGTCCTCCGCGCGTCCAAGCTCTTCGTACAGCAACCACGTCTCCTTCGTGAGCAACAAATCGCAAACGGTTCGACCAACGTGCAGGACGCAGAAGACCATTCAGGGATGCGTCTTACTCAACGATGAGATCATTCCTCGGCCAAACCCGGAATGCTGGATAACGCGCGGAGGGACGCGCCAGATCCTTCCACTACGGCAGCCTCCGTTCAGGATGACGGAAAGAAAGCCGAAGTTCGGAGAAAACGAGCAAGCGCCATCCCAGATAACGACAAACGGGCGGAGACCTGAGATGAAAAACGGGCTCTATGACTTCTGCGTTTCTACAATAGTGGACCGGCATAGGCTGGAGGAATTTGCGTTGAAGGGAAGCGGCAGCATTACCGAGCGCCGCGCCTGGAAAACTGCGAAACGTTTGCTGGACGAAGCACACAAGCAAGAAAAAGATATGCCGGTTATCTTTTCGGGACGCAGCACATAACAGCGAACACCTGTTGCTCTGGGGAATCTTAAAGAAGGTAGATATCCGAGGGGATCAGACCACGGTCCAATTCAATGACGCTCAAAGGGTTCGTGGGAACCACGGCCGCCAAGAGCTGACCCTCAGAAGCAAGGGGAGATCGATCAAGCCGAACTGGATAAGACCCTACGCAATTTGCAAAACGCCGCTATTCCTCAAGTAAATGATTCCCAAAGAATGTAAGCGGCTCGCGGAGGTGGATTTTCCGATTGCGGTGGCGCTCTGCCATTCGGCGCGGGAGAAGTCCATCCGCCACGGACACCCGAGCACGCTGCATCTGTGGTGGGCGCGCCGCCCGTTGGCGGCCTGCCGTGCGATGTTACTCGCGCTGCTGCTCCCCGACCCGTGCGATCCGAATGTTCCGCACCCACTTCAAAGAAGAAGCGCGCACGGTTGCTTCTCGGGGATTTACAATCAAGCCACAGAAGCCGGCGATGAGAAACTGCGGGCGGCGCTGCTCAGATTCATCGGCGACTTTGCGAACTGGGACAATGCCGCTAAACCGCGCTATGTCGAAGCTGGGGCGCGGGTTGGTGAAGGCGGCGCATGGCGAGGAGACCCCGCTGGTGGTCGATCCGTTCGCGGGCGGCGGGTCGATTCCGCTCTGAGGCCCTGCGCCTAGCAGGATGCGGAAAAACTAGCATTACTCACTGAGAAAGTATATATAGATGATGGTATCTACCGGCGGTGAGGATGTGAGGATGCGGTGCTTGCCCAGTAGAGCGGGATGTTCAGCTAACATATCGACGGAGAAGCGGGTGCCTCAAGACCATCCGCTGCGCGCGATTCGGGCGATGCTCGATGCGGCGCTGCGTAATATGGGGCCACAGTTTGAGGCGATGTACGCCAAGGTGGGACGGCCGTCGATTGCACCGGAGAAGCTGCTGCGGGTGCTGCTGCTGCAGGTGCTTTATACCGTCCGCAGCGAGCGGATGCTGATGGAAGGAATCAACCTACAATCTGCTGTTCCGCTGGTTTGTGGGAATGAACGTCGACGATGCGGCGCGGGACGTAACCGTGTTCACCAAAAATCGCGAGCTGGGGCTGCTGGCCGCCAACGCCGCCAAGCGCCTGTTTGCGGAGGTCCTGGCGCAAGCGCGCAGTCACAATCTGCTCTCCACCGAGCACTTTACGGTTGACGGCACTCTGATTGAGGCGTGGGCTGGCCACAAGAGTTTCAAACGCAAGGACGGGTCTGACCCGCACACCCCATACTACCTGCGCAATCCCACGGTCGATTTTCACGGCGAGCGGCGCGCCAACGACACCCACCAATCGACGACCGACCCCGAAGCCCGGCTCGCGCGCAAGGGTGCGGGCAAGGAGGCCAAAGTCAGTTACGCCGGCCATGTACTGATGGAGAACCGCAACGGCATCGCGGTCAACGGCTGTGTCAACTTGGCGCAAGGCCGCGCCGAACCGGAGGCGGCGCTGGCGATGGTGGAAGAGATTCCAGGCCAGCAGCGCGTTACCTTGGGGGCCGACAAAGGATACGACAGCAAGGAGTTTGTTCAAGAGCTGCGCGAGCATCGGGTAACGCCCCATATTGGGCGCAAGCCGACCAGCATAATCGATGAGCGCACAACTCGTCATCGCGGCTATTTGATCAGCCAGCAAAAGCGCAAACGGGTCGAGGAGATTTCGGTCAGATTCCAATACGTGGGCGGCCTGCGCAAAACTCGTCACCGCGGTTTGGCTCGGGTCGGCTGGATGTTCACCTTCGCGCTGGCGGCCTACAACCTGGTCCGGATGCGCAATCTGGTGGGTGCGGCGGCCTAGTTGCGCCCACCGCCAAGAAAAAGGCTGAAAAGAGCCCGTCAAGAGCCTTACCTAGGGCCTTAAACACAAGCCCAAGGCCTTACCGCGCAGCGTTCAGTCGTGATTAGAGTGCTCACCGGTCGCTGAGACCGCAGCCCGAGGACCAATTCGCTCAAAAATCTCCGTTTTTCCGCACCCTGCTAGGCTGCGATGCGTTCGCGTCGGACCTCAATCCCGTCGCATGCCTGATTCTCAAAGTGATGCTCGAAGACATTCCGCGCCATGGACCGGAACTCGCCGACGAGCTGCGCAAAATCGGCGCGGAGATCAAGAAACAGGCCGAAAAAGAATTGGGAGAAGTATGATCCTCCCGATCTGGATGATGCTACACCGATCGCATATCTGTGGGCACGTACGGTCAACTGCGAATCGCCTAATTGCGGCGCTGAAATCCCGCTCGTGCGATCGTTCTGGCTATGCAAGAAAGCGAGCCGGCTCCGGGCGCTGCGCTATAAAGCACATCGACAGGAGGCTAAGGCACCGCGTATCGAGTTAGAGGTCTTCACACCTGAAGAGCGACAAGGATCTGCCGTCAGGCACGGTCAGCCGTGCCAAGGCGACCTGCCTAGCTTGCGAGCGCGAACTTGCTCCGGATCGTGCCCGCGCACAGTTGCGCCAGCAGCACGGCGGAGCTGATGTGATTTTCGACGACCAAGGAAATCGCATCGGCGGGGCGCGTCTGCTCGCGGTGGTTACTCTGAAGGACGGCAAGGCCGGACGGCAGTATCGCGTTGCTACCCATCGTGACGACGAAGCGTCGCGGAAAGCGCAGAAGGCAGTTGAAAAGCTTGCGACCCAGAAGCTACCAAACGGGCTGAACGCCCATTCCGGACGAGCCAACACCTGCGGGCGGCGGCTCGGGGGCTGGGCGCGCCTTTTCGGTTCAGAAGTATGACATGATGAAGTTTGGCGACCTGTTCACTGCCCGCCAGAAGCTCGCGTTGACGACTTTGGCCCGCGCTGTACCTCTAGCGCCGCCGCCTGTGAGAACGTCGATCTGCGGGGTCCTAAGCAGGTGCGCGGATTACTGGAGTTCGGGTCTCGTTTGGGCTCAGGAAGGGGAGTTCGTGGCGCATACCTTCGGTCGGCAGGCGCTGCCCATAATTTGGGATTTTGCGGGGAGCGGTACCTTGGTCAGAAGCGTCGGGAAACCTGCAAGGGGCCCTTGATTGGGTTTCTGCTGTTCTTGAAGCGTCGCCTCCTTGGTCGCGCGCCGGGAAAACGCAGGTTGCGGATGCGTGTGAATTCCTCCTGCCAGACGGTCTCGCCCGCCGTCTGGTTCACCGATCTCGCCATATTACGACGCAGTGCCATACGCTGACCTATCGGACTTTTTTATGTATGGCTCAAGCGCGCGCTGCCGGACGATCCGTTATTGCGTGAACCACTTACTCCAAAAGAACGAGAAATCGTTCAGGACGAGACGAAGCGCTTCGACGGCCGTGCAAAGGATCGCGAGTTTTTCGAGAAGCGAATGGCACTAGCGTTCGCTGAGGGTCGCCGCGTCCTCAAGGATGACGGCGTCGGCTCAGTGGTGTTTGCTCACAAAACCACCGAAGGATGGGAAGCTCTGCTCGCGGGCATGATCAAGGGCGGATGGACCATTACCGGTTCATGGCCGGTTTCCACTGAGCGGCCCGGCCGCCTTCGCGCACAAGAATCTGCCGCGCTCGCGACCAGCGTGCATCTCGTTTGCCGACCACGCCCCGAAGGTGCGCCGATCGGCGACTGGGCCAGGTGTTTCGCGAACTTCCCAACCGCATCGGCGACTGGATGGAGCGGCTTTCTTCCGAAGGCGTTCGCGGTGCGGATTTCGTGTTTGCTTGCATCGGTCCCGCGATGGAAATCTACAGCCGCTACTCGAAAGTCGAGGACGCGGAAGGCCGCGAGATACTGCTCGGCGGCTATCCGGAAGAGACCGAGCCACACAAGCGTGGCTTTCTCGCTTACGTTTGGGAGATCGTCGGCCGCACCGCGCTTGGACAGGTGCTCGGCACCGCGGAGGCGCGAGCCCCAATGGGCCGCCGGCGCGCTCGAAGAGGACTCCCGCCTGACCGCGCTGTTCCTCTGGACGATTCAATCGACCAGACCAACGGCTCTGAATCCGAAGCGCCGGTACATGAGGGCGAGCCCGATGACGTTGATGATGAGGAGGGTACCGCCGGCAAGGCAAAGAAAGGATTGACCCTGATCTACGACGTGGTGCGCCGCTTCTCGCAGCCGCTCGGAATCCACCTCGAAAATTGGGAAGACCGCATCATCGAGACGAAAAAGGGCATCGTCCGCCTGCTGCCTGTGCGTGAGCGCGCCGAACATTTGCTGGGCGAGGACGGGGCTCGGGCGCCGCCGACCTGATTGAGCGCAGCGGGAGCGGCCCGCTCCAGTTGAAACTCGGCTACGACAGGGACGCCGAAGCCCCGCCGCGCCGCGCGGCCGGGAAAAAGTCCAAGCGCGGCGCGGGACCGGACGAAGCCCCTACTGTGGCTCCGGGCACGACCACCCTGGACCGCGTGCCATCGCGACGCTGCTTCAGGCCGCCGGCAAATCCAACGCCCTGCGCACGATGCTCAAGGCGGAATCCGAGCGCGGCCAGGATTTCGTCCGTCTGGCCAACGCGCTCTCCGCCCTCTACCCCCGCGGCAGCGAGGAAAAGCGCCTGGTCGATGCTATGCTTCTGGCAGTGCCGAAGTGAGGCGGAACAATGAACCGAGAACACCGCTACATGCCGTCATCCTGAACGGAGGCTGCCGAAGTGAAGGATCTCGCGCGGTCCTCCGCGCGCCTACGCCATGAGCCACACCTATTACGTATACATCATGAGTAGCAAGTCGGGAGTGCTATACATCGGCTCGACCAACGACCTCGAGCGCCGCGTCTTCGAAGCACAAGCAGGGGCTGCTCGAAGGTTTCACTAAGAAGTACCGAGTGACGCAACTGGTATATGTCAAAGAGTTCGACGGCCCGTCAGACATGGTCGCGCGCGAACGACAGCTCAAAGGATGGACCAGAAGCAGGAAGCTGGAGCTGATTCATACACAAAATCCCGAGATGGTGGATTACGCGCGGAGGACCGCGCGAGATCCTTTCCGCTGCGCTCAGGATGACGGAGAAGCGCATGGAACCCTGGTACAAAGTCGTTCAGCCGCGGGCTGAAGTTCGCGAGGGGCGGTCGTTCAATCCCGATGAGTTTGCGATCGCACTGGAACAAGTCGTGGCCGGCACCGCACCGGACGATTACACGAACCCGGCGAACTTCTTCGCCCGCACGTGTTTACCAAGGCACTGCGCGAACATATGGGGATGGTCGCGCGGCGGCTGGTCGGCGAGACGGTCAATGCGGCGCCGGTGCTGACTCTCGATTACGCAATTCGGCGGCGGTAAGACGCACACGCTCACGGCTCTGTACCATTTGGTGAAGAATCACGAATACGCCAAGGCTATCAGGGGCGATCTTCGCGGAGCTCTGGGCGTAGAAAGACTGCCCGAACAGACCAAGGTAGCGGTGTTCGTCGGCAACGCGTGGGACCCCACCGACGCCCGCGAGAATCCATGGATCGACGTCGCCCGCCAACTCGCCGGCGACGAGGGCGTGGCCGCTGCTCGGCACCGCCGCCAGGACCACGCCGCCCGGCACTGAAGCGATCGGCCGTGTCATCGAAAAGGCCGGCGGCTCGGTCCTGATTCTGTTCGACGAGGTGCTGAACTTTCTCAACCGCCATCGCGCGCTCGGCGACGGATTTTATGCCTTCATCCAGAACCTGACCGTCGCTATGACCGGCGCACGCGGCAGCGCCTGCGTCATCAGCCTGCCCCGCAGCCAGGTCGAGATGACCGAAGGCGACCTGGTTTGGCAGGAACGCATCACGAAAGTCGTCAAGCGGGTTGCCAAGGACCTGCTGGTCAATGACGAAGCCGAGATCAGCGAGGTGTTGCGCCGCAGGCTCTTCGAGAGTCTTGGCAAGGAATCGGAGCGCAAGGCCGTTGCACTGGCTTATGCCAACTGGTGTTTCGAGCATCGCTCGCAACTTCCGCAGGAATGGACCGCGGTTGACAGCTCGGCGACCGAAGCCAAGGCGCGCGATTATCTACGCGGCCGCTTTGAAGCTTGCTATCCGTTTCATCCAGCCACCCTGACCGTCTTCCAACGCAAATGGCGCATCGCTCGCGCAATTTCAACAGACCCGCGGAACGCTGGCGATGTTCGCACAATGGATTTCGATCGCGTTCGGCAAGGAGCATCGCGAGGCGCGGCGTCGAGCCGCTCATCACGCTTGGCTCGGCTCCGCTGCAGGATCGCGCGTTTCGCGTCCGTCGTGTCTGGGCCAGTTGGGCGAGATGCGGCTTGATCCCGGCGATCGACAGCGATATCGCGGGCGAACGTAATAAGGCAGCCGCGCTCGACGCCGACACGAAAGGCGCCCTCAAGGAAATTCATCGCCGGGTCGGGACCGCAATCCTCTTCGAGTCCTCCGGCGGACAGAGCGAACAGCTCGCCCACCAGCCGGAGCTGCGCTTCGCGCTAGCCGGCCCCGATGTCGACACGACCTCGATTGACAACGCCGCAAAGGCCCTGGAAGCGAAGGCGTTTTACATCCGCAAGGCTGGAACCGACGGCTACCGCTTCGGCCTCAAACCCAAGCTAGAGAAGGTGGTTCACGACCGGCGCGCCTCGCTCGATGAAGTCGAAATAAGGAAATCGATTGAGCGGCTGGTTGACGGACAATTCCGCGGCAGCGCCACGCTCCATGTTCAGAGAGCGTTCCCGAAGGACAGCACCGACATCGAGGACCTGGCACAACTCAACCTAGTCGTGGTCGATCCCGACGAGGCCTGGGAGGGTAACGGCAGCCTGCGCGGCAAGCTGGCCGAATGGACCAGGATGCGGGGGCGCTCGCCGCGCCTTTATCCGGCGTCGCTCATCTGGTGTATCCGCAAGACCGGGCGCCAGTTGCGCGATCGCGTCGAGGACTCGCTGGCGTGGCAGCGCGTTCTGAAGGAAATCAATGACGGGACCTTAGGCAGTGAATTCGAGACACTCGGAGCTCAAGGATGTAGCCGCGAAGGTGAAGAGTGCCGAGAGCGAGGCGCGCGAGGAAGTCTGGGCGAGCTACCGCTACATCGTCTTCGCCGATCCCAAGTCGTCCGACGGTCTGCGTGAAATTGACTTAGGCGCGGGCCATTCCAGCGGATCGAAATCACTGTGCGACCGCGTGCTCGGCGCTCTGAAATCCAACACCCTGCTCGACGATCACCGGGCGCCGGCTACCTGGATCGGCGCTGGCCGCAGGCCTTCAAAGAGACCGGTGCGTGGCCGCTCCGGAGCCTGCGTCAGGCGTTTCTCGACGGCTCGCTCGATTCGCCTCATCAGTCCCGACGAATACCTCAAGCGCAAGGTCCCCGAGTTCGTCGCCAACGGCGACTTCGGGCTGGCTTCGGGAGATACAGCAGGACGGCAGCTTCCAGCATCTGTGGTTCAAGCAACCACTATCTCCCGACGAGGTGTCATTCGACCCGGACGTTTATCTGGTGAAGAAAGACCGCGCCGCGGCGCTCAAGGCCGGGCCTCTTGAGGCCGTCAACGAAAACGGCGGCGAACCGGCGATGCCCACAACGCTTGGCAGCGACGAGGCTGAGACTGGCTTTTCTCCAAGAGAGACCAGCGCCAAGGAGTCCCGCACCAACACCTTGCTCCTAACCGGCTCGATTCCGCCGGAGTCGTGGAACAAGGTCGGCACGCGGCTGATCCCGAAGCTGCGAGCGGGCAATAAACTGACCGTTGGAGTGACATTCTCGGTGGAAATTGGGGAGACGGAAGCAACCTATCTGCTCCGCGAGTTGGAGCAGATACTGGCCGACCTGAATCTGGCCGATAAAATCAAGATCGAGTCCAAGTGAGAGCGGCGCTTTTTCGCTCCAGTGCGGGACCTGTGCTTTGGGGTTTGCGCAGGCGACGGAATCTTGATGCCTGGCGTCAAAGAAGGGCGCCAGGCGCTGCGGACCCTCACCCGGCGCTGCGCGCCGACCTCTCCCCTCGGGGCCCACTTGGGGCAAGGTTATCCAAACGCGGCGCCGGATGGAGTCACCTATCCGCTCGGCGCCGCCAATTGGTTAGAATGAAGTCCTATGGAGTGGACCACTGACAAGGTGCGGAGTTCGTTCCTGGAGTTTTTCAAGGAGCGCGGTCATAAAATCGTGCCCTCTGCTTCGCTGGTGCCCAAGGGCGACCCGACGCTGCTGTTCACCAACGCCGGGATGGTGCCGTTTAAGGACTATTTCCTGGGGATCCGCACGCCGGAGGCTCCGCGAGTCGCGGACTGCCAGAAATGCTTGCGCATCTCCGGCAAACATAACGACCTCGAGGCAGTCGGCCGCGACACCTACCATCACACCTTTTTTGAGATGCTGGGGAACTGGTCCTTTGGCGACTATTACAAAGCCGAGGCCATCGCGTTTCATTGGGAGTTGATAACCAGAGTATGGCGGATCGACCCGGCGCTTCTGTACGCCACGGTTTACCGCGACGACCAGGAAGCGGAAGACGCCTGGCTTAAGATGAACGTGCTCCCGCGCGAGCGCATCATGCGCTTTGGCGAGAAGGAAAACTTCTGGGAGATGGGCGAGACCGGCCCGTGCGGGCCGTGCTCGGAGATTCATATCGATCGCGGCGCGGCGGCCTGCGACGGCGCGCCCCATCGCGGCGCGGCCTGCGGCGTCAATGTTGACGGATGCGCCCGCTTCATCGAGTTGGGCAACCTGGTCTTCATCCAGTACAACCGCGATGCCGCCGGAAAATTGACTCCGCTGCCGATGAAGCACGTCGATACGGGGACCGGGCTGGAGCGCGTCACTGCGGTGCTGCAAAGCTTCGAAGCCGGCCGCGCGCTGGGCAATTACGATATCGACGTCTTTCAGATGATCATCGCGAGATAGAACGTGCCGCCGCTGAAATCGGCGCGGGCGAAGCGCTATGGCCAAAGTCCCGAGGCCGACATTTCTTTCCGCGCGATTGCCGACCACGCGCGCGCGATGTGCTTTTTGGTCGCGGAGGGCCTCACACCGGGCAATACCGATCGCGAATATGTTCTCAGGCGAATCATCCGGCGCGCGGCGCGCCATGGACGATACCTGGGAATTCACGCACCGTTTTTGGCCCGGGTCCAGCAGGCCGTCGTCAAAGCGTATGGGCAATGCCTATCCCGAGCTTGAAAGCCAAGGCGCAAAGAACGAGCGAGATTCTGACCGCTGAAGAGGAACGGTTCGGCGAGACCCTTGATCGCGGCTTGGAATTGATCGCAAAGCGAGCGGCGACGACTCGGTCATGGCGCCACAGAAGGTGCTCTCGGGCGAGGTTGCATTCAAGCTCTACGACACCTATGGCTTTCCCCTGGATCTGACGCAGGACGTGCTGCGCGACGAGGGCATCGAAGTTGATGTTGCCGGGTTCGATCGGCTCATGGCCGCGCAGCGCGAGCGCGCCCGCAGCGCGCGCAAGGAAGAGGCGATCGCATCCGAACTCAAGCTCGGTGAGGGTGTCGCATCGAAATTCATCGGTTACGACCGCTACCAGGCTCAATCCGAGATTGTCACCAGCCACGTCGGTGCCGACGGCAAGGCCGAAGTGGTGGTAGCCGAGACGCCCTTTTATCCCGAAGGCGGCGGCCAGGTCGGTGACCGCGGCACCATCAGAACCGAAAGCGGAGCACTGATCGAAATCACCGACACGCGCAAAGCCGACGGCGCTATCATCCATATCGGCAAGCTCCTGCAGGGTGATGCGCGGCGAGCTTCAGGTCGGGGCGCACGGTCACGCTTGGACGTCGACCTCGACCGGCGCGACGCCGCGATGCTCAACCATTCCGCGACCCATATTCTGCATTACGCTTTGCGCGACATTCTGGGCGAGCACGTCCATCAGGCCGGATCGCTGGTTGCGCCCGACCGCTTGCGCTTCGATTTCGCCCATACCGGCGCGATTGCCGACTCCGACCTGCAAACTATCGAAGAGGAAGTCAACGCGCGGATTCGTGAGAACGCACCGGTGATTCTCGAGGAGATGGCCTATCCCGACGCGCTCAAGGCCGGCGCGCTGGCGTTTTTCGGCGAGAAGTACGGCGATCGCGTCCGCGTCATCAAGATGGGCGATTTCTCGGTCGAGTTGTGCGGCGGAACGCATGTGTCGCGCACCGGTGATATCGGGCTGTTCAAGCTCGAAGCCGAATCCGGGGTCGCGGCCGGCGTGCGGCGCGTCGAGGCGCTGACCGGGCAGGGCGCGCTGGAGGCAATCCGGCGGCGCGAGGAAATTCTGCGCGCAATCGGCGACCAGTTGCGCGCCCGCGACGGCGCCGCGTTGGAGCGATTGCAGCGGCTGCTGGCGCATGAAAAGGAACTGGAGAAAAAAATCCGTTCGCTGGAACAGAAATTGACCGACGGGGGCCAGGCGCCGGCCGATGAGACCGTGCGTGAAATTGGCGGGGTCAAACTGGTGACGCGCAGGCTCGAAGGCGTGGAACCCGGCGCGATGCGCGCAATCGCCGACCAGATCCGCCAAAAATACGGCTCGGTCGTGGTGGCGCTGGGTTCCGCGGTGAGTGACGCCAAGGTCGCCCTGCTGGTCGCCGTCACTCCTGATCTGATCGCCAAGGTGAAAGCCGGCGACATTATCAAGCAGATCGCTCCGATGGTGGGCGGATCAGGCGGTGGACGGCCGGATTTCGCGCAAGCCGGCGGCCGCGACCCGTCCCGGCTGCCGGAGGCGCTGGAAAAAGTCGCAGGTTTGCTAGCAGCGGGCTAACGTGGCCGCTTCTATATGGTGCGCAAATTGATTAGATTCATTGATAGGGGAATTTGCCGCTTGAGTTGACCTGGCACCCTTTGCGCAAAGCAGGCGCGTTTTTCCCAAGGAGGAGCACCGTAGCCAATTCACAGCAAGTGACTGAGGACTCCCTCGAGCTTCATTTCGACGATCAGCGCCTGTTCACCGACCTCTTGGGACAGCATGACGCTCATGTGCGGACCATCGAGCAGGGTTTGGACGTTCGAATCGGAGTCGCGGGTAATTCGCTCAAAATCTCCGGCGGCTTGGCCGAGCAGGCGCTGGGCGGGAAGCTGCTCAGTGAACTCTACGAGCTGCTTAAGGCCGGCTATCCGATCTATCCCAGCGACGTCGACTACGCGATTCGGATCCTGCGCGGCGACCGCAATGCTTCGCTCAAGGATATCTTCCTCGATACGGTCTATGTTTCCGCGCACAAACGCGTCATCACGCCCAAAAGCATACATCAGAAGCTGTATATCGACGCTATCCGTAACCACGACGTGGTCTTCGGAATCGGCCCGGCCGGAACCGGCAAGACCTACCTCGCGATGGCGATGGCGCTGGCGGCGCTGATGAAAAATCAGGTCACCCGGATGGTGCTTTGCCGTCCCGCGGTCGAGGCCGGCGAAAAGCTCGGCTTCCTGCCCGGCGACCTCGCCGAAAAAGTCAATCCTTACCTGCGGCCACTCTATGACGCCCTCCACGACATGGTTGACTTCGACCGGGCGCGCCGGATGCTCGAGCGCGGGACCATCGAAGTTGCCCCGTTGGCATTTATGCGTGGACGCACGCTGAATGACTCCTTCATCATCCTCGACGAGGCCCAAAACACCACCTCCGAGCAGATGAAGATGTTTTTGACCCGCCTGGGCTACAACTCCAAGGCGGTAATCACCGGCGATATCACCCAGATCGACCTGCCCAGCGGCAAGCTGTCCGGGCTCAAGGAAGCGCGCACCGTGCTGTCCAACACCCCGGGCATCAGCTTCATGTATTTCAACGAACGCGATGTGGTGCGCCATCGCCTGGTCCAGGCGATCATTACGGCCTACGAGGCTGCCAGCGGCGAGCCGCCGCTAATTGCCCTTCGCAACGGCGAATCCCAAAGCGGCTGAAGTGCCGGTCGAGGTGAGTTGCGACGTCGAGAGCGCGCGTCCTTATGTGCGCGTTATGCGTAACGAGTCGCTGCGGTTGCTCAGGTTGGTCGGGCTTAAGCACAGCGAACTGTCGGTTCTGCTGACCGGCGATCGCCGGATCAAGGAGCTGAACCGCGACTTCAGGCACAAAAATCGTCCGACCGACGTGCTGTCCTTCTCCCAGATTGAGGCGGTTGACGGCGAGGTATCGTCGGAGACCCGCGCAGCCGCCGGAAGTCAACGTGATTGGCGACGTCGTAATTTCACTGGAAACCGCGGCGCGCCAGGCTCATAAAATGGGCCAGATGGTTGAGCGGCGCCTGCGTGTCCTGCTCGTACATGGCGTTTTGCACCTGCTGGGCTACGATCACGAGCGCTCCGCCACCGACGCGAAGCTGATGTTCGGCTATCAGGCCGAACTCGAGGCAAGGCTGGAGGCGGGTCGTCGCGGAGCCCGGCCGGCGGCGCGCGGCAAAGTGCGATGAATCCGACGCGACGGGGCGCAAACCCGCGCGCGGTTGGTGGGATGCTCACGCATTTCACCCGCGCGTCGCATCCGAGCGCCGCAATCGATAATCTGGTCGGCATCCTGACCGCGGGCGTCATCCGTGCCAGCACCCGCATGATCAGAACCAGGCGGCCGGTGGTATGCTTTTTTGATGCTCCATTCGAACATCTGGCGCGGGTGCTCGACCGGACCAGCCGGCGCCGATACGAGCCCTTCGGCATCGCGGTCAATAAACGGTATGCTTTTGAACTGGGCGCGCGTCCCGTTATCTACTTGCCCTGGCTCGAAGCGGTCGCGCTGTTGCCGCGCGCCGAACTATGGCGGGTGGTCAGTCTGGATATGGACCGCCAACCCGCTATCGATTGGACCTTCGAACGTGAATGGCGGATGGCCGGCGATCTCGGCCTGGCTGCCGCCGAGACCGTGGTTCTGGTAGAAGATTGGCGCGACGCCGACGAGATTTACGAACGTTTTGACGGACATCCACCATGCGCCGGAGTGCTGCCCCTAAAAAGCCTGTTCCCACCCAAGCCGTGACTAACTCCAATGCGCTCACGCGCGCGGGCCTGGCGATCGCCAGCGGGCTCGCCCTGGGCCTGGCCTTTCCCAAATTCGACCTGAACCTGCTCGCGTGGGTCGCTCTGATCCCGCTGCTTTACGCGATCGAGGGCGAACGTCCCAGCCGCGTGTTCGGCTATTCGATGCTGCAGGGATTCGTCTTCTTCGTGGTGTCGCTCTATTGGGCGGTCATTCCCCTGCACAGCTTTGCTGACGCGCCCCTGTGGGTTGCGATCGGCCCGATGCTCCTGCTGGCCGCGGTGGAGGCGCTTTTTGTCGCCGCCAGCGTAGCCGCGGCGTCGTTGGTCACGCGGCGCTTGAGACTCTCCCTGGTGCTGACGCTTCCGGTTGCATGGACCGCGTTTGAATGGCTGCGGAGCTGGTTTCCGATCGGTTTTCCCTGGAATCTGCTGGGCTATGCCGCCTACCGCAACCTGGGTCTGATTCAGTTTGCCGAAATCACCGGCGTGTACGGCGTCTCGGCGCTGATCGTCTTCTTCAACGCGGTCATTTACATCGTGCTGACGGCGCCGCCGGCGGCCAATCGGCTCAAAATCCGCAGCCTCTCCGCGCTGACTGCTTTGATGATCACCGCGATCGTTTTCAGCGGCATCCGGATGGCCGAACTGCAGAACCAGAGTCATGACGGGGCGCTCAAGATCGCGATGGTGCAGGGCGATATCCCCCAGAGCATTAAATGGGATCCCAATTTCCGCGGTTCAAGTTTCAAAGTTTACGTCGATCAGACTTTGCGCGCCGCCAAGGATCATCCCGACCTGATTGTGTGGCCGGAGGCCGCGGCCGCCTTCTACTTCCAACCCACCGACCAATATCCGCCGGGATTGGAATCCGACAGCCAGTATCGCGCGGCGACACTGGAACTCGCGCGCAAGGCGAATACGCCGATTCTGTTCGGCGCCCCCGCCTTCCATATCGGAAACGGCCAGGTGAATTCGTTCAACCGGGCCTACCTCGTCTCGGCGGACGGCAAAATCGTCGACTTTTACGACAAGATAGAATTGGCGCCATTTGCCGAATATGTGCCGGCGCGCAAGCTCTTCGGGTTCTTCGTGAACAAGATCGTCGTTGGCCTGGGTGAATTCGCCCCCGGGCATCGCCAGACCCTGTTTGAGGTCAAGGGCGCCAAGCTGGCGGTGTTGATCTGTTACGAAGGGATCTTTCCCGATCTCAGCCGGCGGGCGGTGGACCAGGGCGCCAACCTGTTGCTCAACATCACCAACGACGCCTGGTATGGCAACAGTTCCGCGCCCTACCAGTTGCTGGCGATGTCGGCGATGCGCTCGGTGGAGACCCATACCCCGATGGTGCGGGTGGCGAATACCGGAATCAGCACCGTGATCCTGCCCGACGGCAAGATCACCGCCCGGACCGATCTGTTCGCTCGCGGAACGGAGGTCGAGACCATTCAGTGGAGCCGCGGCCGCACGATTTATTGTATTGTCGGCGATCTGTTCGCCGAGATATGTTTCGGTCTGATGATAATCGCAGTGGCGTGGGCGGAAATTCGCCCACGCCGCCCGCAATCCCAGGAGGAGTCGCTGTTCTCTTCCAGATTGATTTCCGCCAACGGCCACAGCAAATTCGCCGGATAGCGCCCGGCGCGCCGTTTGGCGACCGCCTCGGCCACCCACGGCCATAGTCGGCGTCGGCTTGCGCAAGTGCCTGATCGCCCGCGTGATGATGTCGTCGCGGCTGACCCGCGTCAGACTTCCCGCGATATTCGCCACCAGCCGCATGGATGTCGTTTTCTGGGGAATTTGTTTGAAATGCGCGGCCATTGACGCGCGCGCGTAAAGGCCGGCCGGTCACACCTTAAATCTTTGGCAGTTTGATCTTTGGCGCGAATCACGCTTGAGTTTGCCGCGGTGGTTCCAACCCCCGAGGTGAAATCATGAGCAGATTCGAACAGTATCAGGCCAAGTATCAGCATGCCCGTCTGGAGCGGCGCGATGGCATCCTGCAAGTCACTTTTCATACCGCTGGCAAGGAGATGATCTGGCAGCCCGGTCCGCATACCGAATACGGCGAGTTGTTCACGGACATCGCCCGCGACCCGGATAACAAGGTCGTGATCATGACCGGCACCGGAAAATCGTTTTGCGCCGAAATCGACGCGGGCAGCTTCGGACGCACCACCGCGCAGAGCTGGGACCGGATCATCTTCGAAGGCAAACATCTGCTGATGGACTTGCTCGATATCGAAGTCCCGATCATCGCCGCGGTCAACGGGCCGGCATTTGTCCACGCCGAGATGGCGGTGCTGAGTGATATCGTGCTGGCCAGCGAGGATGCCGAGTTCGCCGATCTCGCGCATTTTCCGGGCGGCGCGGTCCCCGGCGACGGCGTTCACGTGGTGTGGCCGCTGTTGCTGGGTTACAACCGCGGCCGCTACTTTCTGCTGACCGGGCAGAAGATTGGGGCTCAGGAGGCGCAAGCTCTGGGTATCGTCAGCGAGGTGTTGCCGCGGCAAAAGCTGATGGACCGGGCCTGGGAACTGGCGCGCCAGATCGTCACGCGTCCGCCGTTGACGATCAGATACGCCCGCGCCGCCATGACCCAGCACTTGAAGCGCCTGATGCTGGACAATCTGACACCGGGCCTGGCGCTGGAAGGTTTGGCGATTATCGACGCGGTGAGCCGGAGTTGAGATGCACTCGAAGCCTGTGCCGTTGATGCCTTGTCGCATCGGGAGATCAGCGGTACAGGTTTCGGCAGCATCCCCAGATGATCCAAGCTGCGTGCATCCGCACCCGCAGGGTAATCCCGCGCGATCCATCGCACGGCGGCTAGCAGATCACGCCGGGCGCGGGACGAAAGGATCGCCACAGTCATCGGTTACTGTTTTTAATGATCCCTGGTGAGGACGCTTTCAAGCGTGAACGTGCCATCCCGGTCGGCCTCTTCCTCGGTTTCGCGCAGCATCTCCTTCTTGCTCTTGTAGCAGGCGCAATCCGGATCGTACGACCTCGCCCACACCATTATAACGTCCGCTCTTGACGCACTTGCGCGCGAACCGTTCCAACTCTGGCGTGAGTTTTACGTTGCCCCGCATGCCCCATCCAACATCGCCATGTTTACGGCTCGTTTGCGAGCGCCATCGCAGTTGAACAGTCTCGCGCAGCGCATGCCTCATCGATAGCCCTGGATGGTCACGACCGCGGTCTGACCCATCCTGAAGGGCCGCCCCGAATGGTTGGGCGCCAGGATGATGCGCACCGGAAAGCGCTGCGACAGCCGCACCCAGTTAAGCGTTGGTTCGACCTCGGGGAAGCCGTCGACGGTGGCCCCGTTTTGTTGATGAAGGCCCCATCCAATCCCTTGCACCCGGCCGGAGAAGCGCTGGTTGGGATAGCTGAGCAGGAAGACCTCGACGTTCATTCCCGGCCGGATATGCGACAGGAAGGTCTCGCGGAAGTTCGCAATCACATACCAGTTGCGGTTGTCGACCAGGCTTAGAACCTCTTTGCCCTCATTGGCGTACTGGCCGACCGCGATATTGAGATTGGTGACGTAGCCGTCGAATGGCGCCTTCACATAGCAATAATTTACGTTTAGCTTTGCGTCATAGACGGCGGCCTCGGCGGCCTTGCGCCGCGCGTTGATATCGCCGAGCTGGCCGAGCTGGTTTTGCGCCTGGCGCATCGTGGAGCGGGCGTTATCCACCGCCGCTTCCGCCGCGGTCGCTTTGCTGCGGGCGTCGAAAACGTCGTTGGCGGTCACGAAGTGCCGTTTGAGCAGCGGTTCGATGCGGGCGAAATACTGGCGCGCGTAATCCGCGTCGGCCTGGCGCCGTTTCTGTTCTGATTGCGCCGCGCCGATTGCATGTTGCAGGGCCTTGATTTCGAGATTGGTCAGATCGAGCCTGGCCTCGGCCGTGTCCAGCGCCGACCGGTAGGGACGCGGATCCACCACGAACAGCAGATCCCCCTGGTTGACGTGCTGGTTGTCGCTGATCGGCAGCGTAACGATGGGGCCGCTGACGTGGGGCGCGAGGCCGACGCTGTTGGCGCGCACGTAGGCGTCGTCGGTGCGTGGATACACATAGTAGAGCTGGCCCACGTAAAGCGTGGCGGCGATTGCGCCCAGGACGATGGCCAGGCCCACCAAGCGTCCCAGGATCCGTACCACCAGATGGTCCTTGGTGATTTCTTGCGTCGGTTCCATAGGGCGTCAGATTCGATTGAAAAACATCAGGTATGTGACACAGGCCAACAGCACGGCGAGGCTCAGGTAAATCAACAGCGGCGGACCAAGATAGGGTTCGAGCCGGAGTTTGACTAACCCCGGGCGGACCACCGCCGCCATCACCGCTCCAGCGATCAGGCACAGCAGCCAGGCGGGAAAATCCGCGCCCGCGATATTAACCACCGGATCGCACCCCGTCAGGGTCATCGCCGAGATCGCGAGCGGGATCACTACCGCTGGAAGTCTGGCCGCTGGTATGCAATTGCCGGAGCGTTTCAACCAGCAGATTGTGCATAAGCGGCGCGCCATATTCAACGCCTCTTGACCCTCAACCGGTCAAGGCGAGTTTCACATCGTCCGCGCCCGGTGTAGTTGTTCCAAGAGTTGCATTGCGAGGGTGATATGAGAAATAGCGAAAACCAGCACGCCGGCGGGATCGCGATTTGCGCGTTGCAATCCGCGGCCCAGGCCATGGGAGGGCGCCGGCGGCGCGAATTTCTGACCATCGTGGTATTGGCAATCAGCGCCATTGTTGGGCTGGCTGGATGCGCGACCATTGAGCAGGAACCGGAGGTCGATCCCGCCCGATGGGCGCCGCGCAGCGTCGAACGTCCCTGGACGCCGGCGGCGGATGTCCGCGAGCAGTACGCGGTTCCGCCGGATTTGGGGGTTAAAGCCACGATGCCGGTTCCGGCGCCGGGACCGTCAAAAAACTCCTATGAACTGCCCGAGCTGGTTGACCTCGCGCTGCGGCGTAACCCCGACACGCGCCAGGCATGGGCGTCAGCGCGCGCGGCGGCAGCGGCGTTCGGCAGCGCCAAATCGCCGTACTATCCGCAAGCTGGTTTCCAAAGCGACGCCGGCTACCAGCGCTTTATGTTCGAGGACCAGGGCACCGAAATAGTGATCAAACAGTGGGAATACACGCCGCTGCTTCAGCTCACCTACACCTTGCTCGATTTCGGCCGCCGCAGCGCTTCCGCCGATGCTGCCCGGCAACAACTCGCCACCGCCAACTTCGCTTTCGACCGCAAAATTCAGGAGGTTGTCTTCGATACCGAAAAGGCCTTTTTCGCCCTGTCGGCGGCCAAGGCAGCCGTCGAGGCCGCACGCAAGAACCTTGAGCTGACCAAAACCAACGTCGAGGCGGTCAACCAGCGGCTCGAACTGGGGCTGGCCACCCAGCCGGCGCTCCTGCTGGCTCGGCAACGGTACGCCCAGTCCGGTTACGATCTGGAAAGCGCCAAGCTGCTGGTGCACGATGCACAGGCGGATCTCGCGGTGGCTCTGGGGGTCGCCGCAAATACTCCGTTCGACGTCCAGAATCTCGGCAGACAGCGAATTCCGTCCAAGCTCGACGCCACCGTTGATCAGCTGATCGACCTCGCGGTCAAAGCGCGCCCCGACCTCGCCGCGCAAGTGGCCGCGCTGCGCCAACGTGAGGCCGAATTACGAAGAATGAAGGCGGCCTGGTATCCGACAGTCGGGCTATCGGCCGGCTACGGCGAGGATATTTGGAGTTACAACTTCAATGGCCTTAACGTGGTTGAGACCAGGGTGCCGCAATACTCCGCCCTGGTCACCCTGCAGTGGGATCTCTTTACCGGGTTGCGCCGTCTCAATGACGTCCGCCAGGCGGCGGCCGAGCGCGATGCCGCGCGCGCGGAACTGGAATCCTTTGAGATCAGCACCATCGCGCAGGTATGGCGTACCTACTATCAGTTTAAATCAGCGCTCAAGAAGTATGAATACGCCGAGGCGATTCTGACCGCCTCGAAGGACTCCTACGACGCCAATTTCGAGGCCTACCAGCAGGGACTTACCACCATCGTCGAATTGCTGGCCGCGAGTAACGACCTGGCCAACGCGCGCTATACCCTGATTCAGAGCAAAGCCGATCTGCTGACCGCGTCGGCGGCGGTCGCCTACGCGGCGGGAGCGATTCAGACCCCGTCTAGCCCGTGAACCGCCGCCGGACAAAAATCGGCCAGCAGTCATCTTTACGATTTGTGTGAATAACGAACCTAAAGACGCATTTCCCGTAATCGAAAGCGATTAAGGCATTCGGCTTGCTCCCAAGCCGGATATGCGTCGTTTAAGATATCTCCTGGCCCAAGGGATCGTTGCCATAGGCTTGGTCCTGGTGGTTTGCGGGACCGTTCGGGCGTCGGAGTTTGGCGTCAGCACTTATCGTCCTGGCCTTATGGATTTGTATCCCGGCATCCTTCCGCCCCCGGGCAACGCGATTGTAAAGGAGCTTTTCCTTTACCAGGACGCGCGGGAAAATGTGGTCAGCGAAGACGGCAGGGTCGAGATCAACACGCACACGATCAGCTACACCGACGCGGTGTTTGCGGCCTATGTGACCAGGGTGTCAGTGCTGGGTGCTTATTGGGCCTTCGGTACGATTCAGATGCTGCGCATATCATCACAGTCGCTAGGTGCCGGACCGCGTGGCGGACCGCTCAAGAACCAGACCTCAACAGTTGGGGGTTTGGGTGACGGGATCTTTGTTCCAGCTATGCTGAATTGGAACTTCGGACAGTTTCATCTAACCGGCGCGTTCACGTTCTACGCCCCAACCGGAAGCTATGTTCCGCAGCGCATCATTAACGTCGGGGTCAATCGATGGGCGATCGAACCTGATCTGGGGCTGACCTGGCTGGACCGGTCCGGGCGCGAGTTCTCACTGTTTGTCGGCTACACCATCAACACGAAGAACCCCGCCGACGATTACTATAGCGGTCAGGAATTTCATGCGGACTTCGCGCTTGTGCAGCATTTGGCCAATGGCTTTGTCTTCGGGATGGCCGGCTATGCGCTGCAGCAGACCACCCCGGATAGCGGCAGCGGCGCAAAACTTGGCCCGTTCATGGGACGGGTAATTGGATTGGGACCCATGGTGGGACAGACCCTAGAAGCATACGAAATTCCCGTGCACTTAACCGTCAAATACGATTTCGAGTTCGCCGAACAAAACCGCTCGTCAGGCAACGAACTATGGCTGACCGCAACCGTTCATTTTTAACGCTTGGGGCGCGCCATTAACCCATCTCCCTGGAGCTGGACGGCGATCGCTCCAAAAGGAGTCAGGTGCGGAAAATAGGATGAGCAATTCAGAGACAACAGGGTGTTTCGTCCGCTGCGGAACCGAGCCAGGTCACGCCAAGGGAGCCAGCTTAGCAGATGGCTGAACCTTCAGACATGAGCCCGACGTTGGGTGATTTCCGGGCCGGCGCCGGAGCGGCCCTCACTGACGCATATCTGACCTTTATCGACAGGTTGCCGCAGCCGGCGATGCTCGCCAGCTCCGACGGGGTTATTCTGGCAATGAACCGCGCCGGACGGGAATTACTCGAGGCGGACGGCAACTCCTTGATTCTGGGAAAGAGCATTCTCTCTTTCCTGACCCCTGAATCTCGCAATCACGCTGCCGTGACTTACAGCCAGTCCGCTCGGGGATTCAGCGACCGCCGCTACTACGACCTGGTTACGCTCAAGGGACACCAGCGCACGATCGAAGTTGTAGCGGTACCCGTCGCGCTCTCAGCGGCTGGCGCAGCTGAGCTGATGCTCGGCCTGGCCCGCGACGTCACCCAGGAGCTGCGCGCCGCGCGCGAGCAGGCGTTGTTGGCGGCAATCGTCGAGTCCAGCGAGGATGCAATCGTCAGCCTCTCTCCGGAGCTGCGCATCATGACCTGGAACGGGGGCGCCGAGAAACTGCTCGGCTTTACGGCAGCGGAGGCCATCGGGCAGTCGGCCGGCCTCTACATCCCGCTGGAGCTCCGCGCATGGGGCGAAGCCTTCCTCAAGGAGCTGCAAGGCAAACTCGATCGCGTCCACAGCTTTGAGGTGCCCTGCCTGCGAAAAGATGGCAGCCGCGTTGAAGTTTGGACGGTGTGCTTTGGAATTCGCGATGCTTCCGGCAAGTTGTTGGGAATGTCGGCAATCCATCGCGACCTCACCGAGCGCAAGCGCGCCGAACGGGCCCGCGATTACCTGGCGGCGATCGTCGAATCTTCCGATGACGCAATCGTCAGCATCGATCCGGAGTTTATCATTACCGGATGGAACCATGGGGCAGAACAATTGTTCGGCTTCAGTGCCGCCGAGGCTCTCGGACAGTCTTTCACCATCTATGTGCCCAGCCACTTAAAAGAGACGGCGCAACAACTGGTTGCTCAGTTGCGCGAGCACCCCGAGCAGCCATTACGGGTTGAGGTTCCCTGCCGGAGAAAGGACGGCAGCCTGGTCGAGGTTTCGCTGGTCGGCTTTGGGGTTCGCGACCCTAACGGGAAGTTGCTGGGAATCTCGGCAATCCAGCGCGACATCACCGAGCAAAAGCGGGCGCAGCGAGAGCAGGCGTTGCTGGCGGCGATTGTCGAGTCTTGCGAAGACGCCATCATCACCAAGGCCCCCGATTTGACGATCCAGACCTGGAATGCGGGAGCTGAGCGGCTCTATGGGTATTGCGCACAAGAGGCGATTGGCAAGCCAATTACGATCCTGATGCCGGCGGATCGTCTCGACGAGTTGGAGACGATTGTAGGAAAGGCTTTTAGAGGAGGAGCCATTCACCAGTATGAGACCCGGCGGCGGCACAAGGACGGGGGCTTAATCGACGTCTCGCTAAGTGAAGCTCCGGTGCGCAATGCCGGTGGACAAATAGTTGGGGTCGCGACGATTGAACACGATATCAGCGAGCGCTTGCGCGCGCGAACGCTGGAAGCGCAGATGGCTGGAATCGTTAAATCCAGCAGCGACGCGATCTACAGCCTGGGTGCGGGACACATGGTCCAGAGTTGGAACCCCGGCGCCGAACGGCTATTTGGTTACCGCGCCGAAGAAGTCATCGGACAGCGTTCCCCGACCATGATCCCCGAGTGCCAGGCCCAACTCGACGAAATGTTGGACCGCGTGCTCAACGGCGGAGAAACGGTGGAGTTCGAATCCAGGCGCCGGCGCAAGGACGCCGTGATTCTGGAGGTGGCCGTAACGGCGTCGCCAATTTACGACAGCGCCGGTATGGTGAGCGGAATCGCCGTGATAACGCGGGACATTACTGAGCGCAAGCGCTTCGAACGCGTGCTGGTAGAGACCCAACGCGAGTTGCGCGCCCGCATCCGCCAGCAGGCGGCGATGGCGCGGCTGAGCCGGCGCGCCTTGGGTAAGATTGAATCCGAAGCGCTCTTGCTGGAAGCGGCCGCGCTGACCGTGGAAACGCTGGGCGTTGACACCTGCGCTATCGTGGAGCTGCTGCCTGATGGCAAGTCGCTGACGCTGCGCGCGTGCAGCGGCCGGCACGCGGACGTTGTTGGCCGATCCCCGGTTGACGCGGCGCAGGATTCGCAAGCCGCTTATGTCCTGGGTTCCAGCCAACCGGTGGTTGTTCACGACTTCTCAATCGAAAAGCGCTTCCGGCCTAGTGCGCTTTTGGGCAGCCCGGATGCTGTCAGCGGACTCAGCGCGATCGTCCCAATTGGCGAAAAACCTTATGGAATAATCGCCGTGAACTCCAATTCGATCCGTGAATTCAGTGCAGACGAGATCAACTTCATCCAATCCTTGGCGCACACCCTGGGGCAGGCGATGGAGCGCCGCCGCATCGAATCTGAGCTGAAAGCGGCACGTGACGCGGCTTTGGAATCGGCCCGCGCCAAGTCGGCATTTCTGGCCAACATGAGCCATGAAATTCGCACCCCGCTCAACTCAATCGTCGGTTTGAGCGGTCTGCTGCTGGATACTCCCCTGGGCCAGGAGCAGCGCGACTTTGCTGAAACTATCCGCGTCAGCAGCGACGTGTTGCTCGAGACCATCAACAACGTTTTGGACTTCTCCAAGCTGTCCACCGGCAAGTTCGTGCTGGAAGCCATCGATTTCGACACGCGGACCATAATCCAGACCGCGGTCGATCTGTTGGCCGGTGCGGCACGCAAGAAAAATCTCGAGCTGGTATTGTTTATCGACGACCAGGTTCCCAATGTACTGCGGGGCGATCCGGCGCGGCTGCGCCAGGTGCTGATCAACTTGCTCAACAATGCGGTCAAGTTCACCGAACTCGGCGAGGTGGTGGTGAGGGTAACGGTGGCCAACGAACCCAAAAGCAGCGTGCTGCTGCGTTTGGAGGTCGCCGACACCGGCATTGGGATCCCGCAAGAAACTCAAAGCCGGCTCTTCGAGCCCTTTTACCAGGCTGATAGCTCCACCACGCGAAGATTCGGTGGCAGCGGACTTGGCCTTGCGATCTCGGCGCAACTGGTTGAGTTGATGGGGGGCGGGATTGGCGTGATCAGCCAGCCGGGCAAGGGCTCGACGTTCTGGTTCACCGTCGCACTTGAGCGATCCAAGATCGTCGCGACGGCGCTGGAGCAGGCCCATGAACTGGTGGACCTTCACGCGATAATTGTGGACGACAACGCTGCCAACCGCGAAATCGTCGGACAGCAAATGCGATCGTGGGGCATGCGGGTCGAGGCGGCAGCTGGTGGCGCCGAAGCGCTCGCCATAATGCGCAAAGAGGCCACCACCGACCCCTATGCGATTGCCGTGGTGGACTTCCAAATGCCGGAAATGGGCGGCCTGGAGCTGGCCAACCGAATCAAGGCTGATCCGGCAATGTCCGCGACGCGGCTGGTGATAATGTCGTCGGTGGGCGGTCGCACCGATCGTGGCGCGGCGACGGCGGCGGTCGATGCGTGGTTCACCAAACCGATCAAACCTTGGGAACTGCTCCGCTGTCTGATCGCGCTGCGTCACGGCTTTGTACCGGCGACCACGCCGCCGGCGAAAACACGGGCCTCAACGCCTGCGATGAAGACGGGCGAGGACGTGTCCGCAGATGGAGCCCCAGACGTCCGCATTCTCCTGGCCGAAGACAACCCGATCAACCAGAAGGTTGGAGTGATTCTGCTCAAGAAGCTGGGCTATCGGCCCGATGTCGCCGCCAACGGCCGCGAAGCGCTCGCGGCGCTGGAGCGCCATCACTATGACCTGGTGTTGATGGACTGTCAGATGCCCGAGATGGATGGCTACCAGGCGACCCATGAAATTCGGCAGCATGAAGCAGCTTCATCCAGGCATACGATCATTATCGCGTTGACGGCGTTCGGCTTGTCGGGAGACCGGGAAAAGTGCCTCAACGCCGGGATGGACGATTACCTGGCCAAGCCGGTGCGAATGGAACAGCTCAAGGAAATGCTTGATCGATGGTCGCCCGCGAAACTGACCGCGGCTCCCGCCGGCGAGTCCGCTTCGAGCGCGGGTCTGGCGGCAGACAAGATCAACCAACGACCGCCTGATCAATGAGCCGCTGACCGTATCCGCAGCGCTCAACCGGCCATACCCGCTTTTCAGCGCGAACGGCGGTACGCGCCGACGCCGCCGAGGCGATCGCGTCTGGCGCCCGGGCGGGCAGGCGGGGCGAAAAAGAAGACTGCGGCGACCGCCGACGCGAAGAGCACGTAGCCAACCGTAAACATCCAGCGCGGAAAGTCGAAGAATATCAGTGGCTGTACCCAATGAGCGATGCAGCCCGCGGCGTAACCACGCTGGCCCGCGGCTTGGCGCAAACGATTTTCGAGCACCGTCAGGGGGCATTCCAGGCCCGCCAACGATTCGGCTACGACCAATCCGATCGCCGCCAGATGCGTGATGCGGAACCAGAAATTTCTCACCCAATTCCAGTTCAACGCGATCCCCACGACGATCGCAGCCAGGCCCAGAACCACGTATGCGACGTAGGCGGCGTGAAACAGCAGGATCGCGTCGGCCAGCAGGTTCAAAGTCATCAAACCAAGTATAGCGCCGCACCGCCGCTGGACTTGAAGGTCGCGCTAAACCGCCGCCACAGATAAGGCCGCGGACAACGCGGCAAAAACCTCCGCCGGCCCGACCTCGCGCATGCATTGATTGGTGCCGTAGCGGCATCGCGCGCGCAGGCAGGGCTGGCAATGCAGCCGGGGCGCGGCGCTGAGCAGCGTGATGTCGGAACTGCCGGCCGGGCCGGTGCGGCCGGGAGAAGTGGGGCCGTAGATCCCGATCAGATGAGGGCAGTGCGCGGCCCCGGCCGCGTGCAATGGTGCGGTATCCGCGGCGATCGTCACCGCCATCCGTTGGAGCAAGGCATATAGTTCCGGCAGCGCCGTCATTCCAATCAGGTTCAGAATCCGCAGCCGTTGCTCGTCGCGGAGTTGCGCGAGGACGTCGCGGCCAAACTCCTGGTCGGTCCGCGATCCGACTAAAACTACATTGGCTTCGGTTTGGTTGATGATGCGGCGCAACAATTCAACCCAGTATTCCGATGGCCATTTTTTACTCGGCCATTGCGTCCCAGGTGCGACGGCGACCAGCGGACCGCGATTGGTGAACGTCGCGTCAAGCAGGGTCACGATTCGATCGCGCTGATGCGCCGGTACTTGCGGCAGGTGTATGCGCGCGTTGGCGGTCTCACATCCGATCCCGCGCGCGAGCGCCAGCATATGATCGGAGTGCGGATGGTCGAGGGCGAAATACTCGGTTTTGGACAGATATTTTTCGGTGTAAAAAAGATGACTCAGTTCGCGCCGATGTCCGAAACCGACGCGCCGCCGGATGTGGGCAAGAAAGGGAATGAGCGCCGAAATGAACAAACCCTGGGCATCGATTGCCAGGTCGTAGCCGACGGCGCGAATTTCATTGCAATAGCTGCGCATTTCGCGCGCGACGCGTGGCCATTGCAGCACCCCGAGTCCGCGTTGCCGCCATTGGCGGCGCGGGAAAGCGTGAAAGTAGTCGAGGTCGCGATGACCATCGATCGCCGCCAGCAGTTCAGCATCGATCGCCCAACCGACCTTCGATTGCGGAAACGACTGCCTGATTACGGTCGGCAGCGTCAGCGTCTGGATGACATCGCCCAGGGAACTGAGGCGAACGATGAGAATCCGCTCTGGTTGTGAACTTGAAGCCACGCGCCCACCGGAGTTTCCACGCTGCCCCGCTAATTTAGAAGCAGGTCAACGAAGATGCTAGCAGACCATCCCGGAGCGACCGACATGGGCCAGGTCTTTTTATTCTGCTTCAGGGTTCGGATGCGGGCGACTTGGAATGGAGCGGAAGGCTGACAAAGAACGTCGAGCCTTTCCCGACTTCGCTTTCAAACCAGATCCGGCCGCCATGGGCCTCGACCATCTTGCGGGCAATGGACAGGCCCAATCCGCTGCTCTTTTCGCCGCCGGTCGGCCTGACGCTGGTGCGCGAAAACGGCTGAAAGAGCTTTCCCCATTCCGCCTCGGGGATTCCCGGTCCCTGGTCGCTGACCTCGATCCGCAAACTATCGCCGTCGCGGCGCAGCGTGACCCCGACCGTAGTGTCGGGCGGAGAAAACTTTATCGCGTTGGAGATCAAGTTCTCCAGCACCTGCTCAATCTTGTGCGCATCCGCCTCGATCGGCGGCAGGTCTGGTTCGATGTGGGAATTGATACGGATGTTCTTGTGCGCGGCGAGCGGCCGGGTGACCGCCACATGACGCGCGGCCAGCTCGGCCAGATCGGTGGACGCGATTCTCAACTCGAGTTTGCCCGCCTCCAGTTTCGCCAGGTGCAGGATGTCCTCGATCAGTTGCAGCATAAATTCGCTCGACGATTTTATCGCGCGCAGCATCTCGAGCTGGTCGTCAGTCAGATGCTTGAGTTCATCGAGCAGGTATTCGCTGGATGCGAAGATCGCTCCCAGCGGATTACGCAGATCGTGGGCCGCAACGCCCAAGAGAGAGTTTTTCTCTTCGTTCAAACGCACCAACTCGGCGTTGCGCCGGGCCAGTTCGCGCTGCGCATTGATCAGTTCGTTGTTGAGCTCAGTAATGTCTTCAAAGATCTTCTGGTCTTCGGAGTTATTCGGTCTAGCTGCCACGGACCCTTGATCTGGCCGTTGATCCTCGCGTTTCATTGCGCCGGCTGATTCTTGAGCAGGTCTTCAGCCAGCGCCAGGGCCCCGGCCGCGTCGCGCGCGCAACCGTCGGCCCCGATCTTGCGCCAGAGGTCACCGGCGAGGTTGAACGGATAACCGCCCACCAGGATCAACACATTCTTGCATTCTTGTGCGCGTCGCACCGTCTTAATGGTTTCGCGGGCCGCACCGACGTTAAAACCCATAGTCGCCGACAGCGCCAGCACCTGGGCCTGCTTATCAACCAGCAGGCGCAGCAAATCGGGAACGGGAACGTTGGCTCCCAGGTAATAAGTGTTCCATCCCGCCATTTCAAAGAAGTCCGCGACGGTCCTCAGTCCGATCTCATGCAAGTCGCCCGCAACGCCGGCCGCCACCAGGGTTTCGCCGTGCCGCGTGGCGTTGAAGATTAGCGGATAGAGCTGCGACATGATGAGTTGCGTCGCCGCGGAGCAGTAATGCTCCTGTGCAACCGTAATCTCGTTGGCCTGCCACCGCCGGCCAATTTCGTAGAGCACGGGCTGAAAAATTCGCAGATAAATGTCGGCCACCGGCGTTCCGTGTGCAACGGCCTCTGAGATCAGCGAACCGGCGCTCCTGCGCTCACCGCGCAGCAAGGCGTCGAGGTAGCCGCGCGCCAGCACCGCCAGTGGATCATCGCCAACCAGGTGTGGCGGTTCCGGCAGCGCATCATTGATCCGGCTCAGTCCATCATCGAGATATTCGGCCGCTATCTGTGCGTTCTCGGCGGGCAATTGCTCGGTGATTACGACGCGGATTGTGGCCAGACTTTCGGCCAGGTCCGCGCCAGGGATGCTGCGCGCGGCCAGCATGGACAAAGCCCACTGAACGTATGTGGCGAACAGCGCCGGGGTTGACGATGCGATTGCCTCGGCCAGAAAAGCCAGGTGAAAACCGGCGTCGTGAATGCATTTCGCCAGGCCCTGTTCTCCATAGCGCTCCTGGAGTTGCGGATGCTTGTTGAAATGCAGGCGGACGGCGGCGTCGGCAAGTGCCGCGCGCCGGCTGTTAACTGCAATGCTCGCCCCCTCAACTTGAGCTTGCGTCATACTCATTGCGCTCCTATCTGTCCAATTTTAACCTATCAACAATGTCCAACAAGGGATACCGTTAACATATATGGGACTTACCGTGCGCGCGATGTCAGCCGCAACGTGATCGACGCGCAATGGAGCCATCAAGTGAGCCTGAAACGCCAGCGGGCGGATCGACCCGCAGAGGCGAGAACCAAGGGGGGTGAAATCGTCATCGATGGTCGTAGCGATCTCAAACTTTATCGTAAACAATGAAGAGGCCCTGGAGCTGGCGGCGCGATTTTGCCGCCGCTCCCGAAAGGTGGACGAACATGCGGGGTTCCTGGGCCTCGAGGTGCTCACGCGGGTGACACACCGGGGAACCAGTTTTTTGCTGGTGACCCGATGGACCGGGCGCGAAGCCTTGCGGGCTTATCTGACCTCCGAAGATTTCAGGGCGGTCCACCAGGAGTCGGTCGAGCAGAATGCCGAGTTCGCTGTGTATGAAGTTGTTACTGATTGATCCAGCTTCGCACCTCGCGGGGCGTGTCAACGGAGGCTGACAAAGTTATTGCTATGGCTGCTGCTGACGCGTCGGGCCTGCCGCCGCTGGTCGATACTCATTGCCATCTGGCGGATCCCAGGTTGTCTGCCGACGTTGACGCGGCGATCGAGCGGGCCGCGGCGGCCGGTGTGCGGGTGATAATTTCAGTCGGTGCGATCGGCTCGATTCAGACCGATCGGGACACGGTGTCGATCGCCCAGCGCCACAACAATGTTTACGCCGTAATCGGCGTCCATCCGCACGACGCTGACAGTTGCGACCGCCGGCGGCTTGACGAAGTCAGGGAACTCGCCCGGGCGAGAAAAGTGGTAGCGATCGGCGAGACCGGCATGGATCTGCATTACCAGCATTCAACGCGGCAAGGGCAGGAAGAAAGCTTGCGCCGCCATCTGCAGCTGGCGCACGAACTCGCGCTGCCCGTGGTCATCCATTGCCGCGCGGCGGAGCCAATCGTTGCCGAAATCGTGAGCCAGGAAGGGATGCCGGCGGCAGGCGGCGCGATTCACTGTTTCACCGGCACGACCGATGACGCGCTGCGCTTCCTGGCGTTGGGCTTTTACATATCGTTTTCCGGTATCGTCACCTTCAAGAACGGCGTTTCACTGCGCGACACCGCCCGACTGATCCCGCCGGATCGATTGCTGATCGAAACCGATTCGCCCTATCTCACCCCGGAGCCGCATCGCGGACGGCGCAACGAACCGGCCTACGTCGCGCTGACCTTCAACACCCTGGCCAAGCTGCGCGGCGCCGAACCTGCCGCGCTGGCCGCTGAAATCATGCACAACGCGGCCACACTGTTCCGATTCGAAATTCCATCGCTTGACGCCACCGTTGGCAGTGAGTGACGAAGCGGCCGGCTAGCGCGCGATGACGCTGGCCGCGGCCGGGACGACTTGCAGGGCGGGGCTCTCCGGCGGCAAAGACAGGAGTATTACGGCGCGGACCGCCACCAACAACGGCGCCAGCGTCACTGACGGGAGAGTGCGGATTTGGGCCAGCAACTCCTGCACCTGCTCGAACCGGCGCGGATGAAGTCGGCTCAGGCGGCGGAGAATCTCATCGCGGTTATCCCCTTGGTAATTTTCCAGGATTGCACGCGCAAGTCTGATCCGCGCGGCGCGCAGCCCCTGGTCCAACTCCTGGGCGGCCCGCCGCTCCCATGGGTCCTCGGTACCAACGCCGCGGATCGCGTCGTCCATCGCGGCGAAGTCGATACCGGCGGCGAGGCCGAAGAACACCGCCGCGGCCTGCTCCACCGGCACGCCAAGGTCGAAGCCGATCTGGATGACTTCAATCAGGTGATCGGCGAACTCCAGGCGGGCGATTTGATGCGCGTCGGCTTCGGCCAGGCCCGACGCTCGGAGCGTGCGGTAATAGCGTTCGAATCGCTCACGCTCGCGTCCGGCCAGGGAGCCTTCGAAACTCGCGGCGATAGTGGCGAACGCGGGCCGGAAGCGGCCGACCGCGTCCGCGAGGCTTATCGTAGCTGTATCGAGGATCGTCAAGGTTACTCGCGTTGCGCGGGTGGCGGCCCGCTCCAGCGCAAAGAACGCCTCCTGTTCGGCCTCCACCATCAAGTCGTGAGAACGCGTCCTGATTTGTTCGACCTCCGCACGCAGTCCGATCGCATCCGAGGCGATCAGCCAGGCGCGCACGACCTGCTCGGCGCTGGCGTCGAAATCGCGGGTCAGGCTGAAGACCAAAATCGCGCCCATCGTATCGACCAGTTCGTTGACGAGTTGGGTCGCCACCAATTCGCGTCGCAGCCGGTGGTCCGGGATCTCGGCCGCGAAACGCTGGCTGATCGACGACGGAAAGTACGGCACCAGATAGCGCTCGACCAGGTACGGGTCGCCGGCGACAGGTGAGGTTTCCAGCCGCTGACTTAGGTCCAGCTTGGTGTAGGCGATAAGCACGGCGAGTTCGGGACGGGTCAGGCCGGCGAAGCGCGCGTGGCGTTCGCTTAATGCCTCGCGCGTGGGGAGCGCCTCCTCGTCGCGCCTGAGCAAGCCCCGCTGCTCGATTGCGGTCAGATGCTCGCGGAAGAGGCTGGCTTGAGTGCGGCTGCGGATTTGCTCAAGACTCAACAGTAAAACCTGGTCGCGGTTGTCCTTCAATACTTGCCGGGCCGCTTCCTCCGCGGACTCTTCCAGCGCGCGGTTGCGATCCTCGATCGATAATGACCCGCGTGCAACGGCCGCGGCGAGCAGAATTTTCAGATTGACCTCGTGGTCCGACAAATCCACACCCGCCGAGTTGTCGATCGCGTCAGTGTTGATGCGCCCGCCGCGCAACGCATATTCGATCCGCGCCTTTTGGGTAAAGCCCAGGTTTCCGCCTTCGACCACGATGCTTGCGCGCAATTCGGCGGCGACCACGCGGCAGGCGTCGTTGGTATGATCGCCAACTTGCGCGTCGGTTTCATCGCTGGCCCGAACGTAGGTCCCAATGCCGCCGTTGAACAGCAGGTCCACTGCCGCGCGCAGGATCGCGCGAATCAAGCTGTCGCTGTCAAGCTCGGCCGCCTCGATCTTGAGCGCGGCGCGGATCTGCGGGCTGAGAGGGATGACTTTCTGGCCGCGGCGAAAAACTCCGCCGCCGGGACTAATCAATTCAGGGTTGTAATCCGACCATTGCGAACGCGGCAGATTGTACAGGCGCTGGCGCTCGGCGAAGCTCGCGGCAGGATCCGGATCCGGGTCGAGAAAGATGTGGCGATGGTCAAAAGCCGCGATCAGCTTGACGTTGGCCGATTGCAGCAAGCCGTTGCCAAAAACGTCGCCGGACATATCTCCGACGCCGACCAGCGTGACCGGCGCACCGTGTTCGAGATCGCGGCCCATCTCGCGCAGATGACGCTTGGCCGACTCCCACGCGCCACGCGCCGTGATCCCGAGTTTCTTGTGGTCGTAGCCGTGGGTGCCGCCCGACGCGAACGCGTCGCCGAGCCAAAAGCCGCGCTCCTCGGCCAGTCCGTTGGCGATGTCGGAGAACGATGCGGTGCCTTTATCGGCCGCGACCACCAGGTAAGGCCCGTCATCATCGAGCACCTTGACCCGCGGCGGATGCAAAATCTCGCCGCCGGCGAAATTGTCGGTCAGATCCAGCATCGCCGTCATCAAAGTCTTGTAGGCCTCGACCACCTCTTCGGGACCCGGCGGCTTGCCGGTGCCGGTGGGCTTGATGACGAATCCGCCCTTGGCGCCGACCGGAACTATGATCGCGTTTTTGACCGTCTGGGTCTTCATCAGGTCGAGGATCTCGGTGCGAAAATCGTCCAGCCGGTCGCTGTAGCGGATTCCGCCGCGCGCCACCTTACCCGCGCGCAGATGACATCCCTGCATCCGCGGACTATCCACATGGATTTCGTAAAGCGGTGCGACCTCCGGCAGGTCGGCGATTTTTCCACTCTCGAACTTCAAGGCGAGGTATGGAATCGGATGGGCCAGAGGCTGAAAGTAATTGGTCCGCACCGTCGCCTCGACCATCGCCAACAGCCGGCGCGCGACGCGGTCATCATTGATATTGTCGACGGTTGACAGCGCCTCCAGGTACGCGGCCCGGCGCCGGTCCAACTCCGCGGGCTCGACCTCGCGTTCGGGATGCATCCGCGCGACAAACAGATCGACGAGTTGCCGCGCCAGACCAGGATAGCCGAGAAAGGCGCGCTGCAGCGCCGGTCGCGCCGGCCCGAGCTTCATCTGAAACGCCGCGGCCAGATAAGCCCGCACCAACGCGACCTCGCGCCAGGTCACTGCCGCGGTCAGCGTGAGGGTGTTGAGCTGATCATTTTCCGCCAGCCCGGAGCGTACGGCGCTCAAAGCTTCGGCCACCAGCGCGGCGCCGGCACAGCCTTCCAGCGGCTGACGGTCGGGCCCTTGCACCAGGAAGGCCAGGACAAAAGCCAACTGCACCCGCCCGTCAAGGCTGGGTTTCAGCTCGTGAGCATCTTCGGACAGCACCCGGATACCGAAATTCTGCAGCAGCGGCATCAACTCGGACAGCGCCACCGCTTCGTGGACCTGGAAGATTCTAAGTTGAGTGGCATCGCTGACGCCTTCGGGCGGCGGACAGATCTCCACACTGGCACTTCCACCGGCCAATGCCGCTTCGATTAGCTCGATGTCCTTGATTGCCCGCGCCACGTCGGTGCTGGCCTGATACTCCGCGGGGAACGCGTCGCGATAACGGTTCGCCAGCTCGCTGCCATGTGGTTCGCCAAACTTCCGCACCAACTGTTCCCCAAGCCGATCGGTCCAGGTTCTGGTCAGGGCGGTAACTTCAGCTTGCATCGCAGGCAACTGGGCCAGGTTGGGATGGGGCGCCGCGAAGCAGAAGTGCAGGTGGGCGCTATATCCTTCGCGCATATCCAGGTGGTAATAAACCAAAGTCCCGTTTAACCGCCGCGCCAACGCCTCCTGGATTCGCACTCGAACCTCGGAAGAAAAGTGATCGCGCGGCAGCAGCACCATCACCACGACCATTTTGCGCCGCGGATCGGGAAGCATCGCCACCTTCACGTCGCTCTCGCCGAAGGAGTTGACCATCGCATCGAGTTCCTGGCGCAACTCGTCCACCGAGGCGCGCAGCAATTCCTCCTTGGGAAGGCTGTTGAAGGCCGCCACCAACTCCTTGTAGTCGTGCGAGCCCGCCAGCAGATGCTCCTCTTCCAGGAGTTGACGCAGCTTGTCGCGCAGGATCGGAATGTGCTGGGCTTCCTCGATCGCGGCCCTGGCGGTGAACATACCCATGAAGCGATCGAAGCCGACGGTGCGGCCGTCGGCATCGGTGCGGCGGATCAAGATGTCGTCCATGGGCTCGAGCCGATGCACATGGGACTCCAGGTGGCTCTTGCTCACGATCAGAACCGAACTATTAAAGAGCAGTTCGGGTTCCAGGGATTCGATCGTGTCGAAGGCGCGCACGTTGCGTTCCGCCTGCGTCTGATCGCGCAAGACCCCAAGACCGGAACCCACTTCGAGCATCAAGCGCGGGCCGCCGTCAACGTAGTTGACGTTGTAGTGCTGATATCCGAGAAACAGAAACCCGCCATGGGCGAGCCAGCGCAGGAAATCGCGAACCTCGATCAATTCGCGCACCAGCGCAAGCGCATCGCAAATTTGCAGGGCCTGTGCGGTCATCTGTTCGGAGTCTTGCGTGACGGCGAGCACCTCCTGCATCCGGCGCTGGAGCTCGGCGGCCAGTTCGGACGCCGCACGGTCGTCGAGGTGGGTTTCCAGCAGGATCTGGACGAATGACTCGCGCTGCTCCTTCGCGCTGGCCTCCTCGAACGACACCAACCGCCCGTCCCGGTCGCGCGCGACGCTGAAGATGGGATGCAGCAGAGCCATCACCGCCGCGTTGCGTTGATGCAGGTATTCGCGGGAACTGTCGACGATGAACGCGCAATCCGGCATCGCCGTTTCAATCACGATCACGGGCTGATCGCCCAGCAGACGATTGCACACGCGGACCTTCACCGGTTCCGATCTTACGGCGAAGAAATCCAGCGCCTCGCGCGCGATCTCGAGGCGCTGGTCTTGCGTCAGACGCGCCGCCAATTCCTTGGGCAGACGCCTGAACAACCGTTCCGCGAACACCTCGACTTCACGCGCGCCGGACCCTTCAAGGGGCTTTCCCGGCGATTGCTGCAGGCTCGTATTACTCACGCATCCAGACCTCAATTGTATGCGAGGCGGCAAAAAACGCATTTTGCAGCCCGGCTGGCTCACTTTCATCTCTGTCCTGAGGAAAGAAGATTAAGGAAAGAAGCTGAATTTTACACCGGGTATCGAACTCCATTAATGCTTCTTGTCCCTTGCTCTTCCTTTTTCACCATCTGTAGCCGCGCGGTTTCGGGAAAGACTCCGATCCGTGCATGGACACCATTATAATAGAAGGACTGGCCCCGACGGCGCTATGCTGTCAACGGGCCAGGACGCTTGGATGGCCCACCACCATGACCACACTGGATCACTGTGAGCTTGAGATCGACCACATGACTCTGGGGCCTTATGGGGTTGGCCGTTTGGACGGAAAGGTGGTGCTGGTAGCGAACTCGGTGCCTGGCGACGTCCTGCAAGTCTCGATCTCCGCCAGCCGCCGCGACTACTCCAACGGCCGGCTCGAACGGATCGTCAGCCCGGGCCCTTCCAGGCGGACGCCGCCATGTTCCTTTCTGCCGCGATGCGGAGGTTGCGACTGGCAACAGATTACCTACCCTGAGCAGGCCGCGGCGAAGGGACGTTTGATCGCCGCCCAACTCAATCGCGCGTTGGGTGTTGAGCTTGACCCGGCTAACCTGATGGTCCCCGCGCCGGCTGAGTTTGGCTATCGGTCGCGGCTGCGGCTCAAGGTCAAGGGCAAAGGCGCGTTGGGTTTTTTTGAATTGGAAAGCAATCGATTCGTCGAAGTGGACCGCTGCCTGCTGGCCGGCGAAGACCTGAGTTTCAACCCCGCGCGTCAACTTGCGTCGGCCCTCGCCAACCGGTGCGACGAGATCGAGATTGTGAAGACCGGCCAGCGTCAGGCGCTGGTTGCCTACGTGCGTGGACGCGTGCAGCCTGCCGACATCAAGGGCGCCCAAGCGGTCGCGGCTAACGACATCGTCGCCGGGATAGTGCTGCGCGCTGGTCGCGACCGCATGACAATTGGAGAGCCATCGGTGACGATCGACTTGGAGCCAGGGCTGCAATTGACCGCCGCGGCCGACGCCTTCAGCCAGGTCAATCAGGAGTTGAATCGCAAGTTGATCGCGGCGGTGATGGATCAGGCAGCGATAGAATACGGCGCCTCTGTGCTTGATCTTTTTTGTGGAGCAGGTAACTTCAGCCTGCCGGTGGCGAAACGCGGAGGGCAGGTGCTGGGAGTGGATGCGGATCCGATTGCGATTGACGCTGCGCAGCGCAACGCGGCGGGCCTTGGATTTTCCAACGCGCGTTTCGTCGCCATGGAAGCGCAAGGAATGGCGCCGTTTCTACTGAAGGCTGGTTATCGGCCGCAAATCGTGATTCTGGATCCGCCGCGCAGCGGCGCGCTGGAATTGATGAAGATGATCGTCAACATGGAACCCACGCGCGTGCTTTATGTGTCTTGCGACGTGCCGACTTTGGCGCGCGATTTGCGTGTCCTCAAGGAGGATGGCTACACGGTTTCGTCGGTCAAAGCCTTTGACTTCTTCCCTAATACCCATCACTGTGAAGTTCTCGCGCTATTGACTTGAATCGACGCCGGTCCATACTGTAACCAATGACGCCGAACTTCCTGCCAGGGCGACTTTAAGGCTGTCAGATGGCCAAGCAAGAGAAATCTCCTCGACCTAAAATCACCATCATTCCCGGCCGCGGGGTCGCTCAGACCATCAATTACCTGCTCGAGGATCGCGACGATCTGGAGTGGATCATTGCGGTGGGAAGAACCAAGAACGGCGAACTCTTCTTCTATGATACTGGAGGAGACATCGTCGAGGACCTTGGGACGCTCGAATACCTGAAGTCCCGCATCGTTCGGGCGCACTTCGGCGACGAGTACGAGTGATCCCGACTTTCCGGTATGCCTCACACCTAAACCTCAATCGCCCGTTACTGGTCAATCATGCGTCAGTTGCCCAATGCAACGGCGCTTGGTTGCGCCAATGTCTTCGTTCAACCGCGAGATAAGGTTTCCCTTTTACAAGCCGGGCTCGACCGGCTCGCCGGGAGGGCGAGCATAAATCAGTCCGCGCTCGATTTCGATCGGAATCCGGAAAAGAAATTTGCCGCAGGTATCGGCTGGTCCGGCCAGGCATTCGCCGGTGGCTGGCGCGAAGAGCGCGCCGTGGGTCTGACACATCAGATAGCGTCCGCCCTCGGCAAAGAAGTGATTGTCGACCCAATCCATCGCGATCGGTATGTGGCGGCAGCGGTTGACGTAGGCATGGAAATCGCCGCGGAAGTTGACCACGAAGCATTCTTCCTCAACACCGTCGATCGGAAGCATGAACTTGTGCGACTCTCCAGGCCTGATTTCGTCGGCCCGTCCCACCCGATAACGGACCGGCCGCTTGCCGCCGCGCGTTTTGTGGGCGGATTTTGAACGATTACGTGACAGCGAAGTCATCCCGCGTTTAGATACCTTTTGAGGCGATCGCCCAATCTTCGGGTTCGGTCGCGGTCGCGCCGCCCTCGAATTATATCACCGTGGGCTGACGCGCGGGACGTAGGGCCGCCGGAAAACCCGTTGAAGAATTTTTCGCGCACCGGTTCAGAACGGATTTATGTCCCGCCGCTTTACCGCCACGCACAATAACTCGGGTTGCCGGGCTCCGGCCGAGGCCGTAAGATCTAAAAACGGCACTTGGCCGCGGCGGTGGACCGATGATGGATACACCCAGAATCCGGGCGGTTGAAGCTTTTCCCGTTGAACACGAGGGCCAAAACATGGTCTGCTTGCGCGACCCGATGGGTCTTGCGCCGCAACCGATTCTGCTCGGCATGGGTGGCTACTTCCTGGTCACGTTGTTTGATGGCCGGCGCTCGCTGGCCGATATCAAGGAGGCCTATTCCCGCCAATTCGGGGAAGTGCTGGCCGCGGGCAAGCTCGAGGGGCTGATCGCCGCGCTGGATCAGGCCTTCTACCTCGACAGCGAAAACTTCGCCGGCCGCCGCACCGCCGTGAACGAGGAGTTCAATGCCACCGGCGAGCGCGCCGCGGTCCACGCCGGGCTTTGCTATGAAAGCGACGCACGGCGGTTACGGGAGGAGTTGGCGGCGTTCTTCGATCCTCCCCACGGTCCCGGCCGCAGCCCCGCGCGCAAAAACAACGCCGCACCGGCGGGCTTGATCGCCCCGCATATCGATCCGCGCCGCGGCGGCCCAGCCTACGCACACGCCTATTTTGAATTGATGGGCTGCGAGCCGCCTGAACTATTCGTCATCCTGGGGACTTCTCATTACGGCGCGGGCCCGGAGTTGTTCACCGCGACAGCCAAGGACTACGTGACCCCGCTGGGCGCAGTGGAAACCGATCGTGATTTCGTCCGGCGGCTCGCCGCGCGCTATAGCGGCGGCGATCTCTTTGCCGACGAATTGCTGCATCGCAACGAACATTCGATCGAATTCCAGGCTCTGTTTCTGGCCTGGGCGCTGGGTACGCGCGGTTATAAAGTCGTCCCGATCCTGGTGAGCTCGTTTTACGAGATGGTGGCGTCGGGGCGGGTCCCCAGCGCCGATCCCCGTGTCGGCTCGTTCATCGAAGCGCTGCGTGAAGAATTGGCGGTGGAGTCGCGCTCCGTATGCATTATAGCCGGGGTGGACTTTGCTCATATCGGGCGGAAATTTGGCGACCAGCGGCCGGCCGATGAAGCATTCGTCAAATGGGTCGAGCAGGAGGACCGCGCACTGATCGAAAATATCGTCCGGGGCGATCCCGAAGGATTTTTCCGGGCGATTGACAAGGACAAAGATAGCCGCCGCATCTGCGGTCTCGCACCGATGTACACGCAACTCGAAATTCTGCGCGGCCGTTCCGGGCGCCTGCTCAAATACGACGTCGCGCTCGAACCGCCCACCGAATCAGCCGTTTCCTTCGCCAGTCTGGCGATCGACTAAAGCCGCCGCACGCGCCGAGTCCGCGCCTCCTCCCTCCCACCGCGGACTTGTCGACAATTCCAGCACCCTATCTCGCCTGCGGATGCGTGCGCAGGCAAGAGCGCCTGAATTCACGGTTTCGTAATACTCGTACCGCCGGGCCGCAAAGCTTGGTCAGCTAGTCTGTTAAGTCCAGGCACTCCACAAAGTCGAGCGGTCAGATGGTAAAAGATGGAAATAATGATTCGGAATTCTTTGAATATGCCGGTGCGGTACTGCCTTGCCAGATCAGACCCGGGTTAAGCTCGCCTCACGCGCGCAGCGGTGAGCGCTTGCTGATGCTGGCGCTGTTGTCCGACGCCATTAACATATTCCTCAAGGGCCGGGCGGAACGCAGGTTAATGGCCGAGACGCGGAGCTGGATTAGGGGAGTCCAGGACGGTTCGCGGGTAATTTCCTTTGAGGATGCGTGCGACGCGCTTGGAATCGATCCGGAGGCAATGAGGGAACGCCTGTTCAGGCTCAAGTATGGCGACTCGCGCAACCAGCAGGCCCGGCGCTCCTCGCTGTTGCTCAAGCCGCCGGGAGTATCACGCGGACCGGTGAAAGTTGGCGCCGGTTCGGGGCAAAGATCCATGCGGCGCAGGGCAAGTTCGTAGCCGACAGTTGAAAAAATGATTTTGACAGCCAAACCCTCGTTGCTGTTCCACCTTCCACAGGGAGAGCGTCGATAAACGATCTCAGGGCGAAGACCTCCAGTGGAGGGTCTTAGCGTGGCGAGGGGTAGCAGGCATCATGATTGCGTTTGCAGCCTATGATTGAACCGCAGGCAACCCTTTGCATCCGGCCCGATTTAACGTCTTGTTAACTAGCCGTTAAGCACGCCACCACACAAATTGTTGCATATCAGTTCCATTTTGCAGCGAGGCGCCATGTTCGAACTTCAAATGGAAAATGAAGCCGCAATTTCGGCCCTGAGCGCTTTGGCCCAGGAAACCAGGCTGGCGATTTTCAGGATGCTTGCCCAGGAAGCCCATGCGGGGCTGACCGCGGGTGACATCGGCGTGAAGCTCAAAATCCCTCTGCCCACGCTGTCCTATCACCTGAGCCAGCTTAAACGGGCGGGCCTGGTCAGTTCACGCCGGCGCGCGCGAACGATGATGTACTCCGCCAATCACACCGCCCTCGATGGGTTGATCGATCACCTGATCAAAAGCTGCTGTCACGGCTCCGGCCAATCCGACGGCACCGCAGGCCACTGATCCCGATCGCTAAAAAAGCCTCCCAAGCCGGTGACTATCGACCCCAAGCCCCAAGTCAACTGCGAGCGTTGCCGGCGGGAACTTCACGCTTCAATAAATCTTATGTAATTCGCCCGTAACTTTGCGCCGTGATAATTCGCCCCGCTTTCCCCGATATCCGATGGGCAAAATCTGCAAGTGGTACGATCCCGCACAGACTAATCAAACACCGCCGGCTCACCGGCACGTATCCAAGGAGTAACAGCGATGAAGTATCCACGCATTTTTCTGACGGGAACGGCCGCTTGCGCGCTGCTGACGACGCTAAGCGGATGCGCCGGCACTTCGATGGCCTGGCCCACCACACAACCCGCGGTGCCGGCAGCGGCGTCGGCTGCGGACCCTCCGCCGAAGGTCCAGGATTGCATCGCTATCAACACTGGAACGCCCAGCAAGTATGTCTGCGGCGGCAAGACCTACACCTCGCACGAGTTGCGCAAGATGCGCGAAGACGCAGCCAAGGCGGCGTCGGCGAGCAGCTAAAAGACCGGGGAATCATCCGCGATGGCTGAACCAAGGGACTCGAAGACGGAACCAAAGAGGAAGCTATGAGACGATGGAGGATAAAGGGTTTTGCGCTCGCGCTGCTGAGCATGGCGCTGGCGGTGTTCCTGGGATTGGAGTCGGCTCGGGCGCAGTCGACCATCGGCAGCGGCGGAGTCACGCTGTGGGTTGACCAAAGGACCGGCCAGGTATTCATCCGACCCGGCCGCGGCCGGACCCCGCTCAGCATGCCCGGCACTCTAACGCCGCAACTTGAACGGCAGTTGGATGAAAAGGTCGAACAGAAGACCCAGGCGATGCAGACCGAATTGAACCAGCAGAAGTCGGTCAACGCTTCGCTGGCCGAGTCCAACGCCCAGTTGAATAAGCAGGTTACCGAGATGAAGCCCGCGTGGAGCAATTTCGCGGACAACTTCATGAACAAGTTCAGCCTCGGCACCTTGTGGTATTTCGACTACGCCATGTACACGCACCCGAGTTTCGGCCCTCAGTTCCTGACGCAGATCAATCAGCCGGGCCCCGGCAACGAGATGTTCAATTCGTTCGACCTCAGCCGGGCGTATCTGAATTTCCTGTTTACCCCGACCAAGGACATTACGGTCCGGGTCACGCCCAACGTCTACCGTACGATAGGGACTGCGAGTAACGACAAGGAGGGGGGCACAGGCGGTTGGGGCAGCAGCCTGGATGGGAATCTCGGTTACCGCCTCAAGTACTCCTACGTGCAGTTTAACACGCTCCTTGATTCAGTGAAAAGTTTGAAGGGGACGACCGTCAAACTCGGGGTGCTTCCCAACGGCTGGGTCGCCTGGGAAGAAGACCTCTACGGCTACCGCTTCGCCAACCTGACGCCGTGGAACTACTATAGTTTGGCGTCGGGGCAAGCCGGCATCTCGATCGCGGGTCCGATCAAGTCGGGCGAGAAGACTTACGTCGACTACGAGTTGGGCGTTTACAACAACTCCAGCTTCCATGCGTTCGAGCAGACCGACACCAAGGAGACCATAGATCGGGTAACGGTTTACCCATTTGGCGCACTATGGCGGTTTGACGGTTTGGGGATCACCGGGATGTACAATTACGGTTACGGCAACGTGACTCCGGACCTGGCCAACATACCCGCCGCGCTCAAGGGTCCGCAATCGCATATCGAGCGGCTGGCGGCGCTCGTGGCCTATACGACCGAGACCTGGCAGTTGGCCGGCGAGTTCGACTATGGGCACAACGCCTTCAATACCGGCAATCTCTTCTCGGGCAGCGGGCCGAGCGACGCGTTCGGAATTCCGAGCTGCGTTACGAATCCCTCTGGTGGCTCCTGCACGGGACCAACCGTTACCTACCCGGGATGGTCGGATGTTACGACGCTGTCCCAGGCGCTGCTGAACAATGGGCGCGCGGCGGAGGAGGGTTTCGCCTTCTTCGGCCACTATCACATTCCCACTACGCCGGTGACGGTGTTCGGAATGTTCAACTGGTGGCAGCCTAACATCCACGTGGCCAAGAATCCGTTCGACTTTCAGCGTTTTGTAGTTGGCGTTGCGTACCAGTACAATGAGTACCTGCGCTTCGCGCTCGATAGTCAGAACGTGCTTTACTATCATAGCCAGTTCGCGTTCCCTGTGGCCGAGGCGCAGCAATTCAACAGCGCTGCCAAGTTCTCTCCGCAGGCGACGAAGAGCGGGTTCATTACCGGACCCGTGTTCCCGGACATGCATTCTATATTTCTGAACGTAGAGTTCAGCTACTAATCGAAGAGAGATAATAAGATGCTTCGAGCTATGGATAGAAGCGCCGGCGTGGCAGGCCCCCTCCGGGGGGCCCGCCCGCGGCGCGGAGGATGGATGCTCGCGGTTGCCGGTTTATGCTTGACGGTTCTGATGACGTCGGCCGCACCGGGGCGCGCCGGACAGACTAAGAACAGCCCCAAGTACTGGAAGGGTAAAAATATCGCCGAGGCAAGTAAAAAGTTTGGTGATCCGACTCAGATGACACCCATGTCGGAAACCGGCGGCACGCTATATATCTTTGCCCATCACGGCGAGCAGCATTGGGTCTTCGAGACCGATGCCGGCGGAAAGATCGTCAAGGCCGCGAAAGTTGAATAGCTACGATTAATTATCGACGGCAATTACCCGTCGACAAAATCAAAACTACCTCGTACTCCCCCTGCGAGGACCCACCCTGCGCGGGGCGGTGGATGCTCCACCGTCCCGCGCAGTCCTTTTTGCGCTCCGTCTTTCCTGTCGATTACGGAACATTCTAGGGTACGGTCCGGCCCGTATTCACGGAATCCTGACTGCCTTGATTATGATCTCGCCCGGCTGGGTGTCGAATACGAAATGCGGTTGGTTGGGGCTGGTGAAGAAATACCGGTTGCCGCCGGCGCCCCCCTCGTGGTCCGCGTTCCAATAACTGGGCTGACCAAATACATTGATCACCGCGTTGATATTCCTGCCGACCCAGTAGTTTGGATCGTACTCGGCAGGTTGCACCGAACCTCCGGTCGCGGTGGACAGCGGCCGGGAGTTGGCGCCGCCAGCGCTACCGGCTATCGCCGCCTGGATGCCAGTGATTAAAGCGAACGCGCACCCCGCAACCACAGCCTGCATCCACCGCTTGCGCCTGGTAGGTCGACCGCATCTGCGAATCTGGGCGCTCATGGCTCTCTTGCCTCCTACTCAGCATGCTAGCGACGATTGGTGTTCGATTGCCAGAACGGATCTGACGCGGGTCTCTCTAGCGCCGGGGCGCCGGACTATGCTTCAGCCGCCTTGACTCGTGGTTGACTCGATACGGGCGCGGCCAACGACACACATCCTATCGGTAAAATCGCGGCGATAAGTAATGACACCAAGAACATGACCAGCGGGGCGGTGTAGCTCCCGGTTGAATCAAAAAGGCGGCCGGCCGTGATCGGTCCGAGGCCACCGGCAACGGTACTGACGAAACCTATCAGTCCGGAGATTGAGCCGAAGCGCTTGAGTCCGAGAGACTCCGCGACGGTGAGGGGCACGCCAAAAACCGGCCCTTGATGCGCGACTCCATAGATGACGATGAACCCTATCAAGGCGGCCATTTGGCTGGCGCCGAGCAACAGCAACACCGCCAAAGCGATCCCGAAAAGCGAGGCTGACAACGCGAAGCGGCTGCGCACTCGATCGCCGAGCCACCCGAAAAAGATATTGCCCACGGCGGCAAAGCCAAACGTGACGCCCATCGCCAGCGCTGCCGCGCCCGGCTTGTACCCGATGCTGATAAGGTACGGGATGATGTGCACTGACAGCGAAGTGGTGGCGAAGCCGAAGAAAAAGTTGGCAAACGCGATCAGCCAGAACGAGCGCGACGCCAACGCCTGACCAACCTCCAGCCCCGCATTCGGAATGGTCGCGCTGGCGGAAAAAGCCGCACTTTTCGAAGAGGCCGAACCGGCGGCATCCAAAGAGGACGGTTCTTCTTCTCTCCAGGGTGGACGGCTGCTGATGAAGGCGAGTTGTATCGGCACTGCGATCGCCAGCATCGGGATTGCCAGGATTAGGTAACCGTCACGCCATCCGACCGCGGAAAGCAGGCGATTGGCCAGAATCGTCATGCTCATCGGTCCGACCGCGAGGCCGACAAACGCGACGCCCAGCGCCGTACCTCTGCGCGCGCCGAACCAGTTGGCGATTACGTACGGAGTAGTAACGTTGCAGGCGGCGCTGACGCCGGCCCCCATCAACAAATGGGCGATCAACAGCGCGCCCAGCGAATGGGCCCTGCTGGCGAGCACGAACGCCGCGACGATGACTAAGGTACCCGCCACCACCACCAGCTTGGCTTCGATCCGGTCCAGCAGCCATCCGATCAGCGGCGCGCTGAGTCCCAAGGCCAGGAACAACGCCCCGCTAAGGCTCGATACCTGCGCGCGGCTGAGATTGAATGCTTTGAGCAAGGGGTTAAAGAAAACTCCATACACCCCATAGGTCGGCCCTGCCACGAGGATCATGCAGACCAACAGGCTGATCACCACCACCCACTGCCGCGTCTCGCGGCGCGAAAAAAAGCTTTCCACCAGCGTGCTCAAAGCCGATCAGTACGGGAAAAAGTACGGATCGTACATGTTCATCTGCATCGCCGCGTCCTGATTGAGCTCGGCGGTTTGTTCTTCCTCCTTGACCAGTTTCTGCTGAATTCTCAAGTTTTGATAGCGTTGATAGGCCTTCGCGTCACCTTGATAAACACAGTTGCATTCGTAGGGGTCGGCAAACCAGTAGCGCGACTTGCCATCCTTGGCCACGTAATAATGCATCTGGAGCGGCGGCAGCGAGGCGAAGATGGATTGCTTCTTGGGACTGTCAGCGGTGACCGGGTGGAAACCGGCCGCGACCAGCACCGCATCGATCCGCTGGGCGCGCTCGGCAGGAGTTTCCTGATGGAACGTCGCGCACGCGCCAATCGACAAGGCCATCAGCAAACCAGCGCCGAACAGTCGAACCCGTCGCGCCGCAGCGCGTCGCGGGTCGGGAACACCCGTGGTCTCTAGTGCCAATCGGTTACGGAAATCAACCTTCATATTCAATCCACTCCTGGCGCGTGCGAGCTATTAGCATTGTGCCCGATGCCGCGGCAATCTCCGAAGGTTTGGTCCTGGCCGATGCCACATTTCGCCGGCAGGCGGCTTGAGCCACTTCCTACCGCACGCTTAAATTTTTGGAATCAGGAGCGTTGCCCGGATGAATCCAAGTGTCGCACATCAAATGCCGGAGTCCACCGAAGGACTGTCGACCGCCGAGGCGCAGGAGCGCCTGTTGCATTTTGGTCCCAACGAGATCAGCGAGCACAAGCGCAGTGTGTGGCTCGCGCTCCTGGGTAAGTTTTGGGCGCCCGTGCCGTGGATGTTAGAAGCAACCGTCATCCTGGAGCTGGTCCTGGGAAAGCCCTTCGAGGCCGGAATCATTGGCGCGCTGCTGGTCTTCAACGCCGTGTTGAGCCTCTTTCAGGAAGAGCGAGCAAGCACCGCTCTGGAGCTGTTGCGCAGACGGCTGGCAGTTAACGCGCGCGCCCTACGAGACGGCGCCTGGCGCACGATACCGGCGCGCGAACTGGTACCCGGAGACTTTGTTCATCTACGGATGGGCGACCTCGTTCCCGCCGACGTGCGGCTGAGCGACGGCCCGATCGAGGTCGATCAGTCGGTGCTGACCGGCGAGTCTATTGCGATCGAGGCCAACCGCGGGGCGGTCGCTTATACCGGCGCAACTATCCGGCGTGGCGAGGCGAGCGGGCAGGTCATCGCAACCGCAGAACAGACCTTTTTTGGCCGGACCGCGCAGCTGGTTGAAACCGCGAAAACCGCCAGTCATCTGCAAAATGTGATTTTCACGATCGTCAAGTACATGATTGTGCTCGACGGTACGCTGGTCGCAATACTGCTCGGATATACACTCGCAACGCATATGGCGATGGTTGAGATGGTGCCGTTCCTGCTGATTCTGCTGGTGGCGTCGGTCCCGGTCGCGCTGCCGGCGACGTTCACCCTGGCCACTGCGCTCGGCGCGCAGGAACTGGCCGGCCGCGGCGTCCTCGCCACCCGTCTTTCAGCGATTGAAGAGGCGGCGGCGATGGACATCTTATGCTCGGACAAGACCGGGACGATTACCGAGAATCGGCTCACGCTGTGCGCACTCCATTCCTATTTGCCCTATACCTCCGACGAACTGCTGCGCTTCGCCGCAATGGCCAGTGACGAGTCGACTCAGGACCCCATCGATCTGGCGATTCTCTCCGGCGCCGCGCCGCAGCACGCCAGTCCCCGCGCGTCGCCTGAAACTAATTCCCTTCGATCCGGCCACCAAACTGGCCGAGGCCGTATTGATCGATGACGAAAAGGAAATCCGTGCGGTCAAGGGCGCGCCCCGGGCGGTTGCGGCCCGGATCGGTAGCACGCCGTCCGGGTTCGAGGCGGACGTCGAAGGGATGGCCACGGCGGGGGTGCGGGTTCTTGCCGTGGCGGCGGGGCCCGACGGCGACTTGCGCCTGGTCGGGCTGTTGGGTCTGCAAGATCCGCCGCGCGCTGATTCGCGCCAGTTGGTGCATACCCTGCGCGACCTCGGGGTGCGTGTAGTGATGATCACCGGCGACGGCCTGGCCACCGCGCGCGCGGTCGCGGCGCAAGTCGGGATCGGTGCGCGCGCCGCGGCTGCGGTGCAGTTCCGAGAGAAACACGGGACCGGCCTGCTCGACTATGATGTCTTCGCCGAGGTGCTCCCCGAAGATAAGTTCCGCCTCATCCGGGAACTCCAAGGCGCGGGCCGCATCGTCGGCATGACCGGAGACGGGGTCAACGACGCGCCGGCACTCAAGCAGGCCGAGGTCGGGATTGCGGTCGCCAATGCCACCGATGTCGCCAAGGCGAGCGCAAGCCTGGTGCTGACCGATTCCGGTCTCAGTGACATCGTCGCCGCGGTTGAGACCAGCCGGCGCATCTACCAGCGCATGCTGACCTACACGCTCAATAAAATCATAAAGACGGTTGAGATTGGCTTCTTCCTCAGCATCGGGGTGATCTTGACCCGGGATTTCGTAATCACGCCCGCACTCATAGTGCTGCTACTGTTTACTAACGACTTCGTCACCATGTCGATTGCGACCGACAATGTTTCGTTTTCACGCATGCCCGACCGCTGGGACGTGCGAACGCTGATGAAGACCGGGGTGGCGCTGGGCGGCATGATTCTAGCGTTGTCGCTGACGCTGTTTTTCGCGGCCCGGCATTTTCTCCATTTGCCCTTGCGGCAGCTGCAGACCCTGGTTTTCCTTACCCTGGTGTGCACGGGACAGGGAACCATCTACCTGGTGCGCGAACGGCGCCATTTCTGGAAGTCGCGGCCGGGCAAATGGCTGATCCTAAGCTCGGTGGCCGACCTGTGCGTGGTCAGCATCCTGGCAATATGGGGAATCCTGATGGCGCCGCTGGCGCCGGGCGTGATCGCCGCAGTCCTGCTCGCTTGTGTGGTCTACTTGACGGGTCTCGATTTTCTCAAGATCTCAATCCTGGAGCATTTTCACTACACATAGACTCTGTGAGTTTGCGGGTTTGTTCGCGGCCGCGTGATAGTTTCGCGCAACTGTCTGGCCGGCTTCTAGCGCTTTTTCGCGCGCTTGGGGTTTGGCGCGGGACGCACGGTCAACACCGGCTTGGCGCACTCGCGTAACACTTTTTCGGCGACACTGCCGAGGAACAGGTGGGCCAGACCCTTGCGGCCATGGGTTGCCATTACCACCAGGTCGGGGTTGATCTTTATCGTTGAAGAAAGGATTGCACCAGCCGGCTCGCCAACCGCAATCAGCAGTTCGTGCTTGACCGCCGACAGTTTGCGCCTGGCGATTGCTTCAAGCTGAGTTCTCGCCGCCTGGGTCTGCATGTCATAGAGCTCGATGTACCCGCCGGTCTCCGGGCCAAGCACGATCATCGGCACCACGTGCAGGACGTACACGATGCCATCAGCTTCCAGCGCCAGCCCGACTGCGGCGTCCAGCGCGGCGAGGGAGTTGTCATCGAAGTCGATCGGACACAGAATCCGTTTGTAGGCCAACGCCATGGATGGGTTTCCTCCGCCAGGCGACAGCCTAGCTCTTACCTGGCCATGGAACCACCGTCCGTTGCCGGGCATTTTCCTTGCCCGCCGCAGCCTGACCGGTGTAATTGTCCAAGCGGCGGGGCGAGAGTTCAAATGAGCAAGTATCTGTTGGTCGGCTTCGGCAATTGCGTTAAGGGACGGGAGGACGAGTACCACGACTGGTACAACAACCGGCACATGGATGATGTCCTGTCTATTCCCGGCTTCGTCAAGGGGCAGCGCTTTGCCGTCAACGACACCAAGGTGGCGGGAGACTCCAATTCGCCGTGGCGTTACCTGGCGCTGTTCGATATCGAGACCGATGACTTAAGAGGCGCGCTGGACACCCTGGTGGCGCGCTCGGGAACGGAATTGATGCCTTCGAGCGACACGGTCGATCTCAAGAGCGTCGCCACGTTGATCTTCAGGCCCATCACGCCCAAGGTCGAGCCGAAGAGGTAGGAGCGATGGACTTGCGCGACAGCCCGGAGGAAGCCGCGTTCAGGAAACGGGTGCGCGAGTTTCTAGAGAATAACCTGCCTGAAGGATGGCGAACGCCGGCCTTCGTGATGCCGCGCGGCGATTCGCTGCACGAGTTCCAGCGCGACTGGCAGCGGCGCCTCAATGCCGGAGGCTTCCTCGGTCTGGAATGGCCCAAAGAATTCGGTGGTCAGGGAGCGAGCGCGGCGGAAGTGGCGATATTTTCGGAAGAGGCGGCCGCCCGCGTCGCGCCCGACCCGCTCAACGTAATTGGCTTGTTCCTGACCGGTCCGACCGTCATGGCCCACGGCACGCCGGAGCAGAAGCAGCGCCATCTGCCCAGGATTCTCTCCTGCGAGGAAGTCTGGTGCCAGGGATTTTCCGAGCCCGGGTCGGGATCCGATCTGGCCTCGCTGCGCACCCGCGCGGAACTTAAAGGCGACCACTTTATCGTCAACGGCCAGAAAGTATGGACCTCGTACGCGCACTACGCCGATTGGTGCATGCTGCTGGCGCGGACCGATCAGAGCGCGCCCCGCCATCGCGGCCTGAGCTTTCTGCTGGTCGACATGAAAACTCCGGGGGTCACGGTCAAACCGCTGCGTCAGATGACCGGCGAGGCCGACTTCAACGAAACCTTCTTCGACAACGTCGCGGTTCCGCGCACCAATCTGCTGGGCGGCCTCAACGAGGGATGGCGGGTGGCGATGACCACGCTGGCCAGCGAGCGCGGCGCCGGCGGAGTAGCGGCCGGTGCGCGCTTCTTCGCCGCCTTCACCGCTATCGCGGAACTGTGCCGCCATACTGCGCGGCGCGGCAGGCCGGTCACTGAAGACCCGCTGGTCCGGCAGCAACTGGCGCAATTCTATGTGGATGTGCGCGAGTTGCGATGCACCGGGTATCGGGTGGCCTCGATGCTGCGCCAGGGGACGATCAGCGGCGCCGTATCCTCGGTGATCAAGTTAACCTGGTCGGAACTCAACCAGCGGATGCAGTCCTTCGTGATGGAATTGCTGGGGCCGTCAAGCCAGTTGGTCGAGGGATCCCCTTACGCGGTCGAGAACGGACGCTGGCAGTATGAATTTCTGCGCTCGCGCGCCAACACGATCGAAGCCGGGACCTCCGAGGTCCAGCGTGGGATTCTGGCCGAACGTCTCCTCGGCCTGCCCCGGGGACATTGAACTGAATCATTTTTTCAGCCGGGGCAGGCGGATCTCGGCGGACCCCCTTCCGATTACAATGCGGTCCTGGTTTTTCATTTCGACGTCGACCCAAATGATTCCGTGCCGGCGGTCGGGCTGGCGCGCTACACGGTTGATCCGCGCGGTTAGGTAAGTCACGTCACCGGTGAGCGGGAACGCAGTGTAGCGCACATTGGAATGAACGACCAGGCCGAGTTCGCCGGCCCAATTGGCCAGATAGTCCAGCACCCAGGCGCCCATGACGGCGCCGTAGCCATAACCGCGCGGGACCCCCATTTGTTGCGCATCGCTTTCGCGCACGTGCGCCCGTGACGGCCCGGCATACAGACCGTCGGCGTAACCTGGATCGATCCGCGCCTTTTCCACGTCATGAAATATTTGCGACGGGTCGCGCTGCGCGCAGGCGATTTCATCCTCGCACTGGGCGCCCCAAACGGTGAAGATGAACGACCGCCATTCGGTGGTGAAACTTTGTATGGAATGCGGTCCGATCGGGCGCAGCGGCAGCGCTTCACCGATACGCACCGAATCGAAGTCACGGAGCACATGTCCATCAATCGTCCTGCAATAGGCGAATTTTTCCTCTTCAAGGCGAGCGAGCTTCGAGTCGGTCCATTGCGGCGCGTCTTTTTGGTTCCCAAGCGTATCCAGCCTGCGGGCGTTTTCGGGATTGTAGCGGATGGAGGTCGAGCGGAGTTTTCCAATGAGCTCGCCGAGCTGGTTGAAAAACGAAGTATCGCCACGTGAGAACAGGGTCGGGCCGCCAAACTTCGTTTCAGTGACGCGGTAGTCGAACAGCATCGTGTCAGTGCGAATCCGATCCCCGGGTCTGACACGCGGTCCGTAAAACCAATACTCATCGCCGCCCAGCAGCATGTGAACGCCAGGGACATTGCCTTGCATCGCGGGCACCGCGCCCAGCCCCACCGTGCAGCAAACCAAAAACGACTGCGGCGCGACCATCTCGCGCAACGCGCTTCGGCGGGCGAATTGTTCGTCGTAGCAGAGCCGATTGGGATTTTGCATCCCCTGAACCCAGCGGCGGATGTCGTTGCGCGCAATTGCTTCCTTGAGTTGGGCGCTGGCCAACGGCCGCCCGATCCAGCGCTGGACGTCGCGAATGTCCAGCGGCGCGGGCTGGAAGTCTGTCCTTTGGCTCATCCGGGTGCTCTGATTGATCGCTGATGCAGCGGCTATCCCAGCATTATCCGGCCGTTGTCGACGACCAGGGTCTGTCCCGTCATCGACGCACTATCATCCGAGGCCAGAAACACGGCGGTACCGGTCAGATCCACGGGCTGATTTTCCCGGCCCAGCGAAGACTGGCTGCGGATAAACGCGACGAACGGTTCCGGTACCAGCCTGAGACTGGCGTCCGAAAGCGTCAGCCCGGGCGCGATTGCGTTGACGCGTATATTGTAGCGTCCCACCTGGTAGGCCATTTCCTTGGTCAGAAAGATCACGGCGGACTTTGACAATCCATAGTATACGATAGGTATTGTTTCGAGTTCGGCAGTGGACGGAACTTGAAACGGATAGGCCGCAGTCGAGGCAATGTTGATGATCGATCCGCGGCGACGCTGTTTCATGTGCGGAAAGACCGCTCGCGAAGTGATAAGTACTCCGAAAAGATTTACGTCAACCACTTTCCTGCCATATTCAATACTCTGGTTGGTGGCGTCCAGATCGTAGTAGATGGCGGCGTTATTGATCAGCGTGTCGATACCGCCGAATTCCTGCGCCGTCCGATCGGCCACCGCCTTCATCTGCTCCTCGCTGGCGACATCCGCGCGCATCGCCGCCGCGCGGCCGCCGGCCGCCGCAATCTCACTTGCCACGGCGCGGGCCTGCTCCTCCCGGAGGTCAGCAATTACGACGGCCGCACCTTCCCGCGCAAAACGCAAGGCGTATTCCCGGCCGATTCCCTGAGCGGCGCCGGTGATAATAGCAACCTGGCCAGCCAGTCTCACTTTCGCACCTCCCTGGATTCACAGCCGATAAAGTTCGGCGGCCGCCTTGCCGAGGATCCATTCCTGATCCTGAGGCGACAGCGGCGCGATCTTCTTCTTCAACTCCTTGACCGGGTCCCGGTGAGCGTCCAGATGCGGATAGTCCGACGCCCACACCATCCGATTGGCCCCGATGAGCCCGGCGACATAAGGAATCGCGGCTTCGTCAACCTCCGTCGAGATCCAGCAGTTGCGCGCAAAGGTCTCGCTCGGCTTGCGCTTCATTTCGGTCATGAAGCTGAATAGTTCGTACTTTCCGTCGGCCCGTTCCAGCCATCCGGGCAGCCATCCGCATCCGGTTTCCAGCACCACGTACTTGAGATCGGGGAACCGTTCCAGGACACCGCCCTGAAATACGCAGTTAAGTCCCAGCAGCGAATCCATCGGCAGTTGCATGAACATGAACCACACTCCGGAATCGAACCACGACTGCATCACGGAGGGCGGACTGCCGGAGCGGCGCAGCTCGCTGCCGGGCGTGAAGCGACGGGTTTGCACGTGACTTGCCACCGGCAGGTTCGCAGCCTCGCAAGCGGCCCAAAAGGGATCGTAGTAGCGATCTCCTTGGGGACAGCCGTTAACCGGATAAGGCGTGATAAAGATGCCCTTGGCCTTGCCCTTGACGCGCTGCACTTCAGCAACGGCCAGGCTCACGTCACGCAGCGCCACGTGGGCGATTGGAATCAGCCGATCAGAATACCTGGAGCAGAAGTCGAAGAGATAGTTGTTGTATGCGCGGCAGTAGGCCGCGGACAACTCAGGATCCGCGCATTCACCTTCCCAGCAAAGTCCGATGGTCGGATAGAGCAGGGCGATATCGATCCCTTCCTCGTCCATCTGCTTGACCCGCGCGTCCGGATCGATTCCGCCCGGCGTGGTTTGCGCCGTCTCCCAGTACTTCTTCTTTCCGTAGACGAGTTCCTTGGGATCGTGAAACGCGCCGCCATTTCCGCCCATCGCGCCGGGACCAAAGAAATGCATCTTGCCATCGACTTCGAGATACTCATCGCCGTCGTCGAGGAACTTGATGCAGATCGCGCGGTCGCGGAATTTGGGCTCCAGGTAGCGCAGCCACAGATCTGGCGGTTCGAGTACATGCCCGTCGGCGTCGACTACGAGTGGCTTGGCCATGGCGTCCTCCTTTCGAGAGCTCAAGCGCCCGATTGTGTTATTTGGACATCGGCAGAAGAAAGTCGCAATTCAACGTCGCGCAACCGGTCCGGGTTTGATCTCCGGGCTGATGGGCCGCGCCACGACGATGAAGATGCCGCTGGGGTCGAGCGCGTCGCTGGGAACCAGCTTGCCCGATCGCCCACGCTCGACCAGGGCCTCGAGCGTGGCGTCGGGATCGTCGGTTTCGAGTTCGTAAATGACCATGTAGCGCCACGGGCTGCTGCTACCCTGTACGATTTGGGTGTCGTCCAGTTCGAAGCGTTGAGCGCGTACAAAGCCAGGCGTCGCCAGGCAGTCATAGAGGTGCTGATCATCATACCAGCGATTGAATTCCTCTTCGTGGCCGGCGACCGCGTTGTGCAGGCCGATGAGCAAATATCTGGCCATGGGAACTGCCTCCCGGCGGACTCTGTTCTGTAATCCGACTCAAATTCAACCGTCAAAACCGCCGCTCTTTGACTACAGATTTCGCTTTGCGCACTCCGACGCTATGTGATCGCCCTGGCGCAGAGCCAGACTGACTATTGTCAGCGTGGGATTCTCGCCGCCGCTGGTGGTGAACTGGCTGCCGTCGGAAATAAACAGATTCTTTACGTCGTGCGTCTGACCCCATTTGTTGCACACGCCGTCGCCTGGCTCTTCGCTCATCCGGCAGGTGCCGAGGTTGTGGGTGGAGGGGTACGGTGGCACCTCGACGGTTTGAACCGCGCCGACCGCCTGATACACGGCGGCGCCGCGCTTGTAGGCGTAGTTGCGCATCGCCACGTCATTGGGATGGTCGTCGTAATGCACGTTGGCGACTGGCAGACCAAATTGATCCTTCACGCTGGTATTGAGCGTGACGCGGTTGGTCTCCTGGGGCATGTCTTCGCCGACGATCCACATCCCGGCCATATTCGGGTACTGCTCGAGCTGACGAGTGTAATCCCGCCCCCAGGCGCCCGGGTTCAGGAAGGAGGCCATAAAGGGCAGGCCCAGCGAGATGGTTTCCATCTCAAAGCCACCGACGAAACCGCGCTTTGGATCCAGGCGCGCTTCGTCGAGGATGATTCCGGCCATTACCGTGCCGCGATACATGTGCACGGGTCTTTTGAAGATCGCATATACGGAACCGGTGGTATGGCGCATATAGTTCCGGCCGACTTGCCTCGAGGAATTAGCCAGTCCGTGCGGAAACCTCGATGAGGCCGAATTGAGCAGTAGCCGCGGCGTTTCGATCGAGTTCCCCGCCAGGCAGACCACGCGCGCCTTCTGCAGCGTGTGCCCGGAAGCGTCCGCATAGAGCACCCCGGTCACCTTGCCGTGCCGGTCGTGCGTCACCTGAAGCGCCATCGATTGCGGTCTCAGATCGAGCCGCCCGGTTGCTTCCGCCTGCGGGATTTCCGTGTACAAGGTCGACCATTTTGCCCCGGACTTGCATCCCTGGAAGCAAAAGCCCAGCTGCATGCATCCGGCACGGCCGTCGCGCGGCTGTGGGTTTATCGCCATCCGGCCCGTGTGAACGGTCTTATAGCCGGCACGGGTGGCGCCGTTGTACATAACTTTGAAGTTGTTGTTCCCGGGCAATCCCGCAATGTCGTTGGTGCGCGTCACGCCCATCCGGTCCTCGGCCATGGAATAGTACGGCTCAAGCTCCGGCAGTGTTAACGGCCAATCCAGCAGGTTCGCGCCGCCGATTCCTGAATAGTAGGTTTTGGCCTTGAATTCATGCGCGTCAAAGCGCAGGGATGCACCGGCCCAATGGACGGTGGTGCCGCCCACGGTCTTGCATATCCAGGCCGGCAGATTGGGAAAATCCTTCGCGATACGCCAGCTTCCCGAGGTGGTGCGCGGGTCCCGCCAGGCCAACTGGTTGAAGGCATACCATTCATCATTATGAAAGGTTGCCGGCGATTGCCGGCTGCCGGCCTCCAGCAGTACGACCTTTAAACCATTGCGGCACAGCGTGTTGGCCAACGTGCCGCCGCCCGCGCCGGAGCCCACAATCACCACCACCGAGTCGTCGTTGGGATCGAATCGCGCCACGCCAATACCTCCGGTCAGCCTTTGGGGCTCGCCGTGTCGGGAGGGTCGGGCAGCCAGTTGAGATCGTTGAAACCGTGATGGACATATCCGCCGAATGGATAGGATGCACCGCGGTAGTCAAACTGCTTCCAGACTTCGCGATTGTCGTATAACGATACTACCTCGACGCTCCGGACTTTCTGGAAAAACGGGCCGGACTGTATTTCCATCAGAACCGCGGTCTGCTGCGCGGACGCGAGTTGGTCAAACTTGCCGCCGGTTGAGCTCTGGAGATGCGCGATGCCGTCGCTTAGAAGCTTGGCCGTTTCGGGTGACGACGATGCTTCGCTGTCGAGGTCTTGCACCGTCGGCATATAGCAGGCGTCGTCCAGCTTCGGATGGGGAAAGATTTGGCGCGCCATTTTCAGCAGGGTCCGGGCCTGCGCGGGGGAAAGTGCTTTGAGCGGCGCCGGCCATTGCTCGCTGCCGGTCACCGCGACGGCGGGGACCGCGGCAGCCACCGCAGTGCCCACCACCACCAATGCGCTCTTGTGAAGAAACTCTCTGCGCTTCACGGCGATCGTCTCCCAAGTGGAAAATGTGGGGCGGCACTCAACCGCTATTCAGTTGGATACCACTTTCAGTTGAGTTGGCCTTTAGCACATTCGACCCCCTCCCGGCGATGCGACGTTGTGCAGCGCTGGCTAAATCTCCCGGTTTCAAACCCGGCGCTGCACGCGGCCGCTACTTGCGCTGGAGGATCTCGACCCAGTTGCCGTCGGGGTCGCGCACCATGAACAGCGCCACCAGGGGCCCGGCTTCGGGCGTCATCAATGCAACGCCTGGGTTCACTCCACCTTTGGCCATCAGGTGCTGATATTCGGACGCGCCGTCCCGCACCTGAATAGTCAGATATCTGAAACCAACCCCGGACATCGCGACCACGGCGTCGAGCGGATTAGCAATCGGCTCGGTTTTGACCTGGCGCGCAGCCGGGTCGGCGCTGAGACTGACGATCGTCCGGCCCAGCCGGTAGCGTCCGCCGGCGAGCCGCTCCGCACCCAACATATCGCTGTAAAAGCGCTCGGCGAGCACCACGTCACTCACGCCGAGTTGGAATTCGATTTGATCGACCTGGTTGTGGCCGGGCGCAACGAAATGAAGCTGGTTACCATCCGGATCGCTGACGGTGTGTGGAGCTGTGGCCTTGGGATCGGCGATGGTCAGGGATTTATAGCCGGCGGCGGCGCGCGGCGGCAGCGGATCCGTCGCGTGCCAAAGCTTGAGCACCGAATCGTTGACCATGTAGCGGGAGAGCTTGAATTTGGGCCCCATCGGCACGGTTCCTTCAAACTTCAGACCGAGCTGACCGCTATAGAAATCGTGCATGGCCTCCGGGCTGTTGGTGAACATCCCGAAGTCGAGACATTTATTCGCGAGGTCCATTGGGCTTCTCCATCGATTGCTGGCGCAAAGCGCGATTGCTGACTATCGCTCCCGGGGACATTGCCAATGCGCGGGACTAAGACATGAAGGTACCGCCGTTGACGTGGATCGTGCTGCCGGTGATATGCGCGGACGTGATGCCGCACAAGAACACAATTGCGCCCGCGATCTCCTCGGGATGGGCGAGGCGAATCGGACGGGTAATGACGCCCGATGTCGTCGCTTCGCGCATCTGATCCTCTGCGGTGGGGAAACCATGCTTCACCATCTTGGTGAGCGCGGTTCCAGGGGCGACGCAGTTGACGTTGATCCCGTAGGGCGCCACCTCCGCGGCCAGAACCCGGGACATCGCCAGGATTGCGCCCTTGGCGGCGGAGTACGCGCCCACGCCGACGCGGGGCTTGAAGGCGGCGCGAGAGATGATGTTAACGATACGCCCCCAGTTATTCTTCTTCATGTAGGGAATTGCCGCCTGGCTGCACAGGAAGGTGCCCTTGAGATGGACCGCGATCACGCGGTCGAAGTCTTCCTCGGCCATCTCTTCCAGTGGTCCCCCCACGTTGTTGCCGGCGATGTTGACCAGGATGTCGACCCGGCCGAAAGCGTCGGCGGCCGCCTTCGCCAGCTTCTGGGCGTCGGCCTTCCGGGAGACATCGGTCGGTACGAAGATCGCTTTGCGGCCCAGGCCCTGGATTTCTTTGACCAACTCCTGGGCGGGACCCTCGTCGATATCGGCGATAACGATGTTGGCGCCTTCTTTGGCCATCATTTTGGCAGTCGCGCTGCCGAAGCCGCCGGCGCCGGCGGTCAGAATGGCTACTCGATTTTCAAACTCCATCATGCTGCCTCTCTGGTGTTGTTCCGCCACGGCTGCCGCCCTTGGGCGCAATGCCGTGCGGTGCGGTAAAAAACGCTCCTTGCGCTTAGTTGAATGCCGGCAGAACTTCCTTGCAGAACATCCGCATCGTTTCCATGACCATCGCATGGGGCATCAGGCCGATTCTGAACTGGCACATTACGCGATCGACGTCGTAGCGCTGGAAAATCTTGAGCTGATCGATCACCTGATCGGGAGTTCCGGTCACGACCATTCCCTGCTTCTTGAAGTCTGCATAGGCCGGTTCGCCGTAATAGTACCCGGGGATGGGCTCGGGAATGCCAGGTTGGGGGTTGGGAAAGTAGAACTCGCGAAAGCGTTGGATCAGCCATTTGTGATACGGCACCAATGGCTCGTCAGCCTCGCGCTCGGTGTTGGCGCAGCGGATAAACGCCAGCTCTGAAAATTCGCCCGGCCGATCCTTGCGCGGTGAATGCTTCCAGGCCTGCCGAAACGCGGTAACGTCGTGCTCGACGTCGGTGAGCGGTTTGAGAGTGGAGAACCCCAGCAGGTTCCATCCTTTCTCCGCATACAAGCCGTAGGAATCGGGGCTGCCGCCGGCGACGTGGATGCGCGGATGCGGCTTCTGAACGGGCTTGGGGATTACGTTGATCGGTTCCTTGATCGAGAAGAACTTGCCCTCGTGGGTGAAGCGCTCAAGCGTCCAGCACTTTTGGATCACCTCCATCGCCTCGTACATCAGCGGCCGGCTTTCAACCCCGGGCTGAGCAAACAGTCCGGGCTGGAAGGTGTTCCATTCAAGCGCGCTGACGCCGCGTCCGATGCCGAATTCGACGCGGCCGTGGGAGAGCTGATCCAGCACGGCGTAGCGCTCGGCGATGGTGATCGGGTTATGGAACGGCAGCAGGCAGACCGCGGAGCCCAGTCTCATCGTGGTCGTGATTCGCGACAGCGAGCCCAGCAGGACCTCCGGCGCGGAGCACCATGAATAGCGGTCGGTGAAGTGATGCTCGACGATCCAGCAGGAGTCGAAGCCGTGTTCTTCCGCGTAGCAGATCTGCGCGATGATATCGTCGTAAAGCTGCGTGACCTTGTCGTATGCGCCTTGCTCGACTTCGAACTCGAAGAACAGTCCAAATTTCATGGGCGCCTCCGCGTTTGCAGCGCCTGTATTAGCACAGGACCGGCAAGCGCGGTTAATCGGCGCTCCGCCTGCCGATCAAACTGCGCTAAGAAGCCTATAGCCCAGCACTAGCAGGCTGCGGAAAAAAGTCTCCGCAGCCTGCTCCCTCTTTCTTATCTCCCCCCGTCAGAGGCTGTCGAAAAACGGCTAACGGGCAAAGCGAGGGTGCTTGGTACCGCGGCTGCGCGGTGGAGGTCGGGGTCTGTTCCCTCGCCCACATTCAGTGTGGGAGACGGTTAGGGTGAGGGTTCTGATACACCTCAAGTAATATCTAAGGCGTTGGCGCACACTGAGATTCGGTAAACGTAGGGCATCTTGGAAGTGTACCTGCACCCTCACCCGTCGCGAGACTTGCTGGCGCAAATCGCGCGCCGACCTCTCCCGACGTGCGGCTGCGGACCCGGTCCGCAGCCGCGGGCGAGGTAGGTTTAAGAGTTCATCGACAGTCCCCGGTCAAGGGGAGAAGATTGAGGAAGGAAGCCAGCTTTTATGCAGGGTGTATCCCTGCCAGGAGGACTCTCATGGAAAGCGCACCACCGGATTCGTGGCACGAATGGTTCAGGATTCAGGACCTGTACAATCGCTACTTCGCCGCGCTGGATGATGGCCCGGATGAACAGTGGGTCGAATGCTTTAGCGCCGATGGTGTCCTGGAGACCCCTTCATTGGGAATTTTGGGGGCCGGACATGCCGCGCTCGCGGCCTGGATCAAGGATTATCATGAGTCCTGGAAGAAGGATGAGCAGCGGCGCCACATGTTGACCAACCTCTCCCTCGACGTCCACGGCGCTAGCGCAACCGGCAACTGCTATTTGACCGCTTACCATTGCAGAGCCGGCAAGGCCCATCTCGGGGTAGTCGGCTACTATCGCGACAAGCTGGTGAAAGTCGACGGCGGCTGGCGGTTTTCGTATCGTCTGGTAGTGGTGGATGGTCAGGGATGAGCAAGTGCCTGCGGCGGACAGGATGGAAAAGGAGGAGACCATATGGAGCCGCGATTGACCCCCGAAGAGTTGGGTCAGGTGTTCGACAAAATCAGCAACTGGGGAAAATGGGGCAAAGACGATGAACGCGGCGCGCTGAACTACATCACCGATCGCAAGCGTGCCGAAGCGGCGGCGTTGGTGAAAAGCGGCGAGATCGTGTCGATGGCGCTTGCCGCTGGCGACCACGCCCGCCCCGGACAACGAGACGCCCGTAACGCATCTGATGGTTGAAGGCGGCGCTCCAGCGCATGGAGTTGGTGGATGCGCCGATTATTTCGCCATCGCCCACCATGGCTTCATGACCACTCATCTCGACGCGCTGTGCCACATCTTCTGGAACGGCCGGATGTACAATGGATTCGCCGCCAGTGAGGTTGGATTCCACGGCGCGAACAAATGCGCAATCGACGTCGCCCGGCAAGGTATAACCAGCCGCGGCGTGTTGCTGGATATCACCAGGATCAGAGGCGTCGAATGGCTGGAGCCCGGCGAGCGGGTATATCCCGAGGATCTCGACAAGGCGGAAAAAGATCACAAATTGCAGGTCGAAGAAGGCGATGTCCTGCTGATCCGCGTCGGGCGAGCCCGACGGCGCAAGGTCAAAGGCGGTTGGGAACCCGCACGGGACGGCGTGTTTCCAATGGCTGGATTGGATCCGTCCTGCCTATCGTGGCTGCATGAGCGCAAAGTCGCGCTGCTCGGATCGGATGGTGTGAGCGACGTATTTCCCAGCGGCTACGATATCCCCTTTCCAATTCATGTGGGCACGATCGCGATGATGGGAATACACCTGCTGGACAACGCCGATCTCGACGAACTGGCGGCGGCCTGCGCGCGCCACGGCCGCTATCAGTTCCAGTTCGTGATGTTGCCGCTGGTGTTGCCCCGCGGAACCGCGTCGCCCGTCAACCCGGCGGCAATCTTTTGATCGTAAGAGCCCGCACCCTGACGGTGCGGGCTTTCCAAATCACAAAACGCCAGATCAGGTGCGGAAGTTCAATTCCAGCGTGATGCCGTTGGGGTCGTTGACGAAGATCTGACGTAGATTCATCTGCGGTACGTCATTGAAACGCATCTCCAGGCCGTGCCTGCCAAGCCGGTCTCGCACCGCGTCGTAATCCTGACACGCGAAGGCCACATGCTCGATCGATGCGCTGCCATCGAGGTCGTCGAGTCCGATCGAGCCGCGCAGATTGCCGAGCCGCTGGCGGATGCTATCGAAGGTTTGCTGCGGGTCCTCGGGATCGACCCCCTGGATATGCAGCACGGCATTGTCGTTGTCGTCGCAGATGAAAGCATTTCTTTTGGAGACCATGCCGCCCGGTAAGGGGGCATTCTTCATGCCGAGCACTTCGGTATAGAAGCGGATGGTTTCCCCGATGTTCTTCGTCACGATATTGACGTGATCAAGCTTGCTGATCATTGCCGCCTCCTTGGCGCCGCTGCGAGCTATGCTCCAGCATCAGGTATTTTCATTCATCCGCCTATTGGCTGTCCCGCGCAAGAAGCGGCTCGGGCAATATGGCTCTCTACGCGAGGCGGAGGCGTTCTGTTCCCTCGCCCACATTCACGAGAGCGGGTGAGGCCGAGGGCTCTGATACACTTCAAGGAATATCGAACGCATTCGCGCACAATGAGATTGTGTAAACGTAGAGCGTCTTCGAAGTGTATCTGCACCCTTACCCGTCGCGCGATTTGCTGGTGCAAATCGCGCTCCGACCTCTCCCGGCGTGCGCCAGCGAACCAGGTCCGCCGGCGCGGGCGAGGTTAGTTCCCGCGCCGCTGTCTTGATTATCGCGTCGGCGCCCGTTCGGTGATAGGCGTGCGGTCTATGCCTTCCCCAAAATTATTCCGCTCATGCCCGCGCTGACCAGGACGTGTTGGACGTTGGGGACCTGGTTGATGGCGACGCCGCGCAGTTGGCGCACCGCTTCATTGATGTGATTGACGCCGTGAATATAGGCCTCACCGAGCAGTCCGCCGTGCGTGTTGACCGGCAGGCTGCCGCCCAGCTCGATATTGCCGGCCTTGATAAAATCGCTCGCCTCACCGCGGCCGCAGAAGCCAAACTCTTCCAGATGCATGAAGATAATCGGGCTGAAGTGATCGTAGAGCATCGCCGCCTGGATATCTTTGGGGCGCAGTCCCGATTCACCCCACAACTGACGCCCGATAGCGCCGATTTCAGGCATCCCGGCGATGTCTTCGTGGTAATAATCCGAGACGATATCGCCGCCCAACAGCGCGCTTTGCGCCGCCGCCACGATCCGTGCGGACGGACCGCGCAGATCGCGGGCGCGTTCGCGGCTGGTTATCACCAGGGCGACTCCGCCGTCGCTTTCCTGGCAGCAATCCAGCAGGCGCAGCACGGGTTCAACGATCCAGCGGGAATTTTGATGGTCGTCCAGCGTGATCGGGCGCTGATAAAAGTAAGCATTGGGATTGTTGACCGCGTGCTTGCGGCACGCGACTGAGTAACGCCCGAAATCCTCGTTGGTCACTCCATAGACATGCATGTAGCGTTGGAAGTGCAGCGAAGCCCATTTGGCCGGGGTATCGAGACCGAAGGGCATGTACCATCGCCACCACAGACTCCCGCTTGAAGAAACTTGCGCCGGTCCCTGCGGCAAGCCGAAGCGACGGCCCGAGCGTTCGTTGAAAGCGCGATATATCAGCACTACATTGGCGGCTCCAGACGCTACCGCCGCCGCCGCATGCAGGACGACGGCGCAAGTTGCCGCGCCGCCGTAGGGCGCCCGCGAATAATAGCGCAGCTCCTTGATCCCCAGATTGCGTATCAGCTCAAATTCGCCGGTGCTGTCCAGGGTATAGGTCACCATACCGTCAACGTCGGCCACGGTAAGGCCGGCATCGTCCAGCGCCGCGAGCGCCGCTTCCGCGGCAAGCTGCAATTCGCTGCGACCGGAATCCTTGGAAAACTCCGTCTGCCCGATTCCGGCGATGACCGTCCGATCGCCCACTCCGGATACCATGCTCATCTCCTGGCCGGACGAAATTGATGCAGCCGCACGCCATCCTCGAATTCCGTGAAGAAGACTTCGACCGCCATCCCGTTGCTAACCTCGCCCGGCGCGACCTCGCACAAGTTCGAGACGAGCCTGGCCCCCTCTTCGAGTGCGATCAGCGCCACGATCACCGGATCGCCGGCGGAGTCGATCGCGGTATGGCGCGGAATGACATAGCTATAAACGGTCCCGCGTCCGCTGGCCCGCTCGATCCGTGATTCCAGTGAATGACACGACGGACACATCGGGCCGGGCGGATGGCGCAGCTGGTCACAACTTGCGCAGCGCTGAAGACGCAGCTCACCGGCCGCCACACCGTCCCAGAAAAATTGATCGTCGCGAGCAGCGAATGGGGCTTTGCGCTTCATCGCTTACTCCTTGCTGGCCGCGGTTGCGCCTACGGGCTGGCGTGGCGCGCGTTTGATTCCGGCGGCGGCTTTAGGATCGCGTCCATCAAGAACGATGTTGCCGGCGCACAGTTCGTCGATCTCCGCCGCGGCGTAGCCGAGTTCGGCCAGAATCTCGCGGCTGTGCTCGCCACAGAGCGCGGCCGGCCCGCGAATTCTGCCGGGCGTTTCCGAAAGGTCGCACAGCAGACCGGTCTCCTCGAGCTTTCCGACGTGGCGGTGCTGATAGGAGACCGTCCAGCCCTTGCGCGCGAAATCGGGATCGTCAAACAGACCCTGGGTGAACGTGGGCGAAGAAATCTCGCAGGGCACCCCGCGCAGGTCGAGCAACTCGAACCATTGGGCCGCTGAACGCATCATAAAGATCGGTTCGAGGACAGCGGCCAGTTGATGGTCGTGCTGAGCGCGGCTGTCCGCCGACGCAAATCGCGGATCGGCGGTAAGTTCGGTCTGGCCGATTGCCGCGCACAGTTCCCGCCAATGCTTCGGCTTGATCGCCACGATGCATAGCCAGCCCTCGGCGGTCTGATAGAGCCGGTACAAGGCCGACAGGCCGGTCTGCATCTTATCCAGCCGGGCCCGCGGCGCTCCTTCCCCATCGGCGGTGACATATGCGTACGAGGTGGTTAAAAGCGAGGCGTTGATAATTGCCGCGTCGACCTTTTGACCCTGCCCCGTGCGTTCGCGATGGTAAAGCGCCTGGACGATGGCGATGGCGGCCAGGAAGCCGTTGCCGGTGTCGCCCAGCGAAGTCGGACTCCAGAAGGGCGACCCGCCGTCGGCGCAGGCGCCATCTTCATACTCGATTCCCGCCAGCGCCGCACCGCTCTGATCGGTGCCCGGCAGGCGCAGGCGCGGTCCGCGGTCGAAACCGCGAGTATGGCAATAGATGATTCGGGGATTGACCTTGCGCAGAGTTTCGTAGTCAACCCCAATGCGCTCGGGCGCTCCGTAGCGCATGTTGTGCGCGACCACATCGGCGCGCTCGACCAGCTTATAAACGATCTCCCGGCCGCGCGGATCTTTAAGATCGATTGCGATACTGCGCTTGCCCCGGTTGACGGCGATCGCCATGTGGTTGGACCACCAGTAGCCGTCGTAGAGCGCATTGACCTTGATCACCGACGCTCCCATGTCGGCGAGCATCTTGGGCCCGAATGGCCCGGCCACGGCGAGCCCCAGGTCAAGCACTGTAACGCCCTCCAGCGCGGCCCCCAGCGGGCGACCGCCATTGCGATGGAATCGCACGGCCGCCGTGCGACCGCGCCGCTTCGGCCCGAACTTCTTCGGTATGCTGACCGGCACGGGGCGCCGGCCCCTGGATCCGGCCCGGGCTGCGATCCATCTGGTACACGACGCCGACGTGCCGGATCCGCCCGAGTTCGGGATCCTCGACCTCGGCCACGCAGCCGTCGGCGAGCAGCGCGGGATCTTGCAAGGCCTCTTCCGGCGTGCGAACGGGCTGCAGTCCCACGTCGAGCCGCGCGCCGAAGCGCACCCAGTCCTCCACGGGAAATTTGCGAAAAGCCTCGGCCATCAGCGGGTAGTAATAAAAGAGGATCGATAACTCCTCGGGCTCCATGCCGATGCGCGCCGGATGATCCTTGTTGCGCGGGATTTCGGTGATCGCGTCCAAGTGATTAGCCTTGGCGGCCTCCACCACGGCGAACGGGTTGATCGGCCATTGATGCACCCAGCGGCTCCCGCGGCATTCCATCAGACCCTTGGGCGAGCGCCGATCCATCACCCAGGTGCGGTAGCCGGGAGCGTCGGGATTCTCGACCCGCGCCCATACCGCCACACAGGCGCCCATCGCACCCTGAAGTAGCGAGGTCTCAACCATCTGGCCGGCGCCCGTGATTTCGCGGGCGCGCAAGGCGGCGCTGATTCCAAGCGTCGCGAGATAGCACGCGGAGATACTGGGCCACGGGGAATAAACGAACAGCGGTCCCTCGCGGCTGGCCCCTTGCGCACAGCCTTCGGGCGGCTCTAACTCCGGGTTGGGACCCTGGCTGCCCGCGATGTGATCCATTGGCGTGCCCGGCCATCCGCGCTGTTCCCATTGCAGACCGCTGCGCGCGGCCACCAAGGCGTCGTAGCCGGGACGATCGCGGTGGCGGTTATCGCCCCCATAGCCGCTGATCGAGCAATAGATTAGCCGCGGATTGAGCGCGCGCAGCGTGGGGAAGTCGATCCCCAGGCGCTGCGTTACGCCGGGGCGGAAACTTTCCACAAAGATGTCCGCGCCGCGGGCCAGGTTCAGCAGGCACTGGCGATCGTCGCCGCGCTTAAGATCGAGAATCGCGCTGCGCTTGCCGCGATTCCATACCCGGTAGCCGGAGAGCTGCCGGAAAGGGTCGCCCCCCGGCGGTTCGATCCTGGTTACCTGTGCACCATGATCCGCGAGCATCATGGTGGCCATCGGCCCGGCGATTCCCCACGAAAGGTCGAGCACTTTCAGTCCATCAAGTACGCCCGCCATTTGCCATCCCCTTGAGCGAGCTTACAGTCCGTAAACCCGCGCCGCGTTGCCGCACACCAGTTGATACCGCTCGGCCTCAGGCACGCCCTGGAATTGCCGCTCCACGATCTCGCGCGAATGCGGCCACGACGTTGCCGGATGCGGGTAGTCGGTTGACCACATGATGTTGTCCATGCCGATGTCATGGCGCATCCGCACCCCGCGCGCGTCATCGACGAAGGTCAGGAAGAAGTTGCGATGGAAGTAAAAGCTCGGCAACTCCTTCATTCCGGGGAACTCATAAGGGCCATTGGCGAAGCTGTCGAGTACGTCGAGCTGAAAGGGAATCCAGGCCAGACCCGGCTCGACCAGCACAATCTTCAGGCCCGGAAAGCGCTCCAGGGTGCCCGTCAGTATCCAGAAGCCCATCGTCTCGGCCAGCCCGGTGCAAGGCAAGGAGTTGTGGATGCCCTTTTGCGGAGTGGGATCGCGCAAATAGACATCGCCGAGCGAGGACTTGACCTCGAGGTGGTGGCTGATCGGAATGCCGGCTTCCTGCAAGGCCGCCCACAGCGGATGGTAACGCTGGTCGTGATAGTCGGGCAGCCCCAGGTCCGCGGGAAAGCTGGGAAGCTGCACTGAACGCGCGCCTTGGGCAGCCAACCGCTCCACCTCAGTGACGGCGTAATTGATGTCGATCAGCGGGATCTGATAGGAGACCAACAATCGGCTGGGGTTGACCGCGGCGAACTCCACCAGCGTATCGTTGAAGGCCTGGAACGCCTCCCGCCAGCAATCTTTCATCTTATGGTAAATGCGAAAGGCGCCGACTTCGCAGTACAGCACTTCCGCATCGACACCGTCGCGATCCATGTCCTTGAGGCGCTCGTGGGGGTCTTGATGGCCGGGGCGGCCCCACGCCTCGTGGGTGAACATGCGCGCCATCGCCATCCGTTCCTTGCCGAATCGATCCGCGATCGCGCGCTGCTCGGCATTCACTACCGCGTCATATTCGTCTTGAAACTTCCTGGCCAGATGGTGCTTGACCGCATCGTGGGTGGTCTGCACGTGCGAATCCGATGAGATTAGCCGCTCCGTCGTCATTGGATTCCGCCTCCTTAAAACCGCATCGCCGTTGCCCCGCGACCGGGTTGATATGCCGTAAAGCCGTTTGACCGAGCGGATGCCGCACCGTTGACGTTGAGCATCGCTGGGCTGCGCCGGATACCCGCTCAGCGGGAATTCACGAACGCGCGATCCAGCAGGGAATGAACCTGCGAAGCCGGCGCTATCCGATCGATCTCAGGGTTGCCCTTGCTCGCCACCTCATAGATCCAATGTGAGATATAGGCGGCAATGATGTTGCCGAAGATCGAGCTGTGGACCATCGGATCCCCCGCAATCAGCTCGTCCGAAGCCATCCCCTCGCGAAATACCCTGGCCACAATCTCCAGCGCTTGCCGGTACCAGGCCGAACCTTGCTCGGCCGAGGTAAAGTGCAGCGCCCAGGAACGCAGCCTCCAAAGTTGGTCGAAGAGCTTGTAGAAGTTTGGATGGCCGCGGAAGTAGTCGAATTGCGCGTCGAAAATGCGATGCAGCTTGTCGGCCGCGGCGCCGGCGCGAAGGGCGGCCTCGCGCATCGCTTGCAGAAAAGCATCCGCATGGCGCTCAAACACTGCAGCGAGGAGTTCGTCCTTGCCCTCGAAGAACAGGTAAACCGCGCCTACCGAGAACTCGGCCGCCTCGGCAATTTCCTTGATGGTTGCGTTAAGCCCCTTTTCCGCAAAGGCCTGCTCGGCGGCGTCGAGAATGTGGGTGCGGGAAATCTCGTTTTGCTGCTCGCGCCTCATCAGCTTGAGACTGCCGCGCCGCGACCCTTTGCTGACGACCCTCACGAACGTTCACTTATCAAACTGAATCCTAGTTCACAAGGCTAGAACAAGGATTTCGTGGTAATCGCCAAACCTTCCGACGCTTACCAAATCGCTGCGGCCAGGGAGGCGGAGGACGGATTGCGGAGTTTGAGAATACCGCCCTATAATTGAGGAGTGAGGCTAGTTGTAAAAGGCTTCCTGGCAGGGTGCGGAAAAAAGCAATCTGGTACCCGATTCCGCGTTGGGTGGCTCGGTACCCTGCATGAAAGATGGCTTCATTCCCACATCTTGTTTCCCCCAGGGGGAGAGAGAGCAGGCAGCGGAAATCCTTTTTTCCGCACCCTGCTGGCGGTCTGGTTGGCCGTCGCCATGGCGTGGCTGCCTGCCGCACGGGCTGAAAACTTGAGGCCCGATACGGAGGAAAGCAGCCGCCTGACCGATTATCTGCATAGCCACCGCCTGCCCCTGGTTGGTGCGCAGGTGCTGAACTCCGCGACCGGCGTCCGGACGGTTCTGCTATTTGGTTACACCGCCACCGACTTTGGCAAGAGCGACGCCGAGACCAAGTCGCGGCGTTTCTTGAAGGACGCCGACGTCATCTTCAACAACCACATTGCGGTTCGGCCCGAACTCGCGTCGATGAAAGCTCCCTCCCAATCCGCAGCGTCTGCCGCGGCACCCTCTGCCGGGACAGGCGAGCAGGCGCCGCCGCCGAGCGATTTGGGCGACATCCAGAACTACCAGAACCAGCAACAGAACAGCGCTCAGCAGCAGTACATGAATCAGCAGGCCCAGCAATACATGAATCAGGGCAATTCGACCGCGGGCCTGGCGGGTACGCTGATTCCACTGCTCGGCATGGGTCTGGCCATCGGTCTGGGCGGCGGCTCGGGTATTGGGATGGGCGTCTCACCGGGACTTGGCGGTGCGTTTGGTGGTTCGCCTTTCGGGGGTTCGCCGGGGTTTGGCGGTTCGCCTTTCGGGGGTTCGCCTTATGGTGGTGGCGGTAGTCCGTATGGTGGCGCGGGCGGTTATGGAAATCCCAGTCCCTATGGTCCAAATCCTTACGGAGCCCCCAGCGGCGGCGCCAATCCGTATCCCTATCCCTGAAAGCACTGGCCGACCGCGATGACTGTCTGATGGGACTTCCCCAGAGCTTCCCCCAAGCTCCGCATCACGCCGATAATGCCCACTGCTGTCACCAACTGAGCTGTCCGACTATCGCTTTGGTGATTACTTCCCGCCGGGTCATTGCCTTGGCGCTCCCCGGGCTACCCAACGCTCGATGTTCCCACCGCTTGGCTGTACCTTGTCGGGCAGACGTCTTTAAGTCCTATGACCCGACATTTTCAGTACTTGTCACAGCCGCCTAACACGCGGCTTGACGACTAAGCGCGAGACGATTAGCTACAGCTTCAGGCCCATCGGCCTCGCAGGAGGCTGACTGCGGTATCCCCGGAGATAAGGAGCGCTTCATGGCGGAGCTCAAGCAACAGACCCAAGAGTCACTGAACTACAAGGGGCGTCTGCTGAATCACGTCGAGATGATCTACCGGCCTGGCGAGCGGCATCTGGTGACCAAGCTGTTCACGGCGCTGGGCTGCACGGTGATCGACACCGGCGCGACGCACCTCTATATCGCGGTTGATACCCCTGACCAACACGGACTCAATAACTCCCTGTATGCTTCCGAGGTCACGCAGGAGCAATGGCTGCTCGAGCAGCAGTTGCAGCAGGCGCTCCAGGGTGAATCGCCGCTGGCCGCGGCCTATGCGGGTTACGACGACAAGTTCCGCCGCCATCCGCAACTGACCTCGCACTTTGGCATCCGGTTTCCATCCTTCGCCAAGCTCGAGGAAACGCTTTCTCAACTGGAGCACCACCTCGATCCGGAATTGGCTGGCCGCGTCCAGATCAAGGGCGTGTTTCGTCCGGGAGATCCGGGCTCCTACACCGACCTGGTGATGCAGGCGTTCATCAAGACCGATATCGCCGCCAGCGGTCTGCTTGCTTTTGGCCAGCATATCGAGCTCCAGGCGCAGCGTCCGATGGACTGACGGATTTCGCCAGGTTTTTGGGTCGGCCCGATTCGATCGGAGCCTATCGGGCATTCAAGCTTTCGCCGATCTTCAGGATGGCTGTGCGCACGGCATCGATCATCATTTCGATCGGCATGCTGGGGGCGCTCAGATGGCGCATCGCCTGACGGGTGTCATAGGGCAGATGGATGAACCCGCAGGGGAGTTCCGGCCGCCGCCGCAGTTCGTGCAAAGCGGCGTACATCACGGCATTGCACATGAACGCGCCCGCGCTGATCGACAGCGCGGCGGGAATCCGCCGGCGCTTGAGCGCTTGCTCGATTTCGCGCAACGGCAGCCGCGCGAAATAGGCGTCAGGACCGTCGCGCACCACCGGCTGGTCGATCTTGCGCCGCCCCGCGTTGTCGGAACGCGGAGCGTCGAGCAGGTTGATTGCGATCCGCTCCAACGTGATGACGGGCCGCCCTCCGGCCTGCCCCAGACCCAGCACCGCCACCGGCCGCAGGCGTGCAATCGCGCCGGTCATCCGGCGCGCCGCCTTCGCATAGACCACCGGAAACTCCAACGCCCTGACCCGCAGACCGGCGATCAACTCCCCGTCCAGGGCGCGCGCAACCTCCAAGGAGGGATTGCGCCGTTCGCCGTGAAACGGCTCGAAGCCGCCCAGCAGGATTACCGCCTCGCGCGCACCCGTATCCCGCCCGGCGGCGGAATGCGGCGCGGCGCGCTTTGCGGCTAGCGGGGTCGGCGCGGCGTTTCGATTGGCAGCTCTTCGCGATTGCCCCATTCGCCCCACGAACCGAGATAATTGCTGGGCTTCTTAAAGCCGGCCAGCCGCAACGCATAATAGGCATGCGCTGCCCGATAGCCGCCCTGGCAGTAGGCGATGACCTCATCGTCGGTAGAAAATCCGAGCTGCTCGAAGATCGCCTTGAGCTCGGCTGCCGATTTGAAGCGGCCGGACTCGTCCAGGTTGAGCGCCCAGTCGCGATTGATTGCGCCCGGGATCGCACCGCCGCGGCGCGCCCGCACGTTCTCGCCGTAATACTCGGCCTCGCTGCGGACATCAAAGAGGCAAGTGCCCCGATGCCCGAGCCGGTTCGCGACCTGTTCGCAGGTGGCGAGAATTTCCGGGCGCACCGAGGCTTTGAAGGGGTAAGGGGTCACCGGCTCGGCGACCGTGGTCAGGCGAGCAGACGCAAACCCTTTCAGACCGCCATCCAGAATCCTGACCGCTGGATGTCCCAGGTACTCCAGGATCCACGCTCCCCGAGTCGCTCGCATTCCCGCGTTGTTCTCATAAAACACCACGGTCTCACGGCCGGTGATGCCGAGTGCGGAGAAAATCCACTCCGACTGCGCGGTGAATTCGCCGATCGCCTTGGCGCTGGTGTCATAATAATGGAACGGGAACGGATCGAGATGCCGCGCCCGCTCCAGATGCCCGGCCCAGAATTCGTTGGGCGTCCGCGTATCGATCAGAATAACGTCGTCGCGCGCGGCATTGCGCTCAAGCCACGCCGCATCGACCAGAAATTGATTGTCCATAGGTTTAACCTGGAGCTCGGAGTCTGCTTACTTTTCCCCGGTTTCCGGGAAGATGTCGTGCCAGATTTCCGGGTCCTCGACCAACCGGGCCAGCGCGTCATCGTTCGAAGACCCGCGGCTCCAGGAGTCGAAGTGCAACAACTTGCGCGGTGACAATCGCTCACCCCAACCGGCTCGTTCCAGAATCGGACGCGCGGGGAACGAATCGACGTAGCCGATACACAGATAGGCAACCGGGATTACTTGCCTGGGGATGCCGAAGATGGTCCGCAGCGCCTCGTTCCTCACGATACTGACCCATCCCACGCCCAGGCCCTCGGCGCGTGCGGCCAGCCACAGGTTTTCGACCGCGAGGCAGGTGGAATAGATCTCCACCTCCTCGATCGCGGTCTTGCCCAGCACGCCGGGGCCGAAGCGATCCGGCTCACAGGTCACGATCAGGTTCAGCGGCGATTCGACGATGCCTTCGAGCTTGAGCGAGAGGAATTTCTCGCGGCGCTTGCCGGTGAACTGCGCCGCGTTGCGCAAGCGTTCCTCTTCAAATACGCGCTTGACCTCGCGCCGGCGTTCCAGGTCGCGGACGACGACGAAATCCCACGGCTGGGTGAAGCCGACGCTGGCCGCATGATGCGCCGCCACCAGCACCCGCGCCAGCACTTCATCGGGTATCGGATCCGGACGGAACTCGCGCATGTCGCGGCGTCTGAAGATGGTCTCGTAGAGCCCGCGCCGGATTTCCAGCGGCAGGCTGTTGGAATCGTCGATATTTGGCTTCGGCTTGGATTCCATCGTTCTAATGTAGCTGCCACCGGGCCCGCGGTCCGGCGAATTCGCTATCAGCCATAGTAGTTTTTGGTCAGGCGCCTGGCCAGCCATTCAAAAAAGGTCCGGGAATGCAATGACTGGATCCTATCTGGCCGACTTGCCCACCACCTGCGCGATTGAACTGTGACCGTCGTGGCGCATCAACTTCAGCAGCCCGTCCTTGATTGCGGATGGCAGCCGCGGACCTTCGTAAATGAGTCCCGTGTACAGTTCGATCAGACTCGCGCCGGCGCACAGGTGGCCATAGGCGTCCTCGGCGCTGGCCACTCCGCCCACGCCGATGATCGGCACTCTGCCTTCGGTGTGGCGATAAACGTCGCGGATCATTCCTCGCGCCCGTGCCATGAGCGGACGGCCGCTGAGACCGCCGGGGTAATCGCTGCGCACGCCGACTGCTTCGCGCGCAATCGTGGTGTTGGTCGCGACCATCCCGTCCAGCCGCAGGTCCATCACGACGCGGCAAATCTCCAGCAACTGAGCGGGGTCCAGGTCGGGAGCGATCTTGACCAACACCGGCGGCCGGTTGGCGCGTTGCCCGAGGCGATTGGGAAAGGCCCGCGTGATCAGCGTTCGCAGATGATCCGGGGCCTGCCATTCGCGCAGCCCGGGTGTATTTGGCGAGCTGACATTGACCACGATGAAGTCCGCCATCGGACCGAGCCCGACGGCCAGTGCCCCGATATCGTCCGCGACGCGGTCAGGCGGGGTGTCCTTGTTCGGACCGAGGTTGACGCCGAGCCGCATTTTCAGTTCGCGCCGGCGCAAACGCATCAGACGTTGCGCCGCAATTTTCATCCCGCGGCTGGGAAATCCCAGACGATTGATCAGCGCTTGGTGCTCGGGGAGCCGCCATAGGCGTGGTCGCGGGTTGCCCGGCTGCGGCCGTGGCGTGACCGTGCCAACCTCCGCAAAGCCGAAACCCAGCATCTGCCACACCGCCACGGCAGCCGCGTCTTTGTCCAGGCCGGCCGCCAGACCGACCGGGTTGGAAAAATGGAGTCCCCAAAGGTCCTGGCCCAGCGCCTCGGCGTCGATGGGAGCGGTGACCGGCGGAACTCCAACGAGCAGCGTAAGGACCATCCGATGGGCGGTTTCGGGGTCCAGCGTGAAGAACAGTCGCCGCAGCACATGCTGCCAGAGCAGGTCGCTCAATGGGGCCATCGGGTGTGCATCGTCGCAGCCCGGCGCGAACGCGGCAAGGCCCCGCTCTTGTGGAAATTCCCGCAACTTATGTGGAAATCCCGGCGCGGCGCGGTATCGGACGCGATCCGGCGTCGATATAATCCGCGCCATCGGGATATAATCGAGACAGGGAGTTTCAGGTGAGCAATCAGGCGGTGATGGCGGTCAAGTTGATCGATTACGCGGCGATGCCGCTGGAGAAGCTCTATGCGGCGTTCCGCACCTGTTATTCCTCGGACACGCCGATCGAAATCTGGGAGAAGATCCGGACCGAGAAGATCAGCCACGACAAAATTCGCCAGTTCATCAATGAGCGGTTGAAGACCGGTCACGCCTCGCCGCTGGAGCAGGTGGTTTTCTGGTTCGGGATCAGCAACGTTTCGCGCTCGCTCTCGCATCAGTTCGTGCGCCATCGCATCGGCATCAGCTTCGAGCAGCAAAGCCAGCGCTACGTGAAGTTCAAGGAAGACAAGCTCTCCTACGTGATTCCGGAATCGTGGAATCGCGCCGGCCTGGGGGAGGATTACGCGGAACTGACCGCGAAAATCTCCGCCCTGTACGCCCGCGCGCTGGCCGCCGGAGTCCCGGCCGAAGACGCGCGCTTCGTGCTGCCCAACGCGGCTCCGACCAACTTTCAGGTGATGGTCAACTTCGCCGAAATGTTGCACATCTGCGACCTGCGGCTGTGCGTGCGGGCGCAGTGGGAAATCCGGCGGATGGTCGCCCTGATGCGCTCCGAGATCAAAAAGATTCTGCCCGAGGTCGCCGTTTACCTGCAGCCCAAGTGCGGCGAGAACCGGATGGGCTACTGCGACGAATCGCAGGAGGACTGGCGCAAGTGCCCGCTGGGCAAGGTCAGACCGCACAAAAGCGCGCTCTTCGAGCTGTACAATTTATATGGCAGCCAGAAGGTTCGGGCCCTGACGGAGAGCGAATATCACGCAGTCGAGGAAAAAGAACTGCTCTGAGCGATCCCGCAGCGCCCGCTGAAAATGAAATGGTCTCGGATTCAAATGACTCGTCCGCCGCGATCCCGCCGGAATTAAAGGACGCGATCCGATCCTTCAACCGCGGCGACTACTTCGCCGCCAGCGAGCAGTTCGAGACCGTCGGGCACGCCGCCGACGAGTCGCTCAAGGACGTGATCGGAGCGCTGCATCGCGTCGCCGCGGGACTGCATCTGCGCTTCGCGCGCGGCGGCCGCCAGTCCACTATCAACCTGCTCTCCCAGGCGATGATGTCATTGGATGAGTTGCGTCCCGCGCGCGCCGGGATCGACGTCGAAAGGCTATTCAAGGAGCTGGAGGCGTTCACCGACGATCTGCGCGCCAGCCCCAAAGAGTTCGAAGCCGGATCGTTCAAGTACAAGGCGCGCCTGTTCCTGGAACGCCGCCGCGCCCCCAGAATCATCATGATGGATTAGCCTGCGCGATTCGCGGCGCTCCAGTGCTTTCGCCGATCATGCCAATCCCCCGAAAAGCGACGCAGGCGCGGCTGGCGACACTGCAAACCTCGATGCTGAGTTGCACCCGGTGCGCGGCTTTGGTGGGATGCCGTTCGCGTGTGGTGCCGGGGGCGGGGGCAGTTGGCGCGTCGGTCGCGTTCGTGGGTATCGCGCCTGGACGTTTGGGCGGCGACCGCACCGGAGTGCCGTTCAGCGGCGACCGTTCGGGCACGCTACTGCGCGAGATGATCGCCAAATCCGGATTGCGCAACGTCTTCATCACCAACCTGGTGCGCTGCAACCCGCGCGATCCGCAGGGACGCAACCGCGACCCCGACGCCGATGAAATCGCCAACTGCCGCGAGCATCTGGAGGCCGAACTGGCCCTGGTCAGGCCCAAGGTCGTGGCCTGCCTGGGGCGGATCGCGTGGCGCCATCTGGCCGGCCAACAAGCCGCCTTCGATCCCGAGCACGGCCAGCCGATCAAGGCGGATGGCCGGCTGCTCTACCCGATGTACCATCCGGCGTACGTCAATCGCGGCGCCTATCCGATACTTCGCTATGCGCGCGACTTCGCCCGGCTCCGGCTCGCGCTGCGCCGATTGCCGCCGTTATAGTCCCGCCACTGGCCGCGGGATAGCTTACATTGGTATAAGAGGCTAACCCGAATTGCGCCGCGCCCCTCCGGAGCGGGCGCGGCGGCACAACCTAACCGGAGCATCAGCAGGAATTATCCATATGGCCGACAGCGTCGAGATTCAGGGACAAGTCGATCCGCGCTTCAAGCGCGTCAAGGAAGCCTTCGCGGAAAACTTCGCGACCAAGGGCGAGGTCGGCGCCGGCGTGGCGATCACTTTGGACAACCGTCCGGTAGTGGATCTCTGGGGCGGCAATTCCGACCGCGCCCGCACCAAGCCCTGGACCCGCGATACTCTCGTCAACGTCTGGTCGACCACCAAGGGGCCGGCCGCGATGTGCCTGCATCGACTGGCGGAACAAGGACGGCTGGACCTCAACGCTCCGGTGGTCCGCTACTGGCCCGAGTTCGGGCAGGCCGGTAAGGACAAGATGCCCGTCACCTATCTGCTCAACCACAAAGCCGGCTTGCCTGCGATCAAGGCGAAGATTCCCGGCGAGATGCTCTACGATTGGGCGGCGATGACCACCGCGCTCGCGGCGCATACGCCGTGGTGGGAGCCCGGAACCAGGCACGGCTACCACGCCTTCACTTATGGATACCTGATCGGCGAGGTGCTGCGGCGCATCACCGGCAAGAGCCTGGGCACCTACTTCCGTGAGGAATTCGCCACGCCGCTGGACCTCGATTTCCATATCGGGCTGGCGGCGGAGCATGACGCCCGGGTCGCGGACATGATCGGTGCCGATCCTGTACCGCCGGGGGAGCCCAACCTGTTCACGGAAGCATTCAAGGACCCCGAGTCGGTCAGCTCCAAGGCGCTGGCCAATCCTTCCACTCTGATGAAGGTCAAGACCATCAATACGCGCGAATGGCGCGGGGCGGAAATTGCCGCCGCCAACGGCCATTCCACCGCGCGGGCGCTGGCGCGGCTTTATGGCGCGCTGGCCTGCGGCGGCGACGTCGACGGGATCCATGTGCTGTCGGCGGAAAGTATCAAGCGCTGTTACACGGTGCAGAGCGATGGCGAGGACGCCGTGCTGCTGCGTCCCTCGCGTTTCGGCCTCGGTTTCATGCTGCCGCAACCGGGGATGGCCCACGCGCGCCATCCGCGCAACTTCGGCCACGCCGGCGCCGGCGGCTCGCTGTCTTACGCCGACCCCGATGCGCGCATTGGCTTCTCCTATGTGATGAACAAGATGCGCAACGACATGATGCTCGATTCCCGCGCCGCCGCGCTGATCGAGGCGATGTACGAATCGCTGTAAGGCCGCCGTTCGGGCTTTTTAAGATTAGACGACCTCTGTCAAAATTTTGACCATGGTCAGAGACCAGGTACAACCCCGATATGGAAGAGATTGCGGTCTCCAAGTTCAAAGCGACCTGCCTCGGCGTGCTTGAACGCGTCCGCAAGACCGGCAAGCCCGTACTGGTAACAAGGTTTGGAAAGCCGGTGGCGCAAATAGTTCCTCCTCCTCGACCCAAGCGTCCCAAACGATGGGTTGGCAGTATGGCTGGTACGGCAAGGATTGTCGGTGATATCGTAGCGCCGGCCATAGACGAGAGTGACTGGGAAGTGCTCAACGATTGAGGCTGTTACTCGACACGCACATCCGGCTCTGGACCATATTGACGCCCGATCGACTGGGACACCCCGTTCTTACAAAAATCGAAGGCGTTCGTAATGAGCTTTGGTTATCTCCCCTAGTGTCTGGGAGTTTTTCATGCTCCGCAGAAAACGGCGTATAGTCCTCGAAATAGATCCTCACGAATGGCTCAAACAGGCACTGGCGGCGCCCGGAATCAAGGACGCTAGCTTGACCTTCGAGATTGCCCAGGAAACAGACAGGTTTCGGCTTCCGCATAAAGACCCCGTAGATCGATTATTAGTGGCGACGGCGCGCGTATTGGATATGACTCTCATCACCGCCGACCGCAAACTCATCGAAGCAAAAAAATGCGCAATTCTGGCGTGCAACTAGGGCCCACCAAATTCGCTGCAATGCTAAACCCACTGTGCATTGACTCCAGCGGCACGCCTCGGCGATGCTCGATTGCAGGTGAAAATCACACAGGAGTTGGTAGCCGCGGGGTTGCGGCGCGCGCACTATATCACCAACGAACGGGTGGAGACGGCGCTGTATCTCGCCCTGGTGTTGGAAAAGCCGCTCCTGATCGAGGGTCCAGCCGGATCGGGAAAGACTGAAGTCGCCAAGGTGCTGGCCGAAATGCTCGCGACCGAACTGGTTCGGCTTCAGTGCTATGAAGGCCTGGACGAAGCGCGCGCGCTGTATGAATGGAATTATCAGAAGCAGCTTTTGCGCTTGCAGGCCGACGAGCAGCAGGGGCTGGGATGGGATCAACTCTCGCAGCACATCTTTTCGCGCGAGTATCTGCTCGAACGTCCGCTGCTCAAGGCGATCTCATCGCCGCGCAAAGTGGTCCTGCTGATCGACGAAATCGATAAAGCGGACGAGGAGTTCGAAGCGTTCCTGCTCGAGCTGCTATCGGACTTCCAAATCAGCATCCCGGAGCTGGGTACGATCCGGGCGCAGGAACGGCCCGCGGTGGTGCTGACTTCCAACCGCGCGCGCGAACTGTCCGACGCGCTGCGCCGCCGCTGTCTGCATCTGTTCATCGATTTCCCGGGAATCGAGCAGGAGCGGCGCATCCTGGAACTGAAGATTCCCGGCCTTGACGCGAACATGGCCGCGGCGGCGGCGCGCTTCGTCAATTCGCTGCGCAAGCTCGATCTGACCAAGCAGCCCTCCGTCGCCGAGACGCTGGACTGGGTCCGCGCCCTGGTCGAATTGGGCGTCAAAGAAATCGACCAGCAGGCGGTCCGCGCCACGCTGGGCCTGCTGCTCAAGCATGAGGGCGACCGGACGCTGGTTGAAACCAAGACCGCCGCGATCCTCCCGCGCACGCGCCAGGCCCGCTGATGCGCGAGGCGCTGCTCGGATTCATCACCCGTCTGCGCGAGACCGGAGTGCGGATCTCGGTGGCGGAATCGCTCGACGCCGCCGAGGCGATGATGGCCGCCGGTTTGGAACGGATCCGCCTGCGCGAAGCGCTGGCCGCAACACTGGTCAAAGACGAAGCCGACCGGCCGGCCTTCGATCGCGAATTCGATCTCTATTTCCGTGCGTCGCATCGCAGCCGGACCGATCCCAAGCGCGGGCAGAGCTGGCAAGGGATGGTGGGAGCGCACGGCCGCCCGTCGGATGGTGGTACGATTCCGCCAATTCGAAAGCCGGACCCTCAGCCGCGGTCCGGGCAGAAGAGCGTCAAGCCTTCGTCGCAATCCGATACCGCCGAAAAGTCCGCCGCCCGGCAACCGGAGGGGGACGCGCGACATTGAAGGCGACGGCGCGGACAAGTCCGGTCAGGACCATCAGGCGGGCAGCGCCGCGGCAAGGAATCGCGCAGCGGAAACCAAACCATTCAGCCTCTATACCGATCTCGATTATGAGCAGGCGCTGAGAACTCTGGAGCCACTGCGGCGGCGCTTCCGCGTCCGGATGGGCCGCCGGCTGCGCCTGGCCCGCCGCGGCCGGATCGATATCCGCCGCACGATTCGCGCCGGGATCCAGCGCGGCGGCGCGCTGATCGACCTGCGGCGGCGGCGGCGCCGGCCCCGTCACGTTGACCTCCTGCTGCTGGCCGATATCTCCGGCTCGGTGCGTTATGCGTCCAGCCTGATGCTCGGGCTGGCGGCGGGCGCGCGCGAATGCTTTCGCATCGTGCACAGTTTCGTTTACGTCGATCATCTGGCGGAGGCCGGTTTTGAGCAGGGCTGGCTGAACATGGTGCCGGTGCTCGACCTTTACGCGCGCTCGGACTTCGGGCGCGTGCTGATGGAGTTGCTAAGCACCCGCCGGCATCTGCTCACTCGCGCGACCTTGGTGGTAATCCTGGGCGACGGACGCAACAACCGCAAACCGGCACGCGCCGATCTGCTGCGTCAGATCCGGTGGCTATGCCGCGCGGTAATCTGGCTTAACCCCGAGGAGCCTGAGCGTTGGGGCACCGGCGACAGCGCGATTCCCAATTACTCCCGCGAAGTGGACGAACTCATACCCTGCCGCAATCTGCGCGAACTGGAGAAGTCGCTCAGCAAAGTAGCCTAGTTGGTTTTGATGTTGCCGCAAACGAAGTTGGCCGCGGGCGCACTCATTGCCTTGATGATTGCCGCGCGCGTACTCGCAGGACAAGTCCCCGGCCGTCCCGTTTACAACGAGATCATCGGAACCGGCCAAAGCCTTTCCACCGGTCTATTTGCCAACCCGCCCATCTCGACCACTCCCCAATGGCCCACCGTGGCGCTAATGACCAACCTCGGTGTGCGGCAGGTGCCGGACCGGGGCCGCGTCTACGCGCTCACACCCGAGCGGATCACCGGGCTGGTACCGTTGGTGGAAGCCCGGACTCCCGACCGCGACGGCGAGACCATTGGCGCCGGGATGACCTTTCAGATCAACGAGCTGGCGCTGGAGGCCGGGCAGCCGCCGTGGCCGGTAGTGTTTTCGGCGCACGGTGTCACTGGCGCGGATTACCAAATACTGAAGCGGGGGACGGTGCCCTATCGCAACGCGTTGGCTACGGTCAGGCGGGTGGCCGCGATCCTGAGCGGCATGGGCGTCCGCGACGTGGTGCGCGCGGTCACCGTCACCCACGGCGAGACCGACTTCATCAAGCGCGTCAGCGCGGCGGATTACGAAGCTGACCTGATCCAGTGGCGCAACGATTATGACAACGACCTGCGCGCGATCACCGGTCAGCGCGAGAGCGTGATGGTCTTTACCGATCAGATGAACAGCTACACCAGTAAAACTCTCAAGGCGGCCGCGGCAACGACCTCACCAATCGCGTTGGCGCAGCTTCAGGCCGCCCTTGACCATCCGGGGGCCATCGCCCTGGCGTGTCCGAAATACTGGCTCGAGTACAATCCCAAAGACGGCGCTCACCTGACCAACCAGTCGGAAGAACTGCTGGGCGAAAAGTATGGCGAGGCGATCAAGCGAACCTTCGTGGACGGTGCGGTCTGGAAGCCGCTATACATCACCGGCGCCGCCCTCAAAGCCAATCTCGTCGTCCTTTCCTATAACATTCCAGCGCCACCCCTCGCGTTGGATACTGTGCTGGTGAGCGACCCCGGCAATCGCGGGTTCATCTACAGCGACGACTCAGCGGCGCCGCCCTCAATCACCGCGGTTGAACTCGCCAATGGAAATACCCAGGTACGCATCCACCTGAGCGCAGCGCCCACCGCGGCGCTAGGTCATCGGCACATCAAATACGCTTACGTAGGCTCGTTGGAATGCGGCGGCGGCGGATGCGACGCGGGCCCGTTAAGCGGTCCGCGCGGCAACCTGCGCGACTCGGATCCCATCCTGAGCCGGCTGGACGGCGGCGATTCAATCCACCTCTACAACTGGGCGGCCACCCAGGACTTCGTGTTTTAGCCCATTCGCTCCGAGGTTGTTGCGCGTCCAAACGCGTTACGCGTCACCTCTCCCTCGCTCTCCCCTCCGCAGAAGAAGATTCTGCACGCGCAATGTATCTTGACAGTGCACCTGCACCTTTAGCCGTTACGCGACTTGCTGTCGCAAATCGCGCGCCGACCTCTCCGGGCGTGCGGCTACGGACCGGGTCCGCAGGCGGATCGTGGCACAGGCTTCCAGCCTATGGCTGAAGTTTCTACATTTTCGCTGTGCTCATCTCGCTTTTTACATGCTGTTGTGACGCTGTTTGCGAAACTGAAGCCTCAGGCTGACCCAGGTGGGGGTGACTGAATCGGGGACAGGCGTCCCTGCCTGTCGATGATGCGCGAGCTTTTTTCGCTCGCGCTACCACTTCGCGTAGATCCTTCGACTCCGGCAGCGCACACGTCTCGCACACAGCCACTTGCATTTCGCGCAGCATGTTTTCGCTTCAGGGCGGCTCACTTTTCGATAATCACCATCGTGCCGACGGGCAGGAGGCGCTCGAGTTCGTCGATCGCGTCGTTGTCGGTCGAGATACAGCCCAGCGTCCAGTTGACGTGCAGGCGGTTGAACCGCGGGCGGTCGGTGCCGTGGATGCCGATGGCGCCGCCCAGGTGTCGCGGATGTCCCCAAATAATCGGCACCAGCCCTTCATTGAGCATGGATTCATAACGGTCGCGGTCACGGTAATTGGGATAATTCAGGCGCAGGAACCAGCGCCAGCGCGGATTGTAGTATTTCTCGATAATTGTGTAGACGCCTTCGGGAGTCTTGAGGTCGCCCTCGTAAAGCTTCGCGGAATGGTCAGGATTACGGCCGAAGACCGCGGGAAACGTGGCGAAGTACCGCCCTTTGTAAAGCACGTCCAGATGGTAAGCCGATTTATGGACCATCACCGACCAACTCATCGGGTTGTGGCAGGAGTCATCCGGGGTCTCATCCAGAAGTTCTTCGCCTTCGGTCAGATGGTGCCCCGGCGGCAACTGGAGCGCGACCAGCATGTCGTGTCCCGGACCGTTGATCCACCGATGGCCGATCAACCGCTGGTGGTCGCTAAGCGGGAAGGCATGGTCGATGGCGCCAGCCGATCCTGGAGCGCCCGGGGGATGAACCGAAACCATCAAGACATGGTCAATCTGGGACAGTCTCGGAGTGGCGGCCGGCTGCGGAGCTGGGTTAACGGCCATATTGGATGTTGCCGGCGTGCGCATCGCAACCGGTTGCGCCTGCGCCGCGGGGGCCGAACTTGACTGCACTGGGCCGCTAGTCAGGCCGGGGCTCCGGAGCGCCTGCGGACGCGAAGCGGCCTGAGGGATGGAACTGACCGCGCCAGCGGGCGAAGGCGACGGACGGGCCTGGATTACCAGTACGTGATCGATTCGTGACGGCGCCGGTGCGTTCGAGACCCACAGCGCATGATCGATTTTCGACAACGGCACCGAGGTCGCCGCGCCCGCCGGCCCGCCGGTGGCGCTCGCCGCCGGCCTGGGGGTGGCAGTCGCCGTCGGCTGGCGGTGGCGGTCGCCGTCGGCAGCGCCCTGGCAGTCGCTGTCGGCGTAGGGATAGCCGCGGGTCCCGGGGATAACCGGGGCGCGGCGCTGCTTACGGCAGTGGGTACGGCGGACGCTGCAACAGCGCCCTGCGCTTGCGCGAGGGTCAGGGCAGACCTGAACAGCAACAACACCGCAACCACAACCGTGAAATACTTCGATCCGTGCTGCCCATGCATCGGAAAACAATGATACGTTTTGTCGAGCGCCTGGCCAACCCAAGGCAAGAAACCGCGACCCGCCGCGCTATTCAGAGGCCGGCTGAGGAGGGCGAAATGGACCCCGCATTGGCTGCAGTTCTGGCTTCATTGACCACCGGCATTTACGTATTGACGGTCGCCGAGGGCGATAATCATCACGGGATGTCCTCATCCTGGGTGACCCAGGTATCGGGAGAGCCGGCGCTGTTGATGGCGGCGGTTGACGTGCAACACTTCTCGGGCCAAATCATCATCCGCACCGGGACCTTTGGGCTCAACCTCGTCGGTCATCGCAGCAAGCATCTGGAAGATTACTTTCTGTCTCCGGCTTCGCGCCGGCCGGATAACCTAGGCGAGGTCCCGTACGTAGCGTCCCCCACTCTCGCAGTCCCGTGGCTGACCGCGGCGCTGGCCTCGATCGAGGCCCGGGTGGTCAATTCGGTGATCGCGGGCGACCACCGCCTGATAATCGCCGAACCGGTGGGAGTGCGAGTCAACCACGGCGATCGGCCGCTGACCTCGCTGGACCTGGACTACGTGTATTTGGGCGGACGCAACGTGATTGCGCGGGACCGTTCAGGTTGGTGACATCTGGTGACAATTGACCGGTTCGGAAACTGTCTGGTAGCATCCGCCAGCGGAGCTTAACGATGGCGATAGATAAAAACGAATTGCGCCGGGTAATGGGTCATTTCGCCACCGGCGTTACGGTCATTACCACCTTCTCCAAAGAGGGCAAGCTGCACGGCCTGACCGCCAACGCGGTCAGCTCGTTGTCGCTGGTCCCGCCCCTTCTGATCATCTGCGTGGACAAGAAAGCGGAAAGCTACGCGTCCTTCGAGGAAAGCAAGGTCTTTACGGTCAATATTCTGGCCGATGACCAGGAAGACCTCTCGCGGCGCTTCGCGGTCAGCGGCGGCGAAAAATTCGAGGGCGTGGCCTATCGGCGCGGCGGCAATGGGGCACCGGTACTCCACGGCGTGCTGGCCCATCTCGAATGCAAGCTGTATGCAACCTTCGACGGCGGCGACCACACCATCTACCTGGGCGAGATCGAAGAGGCCGAAACCCGCGAGGTCAAGCCCCTGCTGTTCTTCCGTGGCGGGTATCGCTCGCTAGGCGACTGAAGTTCGCCATCTGTGCCGCGACCGACCGTCAGCTTCCATTGCGCATCGGGCACCCTTAGGAACAACGGTCAACGCCTTTTCGGAGGCTGCGCGAGCTGGCGGTATCACTGAAATCGAAGCCGGCCATTCATCAGGGCTCGATGACACGATGAAACCGGGTGAAACGGCTGGCGTCGAGGCCTCCGATCGACTGCCGGGGCTGAGCGTTTTTCTGCCTTGTCACAACGAGGCGGACAACCTGGTTCGGGTAGTCGACAACTTCCGCAGCCAACTGGACCGCTTCGCATCCATCTACGAGATCATCATCGTGGACGACGGCAGCCGCGACCGCACGGGCGAGATTGCGGACCGGCTGGCGGCCGCCGACCCGCATATCAAAGTCGTTCATCATCCGGCCAATCGCGGCTACGGCGGGGCGGTGATTTCGGGTCTGCAGGCCGCCACCTTGCCCTACGTGCTGTTGTGCGATGGCGACGGCCAGTTCGACGCGGGCGAAATCGCACACCTGCTCCCGAAGGTGCCGCGCTTCGACGTCGTCGCCGGACGCCGCGTCAAGCGCGCCGACCGCTTGATGCGGCGGCTTAACGGCCAGGCGTGGACCACCCTGGTCCGGCTGCTGTTCGGGGTCAAAGTCAGTGACGTGGATTGCGGCTTCAAGCTGTTCAAGCGCGAGTTCACCCGGGATCTGCAACTGAACGCGCGCGGCGCGATGATCTCCACCGAACTGATGGTGAAGGTCGCCAACCGCGGCGCGCGCATTTGCGAGGTTGACGTGGGCCATCTGCCGCGGTTGGCGGGCGAGCAATCGGGCGCCAACCTGCGGGTGATAACGCGGGCCTTCGCCGAGTTGTTCCGGCTTTATGGCGAGCTGCGCGCGCAACACCAACGCGATTAGCAGCGCTTGGGGGCCTTCCACTTCACGCGCAACGCACCAAATCGTTCACGCAATCGCCCGATTGCGCAAGTGTGATATTGGATCGCCCGCAATGTCGGCCCGCGTAACCATCAGTATCCAAGCGATTGCGTTAGTTTTGGTTTGGCACGCAACTGGCTGTAATTAAAAATGTACTTGGTCCATAACGGACCCAGACAAATCAAGAGGAGATCACTGAAAAATGAAACGCATCCTGGCTGGTCTGGCGGCGACGGTTTTGGTTGCCACGATGGCAACGCCGATGATGGCGGCGGACAGTTCCAGCGCGCCCGGCGGCGCTGCGACCAGCGGCGCAACCACCCCAAGCAGCGACACCGCTTCGGCGTCGTCGACGGCTCCGGAAAGCAAGCCCAAGACGACCCATCACCACTATAAGAAGAAGCATCGCACGTCGCACCATTCGCATTCCAAGAATACCGCAGCGCCGGCGGCCGCACCTGAGACCGCCAACTAAGCCGTTGGAGTCGTCGGTATCCTGATTCCGCATCGCGCGCTTCAAGTGACTGACCACGGGCGCGCAGCCGTCACGCCTCCGCCGGATGTACCAGTCCGGCGGAGGCATATCCGTGCCACGAAAAAATTCCGCTTCACGAGATTTTGCACGTTTTTGACCACTACGAAACATCGCAGCAGTTTCTCGTCGATTGGATTTCCTGCTAGATTTTGTACACTGCCCAGGCTGGCCGGTAGCCAGGGCTTAATGTGTCGTATCGTCGGCTGTTGTATTCATTAGGTGTGCCGCTGTTGGCGCTGCTGCTGACCGTGCCGCCCGCCCTTCGGGCCAGTACTGCCGGCAACACCGGAACAGACAGTGAAGAGGTTTGTGACCCGATCGCGGACTATTACCTCGGCATGGAGGACTATCCGGAGGCGATCAGGCTCCACAAACTGGTGATCACGCGCAATCCGGATAACGCGTTGGCACATTACCATCTGGGATTTGCCTACGGAATGGTCGGCAAACATGACGAGGAGTTGAGACAATATCGCGACGCCGTTGAGTTGGGCTTGAGCGATTGGGCTTTGTTTCTCAATCTCGGGCTGCTCTATTTGGAAAGCCAGCGCCTGCCAGCCGCCACCGACGTCTTGCGCCTGGCAACGTTGTTGGGCCCGGATCGGGCCGAGACCCACTTCAACCTTGGACTGGTGTATGAGAGGCGCGGCATGCTGGCTCCCGCCGAGCAGGAAATTCTGCTCTCCTTGCGCCTGGATCCCGACCAACCTGATGCGCTCAACACCTTGGGAGTGATATACGCGGAAGAAGGCAATTACGTCCGGGCACGCGAGGAATGGACCGACCTGATGCGGACCCGGCCCGCATATGAGCCGGCGCGGGCCAATCTGACCATCCTGGATCGGGCCGAGCGCGGCCAGGTGAGTGCAAGTTTCTCGCACGCTCACTGAGGTGAGGCTGAGGCTTGGGAATATGCCATTAGGAGGCGGGCAAGTGTGGCGGAGGAAGTTGTGGCGGTTGACATTATTATTCGCAGGCGGGGCGCTCTTGGGCATGTCCCCGTTCAATCAGGCGTGGGCCTCGCGAGGCCGCGGCTATCATCACCATCATCACGCCGTCGTGGTGGGTGGTCCGGCGGCGCCGCCGGTGCGCGGAGCGTTGGTAGAGGACGCCGACTCCGGCCAGGTGCTCTACGCTTACAACGCGGACATGCAGTGGCCGCCGGCCTCGATGGCCAAGATGATGCTGCTGCTGGTGGCGGAGGACCAGATTAAGAGCGGACGGCTCCATCTGACCGATCCAGTGCGAGTCTCCGCGAATGCGGCGCAAACTCACGGTACGCGGCTGGGGCTGCATATCGGCGAGGTCTATCCTCTGGGAGAATTGATGAAGGCGGCGTTGGTCAAATCGGCCAATGATGCCGCGGTGGCAGTGGGCGAGAAGGTCGGCGGCTCGATCCCGGGCTGCGTGGCAATGATGAACCAAAAGGCCCGCAGCATGGACTTGCGCGCCACCCATTACAACACCGTTGATGGCCTTCCTCCCACCCCGGGTCACGACGTGGACGTAACCCAGGCCTATGATCTGGCGACCATCGCGCGCGCGATTATCCATTCCACCGACCTGCTGCGCTGGTCCAGCCAGGAGACTTGCCCGTTCGACAATGGGGTCAAAATGCTGCGCAACACCAACCATCTGATTGGACATTTCGACGGTTGCGACGGCCTCAAGACGGGTTTCACATTTCACGCCGGATTCAATCTCACGGCGACCGCCAAACGGGGTGATATGAGACTGATCGCGGTGGTGCTGGGAGCGCCATCCAATCCCGGGCGCTTCCGCGAGGCGGGGCGGCTATTGGGATGGGGCTTCGACAACTTCACGGTCGTCCAGATGGCCAGGAGGGGGGAAACCCTGCCGGTGCGCGTTCAGGTCGCTTCCGGATCGGTGATCCAGCCGGTAGCCGCGGAAGACCTGCGGGTGGTAGTGCCCAAGCGTGATGTTTCGGGAATCAAAATCCAGTACGATATCCCATCGGCCTTCAGCGGACCGCTAATTATTGGCAGCCCAATCGGAATCGTAAACGTGAGCGCCGGCGGCCGGGTCGTGGACCGGGTCGCGGCATTGAGCCCGATCTCGGTGGGCGGCGCCAGTCAGGTGATGCAGGCGACCAGTGTCGTGCATGACGGCAGCGCCGAGCTTCCGGGTTCGGGGGCTGAAGTCCAGAATCCAAGTGAATGAGGCAAGCAGATGACAGAGGCTTCGCGGCAGCGTAACCGGCGCAACCGGCGCCTGGCAAAAAAGCGCCGGAATCCGGTCCAGGCAAGGGCCCGCAAACGGCGCGCGCTGCGCAACCGAGCGCGCGCATGACGGTTTTTCCACTCCAGCGGCCCCTTGAACCGCCCTGCTGGGCGTCGCCGAGGTAATTGCTCTGGCAGCCGGGTCTGTCATCGCAGTCATCCCGGCGCGTTACGCTTCCAGCCGGCTGCCGGGCAAGCCGCTCAAGGAGATTGACGGAGTCCCGATGGTCGTGCGGGCATGGCGCAGCGTCTGCCGGGCGGAGGGAATCCAGCGCGTAATCGTCGCGACCGACGATGCACGCATCGCGGAGGTGGTAACGCAGGCGGGAGGTGAGGCGATGATGACCTCCGATCGCCACCCCAGCGGCACCGATCGCGTGGCTGAAGTCGCGACGCGGGTGCCGGCCGCCATCTATGTGAATGTCCAAGGGGATCTGCCGTTTCTGCATCCCGCGGATCTCGAAGCGCTGGTGACACCGATGCGGGCGGAGCGTCGGCTGCCGATGGCAACGTTGGCAACGCCGATTGCCGACGACCACGAATGGGATAATCCCAATGTGGTCAAGGTGGTCTGCGACGCGCGGGGCAACGCGCTGTATTTTTCGCGCGCCAGCATACCGTTTGCGCGCGCAGGCGGCCGGCCCGCGGTCGCGCTCCGCCATATTGGGGTCTATGCTTACCGGCGCGGTTTTCTGCTGAAGTTCGCCGGTTTACGGCCTGGAATTCTTGAAGGGATCGAGATGCTGGAACAGTTGCGCGCGTTGGAGAATGGCTACTCCATACGGGTCGCAACTTCCGTGGCGCCTTCGCTTGAGGTAGATACCGCGGAAGATCTGGACAAGGCCCAAAGTTTTGCACGGAACCCGGGGAGCGGGGAGATCAGGCGTGGATAAGCACAGCAAGACTAAATTCATCTTCGTGACCGGCGGCGTGGTTTCTTCATTGGGCAAGGGCCTGGCAGCCGCGTCATTGGGGGCTTTGCTCGAAGCGCGCGGGTTGAAAGTCACGTTTCTCAAGATGGACCCCTACATCAACGTCGACCCCGGCACCATGAGCCCGCTGCAGCACGGCGAAGTGTTCGTCACCGACGACGGCGCCGAGACCGACCTCGATTTGGGGCATTACGAACGCTTCGTCGAAACCAAGATGAGCCGGCGCAACAACTGCACCACCGGCCAGATCTACGACACCGTGATCCAGAAGGAGCGGCATGGCGACTACCTCGGCGGCACGGTGCAGGTCATCCCGCACATCACCGACGAGATCAAGCGGCGGATCAATGAAGCCGCGGCCGACGCCGATATCATCATCGTCGAGATCGGCGGCACCGTCGGCGATATCGAGAGCCTGCCGTTCCTCGAAGCGATCCGCCAGTTCCGCTGGGACCGGGGACGCGACCATGTGCTCTATCTTCATCTCACACTGGTACCCTTCATACCCGCGGCCGGCGAACTGAAAACCAAGCCGACGCAGCACAGCGTCAAGGAACTGACCGGGGTCGGGATCCAGCCCGACATGCTGCTCTGCCGCAGCGATCGCGCGATCGAAAAAAAGGTCAAGGCCAAGATCGCGCACTTCTGCAACGTCGAGGAAGATTGCGTGATCGCGGCGCGCGACGTGGAAACCATCTACGAGGTGCCGCTGGTCTTTCACGATGAGGGTCTGGACCAGCGGGTAGTCGAGAAGCTCAACATCTGGACCGGTGCGCCGAACCTGGCTAAATGGCGCCGGATCGTCAAGACCGCGCAGCAGCCCGCCCACAGCGCCACCATCGCGGTGGTCGGCAAGTACGTCAACCTGGTGGATTCCTACAAAAGCCTGCACGAAGCGATCGCCCACGGCGCCATCGCCAACGACGCCCGCGTCAAGATCGACTATATCGAGGCCGAGGAGCTGGAGAAGGGGGACCCGGCGGCGCGGCTCAAGAACGCCGACGGTATTATCATCCCGGGCGGCTTCGGCGACCGCGGCATCGAAGGCAAAATCCGCGCGGTGCGTTGCGCGCGTGAAGGTGGGATTCCAATCCTCGGCATCTGCCTGGGCCTGCAGGTGATGGTAATCGAATTCGCGCGCCACATCCTGAACCTCAAGCACGCCAATTCGCGGGAGTTCAATGACGCGACGCCGGACCCGGTAATCCACATGATGGAGTCGCAACACAGCGTAACCCAGTTGGGCGGAACCATGCGTCTGGGATCGTATCCGTGTAACCTGCGGCCCGGTTCGCTGGCGGCAAAGCTCTATCGCAAACTCAAAATTAACGAGCGCCATCGCCATCGCTACGAAGTCAACAACGACTATCGCCAGCGGCTCGAAGCGGCCGGCCTGATTGCAACCGGAACCTCTCCCGACAACAATCTGGTTGAAATCATGGAACTCAAAGGCCACAAGTGGTTTCTGGGCTGCCAATTCCATCCGGAATTGCGCTCCAGGCCTTTGGACTGCCATCCGTTGTTCCGCGGGCTGATCCAGGCCGCGCTCGCGCGCAAGGCCGAAACCGTGCCGGCGCGCTCCAAAGTCCGCGAGTTGAGGTCGGCTTTGTGACCGTTGCTGAATTCGACGTCGGTGCGGTACGGTTTGGGGGGCCGCGGCTGGTCTTGATTGCCGGACCCTGCGTGATCGAAAGCCGCGAGGCGTGCCTGCGCCATGCCGACAAATTGGCCGCAATCGCGCGCCAAACCGCGGTCGCGCTGGTATTCAAGTCCTCTTTCGATAAAGCCAACCGCACCAGTCATGACGCGTATCGCGGACCGGGTCTGGAGGCAGGTCTGCGCATCCTGGAGCAAGTCAAATCCGCCACCGGACTGCCAGTGCTGACCGACGTGCACGAGCCGGCGCAAGCCCGGACCTGCGCGGAGGTCGTGGATGTGCTCCAAATACCAGCCCTCCTATCGCGCCAGACCGACCTGGTCCAGGCCGCGGCTGCCACCGGACGAGCGGTCAACCTGAAAAAGGGGCAATTTCTGGCGCCATGGGATATGCGCGCCGTGGTGCGCAAAGTCGAAGCTACCGGCAACCGTCGCATCATGGTCACCGAACGCGGTTTCTCGTTCGGCTACAACAACCTGGTCAGCGATCTGCGTTCGCTGGTTATCATGCGCGATTTCGGTTATCCAGTGGTTTACGACGCGACCCATTCGGTGCAGCTTCCGGGCGCCGGAGGCGACCGCTCCGAAGGACAGCGCCAGTTTATCGAACCGCTATCGCGCGCCGCGGTAGCAACCGGTATCGATGCCATCTTCATGGAAGTCCATGAAGATCCGGAACGGGCGCTCAGCGATGGTCCCAATTCCCTTCCCCTCTCCCGGCTTGCGGGCTTGCTCGACCGGCTTAAAAGTATTGACGAACTGATCCGCGCGCCGGGCCGCGCCGGCTAGCAACGAACCGCATTTTGCGCCAGTTTACCGCCGCATAGGTGGGCTGATAGCTTTAGTTCGATGAGTCCACGCCGCATCGCCAAAACTCTGGCGGGAATCGGAATTGCCGCCTTGACGATAATCGTCATCGCGGCCGTATGGATCATTAAAAGCCGCGAGCGCGAGCGCAGCGCGCTCTCCAACACCGTCACGGTTGAACCGGGATCTTTGCTGCATGCGCAGCATTTTCACTGGACCCAGATGAAGGGCGACAAGGAGCAATGGCAATTGGTCGCAACCGAAGCCAGTTACGGCGAAGACCGGACCTCGCTGACCCTCAGGGACACCAAGCTGACGATGGTTATGGAAGACGGCAAACCGCTCGCGGTAAGCGCCGATCGGGTGGATTTGAGCCTGAGCGGGAGCGATCACGTCAAGCGCGCGGAGTTCAGCGGCGGCTTGGTGCTCGACTACGGCGATATCAGGCTCAAGACCGCAGGGGGAACCTTCCTGCCCGACCGCGACTTACTTCAGGCGCCGGGCCCGGTCGAGATCGCTGGAGACGGCTTTAAAATCACCGGCGTGGGCCTGGAAGCCCAGCCGCGGGCCAGAACCTTCGAACTCAAACATCAGGTGGTGACCGACCTTACGGCAAAAGCCGGGCACCAGGCGGCGAAACACTCCTAGCAGGTCGTTGAAGCAGGCATGACATCAAATTACCTATTGCAGACCGCGCTCGACCTCCTGCGTGAAAGACGATGGCTTTGCTCCTCGATCTTCACCGTTTCCGGAAGAGATAAGATGGCGGGCACCACCATCCCACCCGCTCCCGCACGAGCTTCCCGAAATGGTGTGTGGATGGCGGCGGCCAGGGCCGGCGCGATATGCCCGTTGCTGGTGGCGGTTTTCGCACTTAATGCCCGCGGTGCAGGCCCGCCAGGTGTGGGCGCGCCGCCCCTCGCATTAAAAGCATCGCCGGTGAAACAGCAAGCCAAAAGTAAGGGTGGTGCGGCGGCAGGCGACACCAAGGGCGGAGCTCAGGGCAGTCCGTTCGGGATGCTCAAGTTCTCGGCGGATAATGGGCCGATTCAAATCAAGGCCGATTCTTTGAACCTGGATTACAAGGCCAACTCGGTAGAGTTCACGGGCAGCGTTCACGCGGCACAAAGCGGAACCACGCTGACCAGCAAGTCGCTGAAGGTGATTTACGGCGAAAAATTCGGCGACATCAAGGAGGTGGTCGCAGTCGGCGACGTCAAGATGGTGCAAGGCGGGCGCTGGGCCACCGGGCAGCGCGCAGTCCTGGACGAAGTCAAGCATACCGTGGAGATGACCGGCCAACCGGTGATTCATGACGGACCAGATCAGGTGGCTGGCCGCCGCATTATCATATATCTTGATAGTGAAAAGAGTTTCGTTGAGGGGGCCACTGCGGTGATATTCCCTCGTACTTCCGGCAAAAATGACCAGGAGACAGCCGATTAGGAACCGCTGCAGCGTTCAGCTTTTTTAGAAGTTCAAATGGCATTCGAGGCAAAACTCGGACAGGAACTGCGGCTGCGCCAGCAGTTGGTGATGACGCCCCAACTCCAGCAGGCGATCAAGATCCTGCAGCTCGCGGTACCGGAATTGGAGACCGTCGTGCAGGCGGAACTTGAGCAGAATCCGATGCTCGAGATGGCCGAACCGGGCAGCGGCGAGGTCAGCCTCGAAAGCCTCACGGCACAGCCTGATCAGACGTCCGCCAACGGCAACAACAACGGCGACGCGCCCGAGGCCATGGGCACCGAGGTGGAACTGCCGCCAGCCGAGATGCCGGCGGCCGAATCGCACGACGCCGCGGTTGAAATGCGCGAGTTGAACACGCTGGAGAAGCTCGACTGGCGCGAATACCTGCAGAATTATTCCAACAACTGGCAGGACGGCCCGGCGGAATCCGACGACGACGATCGCCGTCCCGCGGTTGAAAATACGCTCAGCCGCAAGACCTCGCTCGAAGATCACCTGATGTGGCAACTGCGGCTGTCGGCGCTGAGCGATCAGGAAAAGCAGATCGGCGCCACCATCATCTACAACCTCAATGACACCGGTTACCTGGAAACTCCCTTGGAAGATTTGGCGGCGCAGTTGGAGTGCGAAGTCTCCGCGGTGGAGAAGGTCCTCAGGCGCGTCCAACGTCTGGATCCTCCAGGGGTCGCGGCGCGCGATCTGAAGGAGTGCCTGTGCCTTCAGCTTGCCAACCTGGGGATGGAAGATTCTCTCGCCGCCCAGATTGTACGCTTGCACCTGGGCCTGCTGGAAAAGCATCGCTATGCTGAAATCGCCAAAGCCGCGGGAGTATCGGTGCAATTGGTGTCCCAGGCCGCCAAGGTGATCTCGCTGCTCGAGCCCAAGCCGGCCCGTGATTACGGCGGCCAGGAAGCCGCTTACATCGTCCCCGACGTGGTCATCCACAAAATGGGTGAGGAATACGTCGTCGCGCTTAACGAAGAGGCGGTGCCGCGCCTGCGCCTGTCCGGCTATTACCAGCGCGTGCTGCAGGACGTGGACGCGACCGCCGAAACCAAGGGCTACTTGCAGGAGCGCTTACGGTCGGCGCAATGGCTGGTAAAATCGATTTATCAGCGCCAGCAGACCATCTATAAGGTGGCCTGCTCGATCGTGAAATTTCAGCGCGATTTCTTCGATCATGGAATCAGCAATCTGCGCCATCTGGTGTTGAAGGACGTCGCCGACGATATCGGAATGCATGAGTCGACGATCAGCCGGGCCACCGCCAACAAGTACGCCCATACCCCGCAAGGAACCTTCGAGCTTAAGTTCTTTTTCACCTCCAGCGTCAAGGGAGCCAGTGGCGAGGACGTCAGCGCCGAGACGGTCAAGGAGAAGATTCGCCGGATGGTCGCGGGTGAAGACCGCCGCGACCCGCTGTCGGACCAGGCGCTGGCCGAGATTTTACGCCGCGACCAGATCAATATCGCCCGTCGCACGGTAGCCAAGTACCGCCAGGCGCTCGGAATACTGCCTTCGGCCCGCCGCAAGGTTATTGATTAGCGTCAGGGATCATGGAGGGTTAAACGATGCCCGCAAACAGCAAATCCGGTCAGGCTAGAACTAACAAGACCAGTGAGGGAGCGGTTCGCGCGCGGCGCAAGCCGCGGGTGCAGACCCGGGTCACGGTGACCTTCCGTCATGTCGCGTCGACCCCCGCGCTCGAACAATATGCTGAGCGCAAGCTGGGGAGCATCAGCAAGTTTCTCAAGCGGCCCGCACAGGCTCATTTGATCCTGAGCGTCGACAAGTATCGCCAGTGCGGTGAAGTCACGGTAAAATCCGGACGCGTGTTGATTAGCGCCCAGGAAGAGACCAAAGACCTCTATTCGGTCATCGACCTGCTGGCGGCCAAGGTTCAACGCCAGGTTAAGAAGCACTTGGAAAAGCTCGAAGCCCGCAAGGTCAGAGCGTTGTCCACGGGCGAAGTTCTGAGCGCATCGGAGGAGGACGAATCGCAATCGGTAGACGCGCACGAATAGCCGTCCTGCAGCCTGGCGGATGTTCTCATCGGGACTGCTCGAAAGCATCCTGGAGGAGTGTAATCAACCCATGGCGATCCGGCACGGATGACGGTCCTTCGATTGCGCTCCGGCGGTGAATGAACGGGAATGAAGATCACGGAAATCCTGAGTCCTGAGATGGTCGTTCCGCAACTTGGCGGCGGCACCAAAGCCGAGGTTCTGACCCAACTGGCGCAATGCCTGTGCAAGGCGCATCCTGAGATCCCGTTTGACAGACTGCTCGGGGTCCTCAACGAACGCGAACGCCTGGGATCGACGGCGATCGGCGACGGCATCGCCATCCCGCATGGCAAGCTCAGGGGCATCACCCAAATCCTCGGCGTGTTCGGCCGCAGCCGCGAAGGCGTGGACTTTGAATCGCTCGATGGCGGCCCGACCCAGCTCTTCTTTCTGCTGGTCGCGCCCGAGGATTCGGCCAGTCTTCATCTGAAAGCTTTGGCCAGGGTATCGCGGCTGTTCAAAGACGCCGGTTTCCGTCAGCGCCTGCTCGACGCGGCCGATGGCGCCGAGGTTTACCGCCTGTTGAAGGAAGAAGACAGCAAATACTAAGATTGGGCCGTGCTCTTCGTGCCGGGCCGGCTCGCGCCCGCTGAAGGTCCGTCAATGGCTCCGAACCAGACCAATCCGCGGCTCGTTATCGTTACCGGTGTGGCCGGCTCAGGCCGGGCCACCGCGATGCGGGTGCTCGAGGACCTGGGGTTTTACTGCGTGGACAACCTGCCGGTCGCGCTCGCCCCGACGGTTTTGGAAATGGCCTTGCTGCGCGACCCCGATCTGAAGGGCATCGCGCTCGGCATCGACGCCCGCGAGCGTCTGTTTTTCCCGGACTGGCCGCGCGTGTTCGCCGAGCTCGAGCACCATCATCATCCCCCCGAAGTCCTGTTCCTTGACGCCTCTGACGAGGTGCTGATGCGCCGGTATTCCGAAACGCGCCGCCCCCATCCGATGGCGGGTGGCGGTCTGACCGTGGCGCAGGCGATCCGGCGCGAACGCCAGGCCCTGGCCGAATTGCGCGAACGCGCCAATCGGGTGATCGAAACCAGCGCGCTGAGCGTTCACGAACTGCGCGAGGTAATTACCGCGGCGGTTTTGGGGTCGCGCCGCGGCACCGCGATGGCGATCGAGCTGGTGTCGTTCGGATACAAATACGGAATGCCGATCGGGCTGGATATCGTGCAGGACGTCCGCTTTATCCCCAACCCGTTCTTCGTCGAAGACCTGAGGCCGCTTACCGGATTGGATTCCGGGGTCCGTGAGTGGGTGCTCGCCCAGCCGGCGGCACAGGAATTCCTGCGGCAGTTCGAGGCCTTGCTCGGCACCCTGCTGCCGATGTACGAACGCGAGGGGCGCAGCTACCTTTCACTGGGCTTGGGATGCACCGGCGGCAGACACCGTTCTCCCGTGCTGGCCGAGGAACTGCGCGCCTGGCTGGCTAGCATCGGCTACCAGTCCAGCACCCGCCATCCGCACCTGATGCTGTGATTGGGCGCCTTGGCGCCGCGTGTTCACGCATCGCGTGAGCTTGCGCCATCAAGCTTCAATTCATGATGAAGCCGGCGTCGACGTTGAGGGTCTGGCCGGTGACGCCGGAGGATTGATCGCCGGCGAAGAACAGCGCGACCCTGGCAACCTCCTCTTCGGTGACCATCCGCTGCAGCGGACTTTGCGAGACAAAACCGCGCTCGACCTGCTCGTAGGGTACGTCCATCGCCTGGGCGCGGGCACTGATCACGCGGTTGATGCGTTCGCCAACCACCGGCCCCGGGCAGATGCAGTTGACGCGGATGCCGGACCGGCCCCATTCTCCGGCCCAAGTCTGGGTCAGGCTGATAATCCCCCATTTGCTGGCCGAGTACGGCGCCCGAAAGGGGTAACCGCGCCGGCCCGACCCGGACGAAATGTTTATGATCCCGCCGGATTTCTGCTGCTTCATGGCGGGCAGCACCGCGCGCGTGGCCAGCCAGGTGCCGGTCAGATCGATATCGATCACCTCCTGCCATTCCTCCGGCGTCATCTCGGTGGTGATTTTGGTTGCGCCTTCTATTCCGGCGTTGTTGACCAGAATATCGATGCGTCCGAAACGGGCGAGCGTCTGCTCCGCCATCTGCGCGCAGTCAGCGGCCTTCGCGACGTCGGTGACGATCGCGATACATTCGCCGCCCTGCCCCGCGATCTCCACGCGGGTGCTCTCCAACCGATCCGCCGAGCGCGCGGCCAGCACCACCTTCGCCCCCGCGCGGGCGAACAGCAGTCCGATTTCGCGGCCGATGCCATACCCGCCGCCGGTAATGATTGCCACCTTGTTCGCAAGCTCTTGCATCGGAATCATCCTTGGGGTGTCTTATTGACGGACCGAAAATACAACCACCTCGGCCTTAAAGCGAGCAACTAAAACGGGACAGCTTTTGGTTTGGTCAAATTTATTGTATAGTTGTCTTAGTCTGCCAAGATGTGATCTGTAGGACTGATGAAAGCTGAAGCAATTCCATTCTATAACCGTTTGCACCTTCTGGCCGTTCTGAAGGTGGTGCTAATCGCCGGGTTGTTGATCGGCACGGTAATACTGTTCGTTACCAATGAGGATCTGTTCCGTAACCCGCAACTGATCAAGGCCGAAGTCCTGCGCTGGGGAGCATGGGGCCCGATTGGCTTCATGCTGCTCTACGCTTTCGGTCCTTCGTTGCTGGTTCCGGGCGCGGTGATGACGCTGGCGGCCGGACTGGCTTTCGGCACCGTCAAAGGGTCGATCTATTCATTGATCGGCGCCGACCTGGGCGCGCTGGTGGCGTTCGCGGCGGGCCGCTTTTTGGGCAAAGGCTTCGTCAATAGATTACTCGCCGGCCGCTTTGGCGAGACCCTGGACAAGATCGCTCGCAACGGTTTCCAGATTATTCTCTACCTGCGGGTTTTCCCGATCATCCCTTACAACGCGCTCAATCTTCTGGCGGGTGCCTCTCCGATCACTTTCAAGGATTACTTCTGGGCCAGCATGATCGGGATGATTCCCGGAACTATCCTGTTCGCGTTCCTGGGCAACGAATTGTGGCATCCCACCTCGCCCCGCTTCATCCTGGCGCTGCTGCTGATCGCGGTGAGCTTCGCCGCCGGCGAAGTCTACCGGCGCATGCGGGTCGACCGCAGTCCGGCGTAAACGGCGCGGCGTCCGCTACAAATTCATCGGGCAAAGAAAAATCGCGCCAGTTTCTCTGCGCGCGATTTTCTATGAAACGCCCCGCCACCCGCAAAAAAGGACTGCGCGAGGCGGCGTAATCTCTGCGACCTGGGTCAGGTGCCGGTTTCCCAGGAGGTCAGGTAATGCTTCTGCTCGGCGGAGAGCGAATCGATCTTGATTCCCATCGAGGCCAGCTTGAGCGTCGCGACCTGGATTTCGATTTCCCGCGGCACGTCGTGGACTCTGACCTCGTGGCTCTTGGCGGTTGCCGCCCAGCTCGCGCATAGCGCCTGGGTCGCGAAGCTCATGTCCATCACCTGCGCGGGATGGCCCTCGGCACAGGTCAGGTTGACCAGCCGGCCTTGTCCCAAAAGGTAGACTTTCTTGCCGTTGCGCAGATGGTAGGCGTCAACGTTGCGGGTAACGTCCTTTTCGACCTTGCGGGTCAGCTTCTTCAGTGCGCCCAGATCGATCTCGACGTCGAAATGGCCCGAGTTGGACAGGATCGCGCCGTCCTTCATCAGGCTGATGTGATCCGCGGCGATTACCTGCTTGTCGCCGGTCACGGTGACGAACACATCGCCAACTTTGGCCGCGTCGCTCATCCGCATGACCCGAAACCCGTCCATCGCCGCCTCCAGCGCGCGCACCGAATCCACTTCGGTCACGATCACGTTGGCGCCCATGCCGTGGGCCCGCGACGCGACACCGCGTCCGCACCATCCGTAGCCCGCCACCACCACCACCGAACCGGCCAGCAAAATGCCGGTGGCGCGAACAATCGCCTCGACCGTCGATTGGCCGGTGCCATAGCGGTTGTCGAACAGATGCTTGGTTTCGGCGTCGTTGACCGCCACCACCGGAATCCGCAGCGCCCCGTCCCGTTCCATCGCCCGCAGCCGGATCACGCCGGTGGTAGTCTCCTCCATGCTGGCGATTACCTCATCGGCCTGAGCGGCGTAATCGGTGTGCAGAAGGCTTACCAGGTCGGCGCCGTCATCCATCGTGACCCGCGGATGACTGTCGAGTGCGGCGCGCAGATGACTGTAATAGGTGTCGCGATCCTCGCCATGAATCGCGTAGCAGGCGATCCCCTCATGCTTGACCAGGGCGGCGGCGACGTCGTCCTGCGTTGACAGGGGATTGGAAGCGCAGGCCAGCACTTCGGCGCCGCCGGCCTTGAGCGCGCGCAACAGGTTGGCGGTCTCGGTCGTGATATGCAGGCAGCCGCTCAAACGCAGACCGCGCAGCGGCTTGGTCTTGGCGAACTGTTCGCGGATGTGGCGCAGGACCGGCATCTGCTGGTCGGCCCACAGGATGCGGCGATTTCCCTGATCGGCCAAGCCGAGATCGGCGACATCGTAATTTTTCTGCTTCTGCTTGACGCGCAGGGTGGAAACCGCCTTGCGGCGGCTTTTGACTAAAGCCACTTGCTTAAACTCCGATTGCTGATTTGATGGAGGCTGGAATTATCCAGGTCGATTGGCGTGATCACCGGCCGTTGGCGCCAAAGGCGCTCTGCAAGGCCGACGACATATCAATCTTCTCCCAGGTAAATAGTCCAGCGTGGGGAGTGCGCCCGAAATGGCCGTAGGCCGCGGTGGGCTGATAGATCGGGCGCTTCAGGTCGAGCTTGCGGATAATCCCGGCGGGACGGAAGTCGAACAGCTCGCGCAACGCCGACGACAGCTTGGTGTCGGGCACGACCCCGGTGTCGAAGGTGTCGACCAACAGCGATACCGGCTCGGCCACCCCGATCGCGTATGCGACCTGAATTTCGCATTTGCGCGCCAGGCCCGCCGCCACCACGTTCTTGGCCACGTGGCGCGCCATGTAACACGCGGAGCGGTCGACCTTGGATGGATCTTTGCCCGAAAACGCCCCGCCACCATGACGCCCGTAGCCGCCGTAGGTGTCGACGATAATCTTGCGTCCGGTCAGACCGCAGTCGCCCTGCGGTCCGCCGACCACGAAGCGTCCGGTGGGATTGACGAAGTATTTGGTTGATTTGTCCAGATACTGAGGCGGGATCACCGGCTTGATCACTTCTTCAATCATCGCCTCGCGCAGCGTCTCGTACTTGACGTCGGGGCTGTGCTGGGTCGAGATGACCACCGCTTCGACACCGACCGGTCGATCGTCCGCATAGCGAACCGTAACCTGGCTCTTGGCGTCGGGCCGCAGGAAGTCGAACTTTTTCTCCTTGCGCACCTTGGTCAGATATTCCATCAGCTTATGCGCCAACGAAATCGGCAACGGCATCAGCTCGACGGTTTCATCGCAGGCGAAGCCGAACATCAAACCTTGATCGCCCGCACCCTGTTCCTTGTAGAGGCCTTCGCCCTCGGTAACCCCCTGTGAGATATCGGGCGACTGGCGTTCGATCGCGGTCAGCACCGCACAGGTGTTACCGTCAAATCCGATTGAAGAATCGTTGTAGCCGATGTCGAGGACGGTCTTGCGGGCGACTTCGGAATACTCGATTCGAGCATTGCTGGTAATTTCTCCGGCCATCACGACCATTCCGGTCTTGGCCAGGGATTCCAGTGCGACGCGCGAATTGGGGTCCTGCGCCAGCAAGGCGTCGAGCACCGCGTCGGAAATCTGATCACACATCTTGTCGGGGTGACCTTCGGAGACCGACTCGGAGGTGAACAGAAAGTCTTTTAAAGCCATGTTTCTCCTGCTGAGTTACGCATCGTAAGGATGCGTATCAAGCGTCGTGGCGCGGTTGATTTCTCATTGTCCGAGTGCGCTTAGCCGCCCACCACCAAGACCGATCAAACCGGGCATGATTCCGGGAAAGTTAATCGCATACGTAGGTGGTCTTCCTATAACTGAACCTGACCATCAGGTCAATATTGGCCAACTTAGCCACCGCGGCAGATCTACTCCTCGCCGAAGCCATCGCTGAACAATTGGGTCAATTCGGCCAGCGCCGCTTGAGCGTCTTCTCCCTCGGCTTTGAGCCGCAGCTTGGTGCCCTTGCCCGCGCCGAGCATGATCAGGGCGGTAACGCTGCGCGCGCTGGCGTGATCCTTGCCGCGCCCGACGGTGATGGTGGACTTGAATTTGGCGGCGGCCTGAGCCAGCGTCGTCGCCGCCCGCAGATGCAGCCCCAGCCGATTCCTTATCTGTACGGTTTCCTCCGCGACGTTCACGCTCTGACGCTCAGGCCTTCCGCTACCGCCAATCCAGGCTGGTTTTCTTCCCGCGCTACCGGGTTCAAAGTGATTGCTTAAGCGCCCCCAACACCACCACTGGAAACCGGCGCTCCCGTGCTCAACATTCAATCATTTGACCGCACTTGAAAACAGTGCCGGCAGTCCGGCTCCCTGATCGGTCATGGGCTTGATCGGTCATGGGCCTGATCGGTCATGGGGATGAGGCGTCATCTTCGATCGGGACGATGTGCTCCGCGAACAACTCGCGCAAACGCGGTTCGATGGTTTTGTCGGCGGTGCTGCCCTCGCGCCGCCGCCATCCGGTCAGGGGTATCACAGCTTTGGCCATGTTGCGATGACCGCCGGCGCTGCCGATATCTCCGAATAGCTTGCGCACGACGTCCCCAGCACTGCGTCCGGCACCGTGATTGCGCACCGCAATCACCAGGTTGTCGCCCAGCTTGCCCGAAACCGCGACCCATTCCGCACCATGGAATTGCAGGCAGAAATCCGCCATCTGCACGATCAGGTCATCGCGCTTGACCGGCCCCAGATGGACTACGGCAAGTTCATCCCGAACCGAGAACCGCTGCATCGCGCGCGCCAGTATCTTGGCGAAGGACAGCGGCAACTCGGGCCTTTCGATACGCCGCAGCAGATTGTAGTTGGCTAGCTTATAGAGAAATGTAAAGGCCTGCAGGTCATCGTCGGTCACCCGCCGCGACAGCATCAAGGTGTCGCTCTTGATCCCGTACAGCAAGGCGGTGGCGAGCCGCTCGCTGACCCGCTCCTGCGCGCTGATCAGGTACTCGGTCAAAATCGTGGAAGTTGCGCCATAGCGGATGCGGACGTCCTCGAATGCGGCGTTGCCGGCCGTGTAACCGGGATGATGGTCGATTACGATATCGGCGTGATGCAGGCGCCCGTTGAAATAGGGCGGCTGCACATCGACCATCGCGACTCGTTCGTAGCTATCGAGCAATTCAGTGGTGGCCTGGACGACCTCGATCTCCAGCAATTGCACCATCGCGCGGTTTTCGGGTCTGGTAATTTCCGTAAAGCTGAACAGTGGAGTGGTCAGCTTGTTTCGTCCTAACAGCGTTCTAAGGGCCATACCGCTCGCGATCGCATCAGGGTCGGGGTCATCCTGAAGCAGAATCGCAACCCGGTCGTTTTCACCAACGACAGCGCGAAGTGCCCGGAGCTTTTCCTTAGTGTAAGATTCGTCCATGAAAGGCCAGCGAGCTCCAGCCGGACAGCGCCGGGCTCGCGGCCCCGCGCTTCTGAGCTACCTGGATGATACCCTTATACCACCGCGTGAGGAATTAACTTATTCTGAACCCTTAAACGTGTACAGGTCCGAAGCCCGTGGACGACGAACACTGTCAAATTTGTAATCGGCCAGTTAAAGACTGGTTCTTAAAACTGAGCGTTGAAGACAGCGCTGGCTTGCGCGAAACCGCATTGATTTGCGCAAATTGCGGGGTCAAGCTCCGGCTTGCCTCCGAAAAAACCCGTGATTTGCAAATCGATCCGTGGATTCACGAAGCGGTCGCCAGCGTATTGAGAGGTAAGAATCGGTGACATCCGCCGAGCAGGGTTCCAACCCGGGCGAGTTGTGGCCTCACGAGGAGGCGCGCCGGCTGGCGGAGCGTGTCGGCGGATACCCGGCCGATCGTCCGGCGATCATTGAAAGCGGTTTCGGACCCTCCGGGCTGCCGCATCTGGGCACCATGGGCGAAGTGTTGCGGCCCTCCTACGTCCGCCACGCCTACCAGTTGCTGGACCCGAACCGCCCCTGCCGGCTGATCGTCTTTATCGATGACATGGACGGTCTGCGCAAAGTGCCCGAAAGCGTGCCCAATCGGGACCGGATGTCCGCCTACATTGGCCAGCCGGTATCGCGGATACCCGACCCCTTTGGATGCTGCCAAAGCTTTTCCGCGCACATGGTCGACATGCTGATCGATTTTCTCAAGCCGGTCGCGGTCGAGTACGAACTGATGCGCTCAAGCGAGACCTACGCCAGCGGCCGCTTTGATGCGGCGCTCGGATTAATCCTGGACCACCATCAGGAGATCATACAAATCGTCGCCCCAACGCTTCGGAAGGAGAACCGCGGCCAGTGGTCGCCTTTCCTGCCCATCTGCCCCACCTGCGGGCAGGTTAACTCGACTCTGGTCACGGCTTACCATCCGTCGCGCCGCAGCGTCGAGTTTTCCTGCGAGCGCAGCTTCGGCGGGGCCACCGGATGCGGATACAAGGGCGAGCAAAGCGTGCTGGGCGGCAAAGCCAAGGTGCAATGGAAGGTGGATTGGGCGCTGCGCTGGTTCGCCTTGCAAGTGGACTATGAATTGTACGGCAAGGACTTGATCGACTCGGCGCGGCTGTCAGGCCAAATCGTGCGTGTGCTCGGTGGCCAGCCGCCGCTGGGCTTTGCCTACGAGATGTTCCTCGATGAGGAAGGCCACAAGGTCTCCAAGTCGGTCGGTCGCGGCGTAACCGTCGATCAATGGCTGCGCTATGCGCCGATCGAAGTCCTGAAGTATTTTTTGATCCTCAATCCCCGCCGCGCGCGCAAGTTGTTCCTGGAAGCGATTCCCCAATACGTCGACGAATATCTGGATGAATTGCGCGCCTATGCCCAGGCCGCCCCCGAGCAGCGGCGCTCATCCAATTTGGAATTCGTCCTGCAGCCTGACAGCGTGCGCACCTTCAGGTCGGAATTGAGCTACGGCTTGATAATGAACCTGGTCTCCGCGTTGGGCACCGCGGACAAAGATCTGATCTGGAACTACCTGACCCACTACGACCCCGGGATCAGCGGCGACGCCGAGACCCGGGCAATGGCCGGCACGCTGGTTGAGTGCGCGCTGAATTTCTACCGCGACTTTGTCGAGCCGACCAAGCAGCGTCATGCGCCCGACAGCGCCCAACGCACCCAGATTGAGGAAATCATTGATTTCCTGTCGCATCATCCCGATGCGTCGGCGGAGGAAATCGAAAAGGGAATCTATGAGGCCGGACGCCGGCATTACGACAAGCCGGGTAAAATCTTCCCTTTGCTGTACAAGGTCCTGCTCGGCCAAAAACAGGGGCCGCGGCTGGGAGTGTTCATTAAACTCGCAACACCATCGAGAATCCTGAATTTGCTCCAGGAAGCGTTGGCGACGACTTAGAGAAATTCGGCAAATACCGAATCAGCCAATTCCAGGCCGCGCTCGCTGAGCCGGACGCGGCCGTCTTCGCGAAGCAGCAGTTCGCCTTCGATTAATCGCTCAAGCCGGGAGCCAAAGCGCTCCTCCAGCGTTACGCCAAAGCGCTCGGCAAAACGACGCAACTCCAGTCCTTCAATCAGCCGCAGGTTCAAGAACGCAAACTCCGACGCGCTGACCGCCGCGTCCAGGGTCTCGCTGCCAGCTTCCGCGGTTCCGGTTTCGCTCGCCTTGGCGATATAGGCGGCGGGGAGCCGCTCGTTCCACCATCGCCTGCCGGCCGGCCCGCTGGCTGCATAGCTGTGCGCTCCCGCCCCGATTGCGAGGTAGGACTGCCCGCGCCAGTAAGTCAGGTTATGCCGGGCCTCGCATGCGGGCCGCGCATAATTCGAGATCTCATACATCGCATAGCCGTGGCGCGGCAGTTCACGGCGCACCATCGCATACATTGCAGCCTGCCACTCCTCGGGCAGTTGATGCATGCGGCCGGCCTTCAGCGCCGTGCCGAAGACCGTGCCTTCTTCGAAGGTCAGGTTGTAGGCCGAAATATGGTCGGGACGCAGCGCCACCGCTTTTTCGACGTCGGCGGCGACGTCATCGAGGTCCTGGCCGGGCACGGCGAAAATCAGATCGAGGTTGAGCTGCGCGAATCCCGCCACCCGGGTCTGTTCGACCGCAGCCACAGTCTGTTCGGCGCTGTGGATACGGCCGAGGAATTGCAAAATTTTGGGATTAAAGGACTGGGCGCCGAAACTGATGCGATTGAGTCCCGCCGCGCGCATCCCGCGCAACTTGGCCAGGTCGACGGTGCCGGGGTTGGCCTCGGCGGTAATTTCGGCGTCAGCCTGGATCCCGAACAGGCGGTCGGCTTCCTCCAGCACGCGCGCCAACGACGAGGGCTGAAACAGGGAAGGAGTGCCGCCCCCGAAAAAGATCGTTCGAATGGTATCGCCCGCCCATGGCGCCTGGACGGCGCGGCATTGCAGTTCCGCGATCAACGCCCGCGTATATTCCGCTTCCGGCCAGCCCTTGACCGCGTAAGAGTTGAAGTCGCAGTACGGACATTTCGACTCGCAATACGGAATATGAATGTAGAGCGAAAAACTCACGGGTTCATTCTAGCGCGATCGGAAAGTTGACGCTCGTGGGCATCGCCATTGCGTTGCGCCCTGTCAGCCGCCGTTGAGCGAGCAACTTCGCAACCGGCGTCGATTTTCGCCGCGATGCTACAACGCAACGTAACGCCCGGTTATACTCCCGGTGAGACTCGGTTAATGGCGGGCGGCGAGCATCTTGAGACAAAGCATCCAGTTGGAACGGGGAGCGGCGGGCGGAGCGGGAAAGACTGCGGGCAGCGCGGCGGGTACGAGCAAGCGCGACTCTGCCACTGCGGTGTCGGCGTCAGGCTTCAAGATGGCCAGCCTGGTCGCGGCCGGGATGCTGCTGAGCCGGATCGCGGGTCTGGTCCGCGAAAGCATCTTTGCCCATTACTTCGGCAATTCGGACGCGGCGGACGCCTTCAAAGCCGCCTTCCGCATCCCCAACATCCTGCAGAATCTGTTCGGCGAGGGTGTGCTTTCGGCCTCGTTCATCCCGGTTTACAGCCGCCTCCTGGGCGCCGGCGAGGACGAGCACGCCAACGAACTGGCGTGGACGCTGGGCGCGATCATGAGCCTGTCGATTTCGTTGCTGGTGCTGCTCGGCGTCGCGGCCGCCCCCTACATGATCGACGCGATCGCACCTGGATTCCACGGCCCCAAACGCGAACTCACGATCCTGCTGGTCAGGATCTTCTTCCCCGGCGCCGGATTGCTGGTGATGTCCGCCTGGTGCCTGGGCGTGCTCAACAGCCATCATCGATTTTTCGCTTCCTACACGGCGCCGGTGGCATGGAATCTGGCGATCATCGGCTTCCTGCTATTTTACGGACCGCATCACACGCAAACCCGCCTCGCGGTCCTGGTCGCCTGGGGAGCGGTGGTCGGCGCGGCGCTGCAAGTCGGCGTGCAGGTTCCTCAAACGATTCGGCTGGCGGGCCGTTTGCGCGTCAATTTCACCCGCACTGTGGCATCGCTCAAGGCGGTGCTGAACAACTTCCTTCCGGTGGTCACCGGCCGCGGCGTGGTCCAGATCAGCGCCTATATCGATAACCTGCTGGCGAGCCTGCTGCCCACTGGCGCGGTCGCCGCGCTCAACTACGCACAGATCCTCTATCTGTTGCCGGTCAGCCTGTTCGGGATGTCGGTCGCCGCGGCCGAATTGCCGGGGATGTCGCGAGCAAGCGGGACGCAGGATGAAGTGGGCCGCTTGTTGCGCCAGCGCCTGAACATGGGTCTGCGTCAAATCGCGTTCTTTGTCATCCCCTCGGCGGCCGCGTTTTTATTTTTGGGCGACGTGATTGCCGGGGCCATTTTCCAGTCGGGCCATTTCACGCATGCGGACGCGGTCTATGTGTGGGGCATCCTGGCGGGGTCGGCGGTGGGCTTGCTGGCCGCCACCATGGGCCGGCTTTATTCGTCGGCGTTCTACTCGCTGTGGGACACCCGTACGCCGCTGAAGTTCGCGGTCATCCGGGTTATCCTGACGATCGCGCTGGGTTATTACTGCGCCCTGTATCTACCCGCCACGCTGCATATCAGCCGCAGTTGGGGGGTGGCAGGGTTGACCGCGTCCGCCGGAATGGCTGCGTGGGTGGAGTTTTCGCTGTTGCGCTACGCGCTCAACCGGAGAATCGGGCAGAGCGGATTGGAGCGGAGCTTTCTAATCCAGCTATGGCTAATGGCGCTGGCCGCCTCGGGTGTCGGCTGGGCGCTCAAACATACTCTCCAACACCACGGACCCAAACTGATCGCGCTCGGCGTACTGCCCGCCTTCGGCGCGATCTACTTCGGCCTGGCCTTCCTCTTCGGCATCCCGGAGCTGCAGTTGCTGATGGCGAGAATCCTGCCGGGCCTGAGCGCAGGTCGTCGAGCGAAATGATTTCGCCGCATGTGGCGGGCACGGACACAAACACGTTGAGCCGCAGCTACAGGTTCGGCAGTTGCAGGTCGGCATGTTGTCTATGGGGTCTGCGGAATTCCGCATTTCGATGACGACCGCCGGGCTATTGACTGCAAAGCGCAGCATATAAAGTATCGAGCCAGACGGGACCGCGCGGCCGCTTGGCCATGCCTGCCTGAATCCGCCGCCGGACCGTTTGAGGAGAAATTACGACATGGCGCTCAGGACGGCAGAAGAATATAAGAAGTCGTTGCGCGACAGCCGCAGCGTTTACTTCCGCGGAGAAAAGGTCGCCGACGTGACGACTCATCCGGTCATCGGCCTGGCCACGGAGCACGCCGCCCTGGACTATCGGATGACCGAAGATCCCCGCTTCCGGGATCTCGCGGTGATGAAGGCCGACGGCAAGGAATACAGCCGCTACTACCATCTGCCGCGCAACTCCTCCGATCTGCTTAAGCGCAGCGAGCTGATCGCGGCCTCGACCCGCGAAGCGGCGACGCTGGTCGTGCTGATCAAGGAGATCGGCACCGACGCGCTGTATGCGCTGCATCTGCTGGGCGCGGAGATGGCGGCCAAGGGCAAGCCCGAATACCGCGACCGCATCGCCAAGTATCACGCCTATTGCCAGGACAACGACCTGGCGCTGGCGGTGGCCCAGACCGACGTCAAGGGCGACCGCGCCCTGGGACCCGGCGCCCAGGAGCATCCCGACTATTACGTGCGGATAGTCGAGGAGCGCCCAGACGGAATCGTGGTGCGCGGCGCCAAGGTGCATACCTCGGTCGTGACCAACACCAATGAGGTGATTGTTCTGCCGACGCGGGCGATGCGGCCCGAGGATCGCGCCTACGCGGTGGCGTTCGCGCTTCCGGTCAGCACTCCCGGCCTCAAGCTTATCGCCAGCCCTCACGGCAGCGCCAAAAAGGACCCGATCGAGCATCCGATCAGCGCCCGTCACAAGATGATGGAAACGCTCACGGTGTTCGACGACGTGTTCGTGCCGAAGGAAAGAATCTTCCTGCAAGGCGAGACCGAGTTCGCGGCGTTCGTCGCGCTGAGCTTCGTGCGCTTCCATCGCTTCACGGCGGTCTCCTACAAACTGCCCCTGATGGAACTGCTGGCCGGCGCCGCCCACGCGGTCGCCGAGGCTAACGGAATCTCGGCCGCCGGACACGTGCGCGACAAGCTGACCCAACTGGCGGCCTATCACAGCACCGTGCGCGGACTGATCGAACAAGCCGCCGCCGCCTGCACGATCGAGCAGGGTATCGCGGTGCCCAATACGCTGCTGGTCAACGTGGCCAAGTATCACTTCGCGCACAATTATCATCATGCGGTCCAGATCGTTCAGGACCTGGCGGGCGGATTGCTGGTCACGGCGCCGGCGGCCGAAGACCTCACCAGCGAAGCGACGCGCGAATATGTGCTGAAGTACATGGGCGGCAAAAAGGGTTTCGGCGCCGAACAGCGGCTGCGGCTGATCAATCTGATTTCGGACCTGACGTCGTCGGATTACGGCGGCTACCAGGAGGTCCTGGCGGTGCATGCCGAGGGCGGTTTCGAAGCCGAGAAGCTGCAAGCGTACCGCGAATATGACTTCAAATCGGTGGCGGCGTACGCACGCAAGATTGCCGGAATTTGAAATCGCGCGAGGTCTGAGGTAGGACCGGCGGGATAGGCCGTCGTAAGGGCTAATGTAGTCACGGTCCCTCCCGAGCGCCTGCGATACCCAAGTCCGCAGCCGCCTGGAGTTTCTACATTGTCGCTGTGATGTGCTCCTGTTTTCACAGGCTCCCGATACATTGGTATGCGGAACTGAGGAGCTCGCCCCGATCCCAGTGAAGGCCGGTTTGGGGACTGCCTGAATAAGTGGGACAGGCGTCCCTGCCTGTCGATGGATGCGCGAGCTGCTTGGCTCCGCGCCACCCTATTTAGTAGATGAGCGAACTCCTTGGCAGGATGAGTACTTCGACCGCATCGTTCGTGACGACCAGGAGTTCGTGCAGTGGTGGACGGCGCCTTGGCCGGCGTCGTGACTGATCGTGACCTGCGGTAGCTGGTTGATGCGATAGCACTCAAGCAACGACCGGCATGAGCCACCGAATCCCGCGGCTTGAGCGTGTGCACGGGGGTATTCCCGGTCTTGATTTTCACGTTCGCACCTTCTCCTGGCAGGGCTGCGGGGTTCCTTTCAAGCGGACTTACGCAAAACTTCCGCCAATCCTGACGCCCGGTCAGAGGGCGCGCTGGTTAGCGATTACGGTTCCACGTCGATGCTTCCAACGGGTACAAGCCATCAGTTTTGGCGTTCCAAATGATGTCTTTCGGATACAGTCGGATGACTGCGAAACTTCTTCGAAAGTTGCTCTGACGTGTCGAACTGGTCCTTGCCAACCAAGTAGGCTGGGCAATTTCCAAGGCATTAGAGGCAGATTGCCTCGCCCGTGGGCAATACGCTTTTGTGGCACGACTGTCGCTAGAGTGATAGGTGGGCGATGGTACCGAAAAAAAGGAGGTTGGATCAGTGTCCTTCCCATTTCGCTCGATTCTGGTTCCGGTCGACTTCGATGAAAGCTCGAAGGTCGCCTTGGATTTGGCCAAAGAGTTGGTCGCCATAGGCGATGGGAGTCTTCACCTGCTCCACGTTGTGGCGATTGTGCTGGCGCCGGGTGAGTCAGCCTCCTTTGTCGTGACTCGCGAGGAGGAAGTCAGAGCCGCACTCGAGAAGATCGCTAAAGAGCAACTCGGGGGCGTCAAACATCAGGTTCACATTAGCACCGGCGATACCGCCCGGGGCATTGTCGACGCCGCGCGGGGGTTGCATGCCGACCTGATCGTGATGCCCACGCACGGCCGCCGCGGGTTGCCGCGCTTTTTTCTGGGCAGCGTGGCTGAGCGGGTCGTGCGCGACGCGCCTTGCCCGGTGCTGACCGTCCGCCCGTCAGCCGTCGACGGGGAAAAGCAGAACTCGGTGGCCAAGATAATGACCACGAATCCGCCCTCGGTGAGTCCCACGGATACACTGGTCAAAGCCCACGCCCTGATGCAGCAGGAAGACCTGCTCTCGATACCGGTGGTATCAAACGGAGCGCTGATCGGGATCATCACAGACCGGGACATCCGATCTCATATTGGCCAACTGGAGAGCACCAAGGTCCAAACCGCGATGGCACTCGGACCGGTTTCGGTGGCGCCCACGATGCCGATCGAAGAAGCGGCGCGCCTATTGCTCAAGCTCGGAGTGGGCGCCGTGCCGGTGGTAGAGAACGGTCAGCTTCAAGGGCTGCTATCGACCAAAAACATAATCCAGACTTTGCTCGATCGTTCGCCCAAGGACTGAATCAGGCTAAAGGCTTGCCAGATCCTCAGGTCCGAGCATGTCTGAGAATGGACAAACACCGCCGATGACAGTGGTGGAGCATCCGGAAAGCGATCTGATTGCCGCGATGACCGCGCCCGGCTTTTACCCGGAACGGCCGCCCGGCGTTGAATTCAGGCAGACGCATATTTCATGCGTCTTTCTGGCCGGACAATCGGTTTACAAAATCAAGAAACCGGTGCGCTTTCCCTTCGTTGACTATTCGACCCTCGAGCTGCGCTATCAGTTTTGCCGCGACGAGGTGCGGCTCAACCGCCGGCTTACGCCGCGGGTTTATGTCGGGGTGTTTCCGATCGTCCGCAGTCCACAGGGTTTCGCTTTGGGCCCGCAACCAGTCCAGCAGTTCGATCCGGCGGCGGCCGAGTACGCGGTCAAGATGCGCCGTCTGCCCGATGAGCGATCCCTGGAAAGACTGGTGCGGGCCAGGCAGGTCAAAGGCGCGGACATGCGCGCAATCGCCCAGGTCCTGGCGAAGTTTCACACCGAAGCGGCACGGGACCAATCGATGCGCTACGGCTCCCCGAAGGCGGTGGCGGAGGTCGTCAATCACAACCTCGAAGAATGCCGCCGGTTTATCGGCGACACCATCAGCGAAACGGAATTCGAGCGTATCGCCCGCTTCAACCGCGGCTTCATCGAGGCCAATCAGAAGTTGCTCCAGCGGCGTGCCAGTAATGGGATGATCCGCGAAGGGCATGGCGACCTGCGCAGCGAGCACATCTGCATCACCAGCGAGATCGACATCATCGATTGCGTCGAGTTCAGCGAAGGGCTGCGCTATGCGGACATCGCTTCCGATATCGCCTTTCTCTTGATGGACCTCGATCGCCTCGATGCGCCAATGCTCGGGCATCAACTGCTCACTGCTTATGCGGAGCAGATCGCGGACCCGGAATTGTCGCGGCTGCTCAATTTCTACAAGTGTTTCAGGGCCGCCGTACGCGCCAAGGTCAGCAGTCTCAAGGCGATGCAGGATGACGTTGCGCCGGCCCATCAGGGCGACGCCCGGGAGACGGCGCGCAATTACTTTGCGGCGGCGCTGGGCTATGCCAAGGCCGGCTGCGCGGCGCTGATTGTAGTTTGCGGTCTTCCGGCCAGCGGCAAGTCCACCATCGCAAAGGCGCTGGCCGAGCGCAGCGGATTTCCGGTCTTCAATTCCGACGTGATCCGCAAGCGGCTGGTGGGAAAGGCGCCGACCATCCGCGCCGGCGCCGATTGGCGCCAGGGCATCTATGGGCCGCAGTTTACCGCCGCCACTTATGCGGGCTTGCTCGACGAAGCTGCGACCACGCTTAAGTCCGGCACCGGCGCAATTATCGACGCGACCTTCAAGGACCTCGCCGAGCGCCTGCACTTTCGCGATCTGGCCCGCCAGATGGCGGTGCCGATCGTATTCGCCGAGTGCGCGATCAGCGACCAGCAGGCCAAGTCGCGCCTGGACGCGCGCGCGACGCAGCCTGACGCGGTCTCGGACGCGACCTGGGATATTTACCTCCAGCACAAGGCGGTGTTCGCTCCGTTCGCCGCGGACTTTGCCGATTGTCATCTGAAGGTCGAGGGCGCCGGCGCCGCGGAGGCGGCCTGGGCAATAGAGCGCTTCATCATCAATCACCAGTGAGCGCTGTGGTGACGGGAACCGATTGATTTTATGCCGGATACGACAGCCAGCGATCTTCGTCATTACTCAGCGCGCGCCATCCTGGCGGACGGCAGCTCGATTCGCATTCGTGCGATTTTTCCACATGACCGGGGAAGGCTGCTCGAACATTTCCGCCGCCTCAGCCCCGAATCCGCCTACTTCCGCTTCATGGGCCCAAAAAAGCGCCTGACCGATGCGGATCTCGATCGCTTCACGATTCTGGATTATGCGCGCAACTTCGGTCTGGCGGCCACGCTCCTTGAACGCAATGACGAGCGCTTCATCGGTGTCGGACGATACGCCGCGCTTGGCGGAGAGCATCCGGACCACGCCGAGGTCGCCTTCGCCGTCGAAGACGAGTATCAGGGCCGCGGCGTCGGCACCCTGCTGCTCGAACATCTTGGACGCATCGCTCGCGCCAACGGAATCAGCCGGCTGGAAGCCGACGTGTTGTTCAGCAACACGCGCATGCTGGAGGTGTTCGCGCGCAGTGGATTTGTGGTCAGCCAATCCACCGAGTCCGGAGTGGTCCGGGTCGGGTTCGCGATCGAAGAGACCGAGCAGTTCCTGAACCAGAGTCTTTATCGGGAAAAGCTGGCGGCGGCTGCGAGTATTTCACGGCTGCTCAGTCCCAAATCGGTGGCGATCGTCGGGGCGTCGCGTGATACCACTAAAATCGGCGGCGCGATTGTGGCCAATCTCAAGCGCGGTTTTACCGGGCACCTCTTTCCAATCAATCCGCAAGCTCTGGAAGTTCAGGGACTCAAGGCATTTTCCCAGCTTAACGCGGTCGGCGAGCCGATCGACCTCGCGGTGATTTGCGTTCCCGCCGAGGCGGTCGAGGACGCCGTCAAACAGTGCGCTGCCCTTGGCGTTCACGGCGTGGTGGTGATCACTTCGGGCTTTTCCGAAGTCTCCGCCGAGGGCCGCGCGGTGCAGGACCGGATCGTTGAACTGGTGCGCGCTTCGGGGATGCGGATGGTAGGGCCCAACTGCATGGGGATCATCAACACCGATCCCGCGGTGGGACTCGACGCGACCTTCGCGCCCATCATGCCGCGCGAAGGCAATATCGGGATGCTTTCGCAAAGCGGTGCGCTGGGAATCGCGATCCTCGATCAGGCCCGGGTCCGCAACATCGGACTGTCCAGCTTCATCTCCGCCGGCAACAAAGCGGACGTGTCGAGCAACGACATGATTGCTTACTGGGCTGACGACCCCCGCACCCAAGCGATTGTGCTTTATCTGGAGAGCTTCGGAAATCCGCGCAAATTCGCGCGGCTGGCTCCCGCGGTGGCGCGGCGCAAGCCCATCGTGGCGGTCAAATCGGGACGTTCGGCCGCCGGACGCCGGGCCGCAATGAGCCACTCGGCGTCGCTGGCAAGCCTGGATGTCGCGGTCGAGGCGTTGTTCGAGCAAACCGGCGTCATCCGCACCAACACGCTCGAGGAACTGTTCGACGTGGTCGCGTTGCTGTCCATGCAGCCGGTACCGGCGGGACCAAGAGTGGGAGTGGTAACCAACGCCGGTGGTCCCGCGATTTTGCTGGCCGACGCCTGCGAAGCGCGCGGTCTGCGGCTTCCCGAACTGGCTCCCGCCACTATCGCTGAATTGCGCTCATTCCTAACGGCGCGAGCGGGATTTTCCAATCCGGTTGATATGACGGCGGCCGCGGGCCCCGATGACTTCGAACGCACCATGGCCGTGGTCGGGGCAGATCCGAACGTCGATTCATTGGTGGCGATTTATATTCCCCCGATGGTAACCGAGCCGGTGGAAATTGCCCGCGGGATCGCGCGCGGCGCGGCGGCAGTGCCCGCGGGCAAACCGGTCGCGTGCGTTTTCATGTCGTCGCAGGGGCATCCGGCGGAGTTAAATGCCGGACCGCGGGGTGCGCTTCCGTGTTACAGCTTTCCGGAAAATGCCGCGATCGCGCTCGCAGCGGCCAATCGTTACGGCCATTGGCGCAGCAGGCCGATGGGCACCACCCTGAAGCTCGAGCAGGGCGCGGAAGAGGCAATCCGCAGCGTCGTTGACCGGGCGATGGCCGGCGCCGACGGGCCGCGATGGCTGGCGCCGCGCGAACTGTCGGCGGTGCTTGCCGCCGCCGGTATCGACGTGGCGATTGCCGAACAGTCCAGCGTCGAGGATGCGCCGATGGTGGCCGAGCGTATCGGTTACCCGCTGGTCGCCAAGATCGTCTCCCCCGACGTGATCCACAAAAGCGACGTCGGCGGCATTATCATGGGGCTTCACAGCTCCAGCGCGGTCGAAGCAGCGGTCCGGCGGTTGAAGGGCCGAATGGACGATCTGGACAAACGGCTTGAGGGGATTCTTCTTCAGCGCGAAATTACGGAAGGCATTGAGGCCTTGGTCGGCGTGACCACTGACCCCACATTCGGCCCACTGGTGGTATGCGGACTGGGCGGGGTAACGGTCGAACTGGTCAAGGACGTTGCCTTCCGCCTCCATCCGGTCACCGATACCGACGCGGCGGAGATGGTGGCCACCCTGCGTTCAAGCCCGCTGTTAAACGGCTATCGGGGCGCTCCGGCGGGGGATCGGGCGGCGCTCATCTCTATCGTCCGCAAAATCTCCGCATTGATTGAGATAGTCCCGGAAATCGTCGAACTCGATCTTAACCCGGTCAAGGTCCTCGCGCCTGGCAAGGGAGCGATAGTGATCGACGCCCGGATGCGCCTGGCGCCGATAAACGGACTGCTCTAGCTTCAGCGTGGCGCTGAGAAAATTATGGCGCCAATCCCGAGTCTGAATGTTGCGGACGGTCGTCGGTCCCTCGATGAGAAAATTCCAGGTAATTGCGCGTCCGACCGATGCAGCTGACTCCAAACGGACGGTACATGAATCGAAGTGCTTCAACCTTGGGAAAGCTGTTGTTGGATTCCATGCGCAAAAAAGGCGCCGGATTCTAATGGAGAGACTATCCAACGTCTGGCACGAATGATGCTCCATTTATCGTCACATGGACGGATTAGAGGAACGCGCTAACCGGCCCGATGCCAGTGCGATGAATACTAACCATCAGGCGAAGCGAAGTCCCACGATTCTGGCCCTGAGTGACGATCCTAATCTTATCCAACTACTCCTTAAAACCTGCAACCGGCCTTGGATGGTCAAGGCGACCGACGACTTTACGTCCTATCTTAACCTGGTGCCCGATGGCGATTGCAAAGTCGTGGTGGTTGACGACGAAAAGCTGGGACTAGGGGACCGCGGATGGTTGTTGAATCGCATCCAGAGTTGGATACCGCAAGCCTTCATAATCTATATCGCCGCGGAGCATAGCGCCGATGTCGAGCGGACGGCTCGTTCGCGCGGGGCCGGTTACTATCTCTCCAAACCGCTGGATTCTGAACGTCTAGTTCATTTGCTTGGTGGCCTGCAACGGCTCGATCTGAGCTGACTGGCCGCGCTGCAAGTTTAGCTGCTGAGTTTCCGTTCTATACCAATTCTCGCCCAAAAGCCTATCGGCTTGCACCATGAAGCTAATTTGTAGAGAAACCGGTATTGCCTCCAAAGAACGCACCTGTGGCGGCGAAAAACACCCATTCGGTCCACTTGCCGATTCAGATGCGTCAGACCAATAGGTACTGCTATACAAATCCGGTCTTACGAATCCAGTTGTCCGCGCCGCAAACGCTGTTCCTGGATCATGGCGAAGAACACCGGCACCGGGATGAGGACGTGGATCGTCGAGGTGACCATCCCCGGCCGGGACCACTCAGCGCAGCGGATGTCCGGTCAATCCCGAATGCGCGGTGACGCCGCCGTCCGCAACGACCATACTACCGGTCATGAATGACGAATCGTCGCAGGCCAGGAAGAGAACAACCTTGGCAATCTCCTCGGGCTGGCCCATGCGGCCGATAGGATGACACTCCTCATTGAGCTGGCGCATCCGCTCGGGGTTGCGGGATTGGCCGATGAACGTATTGAGAACCGCGGGAGTTTCCACCATCCCGGGGCAGACCGCGTTTACGCGAATCTTCTTGCGCGCATACTCAATCGCCGCCGCGCGCGTCAGGTTGACCACCCCGGCCTTGGCGGCGTTGTAGGCGCCGGCGCCGTAATCGCCGAACAAGCCTGATATCGACGCCGTGTTGACAATTATCCCACCGCCTTGCGCGACCATCTGCGGCAGCGCGAATCGCATCCCGTAAAACACCCCCGATAGCGTCACCGAAATCGTCTTGTGCCAGTCCTCGATACTGATTTCACCCACCGGCCCCATCCTGGTGGCAAACGCGTTGTTGAACAGGATGTCGAGACGGCCGAAGCGCTCCACGGTGGACTTCACCATGGCTTCGACCTGGCCGGGGTCGCTGACATCGGTCTGGCGGAACAGGGAGGCCGAACCGATTTCAGCCGCGACTCTCTGACCGTTGTGTTCATCGATATCTGCAATCACCACGCGCGCGCCTTCGGCGGAAAACAGTTTGGCGGTGGCCTCGCCAATCCCGGACCCTCCTCCTGTGATGACGGCAATTCTGCTCTCCAGCTTTCCCATCGACTTCCTCCCATGTGGAACGTGTTGCGACGAAACTAACGCGCTCGCGCCATGACCGCCAACCGGAAGTCATCTTTCGGACGAAAGGCCACGCGAAACCCTGAAAATTGTTGCGCCATAAGCTATATGTCTTGGCGCGGCACCGGCCCAAAAAGAGTCACGGACGGTGCGCTTCGAAAGCAACTCGGTTTGCGAGCAAGGGGGAGGGAGGCAGGTAAATGAAGATAATCATCGCAATTCCTCGGATTCTGCTGGGTCTGGTCTTCGCGGTTATGCCGTGGATCGGAATTTTGCACCTCGCGCCTAATCCTCCGATGCCGGATGCCGCGCTTGCTTTCGCCGGCGCCCTGATGAAGACCGGCTATATGATGCCGTTGGTTTGGGGAACGGAAATCGTGTCTGGAATTCTGATCCTGGTGGGCCTGTTCGTGCCCTTTGCGCTCGTGCTCCTGGCCCCGGTTCTGCTCAATATCCTCCTGTTTCACGTGTTTCTTGGCCCCACCGGTCTGTGGATGGCGATCATTCTGTGCCTGCTTGAGGTCGTGGTTGCGTGGCAATATCGCCATGCGTTCGTCCCTTTGTTCGTTTCCGGGACTCCCAACTGAACCCTGGCCCGCACCGTCGCGCATTCCAATGATTGGCTCCGATGGAGTCACTATGGGTGACTCCTAACGTCGCATCGGCGATTGCGCAGCGCCAATTCACTTTTTTTCCGTGCGCTGCCTTCTCTATTGAAGAGCTTTTCGGCTCATAACGGGCGCCTGGCTTGCCCTGGTCAGGGTGCGCACACCGCTTTTGGTGGTTCCGCACCCTGCCGGGCAGGGCACGCCAATTGCTCTATTCCCTAAGGACGAATTAACGAGAAGACCAAACCGGCTCATTCGAAGAAATCATGGTTCGGGCAAAAGAAAAACCTGAACTGGAGAGAGGAACAAGATGCAGCGCCCGTTGACAATTACCGCACGTGATTTCACTTTGTCCGAAGCTTTCGACCGGGAAATCAGGGAGAAAGCCAACGCGCTTGAGACTTACTTTAGCCGCATCACCGGATGCGACGTGACTATCGCAGCGCCGGTGGAGCATCATCGTAAGGGCGGTCCGTTTGAGGTCAGAATCCGGCTGATGGTGCCAGGCAAGGAGTTAGTGGCGAACCGGCAGACGGAAGAAGGCCTCGCGGCGGCGATTAGAGAGGCTTTCGACGCGATGCGGCGCCAGCTCGAGGATTATGTGCGCGAGCAGCGTGGCGACGTAAAGGTCCATGAGGAAGCGCCCCAAGCGCGCGTCTCCAAGCTTTTCCCCGATCAGGACTACGGTTTTCTGGAGACCTCCGATGGCCGCGAAATTTATTTTCATCGTCACAGCGTGCTCCACAACGGCTTTGACCAGATCCAGCTAGGCGCGCACGTCCGCTTCGTGGAAGAGGAGGGCGACCAAGGCCCGCAGGCTAGCACCGTCGTGATCACTGACAAAAAACATTAAGCGCAGGATCCACCGAAACAGCGGTTGCAAGTTCACGTCGGCACCCGGCCCTGGCCGCCGACTGAGGAGCAAAGGTCTCACATGGCCTGGAAGACGATCGAAAAACCGCGGAACTGGGCGGTAAGCCCCAACCTGCTGGATTATGAGGAGACCCGGGCTTCATTTTCCTGGGACGACGCGGGGCGCGCGCTGGACGGTCTTCCCGGCGGCCGCGGACTTAACATCGCCCACGAGGCTGTGGATCGCCACATCGCGGGACCGCTGCGCCATCATCTGGCGCTGCGATGGCTCGGGCGCAAGGGCGAAACCCGCGATTTCACCTATGCCGATCTGCATTCGCTGACCAACCGTTTCGCCAATGTGCTCAAACGGCTGGGCGTCGCCCGGGGAGAGCGTGTTTTTCTGCTGGCGGGTAGAATTCCCGAGCTCTACATCAGCGCGCTCGGCACCCTGAAGGGAGGCCAGGTTTTCTGTCCTCTGTTCTCGGCCTTCGGGCCGGAACCCATCCGTCAACGTATCAGCCTGGGTGACGGGCGGGTGCTGGTGACCACGGTGGCGCTGTACAAACGCAAAGTGGCCGAACTGCGGACGTCGCTACCCTGCATGCGGCTGGTGCTGCTGATCGGCGACGCCGCGGAGATCAAAACGCTTCCAGGCACTTACGACTTCAATCAACTGATGGCGGACGCCGGCGACCGCTTCACGATCCCGCCGACTGATCCCGAGGATTTGGCCCTGCTCCACTTCACCAGCGGCACCACCGGCACGCCCAAGGGCGCGATGCATGTACATCAAGCGGTCGTCGCCCATCACGTGACCGGACGCTTCGCGCTCGACTTCCATCCTGGCGATATTTTCTGGTGCACTGCGGACCCGGGATGGGTAACCGGGACCTCTTACGGGATCATCGCGCCGCTGACCCACGGCATCACCAGCATTGTGGACGAAGCCGACTTCGACGCCGAGCGCTGGTACTCGATCGTGCAGCAGCAGAAGGTCACGGTGTGGTACACGGCGCCGACCGCGGTGCGCATGATGATGAAGACCGGCACCGAGTTAATCCGCAAGTACGACCTGAGCAGCCTGCGCTTTATCGCCAGTGTCGGCGAGCCGCTCAACCCCGAAGGAGTGGTGTGGGGGCAGGACGCGTTCGGCCTGCCAATCCACGACAACTGGTGGCAGACCGAAACCGGCGGCATCATGGTCGCCAATTACGCCGCGATGGACATCCGTCCGGGATCGATGGGCCGTCCGCTGCCCGGTATCGAAGCGGGTATCGTCCGCCACGTCGCGGACGGCACCGTTGAGGAGGTAACCGAACCCGGGGGCGAGGGCGAACTGGCCTTGCGTCCGGGATGGCCGTCGATGTTTCGGGGTTATTTAAACGAAGAGCAGCGCTATCAGAAATGCTTCTCCGGCGGCTGGTATCTGACCGGCGACCTGGCCCGGCACGACGGCGACGGTTACTTCTGGTTCGTCGGCCGCGCCGACGACGTGATCAAGTCCTCCGGTCATCTGATCGGGCCATTTGAAGTGGAGAGCACCCTGATGGAACATCCGGCAGTGGCCGAAGCCGGCGTGATCGGCAAACCCGATCCGATGGCGGGTGAGGTGGTAAAGGCGTTCGTCTCGCTCAAGCCATCCTATACCGCCAGTGAAGCATTGCGCCGCGATTTGCTTGGTTTTGGCCGCAAACGGCTCGGAGCCGTGGTCGCACCGCGGGAGATCGACTTTGTCGCCAGTGTGCCGAAGACCCGCAGCGGCAAGATCATGCGCCGGCTGCTGAAGGCGCGCGAACTGGGGCTTCCCGAAGGCGATACCTCAACGTTGGAGGGGCAGTGACCCCGATGCCACCACCGGCAAATCCCGTCCAACCGCAACAGGAACGCGAACATTCACTTTCGCGATTGCGCGAGATGCTGCGCATCCGCCGCTTTGAAGAAAAATGCGCGGAACTCTATAGAGCCGGCAAAATCCACGGCTTCGTGCATCTGTATATCGGCGAGGAAGCGATTGCCGTGGGTATGATACCGGCGCTGGCGCCCGACGACGCAATTGTCGCGACCTATCGCGAACATGGCCATGCGCTGGTGCGCGGGGTCCCGGCCACGACGGTGATGGCGGAGATGTACGGCAAGCAGGAAGGATGCAGCCGCGGCCGGGGCGGCTCGATGCATCTGTTTGACGCCGCCACTCGTTTTTACGGCGGCAACGCGATCGTGGGCGCCGGTTTGCCGCTCGCCGTCGGCCTGGCGCTGGCCGACAAGATGGCCCGACGTCCGCGCGTCACCGCATGCTTTTTCGGCGAAGGCGCGGTAGCCGAGGGGGAGTTCCACGAATGCCTCAATCTGTCCGCGTTGTGGAAGCTGCCGGTGCTGTTTTGCTGCGAGAACAATCTGTATGCGATGGGCACGGCGCTCAAACGATCCGAGTCTGAAACCGATCTGTGCCTGAAAGCGTCGAGTTATGAAATACCCGCCTGGCCGGTGGACGGAATGGACGTCGTGGCCTGCGAGGACGCCGCGCGGCGCGCGCTGGCGGCGGTGCGTGGCGGCGGCGGTCCGCTCTTCCTGGAGTTTCGCACCTACCGCTTTCGCGCCCACTCGATGTTCGATCCTCAACTTTACCGCGAAAAACAGGAGATCGAGGAATGGAAGAAGCGCGACCCGATCCTCACCTATGACGCGCGGCTGCGCGCCTCGGGACTGCTGGACGACGCGGTGCTCAAGGCCATTGAAGACGATGTTGCCGCGGAGGTCGACCAGTCGGTCGAGTTCGCCGAAGCCGGCACCTGGGAGCCGGTGCAGGACTTGACCCGGTTTGTCTATTCGGAAAGGACGCGCACATGAGCGCGGAACAAGCCCAGCCCAAAACCCTCCGCATCACCTACCGCGAAGCGATGCGCGAGGCGATTCGCGACGCGCTTATCCGCGATCCACGCGTCTTTCTGATGGGCGAGGACGTCGGACGCTACGGCGGATGCTTCGCGGTCAGCAAGGGATTGCTGGAGGAGTTCGGCCCCGAGCGCATCCGCGACACGCCGCTGTCCGAGTCGGCCTTTGTCGGCGCCGGAATCGGTGCGGCGATGGGCGGGATGCGTCCGATCGTCGAAATCATGACGGTCAACTTCAGCCTGCTGGCGCTCGACCAGATCGTGAATAACGCCGCCACCATCCTTCACATGTCGGGCGGTCAGTTCAACATTCCGCTGGTGATTCGCACGACCACGGGCGCCGGCCGTCAGCTCGCCGCGCAGCATTCTCACAGCCTGGAGGGCTGGTACGCGCACATCCCGGGCATCAAAGTGCTCACTCCGGCGACGCTCGAGGATGCGCGCGGAATGCTATGGACGGCCTTGGCAGACCCCGACCCGGTGCTGATTTTCGAGCACGGCAACTTGTACAATATGGAAGGCGAGATGGCCGCGGACGCCGGCCCGGTGGACATCGATCACGCGGCGGTGCGGCGGCCGGGTGCGGATGTCAGTCTGATCACGTATGGCGGCACGCTGGGCAAGGTGATGGCCGCCGCCGAGGAACTGGCTGCTGTGGGAATCGACGCGGAAGTGCTGGACTTGCGCACGCTGCGCCCGCTCGACACCGACGCCATCGTCGATTCCGTGACACGAACCCATCGCGCGGTGATTATCGACGAAGGATGGCGCAGCGGCAGCATCTCGGCCGAGGTCAGCGCGCGCATCATGGAAGGGGCGTTTTACGAACTCGACGCGCCCGTAGCACGCGTATGCAGCGCCGAGGTGCCGATGCCGTACTCCAAGCATCTGGAGGACGCCGCCCTCCCCCAGGTCGCGGTGATCGTCGAGACCGCGCGTAGCCTGGTAGGCAGTCGTGGCTGAATTCCGGATGCCGTCGCTCGGGGCCGATATCGAGACTGGCACCCTGATCCAATGGCTGGTCAAGCCGGGCGATCGGATCAAGCGCGGCGATATCGTCGCCGTCGTCGAGACCGAAAAAGGCGCGATTGAAATCGAGGTATTCCAAAACGGCATCCTGCAAAGCATCGTGGTGCAGGAGGGCGAAAAGGTCCCGGTCGGCACCACCATGGCGCTGATCGCCGCCGACGGTGAAGCACCGGCGCCAGCTCCGCCGAAGCCCCAGCCCATAACCCCGCTCGCCGCAGCGCCGCCGCGACCCACACCGGCGCCATTCCGGCCCGCCCCTCCACCGCCGCCTCCCGGGCCACGCCGTGTCGAGCAGCCGGCGCCTGCCGCGCGGGGCCGCTTGCGTATCTCGCCGCTGGCGATGCGCGTTGCCTTGGAGCTCGGCGTCGATCTCAGCAACCCTGAAAGGGACCGGTCCGGGTGGAGCGATCACGCGGTTCGACGTCGAATCGGCCACCCAGGCGCCGTCCATTGCGGCGCCGCCTGCTCCTGCCGCGCCGCCGCCGCCAGTGCCCGAAGCGATCCAACCCACCAGGCCCGTGGTCATGCCGACCGAGAAGCAGGTGGCGATGCGCCACGCGATCGGCGCGGCGATGGCGCGCTCCAAGCGCGAGATACCGCACTATTACCTCGGCACCCAGATCGACATGAGTCGCGCGATCGCCTGGCTGCAGGCGGAGAACCTCAGGCGCAGCGTGAAAGATCGGCTGCTGTACTCGGTGATGCTGCTAAAGGCGGTGGCGTTGGCGCTGCGCGAAGTCCCCGAGTTCAACGGCTTCTGGGTGGATGGTGCTTTCAAACGCGGCGCGGGAATTCACGTCGGGGTGGCGATTTCGTTGCGTCAAGGCGGGTTAGTGGCTCCGGCGATTCACGACCTCGACCAGAAAAACCTGGGCGAAATCATGATCGGCATGCGCGATCTGGTGAAGCGGGTGCGAGCCGGCGTCATCCGCAGTTCAGAAATCGCCGACGCCACGATCACGGTCACCAGCCTGGGCGAGCAAGGCGTCGAAACCGTCTTCGGCGTGATTTATCCCCCGCAGGTCGCCTTGGTCGGGTTCGGCAAGATCGCCGAACGCCCTTGGGCGGAGAGTGGGATGGTCGGAGCCAGGCCCATCATCATGGCGTCGCTGTCGGGCGATCACCGGGCCAGCGACGGCCATCGAGGTGGACTGTTCCTCGCCGCGATCAACCGACGATTACAGGAGCCGGAAAAGTTATGACCGATGATGAGATTAAGGCGCTGGTGCTGCGGGAACTCGGAAATATCGCACCCGAGATCGATCCGAACCAAATCGACCCGAGAGTCGATTTACGCGAACAGATCGACCTCGACTCGATTAACGTACTCGATGTGATGATTGCCGTCCACGAGGCGACCGGAGTGGATATCCCGGAAGCTGACTATCCCAAGCTCCTTACGCTCAACGACTTCGCCGCCTACCTGGGGCCGCGGATTGCGCGTAAGTAGATGGCTTTCCCAATCTTGTATACGTCAACTTCTGATGGGCCTGCTTCCTTTGAACGGTCTTCGCGCCGCCGAGGCGGCGCGAAGCCGGGACAAGACACCAAGCGAATAGTTCCCGCGGAAATATCAGGAGACCCGAAGTCGCGGATGGCGAGGACGCAATAGAGGAATTTACCCCGCCCGAAGCTGTCAGCCCATCGAGATTGTAGACTTTTTCAGCCAGTTTTCGATTACTGGCTTTTGGAATCGCCAATCGCTTCCGATTTTGAAAGCAGGTATCTCTTTGCGCTTGAGCAGCCGGTAAATTGTGCTCGGGTGGCAACGCAGATATTTGGCCAACATTGGGACGGTTAAGATATCGTCTCTTTCGACTGCTCTTGCCATGCCCCGGGTTTCTGTTTGACTACTCCTTCCGTAACGCATGTCGGTTTTTCCTCGATAAACACTCCTCTGTTGGGACTAAATCAGGGAGCCTGCTTCTAAGGATACACCCATATGCAATTCGCGCAAATGGTCCTTGCTTATTGTTGGCTTATTATCTTATTTGACATTTAATTACCAGAAGAGAGAAATGCTCAAGAGCATATGCAGGAAAGGGTGTCTCATCGCGAGACTTCGAAGAAAGGGCCAAGAGGCTGCTATTGCCTGATTTCCAGCCGATTGATTACCAAGCCCGCACCGCTGACATGCCACGCGTCCCATCCCGGCCCAGTCTCTTTCGCTTCGATTGGCGACGTACCCTTCCAGGACCGCAACGAAATTTCGGGCAAGCACGCGAATCGCCTCCGCGTCGACCAGCGGATCCTTTTGCAGCACCAGGCCGACGCTGCTCTGGTTTTGCCGTCGTCAAGCGGTTGTGGCGGATCGACTTCGATCTGGTTGACGACTCGCGGCTGCCCGGTACCCACCAGGCCAGCGCTCCACCAAGGGCCTTGTGGGACAAGCTTTTTACTGTACCCTCGAGAGTTACGATTCCATCTTCGACCGACACCGCGCAAAAGTTGCCATCGCTCGCAAAGATTTCTCTAACCGTGTCCCAGCGGCCATTCGCACGGGTGCGGATGGTGCAATTCGCAAAGGCGGGTTCCGCCAGCAGGGCGTCGCGCACTTGATCCCGGATCTCGCCGTCGCCCATGCGACGGGCGGGAGTCACCCGCAGCCGATCGACGATTCCGGTCACCCCCGGAGTTGAGGCGGCTACCTCCAGCGCAACCTTCTTGGCCGCGATGCTTTCGGTTTCGCCCTCCAGGATCAATGCACCGGCATCATCCCGATCGATTACGATTGGGTAACGGTGCAGGTTCACGCGGGGCTCATGCTCCAGCGCCGTTCGTACCTCGCCCAAAACATCCGGCTGTTCTTCCGCGGTCATCGCGATTACTCCTGAGCTTGGTTTGACAGACAGTCTGGTGGGAGATGAGGAGGCAGGTGCTGCCTTTGGAGACGGGGGTGTTTCCTTTGGGATTCATTACGTGTTTACGCCATTGAATCGCGTGGCGGAGCTAAGCGCGGGGCACCTCAGCTAAGGCCGTACTTGTCGATAGTGGCGTATAGCTTCTTGCGCGAGATTTTAAGCAATCTGGCGGCCTTGACCTTGTTTCCCTCCGAGCTTTGGAGCGCGCGCTTTACGAGGTCGCGCTCCACGTCGGCAAGCGTTGGTATCGGTATCGCATCCTTGACTGGCGCAGCGAGGGGAGGACTGAATTCCGGCCGCGGCAGCGAACCTGATGGTCCGCCGGCCACCGGCTCGGGCAGGTCAGCAAGACCGATGATGGTTTTGCGCGAGAAGGTAAACGCACCTTCGATAGCATTGGACAGTTCGCGCACATTACCCGGCCAATCGTATCCCATCATCGCCGCCAGGGCGTCGTCGTCGATACCGCTAATCGGAACGCAACGGTTGAACTGTCGGTTGAAATAGTTGATGAAGTGCTCCAGCAAAAGCGGTAGATCGTCGCGCCGCTCCCTGAGCGGAGCGATTTAATGACGTTGGCTTGAAACCGGTGTAAAGATCCTGGCGCAACTGTCCCGATCTTAACGCTTCGACCGGGTCACGATTGGTGCTGGCGATGAGCTTGACGTCAACGGGAATCTCGACGCTGGAACCAACCGGCCGCACTTTGCGTTCCTGCAGCGCGCGCAGCAATTTACTTTGTGTATGCGGGCTCATTTCGGTAATTTCGTCCAGAAATATGACGCCTCCCTCGGCTGACCGGAACAGGCCAATATGCTCGGCAAGGGCCCCGCTGAAAGCGCCACGTTTGTAGCCGAACAGCTCGCTTTCGATAAGATCGCGCGGAATCGCAGCACAATTGAGCGCCACGAAAGGCGTCCCGGACGGCTCCAAACACTCATGGATGGCCCTTGCCACCAGCTCTTTTCCGGTCCCGCTTTCGCCCACGATCAGAACCGTGCCGCGATTTCCGGCGGCGGCCTCGATGCGCTCATAAAGCAGACGCATCGCCGGGTTCGCTCCCACCAACCCATGGAACCGCGTGCGCTCCAGGCTGGGGAGCTGCGCGGCCTCCTTTTCCAATCCCCGGATGCGTGCGTTGGCCAGCGCCGATACCGACCGGAAATACGCGCCTGCCAGTACTATCATCCGGCAATGGCTGAGCTTGTCGAAAGCCAGATAAGTCTTCGCCGTCGCCGGGGAAAGACTGGAAATACCTCGGTGGCGCTTTCCTCGAACAGGTGCATCGAGGCGATGATTTCGGCAAACGGAACCCGCCGCTTCGCCAGATCCTCACCCACTCCGCGCACGTCGGCGATAAATTTGTCTATGTCCTTGACGCGCAAATCACCGATCGTGGCGGCGAGGTCGGCGCCGAATATTTCCATGAACTCGGGCTCCGATAGTGAGCGCGAGTCGCCGAAGTGTAAGACGTAAAGCTGATACCAGAGATCCAGGACTTCGCGCTTGCGGTTCAGCACCGCATCAAGCACGGCGGCCAGGCCATCGAGCTCGTGGTCCCACAGAAGGTGGAAGTAAGGCGATTGAAGCCCGTGCGCTCCGTCAACCTCGGTTGCTGCTTTCATCTGCAAGGCTTTCACATGCTTCGCGCGCGCGGAATTTCCTCAGAAGGGCACTTCCGGTTGGGGCGCGGGCAACGGAGGTAAGCAAAAACTGAGCCGTACACTGTCCGAAAATGGCGGCGCGACTCCCGCGTCAGCCGAGGGTTACCCGATCGCGCCGCCGCCGGTTCTGGCGGCTGTACTTATAGGCGATGTAGCTCCCCATCAGCCCCATGATTAGCAACGGAGTCAGGCTCAAGATCGCGTGCTGACGTAGTAGCCCAGCCGGGTGCCGGGAGTGGAAGCGCCCAGACACAACGGACAGGCCGGCAGTGGAGCGGCCGCAAGGCTCATCAATAACGCCTGGAGGGCGGCTACAGAACGGACTTCAATACGCATGATTTTGGCCTACCGATGCAAGGCGATGTCGGGAATCAGAGTCAGCGCCAAGCCGATGAAGAGCAGAATCGGGATGATTGCGATGGCGTGGATAATCAGGTTCTCGGCCTTGAGGTGCATGTAGTTGCGCATGACCATCGTGGCTTTGAGCGCCGCGATACCGAAGACCAGCACCAGAATCAGGATCTTGGGGACGGGCAGGGCAGACGCCACCAGACCCGCGATCACCAGCACCATCAGCCATCGCCAAATCGCGATGTAATGAGAACGCGTCGCCGCGCTTTCCAACAAGGTTTCCATAGTTCCAACCCTCACATGAGGTACAGCAGCGGAAAAAGAAAGATCCAGACCACGTCCACGAAATGCCAATACAACCCGCCGAACTCCACCCGGTCGCGATGCGCCCAGATAGTGCCGCGCACGGCCATCGTCAGCAGCGAAATATTGATGATGATGCCGGCCAGCAGGTGGAGTCCGTGCAGGCCCGTCATCAGGAAGTAAAACGACCAGAACAATCCCGACAGCGGCGTGAAGCCCTCGGCGAATTCGGCATGATACTCAAAGCCTTTGACGACCAGGAAGGTAAACCCCAACAGAATCGTCAGGGCCAGAAAGGTTTTAACTCCTTGCTGATTCTCAGTTTTAATTGAGTAATGCGCCAGAATCATAGTCAGGCTGCTGGTCAGCAGGACCACGGTATTGAGCGAACCCAAGCGCCAGTTGACGTGCGCGGCCGCCTCCTCCCAGCCGCCGTGGGCGTAACGGAACAGCACGTAACAAGTGATGAATCCGCCAAAGACCATTATTTCCGAGGCCAGAAACCACCACAGTGCGATCCGGCCCGGAGCGATGTCCTTGAAGGCGTCGTCGTTAACCGCCCTGGTGGCGATGTGCGCGGTTGCTTCCATCAGCGCGTTCCCGTCCTTTTCATCTGGTTACTACCGCTGGCATCCCGTGCGGGCGTGAGGCCAGGCGGCGGTTCATTTTGCGCCATCCAATCCTTGGGCATGTCCGGATTCCCGTATTCATAGGGGTCGCGATAAACGACGATCGGTTCGCTGAAGTTGCCATGCGGCGGCGGCGAATCGGTACACCATTCCAGAGTATTGGCATTCCATGGATTACGGCCCGCCTTGCGGCCGCGCGCCATGCTCAGAAAGAAGTTCACGATGAATGGCAGTTGTCCGATTAGCAGGCCGAGGGTCGCAATCGTGGCGATAACGTGCAGCGGTTGCACCCCCTTGAGATAGTCGTAAGCCGAGGTTTCGTAGATGCGCCGCGGGTTTCCGGCCACACCGGTCAGGAACAAAGGAATGAATACGCAGTTGAAACAGACGAAAGTGAACAGGAAATGGATCTTGCCGAGAGTCTCATTCATCATGCGGCCGAACATTTTGGGAAACCAGTAGTAAACCCCGGCGAAACCCCCGAAGATTGCCAGCGGCATCAGCGTGTAGTGGAAGTGGGCTACCACGAAGTAGGTGCCGTGCAGGTAGATATCGAGTCCGGCCGAACCCAGGAACACTCCCGTGACTCCGCCGATTACGAAAGTCGCCAACCCGCCGACCGCGAACAGCATCGGGGTGGCCAGCTCGATCTTTCCGCCCCATAACGTTGCCACCATCGAGAACACCATGATCGCGAATGGCACTGAGATCAGGATGGTGGTGATGCTGAAGGGAGTGGCCAGACGGGTCCATCCCGCTGACAAACATGTGGTGAGCCCAGACCAGGAAGCTCAGCACGGCCGCTCCCAGCGTTCCCCAAACGATGGTCTTGTAGCCGAAGATCGGCTTGCGCGAGAACACCGGAATGATTTCCATCATGATGCCGAAGCCCGGCAGTCCGATCACGTAGACCTCAGGATGGCCGAAAAACCAGAACAGGTGCTGCCACAGCAGGGGGTCGCCACCGCCCTTGTCGGGAACGAAGAAGCTGGTGCCGGCCATCCGGTCAAGCAGCAGCATAAAGGCTCCCGCAATCAGCGGACCGACCGAAAGCAGGAACAGAACCGCGGCGATAAGCTCCATCCAGACCAGCAGCGGCAGGCGCCATAACGTCATTCCCGGTGCGCGGAGATTGAGCGCCGTGGTCAGGAAGTTGATTCCGCCCATCAGGAAGGAAGCAAACTCGAGCGCCACCGCCACCAGCCACAAGTTCTGACCCCAGTACACCCCGGTATAGATGGCGCGGGCGGACAGCGGTGCGTAGGCGGTCCAGCCGCCGGCCGCCGGTCCGGCGGGCACGAAGAATGAGGCAATCAGCACCGCCGAGGACAGCGTCAGGGTCCAGATCGACATCATGTTCAGGCGCGGGAAGGCCATGTCGTCCGCCCCGACCATCAACGGAATCAGGTAATTGCCGAACGCGCCCAGCACAAACGGCATCGCCACGAAGAACACCATGATGGTGCCGTGCATCGTAATGATCGCGTTGTAGGTCTGCGGCTCGACGTAACCCCAACCCGGTACATAGGTCTCCGGCCACGCCAGTTGCCAGCGGATGAGATAAGCCGAGGCCCCGCCGATCAACGCCATGAACAAGCTCAGCCCCAGGTACTGCTTGGCGATAACCTTGTGGTCAACCGAGAAGACGTAGTTGCGCCAAAAACCGGAGTGGGGCTCGTGATGAGTTCCGACTGCGATCGCCGATGAGGTTGCCGTTGCCACTTAAGTCTCGTCCTTTCCCGCGCTGTTACTTCGAGGCCGCTTTGGATGCTGTCCAACGGCTTTGTACCCAGTGCTCGTAGTCTTCCGGGGTATGCACCGTTAAAACCCCGTGCATCGAATAATGTCCAAAGCCGCAAAGCTCGGCGCAGGCAATTTCGTAGGTTCCCGGTTTGGTTGCTTCGAACCAGCCGTTGATCTTGCGTCCCGGCATGGCATCCTGTTTGAGCCGTAAGGCCGGGATGAAGAAGCTGTGGATGACGTCGTTGGAGGCCAGCTCGAACCTGATCACCTTGCCGACCGGGACGTGGAGTTCGTTTTCGACCGTCTGATCGTCGGCGGTGCCGAACTTTCCGTCCGGACCGGGGTAAGTGAATTCCCAGTTGAACTGCTTGCCGGTCACGTGGACAACCTCGGCGGCGGGCGGCAACTGGATCTTGATCCGGTCCCATACCGCGCCGCCGACCTTGTCAATCCCCAGATCGAGCATCAACACCACCAGCACCGGCACCAACACCCAGGCGGCCTGCGACGGAGTGTCGCCGCGGACGTAAACCGGCTTGGGCTGCCGGCTCTTGTGATAGCGGAGCAGGAAAAGCACGATCAGCGCCTCCACCGCGATGAACCAGACAGCGAGGACGTAGTACATCAGGCGGAAGAGGTGGTCCATCTCTATCCCGTACGTCGAGATATTCTGCGGAAGCCAGGTCAACATAGCTGTTACGCCGGTCCTTGCATTAGTTCACTTTCAATCTGAATCATCAGCTAGATAATTTTTCTAATATTAGAGAGAGCGAAGCAACAGCATCGCGCATGCCAGCACCGCAAATGGCTCCACCGGCATCAGAAATTCTTAGAATGCCGCCAACGGAGGCAGATTAGGCTTGGAAATCAAGGCTTTAGGACGTGGTGACAACCGTTCGGTGGAATCGCTGTTTCCCAAAGTGCGCCACCTAAGCGCGTTTCGCTACAGTGGCGCAAGAGGGCTATGGCCGGGTCGTAAAGCGGCTTCAGGAAATGCAACCTGCTGCCTCAGGCATACTTATTGCTGCCGGCGTTCCCTTCTCCCTCGTCTTCCGCCTGCTGGCAAACCCGCGTGGTTAGGTCCTCGGGCATAGAGCGGACCACACGGCCGGTCAAGCGGCGGGAGCCAAAACCAAAAACCTTCTCTCTTCATTGGGGCTCCGGAGTGGTCGCCGAGGAAGTTCAGGCGATCGGCCAATATCATCGGTCGTCGATTCAGTTACTGGAATTCCGCGCAGGTCAGGCGGCAGGAGCCCTTCAAATCAGGTTCTGTTATTACGATCGCCAGGGCCGGTTCCAGCGCTCGCCCCTGATCGTCGATGAGGAAAATCTGGTCGCGCTCGCCCGCGCTCTGAAAAGTGCCCCGCGTCTGCGCGCGATGCTAAAGCGCCTGCTGGAGTAACAGTATCGCAGGCACATATTACCGGACCGAGGGCGCCTGCGTCTGAGGACCCTTGATATCGGGCCGTCGGTTCAGTTACTGGAAATCCGCGCAGGTCAGGCGGCGGGAGCCCTTCAAATCAGGTTCTGCCATTACCGGACCAACGGCGCCTGCGTCTGCGGGCGCTTGGTGGCGACGACGAGGACATTGCGCACTCCGAGATGGCTCCACAACATCTTAATCCGGAGCGACGAGAGCGCGTCCTCCAGGAAGATTTTGAACCCAGCGCTTACCATCGGCGGTTGGTTGAACAGTGGTGAGAGGAATGGTCCGAAGCCCGCTCGAGCCATGCGCCCGGTAAGGTCGCGATAGGACATCATGCTGAAGTGGTAGGGGCGGTCCTGATGATGGCCAAGCCGATTGGGACACCAGACCAGATAACGGCCGCCGGGCTTGAGCAGGCGCCAAACCTCGCGCAGATGGATATCCACGTCTTCGGGATGGAGATGCTCGATCATCGAAGTGCTGACCGCGTAATCGAAGGTCTGATCGGGAAACTCCGGTCGGACTGCGTTCATTTGCGCAAGCTCGATTCGCGCGGCGGCTGCGGGGGGCAATAACGCGTCAGCCCGCTGCCTGGCGGTCAGCAGGCTCGCACTGGACATATCGATCCCGACCACCTTTTGTGCCAGTTTCGCCAGCTCACAGGTCAGGTCGCCGGAACCGCAGCCGAGTTCGACTATCGCCTCGTGCCCCGGACCAATAATGCGTGAGTAGATTGCCAGGCGCCGGCGGCGGCGCGCGTGGGGCTGCTGGAAACCGGTCTCACCCTCGGCCGCGCTGCCGTCATAGATCTCCGCGTAAATCTTCTCCCGCTGCTGCGCATCGGCGGTACGTATCCGCTCGTATGGACTATCGCGATCCATGTGGCGTGCTGGGCACGACAAAGCTGGTAACGTGCAGTTTTTGCGTGGTCAATTTGTGCAACATCCTTGGTAAAGCGAGCATTTTCTTCTCGGCATGCGCATTGCTGATTGGCGCGACGCCGCTGACCGTCAGCCGATCGCGAGGGGTCAATTTTGTCATGAGTACGCATCGTCTGCCAGCATTGCCTTCGTCGCCCGCGCCGGAGATGCTACGGGGATCTCGAATCCGCCTGACCGCGGCTCGCTCCTGGCGCTGGCTGTTGCGGGCCGCGGTCTTCGCGGCCACTGCGTCCGTGCTCGCGGCTTGCACCAACGCGATGGTTTCTTCGGCCCGCGGCGACCTGGCGGCCCGAAATTATGCGCAAGCGCATCAGGACGCCGCGGCCGCCCTTCAAAACCCGTCGCTGTCGGCCGGGGAACGCCGCGAGGCGAGCGACGACTTGTGCATGACCGAGGTTGCCATCGGCGCACCCGCTTATTCCCTGGTCCGGCAGCATCAAACCTGCGCGCAGGCCGTGCGCGAGCCTGGCAGCGCAAGCGGAGAGCGCCTGGCCAAGGTTGACGCCGCCATCCGCCAGGAACAGGAAACCAGCATGCAACAGGCCCTCAAATCCGGCGATGTCGCGGCGGCGGTGGCGGCGGTGCGTGCTTACGAGCAAGTCGCCCCCAGCGACACGGCCACCATCGCGCGATGGAACCAGCGGATCTGGACGGTGGTGGATCGGCAGGACCGCCGAATGGGAAAAGGCCGCAAACACCGGCTGTCTCAGACGCTCACGGTGCTGAAAGAGGATTACCCGAGGCTCCACTCGATGAATCAGCATGCCTTCAAGCGTTGGGTCGGCAAGGACATCGCCGCTACGGGAGCTCCGACACTGTCGCGAATCACAATTACCGGGCATACTCTGGAGTTGAAGGTGCCGGATCGCGATCTGAAGGAGTCCGCGCTGAGCCCCGAGAAGTTCGCGCAAATAAACGACGCCTTCAGCGTCTGGTGTCAATGCGATGGCGCCACGCACGTCGCGTCCGACGGTACCGGGCTGCCGGTTTATCTCGCGCGGCTCAATCCGGTGATGGCCCGATCCGAAGTCCTGGTGCTGCCATGGCGCTGAATCGCACCGCGCCGGGTGGATTGTCCGTTATACCGGTGGATGTCGATTGTAAATGTCCATTATTATGGGACCCGCCGGACGTGCTAAAGTTATCGCTGGTGCATAAATTTGAACTTTCGCATTTGCGGCTTGAGACGATCCCGATGGCTTTGTATTACCGTTATCTGCGGGTGTCTAATCGCAACCGGATACTGTTCTGAGGCCCAGCTTCCACCTTCAAACTCACCGCCGAGTGGTTCTTCCGCAGGCAACGGCGGCGCAAATCAGCCCGCGGCTGATTCCGGAATTTCCGGCGCGATGGTCGCCGCGTGGGGCAATGCCCCCTCCAATCCCCCGACCTATGAATGCATCAAGATTTTCGATGCCACCGGACGCAAGCTGATCGCCACGGGCAAATGTTCAGGCACCTTTGCCAATTTCCGCATCCCGCTTCCGCCTGGGCGCTATGTAGTTGACCAAAGTATCAATGTGCGTGGAAAAGCAGCGGGGGCTCAGCCCGGGAGCAAAACGGTGGATGTTGGTCCCGGCCAATGGGTTAATCTTGCCCCGAAGTCCCCGCCCGGTCCGGTTCCTTAATTGAAGCGCCCCGCTCTCTGCACACGAGGAGGGCTGCTATCGCCATCCCTTCACCGGGGCGGCCCGGCGATTCGTTCCGGGGCGTTTCGATGGTGTCGCTTTTAGGACATAAATTGACGCGAAAGGAATGCCAGAACAATTTACCGGCAGGACCCTGACCCAACTGTATCCCGAATATACGGTTGATCGCTCCGAAGATCTCATTTATCGTTAGTTTAACAAGCTTACTGGCGTCACCTGCAACAATGCCTCAGGCTGCCGTTTTGGGCGCTCCGCGGCAGCTCGGGTCAGAACAGGTTCGTGCACCTTTTGAGAGGAGGTTGAGACGTTGCGAAAACTAGCTTCAGTAGCAGTAAACTCCAAAAAAATTGGGAAAGAAAACCCGATCGCCGTGCCTGAGTTTTATACCGTCTCGCAGCTTGCGCGGTTACTGCAGCTTACCGAAATGACCATCTATCGGATGGTGCATCGTGGTGAGCTCCCCTGCTATTCAATCGGGCGGGTAAAGCGGTTCCGTCAAAATGACATCGAGGCGTTTTTGAAGAGCTGCCGGGTACCCGGTGCCAGTGGCTGAGGAGTCCTCAGAGCAAACCGGGTAACAGACGATCGTCCGCAGTTGACGCGAAATGGCCGGCAATATTGGTGCCGATCGACCAGATCGAACAGCTTCGGCGGTCGTTGAGACGCCCCGTACTATCTTGGACGCTATCTGGAATCAGATTATTCGTTCCTCTCGAAGCTGGGCTTGCTCCTGCGGTGACATCTTGAGCAGGTCGCCGTATACGTAATCGTTGTCCTGCCCGTAGCAAGGCGCCGCGCGGCCCAACGGTCCGCCTTGGTCGACTTGGGCATGGGCAAAGTGAAACGGGACGTCCTTTATTGGCCACGTGCCAATCTCGGGGTGGGGCAGTGGGATCAGCCATTTGAGATGGCGCAGTTGCGGATCACGTTCGACCCGGTCTTCGGCGGTCTGGCATACTCCAGCCGGCACTCCGGCCTGCTGCAGGCGGTCTTGTAGCGCGAATGCTTCCTGGCTCAAAGTCCACGCACCGACCAGCCGATCCAGTTCATCCTGATTTTCAACCCGCGCCGCCATCGTGCGAAACCTCTCATCCGCGGTCCACGACGGATTGGCCATCTGGGCAGCCAGTGCGCGCCATTCCTCTTCATTGGTAACGGCGATCGCGATCCATCGATCCTCACCCGCGCAGCGATAGGCGCCGTGCGGCGCAGCGGGCCTGGCCACCGCGCGGTTTCCGGTCCTTTGGTAATGGCGGCCGTTGACGGCAAAATCGAGCAGTGCGGTGCCGGTCAGGTAAATCGAGGGTTCGAGTTGTGAGCCGTCGATATACTGCCCCTTGCCGGTTCGTTTCTTATGGTAAACCGCTAGCAGCATCATGATCGCGCAGTAATAGGCTCCGCTCCAATCCATATAGGAATAGCCCCATCCGGCGGGCGGATACGGAGCCGGCAGACCCGACTCCTCGGTCAGCCCGGAGATTGCCTGAGCCACCGGACCGTAGGAGCCGAAGTTGGAATAGACGCCCTTATAGCCCCATCCGGATTGCTGGAGGTAGATGATGTCGGGCTTGATCGCCTTCATCGCCTCGTAGCCCAGCCCCCAGTTGCGCATCGTCTGGGCGGTGAAGGAGTCGACCACCACGTCGCTAACCGCCACCAGGCGCTTGAAAACCTCGCGTCCCTTGGGCTGAGTCATGTTGAGGCTGATCGCCCGCTTGCCGGAGTTGATGTCATTGAAAATTCCGGCGCGATTAACGTTGGGCGGTGGAGCGTTGGGCTCTCGCGGCCGGTTCGGATCCGGTTCCGGCCCGACAAAAGGTGGGGCCAGGCGCAGCGTATCCAGCCGGTCACGCCATTCGATTCGAATCGCTTCCGCGCCCAGCGCGTCCAGCAAACGCGGACCGCCGCCACCAGCCAGCACCCACGTAAGATCGAGTATCCGTATTCCCTCCAAAGGTCTCACGTGAAATCCTCCCAATCTGTGGCGCGGCGGCGGCGATCAGCCGCGGGCCGTTGCCAGGTTTTGCGGCTAGATGATTCCCTTACCGCTGAGGTCCTTGATTTGCTCCGCGCTGAGTCCGGCCACGCCGCGATATATTTCCTCATTGTGCTCGCCTACCAGGGGCGCGCGCGGTCCGGTACGCCAGGGGCATTGTTCGGCCAGCGTCGGCGCGCCGACATAGGTAAAGGTCTCGCCCAGCTCCGGATGCTCGACCTCGGCGAAGGTCTGGCGCATCCGCCAATGTTCGTCCTGGAGATTTTCCTCCGGCAGCCGAATCGCGGCCCATGAGATCCGCCTGCGCGAAGCTTCAGTCCAGATTTCCTCCACTCCGAAAGCGCCCATACATCCAGCCAATGCCCGATTAAGACAATGGATGAACTCGGACCCTTTGCGGCTGGCGGGATCCTTGAACTTTTCCATGATCTCGGCCCCGAAGCCTTTCTCCTGGAGGAACTCCACCAACGCCGCGCTTTCCTTGGGCGTGATGCCCAGCAGCAGCATCGAGTAGCGTCCTTCATCGCGGGTAGGAAACTGGGCTTGCGGGGTAATCCTTTGTACGGCGTGACGGCCGGTTTGCCGCAGCACCGGTTTCTTACCGTAAATCCAGATTGGAACGTCAACTTCAGTGGAGACGCTCACCGCCTGATGAATCGGGACGTCGATCAACTCGCCGATACCGTAATTCTCGCGGCCGATTAGTGCGCCCACCGCCGCGATGAACGCCTGATTGCAGGCGATGTGATAGGCGTGCCACATCTGCGGCGCGATCGGCGGGGTGTCGTAGGTGCCGTCGGGTTTGGGATCGTAACCGCAGCACATCATCGGACCGCCCAGCGCCAGATGGATCAGGTCGGTCGCCTTGTAATCCCGCCACGGACCTGTGCGTCCAAAAGGCGTGAGTACCAGGTAAATCAGGCGGGGGTTGAGCTTTTGCAGAGCCGGCCAATCCAGCCCCAGCTTTTCCAGCGTGTCCAAGGGCAGGCTGTCGACGATAACGTCGCTTTGCGCGATGAGCTTTTCGAGCAGCGTCTTTCCCTGCGGCGTCTGGATATCCAGGGTCACGGCGCGCTTGCCGACATTGTAGTGCCAGAAATAAAGACTGCGGTTTCGATCAGGCTGGTCGTGGTAAAAGGGGCCGTTATCGCGGGACGGCGCACCGCCGGGCGGCTCTATCTTGACTACGTCGGCGCCGGCGCCGGCGAACAACTTGCCGCAGAACTCGCCCTTTTCGTCGCCCAGCTCCAGAACCTTGACGTCAAAGAGAAATCCATCGGCCATCGTGTAAACACCTTCTCTCTTTCTGCACTCTGCCGGGACGCGACCAGGCATCCACATCCTCAGGAGCGCCGCTACCGGCTGCACACTACCACACAATTGCGGGATCCGTATTGCCTGGGCCAACCTGGGATCGGCTGGATTGACTGAGCATAAGTGGTGGTCAACATTCCCCCGCAGGATGGGACGATGAAGGCTGGCAAAGAGCAGTGGTACGAATTGGAGCCGGAGCCTGACCATGGCCTGCGCGGGCGATATCTGCTGGCGGCGGCCGCGGTGGCGATGGTTTACATCGCGTTTATCGCCTGGGTCGCCGGCGCCACCGGGGCTTTTTACATCATGTTTCCCGAACTCGGCGCCCTGGCCTACGACGTCTTCGGCCGGCCGCGCGGACATTGGAGCAATTCCCCCGCGCATCTGGCCACCACTCCCGCAATCACCGGCGCGATTGGCATCCTGATCACGCGCAACCTGCCCTATGGATTTGCATCCGTCCTGCTTAACGTGGGCTCCGCACTGGCGGTGATCATCGGCCTCGGCTCTCCGATTGCGCCCGCGATTTCCGCCGGACTGCTGCCGCTGGTGCTGGGCGTCAAGAGCTGGTGGTATCCGCCGGGGATCCTTTTCGGCACCGTGCTGCTCGCGGCAGCGTCGTTTCCGTGGCGGGCCCTAATGCTCGAACGGCGAGTTGATGCGGCCCCGACCGCCGACCGGCAACTCATCGCCCGCAACGCCAAAGGGATGGTTCTGGATAATCGCTTATCTTGCTTTTCTTGCGACCGCGGTCGCGATGGTGAAGCTGACCGGTTTGCGCTTCATATTGTTCCCGCCCCTGGCGGTGATCGGATTCGAGATGTTCGGACACGTCGAGTCCTGTGCCTGGGCGGATCGACCCTTGCGCTTGCCGATCGCCTGTTTTCTCGCGGCCTCGGGCGGCCTGTTCTTCCATCATACGCTGGGCGTGAACTTGGCCACGGCGGCCTTGAGCATGGCGTGGGGGATGGCGGTCTTGCAGGTCTTGAGGGTCCATGTGCCGCCTGCTCTGGCGGTGGGGCTGCTACCGATGGTGATGGACGCACCCACCCTCTGGTATCCCTGTTCGGTAGGGCTGGGTACGCTGACTCTCACGCTCTGGTTCTGGTGCTGCCGAAGCAGGCTTGAGTCCAGGCAAAAATCGCACCGCAAGGCCGCCGTCGCATGACCACCGATGTCGCTTGGCTTGCGTAAGCCCAACGTTTGCGGGATCGTTTGCAACAATAGTTTAAGCAGTGCCTAATCCGGCGGCGCCTGCGGGCCGCCATTTCGGAGGAGTATCTGATGTCGAAGGCGATGCCGATGCTGACGGGCTACCGGGTGCTGGATGTCACCCAGTTCGTGGCCGGACCCACCTGCTGCCGAATTCTGGGCGAGATGGGCGCGGAGGTCGTAAAACTCGAGATGGGTCCGTTGGGCGACCGTACCCGCGCCGGCGGTTTCAAACCGGTGGATCCGAAATATCATCGCACCTCGCAAAGCACCCAGTACTTTCAGCACAACCACTGCAAAGCGAGCCTGGCGATGGATCTGAAGAATCCCCGCGCGATCGAATTGGTGAAAGCGATGTTGCCCAAGTTCGACGTGGTGGTGGAAAACTTCGCGCCGGGCGTGATCAAGCGGCTGGGCTTGGGTTATGACGTGATCAAAGCGATCAATCCGAAGATCATCATGTGCTCGATTTCGGTCTGCGGGCAAACCGGTCCGCTGGCCAACAAGCCGGGTTACGATTATATCGGCCAGGCCTATGCCGGCATCACCGATCAGATCGGCGAACCTGACCGCGCGCCGTCGCAGTTGACGATGGCGATCGGCGATATTTCCACCGGCGTCGCGTCGGCGATGGCGGTTGGGTTTGCGCTGCTGCATCGCGAACGCACCGGCGAGGGCCAGTACCTGGACGCGTCGATTACCGACACCTACTTCCACATGCATCATGAGTACCTGCCCAAGGTGTCGCTGCGCGGACCCTCGGCGGTCCCCAAGCGCAACGGCTCGCAGCATCCTGGCGGCGGTCCGGCGGGCATTTTCCGCTGCCGCGACGATGAATACGTTTACGTGACCGTGCTGCCGCATCAATGGCCGCAATTCGTCAAGGCGATTGGGATGCCGGAGTTGGCCACCGACCCGCGCTTCAAAAACGCCTACGCGCGGCGCGACAATAACGACGTGTTAAAGCAGATCCTGGAAGACTGGCTGAGCAAATTCCCGACCCGTGAGGCGGCGCTGGCCGCGCTGGAGAAGGAGCGCGTGCCGTGCGCGCCGGTGTTGACGCTGTACGAGGCGGCGAATCATCCGCATATGCGCGAGCGTAAGACCGCGCGCCGGGTGAAGGACCGCCTGATCGGCGAGTTCGACCTTCCCGGAATGCCGGTCAAATTTTCGGCGTGGCCCGATCGCACCGACGTCAAGGCCGACCTGTTGGGCGAGAGTAATCAGACCGTGCTGCGCGAATACCTGAACCTTTCCGACGCCGAGATCGCGAAGCTCTATGCCGACAAGGTCCTGGTCCGCGACCCGATGCTGGAGGAAGAAGCGGCGACAAAATAGCCAGCGCATTCACGCCGCATACTGCTGGCGAAAGCGATGTCAAGGATATCGACGCTGGTTCGCCGAGCTTGACCGGTTCACAACGTGCCGTTTATGGAAGATGGGCGCCATCAACCGCCGATGCCCGAGCCGGACAACCTGTTCGAGTGACTAGTTCTGGATACCAACGCCGTTATCGTTCGGTCACCGATTACGAGGTCGGGTTTGCCGAAGCTTGATGCGGTCCATCGCACGTGACGCGGTGTGACGCTTCGGCCGCAAACCAGATCGGCGTGGGAGAGGGTTAATGCAACTAGCCTGGATCGGAACCGGAATCATGGGCGCGCCGATGGCGCGCCGATTATTGCGCGCGGGCCATCGGGTGACGGTCTTTAACCGCACCCGCGCCAGGGCGCAGGCGCTCGCCGGCGACGGCGCGGTCGTTGCGGATAGTCCAGCCGTCGCCGTGCGCGGGGCCGAGGTGGTCTTCACGATGGTGCCCGACACGCCCGACGTCGAGGATGTGGTGGAGCAGATGGCTCCCGCACTGGAAGCCGGCCGCATGCTGATCGACATGAGCACCGTCGCGCCGGCTGGAGCCAGGCGGATCGCGGAGCGCCTCGCCGCGCAGCAGGTCGACTTCCTCGACGCGCCGGTATCGGGCGGAGAGACCGGCGCAATCGAAGGCACTTTGACCATCATGGTGGGTGGCAGCCGCGAGCGTTTTTGACCGCGCGCCCCGCTTTTCGATCAGCTCGGCAAACGCATCACTTATATGGGTCCTAGCGGCAGCGGTCAGATGACCAAGCTGGTCAACCAGGTCGCCGTCGCGGTCAACCTGGAGGCTACGGTCGAGGCGCTGCTGCTGGCGGTCCGCGGCGGACTGGATCCGGCGCTCGCACTTGAAGCCATTGGCGCGGGAGCCGCTGCGTCGTGGCAACTGAACAATCTCGGTCCCAAGATCATCGCCGGTGATTTCCGGCCGGGTTTCCTGATCAAGCTGCTGCGCAAGGACTTGCGGCTGGTTACCGAAGCCGCGCGCGAGACCAAAACTCCCCTGCCCAGTTTGTCGCTGGTAAGCACCTTTTTCGATGCCGCCGCGGCCCAGGGACACGATCTCGACGGCACCCAAGCCCTCGCCGCGGTGCTCGCGGCCCTGGCTGCCACCAAATAACTTTCGCGGAATCTGAAAAGGGCGTACCTGACAGTGGAACTAGGTCCGATTGGCGTTCTTCACAATCTCGATTTTCTTACCGGCCGCGAAGCGACACGGCTGGCGCAAACCACCGAAGAGTTGGGCTACGGCGCCTTGTGGATCGGTGAAGTCGTCGCCGGCAGAGATCCGTTCGCGCTGGTTGCCCATCTTCTGAGTAACACCAGTCGGCTGGTCATTGGGACCTCCGCCGCCAACGTCTGGAAGCGCGAACCGCTCAGCATGATTGGCGCGGCCCGCACGCTCGCCGAACTCTACCCGGACCGGTTCGTTCTGGGCGTCGGCGTCAGCCACGAGTTTCTTCTGACGCGTTACAAGGTTGCTCATCAAAAGCCGCTGACCTTCATGCGCGAGTATCTGGCGGCGATGAAATCGGCGCGCTACCTGGCTCCCGCTCCGGCCGCGGAACCGCCGATCGTGCTGGCGGCGCTGTTTCCAAAAATGACTGCGCTCGCCAATGCGGAGACCCAGGGAGTTTTTCCCAATCTCGCCACGCCCGAGCATACCGCCAGCGTCCGCGCCCTGATGGCGCCGGACAAATGGTTATGCGTGGCCCAGACCGTCGTTTTGGAGACCGACCCGGCCAAAGCGCGCCAGGCCGGCAGAACGTTGCTGAATGACTACATCCGGTTTTCCAATTACGCGCGCAACTTGAGAAGCCTGGGCTTCGACGACCGCGATTTCCAGGGCGGCTTTAGCGATCGTCTGGTCGACGCGATAATCGTATGGGGCGACGCGGCACGGATCCGTGAACACATCGCAGCCCATCATGCGGCCGGCGCCACCCACGTAGGCATTCAAGCCCTGCGCACCGACGGCGACCCTGGCCCCGACTACCGCGCGCTCGAAGCGCTCGCCCCGCGCTAGCTCTATCCCCATCCGGCAACTCGTCGGTCTCTGCACCCGTTTCTCCGCACCCTGCCAGGAGCAACCGTTAACTTTATCCGGCATTCTCTGCTATATTGCGGCTTTCAACGCTATCTAACGGGAGCAGGCTTGGCTCAACTGGGAAGACCTCACTGGCAATCGGTCAGGGGCGTTCTACCCCATCGACGCTGTTACCGTCGTTGATATTCGCTGGCACGGTTCGGCCGTCGTCGAGCTGACCTACAAGGACGCCGCCGGACGGCTGGGCAACGAGCTGCTCTATCGCGACCGCGAGCCGACCATCGAGGTCGTCGAGGGACGACCCTGGAGCTTTGACGGCGACGGGGCCCTCTTCCGCCTCGTTTCCGAGGCCCACCGGATTCACCTGGCGCTACCTCTTCGACCCGCTGCTGGCCGTCCATACCTCGCTCGTCGATCCGCTGCCCCACCAGATCACGGCCGTCTACGAGAGATGCTCACCCGCCAGCCGCTCCGGTTCCTGCTGGCCGATGACCCCGGCGCGGGCAAGACGATCATGGCCGGGCTGCTGATCAAGGAGCTGATCGCCCGGGGCGATCTGAAGCCGCTGCCTGATCGTCTGCCCGGGGAGCCTGGTCGAGCAGTGGCAGGACGAGCTGGACCGGCGGTTCCACCTGCCCTTCGAGATCCTGACCAACGACAAGCTGGAAGCAGCCCGGACCGGCAACTGGTTCGCCGAAAATCCGCTCGCCATCTGCCGCCTCGACAAGCTCGCCGCAACGAGGACGTGCAGGCCAAGCTGCAGCAGACCGACTGGGATCTCATCGTCTGTCGACGAGGCCCACAAGATGTCCGCCACCTACTTCGGCGGCGAGGTCAAATACACCAAGCGCTATCGACTCGGCCAGCTGCTGTCGCACGCTGACCCGCCACTTCCTGCTGATGACCGCCACGCCGCACAACGGCAAGGAGGACGACTTCCAGCTCTTCATGGCGCTGCTCGACGGCGACCGCTTCGAGGGCAAGTTCCGCGACGGCGTCCACGTCGCCGACGCCTCCGACCTGATGCGGCGGCTGGTCAAGGAGAAGCTGCTCAAGTTCGACGGCACGCCGCTGTTTCCCGAGCGGATCGCCTACACGGTCAACTACACGCTCTCGGACGCCGAAGCCGACCTCTACAAGAAGTCACCGAGTACGTCCGCGAGGAGTTCAACCGGGCCGACAGCGCTGGAAAAGGATGGGCGCAAGGGGCACCGTCGGCTTCGCCCTGACGATCCTTGCAGCGCCGGCTGGCGTCGTCGCCCGAGGCGATCTACCAGTCGCTCCGCGCCGGCGCGAGCGGCTGGAGAAGCGACTGCGCGAGGAGCAGCTCCTCAAACGCGGCGCCGAAGCTGGCCTGGACATCGCCGAGCGCGACCGCCTGATCGTCGACCCGAGGAGGACATCGACGACCTGGACGACGCGCCGGAGGCCGAAGTCGAAGAGGCCGAGGAGAAGGTCGTCGATCAGGCGACCGCGGCACGGACGATCGCCGAGCTGGAGGCCGAGATCGCGACCCTCAGGCGTCTGGAAGACCTGGCCCTGCAGGTCCGCCGAGCGGGAACACGGACAGCAAATGGGACGAGCTCTCCGACTGCTCCAGAACAACCCGGAGATGTTCGACGCACACGGCATCGCCGCAAGCTGATCATCTTCACCGAGCACCGCGACACCCTGAACTATCTGGCCGAGCGGATCCGACGCCTGCTCGGGCAGCCCGAAGCCGTGGTCGACGATCCACGGCGGGATGGGCCGCGAGGAGCGCCGAAGGCCAGGAAGCCTTTCACCCAGGACAAGGAGGTGCAGATTCTCGTCGCGACCGACGCCGCCGGCGAGGGCATCAACCTCCAGCGCGCCCACCTGATGGTCAACTACGACCTGCCCTGGAACCCGAACCGGCTCGAGCAGCGGTTCGGCCGCATCCACCGCATCGGCCAGACCGAGGTCTGCCACCTCTGGAACCTGGTCGCGGAGGAAACGCGCGAGGGCGAGGTCTTCATCCGACTGCTCGAGAAGCTCGAGGAAGAGCGCGAGGCGCTCGGCGGCCAGGTCTTCGACGTGCTCGGGCAGGTCACCTTCGATGACCGGCCGCTCCGGGACTGCTGATCGAGGCCATCCGCTACGGCGACCAGCCCGAGGTTCGGGCGCGGCTTCACCAGTCGTCGACCAGGCGCTCGACCGCGACCACCTGCGAGGAACTGATCGAGGAGCGCGCTCTGGCCGCACGACGCGATGGACGCCAGCCGGGTCCGGCAGATCCGCGAGGAGATGGAGCGGGCCGAGGCCCGGCGCCTCAGCCGCACTTCATCGCCTCGCTTTTTCCTGGAGGCCTTCCAGCTGCTCGGCGGGACGATCCAGCGAACGCGAGCCGAAGCGCTTCGAGATCACGCACGTCCCGGCCGTCGTCCGCAACCGCGACCGCCAGATCGGCGTGGCGAGCCGGTGCTGCCAGCGCTACGAGCGGATCACCTTCGAGAAGGACCTGATCAGCGTCCCGGGCAAGCCCCTGGCCGCGTTCGTCTGCCCGGGCCATCCGCTGCTCGACGCGACGATCGACCTCGTCCTCGAACGCCACCGCGACCTGCTCAAGCGCGGCGCCGTGCTGGTGACGGACAACGACGGGGAGGACGTGGCGCGTGCTCTTCTACCTGGAGCACGCCATCCAGGACGCGCGGACCGACCGTGGCGGCAACCGGCGGGTGGTCTCCCGCGGCTGCAGTTCGTCGAGATCGACGGACGAGGCGCCGCGCATACGCCGGCTATGCGCCCTACCTCGACTACCGGCCCGCGCCGCACGGAACGGGAGCCGCTCAGGGGCGCCCGAACCGCCGACTGGCTCGTCGCTCGAGCTGGAGACGGAAGGCGACTCGGTACGCGGTATCGCAACCTTGTGCCCGAGCATCTGGCCGAGATTCAGCGGCCGCAAGGAAGAGCTTGATCGCCAAAGACCGTTGGCGGCGGTCAAGGAGCGGCTGACCAAGGAAATCAACTACTGGGACCATCGTGCGGCAGAGCTCAAGGAGCAGGAATCGGCCGGCAGAGCAACGCCGCGGCTCAACTCCGGGACGGGCGCGGCAGCGGGCCGACGATTTACGGCGCCCGGCTCGCAGAAGCGGCTGGCCGAACTCGCACAGGAGCGGCAGCTCTCCGCCATGCCGCCGGTAGTCGTGGGCGGTGCCCTGGTCGTTCCCGCCGGCCGTGCTGCGCGGAGTTCAAAGGGCGTCTGGCAAGCCATCACCAAACGTTCAGCCGAACAGAGAGCGCATCGAGCGGCTCGCGATGCAGGCTGTGCTGGAGGCCGAGCGTGAGCTGGGCTATCAGCCCCGCGACGTGAGCGAAGCAAAATCGCGGCTACGACGTCGAGTCGCGCGATCCCCAGAGTCCCGGCCGACTTACGCTTCATCGAGGTCAAGGGCCGCATCGCAGGCGCCGCCACCGTGACGGTCACCAAGAACGAAATCCTGACCGGCGCTCAACAAACCCGACGACTTCATCCTGGCGCTCGTCGAGATCGACGGCGATTCGCGTCAAGCCCCGTTACGTCCGCCGCCCGTTCCACGCGAGCCGGATTTCGGTGCCGCCAGCGTGAACTACAGGATCGGAGAAATCCTGGCCCGGTGAGAAAATGCCAGGTGAGGCGGCGAGCTGGAGCGTTTGCATTACATTCTCCCGATTGAAACCGTATCCTCAGTCATGGCTCCAGGGCTGCTGTCGCACCGTCTTTCTCAACAGGTGCCGCACACGTCGATCGCCATGACGGAGATCCAGGATATCAGGGCTAGCGTGGTGATACCGGCGGGCATCCCCTTCACGACTACGTCAATCTCTATTTCAACGCGCGTAACAAGATGATGTTCAAAGTTCGCTTTGCCTTTCGAGTACCTCACGAGACCCTCTGCATTCTATCGGGATCGACGCTGGCGTGCTGGAGCTTCCCACCGTTGTCATCACCGACCAGAATGCCTCCAGCAAGTACTGCCGTTTTTCTCCGTCGCCTGTGGGACTCGGCCTGATCAGAGGGACTTCGTCTTTGCGCGTTCCTGGACACATCCAGACGACCAGATCCTAGCAGGGTGCGGAGAAAAGAGAGATTTTTGAGCGAATTGGTCCCCGGGCTCCGGTCTCAGCGACCGGTGAGCACTCTAATCACGACTGAGGGGTGCGCGGTGAGGCCTTGGGCTTGTGTTTTAAGGCCTTATGTAAGGCTGTTGAGGGCCTGTTTTCGGCCTTTTTCTGGCGGTGGGCGCAGCTAGGCCGCCACCCCCACCAGATTGCGCATCCTGACCAGGTTGTAGGCCGCCAGCGCGAAGGTGAACATCCAGCTGACCCGAGCCAAACCGCGGTGACGAGTCTTGCGCAGGCCGCCCACGGTCTTGAGCCAACCGAAGATCTCCTCGACCCGTTTGCGCTTTTGCTGGCTTATCAAATAGCCGCGATGACGAGTTGTGCGCTCATCGATTATGCTGGTCGGCTTGCGCGCGATATGGGGCGTTACCCGATGCTCGCGCAGCTCTTGAACAAACTCCTTGCTGTCGTACCCTTTGTCGGCCCCCAAGGTAACGCGCTGCTGGCCCGGAATCTCTTCCACCATCGCCAGCGCCGCCTCCGGTTCGGCGCGGCCTTGCGCCAAGTTGACACAGCCGTTGACCGCGATGCCGTTGCGGTTCTCCATCAGTACATGGCCGGCGTAACTGAGCTTGGCCTCCTTGCCCGCACCCTTGCGCGCGAGCCGGGCTTCGGGGTCGGTCGTCGATTGGTGGGTGTCGTTGGCGCGCCGCTCGCCGTGAAAATCAACCGTGGGATTGCGCGGGTCGTCTGGGGTGTGCTGGTCAGACCCGTCCTTGCGTTTGAAACTCTTGTGGCCAGCCCACGCCTCAATCAGAGTGCCGTCAACCGTAAAGTGCTCGGTGGAGAGCAGATTGTGACTGCGCGCTTGTACCAGGACCTCCGCGAACAGGCCCTTGGCGGCGTCGGCGGCCAGCAGCCGCTCGCGATTCTTGGTGAACACGGTTACGTCCCACACCGCATCGTCGATGTTCATTCCCACAAACCAGCGGAACAGCAGATTGTAGTTCAATTGCTCCATCAGCATCCGCTCACTGCGGACGGTATAAAGCACCTGCAGCAGCAATGCCCGCAGCAGCTTCTCCGGTGCAATCGACGGCCGTCCCACCTTGGCGTACATCGCCTCAAACTGTGGCCCCATATTGCGCAGCGCCGCATCGAGCATCGCCCGAATCGCGCGCAGCGGATGGTCTTGAGGCACCCGCTTCTCCGCCGATATGTAGCTGAACATCCCGCTCTGCTGGTGATCCGCGCCCCGCATCCTCACATCCTCACCGCCGGTAGATACCATCATCTATATATACTTTCTCAGTGAGTAATGCTAGTTTTTCCGCATCCTGCTAGAGTGGAAGCCAGGGATCAGCGGTTTGCGCCGAGGTGCTGGTGCCCGACTGCGTACCCCCGAATTACGTGGTTGGAGCGTCAGTTGCGTGTGCCCAAGCGGAGCGCCGGTTGCTGGCTCTGGCGCCTGGCTTTGCGGTTACGATAGAGCCAGATATGTTTCTTCGCCTAAAGAGGGAACTGCCCGTGGTCCCGATTTTCGAAGCGGAGACATTTTCAAATCAGAGGCCCAGACCCTGGTCAATACCGTCAACTGCGTGGGCGTGATGGGCAAGGGGATCGCGCTTGAGTTCAAGAAGCGCTTTCCGAGATGTTTCACGACTATGTTGCCCGGTGCCGGCGCGGGGAAATGCGCCTTGGGCAGCCATATCTGTTCAAGCGTTTGGTCGAACCGTGCATTCTGAATTTTCCGACGAAAGATGATTGGCGCTCCTTGACCAGGCTCTCGACATACGGCGCGGCCTTGAGTTCCTGGAACTCCATTATCGCTCCTGGGGAATCATCTCGTTGGCCGTACCGCCACTGGGCTGTGGACTTGGCCAACTGGAATAGCAGACTGTCAGGACCTACGCTCTACCGGTATCTAAAAAGGCTTGAGATCCAGATTCAGTTGTATGCGCCCCGCGGTACGCCCGAGGAACAGGTAGAGTTCGCGTTCCTGGAAGGCGCTGGCGAGCCTGATGCAGTCTCATCCTACGAAAACGGGTACAAAATAAATCCGGGCTGGGTGGCGCTGGTGGAGATATTGGCCCGCGTTGAAAGCGAGCCGTACCACCGGCCTATCGGCAGGACCTCTTTTCAGAAGGAAGCGTACTTCGCCACACAGTCAGGAATTCCCACCGGGCTTGAGTTTGAGCGTGGCCGCTACGGACCGTTCGCCGCTGGACTGAAGTCTATAATATCGAGGCTTCAAAACAATCAGCTCATCCGTGAAGAAAAGCTCGGCAGGATGCTGGCGGTAAAGCCGGGGCCCACCTTCATGATGCGAAAGGACGTTTTGGACACGATCTCACGCAATGGGAACCCGCGCTAAGCCGAATAACCGACCTGTTCCTTGCGTATGGACACCAACCAGGCGGAATTGGCGGCAACGGTTCATTTTTCCTGGCGCTCCTTGCAGCGCAAATCGCGCACGAAACCGACCGAGGAGCAGGTCCTGCTAGAAGTCAAGCATTGGAAACAGCGCCGTCGTCCTCCGCTGCGCGATGAGGATATCGGCGATCCGATCCGTAATCTGGCGGCCTTGCGCTGGATCGATGTAGAGCCAGAGCGCCGATCTCCCGCTATCTGAATGAGAACGCGAGACGCATTCGAGGTGCCCACGATCGGCGTCATCGTCAAAGACAATGGTAGCGAGTTGATGCTGTCAGACAGACGCGCTTCGATTAGGTCGTTCTCGATGGGGGGAGGCTCCCGCATGCGTGAAGAAGACATTGAGTGGGGCTGGGAACTAGTTGACGGTAAAGTCCGTCAGCTCGAATTTGACCTGTATTCAAGAGACCGCGATTGGTACCTGGCCATCGCCGGCGTCAGTCTGGATGATCTCGATCGCTGGCGCGCAAAGGGATGGGTCTCCTTCGATGCCCGCGGTGTCGAGCGCTTGACTGAGCCTATGATAAACGAGTTCGTGTTCATCCGAAATCTGGCGCACTCATTCCTCTCCGACGCGCAGGTTGATGCTTTGCTGAAGAAGCTCGAGAAACCCTACCAGTACGACCCGACACGCATTGCTTATAGTTTCGCGTATGGATGGGTGCAGCCGCCCCCGGTGCTGAATGGAATCGAGATCGACGAGTTCGTCGAATTTCACCTCCGAAGCTGGATTGATGACAAAGTCAGGGATGCTGAGGTGAAGCTTCTGCGGAAACTTGAAATTACATTCTCCATAGCGGTGTCGAGAGCCGAGGCGAAAAGGAAGCAGGAAGAAGCCGAGGCGATGGAGCGCGAGGAATTAGAAAAGAGTGATCCGCAAGAAACTGATTGAGGTGGCGTTGCCGCTGGAGGAGATCAACAAGGCGTCGGCAGCCCGAGAAAAGTCCATCCGGCATGGGCATCCGAGCACGCTGCATCTGTGGTGGGCGCGGCGGCCGCTGGCCGCATGCCGGGCGGTGCTATTCGCGCAACTCGTCGATGACCCTTCCAGCCATCCCGAGAAGTTCCCTACCGACGAAGCGCAGGAGCAGGAGCGCAAGCGGCTCTTTGGCATAATCGAGAATCTCGTCAAATGGGAGAACTCCAATAACGAACAGGTGCTCGCCGCCGCGCGCGAAGAGATTGTGAAATCCTGCGACGGCCATCCGCCCGCCGTGCTCGATCCGTTCTGCGGCGGCGGGTCGATTCCTCTGGAAGCGCAGCGGCTCGGGCTCATGGCTTACGCCAGTGACCTGAATCCGGTCGCAGTCCTGATCACCAAGGCGCTGATCGAGATTCCGCCGAAATTTGCAGGCAAGCCCCCGGTCAATCCCGACGCCCGCAAGAAGCTGATTACAGGGTGCATGGCGCGGCGCTCAGGGGCTGGCCGACGACGTGCGCTATTACGGCAAATGGATGCGCGACGAGGCCGAGACGCCGCATCGGTCAGCTGTATCCCAAGGTCAAGGTCACGCCCGAAATGGCGAAAGACCGCGAAGACTTGAAGGGCCTCATTGGCAAGGAACTGACGGTAGTCGCCTGGCTGTGGGCGCGCACGGTGAAATGTCCGAACCCGGCCTGCGGCGCCATGATGCCGTTGGTTAAATCATTCTGGCTGTCGACTAAGAAAGGCAAAGAAACATGGGTCGAACCTCGGATTGAAGGTGGGGGCGGCACGAAGCATTTGCAATTCACGGTAAAGTCAGCCAACGCCTTGTTGTCGCCGGAACGAAATCTCAACCGGGTCCGGTTTCGTCAGCGAGAAAGGAAAAAAAACAAGGCCACATTTCTTTGCGTCCGTTGCCGCCAGGGTGTCGCGAAGGGCGAGTACATCGACAGCCAAGCCGAAATCGGGCGACTCGACACGATGCCCTTGGCCTTAGTTGCCGAAGGCGCTGTAGGCCGAGTTTACCTGCCGCTTGAAGGAGAACAATTAAAACCATTGGCCAGGGCGAAGGCGCTTATTTCGGAGCCGTCGATCGCAGCCAAGATCCCATCGGAACCGGCCAAAGGAACTTTCGCCAGCAATGCCCAAGGCCGGATCGTATGGATTCAAAACGTTCGCGGATTACTTCACCCCGCGGCAGTTGGTGGCGTTGACGACGTTCAGCGATTTAGTGGGCGAGGCGCGCGAGCGTGTGCGCAAGGATGTACGTGCGGCACAAATGCCCAATGACGGCAAGGGCATCGACGACGGCGGCCTGGGCGCCACCGCCTACGCCGACGCCGTCGCTACCTATCTCGCTTTCTCAGTTGATAAGGTGGCCGATCGTAACTCCAGCATCGCAACATGGGCTACCAACCGGGAGCACCCAAGAAATACGTTCACGAGACAAGCTTTGGCTATGGCCTGGGACTTCGCGGAAAGCAACGTGTTTTCCGAGTCCAGCGGCAACTACGAAGGAGGCATCGACAGCATAACGTCGTTATTATCCGAACTGGTAGTCGCTACGAACGGTTATGCTCGACAACTCGACGCGACTGCAGCGGTTAACGGTGACGCGGCTCCGCTCGTCGCCACGGACCCGCCCTACTACGACAACATTGGGTACGCGGATCTCTCTGATTTCTTCTACGTCTGGTTGCGCCGTTCTGTTGGAAGAATCTATCCGCAGCTGTTCAGCACGTTACTCGTGCCGAAAGCACAGGAACTGATAGCAACTCCTTACAGGTTTGAAGGTAACAAAGAGAAGGCGCAGAAATTCTTTGAGGAAGGTCTTGGTAAGGCATTTGTCCGGATGCGCGAAGCACACAACGCAGCATACCCCCTGATCGTCTTTTACGCCTTTAAACAGGCCGAGGAGGAAGAAAGCCAAGATGACGGCGACGATTCGCAGCCGGCCCTCGTTTCGACCGGGTGGGAAACCATGCTCGAAGGCGTTATCCGAGCAGGCTTTCAAATTACCGGGACATGGCCGATGCGAACTGAATTAGCTCGACGGATGGTTGGCCGTGCTGCGAATGCGCTGGCCTCATCCGTCGTCTTGGCCTGCCGCGGGCGGCCTGATGACGCCCCGCTCGCGACGCGCCGCCAATTCGTAGATGAGTTGCGCGCGAATCTTCCCGCGGCGCTGAAAACGCTACAGCACGGCAGCATCGCGCCGGTTGATCTAGCGCAGGCGGCGATCGGCCCCGGAATGGCGATTTTCTCGCGCTATTCCAAGGTGCTGGAAACCGATGGCTCGCCGATGCGGGTGCGCACGGCGCTCGGGCTTACCAACCAGGCGCTCGATGAAATCCTTGCCGAACAGGAAGGCGAGTACGATGCCGAGACGCGCTGGGCGCTGGCGTGGTTCGAGCAGAACGGAATGAACGAGGGCAAATTCGGTGATGCCGACACGCTCTCGCGCGCCAAGGACACAGCGGTCAATGCGCTACAAGAGGCAGGCATTGTCAATGCCGGAGCGGGCAAGGTCCATCTCGTTCAGCGCGATGTGCTGAGCCCTGACTGGGATCCGGCGGCCGAGACCCGGCTGACCGTGTGGGAACTTGCATCTGATCCGCGCGCTGGAAATCGGCGGCGACGCGGCTGCAGCGCGCATAATCCGGCGAGCCGGTGCACTGGCGGAGACCGCCAAGGACCTCGCCTACCGCCTGTATACAATCTGCGACCGCAAGGGCCGGTCCCAGGAGGCGCTCGCCTACAACATGTTGGTCAAGTCCTGGCCGGAGCTGCAGAGGCTGGCGACGGGCAGGGAAGGGCCAACCGGGGAATTCGCCCCTTCAGGGCGCTGAATAGATGGAACCACAAAGATCGTCCTTTCATTCGCCGAGCGGTTGTTTGGTTTCCACCACACGGTGTCGTTTCCCGAACTTGCACAGTTTCGCGGCCGACGGGTGCCGGCTGCGTCTCTTGGCTAATGAAACGACGGGTAATCTGTTCGTTGTGAACACAACGGATAACTCGTCCAGGAATCTTTAAAACCAACTGACTGCTTCAACAGTCGGTCTAAGATAAGAGAGCAGAACATTTATGACGTGTGGTCAGCTAGCCGATTGGACGACCAAATGGTTGACCGCGATCGGAACCGTGGGCGCGGTGATCGTCGCTCTGGTCATCGCACTCTTTCAGAACAGACTACGGAGATGGTGCAATCACCCGATTCTAGAGGTGAGCGCAAGTACCAAACTCCCCGACTGCGTGAAACTCCCCTACATTCAACCGGCACATTTGCAGTTCAGTCCGCAACCCGTGGTCGTCCAGCAACACGAAACGACTTCGTACTATCTCCGAGTACTTGTGGAGAACGCGAGCAATGAAACAGCCCGAAATGTTGAGGTGTATGCAAAAAAACTGATCCGATACAGAAAATCGGACAGCCAGTGGGAAGAGGTCTTTGACTTCCCGCCAATGAATTTGGTCTGGTCCAACTCTCCACCGGAGCAAGGCACGTATCTGCGATTCTTACCTCCGAAGATGTCTAAGCTTTGCGATGTTGGCCACATCATTGACCCCACGGATCGCAAGGATTTTGAAGGTGACAATAACCCCGCGCTGGATCTGAGTCCGGACGAAGTCTCACTGACCTTTGATGTAATTCAGAAACCACTTCACAAAGGCCACATCGTTAAACAGGGTGATTATCGTCTGGAGATCGTAGTCGCCGCAGATAACGTTGATGCAGTGACGAGGAAGGTCAAAATCTTCTTTGACGGTAAATGGCACTCAGATCGAGCGACAATGCTGCGTGACCACGTCGGGATCGGCGTCGAACCTTTGGATGGTGCTAACCAGGGCTAATTCCGTGTCCTCGGTGGGCTAGGAAAAAAGAAAATGGCAGTTTCGAATCACGAAAGGGTGGGTAAGGCGCTTGATCTTTTGAAGACCGGACTCCGGCCATACTTCGAGAGGGAGATGCGGGCGGCGTTAGGTGACAAGTGGCTCGACGATGCCGCCAACGCGTTCCGCGATGGCTGGCTGCCGCGCGATGCGAAGGGAGCGGTCAACTGGGATTCGCACGCGCTGCTCGCCGTGATGGCCGGGCAATGGAATGCCGTATTCTCGAAGAAGCTCGGCAAGGCGGAGCGCAATCTGGTCGAAGAGTTGCGCAACACCCGCAACGACTGGGCCCATCAGAAGCCCTTTTCCACTGACGATACCTACCGCGCGCTGGACAGCATCCATCGGCTGCTGAGCGCGATTTCGGCGGAGCAAGCGGCCGAGGTCGAGCGCAGCAAGCAGGAGCTTTTGCGTACCCGCTTCGACGAGCAGGCGCGCACTGAAACGCGCAAGGCCGCGGTCGCGCCGACCGAGGGGCAGCCCGAGCGGGGGCTCAAACCATGGCGCGAGATTATCATTCCCCATCCCGACGTGGCGTCTGGAGGTTTCCAACAGGCGGAGTTCGCCGCCGATCTTGGACAGGTCCATCGCGGCGAAGGTTCGGACGAGTACCGCAATCCGCGCGATTTCTTCCGCCGCACGTTCATCACCCACGGTCTTGAACAGTTGCTCGTTGGAGCTATCAAGCGGCTGACCGGTCCAAGCGGCGATCCTGTCGTGGACCTCCAGACCAATTTCGGCGGCGGCAAGACCCATTCGATGCTGGCGCTCTACCATCTGTTCTCCGGCACCCCGAGCAAAGAATTACCAGGGCTCGAACGGGTTCTCGCCGCGGCCGGTGTATCGGTACTGCCGAAGGCGCGGCGCGCGGTGCTGGTCGGAACGGAACTTAATCCCGCCAAGTCACATCGAAAGCCGGATGGCACGCAGACGCATACGATGTGGGGCGAGTTGGCGTGGCAACTGCTCGGCAGGGACGGCTACAAGCTGGTTGCCGAGGCTGATAAGAAGGGCGTCGGCTCGATTCGAAAAGAACTGCGGGAGCTGTTCTCTCGGGCGGCGCCTTGCTTGATTCTGATTGACGAATGGATCGCGTTCTTACGCCAGCTTTATGGCGTGGCGGACCTGCCGGCAGGTTCTTTCGACGCCAACCTGACTTTCGCCCAGGCGCTTACCGAAGCAGTAAAGGATTCGCCACTGACAATGGTGGTGGCCAGCCTTCCCGCGTCGGATATTGAAAAGGGCGGGACGGCAGGTGACGAGGCGCTCGCCCGACTTAAGAACACTTTCGGCCGACTCGACTCGCCGTGGACTCCGGCCAGCGTCGAAGAAGGCTTCGAGATCGTCCGCCGGCGGTTGTTCGAACCGATTACGGAAAAGGAAAACTTCACCGCCCGCGATGCGGTCGCCCGCAAATTCAGCGAGATGTATCGGGCCCATGTGCAGGAGTTCCCCAATTCGTGCCGAGAAGCTGACTACCTGCGGCGCATCGAAAAGGCCTATCCGATTCATCCCGAACTGTTCGATCGGCTTTACGAGGACTGGTCATCGCTGGACAAGTTCCAGCGTACCCGCGGCGTGCTGCGCCTGATGGCGGCGGTGATCCACACGCTGTGGAAGCGCAACGACGCGAGCTTGCTGATCATGCCCGGCAACATGCCGCTGGATGAACCGGCGGTGCAGTTCGAACTGATGCGCTACCTGGACGACCCCTGGCGTGTGGTTATCGAAAGCGATATCGACGGCCCCAACGCCGTGCCACTGCGGATGGACCAGGAGAACCCGGCGCTGATGCGTTATTCGGCGGCGCGGCGCGTGGCGCGCACGATCTTCATCGGGTCGGCACCCAATCAGGAGGCGGCAAACAAGGGACTCGAAGACACGCGAATCAAGCTCGGATGCGCGCAGCCGGGGGAAACCGTCGCCACGTTCGGCGACGCGCTGCGGCGGCTGAGCGATCAGACTGTCTTCCTGTACCAGGACGGCAGGCGCTATTGGTATGCGGCAAAGCCCGGAGTCACCCGGCTGGCGCAGGACCGGGCGGATCAACAGCGCGACGACGACGTGCTGGAGGAGATCCGCAAGCGGCTGCGGGCCGAGGCGCGCAGCCGGGGCGATTTTGCACGTGTGCATGCGTGTGTCCCCCATGGAGAGATTGCGGATGAAGATGAGGCGCGGCTGGTGATCGTCGATCCGGCGCATACCCATTTGTCCAAGAACATGGACAGCCCGGCGATCAAAGCGGCTGCCGAATGCCTGAACAACCGGGGGACCAGCCCGCGCCTCAAACGCAACACGCTGGTCTTTCTCGCCGCCGATCGCGCCCGCCTTGAGGATCTTAAGAAGGCCGTGCGCGATTACCTGGCCTGGCAATCGATCGAGCGCGACAGTGAGTCGCTTAATCTCGACGCCTTCCAGCGCAATCAGGCGAAGACCAAGCACGAGGAAGCAAACGCGACCGTCACGCAACGGATTCCTGAGACATACTTCTGGCTGCTCGTTCCCAGCGAGAAGAAACCTGGCGACGGTGCGCAAACCGGACTCGAATGGACCGAGCTGAAGCCGACTGGCCAGGAGGCGCTGGCGATCAAGGCGTCGAAGCGGCTTAAGAACGATGGCCTGCTAATCACGAATTGGGCCGGGTCGCTGCTGCGGATGGAACTCGATCGCGTACCGCTGTGGCGCGGCAATCATGTGGCGGTTAAGCAACTGGCGGACGATTTCGCGCGCTACCTGTACCTGCCCCGCCTGCGCGACAACAGCGTTTTGGCCGAGGCAATCGCTGAAGGCCTGAGCCTGATTTCCTGGATGCAGGATTCCTTCGCTTACGCCGACGGCTGGGACGATCAGAACCAGCGTTATCGCGGGTTGCAGGTGGGGCGCCGGATTCGCGTGAGCATCGACGGCGGCGGTCTGGTGGTCAAGCCGGACACGGCCGCACCGCAGCTTGCTGAGGAAAAAAAATCGCGGAAGAGGCCAAACGCGGCGAGCGCAAGGGTGACCTCGATACCGGCGGCGGCAAAGAAGAAACTCCGAAGGACGGCTCGAAGGTTAAAGAGCCGCCGCGCGCCCGGCGCTTTCACGGCTCCGTCACGTTAAATCCCGTCAGGCTCGGCCGCGACGCTTCAGACATGGCTAACGAAATCGTTCAGCATCTCACGAAACAGCCTGGCGCGAAGGTAGAGATCACTCTGGAGATCCAGGCTGAAATTCCAGATGGGGCACCGGACGACCTGGTACGAACGGTCAACGAGAATTGCCGAACCCTCAAGTTCACGACCTTTGATTTCGAGGAATCCTGAATCGCCGCCCATCATGCGGCCGGTGTAGCCTAAGCGCAGGCGGCGGTTGGGCGTACGGTTACGACCGGACAGGACGATCCGCGCACGACGTGTTCCGCCACGCTGCCGATGAACATATGGCCGAGACCGGTGCGGCCGTGCGTTGCCATAACAACGGCGTCGGGGCGCAGTTCACGCTCTGCTTCGATGATCGCGTCCGCGGGGTTGCCGGTTTTGAGGATCAGGTTGTATTTCGCTTTCCCCTCAAGGTGCTGGCGCGCCACGTTGTCAAGCCGTGATTCAGCGTCGCGCTCCCACTCCTCAACCCGGGGTTCAGCGGGAACTTCTGAGGGCTGGAACGGAGAGCGAACCACATGCAGGACATAGAGCGCACCCTTGCTTTCCTGTGCCATTTGCGCGGCGATGGCCAACGCGGCCATGGAGTTTTCGTCAAAGTCGATGGGACAGAGGATTCTTTCAAAAAGTGGTGGCATCCGAATTCTCCTTGCAGGGTGGGCGGCGTGGCGCGATCTATCATGCGGCCACTGCTCGGAGCATAAAGTGCATCACCTGTGCCAGATTGGGCCGCTTCGTATCTGCAAGCTTAGGCGTCGGCGGCGCCGATTTTTTCGTGTCAGGATGGCCGGTCTGTAGAGTTCGGAGACACCCGGCTGTTGCATTCGGAACCAACTCTGCGTCCGCACAGTTCCATTTCGATGCGCGTACGAGCGTCATACCCTCGGCGCACAGGTTCGGCAAAGTCGGGCGGTGCGCCGGAGGCGATTGGCGGTCAGGATTTCACGGTCGGTTCACGTTTCGTCGTCCACCGACATTGAAAAAGAAAGGGCGCGCCACAGGCCGGCCCTACGCAAAAGAATCCAGGCGCGGGCGCCGCACAGTGGCAAGGCAACTGCATCGGCGGCGGGCACGCGGATGGTCGTTTGGTCCGGTTCGCGGCGATTCTTGACCGTCAAACGCGGTCCTGGCGGGGATCGAAGTCCCACGAGTAATCCCTGCGGACGGCGCGCTTCTTGCGTTCGGACTCCATCAAATCGTAAGTCCCGCACTCTGGAAAGTCCGCCTTCGCGTCGTGCGGGAGGGATAGTGGCAGGTAACAAATGGACGGCCTACCTTCGGGTGCTACCGCGATAGGCCCGGCACAAGACTCGCCCCCCAATGCCGCCGGCGCGCCGCCGAATGCTGGCGACACCTTGGCTGGATTGCTGGATAACCTGCGCCAGCGCCTTGCCGTCGATCCGTTTGCCAATCCGATCCAGTTGCTTGCACTGGAAGTTGATGCCCGCTTCGACTGGCGCGGGAGCAGCGCCGACGAGCTTGAGCACCTGGTCGCGCGTCTTTGCGCCGATGCGTTTTCCGACCGCGCGGCGCGTCTAGGCACTTACCTGGGCGTAACGGACTCGAGCGCCAACGAGCAGGCGATCCAGGAACTCCTTTCGCGTCTGGCGGCGAATGGCGACTTCGAGAAGTTCCGCGCGCTGGTCGACCGGGTCGCCTTTGGGGTGGTCTTCACCGCCCATCCCGCGTTCACGATTCGTCATGAACTGGCGTTGGCGCTGGCTGAACTTGCCACCGGACAGGCGCGGGATGGCGAGCCGCTGAGCGAGGGCGGGCGCGCGCGGCGGCAGGCCCTGGTCGCCGGCGCGGCGCATCGGCCGGAAAGCACGTTGACCCTTGATGTCGAGCACGCCTGGTCGGTCGAAGCGTTGCGCCATGCCCACGACGCGTTGGAGAGCATCCACCGAATCATTTTTCGCATCGCGCGGGCACGATGGCCGGGGCAATGGACGCGACTGACGCCGCGTCTGATCAGCCTGGCCTCGTGGGTCGGCTACGATCAAGACGGCCGCACCGATTTGACCTGGATGGGCGCGATCAGCAAGCGCCTGGAAGACAAGCGGGCCGCGCTCGAGCGCTACCACGCGTCGGCAGCCGCGCTCCAGCGCAAATGCGAGCCGGACTTTCGCGATTCGCTGGCGCCGTTGGAGCGGATACTGGCTACGGCGATCGCGACCGTCGCCGAGCAGGCCGCGCTGCTGGCCGAGTGCGCGGGCGACCCTGCCCGCACGGCGCGCTTCGCGCGGGCGATGGTTGACGGCCGCGAGCGCGCGCTGGTCCGCATCGGGCCCGTGGTCGAATTGATCGACACGGCGCTAGCCGCCGCGCCGGACGACGCGACCCGCGAGGATCTGCTGGTGATGCGCGCGAGTCTGAGCACCCACGGTCTGGGTCTGGCGCGGATTCATGTGCGGCTCAATTCCTCGCAGTTGCATAACGCGATCCGCCGGCAGATTGGCCTTGAAACCGAACCCAACGATCCCGCCAACCGCCGCTCGTACTTCAACACGGTCAACGATCTGCTGGACCGCGCGCGCCCGGTTAACATCAATTTCGCCAGCCTGATGGAAGAATGGGCGTCCGCCAAGCGGCTGATGATGACGGTGGCCCAGATCGTCAAATTCATCGACTGCGAAGCACCGGTGCGGTTTCTGATCGCGGAGACCGAAACCGGCTTCACCTTGTTGACCGCCCTCTACTATGCGCGCCTGTTCGGAATCGAGGATCACGTCGAAATCTCACCCCTGTTCGAGACCGCCGAGGCGTTCGAACGCGGCCACCATGTAATCGAAGAAGCGCTCAAGAGCCGGCATTATCGCGACTACCTGAAGCGGCAGGGCAAGGTGGCGGTGCAGTTCGGATACTCCGATTCGGGCCGCTTCATCGGGCAAATGGCGGCCACTTTCCGCATCGAGCATTTGCGGCTGCGAATCGCTCATTTGCTGCATAGCCACGGCATGGGCGCCCTCGAAGTCATATTGTTCAACACGCACGGCGAATCGATCGGCCGCGGCGGCCATCCCCTGACCCTGGCGGACCGCATCCGCTACGTGGCGCCGCCGGTCAACCGCGCGGAATTCGAACGGCGCGGTATCACGGTCAGGGAGGAGCTCAGTTTCCAGGGAGGCGACGGGTATCTGGCGTTCTTCACGCCGGCCGGCGCGCTGGCGGCGATGCGGCAGATCGTCGGCTTTGCGTTGGGTGCGGAACCCGAGGCCGCGGGCGACCCGGTCTATGCCGCGCCCGACTACGCCGCGGAGTTTTTCGCCATCGTGCAGCAGGAGTTTGGCAGCCTGGTCGAGGACCCCGATTACGCCGCGCTGCTCGGACTGTTCGCAACCAACCTGCTCTACAAGACCGGCTCGCGCGCTGAAGCGCGTGAAACCGAAGGATGGTCCCGGCCGATGGCGCTGGAGCATCCATCGCAGGTGCGCGCGATTCCCAACAACGCGATTCTGCAGCAGCTTGGCTTCCTGGCCAACACCCTGTACGGGGTGGGCCGCGCCGTGACCCGGGATCCCGAACTATTCGCCGCGATGCGGGAACGGTCGCCGCGCTTTCGCCGCGCGCTCGACTTGGTTGTAGCGGCGCTGGAGGCGAGCGACCTCGACGTCATGCGCGCCTATATCGATACGGTTGACCCGCGCATGTGGCTAACGCTTTCAGCCCGCGTGCGCAGTCCGCTGCGGGCCAAGGCGATGCGCGAAATGGCGCAAATCACCGAGGATCTCGGCAAACACGACCGCCTGGCCTGCGTGGTGCGCCGTCTTCAGGCGGATTACCAGCAACTTACCGCGGCGTTGCCGCCCGCCGCCACCAAGCGGCGCGAGCGTCTGCTTTTGCTCCATGCAATCCGCATCGGGTTGATCTACCGCTTGTCGATGCTCGCTACCGAAATCCCCAACTTCGGCCCGCAGCACGGCGTGACCCGGCGTGAAATCCAGGCTCGCATCATCGGGTTGGATGTGGCCAGTGCGGTCGAGCGGCTCGCCGGGATTTTTCCGCGGCCCGACCACGCCGGCGTCGCCACGGAGGACTTCGGTGAGGACGCCGGTTACCGTAGTGAACCGCAGCTATCATATGCAGTCGATCACGCGGCATTGTTCAATCCGATGCTGCGCCTGTACGACCTGGCCCGCCAGATCAGTACGGCGATCGCGTACGAGCTTAACGCGATCGGCTGATACTGACGGGCCGCCCGGACGGGACTAGGGGAGAGGCGAACCGGTCGAGCGGTCAGCCCTCGATCACTTCCGCTTCGAGCCGGACCGGAGTCGAGAGCGAGGCCGATACCAGGCAGGCCTTTTCGGCTTTTTCCATGATGCGCTGAGCCTGTGCGCGGTCAGTGCCCTGGGCCACCGTCAGTTTGGGACGCAGGACGATCTCGGTGAAGCGGGTCACGCCGTCCTTGCGATCCAGCACGCCGTGGGCGGAGAGTTCGAGCCATTTGAACTGGAACTTCGAGAGCCTCGCGACCGAACGCAGGGTCAACAGAAAGCAGGTTTGCACCGCCACGAGTAGCAGATGCTCAGGGCTCCAGGCGTCGCCGGGACCGTCGAAGTCCGCCGGCGCAGCGCAGCGCAAGTCCGGGATTCCGTCCGCGGCGGAGGTCGCGTAACCGTCGGGACCTCCGGACAGGCGAACATCATAATGATGAGGCAGCGGCTTCATGGTTTTTCTCCTTTCCCAGCGCGCTTGACAGAATCATGATACGCCAAGTTCGCTGGCGTCGCCTCATGGCTCCCGGTCCTTGAGATAAGCGCGAACCCGCTCCACCGCGGCGCCTACGGTGTCAGGCGTCTTCCATTCGAGGATGATCTCGGCGTTGGGCGCGAGCATCGCGATTTCCTTGGACACCGCAGTGGGATGATAGGGGTCGTTGCCGGCCAGGATCAACATCGGCGTCATGCAGGAGCGCACGAAATCCCGCGTCACGGCGAAGACGAAATCGCCCGAAAACATGTTGGCGCGAAACGCCGCCAGCGTTGCTTCGCTTACCTCCGGACGCCGCTGGCGAAACTCCGCCGCCCAATCGTCGAACATGTTATGGAACCGTGCGATACCGTCGGGACCCAGTCCGATGGGATTTTGCAGTATCGCCGCGGTGACTCGCTGCGGCGCGGCCTTGATCAACGCCAGACAGTACGACGATCCGATACATCCGCCCATAATGTGGCATTGGTGGATCTTGAGATGGTCTAAAAGGGCAAGCTGGTCAGCGGCGAAGGTTTCCCAACTATCGGTAGGGCTCACCGGGGCGCGCGACCCGCCGGCGTTGCGCTGGTCCATCGCAATCACGCGGAAGCTGGTGGCAAGGTCTTTGGTCGGATCGAACGGGCTGCGATGCCAGAAATCGATCACCGATCGCATTCCGCCGGGCGCGATTACCAACAACGGATAGCCCGAACCGTACTCCTCGTAATTGAGCGCTACATCCCCGTGTTGAAAGATTGGCATCGGCTGGTTCCTCCCGGTTGGAAAATAGCCTATCCCATCATAACCTTGGACGGCCAGGGAAAATCCGCACCGCGGTTTCCACGCACGATGCCCGCGGCGCTATGGTGGGGATGGCCACGACACCGGGCCGAAAGGAAAGACCTCCATGATCAAGTCAATTTTTCACGTCAACATCAACGTCAAGGACTTCGATCGTTCGCTCGCCTTCTACCAGATGCTGGGATTCAAGGTTGCCTTCAACGTCGGCGAGGGCGGCAACCCGGCGTTTGAAGAGGGCCTGAGGATTCCCAACAATCGGGGCAAAGCCGCCTTGCTGATTCTGGGCGACGATCCGCGCGCGACGCGAATCGATCTGATCGAATGGAAGGTGCCCAAAACCGAGGGCGAGCCCTATCCGCATCTGTGGCATACCGGCGTTGCCCGCGTCGCTTTTCACACCAAGGATATCGACCAGGAGTACGAGCGGTTAAAGGCGCAGGGGATCGAGTTCCTCTCCGGCGTGCAGACCATGAAGATGGGCGGCGGAACCACCAAGTTCGTCTGCTTCAAGGATCCGGACGGCCAGATTCTGGAGCTGATCGAGTTCCCCAAGGCGTGACGGGTTTGGCGCAGCGCGGGCTGGTGTTAGATTAGAATTTGCCGCGTGGATGCACGGGCTCGCGCTTTACCTACCTCTGAAGCGAAAAAATCCGAGCCGATCTTATGCGAAATGCCGGTGGTGAGGGCGAGACCTATGCCTGGAATCGGAACGTGTAACCGCTCCTTCTCCTAAAGCGAGAATAATTCGTGGCTGCTGCTGCGCGAAATGTAGCTGGCTGCAGGCGAAACGTGTGCTGTGGAACGGGGCGTTTAACCTCTCCCTCGCCCGCTCCTAAGATAAGGAAAGGGGACAGAAACAGGCTCTGCGCCAATGTGTTTTTGCGGCGCACGCGCCCAGATATTGTTCGCCTTAGGCTATACGAAGCGAGCCATGATTTGGCCGCCCAGCATGCGCATGTAATGTAACTGGCGGTCGAGATTGCCGCCTTCGGCGTTCAGCCACAGCTTGGTGGCACCAGCTTGCGCAATCTCTTCAATCCGCGCGATCCAGTTGCGCGGATTGCCGGCCAGGGCGAATCGTTTGAGCCCGTACTCCGTCAGGCCGAGTTCTTCCATGCGCTTGGGATTGCTGCCCTCGCGCAGTACGTGCTCGTAGGGCACGTAACCGTCGACGTACTTCTGGAGGTTCGCTCTCAATTCATCCGGCACATGCTTGCCCTCCAGACCCTGGCGCATCGAATGGTTCAAAATCGATGACACCGACGCCTTGACCCCTTCGATCGCCTTATCGTGGTCCTCATCGAGCGAGGTGCGGGTTGTGAACCAGATATCGACGTCGGACGGATTGCGTCCGGCCTCCCGCGCCCCGGCATGAATCCGGGCGGTCGTATCCGCAATCACGGCGGGCAGCAGTCCCGTGCCCGCGATGACTCCATCGCCGATTCTGCCACCCAGATGCAGCATCCTGGGGCCTTCGGCGCAGATGGAAATGGGAATGCGATGGCGCAGCACCCGGGAGGACCAGCGCACGCGCTGCGGCCGCTTTTGATAGGTGGCCTCGCCCGCCGCCAGCAGGCTGCGCACGCAGTTGATGTAGTCTTCGATGCGCGCGCGCGAGGCGATCTTGTAGCCGATGTTGAGGACTGCGCTGTCCCCGCTGGCGATATCCATGAACGCCCGGCCTGCGGTCAGGCTGTCGATAGAGGCAAGGAAGGACGCCATGACCTGCGGCTCGCGGGTGAGCGGATTGGTGGGACGCAAGCCGACCCGCGCACGCGTCGACGCGGCCGCGATAAGCGCGCTCCTGACGTAGGCGTCGTCGCCGATAAAAGCGGAATCGTAGGTGCCGATTGCCTCGGCGCCATAGTCCTCGGCCATCTTCACCAGGTCCGCGACCCGGCTGAGGTCGTCGCGGCGGACGAATGGCGTTCCCGGAGCAAGATGGATCCCAAATGAGATTTTCATGTCATTCAACCTCCGGGGAATCCGGCCGCTCTCGCGGCATTAATCAAACCGCTATCGGCAATAAAACATCAGACCTCATTGATTCGCCACCCCCGCAGCGCGATTTGATGCCCGCGCCGATTCAATGCGTGCCGGCCTGCTCGAATGCGCTGACCCATTCCAGGTAGCGGCGCGAGATCTCCTCTACCGCCTGATCGCGATTCATCTTGCCGTCGCGCAACGCCACCAGCGGTTCCCAGAACGAGGTGCGGCCGACCGCAAAGCCGATAAATCCCGGAACGCCGGCCGCATTGCGCAGCCATTCCAACACCTTCTGGTCGTTGGAACCGCGGCCCAGAATGATGCAGCTGACGTTATCGCGGCCGTCGCGACGCGCCACTTCCGCGACCTTTACGCAATCCTCCCGATGGTCCAGCCCTTCGATCTTCCATAGGTCTGGCTCGACGCCCGCACTCTGAAGCTCCCTGATGGTGGCGAGCATCAGCGACGGGCGCAGGTCGGTGTCGTACAGATGCTGATCGCCGTCGAGGCGATCCATCTGCTCATGCGTGGCCGGCACCAACAGTTCGAACATGAAATAGTGGCCATGACCGTGGCAGTAATCGGCGAGCTGCTTGAGCCGCGCGGCCTGCCGGCGATTGAGCGCCTCATCGTCCTCCGGATTGTAGCGGACCAGCACCTTGACGAAGGTCGGCTTGAAGGTCTCGATGTGTGCGGCCCAGTCGTCGCCATACTCAAATTGAAATTCAGCCTGACCACTTTTCTCCGCCGGCATCGCGATGATGAAGCCGTTAGTGGCGGCGTCGCGCAGGATTGCGGCGCCGAACTGCTCGTCGACCAGGATTCCCGCGCGCCCCTTGGACAGTCCCTTGCCGAGCGCGCGTTTGAAAGCGTCGTAGATCACTTCCTTGGTCCTGGCGATCCGCCCGGTCTGCTCCGCGCTCAACGCCCCGCTCCATCCGTAGAGCCCTTTCTCGAAAGAGCTGCGATGATCGTAGGGCAAAATATACAGTGGCTGGTTGTATCCAATCGCCAATGTTCTACTCCTGCATCAACCAATGATGCCGTGCCGATTTTGGAATGCCTTTGCGTCGCACTTTGCTACCGAGCGCCGCGCAGGCGGCGGTAACGCCGAATCAGTGCGTTAGTGGAACTGTCGTGCTTGAGCTCCGGGTCGCCGGCGCTTTCCAACTCGGGAATGATCCGCTTGGCCAGCACCTTGCCCAATTCCACGCCCCATTGATCGAAAGAGTCGATATGCCAGACCGTGCCTTGGGTGAAGACATTGTGTTCGTAGAGCGCGACTAAGGTGCCGAGCGCGCGCGGCGTGAGCTTTTCCGCCAGAATGACGTTGGTGGGGCGATTGCCCTCGCAGACGCGGAATGGGGTCTGGAAGTCGGGTGACCCTTCGGCCTTCAATTCTTCGGGCGTCTTGCCGAAGGCCAGGGCCTCGGCCTGCGCGAAGATGTTGGACATCAGCAGGTCGTGATGTTCGGTCAGCGCGCTCAAGGGCTGACAGAACCCGATGAAGTCGCAGGGAATGAGTTTGGTGCCCTGATGGATCAGTTGGTAGAAGGAATGCTGCCCGTCGGTTCCGGGCTCGCCCCAGATGATTGGGCCGGTCTCGTAGGTGACGCGGCGGGTCTCGAGGTCGACGTGCTTGCCGTTGCTTTCCATCTGTAACTGTTGCAGGTAGGCGGGAAAGCGCCTCAGGTTGTCGGCGTAGGGCATGATTCCCACGGTCTGGGCGCCGAAAAAGTTGTTGTACCAGACCGTCAGCAATCCCATCAGCACGGGCAGATTCTTCTCCAGCGGCGCGCTGCAAAAGTGATCGTCGAGCGCACGGAAGCCGGCCAGCATTTCTTCGTAGTTTTTCGGCCCGACGGCGACCATGGTCGAAAGCCCGATCGCCGAGTCCATCGAGTAGCGTCCGCCGACCCAGTCCCAGAAACCGAACATGTTGGCGGTATCGATGCCGAATTTGGCCACCTCGGCCGCGTTGGTCGACACGGCCACGAAATGTTTGGCGACGGCCGCGTCGCTCTTGAGCGCGCCGACGATCCACTTTCGCGCCGTCGCCGCGTTGGTCATGGTCTCCAGCGTGGTAAAGGTCTTCGACGAGAGGATGAACAGGGTCTCGGCGGGATCCAGGTCGTGGGTCGCCTCGGCAAACGCAGCGCCGTCGATGTTGGCGACGAAGCGGAACGTCATCGAGCGGTCGGTGAACGTGCGCAACGCCGAATAGGCCATCTCCGGACCGAGGTAGGAGCCGCCGATGCCGATGTTGATCACGTTCTTGATGCGCTTGCCGGTATGCCCCTTCCACTCGCCGCTGCGGACCCGGTCGGAAAAGGCCGCCATCTTGTCGAGTACGGCGTGGACCTCAGGCACGACGTCGATGCCATCGACCTTGATCTGCGTGCCGCGCGCGGCGCGCAGCGCGACGTGCAGCACAGCGCGCCTTTCGGTGACGTTGATCTTGTCGCCGCGGAACATCGCGTCGCGCCGCTCGGCGACGCCGCATTCCTTCGCGAGCTGGAGCAACAGGCGGACGGTTTCCTCGGTGATGCGCTGCTTGGAGTAGTCGAGGTACAGTCCCGCACCTTCGGCGACAAAGGTCTCGCCGCGGCGCGGATCGTCCGCAAACAGCTTGCGCAAATGCAGGTCTTTGATTTTTTCGTAGTGTGCTTGCAAAGCGCGCCACGCGGGGGTTTCGTTCGGTCGGACCTGGGCCATTGCTGTATTCTCCGGGTTGATTACTTCAGTGCTTTGCTCTTGGACTCGATCGCTTTCAACAAATCCTGCCAGGAGTCGACGAAGGATTTGGCGCCCTCGGTTTGCAAATCGGCGCCCAGCTTGGCCACGTCTATTCCGCTCTTGCCGAATTCCTTCAGTACCTGTTCGCAGTCCGCGCCGTCGCGCGGGATCGCGCCGCCAACCTGGCCATGCTCGCCGAACGCCAGCAAGGTCTCCTCGGGCATCGTGTTGACCGTGTTGGGAGCGGCCAGCGCGCCGATATAAAGGACGTCGGAAGCCTTGGGATCCTTGGTTCCGGTGCTGGCGAAGAGCAGGCGTTGCGCCCGCGCGCCGTGATTCGCCAGCCGCTGCCAGCGGTCGGATTCGAGCACGTCGCGGTAGGCTTTGTAGGCCTGCTGGCCGATGGCCACGCCGAGTTCGTCGCGCAATTTCGCCGGCACCTTGTCCATCGTCGCCTTGTCCCAGCGGCTGACGAACAGCGAGGCGACCGAGCGCACGTCAGGGCTGAGACCGGCGGCGACGCGGCGCTCCAGGCCGCGCATGTAAGCGTCGGCGGCGGCCAGGTAGTGCTCGCGCGTGAACAGCAGCGTGACATTGACCGTTACGCCGGCGAAGATTGCCTCTTCGATCGCGGGCGCGCCCTCCTTGGTGCCGGGAATCTTGATGAACAAATTGGGGCGGTTGGCCTTTTTGTACAGCGTCTTCGCCGCGTCGGCGGTAGCCTTGGCGTCATAGGCGAGCAGCGGTGACACTTCCAGCGACACCCAGCCGTCAACGGTGGCGGTGCGCTGATGGATCGGCGCGAACAGGTCGGCGGCGCGCGCCAGGTCTTCGATCGCCAACTCAAAGAATAATGCCTCGCCGGTCAGGCCGCGCGCGACGAGTTGGCGAATTTCCCCATCGTACGAACTGCTGTGCGTGATCGCGTGGTCGAAGATGGTCGGATTAGAGGTCAGGCCGGTGACCGTGAGATCGGCGATGTAGCGTTTGAGCGTCCCGCTATCGAGCAGGTCGCGGGTAATGTTATCCAGCCAAAGACTCTGTCCAAGCTCGTTGAGTTGCTGGGTGGCTTTCATTTTGGACTCCTATGCGCTTCCCCCGTTCAGGAAGGTTGAGCGTTGATGGTCGAGCAAATCGCCGATGCGATTGATGCGGATGTCGGCCGGCCGACAGGCCGCCATTTTCTTCGCGTCACGAGTGTAATGACCTTGTCTGGGAAAGACGGTCGTCACGCGGTCTTTCCACTGCTTTTTGATCGCGTCGAGAATCCACAGCTTGTCGTCGATCATTACGTAATGCCCGGCCGGATACATCCTTTCGACGTCGGCCAGCGCTTTCTCCTTGTGGACGTAGATCAGCACGTGGCCGCCGAAGGCCTTCCACAGCCCCGAACGTTCGACCTTGCGCGGCTGAAAGACCGCGTCGCCGTCGGACAGAATCACCGTACGGCCCCATCGTCGAGCCCGTTTCACCACCTCGAAGGCACGTGGATAGAGGCGCTTTCCGAATGGATAGTCCACCATCCAGTTCGCCATCTTGAGCAACCGCGGATCGTGGAGGTTCTCGAGCCGATAGCGCTCCAGCGCGCCCAGATAATCCGTATAGCCGAGCTTGGCGCGTAGTTCCTCAAAAATCTCCAGGTAGCGCTCCCGGGCTTGCCGGCTGTAGACGCGCTCGAGATGACTCCACAGGTCGTTCTGCACCCGATCATTGTCGAGCAGGGTATTGTCGACGTCAAAGAGAAAAACCAACTCCTGTTCGCGCGGGCTCATGGTTAATTGCCGAACACTGTGGCGACTTTGCTCATATCCACATAGACGCGTCCATGTTCGATCTTGTCTTTTGGTATGTCGAAAATGATGCAGTACTCGTTCTCATACCGATTGCCGTTGAAGGCCGGACCGCTGATGGTCATTTCCGCGGCCACCGATTCGTTGGTGGTGTGGAACTTGTGAAAATCCACCTTCAGGCCCTGGGGAAACATCCCCTGGACATCGGCGAACAGCTTTCTCATCGCCTGCTTACCCTGCCGGCTTCCGGAAACGTCGCGATTGCCTGGAATCGTCCAGGTGATTTCGTCGGACATGTTATCCAACGCGGTTTGCAGGTCGCCTGCGCACCACGCCGTCCACATTTTCCGGACAATTTCCGCGCGTTGATCAACCGCCATGTCAAGCCTCCTGATGCTACTTTCGGCTCAAATCGCCTTGGAGAAAATCTTGATCAATTTCCTGGTGTTGGCCACCGGATCCGAGCCCGTGCCGGGCACGATTATCGGCATCTGCGCGCCCGCCTCGCGAAAGGCGGCGAGCCGCTCGATACATCGCGACGGCGGACCCACCAGAGTAAGCGCGTCAACCAGCCGGTTGGACAGCGCCGCCGCCTGACCCTTTTGATCGCCGCGCTGCGCCGCTTCCATCGCGGCCTTCGCCTCGGCCTCGAAACCGCTCTTGGCCAACTGGCGGTTGTAGAAGGGCAGCGCCGGATAAAACGAGATCTGCTGGCGCGCCGCCTCATAGGCTTTTTCCAAATCGTCGTCGACAAAAGTGGGCAGTCCGACCGTGACCGCGATATCGGAGGCTTTGCGCCCGCTGCTGGCGGCGGTCTGACGCGCCGCATCAGCCAGCTTACGCATCCGATCCGCGGGGCACATGTACAGCTCGACGCCGTCGGCGAGTTCACCCGCCAACCGTGCGGTCTCCAGCGCCAGCGCGCCGTAGTAAATCGGAATCGGGGTCTTGGGCTTGCGGAAGGGCACTCCGATGTTGAGCTCGCCGTTGAAGATCTTGCGAATCGCGACGGTGAATGAGCGCAGCTTGTCGCGGGCGTTGCCCATCTCGATACCCATGGCCTCCATGAATGGCCGATGGCTGACGCCCAGCCCCAACGTCAGGCGTCCCCCCGACACCTCCTGGACCATCACCGAAGCCGCCGCGCACAGCGCCGGATGCCGAAAATAGACGTTTACTATCCAGGTTATCAGTCTGATGCGTTTGGTGGCGGTCGCCATCAGGTAGCAACACATCAGGCCGTCATTGGTCAATTCCGGCACGCATGCGCCGCTGAAGCCGGCGTCTTCGGCTTCGCGGGCGAGCTCGCCCATCTGGGAGTAGGGACCCGGCGGCGGCATAATTACGATTGCGAGGTCTGCCATTTTCTGCGCTCCGATCCTCTGGTTTGGTTTTGTCGGTTTATCCTAACTCACCGGGCATGGTCTGCGTTAGACCCAAACCCAAAAAATAGACACGTTAATCGAATGATTTTTCGCCACCTGTCCTGATCCAGCCTCCGCTATCGATGAACTTCACAACCCTACCTCGCCCGCGCCTGGCGGGCTTGGGTACCGCAGGGGCACGCCGGGAGAGGTCGGCGCGCGATTTGCGTCAGCAAGCCGCGCGACGGGTGAGGGTGCAGGCCGGCCTGCAAAGACACCACGCTCAAGATTGCTATTGTGCGCCAAACGCATCTATTTTGGAGCGCGGTATGCTGCGCGCCAATAAGTGGCGGAAGCACGGCCGACAACGATACCGCGGTCCGTGGACGGCGGCGGAGCCGGATCTTCGATGCGATCTTTCTCACGCCGACAGCGCATGCTACCGATAGTGCACGTCGACCACAATTGCATGATATGGTTGCCGCTAAACCGCTTTCAGAGGAGGAGGAAATGGCCGGACCGTGTAACGGACTTGTCGTTTTGGACTTCAGTTGGGGCATGGCTGGCGGACTTGCCACGGCAGTCCTGGCCGATTTTGGCGCTGAGGTTATCAAGATCGAACCGCCTGCCGGCGATCCCTTCCGCAGCCATCCGGCGTGGCTGGCCTGGAACCGCGGTAAGAAAAGCGCCGTCCTGGATTTGAAAACCGCTGAAGGGCGCGGCCAGGCGGAGCGATTGGCGGAGCAGGCCGACGTGGTGATCGAATCGTTTCGTCCCGGCGTTGCGCGTCGCCTGGGGATCGATTATGCCACGCTCTCGGCGATTAATCCGCGTCTGGTTTATGCCTCGATCAGCGGATGGGGCCAGCAGGGTCCGCTCAGTCAGGTGGCCGGTTACGAAGGCGTAATCGCGGCGAAGTCCGGCCGGATGACCGATTTCGCGGGCCAAATGAATCGCGTGGGACCCACCTATACCGCAGTGCAGGTCGGTACATGGGCGGCCAGCCAGGCCGCGGTCCGCGGCATTCTGGCGGTGTTGCTCGCGCGCGATTCGACCGGTCGTGGCCAATGGGTCCAGACCAGCATTCTGCAGAATATGATTCCCTACGATTTGGCGGGGCTTATGATGCGCCAGCTCTCCCGCCTGGACCCCAAGACCTTTCCGCCCGACTCTTTGGGCGCGCGGATACGCCTGCCGATGCTGCAATACATCCCGGTGCGAACCAAAGACGGACACTGGTTACAGCATGCTAACCTGATGGACCGCTTGTTCCGCGCCTACCTCAAGGCGGTCGGCCTGGGATGGGTCCTGGAGGAAGAGCTGTTCAGGAAAGCTCCCATTTTGAACCACGAGGCCCGGGAAGCTCTGCGCGAGTTGATCCTCAACAAGATGCAGGAGCGGACGCTGGCTGAATGGATGCAGGTCTACATCGATGACGGTAATATCGCGGGGGAGCCGTACCGCTATGCCGCCGAGGGGATGAAGCACGAGCAGTACGTGCACAACCATCACGCCGTTGAGCTTGCGGATCCGCGAGTCGGACCGCTCAAAACCGTGGGCTTGATAGCGCGCTTGAGCGACACGCCGGGTGAAGTCGGCGGTCCCGCCCCTGATCTCGGGCAGCACACCGCCGAGATCTTACAGCGTATCGCCTCCAGACCGCTCGGAGCTTCACGAGCCGCGGTTGAGAAGATCAACGGCGATACTCACCAGCGGGCGCCCGCGCAAACCGCTTCTCGATGGCATCACGATGCTGGACTTCTCGATGGTGATAGCCGGGCCATACGCGGCCGAGATGCTGGCGGAAATGGGCGCGCGGGTAATCAAAGTTGACGCCACGCCCGAGCGCGAGCAGACCATCAGCACTGGCGGCGGCATGGCGCCGATGAATCTCAAAAATTACGCCGGTAAGGAAGCTATTCAGGTCAACCTGCAGAGCCCGGAAGGCCAGAAGATCATTCATCAACTGATCGCGCGATCCGACGTCCTGCTGCATAACTTCCGCCCTGGCGTTCCTGAGCGGCTGGCGATCGACTGGGATACCTGCCGCCGGATCAATCCGCGCCTTATTCACGTCTATGTCGGAGCGTACGGCGCGACCGGTCCGCACCATCGGCGTCCCGGCGCTCATCCTATACCCGGAGCGCTGCTGGGCGGGGCGCTGCGCCAGGCCGGCCGTGCGAACCCTCCACCGGCCGAGCAGCCCATGAATCTGGAAGAAATCAAGGAAGTATCGCGGCTGCTGATGAGGGCGAACGAAGGCAATCCGGATCCCAACACCTCACAGGCACTCGCGTCCAGTATCATGCTGGCGTTGCTGGCGCGCGCGCGCTCCGGCAGCGGACAGGCGATTGAAGTCACGATGCTGCAGGGCAACGCCTGGGCCAACGCCGACGAGGCTTATGACTACAACGGCCGGCCCCCTTATGCGTTGCCCGATGAACAATGCTACGGGCTCAACGCGCTTTATCGCCTCTACCAAACCAGCGACGGCTGGGTCTTTCTCGCTTGTGTCTTCGATCGCGAATGGAAGGCGTTCTGCACCGCGGCGAACCGCCCCGAACTATTGGCGGATGCCCGGTTCGCAAGCGCGGCCGCCCGCAAAGATCACGACGTTGAGCTTGCCGAGGAAATCGGGAAGATTTTTGCGGCGCGCGCCGCCGGCGAGTGGGAACAACTCTTGACGGCCGCGGGCGTCGCCTGCGTACAGGCCGACTGGAATGTTGGGATGTTTCTCGAAGAGCATCCGCAAGCGGCCGCCAATCGGATGGCGGTGGAGGTCGAAAGTCCGCGCTTCGGAAAGTATCTGCGCCACGGCGCCCTCATCGACTTTTCCGACGCACCGGGACGCTTGAGGCATGGCCCATTCAACGGCGAGCATACCGTGCGCGTGATGCAAGAGTTGGGTTACACCGACGAGCAGATTGCCGCGCTGCGCTCGCACGGCGTCATCCACTGGGAGGAAGTCAGGCGACTGCCCTCCACACGCTGACTGCTGCATTGACAGTGTGGATGCCCGCTGACGCTTGATGCGGGACTGGATAGTCGGCTCAGCGCGCGGTGAACCCGCCATCGACCACGAACACGGCGCCGGTTACGAAGCTCGATTCATCCGAGGCCAGGTACAGGGCGCAGTAGGCGATATCTTCGGGCGTGCCCAGGCGTCGAATCGGCGAGAGCCGGAAGGGACGGCTCGGATCTTTGAGCGGACCCACCACTGGTTCGACCATCGGCGTATCGATCACTCCCGGGCAGATGCAGTTGACCCGCAGGTTCTGCGGACCGAATTCCACCGCGAGGGCCCGGCTGAGCGAGATCATGCCGCCCTTGGAGGCGGTATAGGCGTGGGCGTTTCTTTCGCCCACCAGCGCCGCGATGGAGGAAGTGTTGATAATCGAGCCGCCGCCGGTTTTAAGCATCTCGGGAATCGCATATTTGCAGGTTAGAAAGATGCTCTTGAGATTGATCGCCAGCACCCGATCCCAGTCCTCTTCAGGTGTTTTGAGAATATCTTGCATCGAAAGGGTCGAGGAGTAGCCAACTCCGGCGTTGTTGTAGAGCACGTCGATCCGGCCGTACGCTTCCAACGTGCCGTCGATAAGCCGGCGCACCTGGGGCGTGGCGGAGACATCGGCGCCGATATGAATCGCCTCGCCGCCGGCGGCCCGCACCAGCGCTGCGGTCTCTTCGCCGGACTGCGCATTCCAATCGCTCGCGACAATCTTCGCGCCTTCCTTGCCAAACAACAGCGCGGCGGCGCGCCCTTGCCCGCCGCCCGCGCCCGTGATGATCACTACTTTATCTTCCAATCGCATCGTTGCCTCCGCCGTCGATATTTCTCTCATCCCGGCTAGTACGCTTGAAGAAGTTCTATGAAGTCCAGAACCGGCCCCCACGCGCGGGAGCCCTCGCCCGAGCACGGTCAAATGGACTTCGCTGGGCAGTTACATACAGGGACTTTCAAGCCGCAGACAGTTTTTCGATACTCTCCTAACAATGGGAGGAAAAGAAGGCTCAGGTACCAGGGGCGTCCGGACGATCCTGGACCAGCAATCCGGATTCGATCAGCGCCGCAATTTCGTTCTGCGAATAGTCCAGCAGGTCGTGCAGGATCTCGCCGCCATGTTCGCCCAATCCGGGCGCGGGACGCGGTATTTCGACCGGGGCCGCGGAAAACCGCATCGGCGCTTTTGGAATCATCACCGGTCCCACACCCGGATAAGTGACCTGTTGCAGCGCGTTGCGGCCCTGGACCGCGTCGCCGGTCATCGCCTGGGGGACGTCGAACACCGGCGCGCTCAGGATGTGGTTGGCTTCGAGCACCGCCAGCGGCTCGTCGCGAGTGGCAAAGGATTGCAGCCAGGTCTCGACGATCAGGTTAACCTCGGCGCGATTCTCCAGCCGCTTCGGCAAGCTGTCGAAGCGCGGATCGCGCCCGAGTTCCGGCTTCCCGATAAGGCGCGTGAACAGCTCCCACTGATCGATTAGCACGGTAATCGCCACGTAGCCGTCGCGCGCCTTGAAGACTCCCATCGGCGAAACCGCGGCAAAGTCCGAGCCCATGCGATTGGGCTTCATCCGGCCCTCGCTGGCCTGGTAGAACAGGTAGCCGCCGTCGTTCCACGACGCCAGGCACTCGACCATCGAGATATCGATGAACTGGCCGGCGCCGGTGCGTTCGCGCCGGAACAGGGCCCCGCACACGGCGGCCACCGCATGCGCTCCCGCCGTCATATCGCCGATGTTTACCGCCGGGATCGCCGGCGGGCGGTCGGGATAACCGATTAAATGCAGCGTCCCAGCCATCGCCAGCGCGATTATGTCGTTGGCGGGTTTCCTGGCGTAAGTTCCGTCCTGTCCGAATCCGGAGATCGAGCACATGATCAGGCGCGGGTTGCGCGTCCTGAGCGCTGCATATGCCAACCCGTATTTGGACAGCACGCCGGGACTGAAGTTCTCCACGAACACGTCGCAGCGCGAGATCAGTTGCGCCGCAATCTCCGCCCCCTCGGGCCGTTTTACGTCCAGGCAGATGCTGCGCTTGCCGTGGTTCTGCACCATGTGGGCCACGCTCTGGCCCTTGATCGGCGTATAGTAGCGGTTGAGGTCGCCGCGCGGAGCCATCTCCAGCTTGATCACGTCGGCCCCCATTCCCGCCATGATTTTCGCCGCCGATGGCGCTGCCAGATACTGGCCCATCTCGATTACGCGAACTCCCGACAAAATCCCTTGATCGTTACTCATCGCGCGGCCTCCCAATCGGTCCAGCGGGCCTTCGTCCAGCTCGCTGGTCCCTGATTCCTGCAGGCGGGAACTTAGCGTATCGCCGCCAGCATTGGCTATCGCCTCAGGCCACGCGCCGTGCGGGCGCCGCAAAGCGCAGGTCAAGCTACTTTTTTGATCGATGGCTGCGGGCTGGTCGGCTAAGATGATCGGAGCTATGGAACGCAACGCGGTCTGTGCTACGGGATTCACAGCACGAAGGAGATGGCGGCGGCGCAATGAGATGTCCCCAATGCGGTTTTGAGGCGGTTGCAGGCGCGGGTTTTTGTTCGCGATGCGGCACCCGGCTCCTGACTCCGCGGCCCGAGTCCAAACGTGAATTCGCGCTGACCCGGATTATGAGTTCGTGGTGGAGCTGCTTTGGTACCTTCCTGGCCGCCGCGGTGATCGAAGTGCTCGCGGTATTGGCGTTGCGCCGGGCCGACATTCCCCGGGCGGTGCCCGTCGCGCTGTTCGTCTTCGGCATCCTGATAGTACTGTCTGCCGTCATCTCGCGGCGCGCAATTAGCTGGAGCGTCACCTCGGAGCGCCTGATCGAACGGCGCGGATTATTGAGCCAGCGCCGGCGCGAGGTCGAACTGGCGGATATCCGCTCGGTGGAAGTCTCGCAGCGCTTGTTTCAGCGGATCCTCGGGATTGGCAACGTGGTGATTTCCTCCGCGGCCAGTGCCGACTTCCTGATCCAGATGCTGAACGTACACGACCCCGAGGGAATCGCCGAAACCGTCCGCCGCGCCCGCCTCAAGCGGCTGGCCTGAGCCTTTGGCGCGCCGGTCGACATCAGTGCGCGGCCATTTTGGTCTCGCGCGGATTGTTCTTCTTGAGCAAGAGCACCAACGGCAGCATCAGCAGGCAGATGATCGCGAAGACCCAGACGATATCGACATAGGCCTGCGCCGTGGCCTGGAGTTGGACACCCCCATAGATCCGCGCCAGCGCCTGGTTGGCGGCGTCGGAATGACTCAGGCCGCTGTGAAACAGGCTGGAGCCGAGCGACTGCACACCGCCGCGCAAGGCGCTGTCGTAGTTCGTGACATGCGAGATCAGGCGATCCTGATGGAACTGCGCGCGGCGCGCGAGCATCGTCTCGACCATCGAAATCCCCACGCTGCCGCCGAGATTGCGGAACAGGTTGACCATGCTGGAAACTTCGCGGCTCTTTTCCTGGGGGATATCGAAATACGCGATGGTGTTGATCGGGATGAAGAGGAAGGCCAGGCCGACGGACTGATAAATCCGGTACGTCGTCGCGCTCCAGAAATCGATCTGCGGGTTAATCGAGGCCATCTCATATAGCGCCCACGCGCTGATCACGAATCCGGCCGCGATTAGCCAGCGGGCCTGGATGCGCGACATCAGCATGCCGATTAGCGGCAGAATTGCGATCAGCACCAATCCGCCCGGCGACATCACCATCCCGGATTGCTGCGCCGTGTAGCCCATCAGTTCCTGCAAAAATTGCGGGATTAGCACCGTGCTCCCGAACAGCACCAGACCGAGGACGAAGATCATCACGTTGGCCATCGCGAAGTTCGCCTTGCCGAGCAGGCGGATATCGACCACCGGATTGCGTTGGCGCAATTCCCAGATCACGAAGACCACCAGCGAGACCGCGGCGGCCAGCGCCAGGATGAGGATAAAGTGCGAGCGGAACCAGTCGTCTTCCTGACCGCGATCCAGCACGATCTGCAACGCGCCGAGCCCAAGTGCGATCAGTCCGAGCCCCGGAAAGTCGATCCGCGCGCCGCGCGCCTGCGCCATCTGGCGTTTAAGGTAGGGCGGATCTTCGACCATGCGCTGGGTCAGCATGAGTGACGCGATGCCGACCGGAATATTGATGAAGAAAATCCAACGCCAGTTGAAATTATCCGTGATGTAACCGCCCAGGGTCGGTCCGATCGCCGGCGCCAGCACCACTGCCATGCCATAGATCGCGAAGGCCATGCCCAGTTTTTCGGGCGGAAAAGTGTCGGCCAGGATGGATTGCTCGCTCGGCGCGAGTCCACCGCCGCCGGCCCCTTGCAGGATACGGAACAGGATCAGCGTCCCAAGCGAAGGCGCAATCCCGCACAGAAACGAGCTGACCGTGAAGATCGCGACGCAGGCCATATAAAAGCGCTTGCGCCCCATCACTCCGGCGATCCAGCCGCTGATCGGCAGAATTATCGCGTTGGCGACCAGATAGGAAGTGAGCACCCACGTACTCTCGTTGGTGCTCGCCGACAGGCCGCCGGCGATATGCGGCAACGCGACGTTGGCGATACTGGTATCGAGCACCTCCATGAACGTGGCCAGCGTCACGGTCAGCGCGATCAACCACGGGTTGGGACGCCACGCGGGCGGCGCCGGCGCGTCGAGCCGGCGCAGATCAGGCGCCGCACTCATTGCAGCCAGACCGAAGGTTCAACCGACATTCCAGGGCGCAGGCGATGTTCCTGATCCTGGCCGGGCGCGAAGCGGATGCGCACGGGCAGGCGCTGCACGACCTTGACGTAATTGCCGGTCGCGTTTTCGGGCGGGAGCAGGCTGTATTTCTCGCCGCTGGCCGCGGGCATCCCGTCGACGTAGCCGCGGTAATCCGTCCCGGTGGCGTCGACGTGGATCGTAACCGCCTCTCCGGGCCGCATCCGTTGGAGCTGGGTTTCCTTGAAGTTGGCGGTGACCCACAAGTCATCCAGCGGCACCAGAGCCAGCAGGCCCTGGCCCGGATCGACATGCTGGCCGGCTTCAACGGTCTTTTTGCCGACCACGCCGCTGGCCGCCGCCACGATCCGGGTATAGCCGGCGTTGAGCAAGGCCTGATCCAGCGCGGCCTGGGCGGACCGCACCGCGGCTTCGCGCACCGCGATCATGCGCTCCGCACCCTCGGCGCGGGCCTTTTCGGACTGCATGGCGGCGCCGGCGATCCGCGCGTCGCGGGTCTGGGTCTCATATTCTCCGCGTGAAACCACCGCGGTCTGGTACAACACGCTGTAGCGTTGTACGTCTTTTTGCGCCTTGATGTTGGTGGCCTCGGATTGCTGCACGTTGGCGAGCGCGGCCTCATGATCCTGCCGCGCCGACCGCACCTGAGCTTGCGCCTGCGCCAGGTCGGCGCGCGCCTTGTCGACCGCGACGTCGTAGTCGCGGGAGTCGATTTCGGCCAGTAACTGGCCGGCTTTCACGAACTGCGTGTTCTCGACATAGACGCGTGAGACGGTGCCGGACACGCGCGAACTGACGTCGATAATATGGCCGTCGATCTGCGCGTCATCGGTGGATTCGTAGGAATGCAAGTAGCGCAATGCGCGTGGCGCGGCCAATCCTGCAAGCGCGAGCAGGACCAGTACCGGCAGCCATTTGAGGATTCGACGCCGCTTCGAACGCACCGCTGAAAGTTCGCTGGATACCGGCTGTGGGGTGTCCGCTCGATGATCGGGCCGCGGCTGCGCCGGCGCCGCGGGCTCCTGGGCCTCGCGCAGGCGGCGCAACTCCTCGCGCAAACGCCGCAATTCCTCATGCAACGCTCCCAGTCCGGGCGCAGACGGCGCCGCGGATGCCGCGCCACCGGCGGATCGGTCGGCCCCGTCAGGATAGACCTCGCCGCGCTCGTCGAATTCATATTCCCAAGTGTCGTCGTGCATACCAGTCACTTCCACTTTTCAGTGACGCGCTTGCGCCCGCGTCTTGAACCCATTGCGCCGCTTGACGGAAACCTCGTCAGGTGCGGGCGCAGCCGGAGTTTGCGTGCGCACGGTTTCAATCATGCGGAGTTGTTCTCCCAGCCAGCCCAGGAACGCGCGATGCTTGGCTTTAAAACGCGCGTCGGTCGGCGCCATTCCGGTCACCAGCCGAATCATCTGCGGGAACGCCAGCGGAAAAAAACTGACGGCGAGCAGCGAGATGAACAAATGGGGGAGTTCAGCGCCGGCCAGAGCCCCGCTGGCCTGGGTGCGGCGGAGTTTGGCCAGGGCGGTCTCAAACAGGGCGCGGCGGTCGTCTTCGCCGGCCACCGGACGATTGCCGTCCGCGAGCGCCTCCCATTCCATCATGCGGACCCATTCCACATCCGCGCAGCCCGCGTCGTACATCTGCAACAGACCGGCCGCCAGATCGTCGGGCAACGATTCGATCACGCGCCCCTTTTCGTCGATCTTGCGCTTGAGCACCTCGCGATACAGCCCTTCCTTGGAGCCGAAGCAGTAGAACAGCATCCGCTTGTTCACCCGGGCCCGGCGCGCGATCGCCTCGGTGCGCGCCCCCGCCAATCCCTTGGCGGCAAACTCGGCCAGGCCGGCCTTGAAGATCGCTTCGCGGGTGCGCTCCAGATCCCTGATCTTACGCATCTAATTAACCATCCAGTTACTACAATTAACCATCCAGTGAATACGAGTCAATGCCGCGCAATCGCTGCGGCGCCGTTTGGCGCGGCGCTGTTACTGCATCGAGAGGAAGGGAGCAATAGCGCGAAGGTTACTCCGCGCCGCGCACCTGGAACGAGACGTGGGCCAGGGCGTGACCGGTGCGATCGATCAGGGCCAGGGTATGGGTTCCGCGCACCGGGGGCCACAGAATCAAGTCCGCCGCCGAACCGAGGTCGTGCGCGTCCAGCGTCCAACGCGATTGCGCGGCGCCCGGCCCCGCCTCGAATTTGACCCGCTGGAGCGCACGCGGGATATCGGGGTCCAGCGCGATTATCGTGTCCGCGGTGGGCGATAGAATGCGCGGACTAAGATCATTGAGCCGCGCGATAGCATTGTTGGGCTCGGTTCCCGCGATGAACCACTCGCGCCGCGCGGGTTCCACCCGGTGCGGAAACTCAATCATTTTGGCGTTCAGGCCGGGCGGACGCGTGATTGGGCCGCTGCCGAAATGCTCATACAGGTAGTTCATCACTTCAAGCCAGACCGGCGCCGCGCCGGTGATTCCGGTAACGTCGCGCATCGCCGCACCCGAAAAATTGCCGACCCACACGCCCACGGTGAAGCGGTTGGTAAAACCCACGCACCAGTTGTCGCGCATGTCCTTGCTGGTCCCGGTTTTGACCGCGCTCCAAAAGCGGGTGGCGAGATTGTTCTCGAGTCCGAAGGTGGCGCTGCGGCTGGCGCGATCGGCGAGGACGTCGGAATCAGGTAAGCGGTGGGGGATCGTAGCTCGCGCGCAACCCTGGCGCAGGCGCACGCCGGGAGGGTCGGCGCGCGGTTTGCGCCAGCAAGTCGCGTGACGGGTGAGGGGAGACGGCCGGCAAGTTTACTGGAGTTTTGCGCATTCTCCTGCTGCGCCAATGTTTGTGTTACTGAAGTGTATCAGAACCCTCACCCTCACCCTCTCCCACAACTGAATGTGAGAGAGGGGACAGAGCAGAGTCTCCCACAACTGGACCTGGAGGTGGGGACGTAAGGAAGATATGCATCGGGCTGAGCACGCCGCCGTTGGCCAGAGTGCGATAGGCGTTGACCAGGTTCCACAGGCTCACGTCGGCCGAGCCCAGCGCGAGCGAGGCGCCATAGTAGTCGCCCTGCTCCACGATTTCGGCGAAGCCCAGATGGCGCAGATGGTCCGCTAGAGCCTCGACGCCGACCAAATCCGCGGTGCGCACGGCGGGAACATTGAGCGATGACGCCAGCGCGGTGCGCATCGAAACCAGCCCCCGAAACTGGCGGTCGTAGTCCAGGGGCCGGTAAAGACCGCGCTCCTCGGGCAATTCCAACGGCGTATCCAGCAGCAGCGAAGCCGGAGTTAGCAGGCGGCGTTGCACCGCCAACGCATACAGAAACGGCTTGAGCGTCGATCCTGGTTGGCGCTCCGCGCGCACCCCGTCCACATATGGCGCGCTGGACAGATCGCCGGTGCCGGCGACATACGCCCAGATCTCGCCGGTGGCGTTTTCAACCACCAGCACCGCGCCATCCTGCACGTGGCGATCGCGGACTTCGAGGATTTGGGTCCGCAGGGTCTGCGCCGCGAAGCTCTGCAAGCCGCGATCGAGCGTGCATCGCAGCGAGGGGTGCGCATGGAGCCATCGCTCGGCCAGGCCCGGGGCAAGGACCGTGCGCTTGAAATCGTTGCCGCGATGCGCCAAGGCGCGCCCGATCGCGTCCCCGACCTCCGCAAGCGCGGGGGCGTCGGCCGCCATCGCCAGGCGCAAGCCCTGCGCCCTGCGCGCCAGCGCGTCGCGTCTCGCATTGGGCGCCTTGAGCAGCGCCGCAAGCACGATCGCTTCGCTGGAGTTGATCCCCTGCGGCTGTTTGCCGAACATCACCCGCGCGGCCGCGGCCACTCCCTGCAACTCGCCGCGATAGGTGGCCAGGTTGAGATACGCTTCGAGGATCTGCCGCTTGGACCAGCGGTGTTCGAGCGCGAACGCGGTTTTGATCTGAATCAGCTTTTGCCACAGTCCGCGCCGGCGGCCGGCGGGAATCAGTTCGGGCGCCAGCAAAGCCGCCAGTTGCATCGTGATCGTACTGGCGCCGCGCGCGCGCCCGGCCGCGATCCAGGAGCGCAGCGAGCCGCCAAAAGCGAGGAAATCGACCCCATGATGGCGCAGGAAGCGGCGGTCTTCGGACGCGATTATGACCCGGATCAGCGCCGGCGAAATGTCGTCGAGCCAAGTCCATGCCAGGCGGCGTCCGTGCCGATCGATCCGAACCTCATGGATCGGCTCGCCGTGGCGGTCGAGCAACTGCGCGTCGGACGGGCGCCATCGCGCGCGCACCTGGTCGAAGCGCGGTATTGGCGGTTGCGGTATTGCGAGCCAAGCGATGATCAGGATGCCGCACGCAATCGCGGCCGCTTGGGTTGTGGGTTTGAGTTTCATGCGGCTCTGATCGCGCGTGCTTTACGGTCAGTTGTTGCGCGAAATGACAGTGGCCGAGGGCGAAACGTGTACCGTGGATCGGGGGGTGTAACCTCTCCCTCGCCCTCTCCCAGGATAAGGAGAGGGGACAGAAAGAGCCTTTGCCCCAATGGTTTTCTGCGCTCCGGCCACATAGTTTTCCACGTCTTACGGTTGAACCGCGAATGGCGGATTGGGCGACTCGCCGAACATCTCCGGTTCATACAGCGCCTCCACGCGAGTGGATGGCAGTTGGAACAAGCCCGACTGGTTCAGCCGGATGGTGTATTCGAGTTCGAAGGTGCCTTTGGGAACATAATCGTAATAGGCCCGGTAGGCGTCGAACGGACGCTCGACGAAGTCGGGCCACAGGAAATTGTTGTTATTGAGGTTTTCAGTTGACGTGGCGATTTGGGAATCGCGCGCCAGCCCGGTGCCCAGATGCGACGCGCCCGCGGGGATCGGATCGCTGACGACCACCCAGGTCATATCAGTCTGCGCCTCGATCTTGAGATGCACCCGAACGAGATCGCCCTGGCGCCATCCTCCGGAATGCGAACTATCGACCGGCGTGAGCGTCTTGATGATCTGATAACCGCTGGAGAGCGGCGATTTGAGTGGGATCGCGGCACTGGTGCGCACCTGGACCCATGGATTTCCGGTGCCCGCATGCGCAACTTTGAGGCCGGCCGGCGCCGGCGGCCAGGCGAAGTCGAGCGTGCCGCCCTTGGGCTCGCGCGCCCAGTCGACTTTTTGGCTCGCCGATTCGAGCGATGCGGTGGTGGTACCGCGCACCGGTGTTGCCTCGAAGGTGCGCGCGAACTTATTGACCGCCAGCGTGCCCCAGGCGTTGGACGGGGTGGTGGCCCAGGCGCCCCTGGACTGCATCGCGATTGCGCCGGTCATCACCTTGGGCAGGTCGTCGCGCCACAGACCGTGGTCGAGCAACAGCAGTACCAGCCGCACCGTATTGGTCTGCGGCCCAATCATGAGCCACCAGAGATCGCCGCCGGAAAGATGTGCGCCGGTGCCCTGCCAATTAATCCGCGCACGCATGATCTGCTCGGCCGCGGTGAGGCGGCGTTGGCGCTGCGGCGCCGATTTCATCCGCAACAGGATGCTCCACCAGTCGATGACGGCGGAATCGGGCCACAGGTTGGGATCGATCGTGATGGTGCTGAGCATGCCGTTGTTGGCCTTCCCAACCCGGGCGAGCGCGTCGATCGCCGCTAACTTGCGCAGCGGCAAGTCAACGCTGGGCACGGATTCATAGCGGACGACTTTGCCTTCGACGAAGTCGCTCAAGCCCTTTTCGATTGTGCTCTGAGCCCCGGCGGGAAGTTTGAGCCCGGCCTCGCTGGTCAGCGACAAAAAGTAGGAAGTCAAGACGTCGCTGCCCTGGTCCATACTGGGAAAATATTTGAGCAATCCGTCGGAATCGGTGTAGGAAGGCAGGTCCGCGAGGATCCCCGCCCACAGCTTTGGATCGCCCAGCGCGACCGCGCGCGAGACGCGCTGCTCCAGACACGAGAACGGATAATCAATCATCCACTGGCGCACGCCGTTGAGCCCCGCAGTCAGGGACGGACTGAGCGTCACCGCGACGCCGCCCTCGCCTGGGAGCGCGTCGGCCGGCCGCAAGACCGGCTGCTCGATCGGCTTTTCCCAGCGCAGCAGCGTCGCCTGGTAGGTGCGTACCGCCACCGACTTGAGCACGCGCTGCGCGATCAACAGATGGTCGGAGGGGCCGCCCGCCACGGTGGTCGCGTCGACGTGATACTTAAGCTCCGCCACCGCGGTGGGCACGCTGATTTTCCAGCCGATGGTCTTGCCATCACCGGGGGCAAGCTGCAGCTTTTGCACTGGCTGCGGCGGGTTGGGCAAGCCCTCCACGCGGGCGCTGACGTTGGCTTCGAAGGCATGTTCGGACGCGTTGCGCACCGTGAACTGGGCGTCGAAGGAATCGCCCGTGCGGATTATCGGCGAAACGCCGGAGAACAGCATCAGGTCCTGAGTCGATCTGATACTGGCCGAGCCGGTGCCGAACAGGCCGGTGCCCGCGCTGGCGACCGCGACGATCTTGAAACTGGTCAGCGAATCGTTAAGCGGCACGTCGACTTCCGCTTCGCCGTGTTGGTCCAGTGTCACGACCCCCTTCCACAGCAATAGGGTATTGAACAGTTCGCGGGTGATTTGCCGCCCGCCGCCGCCGCCGGGCGGAATCGCCTTGAGCCCGTAGTGGCGTTTGCCGACGACCTGCATCTGGGCGGTTGAGGTTTCGACCTGATAGGGCCGCTCACCCATCATCGCGGCGAGCAGATTCCAGGTGTCATTGGGACTGAGTTCGAGCAGCCCCTGATCGACCGCCGCCACCGCGACTTCGGCGCCCGGCTCCAACGGGGCGCCGTCGGGACTCTTGACCGCGATCTTCACGTGCGCTGTTTCGCGCACGTGATAGACCGTGCGCTCGGGCGTGACCGCCACCTTCAATTCGTGATCGCGCCAGCCCACCTTGATCTCCGTGATCCCGAGCTTGAACGCGGGCTTGCCGAGATCGACCATCGCGGTGGGCTGGATCGATCCGATCCGGCCGCGCACCGCGAGGACCGAAACAAACACGTTGGGGGCGTAATCCTTGATCGGCACCTGGATCATCGGATTCTTGCCGCTCAGCGCGAACACCGACGCCGCGATGATTCCCTCGCGCTCGATCGTGACCAGCACCGTAGCCTGGTTAAACGGCATCCGCACCTGCATGTGCGCGGTCTCGCCGGGTTCGTAGCGCGGCTTGTCGGGGAGCACGTCCATGCGGTCATGATCATGGCCTTCAAACCAGGCCTGCTGGTCGCCGGAGATGTAAATTTCGGTGTTCGCATAGCCCGTATTGCCGGCGTCGTCGGTGACGGCGGCCTGTATCTCCACGGAACCGGTCAGCGCCGGTTTCGCCAGGCAATCAAACAGTCCGTAGCGGTCAGTGGTGCCGGCGCACAATTCTCCCGCCTTGCGCGTTTCGGTGGTATTCTCATAGGCGTAAAAACCGCCCACCAGACGCTGACGGTACGAATAGGTCTTGCGGCTGAACAGCGTGAGGCGCACCGGGGCGCCGGCCGCGGGCTTGCCCTGCTGATTGACCACCGCGACGTGAACGTGCGCGCCGCGCGACGGATCCCATTGTCCGGCGCGGATTCCGGGCAGCAGCCGCGCCGGCCAAATCGTCAGCGAGTTGGACACCGTCTGCCCTTCGCCGTTGGGGTCGCGATACTCAAGTTCGGCCAGCACCTGAACCGGGGTCTGGGCAAGAGGGATATCGGTAATCGAGGTGCGCGCGCCGCCGGCCGCGTCGAGCATCAGGGTGGCGCGCTGATGGACGCCGGTGGGAGTCGCGGCGCTGGTATCCTCCCATTCCTCGTTCTTGACCACGCCTTCCTTGACCGCGCCATTGGCGAAAGTGAATTGATTGAAGTCCGGGAAGTCAACCGAGGCTTGAGTATTGACCTGGCTGCTCAACGTCACCGGCAAGCCCTTGGCCGGACCGCCCGAGAGGTACTCGACGCTGACGTCGACCGCAACTGTGGCGGCCCGGACCAGGGTCGCGGACGGCAGGCGGATGGCGGCCTTCATCAGCGGCACCCGAAACTCCTCGACGCGAAAGTTAACCGTCGGGATTTCGGTGGTGTCCTCGCCCGTGGTCTGGTCGGGGGGCACGGGAGTCGCGGGTTGGTTGTGGCGCACCAGGGTCAGGCTGTATGACCCCAGCTTGGCATCCCTGGGGATGTCCCAGGTGCTCTCGGCGGTGCCGTTGGGGCGCCAGTCGAGCTTGAAAGAGTAGCTTTGATCGCCGCCCACGAAGCGGATTGCGAGTTCATCGGGCAGCTTGTCGGGCGGCACCATCGCAAAGCCGTCGATCGTCCGGGTGCGGATGAAGTGTTTCATGTGAACGGTTTCGCCCGCCCGAAACAGGGTGCGGTCGAGCACCGTGGTGGCGGCCACGCTGGTCGGAGACGAGTCGGTGGGGACCTGGAAGCGCCAGGGCTCGATCCCGTTTTGCCACGCGGTGCGATCGAAACTGAAATCGTTGCCGTAAGTGGCGGTCACGATCAGTCCGCTGCGCAGGCCGCTGAGCGCCTCGTTCTGGCTGGAGTAGTAATCCGGGTCGGGGTTGGTGTCCGCATCCTCGGAGCCGCATTGGGGAGGTTTGTCCAGGCCCTTGATGCGCGGCACCAGCGCGAGTCCGCGATGGTCGGTGCGTCCCTTCCATAGTTGCGTGCCGCTGCAATCCGCGATCGCGACCTCGGCGCCTTCAACCGGCTGCGCCTTTTCCAAAGAAGTGACCCAGATCAGCGAATTGTCATGTCCCTGTTTGAAATGGACCGCCAGATCGGTCACCAGCGCCGCGGTGGGCACGTACATCCGCTGGTTGCCGCCGAGCAGGACCGATCCCAGCTTCGCGCTGTTGATTTCGACGATATAAAAGCCGGGCTCCTTGAGCGGAATCCCCATCACTTCGAAGGCCTTGGCGCCGCCCGGTTTAGGGAAATCGAAAGTCTTCGCGCCGGCCGTGCCGGAGCCGAAGACCGATTCATTGCGATGGGCGCCCTTGACCTTGGCCAACCAGTTCAGAACGTCACCCGCGTTGGGTGGCGGAACGCGCCAGTAAGTCGCCTCCACCCTGGACAGCAGATCGGAAAGCCGGGAGCCGGTGTTCGCCGGACCACCCTGCAGATCGAGTTGCGCTGCGTGGATTTGCGCTTCGAGGTTGCGCACCGTCACGGGCAACACGGGATCGGCGCTTTCGATAATTCCGAAGCGGGCGGAGAACTTGGCCAGCGGAGGAAATTGATCGGTCATGACGCGCAGCGGAAAGCGCGACGCGTCGGCCAGTGTGCGCCCGGTGTCATCGACGATGTCCGCCGGGATTTCGACCGTGTACTGGGCCGACTCGGCAAACGGTCCGTCGAAGCTGACCGACGATACCGCCGTCTCCTCGCCGACTTTGGGGCTGCGCCGCTTGCCGTCCGGACCGACGAGGCTCACGCGTTTGGCCTGGGCGGCCGGCACCTGCCAGGAGAATGACACGCTCATCGGAGTGAGCGGGATACACGGCCCCTTGGCCACCTCGCGTTCGCACTGGAACTTCGCTTCGAACGCCTTGCGCACCTTGTAATTGAACTCCTGATCCTGCGTGGTGGCGATTCCGGTGGTGGTCTTGATTCCCGCGCCCCACACGAGTTTCACGGCGGCCTTGTTGGGGAAGTGCTGCTTGGCCTGGAGAATCACGACCGGCCGCTGGTTGATGAAGTTCTTGAAGCGCTTGAGCAACAGGTCGCGGTCGGCGCCAGACATGATCGTGACGCCAACCATTTGCGGAATTCCCTCAACGCCGAACCCGGCATGATCGAGGATCGATTGCGGGTCGGGCTGCGCGTCGAGAATCACCACAAAGGCCTGCTCTTCATCGATATCGCTGCTGTCGGTCCACGGGCGCGTCTCCACCATCGACGGCCCGCCGGTGTCGAAGGTGAACCGCGCAGGGCCGGCAAACCCGGCGCCGCGCAGGGTTTTCAAATTCGCGTTCAGCGTGAAGGTGCAACGCAGGCCCGCGGGGAGATCGTTCTTGAAGTCGTAGGACCAGGTGCGGCTGTCGATCCATCGCGGCGTGCCGGGGGCGGGGCAATCAACGCTGAACGCGGCCGCGTTGACGCGCGGGTCGCCCAGGGGAACCATCGCCTCGGAGAAGCGCGCCGTCACCTGGCGGACCTGCTTGACCGTACCTTGAGGCGCAAAAGACACCACCGAGGCATCGGGCCCGGCCGCATAGACCGCGCCGGAAATCAGCGCCAGGACGGCGATCAGCACCGTCAGGGCTAACCTCGCCGAAACGATGGTCGAGTTGCGCAAGCGTGAGCTGGTGGTGGTCTGTCGGATGGGATTCGATTGGAGTCTCCCCTTTGCCATGCGGAAATCGGCAAATGCCGTCAACCGGTATAGTTCGCAGTTAACCGCACACGCAATAGCACAACCCAGCCCGCCGCCGCGAGCGCGACGCTTGCAGTTTTAGACGAGCGCTTGGCCGCATCCGTGGCACTTGGAAACGGTAATCGCGAGGCCGCGTGGACGGCGGCCCCAAGCCGCCTCGGTGGCCAAATCCTGACGGTTGCAATGCGACTGATAGGCCATCAGCCTGGGTGACGCGATCAACGGCGCAGCGCGCGATCCTGGATGATCAACGAATGGAGATCGCTGCGCTTGAAAATACCCTCGACGCTGCGCGTGAAAGCAACCGACAAGACCTCGCCGGGCTGATCGTAGATGCTGGCCTGATCCTCGGACATGAACCCGGGGTTGTCGGGAGGATCGCTGTAGGTTTGACTGCTGTTGCCCTGCCAGAAAGGAACCTGAAACGGGGGCTTATAAATCGTCGCGTCAATCGCGAATTCCGCAATCGTCTGCCAGCTCGCGTTTTTTTCGCTGTCAACCACCCGTTGCTTCTTGACCCAGCATTTCACGACCTTGCTTTCCAGCACGTAGTCGGCGTTGATGGCCTGCGCTGCGTACTGGGACTGGCTGGAACCAACCGCGATCATGCCGGCTTCGTGCGCGGCCGCTACGATCGCCTTTTGAACGATGCTCCCCAGATCGGTGGTGTAAAGCTGCTGAATCATCTGGCCGCGGGCGTCAAGCGTCTCCCCGATGTCCTGGCCCTCGGAACCCTGAGTCCCTCTCCGACACGCATCGGTGACCGCCAGTACGGTCAGGTGGCGCGGCGGATAGGTGTGCTCGAAGCCCTTTACCAGCCCTGGATAGTATTCCAGCGTCTGATTGGACGCAGGCTGCAGATTAGACGGGGAATTGGTTGCGGAGCAGCTCGCCAGGAAGCTTACGACAAAGCAGATTGCTAACAGGCGTCCGATACTGCCTGCGCGGTGCGACACACTAGCTCCCCGCTGCCTGGGCCCGCTCGCGGAACAGGAACAAGGTTCCGCCCACTTCGATGCGGTCCCCGTTTTTGAGCACCTGGCGGCCATTGACCGGCATCCGGTTGACGTTGATTGCGCCGCCGGCGGTAGAGCTGACGTAAAAGTTCTTGCCCTCCTGGCGGACTATTGCGTGCTGGGGCAGCACCGACTGGTCACCGAAAAGGCCGACGTCGCTCTCTTCCGCCCGGCCGATTACCGTAACCGGTTTAACCAGCGAGTATTCCCTCCCCTCGCGGGCGTTGCGGCTGCCGCTGCGCACCACCATCAGCGAGCCGCGCTTGAGTAACTCTGTTACCAGTCCGATGAAGAATCCGATCAACGCGCCGAGTATTATGATCGCAATCGCGCGCCCGAAAGCCTGCGGAAAAGCCAGGGTCAGGGCCCAATAGACGAAGCCTCCCAAGGCGCCGCCCAGGATACCTCCCAAGGCGCCGTTGCGCTGGCGGGCGCCCGAGCCTGACGCCGTGCCGAGCCCCAGCCCAACCGCGATGCCGAGGATTGCCCATCCCACGACCCTGCCATAGAGTCCGCCGAGGATGTCGAAGCCTTTCTCAGCGACCAACAAGCCGACAGCGCCGCCGATCGCGCTGATGAGCCCGCCCGCCTGGACTCCGCGTAACGCCTGACGCCATTGGCCTACGCTCAGCGCCTCGATTGAGGCGAGAAATGCGCCAATGAACAAGCCAATCAGCGCGCCCAATAAAGCGTCGCGCAGGTAGACCTGGCGGATCCCCTCGAAGGGTTCGGAGGCGCCCCATGCCGCCAGACCGCCCAGACCACCAGCTACCGCGTAAAAGAGCAGTTTTTCGCGTGATACGTTAATCGCCATCGAGAACAACCGGGGCAATCGGTCAGCGCACCGCGCTCCCGCTCCATTTTCAATTTGACAGGATGACCAACCGCCGGAGAAACGGCAAGGGTTCAGTCCACCCGCGCGCTCCAATTGCCCCGTTCACCAGCGGGCTCGGACTGGAAGCTGCCGCTCATTTGCTCGCGGTGGCGTTGACCCTCGAAATACAGGACTCTGCCACCATAGGGAACCTGGAACTCGATGTGACTGCCGCGGATGAAACCGTCGATCGGAGTAAGCCCGTAGCCGGGTTCGTGAATTACCAGTTCGCCGTGGAGAAATCCGTTGGGCTGCGGACGCAGCCGCATCTCCATCGGCACGTTGTCTCTACCCGCCAGGCCATCGATTCTGCCATTGGCCACCGTAGGACTATCAAGACTGGGTAGCGCCGCTCCCGACAGTCCCGAAGCACCGGTACTGGTGGAGGAGGAAGGCGGCGGCAGTCCGATACCAGGGCTGAGGCTGGCGGTCGTGGACACCACGCGAAATTTGCGTTGGGCCAGATACTGGCCGTTGAGGTAAAAGTTCACCGAGTACACGCCAGGCAGAAAGGCGTTGCCCGAAGAATTGCCGATCCTGCCGCTAAAGGTGGCGGTTTTCGTTTTATCCGAGACCATCCGCACGTCATCGACACTGCCCAAGGTATGCCCGTCGGGAGCCACGTAGGTGGCGTCCACCCGGTATTGATTCATATCGAGGCCAAACAGCCGGTTTTTGAAACTGACCTCCCAACCCACGAACAACACCTTGGCCGCGTCGAAGACTTGGGTGGAACTGGATATCGGGGTTCCACTCTTGGTGGTGTTGTGGAACAGAATCGAGAGTAGTTGGAGCGGACGGCGCCGGAACTCTTCGATCAGCTTCAACCTTGCGGAGGCGGCCGTGCTTGCCTCTTCCGCGGCCCGCTCACGGGCAGCTTGCGCCGCTTTCTCGGCTTTTTCCTTGAGGATGGCGGTAACGTCCTGATCCACCGAGAACTGTTGCTCGGCCAGGAGCTGCTCGCCTGCGAACAGCCCTACCTTGTAATTGCCGAGCGGGCGGTCGCTGAGATTCGGGATCAATGCCACGCCGCTGAAGTCGACCTGCTTCAAGGCCGGCCCGACAAAACGTGAGCTGTCGCTGGACGCGATTTGCAGGCCGTTGGGATCGAAGAATTTCGCCACCACCTTTTCGCTGCGCCCTTCCACACCCGCCAGTCCGTTCTTGAAGTTCGCGACCCAGGCCAGGTATCGGTTGGTGGACAATTCGGTGTTGAGGAACTTGGCCTTGGGCGGCGACAATGGACTGCCTTCGCGCGTGGAAAGCTGCAGCGTCATCCTTTCGAACTCCAGGGGATGCTCGCGCGCTTTACTGACCAGTTCCTGATGCTTCCACGGCAGCCCATCGATCAGGGCCTTGATCCCCAGTTGGGTCTGCAGTTCCGGATTGGAGTAGATGTAGGTCGCGCCGAACGCCAGCGAGCCGACCAACAACGTGAAGATCAGAAATCCCATCGCGCGGCGCAATCCGCTTTTGCGCTTGCGCGCCGGGGGCGTGACCAACACGGTGACATGGCTCAGATCCGCCGTGCCGCTCCTGGGGCTGACGCTTACCGGAGCCGTGTCCAGGCCCGTCCCGTACAGCATCATGTCGCGGAACTCGTTGACGGTTTGCGGTCTGCCGTCGGCGCTGTAGCTCAGCGCGCGGTCGATCGCTCCGGCCAGGTTGGGAGAGAGATCGGCGCGTAACGAACGAATCGGCGGGAAGCTGAACGGTGGGAACTTCTCGGGGTCGCGGCCGGTCAGGACATAGTGCAGCGTCGCTCCCAATGAATAGATGTCGCTGCGCGGGTCGACCAGGCCCTGGTACTGTTCGGGCGGGGCGAAGCCCAGCGTGCCGATCATCGTGCCCTTGCTCGCCACCTTGAACAGCCGGGCGATGCCGAAATCGATCAGCATCACCTTGCCCTTGGGCGTGAGCATCACGTTGGACGGCTTCATGTCGCGGTAAACGATCGGCGGGGTGAAATTATGCAGATAGGAGAGCACCTCGCACAACTGGCGGGCGATATCGATCGCGAGGCCCTCGTCCAGCGGATGGCCGGTCGCCGCCATTTCCTCTTCGAGGTTGCGCCCCTCGACGTATTCCATCACCAGGTAATGGCGGTTGGCGTGGTCGAAGCGGTCGCTGATCGCGGGGATCGCGGGATGGCGTAACTGCGCCAAGGTGTCCGCTTCGCGGGCGAAATATTCGTTGGCTTCGCGGCGCTGTTGCGGGTCGATGAAATGATCGACCATCTCTTTGAGGGCGCAGGGGCGGTTGGCCAGACGCTGGTCCTGGGCCAGGTAAACCACTCCCATGCCGCCCCCGCCGATCAGCTTCTGTATCAGATAGCGGTTCTGGAGCAGGGTACCGCCCGGTAGCGGTCCTGTATCTACTCCATCCTGTGCGGGGTTAGCCATGGACTATTGGGCTGCGATGACAATCACAGAAATGTTGTCCGACCCGCCTCCAGCGTTGGCCGCCACCACCAACTCCCGGCTTGCCTCGGCGGGATCCCCGCGGCGGGCCAGAATCTCTGCGATTGCGGAATCCTCCACATGCGCGGTTAATCCGTCACTGCAAAGCATCAGGCGGTCGCCCCGCTTGAGCCTCAATTTTAACCCTTCAGCGCCGGCCGGTCCGCTGGTGCGCGCGCCCAGCGAGCGCGTGATCACGTTCTTGTGCTCGTGGTCGCGCGCTTCTTCGGCGCTAATCTGCCCGATATCGACCAGCCGCTGGACCAGCGAATGATCTTTGGTCAGTTGGCGCAGCCGCCCGCCTTCCCACAGGTAAACGCGGCTGTCTCCAACCCAGGCGATGGCGGCGTCGGGCGGCTCAATCAAAACGGCCACCGCCGTTGCTCCCATGCCGCGATTTTCCGGATGGACCGTCTGATACTCGACGATTTTGCGATTGGCTTCTTCCAAGGACGCTTGCAGAACCTGCTCAAGCGAACCACCCGGCTGACTCCGCTCCCCGGTGGTGACCCCCGCGGTTTCGAGAGCGCCGGCGCTTTGAGTACGAGGGCTGACACTTAACTGGGAAACCCCCTTCTCAACATAGTCCCGGACCGTCTCAACGGCAATCGCGCTGGCGGTTTCTCCCGCCTCCGCTCCACCCATCCCGTCGGAGACCACGTAGAGGTAGTGGCATCCGGGAGTAATCTGGGAATCTTGCACGAACTCCACCACCATCACCGAATCTTCGTTGGCCTCGCGCACGATCCCAACGTCGGTCAAAAAACCCGAGCGGATCTCCAGGCGCGAGTTGAGCTTGAGCAGTTCGGCCTTGAGCTGATCGGCGCCCGGCCAGCGGTCTGCCGGTCTGAAGGCCAACGCCCGGCGTAGGACCTTTTCCAGCTCCGGCGAGACTACGTGCGGCGGATAGAATCGGATTGGACCGGAGGCCTCGCGCCAGGTTTCACATTCGATCCGCTCGCCGGTAAGGCAGGTGTACAACAGGCAGCCGATCGAAAACACATCGGCGCGCTTGTCCACACTTTTGCCGCGGTAGATTTCAGGCGCGGAATAGCCGTCGTTAAGGATCGGATCGGACTGCAATTCGTTGTCGTTGCTGATGTAGTCGAGGCTGGTCAACTTCACCCGTCCGTCGACGCCGTAGGCGAGCGAGGCGGGGCAGATATCGTTAACCCGCATGCCGCGATTATGCAGATAGGAAACCGCCTGGCAGATCTGGATCGCGACGCTCAAAGCTTCGTGCTCGGGCATCGCGACCGAGCCGTGTCTTTGGGCGGCGAACGGCGTGAGCCGCTCGTCAGGGTAGGCCAGGTAAACCCGTCCGTCCTCGGCAAAGCCTTCCAGAGCCCGGGAGTATGCCGGATGGCCAATCGTGAGCGAAAGCGCCAGTACGCGCTCGAATACTTCGCCCAAATCAGGACGCGGCGGGCTAAGCGGCGGTTCGGGGTGGCCGTTTGCCGCCGCCACTTCGTCGGGCTCAGCCACCTGGGTCACGCTGCCGGTGTCAGAGGCCGACGGCGCATCCTGACCCACATCCGCATGACCATTGGCCGGTTGAGTTTCAGGCTGGTGATCGATCTCTTCCGCCATGGGTGGCAGCGCCTGCACGGAGTCCGCCGGCACTTCCTGAAGCGAACCGCCGGCGGACTCCGCGGAATCGGTGGCCCCATCGCTGCTGGGCTCATCGTGCTTCAAAGCCGCGGCCGCAAATCGCGCGAGGTCGCGGGTCGTCGCGTTCGGGCCGGAGGGGTTTTCCTCCGGATCTGCCGGACCGTTGTTTTGGTCCGGCGCGGGCTCATGCAACTCGGGGACGGGCGCCAATCGTTCGCGGAGCATGAAGCGCTTCGTTTCGTCGTCCAGGGCAACCGCGCGATAGCGATTTTCCTGGGAGGTCTGACTGATCACCTCGACAATCTTGAAGCGGCCTTGCAGCTCCTTGCCCAAGGTGAGCGGCGGTAACCCAACGGCGGGGGGTGGCGCGTCCTGCAAGCCGCGACCGCATCGTTCACAAAAACGTATTTCGTCGGGAGACTTCTGGCCGCAATCGGGACACGTGATCATGCTGCTCAACCTCTACGGAACTCCAGGGTCGCGCCCCCTAATACCACCTGATCGCGGTCGCGCAATTTGTAGAGCTGGTCGCGGCCCAGCCGCCCCTGGCCCAGAATAAAGGTGCCGTTGAGGCTGCCAAGGTCGCGAATAAAGTAATCATCGCCACGCTTGATGATTTCGGCATGACGGCGCGAGATTCGGTCGGCGCCGATTTTCAACGCGCCCAAGTCGATATCGATTTCATCCGCCTTTTCGACATGGCGCCCAATAGTGATCTTAACACCGCGGATCCCAAAGCGCATAGCCTCGTTCTTGGAAACCAGGCTGGCCTGCTCGGTGTCGAGGGCGGGGGCTGCCGCGGACGTTCCGTTTTGCCGTGCGGGCGGAAGGTTTGGTACCGGGTGTACAGCCCTGGGCGTCACGGCGGGACGCCGCGGGACCGCTGCTGGCGGGACTCGCGCAGGCGGCGGCGCCGGACTGGGGCTGGACGGCGCGGCTTTGATTTTGGTCTTCAAATCGGCGGTTTTGGCGGTATGCGAAACGGCTGGGACAACTGGTGCGGGCGTGGTCACCGGCTGCGGCGACGCAAAGGTACTCCTCGCCGCGGGCGGCGGTGTGGGCTTGGTCAGCACCTGGGTCCGCATCATCGAAAGAGACGAGGGGACGGCTTCGACACCGGATGCCTGCGACAGCCAAGGGTCGTCATCTTGAGCCGAAGGCAGTAAAGCTTCCAGCATCGCGGCGGCTGACCGCGGCCGCTTCTCCGCGTCGCGCTCCAAGGCCCACATCACCACCCGTTCGAGATCGGCCGAGACTTCGGGCGCAAGTTCCCTTACCGATGGGAAACTGAAGGGCGGTTCAAGCTGGGGATCGCGACCGGTCAACAAATGATGAATCGTGGCGCCCAACGAGTAGAGGTCTGACCTGGGCTCCAGTTTGCCCAGGTATTGTTCGGGCGGGGCGTAACCGACCGAACCGATCTGGGTTCCGCGGCCGCCTGGCGGAAGAAAGCGCGCGATTCCGAAATCGATGATCATGGCGCGCCCGTTCTGATCGATCATGATGTTGCCGGGCTTGAGGTCACGATAAACGATCGGCGGGTCCTGGCTGTGCAGGAAGCGCAGGACATCGAGAATTTCACGCGCCCAGCGCTTCACCTGTTGCTCGGGCACGCGGGCGCCGGCGCCGCGCTTATCCAGCCATCCCTGCAGGTCGCCGCCCGCGATGTACTCCATCACCAGGTAATGGCGGCCGCGCTCGGCGAAGTAATCGATCAGGTTAGGGATGCCGGGATGGGAAAGGGGGGCCAGGACTCGCGCCTCGCGAGCGAAATCTTCTACCGCCTTCTGCTCCTGCAAGCCCTCCCCGACCATCATTTCTTTGACCGCGACTGGGCGGTTGGCCAGACGCGTGTCGTTGGCCAGGTAAACGCGTCCCATACCGCCGACACCGATGACCTTGCCGATCCGGTAGCGGCCGTCGAGCTGATGGCCTGTCGGGAGCGGGTCGCCACCTTTCATCTACAATATCCTGCTGACACTGCCAGGGGAGATTTGCGCAAACCACAAACTCTCCCGCTACTCACCGACGCCTTGGCCCGTCGTTAAAATCCGTATTATGAAGAGCCGGCTAGGAAACCGGCTCAACTACCACTTTGAAGAAGGTTTTTCCGATGATAATTTCGTCGCCGTCCTTAAGGTCATGCGGCGCGCCCGGGGCAAGCCGGGGCTGGCGGTTTACATAGGTGCCGTTGAGGCTGCCGATGTCTTCGAGGGTGATCTTGCCGCCCTCGATACGGATCAGCGCATGCTTGCGTGAGATCTTGGCCTCGGGGTCATCGGCTTCGAGATCGACTTCGGGAAATGCCCCGGTCTCAGGATCCCATCGCCCCACCAGGTTATTTCCTCCTTCCAGGGGAAATTCATGTCCCTGACGCCCGCCACGCAGGATCTTCAGCTTGGCCTTGAATGCCGCCGGTGTTGGCGCGGCAGGTTGCGGAGCCGCCGGGGCCGGTTCGGGGGTCGCCGGGAGCGGTTCAGCTTCATGCTGGACAAAGGCTGGTTCCCGCGGTGGTTCGGGTTCTGGCATTGGCTGCGGTTCAACCCCGGCGGAGGCCTGCGCGGGGCCGGGTTCAGGCTGATTGGGAGAAGCCCCAATGGCGCCGGTGGGCGCTTCGGATGGGGCGGCGGGAGCTTCGGGGGACGCGGCCGCTTGATTAAGCTTGCTTCCGCAGCCATCGCAGTAGTCAAGTCCGTCCATGTTTTCGTAGCCGCACTCGTTACACTTAATCATCTTGTCCTCTTAACCTTTCGCCCTGGTTGGCGGCGGGCTGCACGCAGCCGCAACTCCGGTGGTTTAGGATTCTATTCATTCCGGTTTTATCTCTTTCAACATCTCCGGATCGAGCATCTGGGTCTTGCGGACCACGGCCTGAGCGTTAAGCAAGGTGGTCTTGGCCGCCTTGCTGCCGAGGTTTTGGGTCTGTTGAATCTGGTCCATCAGGCCGCTTAAAGCCTGGGTGGCTTTGATGTTGCCCAGGCGCTGCGTGCCCTGAATCGCATTGGTCAGCAGGCGGGTCGCGCGATCGACGTTGCCCGCTTTGAGTTCCTCTTCCGCCTTGCTCTGCAGCTTGGCGATCGATACCTGGTCGACCAGATTCATCACCCGGCCATTGACCTTGCTGGTAAGCGCCCGGTCCAGGGTATAGTCGACGGTCACGTCGATTGCGACCGATTGCTCGGCCGCACCGGGAACCTGGTAATGGAAGCTGGTTTGGGCGATGCGGACGGCCCCGGTTTTACGCGGAGGAAGCACCAGGGTGATCAACACTGAAGCCGGCACCCCCGCTTCAAGGTCGCCGATCTGGTAGCTAATCTTGCGGTCCTCGCCGACCAGGGGTTCGCCTAAAGCGTAGATCTCGGGGCTGGCCCGGAACCCTTCGCGGATTTGCACGCCCTGCGACAGCACCAGTTCGATACGGCCGTTGCGGACTGCAACCGCGCGCAGACCGGTTAATTCGTCTTCGAAGATTGAGGGGATCTCGGTGGAGTCACCGATGAAGTGATACTTGCCGCCGGAATCCTGGGAAATCCGCATCAGCAGCTTTTCATTGAATTCCACGCCCACGCCCATCGCGGAAAACTGGATGTCGGGGTTTTGGCGGACCAGGTCCACACAGGCCATCTCTTCGTAGGTCTGGCCATCGGTCAGCACCAGCACGCGGTTGAGGCGTTGCGGCGTAAGATTTTTCCTGACCTCGTCGATCGCCGCGCGCATCCCCAGCGCCATCTGCGTGCCGCCCCCGATCTCCAACAAGTCGACGTCGTCGATCGCGCGTTTGGCGCCGGCTTTGTCGGTCGCGGCGCCCGAGCTCAGCACCTTCGCCTTGTCGGCAAATGCCACGACGGCGACTTGGTCATCGGGATTGAGATTGTCGATCAGGAATTTGACCGCCTCGATCACAAACTCAAGGCGGCGTTCGTCATACATCGAGCCGGAGCGATCGAGCACGACGCCCAAATTAAGCGGTAGGCGCGCGCCCGCGCCGCCTTGAGCGATGGCTTCGAGGAGAACATAGAGTACGAAATTTTCCGCGCTCGAGAGCACGTACTCGCGGCTCGGCAATGCCTGAAATGTCAGCGGCTGCGCCATCTAGGAAACCTCTTTGAACAGATTAAGCGGTCTTGACCGCGATTATCCAGCCAACCGGCCGCCCGCGGCGCACCGGTATCATCCTTCATACTAGCGCTCCGGCTCTCGCCGGAACATTCTCTGGTTTGGGAATCCATCGGCAAATGGTGCTTTATTCTACGAAGTATCGAGGCAGAAGGGAACATCCGCGATCAGCGGCGACCAGCGGCAATGGCGCCGGCCCGATCGTTAAGCGTGCGTCACCTGCACCAGTGGCTGTTAATTTTTTCATCAGCGGCGGGTTGGACTGTGATTCCGCCGTCGATTATGACTGGCACTGAACTGTCCGACGCGGGAGGAACGCAATGAGTCTCAGGGGAAAGACCGCTATCGCCGGCCTGGGGATCACCAAAATGGGCAAGAACTACGCCCACCCCAACGCCGTGGGTTTCGCCGTCGAGGCGATTGAATTGGCCCTGGAGGACGCGGGTCTCAGCCGCTCCGATCTCGACGGTATCCTGGTCAACCCCGGACTGACCTGGGGCAGTGATCTGATGGCGTCGTATACGGTGCAGCAGGTCATGGGGATCAAGGACATCCGTTTGACCGCCACCACCAACCTCGGCGGCGCCAGCGCGGCCGGAATCGTGATGCACGCCGCGATGGCAATCGACGCCGGCCTGGCCAACACCGTCGCCTGCCTGTTTGCCGACGCTCCTTTGAAGCCGCCTAAACCGAATTCCAAAGGGGGCGGAGGCGGCGCCGCGTACGGCTTTGCCCGGGGTTTGGACGCCGCCTATGGATTGTTCGGCGCCAACTCCGGCTATGCGATGGTGGCGCAACGTCACATGTATCTTTACGGCACCACCCACGATCAGCTTGGCGCGATCGCGATTGCCGAACGGAAATGGGCCAACCTTAATCCGATCGCCGAGTTTTACCGGGAGCCGTTGACGCTCGAGGACTACCACAACTCGCGATGGGTCGCCGAGCCGCTGCATCTTTACGACTGCTGCCTGGTCAGCAATGGCGCCGTTTGCGTGATCGTCACGGCGGCTGACCGGGCGCGAGACTTGAAGAAACCGCCGGCCTACATCCTGGGCATGGGCCAGGGCCATCCCGGCGGCGATCCGGTCGATACCTTGTCGTCGGGCGCGCCGATGGCCAAGCAAGTCGCGTTCAAGATGGCCGGGATCGAACTGAAAGATATCGACGTGGCCGAGTTTTATGACTGCTACACCATCACGGTGCTGGTGACCCTGGAGGACTATGGCTTTTGCAAAAAGGGAGAGGGTGGCGCCTTCGTGGCCGACGGCCGCATCGGCCCCGGCGGCTCGATTCCGGTCAACACCGGCGGCGGTCAGCTAAGCTCCTATTACATGTGGGGCATGACGCCGCTGTCAGAGGGTGTCATTCAGGTGCGCGGTGAGGGCGGGAAGCGTCAGGCGTCCAAGCACGACCTGTGTCTGGTTTCGGGCAATGGCGGCATCCTGTCGACTCACTCCACCCTGGTTTTGGGCACCGCGCCTTAGCCGCATGGAGAAAAGCGAAGATTAGGCGGACAAGATACCAACGGCGGCCATAGGTCCCACGGGCCGGCTGGAACAGCACATCGGAGAGATGCGAAGATGTCAGAGGTAATCAGACCAATACCCCAAATAACACCCGAATTGAGGCCGTTTTTTGAAGCCAGCAAACAGGGGCAGTTGGTCGTACAGAAATGCGGCAATTGCGCGACATTGCGCTTTCCGCCGCGCCGGATCTGCTCCAACTGTTTGTCGCGGGAGGCTTCCTGGGCTCCGGTCAGCGGCGAGGGCGAGGTTTACAGCTTTATCGTCATGCACCGCGTTTACCATCCCGCGTTTGCCACCCAGGTGCCCTACGCCGTGGCGATGGTCAAGCTCAAGGAAGGCGCCAAAATGATCTCCAACGTGATTGGAATAAACCCGCATGAAATCAAGTGCGGGATGCCGGTCAAGGTGTCTTTTGAAAAGCTCGACGAAGAAGTCACGTTACCGATGTTCCGCCCGGCGGCGAGTCCTGGTTGACCGTTTGGTTAAAGGGGGTACTTGCATTGCGCACGTTCCTGAGCGATGCTGAAAATACCTGCGCGCCATGGGACGTGAACTAAGCGCCCGGAGGCGCGTGGCAAAATGCATTCGCTAGATCCGAAATACCTCCAGCGCCTGGTCGAAACCTCGCCAGACATCATCGTAGCCGTCGATATCAAAGGCACCGTCGTGTATTACAACGACGGCGCGCGCCGGGGGCTGCAGTTTACCGCGGAAGAGATAATCGGCCAGAATGTGGCCCGGCTATATCCGTCCAAAGAAGAGGCGCGCCGCGTCATGACCGCGATGCGCAACTCCAAGGACAACAACGGCCGGATCTCGAGTTTCGAATCGGTCTTCCGCAACAAGAACAATGAAGACATCCCGGTGGCGATCTCGGCGTCGTTGATTTATGACGACGACAACAAGGAGATCGGTTCGATCGGGTTTGCGCGCGACGTCCGCGGGATGCGGCGGCGCGAGCAGCTTGCGACCGCCGGCGAAATCGCGATCAGCCTGGCGCATGAAATCAACAATCCGCTCGAAGTCATCACCAACAACCTCGAATTGCTGGCGCGCGACGTCGAAAGCCGTATGACCGACGCCGAACTGGTGGTTGAGAGTGAACGGCTGGATTCGATTCGCTGCGGGGTCGGCCGCGTGCAGGCGATCGTCCGGCGGTTGGACGAGATGGCGCGCAAGGGTACCTACGAGACTCGCGACTATCTCCAGGGCAAGCGGATGGCGGACCTGGCGCCACGCGCGGGCGAGGTCCCGGCTCACGATCACGAAGGCAGCGCGCCGGTCCGGGAATGGCCGCTGACCGGCATGTCGGTGCTGGTGCTCGACGACGATCCAGGCGTGCTCAATTCGCTGGCCGACCTGCTCAAAGCGGAGCGCTGCACGGTGCATACCGCCCCGCGGCCGAGCAACGCGCTGGCGGTGCTGCGCAACGTCAAGGTCGATGCCATCATCTCCGATGTCGTGATGCCGGAGATGGACGGCTACGAGTTCTACCTGCAGGTCAAGGAAGAATTGCCCGAACTGCCCGTGATCCTGATGACCGCCTATTATTACGACAAGGATCACATCATCAAGCGCAGCCGCTTGCGCGGGCTGGAAGGCGCGCTGTTCAAGAAGCCGATTAATCCCGGCAAACTGCGCCAGGTGCTGTTGCAGGTCCGCAACAAAACCGTCCAGCCGCACAAGGGCCCGGTTCCGGTACCGGCTGATCCCACGCCCGCCCCGGAGACCGCGGCGGCCAATCCACCGCCAGTTCCCACACCCGAGCCCGCACGTCCTTCGCGGGCCTAGCGTATGCTCGCCGTAAGGCGGGTCATCGGTTCCTGGCCATGGCCGGAAAAGAACGCACACCCAAGAAGCCGGGTAATCACAATGGACGTATCGAGTTGCGCGGCGAGGTCCGCGCCGCTGATTTGGACGACCACAGCTTCTCGCTCCGGCTGGATGATGGGACCAAAGTAGTCGCGCCCCTGAATTCCGAACAGGAAGAGGTCATCACCGAAGCCCTTCGCGAACACGCGACCCGCCGCCTGCGTTTGAGTGGTCATGGCAAGCTCGCCCGCAACCGAAAAATCAAACGACTGACCGAGGTGGAATCGGTCAGCGTGGAAGTGACGGACAATGACCAGGTCGCCGCGGACCCGGAAGTCACTGCTGAAACAAATGCGCAGCTATCGGAAGCGGAGCGACCTGATATGCCCGAGGACGGGCCGATAAACTTTCATCATTACCTCTTCGCAGCTCCCAAAGAGGAATGACGGCCATTATCGGCGGATAAAGTGCTGAGCCACGTTGGTGTCGGGGAAAACCCTCACGACACTTTTTCGAACAAATCCTCATCTGTAGGGTAACCCATGAGCCTTTGCGAACGACATCACGCGACGCCGCAATTGCTCGAACTTGAGTTGCGCCAAGTGACGCCCGAGTGCCTCCCGCATTGCCTCGCTATGCGTCCGTCCTGAATTGCGGCATACATCGTCCAGGAGGGGCACCAGGTCTTCGTCGAGCCGGGCAGTTCATGGTGTCTGCCTTCATGCGTGACATGGCAACACACGCTTGAGGATCTGAAAAACGACAGCCGTGTACAAGCACGCCAAGGACAATACTGGTATTCGAGCTAACTTTTGGCACCGCTTTTTTCGGCGTTAGCGGTTAAGGAAAGCTCTCCAAGCAATCGCTCGATTTCTCCAAGCAGCGCGGGAGCCCGGTTTTGCGCCAGATCCCAGACGATGCGATTGCTGACCGCGGCGTAGTCGTGTGCCAATACATTGCGGAAGCCTACAACGGCGGCAAGATCCGGAATCCGCGACGTGATTGACGGATGAGTCTTCGAAAGCTGATTCAAGGCTTCGGCGGCGATCTCAAAGCGGCGTTCCACCGCGGCTTGCAGGAGGTCATCGCGCTGGTAGTCGTCGAGACTTTTGCCGGTCAGGTAGCGCGAGATTGCCGCGAGCGCCGTCGCCGCGTCATGAAGGTACATCCGAGGCTCTTTCGCCATGACGACCCCGTCCACCGTTTCACATAGAACAACCCGATCCCGCTCAACCGCGTCCACCAGAAAAGGATTGGTGAGCGAATCCAGCGTCAGCAGGTCAACTTTGCGCCCGAAAAGCTGCTCGAACTCGTGCCGAGCATTGAGGTACGACTGAGATATTCCAGGACGGCTGGAATCTTCGAATATTGCCAGGAAGTCCAGGTCGCTCGTCGCCGGATCGAAATCGTTGCGCGCGCCTGAGCCGAACAGCTCAAGACGTCTGATCCCGTTATGCTGGCAGATGCCGATCAGGTCCGGCAGTCTTTCTTCAACGACCTTGTTCACGGGGCCATCCTAGCATGAGAAAGACGATCATTGCTCCCTGAACTACCCTGGAATAAGCGCCAAGGGAATCGCTTGGCGCTTATTCCAGGACTCGCTCGTAGTCAGACCGCCTCGGGATCGTAGGCGGCGCTGCGCAGCAGGGCGCCGGGGCGTGCGCCGGTGCAGGTCTGCCCTTCATAGGTGATCTGGCCGTTGATGATCGTGTAGTCGATTCCGGCGGCGCGCTGCACCAAGCGGCCCTCACCGCCGGGAAGATCGTAAACCATCTCGGGTTCCGCGGGGTCGATCCGCAACTTCTCCAGATCATAAATAATTACGTCGGCCGCCATCCCCTCACGCAGCACGCCGCGATCGTGAATTCCGATGATCCAGGCCGGCACGTATGACAGGCGCCAATGCGCTTCCTCCAGCGACATCAGTTCGCGGTCGCGAACCCAGTGCGCCAGGAACTCGATTGGATATTTCCCGAGACAGAAAAGCTTGGTATGCGCGCCGCCATCGGACAAGCCAATGACCGCGTGCGGATGTTTGAGCATCGTCGCCAGCGCGTCCTGGTCACGATTGGCGAAATCCAGGATCTTGAATCCCGTGGTCAGATCTTCGGACAGCGCCAGATCAAGGAAAAAGTCGATCGGCGCGCGGCGCGCGGCCCGGGCCAGTTCGTCGATATTGCGGCCAGCGGCGTGCTGGTTCTCCGGCCGCGTGTGGGTCACGCTGATATCCTGCCACTCGCCGCTGAACACGCGCGTGCGCACGGTGCGAAAATCCTCGCACAGGGCCGCGCGCACCGCCGGCTCGCGCAGCATCGCGATCCGTTCCGGCATGGGCCGGGAGAGCGCGTCGCGCCAATGCGGCATATCGTCGAACTGATTCATCTCTTCCAGGGTGAAGTAGAGATGGGTCGGGAAACAGACGGTCATGCCCCATAGCTGCGCGTCGCGGTTGAGTTCGTCCATCCAGCCCAGGACTTTGCGCCAATGGCCGGGCTGCGTTTGGAATTGCGCCAGCGCGTTCCATACGATCGGACGCCCGGCCGCCCGCGACAGCGCGGCGGTAAACTCGAAGTCGGGCCGCCGCTGCGCCTGGAGAGTGTATTCGATCGAACCGATGCCAAACTCGCGCAGCACGCCGCACAGCGCGAGGAGTTCGGCGTCATCCGCCTGATGGCTGGGCAGCGGACTGCCGTCATAGTCGGTGTCCGCGATGTTACGATCGGTCGAGAAACCAAACCCGCCGGCGCGCATCCCGACGCGCAGCATTTCCGCCATCTTGGCGACCTCATCGGGCGTGCCGGCGCGCGCCTTGGCCGCCTCCAGTCCCATCACCCACGAGCGCAGCGGCGAATGCGGAATCAGGGATCCCACGTTGATGCCCAGGCCGGCGCGTTCCAGGCTCGCGAGATACTCGCGAAAGCTCACCCAATCCCAACGCATACCCAGCCGCATCGAAGTCAGCGGAATCGCTTCGACCCGCGACATCAGCAGCATCGCGCGATCGCGGTCCTCGGGACGAATCGGGGCAAAGCCAAAGCCGCACATGCCGATCATCACCGTGGTGACGCCGTTCCATCCGGAATTGGTGGCGTAAGGATCCCAGTTAAGCTGGGCGTCGTAATGCGTATGCAAATCCACGACGCCGGGGGCCACGATGCGATCGGTGGCGTCGAGCACGCGCCGCGCGTCGCCGTCCACCCGGCCCATCGCCACGACGCGGCCGTTGCGGATGCCCACATCGCCCCGGTAACGCGGCATCCGGGTGCCATCGACGATTGTGCCCCCACGAATTACGAGATCATACTCCGGCATTGATGCTTTCCTCTCGCGGCAAAATTGCGCGTACGGCCAGGTAAAATCGGCGGCATCTTCCGATCCGCCCGCTATATTTCACATACACCCGGACCGGTGGTTTTGACCATACTTCAGGCCCGGCACCTCCGGCGCCGGGAAAGTCGGATGAGCCGGGACCCGGCGGGCTCTCCATGCGTTGCCGATCGGTGCTATAAACAGAGGCTGCCGCGCTGATCCAATGGCGGCGGCCCGATTCAACTGGCATTAAAAGGAGAAATCATGCCTCCAAGGAATCCGCTCGAAGGACTCAAGGCGGTAACGCCAAAGCTCCTGGATCTAACCGAGAAGGTGCTCTTCGGCGATGTGTGGGAGCGGCCCGGACTATCCAAGCGCGACCGCAGCCTGATCACCGTCGCGGTGCTGACCGCGCTCTACCGTCCTGAGCAGCTCCAGGGCCATGTCCAGCGCGCGCTGGCCAACGGCGTGACCAAGGAAGAGATCGGCGAACTGATCACGCACGTGGCCTTTTACTCGGGATGGCCGACGGCGGTGACTGCCGCGACCGTCGCGCATGGGGTCTTCGAAGAAAAGAAATAAGCTGCCGCCACGCCCAACCAGCGCTTGCGGCAGCTTGCGACGCTTGCCGGTCGCCGCTTAAGCGCGGTATAAAAACCGTCGGGGCCGTTTCAACATCCAACACCGCGCAGCCCTTCAACGTCGCGCGCGGCCGCGCGTATGTAGTGAGGAATCACCATGACCACTTCACGCATCATCTCAGCGGATTCGCACATGATGGAGCCGCCGGACCTGTGGACCACCCGGCTGGACGAGAACTTCCGCGAGCGCGCGCCGCGCGTGGTCAAGCGCGGAGAGGGCAAGACCGGCGAAGTGTTCGTCGGACCGGGCCTGCGCCCGTTTCCAGTGGCGGGCGGTTTTGCCGCCGGCCGCAGCGGCGAGGAGCTCAAGGACTTCATGGAACGCGCGCGCGGCTACGAGGACGCGAGGCCCAGCGGATGGGACCCGGTGGAGCGACTCAAAGACCAGGACATCGACGGGGTTTCGGCGGAGGTGCTCTACACCACGCTCGGCATGTCGTTGTTCGGCATGGAGGATCCGGAGCTGCAGGACGCCTGCTTTCGGACCTACAACGGCTGGCTGGCGGAGTTTTGCGCCCATGACCCCAAGCGCCTGCACGGTATCGCGCTGATTTCGCTCAAGGACATCGCACGCGGCACCGCGGAGTTGGAGCGAGCGGCCCAGCTCGGCCTGAAGGGCGCGATGATCTGGGGCGCGCCGTCGCCCAACCAACCGTACTGGCATCGGATGTACGATCAGTTCTGGGCGGCGGCCCAGGAGCTACAGATGCCCTTGTCGTTGCATCTGGGAACTTCGGGTTCCAAGCCGCCTCGCGCCCAGGACCCGCAAGCGCCGCGGTGGGTCGACCAGCCCTTCGCCCGCGGCTACATGAAGGTCATCCACGAGGTGCAGCGCTCCTTTACCGACATCATCTACAGCGGCGTGCTGATGCGCTTCCCCAGACTCAAGCTGGTCTCGGCGGAAAACGACAGCGGCTGGATCGCGCATTATATGTATCGGCTGGACCATGCCTTTGAAAAATGGGGCGCGTCGATGGCGGAGCCGCTCGACTTAAAGCCCAGCGAGTACATCCGCCGCCAGGTGTGGGTGACTTTCCAGGACGATCCGATCGGACCGATGACGTGGAAATTCTTCGGCGAGGACAATTACATGTGGGCCTCCGACTTCCCGCATACTGATTCGACATGGCCGCATTCGCGCGCGGTTATCGAGAAGGGTTTCGAAGGCGTGCCCGAGCCGGTCAAGCGCAAAATCACCTGCGACAACGCCGCCAAGCTCTACCGCATCGACCTGAACTGAGGCGCGCCGACAAAGGTAGTTGGTTATCTGGCGAGGACCCAAACGCTTGACTCTGGCGGTTGGGTCTTTAGGCTTGAATGAAGGTCGAAGGAAACTCAAGGACACCACGCGCCGAAGACCACACTATCGCCATCCCCCCCGCTCTAGTCGCGGAAATTCAGGCGGCGGCGGACGAGGAGAAGCGTCCCGCCGAGGAAATGCTCCGCGAGGCGATCGAGCGCTACCTGGGAACCCGGCGCTGGCAGCGGATTTTCGCCTATGGTGAAGAGCGCGCCCGCGCCCTCGGGCTGAGCGAAGAAGACATTCCCCGCCTCATAGCCGAATTCCGCCAAGAGCAGCGCCAAGACCGCTAAGGTGATAGGGGTCACCGCCGACACCAATATCTACATCTCGGCGCGGATCTTTGCGGACCGGCCACGCCAGTTTCTCTTGGTGGCGGAGGATGCCCGCATCCGTCTTTCCATTTCCGAAGCGATACGCCAGGAGCTGCGCCGAATTTTGCAAGCGAAATTTAAGTGGTCCGAGGGCGAGGTTGAAGGCGTTGATGAAACCCTGCGGCACCTCGCGGGTTGCACCGAGCTGGTGCGGCCGACCGAGACCCTCGACGTCATCAAGGAAGATTCCGACGACAATCGCGTGCTCGAATGCGCAGGGGCGGCCGGCTCGGCTTCATCGTGTCAGGAGACAATGACCTGTTGCGGCTCGGCCGGTTCCGTAACATCCGAATCGTGAAGGTCGCCGATTTCCTGAAGCTCGTTACACCGCCTTGATTTCATCCGCTCCTTCCGAAAGTCAGCGGCAATTTAGCATCGTTGCAAAACTCTCGGTTGCGCGTACTTCTCGACTCCTGCCTGACGCGTGATAAAGTTGCCCAACCGTTGATCGTTGCGCGCAGGAAGCAAGGCCGTGAGTGAAGTCAAGGCAGCATTAGTGAGCGAAGTGGAAAGTGAGCTGAAGACGCTGCGAAGGCCGGGCGAATTCACCATTCTTTTGATCGCCATCTTATGTTTCCTGATGATTCCCCCGTTCTTTATTGATGACGCGCTCACCGGGCTGTTGGCCAGCATCTTTTTATCGATACTGCTGCTGTCGGTGCTCTATGTCTTTCCCCGCCGCGAGTTTGCCATTGCCGTCTTACTTGCGGTTCCGAGCCTGGGCGGACGCTGGTTTCTAAACGTGCACCAAAGTACGGGAGTGCTTATGGCGGTGGCACTTTGCTGGGCCGTGTTCCTCGGCTTCACTACCGTGGTGATTCTGAGGCATGTGCTAAGATCTTCGCGGGTCAGCAACGACACTATCAGCGGCGCGATCTGCGGCTATCTCCTGCTGGGCATTTTGTTTGCGTTTTTGTACGCGGCCATCGCGTTAGCCTATCCGGGCTCATTCATGATGGACGGCGCAAAGATCACGCCTGAAGCGAGCCGTTTCTTCTATCAGCATTCAATCGGCCGACTCATTTATTTCAGCTTTGTTACCCTGGCGACCCTGGGCTACGGCGATGTGACGCCATTAAGCCCGCCGGCCCGCTCTCTGGCCATGCTGGAATCCGTTATGGGCCAGTTTTACGTTGCCATCCTGATCGCGCGGCTGGTGAGTATCCGCTACTCGCGATGGGGCAACGATTAGCGACTGAACGCTGTCGGGAGCCCGGTAGCCGGCGGGCTTGTTACTTTGCCCGGCGCCAATTAATAAGTTGTAACAGGAGGCGCGCCGGTTATTCGCGCGGTTAGAACAATGACACACGAATTCACGCTTTGTGTCGGAACCGTCGGTGCCGGTGTCTGGTATAGCGCCGACGGCGGAGACCATTGGCGCCGCAGCGCCATGAAGCTGCCCTTCTACGCCGAACCCGGAGAAATCCAGATTCGCTCGCTGGCCGTATCGCCGCACAATCCGCATCAGGTCCTGGCGGGCTCCGAGGCCGGCTTGTATCGAAGCGAAGACAACGGCATGTCCTGGGACCTGATCGAATCGCCGATGGCGGGGATGCAAATCTGGTCGGCCGCCTGGAATCCGGCGGACCCCGGCGTGATTTTCGCCGGCACCAAGCCCCCGGGAGTCTTCCGCACCGTTGACGGCGGCAAACGCTGGGAGAAGTTGCCGATCGATATCGTGGAGAAGTGCTTTGCCGGCGCGCCCAAAGTTACCAATATCGTTTTAGACCCGCGCGAGCCGAAGAACGTTTGGGTGACCGTCGAAATCGACGGGGTGTTCCGCAGCCGCGACGGCGGCGACAGCTGGACCCATCTGCCCGCCCTGGGCAGCAAAGTCATCAATCAGGACATGCATGGCCTCGCGCTCAGCCTTGGCAATCCGGTCAAGCTGCTGGCCACGACCCCCGACGGAATCTGGTCCAGCATCGACGAAGGCGAGAGCTGGTCATTGCACGGCTTTCCCAAGTTCGCCGAGCGCGACAACATCTCCTATTGCCGCGGCGTCGCGGTCAAACCCGACGATCCGGACACCATCTTTGTCGCCAACGGGGATTTCATCCCCGGCAAGCGCGGCGCGATTCATCGCACCAGGGACGGCGGGAAGACGTGGGAGAAGATGGCGCTGCCGGTAGAGCCCAATTCGACCATTTACTGGTTTGCGACCAACCGCGCCAATCCCGAGATCATTGCGGCCAACAGCCTTCACGGGTATCTGTACCTCAGCACCGACGCCGGCGATTCATGGACCAAACTGCGCCGCGAGTTCGGCGAAATCCGGGCGCTGGCGTGGCTGCCGAACTGAAACGCTCCACCTCTTCCGCTGAAAGGTTTTGAGATGAAATACGGCGTCGTTTACTTTCCCACCGATTATTCGATCCGCGTCGATGACATGGCGCGAGCAGTCGAGGATCGCGGTTACGAATCCTTGTGGCTGCCCGAGCATACGCATATTCCGACCTCGCGCCGTTCGCCTTATCCGCTCGGCGCCGAGCTGCCGCGCGAGTATATCGACGGTTATGAGCTGATGACGGGGATGGCGTTCGCCGCCGCGGCCACCCGCAAAATCATCATCGGTTCCAGCATCTGTCTCGTCGTCGAGCGCGATCCGATCATCATGGCCAAGGAACTGGCGACGCTCGACCGGCTTTCAGGTGGACGGATCGTCCTTGGTATCGGTTCCGGATGGAACGCCGAGGAGATGGAAAATCACGGTGTCGAGTGGAAGAATCGGCGCAAGGTGATGCGCGAGAAGGTTGCCGCGATGAAGGCGATCTGGACGCAGGACAAGCCCGAGTTCCACGGCGAATTTGTCAACTTCGACCCCATCTGGTGCAATCCCAAGCCGCTGCAAAAGCCCCATGTCCCAATCCAGATGGGCGGCAATGGATCGATCGCGATTAAATACGCGGCCCGTCACTGCGACGGTTGGTTGCCCAGCGCGGTGCTGGTCGATCAACTGAGCGCGTCGGTGCAGATGCTGCATCGTGAGCTGGAACAGGCCGGGCGCGATCCCAAGACCTTTCCGATAACCGCCCTGTTCGCGCCCAACGATCGCAAGCAGTTGGACGAATACGAGAAAATGGGCATCGACCGCGCGGTCTTCGCGATGCCGTCGGCGGATCGCGACAAGGTGATGTCGTTGCTGGATCGGCGGGCAAAAACCGCCGGCTTCTGAACGTCATCGGGCCGCGAATCTCACGCAGCGCCGAAGGCGGAGCCGCGCCTGGGCGTAGTCAGCTTACCGTAACGTCGAGGCGAAAGGTCCGCGCCGGAGCTACGCCCTTTTCCCACGGCCGGACGTAGTCGAGCTCCAGTTGGGTCGTGCCGGTCCCCGCAACCATGAAACGGAACACCTGCGTGGCGGTGGCGCCCGGCATCGGATGGTCGCTATGGACCAGCGTCGGCTGACCGTCCTGGCGCAGCACCTTGGGGTCGATACGCACCACCCGCCAGCTAAAGCCGGTACCGGTCGTGATGCTGAGCGAAACGCTCAGGCCCTCTCCGCTCTGCAGCTTCAACGCGCTGCCATTGTCGGCTTGCGTTGCGTTGATCAGATTGCGCGGCGCGCTGTCGTCGCCGCGCACTGACGCTGGAGCCAACACCAGGCACCAGAGCAGGAACACGGCGGTATACGAGCAAGCTGCGCGCGACGCTCCGCTCCAGCAGCGGTCGGATTGCACCGGCGCGCATCCTCTCGATCGAGTTGGCGATAATCCGCTCGCGCTTGCGCATGCCCTACCGATAGCCTCTCTCCAATCATGGTGCATTACCGCGCGGGACATCGGCAAGCGGCTTTTTACGTCGGAATCCGCGACCTGCTGGTTTGGCCGCTCGATGGCGGGTTATGATTGCGCATTACGCAAACTGCGGGAGAGAGTGTATGAAGCTCATCCATACCACCTTCGAACCTGACGGGGATGGCCCCTTTCCGGCCATCGTGGCCCTGCACGGATGGGGCGCCAACGCGCTGGACCTGCTCGGCCTGGCCCCGTTCCTCGGCAATGGCCGGTTCCTGACGCTGTGTCCGCAAGGTCCGATGGAAGTGCCGCTGGGCCCAGGGGCGTTGGGCTATGGATGGTATCCGATTACGATGGGCGGGGCGCGCCCCTCCGAGCGCGAAATCGAGGCCGCGGTCGAAGCGACGATTGCCTTTGTTGATGAAGCGCTCGAGCGCTATCCGATCGATAAATCCAAGCTGGCACTGCTCGGATTTAGCCAGGGTGGCGTGATGGCATACAATTTGGCGGTGCGTCAGCCGGAACGCTTTGCGGCGCTGGCCGCGCTTTCGAGTTGGTTTCCGCCGGAGCTGACGGACAAGGTTGGCAATCGCGAGGCGCTGGAGCGGTTGCCGGCCCTGATCCAGCATGGCAGCCGCGACGAAATGATCGAGGTCGCGCGCGGCCGCCAGTCGGTGGAAAGTCTGCGCGGTCTGAAAGTCCCAGTCATGTATCGCGAATACGACTGCGGCCATGAGATCACCGCCCAGGGCCTGCGCGACCTCTCGCAATTCCTGACGGAGAAGGTAGTAAGTCCGATTATCCGTTTGTAGGGAAGTGTTGCCGCGCGAAATTCAAGTGGCTGAGCGTGGGATGCTTGCCGCGTATTTTGATCGTATAAACTTTGCCCACTTGTTCCCGGACGGATAACCGTCTAACGTATTCAACTCTCCGGCGGCGGCGGACCAGTCCGCGGCCGCAAGCCGGGAGTGACGCACTCTCATTGCGCGCCAACGCGTTTGACCTTACTTGAAGCGTATCATAACCCTCTCTCTAACCAACGTGGGCGAGGGAACAAGCTACGCTCTTCGAGCTAAAAGGAGAATGCTCCTTAAACGGGGATTCACTACTTCATAGCCCAGTCAGCCCGGCGGCGATGAATATCCGCAGAGAAGCCAGCGGCCCGACTTGGCCGCTAAGCTACGTGTGAAGCGGCTGACTCTGCAGTTCTATCAACTGCCCGTAAAGAAAGGCGCCAGATACGATTACATCCTGGTAGACAAATCCTTGCACAAGCTCGTCGACCGCAGCGTCAGCGTCGCCAGGCCGAAAGACTCGAACATGCAAGCGATCACCAAGCCTTTGCGATAACACTGCATTAACACGATCGGCAACTTCCTGGACTGCCTTTCCTGACGTATAGCGCAGCGCGAAGTGGGGTACGCCAAAGGGCTTGGTGCGAGCGGTCATTCGATACGCTTCCAGCTTCGTTCGCAGGTCGCGGTCATCGCCGCTTAACCGCCTTAGGTGATCTTCAAGCGCCTGTTGTTCCGGCCGCATTGGCGACATGTAAAAAGCATTGTTCTGCGGATTTAAATCGTTCGGGTTAGGATGAACGGCCAGAAATGTCTCGTGACCGTCCCCCTTAAAGCCGGTGTCCGTTATCGTGCAGCCGAGTGCCTCGGCAAGTTGTATAGCGATGTCGCGTTCGCCAGGGCGATACAAGGTCTCGACGTGATTCAGAAGATTCCCTGCATACTGTGAGATCTTTTCCATGTGAGCTATTTCCTCTGGACATGAAACGAGCCAGTGACTGCTTTATCCGGAATTTCCGTTTTGACTCTCCTGTTCCAACTCGCATATAGGCCGGACGACCTCTCTCTGCAAGGGCTTCGCCCGGTATTGGTCGACGGTTCTCCCAGCGGCGCCGAAAGGGGCCGGTTTCGCCTCCGGCGAGCGCGTAACGCCCGAAAATGACCCTTTCCCAGGGAGAACGGAAATCCGGGTTAAAATCTTTTTGCTCCTCCCTGGCGTGTAGTGTTCTGCGCACGGGGGCCAGGGCCGCCCGCAGCCTTCCTCAAGCCACAGCCCACTTCATGATCGTCAAAGCCCGCAGGGAACGCGCAGAATAGTGACGCTCAGGCATGAATCGCCCGAGCGGACCCGAATCTGGCCCGGCCTGCGTTCAAGTCGCTTTGAGCCCATGCGTGTTTCCGGGTCCCCAGAAGGCGCGCATCTCGACCACCTTTCCCTGATCGTCGAAGCGAAAGGTGTCGATGACCTCGATCCTTTTTTCACCGCTTGGGTCCATCAGAGCCGAAAACGCGAACGCAGCATAGTTGGCGCCCGCGCGGACCGCCCCTTCGAGTCGCAGCTTGGCCCCCCGCGCCATAACTCGGGCGTAGAAATCCCGGATCGCGGCACGTCCCTTTAGAATTGGCGATCCAACCGGATCTTCGACGGTTGCGTTCTCAGCGAAGAGCGCGACCGCCAATTCCGAGTCGTTCTTCTCGAACGCGGCGACGTAGTCATGAACCGCACGAATCATTTCTTTCTCGGTCGGCATCCGGATCTCCTTCAACCGCGCCGCGCGGCTGCGGCGGCCATGGTCCTTTTCGTTTCAACATTACAAATTCGATTGCGATACTACAAACTCGCGTCCCGTTGAAACTCATCGAACCGGTCTCCCCGTCGCACGCCAAGCACATAAACGAGGAACTACGTCCCTTTTAGAAGTCCAGTTGTTCCGCAGCTTTGTCCGGACCCAATCCCTACTTCATGATCGTCGTCAAGCCCGCGGGAAATGCGTAGGTACTAACGTTCGCGCACGAATCGCCCAGAGCGATGCACTTCTTATTGAGTATCGGTGCATGTTCGAGCAATGAAGTCGTGGCATGCGTATTTTGCCAATCCATCATTACCTCGGGCTGGTGGGCGCGAACCCAGTACTTCTCGGTGTCGGTGACTTCGAGCGGCCGGTAGTACATGAGTTCGGTCTTGTAGAGCTTTCCGGACGGGTCGTAATTGTCGAAGTAGAGCTGGACGAAGCTCTCCTTGTCCACAAAAATGATCTTGTGCCCGTAGCAGTAGCCGCCGCTCATTACCGGCAGCGGCACCACGTCGAGCACATACGCGTCGCGCAGTTCCCACTTGCCTACCGCCGGTGCCGGCCAGCCGGCCATGCCCACCCGGTCGTAGAGCTTCTCGCCGCCGCGGGAATTGCCGCCGTACATGTTATTGGCATCGGCATGCATCAAGGCGATGACTTTTTTCTCTCCCAGCAGTTTCATGGAAAAGTTGGCGGGCTGCAGGAACATCCCGTCGCCATTGTCGTCCTGGGTCCAGTCGCTGCCCAGAATCGGCGAGCATCGCGCCGCCGAGGACAAGCGCAGCGAACGCCGCAGCGAGGGCAGGAAAACGTACACTTCCTGCAGCTTCTCCGGGTCGTCGGGCAGATGCGCAAGCTGGGTGGTGTACTTGGTCTGCTCGGGGAACTTCACCAGATAGCGGCTGGCCTGCAGGATACCCTTGCCATAGTCCGGATTGGTGGGAAAACCTTCATCGCTGGTGTGACTCATCCGCCATTGCTGAACATCCACGCCCTGCGGAAACAGGTTGTGAAAGCGATCGATCTGGCAACTGATGTCGTCAAAATAGGAGTAGGACGGGAAGTAGTAGGTCCAAACATTGTAGAAGACCTGGTAAGGCTTGAGCTCTCCGGACGGCTTTGGGAAAGGTACCCCGGCAACGTAACCCTCAATAGTATAACCGCCGGTCGCGATCTTCTTCAGTCGGGTCTGCCCGGCGTACTTTTCGGTATTCTCGCGAAGCTGCTTGAACGGCTGCTCCTGGATCGTGGGTCCGACTACGATCGCGTAGCGCGGGTCGGATCCGATCTTCCAGCCATATTGCTGACCGTAACCGGCCAACAGAGACGCCGGCATGAACTGCTTGTACTGCTGCCAGTTTTGCAAGGTTATGGTGGTGCCCGGCGGTATCGACGCGCTCGAACTCGCGTCAGCCATCGAAGTATAGGTGGCATCGCTGTATGACAACTGGGCGTTCGCAACGCCCGCCATCGCCAACGCCAGCAACATCGCACCGATGATCCCGCTGTACCGCTTTCTCATATCCAATACCGTTCCCAATGGATTTCATTCACATGCATGGATTCATGCGGCGGACACTGAATCTTACCCGCCTCCCCAGGCGCTTTTGCCGGTATCCTGTTAAGGTCTCTTTTCAGACCCGACGGGAAACGCCGGACACCCGTCCAAACCAAATAGATGCAGGCGCGGCGGGGTGGCTGAGAGTCGCACCGGTTTCTTAATCAAGGCAGGTGACGCAAAGCCCCAAACGTCCTTTGAATTGTTCCACGACCAGTCCACCATGGCGATCTTCCCCAGGCACGCCGATCGTCGATCCCTCCGCGCAAGCTCAACTCGTACCCGACGATCCCGGTCAAGTCAAGAAAAACTGAGCGTTCGTTATGAACGATTGGTCGATTGTTCAGCAGACGCTCAGAAGGCTGCCGTGAACTGAGCCACGAGTAGATGCGCAGGGAGTCCTTCGGCTACACCGGCAAAGTTGGTGGAAAGTCGGCGCGAGCTGAAGGCCCGCTCCTAAAGTCATCCTGAGCGCCGGCTGCCGGCGCCGAAGGATCCACGCAAAGCGATTCTTTCTTTGTTCTGCCGCTCCAGGCAAATCGCTCCGCTTAGATCCTTCGACACGACTGGCGTTGCTCGCCGGCTCAGGATGACACACTCACGCAATGTAGAAACTTAGTGACAGGCTGACAAGCCTCTCGTCAACGCGCGGGCGCCAGCGCCTCGAGTGTACGCTGCTCGGGCAGGAAGATGCTGGCGTCCGAGCGGACTGGATAAATCAGAACATGGTTCGCCCCGGCCGCGTAATGCTGATCGATGCGCTCGCGAATACGTGTTTCATCGCCCCAGGCGACGAGGGTGTCCACCAGCCGATCGCTCCCGCCGTCGGCGAAATCCGCGTCGGTGAAGCCGAACATGCGCCAGTTGCGCCGATAATTCTCCAGCCGCAGATAGAACTTGATGAATTCGCGAGCGACCGCACGCGCCGTCGCCGGGTCGCTCTCGAACACCACGCTTACCGAGGCGCAGACCAATTTATCGGGACCCACCGCGGCACGCGCCCGGGCGATGAGTTCGACGCCGCAGTTGGCCGGCAGGACGCCATCGGCCGCGGTGGCCGCGAGTTCCAGCATCTTCGGACGTACGGCGCCGAGCAGGATGGGCGGGTCTTCACCAGGACGCGGCGCGAAGTAACGCGTATCCTTCATCTGGGCCAGATATTCGCGCATGTAGGTAAGGGGCTTTTCGTACTTGAATCCATAGCGCTCCATGTAAGGCTGATGACTGACGCCCAGGCCCAGAACGAAGCGCGGGCCGTAGATTTCGGCCAGTCCCTTGGCCGCGCCGACCATCGCGATCGCCGAGCGCTTCCAGACGTTGACGATGCAGGTCCCGATGATGAGCTGGTCGGTGTTGGCCATCAGATGGCCGCCGATTACGAAAGGGTCGCGCCCGCTGACCCCCTCGCCATACCACAACGCGCTGTATCCGAGTTTTTCGACCTGACGCGCGAAGTCCGCGGCCGGCCCTCCCCGCATCACCTCGATATTGAAGATCACCCCAAGGGTCTTGCCCAGTTCCATCTAGTCTTCCTTGAATTCCTCGGGTGGTCTGATCTCACCGGAAAAGAAATAATTCTGCGCCGATTTGCCCAAGGCGTAGGTGCCGGCGCCGGCGATTCCGCCCGAAACCGCGGGACCGGCGCCCGGAATCAGCTTGACCAGTTGTTGCGCGATGGTGCGCATCCCGACCGCGCCGCTGACGTTGATTCCCGCGGCGGTCAGGAATTGCGTCGCCGAACCCACGGAAAGTTGTTGGCACGATAACCCCGCGATCACCGCGATCATCATCAATTGCAGGGGCGTCAGGACCACGATGTCCGACACTGGAATCGGCGAGGTTCCTACCGCGGTCGCAATCGCGGCGAACCGCTTGATCACCGAATCGGAGAGCCGGCGCAGGAATTCCTTGCGCTGCTGCGCCTGATAGAAATCCAGGCGCGCGCTTTTGGGCAGCCGGTCGCCGATCGCCTGAACCAGCACCTCGACGTTCCAGGCCGGCTCCTCTTCCATGGCGAAAACCGGCACCACGCAGAACACGTTGCGCTCGTTGGGACCGAACTCGTAGCCGCGGTAGGGCGTGTTGAGGTCCAGGGGCTTGTAGCCCGCGGCGATCTTCAGGCCATCAGCGATGAAATAGTCGAGGCACTCCTTGATTTGCGCCGCCTTGCGCGGGTAGCGCTCCGGGGGCCATTGACGCGGGTTGCCGATGATATCGGGTTTGCTGAGCACCACCACCAGCGGAGTCTCGCCGCCGGTCTGCTCGCGCAGGCGGTCCATGATTTCCGCCATCACCCGCAGGTCGTTGGAAAGCGCGCGAACCTCGGGAGTCGAGATGATGTGCAAGACCACGTCGGGCCGATACTTGAGCATCGCGTCGCCCAAGGCCTGGGTGGCGTCGGGGCTCGGCGCGCCGCCGGGCGCCGAGGTCTCGAAGATTCCCCGTGAATCGATTACCTGCCAGGTGGCGAAGCGTTCGGGAAAGGTGATCAGGTGCGCCAGCGCTTCGGGAGTCGTGGGCCTGACGTGACCGGTCTCGGCGATTTTCCGCCCGGCCAGGGCGTTGATTACCGAGGATTTGCCGTGGCCGCTGCGGCCGGCCAGGAACAACACCGGAGGGCGGCTTTCTTCGATGAACTCGCGCAGCTCGGCGAACGCGGGGCCCATCAGGGCGGTCTTGATCCACTCCCTCAGCCGCTCTCCCAGCGGCGCGGAAATGCTTTCGAAGAGCTCGTCGATATCATCGATCAGGAACTTGAGGCGATTTCGGTCTATGGCCATCGCAGCTCCGCGCTCGCAGGTAATCGTCTATCATGAGCCGCGCCCTGCGCCCCGGCAATAGCTCGCTTCACGGGCTGGCTCGCCGATATCCGATTGATTAGCATTGCGGGCAAATGAGGTTAACAACTTGTTCGTGCGCACAATAAGGCGCCTGGCGTCTCAGGCATTCGCCGCGGTTGCGATGGCGCTGCTGCCGGCGGTTGCGATGGCCGCAGGAGGGACGGAAAACGCGGCCCGGACCGGCCTCGCCCCGGGTAATTACAGCTTCATCGTCAAGCATGACGACGCCAACCGCAGCTATCTGGTTCATGTCCCGCCCCAGGCCGCAGCCGGCGCCCGCCTCCCGGTCGTGATGAACTTTCACGGCGCCGGCATGAACGGCGCAATGCAGGAGAAGTATACCCGGATGGATGATGCGTCCGACCGCGACGGTTTCATCGCCGTCTATCCCAATGGCACCAGCGGCGGACTGGGGAATCATCTGACCTGGAACGCCGGTTTTTGCTGCGGCTATGCGATGACGCATCAGATCGATGACGTGGGGTTCGCGATAGCGCTTATCGAAGATCTGGCGGCGCGGACTCCGATCGAAAACCGCCGGGTCTATGCGGCCGGACTCTCCAACGGAGCGATGATGTCCTACCGCCTGGCGACGCAGGCCTCCAGCCACATTGCCGCGATCGCTGCGGTGGCGGGAACGATGGTGACGCGCACCTTCATGCCCAAGCATCCGATGCCGATCATGCATTTCCATAGCGTTGACGATCCTTATGTGCGCTATGAAGGCGGCGCGGGAAGTGCGGTGGCCGCGCTTTTCGGGCGCGACGGCGGTAAACCGGGCGTCGAGAAAATACTCCAGAAGTGGAGAGAGTTCGACGGCTGTCCGGAGCAGGCGCAAGTGAGCGCTACGTTAAGCGGTCAGCCCGGCACTTCGAACCAGGGGATCACAGTGACTAAATACGACTGGAGCCCGTGCAACAACGCTACCGAAATCGTGCTGTGGAAGTTCACCGGTTCAGGCCATGTTTGGCCAGGCGGAGTTCAGAATCGGCTTAAGAACATTATCGGCCGCAGCACCGATCTGATCGACGCCAACGAGGAAATGTGGCGGTTCTTCAGCAAGTTTGAGCTCCCCCGACAATAATCGCGTTACCAGCGTTTCAGCCGCCGCAGCATCGCGCTCTTCTTGACCTGATGATCCTGCATTCGCCGCAGGATGTCGTCGAGCGCTTCCACCGCGTCGCACAGATGCGGCCCCTTGTTGAGCATCACGCATTCGGCGCGCTCGCCCATCGCGGCGTCGGTGATCTCCGCCCGCGACGGCAAACCCTTCTTGGCCAGGCTTTCCAACACCTGGGTGGCCCAGACCACCGGCATATGCGCGGCCTCGCACACCCACAGGATCTCCTCTTGCAGCTCCGCCATCCGCTCATAGCCGCATTCCACGGCCAGGTCGCCGCGCGCGATCATCACTCCCGCGGCGGGCCGACGCATCGCGGCCAGCACCAGGTGGGGCAGATCGTCGAACGCCTGGCGGGTCTCGATTTTCAACATGATGCCAAGATCGTCACGGTGAAGCGCTGACAGATGTGCCTGGAGACTTTCCACGTCGGCGGGCGAGCGCACGAACGACATGCCCACGATGTCGGCCTGTTCGGCCGCGACCTGCAGGTCCTGGAGGTCTTTGGGAGTAAGGGACGCGATGTGTAAATCGCTGTCGGGCAGATTGATGCCCTTGTTCCCGCGCAGCTTGGCGCCCGCGGCGGCCGCATGCGTAATCTCGATGACGGCCTCCGAATCGGCGACGCGCTGAATCATCCCGCCGATCTTGCCATCGTCAAACCACACCCGCTCCCCCGCCTTAAGGTCGCCGAGAATCTCGGGGATGGTGCAGGTTATCGTCGCCGGCCGCAGCACGCCTCCGTTTTCGTCGTAATCGGCGTCTTTACCCACAGGCAGCTTATCCGACAGGATGACAGTATCGCCCTTGCGGAGCACGATCGGTTGATCCTGTGGAGACAGGCGGCCGACGCGCAACACGCCGTCGCCCTGGCGCCGCAATTCGCTTCCCGAAGCCAGATAAAAGGTGCGGCTGCATTCGGCCTCGACCGCCTCGCCGGTCCGCGCGGTTATCACCAGCCGCCGGTTGGACCCGCGCGTGTCGGTAAAGTCGAGTTTTTCTCCAACGCGTAGGGAGGCCAGATCGCCCGCGGCCATTGGTATCGATACGGCGCCGGGCCGGGGCGCGCCGGCTGGCGTCTGCGCAACCAGGCAGATTCGGGCCGGTTCCACGACGGTCCCCATAACGTCGCGCCGGGGACGGATTTTGATTACTTCGGGACCTGGCTCGATCGGGCCCACCCGCAACTTTGGACCGGCAAGATCCATCGAGATGCGGCATGCTTTGCCCAGTTCGTGCCGGGCGCGCTTCAGATGTTCGGCCATCGCAACCCACGCCTGGCGATCGTCATAGGCGCAGTTGATCCGCATGCAGTTCATCCCGCGGGCCACCAGTTCGCGAACCAACTGGTAGTCCGAAGCGGCCTCACCCGGCATCGTCACCATGATGCGCACCGCGCGGTTGGGCGGGGCCGGGCCCAGCAATGCCTCGGTATGCTCGCGCAGCAACTTGTTGCCCTCGCGAAAATGAAGCCCGGGGGGCGAGTGGCTCCATGACCGCCCGGCCAGACCGTGGACGGCTGCGAGCACGGAATCGAGCGTCGCCATCACGTGGGCCTCCGCCCGGCCCAGCGAGGAGAGCCCCAGTTCGGCCAGTTCACGCTGCAGGTCTCGAACGTCACGATGGCGCAGCGCAATGTAATCGGTGAGGTTGCTGGCACTCTTTCGATAAGTCGGATCGGTGCGATTCACCCGGGATTCGAACTCTCTTTCAGACTCTTGCAGAGTCCGACGGATCTCAAGCAGCCGATCTATGAGGTCGTCGAGTTTCCCATCTGTGGGAGCGACGGCCGGCGGTGTTGCGTCTTTCAATCGAGTACCTACGGGCAGCCCTGATGCCGGATGGCCGGGTGCCACTACTTACGCGCTGCCTCAAGGCCAGCAGTCGGAAACTGTCGGTGTGCTTTCGCTGCGATTTCGAGTCCATTCTACACGGTTCAAAACCGGAGCAACATGGGACTTTTTTAAGAATAGATTAAGAAACCGGCGGGTGCGCGAAATTACTGATGGCCGCGTTCGAGCAGTTCACGCGCGGCGCGCCGGAAGCGGTCACTGACCGCGGCGCCGCCCAGCATCCGCGCCAGCTCCTCCACCCGTTGCGGCTTGTCCAATTCGGTTACCTTGCTGACGGTTGCTCCGCGGCGCTCTTGCTTTTCAACCCGGAAATGACGGTCGGCAAACGAGGCGATCTGCGGCAAATGAGTGATACAGAGGATCTGATGAAAGCGTGAGAGCTCCTTGAGTTTGCGTCCGACCACTTCGGCGATCGCGCCTCCGATTCCGGCGTCCACTTCGTCGAAAATCATCGTCGCAACCCCGCGCCGTTGCGCTTCCAGGCGCTTGAGCGCCAGCATCACGCGCGACAACTCGCCGCCCGAGGCGATCTTGGCCAGCCCCATCGGCGGCTGGCCCAGGTTGGGCGCGATGTTGAACTCGCACTCGTCGATTCCGTCGGGACCCAGCTTTAATCCGTCGCCAGCAAGACCGGAATCTCCGGCGGCCGTGGCAAGACGGACCTCGAAGACCGCATTGCGCATGCCCAGGGTCTTGAGCTCCGTCTCCATTTTTTGCTTGAGTTGCACGCCGCCGCGCAGCCGCGCGTCATGGAGTTGGCGCGCAATCGAAGCCGCCTCAGCCAGCGCCTGGTCCGACTCGGCCTTGATTCCGGCGATGCTCTCCTCCATCCGGTCCAGCTCCGCGACCTCGGAGCGCAACCGCTCCATGATTTCCAGCGCGCTTTCCACGCTGCCGCCGTATTTGCGCTTTACTCGCACGATTTCCTGGATGCGGTTGTCGATCTGTTCGAGCCGTCCCGGGTCGGCTTCAATGCGCTCCCGATATGAGCGCAGCGAATGTGCCGCCTCCTCCAGTGCGACCCGCGCCGACGCGATCAGTTCAACCGGCTCCGCCAGTTTGGGGTCCAGAAGCGCACTCTCGCTAAGCGCGGTCTGCGCGCGGCCCAGCAGTTCGGTCGCGGCCCCGTCCTGATCCATCAGCAACAGCTCGGCCGCGCTGACCGAACTCATCAGCCGGGCCGCGTTGGCCAGGATGGCGCGCTCGGCGGCGAGCTTGCGCTCTTCCTCCACGTCCAGCTGCGCGCGGTCCAGCTCTTCCAGCTCGAAGCGAGCTATTTCCAGGCGCCGCTCGCGCTCACGGGCACGCTGCTCCAGACCACTAAGCTGCGCGGTAAGCTCGCGGGCCCGCGCGTAGCCGCCACGGTACGCGGCGACGGTGGGCTCCAGGGCGGCAAAGCGGTCCAGGATGGCAAGATGATTTTCGGTGCGCAGCAGCGATTGCTGCTCGTGTTGCCCATAGACTTCGACCAGCGCGGAACCGATGCGGGCCAAGGTTTGCACCGTCGCCATCTCGTCGTTGATCAGCACCTTGGAGCGGCCGGACTCCGACACCACCCGCTTGACGATCAATTCTCCCGAAGCCGGATCGAACCCTTCGGGCAAATCGGGCCCGCCTTCGCCCTCGACCTGGAACAGGCCCTCGACGAGCGCTTCTTTGTGGTCGGCGCGGACCATTTCGGGTGAGGCGCGCATCCCCAGCAGCAGTCCCAGCGCGTTCATAATGATGGTCTTGCCGGCGCCGGTTTCGCCCGACAGGACGTTGAGACCGGCGCCGAAATCCAGCGCCACCTGGTCGATAATTGCGAAGTTCCGAATCCTCAGCTCCAGCAGCATCGCTCACCCCGGAATGCTCCGCCGAATGCAGGCAGGCTGTTACAGGGGACTTTCAGGGCCTGCGTCACCCCCATCGTAACTTATTCCGCCAGATCTCAAAGTAGCTGTGCGATGACCGCACCAGTATGACGGGGCTCTTGCCCTTGCCAATCAGCACCCGGTCAGTGGCGCCAAGCGCGATCCCTTCCTGGCCGTCAGCGGTCAGTATCGCGTCATGATCGGTGGCTTGAGTGCGCAGCTCAAGCACACACGAGTCGGGTAGTACGACCGGGCGATTGGTCAAAGTATGCGGACAGATTGGCGCCAGCACCACGACTTCGAGGGTGGGGAAAATTATCGGGCCGCCGGCGCTCAGGGCGTAGGCGGTAGAACCCGTCGGCGTCGCGACGATTAGGCCGTCGGCGCGGTAAGAGCAGAACTGCTGCCCGTCGGCGGTTACATCCATTTCGAGCAGGCGGCCGAGTTGGCGCTGATGAATGACCACGTCGTTGAGCGCGGTCAGCGTCGCCTGCCCGGTGTTTCCGTCTGACGAAATTACTCTGGCTTCCAGAGTGATTCGGCGATCGACGGTGTAATCGCCGTCGAGCACGCGCTCAAGCGACGAGCGTGCCCCGTCCATCGACGCGTGGGTCAGGAACCCCAGCGCGCCCAGATTGATGCCCAGAATCGGGGTTTCACGTTCGCCGACGAAGCGCGCGATACTGAGCAACGTGCCGTCTCCCCCAAGCACCACGATTAGATCCGCGCGCTGAGCCAGGTCCGCTTTGGTCAGCGGCACGGCGTCGATTTGCGACGCGGCCTCGGGCTCGGCGAGTATCTCCAGCCCGCGCGAGCGCAGCCACTGCGCCAGCTCCGCGCCCAACGCCAGCGCCCGGGAATGGCCCCGCTTGATCACCAAGCCGACCGAGCCTATTGAACGCTTCGCCATCGCGCCTCCCGAATTATCACGCCCATCATACGGCGGCAACGCACTTTCCCGTTTCGTTCGCCGCTTAGGGCGGCTGATGTTATATTAAATCAAGGTTGAAGCCGCTGGCGAAATACCGGCTGCGAATCCAAAGTGCCCGCGCGCGGTGGACCGGCGCTTGCGGTCCCGTCCGGGAAATCCGGCAGGTCTTTGTTGATCAAGAATTCGATTCGGGTTGATTGGGCCTCGTCCCCGAACCGGTAATCTACTATGCTCTGGCGGCCCATGGATATCCTTCGCAGCTCAACTCGCGAACGCGATTACAAAGATGGCGGATCGCAGCCCGCGATGACGGCCCGGATGGCCGAGCAGGTCAGGGCCTGGAGCGGCCTGCCGCTGCTGGGACTGGGCTGCATCATCGGCTATCGAGCGGTCGCCGGCGGCGCAGTTGTCTCCGGTCTGCTGCTGGGTACGTCGGTCGCCGGGCTGGGGGCGGTGCGCACCTACTACCTGTTGCGTCATTTGCGGGCGAAAGGGTCCGGATGAACCGGACGTTGCAGTTCTCCTGGCTCGGCATCATCCTGGCCCTGGCATTCAGCGGTTCGATGGGTTCGTTGTTCTGGTGGATGCTCCACGTTCCGCCGCCGCTGGGACGACAAATCGCCAAAGTACGGGAATCGGTCAAAGCCTGGCGGCGTATTTTGGTACCGACCGTAGGGCAGGTCTATTCGGATCGCGCCATCGAGATGGCCTGCCGGCTGGGGAGCCAGCAAAAGGCGGCGATCTTTCTGGCCTATATCGTGGAGATTCCCCGCACGCTGGCGCTCGAAGCGCGCCTGGAGGAGGCCGACCAGCGCGCTGCCGAGATCCTCGGCCAGGCCGCCGAGATCGTCAAGTTGAGCGGCCTCGAGGTCGAGACCGTGGTGCGGCGGGCGCGCCAGGCCGGGGATGAAATCTGCGATTTGGCCGATCGCCTCGATATCGATCTGATCGTGATGGGTATCCGCAAGCGCATCGGCGCCGCGGACATGATCTTCGGCCGCACCAGCGACATCGTACTCCGCCGCGCCCCCTGCGAGGTGTTGATCGATCGCATGCCGTGAGCGCGAAAATCTCGCTGATTCTAAAGGTTTTCGAGAGTGCGGCGTCTTCGGTACGATATAGAGATGAAACTGCTAAAACCTGATACTGTGGCGTTGCTATTGGCCCGCAGTTGTCGCTACCGTTTTTGGCCCCAAAGAGCGAACCGGAGACTGGAGGTACTACGCTTTGTCTAAGGAATTACAGGCTCTTCTAGACAAGGCTCGCACGGTCAGAATGACCGCTGAAGAGTATGAACAACAGAGACGCAGCCTAGCCTATGGAAATACGAAGATTGAAAACGATCGGATCACCAAAGCGACCATAGAACAGGCCGCTCGCCTGCTGGAGGAGGAACGATCTGAATAAACAGGGCGAACGCGCAAGCAAACCGCAGAGGGCAGAACTGCCAACTGACCCTGAGGAAATAGCGCTTCTTGAAGCCCGCAACGGTTTGCTTCAGGTAGATTTTGCTCGCGCGCTAATCAGAGAGGCGATAGCTAGCTCTCACGGATTTCGCTTGCGCCCGTCACATGTCCTCGGCTTGAATCGGGCGGCAATCAAAGGACTGAATTCCATTTCCCGGGGTTTATCGCCCGGACGAAATGGAAATCAGCTACAGTCGGCATAATCCTCCTCCGCCGGATATGGTTCCCAGCCTAATGGAAGAAATGTGCGACTATGTCAATGATAACCCAGAAAAGCCACCAATTCACATCGCAGCCTATTTGATCTGGCGAGTCAATTGGATTCATCCCTTTGACGACGGCAACGGAAGAACGTCGCGGATGGCCTCGTATGCATTGCTTTGTATCCGACTGGGCTACGAACTCCCCGGAACTAACGCAATATTTGAACAGATAGCAAACAATAAGGCCCCATATTACAAGGCTCTTGAAGCTGCGGACGAAGCTTGGAAAACGAACCGCTTGGATGTCGGCGAGTTGGAAGCGTTATTAGATGAGGCTCTCGCCAAGCAATTGCTGGAAGTTCATCTAAAGGCTACCGGGCGAGCGACCGATCGCGATTGAGCTAGTGATTGGGCGGCCGTCGCTTAAGGTGTTCTCACATCGCATCCCTCAAATTCCCATCAATCCGCTGCCGTTTCGCTTACTCGTCTCGCCGCAGCGGGGGCAGCGGGTGGGATGGCAGGCGCGGCACCATGCTTTGCCGCAGGAGGGGCACGGGTCCTGGCCGGAAGGTTCGGTCAAATGCAGCTTCTCGTCGCAGACGAGGCGGACCCGATCCAGACCCAATCCCCAGTCGCAGGGGGGCGGTTCAGTCAGCCGGGCCAAAGGATGCCAGTCCAGCCGGATTAACCGTTCTCCTTTGCGGCGGCGAACCAGCACTTCAAAGCGCTGCACCGGCAAATACAATTTCAAGCCTTGAACCCACTCGACCGTGATTCGCAAGGCGTAGTTGTGACGCAGATCGTCGAGCTTGGCCTGGTACTCGCGTTCGATTGCCGTTATCCGCAGCCGCTCACGCGCGCGCTCGGCTTCGGATTTTTCACTTCCGGTGTCGCCGCCCAGCGCCGCGAGCCGCTTGCGCGACGCCCGGTGCAAGTCGTTATGGTAGGCGTGCACGCGGTTGCGGTCGCGCTCAAGGCGCCGCCGCATGGAGCGCAGGAACGGTTCCAACTCCCGTCGTTCCCGATAGTCGAGCAACGGTCGGACCCGCCGTTCGAGCACGGTCGAATCCCACCCTGGCCCCGCCGCAAGACGTGCCGCCGCCGTGGGAACCTGCCATTCCGGGTCCTGAGCCAGAACGGTCCGCAGCCGCGGCACGATCTCATCGACGACGGCGCCGGTAGCGAGATTGAATCCGAGCCAGATCAGTCCCTCGCGTTTTTCGTCCGATACCGCGGTGCAACGGAAGACCAGCACCAGACAGCAGGTGAAGGTCGGGGTCAGGCCTTGGAAGCGCCAGACCGCATTGGGCAGTTCGAGCGCGCGTTCGATCGCTCGTTCCGGATCGCCCGGCGCGTCCGCGTTCCACAGCGTGAGCTCTCGCTCGGCCCAGCGGCCATGTTCGCCCAAGAGCGAGCCAAAGCGCTCCAGCCAATCCCCTTCCAGTCCAATCGGAATGGCCCGCTCCGGTCCTTGGGCCCCGAACCTGAGCCGGGCCAGTTCCGGCCAGCCCGTGGTTTGCTGCAACGATTGGGGCACCAGCGCTTCAAGCTGGTCGGGTTCTATGATCTCGACCGCGGCGCCTTGATGCTCCAGTATCCCGGCGACGAAATCCCGCAATTCACCCATCGCCTGCCGCCCGCCTCATGCGGTCTCGAAGTCTTCGCCGAACAGGGTTTCGTCGAGGACCTTGGCGTCATCGTGATCACCCCGCGCCCCGTCCAGAAGGTGGGCGATGGCGTCGAAGGCCTGGGTCCTGGTGGTTTCGGTGGTTTCCAACCACGCGGCCAGCACCAGTTCGGAGAAATCCCGGTCTTCCTCGAGACTTCCGAGGATTGCACCGACTTCGCCCACCACCAGCTCGAACATGGAGATCTTTTCTTCGAGCAGGTGCAGGATGCGCTCCTCCAGTGTGCCGCGGGTTACGAGATTGAACACGAACACGTTGCGCTGCTGGCCGATGCGATCGACGCGGCCGATGCGTTGTTCGATGGTCATGGGATTCCAGGGGACATCGAAATTGATCAGAGTGTTGCAGAATTGAATGTTGCGGCCCTCGCCGCCCGATTCGGTGCACAGCAGCACCGGCACGCGATCCCGAAAGTCGGCAATCGCAGCGTCCTTGTCGGGACCACTGAGAGCGCCTTCGAAGCACGCGAACCCGATACCTTCGCGTACGAGCAAAGCGGCGAGATGATTCAGGGTTTCGCGGTAATGGACGAAGACCAGCTTCTTTTCCACGGGATTGCGCCGCAGCAGTTCGATCAGAGCTGCCTCCTTGCCGCCGGCGTCCAAAGCCGACCACTGCTCCGCAAGCGCTTGCCAAACCGGCTCGTCGGTGCGGCGCGCGGCGAAGCGAGCAACCGTTGCGGCTGCAGCGGCCGGCGACGATCCCGCGGCTCCGAGCAGGTGATGCAATGCGAGACGATGTCGCGCCCGATCACCGGCGGCAGCGAGGTCGCGTACAGCCGTGGCCAGATCTCCGTAGGCGCGGCGCTCGCCTTCGGACCCCTCGACCCGAATGGTGGTGGCATGACGGCGCGGCAGCGTCAGCGCGACCACGGCGCGGGTGTTGCGGACCATGGCGCCGCGCATCAGCTCGCGCAGGCGCTCAGGGTTGGCCGGCTGGCGTGGCTTGCCGGCGATCATGTAGGCGGCGCGGAATTCCTTCAGGGTCTTGAAAATGCCCGGCTTGAGCAAGGTCAGCAGATTGTACAGCTCGGTCAGTTCGTTCTGCACCGGGGTGGCGGATAGCAGCAGCAGGAAGCGCTTGTTCAACCCATCCACCAGCTTGTAGCTCTGGCTGCTGCGCACGCGTAAATGATGGGCCTCATCAACCACGACGAGGTCGAATTTGCGTTTGAGCAATTGCTGGGCGTGCTCACTCCTGCGCGCCAGCGCCATCGACGCGATCAGCCGCTTCTGGCTCCAGAACTGATCCGGGTCGCTGCGCACCAGCGCATCGTGGGTGGTGGCGCAGGCGACGTCGAACTTGGTCTCCAGCTCCTCGCGCCACTGTCCGACCAGCGATGCCGGCACCAGCACCAACACGCTCTCGACCATGCCGCGCAGCAGGTACTCCTTGAGCACCATGCCGGCTTCGATGGTCTTACCGAGCCCGACTTCGTCCGCCAACAGTACCCGGCCGCGGAACTGCTTGAGCACCTTGCGCACGGTCTCGACCTGATACCTGAAGGTTTCGATCCCATGCAGATGGGGCAAACACAGCAACTCGTCGAAACCCTGGGCCAGACCCAGATGGGCAAAGCGTTCGCGCAGTCGATACCACCCGCCGTCGGATTCTGGCGCGGTCTTCCCGGCGGCCAGCAGCGGAGCGGGATCGAACTCGATCGTGAGTGGAATTTCAATGTCAATCCGCGGCAGACTGGGCGGCGCAACGGATGCTTCGTCTGCGGCCACCGGCGGGCGCGGTGGCGATGCGCGATGCGGATGCGCGCGGGGCCGGGCCTTCGCGGCGGCCTTGGACGCCGGCCGGCCGGCGGCAGTCGCACGTGTGCGCGCGGCTGCCTGGCCGCGTTTCAAGACGCGGTCGAGCAATTTCATGAGCCATTTGCTGCGCCCCGGACCACCCGGAAAGACCGGCATGGCCCGGTAATACACGGTCAGGTCATGGCGCTCCAGAATCGCGCCCGCCGCGTCCAGTTGGTTGCGCTGCGCCAGCGCCAGGGCATGCAGCAAGTGATAGGTGTCGTGGGGCAGATAGCGTTTGAGATACCGCTTCAGGAAGATCAATGCCCATTTAGGTTGCTCATCCAGCAGGGCCGCCGTCGCGGCGAGGCACAAAATGAAGGGGTCGTGGGGATGGGCGCGCAGCGCTTCTTCGGCCAGCTCCAGGAATCCAGAAGTCATTGCCGGATCCGTCATTGCATTGGTGAGGATATCGGCGCATTCGCGGGCATTCTCCTCCGGATCGCCCGGCGTAAGCGGAAAAGCCATCTGCGCTAAAGGATCAACGGCCATAGCGAAAAACTGCGCGGCGCCTGCAAAGCTACCACCAGATTTGCGCGTGCTCGCTATGCGATCAAGCGATTGCCGGGGGATGCATCCACAGAAACGCGCAGACCCTCATCGCCTGGCCGTAAATACTGGCTCGGGTTTCCGCGAGTCACTCGCACTGTTCACGAGGTCAGGCGGCGGACGATCGCTTCGCCGATTAGCAGGAGCATCGCGGCGGCCAGCAACTGTTGGGCGAAGCCTTCGGAATGCTTGAACTGCGGGCGCGCCATCTTGAGCTCACTGATTTGCGGATTGAGCCGCCCGCCGGTGGCGGCGGCCAGGTGCTCGAGTAGATCGTAGTTGGGCCGCTGGCGCGGCAGTTCCGCAAAAGCCGCCGGACTTACGGTGTAGGCCAGCGACGGGAAAGGGCGTTCCTTGCCCGACTGGCCGGATCGCAACTCGATGTAATAGTTGCCGGCGGCGGGTGCGGCGAAGCTACCGAAGACTTCGCCCGGCGCCGACTGCGACAGCACCAGGTCTTCGCGGGCGCCGTCGGGCCGCATGACGCGCGCGCTTACCAGCGCCAGCGTTTGCGCGGCGTCGGGGTCGTAATCGGTCAACGTTAATGCGATGCGGCCGTCACGATAGCCCATCGCCACGTCGAACTTGGGCAGGTTGGTGGCAGGCGGCGTCATCCACTCCAAAATGTGGTCCCATAATGCGGCGAAGACATTGGCACGCACCCACGGAGAGGCCCATCGCCCGCCGGCGTCGGTGGTTACCGCCAGTGTCTTGCCCGCGCCATAACGAGTGCTCGCGATTAGCGGCTCGCGCTGGCCTTCGCGATTAACATAAACGTCGAGCCTGGCGCCGGGCCTGAGCTCGGTTCTGACGTAACCCTTGATGGGTGGGAGCGCCCGTCCGCCGAGGTTCTTGAGAATCGGATCAGGGCTGACTCCCTGAGGCACAAAATCCTTCTCCACCATCGTCTTATTGTCGCCGGTGTGGCGGCTGACATCTTGCAAGATGATCTGCGGCAGCGACGCGGCGCTCGAAGTCTGGTAGAAGGCGCCGCCGCCGTACCGGGTCAGCGCGTCGAGCAGCCTCACGTTGGCTTCATTGCCGATCGCGATGGCCGACACGGTTACGCCGCCCTGACGATGCATCGATGCGACCAGGTCGTAATACATCGCGGCGGTCCCGCCGGTTTCGCCGTCGGTCAGGATTACCACGTGCTTGATCGCGGCGCCGCTGCCCGCGATATCGCGATCGGCCTGCTTGAGCGCCGGCATCAGATAGGTGGTGCCGCGCGCTTTGAGGCGGTCGATCATCTGGCCCAGGTAAGGACGCGCCGTACTCATCGCCTCCAATGGGACGACCACGAACGGCTGCGAATCGAAGCCGATGACTTCGATCAGATCGTTGTCCTTGAGCGTGTTGGCGGCGGCGCGCGCGGCGGCCTTGGCGTAATCCAGCTTCTCGTCCCGGCCCATCGAACCGGACTTGTCGATAATCAGCACCACGGCGCGCTGGCGCTCCTTGTGCTCGGGCGGCTTCATGATGACCGGCATGATGGTTTCCAGTGCGCTGCCGTGCCATCCGCCCAGCCCGAAGCTCCGATCGCCCCCGACCATCGCCAGGGCGCCGCCGCCCGCGACATAGCGGGCCAGCGCGCTCTGGGTCGCGGCCGGCATCTGCTCGCGCGGCACATTATCGAGCACGACGGCGTCGAAACCGTGAAGATTGTCGTCGAACCGGGTGTCGCCGGGACGCACAATTTCGGGCTCCAGCGCCAGCCGCCGCGCCACCGCTTGAAGATAGTTGGAGTCCTGGGCGCTGTCGGCAAAAATCAGCATCTTGCGCTTCGCCCCGATTCCCACCCAGCTTTGCAGCTCGTTGTCCTGCGGATAGAGATCGTCGGCTGACCGCGACGCGGTGAAGGTCGCGCGATACGAAGTCAACCCGGTGCCGGCGCTGCGGACGGGGAAGTCCACCCGCTCGGAGCCGGGGTTGAGGGTGACCGCTCGCTGATCGATAGGCCGGCCGCTTTCGAACAGATGCACGGTGCCGCTCACCGGATGGTCGTTGAGGTTGGCGAGGCTTACGCCCACCCGAAACGAGTCGGTGTTGGCCAGCGCGTGCGGCGTCGTGACTTCGGTTACCGCGACGTTGTGAATCGACGCCGCTGCGGGCGGAGTAAAGATGTAGAGTTCGGTATGCGCAGCCAGCAGGCTGGCGACTTCCTGGGCGGAATTGCCCTGGTTCTCCCATCCGTCGGTGACCAGCACCACGGGCCCGCTGCCCTCGCCCAGTGCCGTCAGCTTGGCCAAAGCGCTGGCGATGTCGGTCGCTCCCGGTATGCAAGCCTGGCATCCACTGGAGCTGGTCAATGCGTCCAGGGCCTGGCCGACATTCTGTGCTATCGGCTGCCGGGCAAAAATGATTGCCGGATCGCTGGACTTGAGCTTGAGCTGGTCGCGGACCAGGTCCGCCGCCCAGGCGCGCATCTCGGGCGTGATGCTCATCGAGGCGTCGAGCAGCACCGGCTTGGCGGCGCCCTCCGAAGTGCTGAGCCGCTGCGGCTGCGCCATTACCAATACTAACAGTGCCAGCACCATGGCGCGCATGATGGGCGCGAAAACCTTGCGCAGCGCGTTCACCCGCGTCAGCCACCACAGCAGCAGCACGCCGACGGCGATGAGCAGGTAGAGCGCCTCGGGGTGCAGCCAGGTGATATTGCGCGACGAGCCAAGGTCGTGCAGCCAGCTAAAATCGTGCAGCCAGGGGATATCGCGCGGCAGATCGAGTTTCACGTTAATGCCTGAGCATAGGCGCGCCTGCGCCGGTAGGTAAACAGCGCCTCAGCGGCGGCCAGGATCAGAATGGCGGCGATTAGATATGGAGTGAAGGTTTGACGTTGCGAGAAATCGGGCGGCTGACCGGCGCCGTTGGCCGCGATGTCGAGTTTAATCGTGGGCGGGTTCTCCAGGTCCGACACGTTAAGGTCGGCGAGATTTACCGCACGCAAGCGCTTTTGCGATCCGGGCTCGATCAGCTGATAAATCCCTTGCTGATTTCCCTGATTGAACGGAGTTCCAGGTTCGACGCGGATGGATTTTCCGGCGGGCGTGATGATCTTGTTTACCCCCGCCGGGACAATCCAGGGTTCGCCGGTGCGATGCCCCGCATCCTCGGATCCGAATCCCGAGAGATAGCCCAGGATGTTCAGCGTCAGCACCGACATCGGCAGGTTCCTTTTTCCAAGATAGGGGAAAGGATTGAATCCCAGCGCGACGTAACGATGGCCTTGGTGCTTGCCCTGAAGAATCAGCGAACCGAGATTGCTGTTCACCACGCTTTCCATCCATGGATGGACCGCAAAGGACTCGGGCTGGCGCAGCGCCAGGAGCCGAAAATTGACCCCGTCGGTCAGCGCGTCGGGCGAGCGCCAGTCGGTTACCTGGGTGGTCGCGCCGGGCTTTACCCGCAATCCGAACACGTCGTCGCCTCCGGGCGGCATCACTAACAGGACATTGGCCGCGGGCAATTCCTTGGGGATGCCGTATTCAAAGATGAGCAGGTCTGCTTTAGCTTTGTCCGGCGAGTACTGTTCGGGCGACAGCGTGCGAATCTTGAGCTGTGGCAGGGAGGTCAATCCCGCCGCGTCCGCTGGCGTTGGACTCACGAACACCACCTGAATTTCGGTCCCGGCGGCGGGTGTTGCATAAGCCACGTTGTCCAGTGGGAACGCGTCGGCGGGCTTCAGATCGGCGCGATATTCGGAGGCCGGCGCCAAGGTGGGAAACTCCACGCCGCTTATCTCGCGCGCGCCCACGTGAGCCCGCGCTTTGGCCAGGGTCTTGCCTTCGGCGGAGATCGCGACCTCCAGGTTTTGCGGCTGGGCGCTGAAGTTCGCGACGGTAAGCCGCGCCCTCAGCGCTCCGGAACCGAACTGCGCGCCGCCGACCGCGAAAGAGCCGATAGCGTAATTCGGCAGTGGGTCGCCGGCCTTGAAAATGTGCAGACCCGGCGGAAGTGGCTGGCTCACCGGATCGGCGGTGGCGAACAGGATTTGCGTAAAGCGGTGGCCAGAGACGAGGTCACCAAGCATCTTCGCAACTGAGATGGTACTTTGCGGAGCGTCGATCGGCGCGAGGTGCGAAATCGCCGACTCCGCCTGCCCGACGCTCATGGAAGTCCGTAGCTGATGAGGCTGCGGAGCAGTCACATAAAGACTGACCGCGACGCCATTTTGATTCGGAATTGCCCGCTGCAAAGTGGTCTTGGCCGTCTCGAACCGCGCGCCGGGCGGAACCCCGGCCTCCATCGCGGCCGAGTTATCGAGCACGACGGCGACCGGCGTATGCTGATGAATCACATACGGCTCCGCCATCGCCAGAACTACCAGGCTCAGCAGCACCAACTCGATCAGGAACAGCCAATCGAAACGGGGCCAGCCCCAAGGGCGCTCCGACTTGACCGCGCGCAACGCGCGATAGCCCAAAACGCTGCTGACCAGAATGCTGTGGGGCCGCTCCCGGACCAGGTAGGCGACTATCAGCAGCGGTATCAGCGCGAAAAAAACCAGCGCGCCCGGATAAAGGAAGCCCATCGGCGGCATGGCTGCTTTTAGTGGACCAGACCGAGTTCAGTGACGGCGCGAATAAAGAAATCCTGGAAATTGCGCTCGGTGGTGTAAAGGGTGTAACGCAGACCGCGCTGAAGACACAGCGCCCTGATCTCGCGCGACAGCCGCATCAGGGTGGCCTTGTATTGATCGCGCGAACGCCGGCTCATCGATACCCGCAGCCGTTCGCCGGTTTCGGCGTCGACCACTTCCAGATCGCCCTCAAGATCCTCGGCAGCGAGCTCGCCACTTCCCAGGATGTGTACGGCGGTGGCGTCCATGTTGGAGGCCAGGAATAATCCCATCCCTTGCGCGATCGAGTTGAACATCATCTGGAAATCCGAGATTACAAAAACCTTTCCGGCGCGCTTTAACGCGGCCAGCTCACGCCCGAGCGCGGACGCAAACTCGAGCTGGCCGCCGGGCTTGATGCCGGCCAGTTGCCGCGCCAGCTCGACAATTCGATGGCGTCCGGTGACGAAGGTGGGCTCGGTCGGCTTGCCGCTTCCGGCCAATACCCGCACCATCACGCGGTCGCCGGAGGAAAGCGCGACGTAAGCCAGCGCCAGCGCGATAGTCACCGCGGCGGCGAACTTGCGATCCTGCAAGGGATAGCCCATCGAAGCGCTGGCGTCGATGAAGATATAGGTGAGGAGGTCCTCTTCTTCCTTGAACAGCTTGATGTAGAGCTTGTCGGAGCGGCCGTAGAGGCTCCAGTCGACGTAGCGAAAGTCGTCGCCGGGCGCATAGCGACGGAAGTCCGCAAATTCCAGAGACGAGCCGCGTCGCGGCGAAAGATGAGACCCTTTGCCCAGACCCGCGTACTCGCGCCGGGTCTTGATGCGCAACTGCTCGAGGCGAGCGAGAAAATCAGAGGTGAATTCGGCCGGCAATCCCAGCATCGCTTTGTACTACCGTGGCCGCTTGAGCCGCTTGAGCACCAGTTCCAGCAGCGCTTCTGAAGTTATGTTCTCGGCTTCCGCCTGGAAGTTGCGCAGCAGCCGATGACGCAGGGCGGGAACGATCGCGTCCTCGATATCCTCATAGCTGACGCTCACCCGGCCGTCGAGCAGGGCATTGACTTTGGCGCAGAGCAGCAGCGCCTGAGCGCCGCGGGGGCTGGGCCCAAAACGCAAGTATTGCGAGATCTCGGGCGGCGCTCCGGGACCCCCTGGTGTCGAGGATGAGATTATCCCGATGGCGTAGCGCTCCACCGGCTCGGCCGTCATCACCTCGCGCACCAGCAGCTTGAGCCGTTCGATATTCTGGGGCGCGTCGGCCGGTTCGAGAACTGGTTTGGGCTGGTAAGTTTTGGCAGTGGTCGTGCGATTGAGGATTTCGCGCAGTTCTTCCGGCTTGGGGGAGCCCATCACGACCTTGAACAGGAAGCGGTCCATCTGCGCCTCAGGCAGGGGATAGGTACCCTCCAACTCGATGGGGTTCTGCGTTGCCAGCACAAAGAACGGCGGCACCAACGGATAGGTAGTGCCGAAAATCGTCACCTGATGCTCCTCCATCGCTTCCAGCACCGCCGACTGGGTTTTGGGGGTAGCGCGGTTGATCTCGTCGCCGAGCACGATATGGGCGAAGATTGGTCCGGCTTTGAACTCGAACTGCCGGCGTCCATCGACTTCGTTCAGGAACTGCGTGCCGGTGATATCCGAAGGCATCAGGTCGGGCGTGAACTGGACGCGTTTGAAACTGAGGCCGAGCGCCTCGCTCGCGGCCTTGACCATCAGCGTCTTGCCCAGTCCGGGCACGCCCTCGATCAACACATGACCGCCGCAAAACAGCGCGCTCAGAACCTTGCGGATCACCGCCTGATGGCCCACGATCACACGACCGATCTCGCCCTCGACGCGATTGAAAACTTCACGAAACTCAGCCACCCGATCCTCGGGCCTGGCTTGTGGAGCGGCTCCCATCTCTTCTCCTTGGTGGTTATCTCAGCAGGTCACGGTAGCGGGGCGGAACGAGCTGGTGTTCGTCCGGGTCGGCCGCGATGCGCTCGGCATTAAGCGGGAGATTTTCGTATGGCACCGTTGCCGAGCGGCGCTCGTTGTCGGTCACGGTTTTTCCACCGCCCCCGCTTAACGCTGCGGGCGGGATGCGAAACAAGACATAGCGCGCGTTCTTGATGTCCATCGGCGGGCCGTGCTCGCCGGCCTTGTAGAACCTTTCAAATTTTCTCGCTTCAGGAAATTGCCCCAGATGCGTATCGCCTTGCGTCGAGCCGAAGTCCTTGCGCTGCGGCTGGCCCGATGACGCGGTCTGCCCCTGGTTCGGTTTCTGGTCGTGATCGCGACTGGGTCTGATCTGGCCGGGACTCTTCAACTGCTTGAGATTGCGGTTGTTGGTGCTCTCCAGCATCGCCATATCAGGTTGCTCTCCGGGGTGTGGCGCCCGCGCCTTTAGCCCATTGGCAGCTGATGGCTTTGAGGGTTTTTGCTTCGCGGCTTGCGCTTCCAGTTGGGCCTGAACCTTGGCGATATCCTTGCGGGCGTCGGCCAACTGCTTCTCCCCATTCTTTGCCGGGCCGCTATCGGCACCGCCAGTTCCTTTGCCGTCACCCTTACCCTGACCCTGCCCGGTTCCCTCTTTGCCTGAGCCGGACCCTTCTTTACCTTGACCGGATCCTTCTTTGCCTTGTGCTTCCTTACCCTGCCCTGATCCTTGCCCTGAGGCTCCTGTGGCCGCAGTCTCGCTTTTGCCCGACCCGCCTTCCTGCGGTTGATGCCGCTGCTGTTGCGCCTTGAGTTGCTGCTCAACGCTCGCGAGTTGTTCCAGCCTGGCTTCGGGCGCTACCGTCGGGTTCTCGAGCGTAGCGGCGACCGCACGCAGTTTGTCGGCCAAGTCCCGGGCCGCCGCATCCGCCCCCGCGTTGTTGGCAATCTCGCGGGCGATTGTGCGTAATTGGCGGGCGTCGGAGCCCAGCGGTTGGTGGTTGGCGGCAAGCAGGACCGTGATCCCGGATATCAGTAAACCAGCCGTGCACACGGTCAGGAACAACGCCTGCTTAAGTGGCTCTTTGGCCTGGAACGGGAACGCCGTCGCCGGGTCGAGCCGGTCGAGGTGCTCGGCGGCGCGGCGCCACAGGACTGGAAAGAGCGGACTGCGCGAAGGGTTTTGGCCAGCGTCGGCCAGCGTGGCCAGAGTCAGGACTTCTTCATGGCTTCCGAGCTTGCGATCGACCAGTTCCGCCGTCCTGGCAGTGTCCTCGCTGCGCCGAAAAGCGATAAACGCCGCCACTGCGGCGGCCAGCAGGCCAATCACCGCTGCCGTCAGAATCGCGGTGTGCGCGCCGTGCGCGGATTTCGGCGTCAACAGGAAGCCCCAACGTTCCCAGGTATAAAAGCCCAACGCGGGTAAGCCTAATGCCGCACCGAAAAGGACGATTATCGGCGGCAAAGATGCGATCAGAGTCTGCAATGCCGCCAGACGCGCCAGGCGCTGCTTGACGATTTGTAATGCTTTAAGCGGGTCGGTCACTACTCTGATTCCTGCTCGTCGGCGAGGTGGAGTCCCTCAGGCTGCTCCCTGCGGGCGTGAGACTGTCCCTGCGGATAGTTGCGATTGCGCGATCATGCTCCTTTAGCGTCCGGGAAAATATATGCGACCCATCTTTCCGCGCGACAAAGTATAGATAACCGGTTGTGGCTGGATAAAGAGCCGCATGGATCGAGTCCCACCCCGGATTTGCAATCGGTCCAGGCGGCAACCCCGCGAAATCGTAGGTATTGAACGAAGAGGGAGTGTGAACCGCTTGCGCCGCCGGGCCGGTAACACCTTCAAAGCTGTACTGCGCCGTCGGGTCCGATTGAAGCGGCATGTGCAACCGCAGCCGGTTATAGAAAACGCTCGCAATTAGTGGACGCTCCGCCGGCACCTTCGCTTCCTTTTCGATCATCGACGCCAATGTAACTAACTCCCGGGTGCTAAGCCCCATGTCGAAGGCGCGCTGCTCGACTTGGGGAGTCAGCTGGGTGAAGAATCGCTCAAGCATGGCGGCGAGAACTTCTTCGGGGGTCACGGTGGGAGTGAAACGGTAGGTGGCGGGAAACAGATAGCCCTCCACTCCGAGCGGCGCCAGTCCCAGTGCTTTGGGTAACGCGGAGTGGCGCGCGGTTTCCACGAACTTCCAGTCGCAAACCAGGCGCGCCGTTTCCAGCCGCCGGGCGATTTGCCGCACGCTGGAACCCTCGGGGATCGCCACCGTGATTACGATCGACTCGCCTCTGACGATGTGGCCGAGTACCTCCGCGATAGTCTCGCCACCGGAAAATTTGTAGTCACCCGGCTGCAGGCGATTGGCGGCGCCGCTTAAGCGGGCATAAGTTAGCAGAGCCAACGCGCTGCGGACCACCTGCGCACGCTCGAGATCTCTTGCGATCGTTCTTAAATGCTCGTCGCGCTTGACCTCAACCAAGCGTGGCGCCTCGAGCGCCGGTCCGGGCTGAACAAGAGAGTAAAAGGCCACGCCGCTCAAGGCCAGCGCGACGAAAATCAGGGCGGTGAGTCTTTTTCCCATGCGCCTGTGCTGCCAAGCCGCGAAAACAACACTTCGCGACCTGCTCCCTCACTCTGGTCCCTCCCAACGGGAGAGAAGACCAAGGAAAGCAGCCATCCCTTGTACCCGGTGTTGGATTCGATCAATCGTTCCCATTCCGCCTTCAATACTTTCCCAACACCCTGCCCGGGCCAACTCAATGCGCAATTGGGGATGCCGCCGCTTCGCGGCCGCGCGGTGTTATGGGTCACGTCCGGTCAACTTCGCAATTTTTGGGGGCGCGTCGGCCTCATCTATATCGACAGACGAATTCTGATCGGAGCCGTGTTCGGCAAGCCAGCCCTCGAGGATCAGAGTCGCAGCTATCTGATCCACCATAAGCTTGCGCGAAGCCCGTCTGAGGGAGCTGTCCTTCAGGCGGGACTTCGCTTCGAAGCTGGTCAGACGTTCGTCGTATAGCTCCACCGGCAGTTCCAGTGCCTGGCCAAGTTGATGCGCGAACTCGCGCGCATGGCGCGCAGACGGCCCCTCGCTACCGTTCATATTCAGTGGCAACCCCAAGATAATCCGCTTCACCCGCCAATCGTTGACCAAGGCACGTAGCGCATCGAAGTCGCGCGACAGGGAACTTCTGACCAAGGTAGCCAACGGCCTGACGCCCAATATCGGCGAATCCACGATTGCGACGCCGATCCGGCGCTTGCCCAGGTCCAACCCCAATAAGCTCATCTTGATCAAGGACAGGGTAGCAGGGGTAGGACAGTGTCAACAAGTCTGTTGAGAAACAGCGTTCCGATTTTCGAGAGTTTCCAAAAAAGGTTGCTTTCACTTCTGTTTTTCAGACACAATCGGGTCCGATGACCGGGCCAGAAGCATCCGCCCGCAGCCCAATCCGATTCCCGGTTTTGGTCTGCATCGCGTTGGTATGCGTGTTGAGTGCGCTCTGCGCGCTCGGGCATCTCAATCAGCATCACCGGGTTGCCGTGAAGGCCACCCCAACCCGTCCGCTGGCCCAAGCCCAACAAACCAAGCTGCTGCGGGCTTTGGAAGCTGGCCGCTCCGCTCCCTGTTACGACTACGTAGCCGAAGCGAACGTCGAGCCGGCCCCGGAGCCGACAATTGAGCGCTTCAAACTCGACCACCCAGTGAGCATCGCGGGACTGCTGCGCGATGCCGGCCTCGAGGAGCCCGAACGCAACGCCTGGGCGCAGGCCTTTCGCTCTTCCGCTCATTGGGGGATCCTGCGCCCCGGTCATCAGGTGGCGCTCTACAAAGATCCCGAGACCGGCCGGGTCGAGGCATTCGAGTACGACCTCGATGACGACTCCGTAATAATGACCAAAGCTATCGGAGACGGCGTGGTTTTTTCCACCCGGAAAACCTTGACCTACCGGCCCCAAACGGTCGCCTTCAGTCTTTCGCTGGCGCAAGGGCTCGACATTGCCGCGGCCAGCAAGCATCTGCCCAGCGCCGTGGTGGAGCAAATCAAGGATGCGTACGCCACGCGGATGCCGCAATTGGGAGCGGGGGGCACGCTCAAGCTGGCGTACAAGGAATTGGTCACGTCCGACGGCGCCCATCACCGCGATCAGAATCTGGAGGCTTGCAAGCTGCAACGGGGCCAGCGCAGTTATAGCGCGTTTTCCTTCCATGACGAGCATGGCCGCGAACATCTGTACGACGAGCAGGGCAAGCCCCTGCAACCGCAGTTTCTGCGATTTCCAGTAAAATTCCTATATATTTCCTCGGGCTTTTCTCCCTCACGCTATCATCCGATCCTGCATCGCTTCCGTCCTCACGTCGGCATCGACCTGGCCGCCCGCTATGGCACTCCGGTACAGGCGGTCAGCGACGGCAAGGTCCAATTCGCCAACTGGGATGGGGAACTGGGCCGCTGCATCCGGATCGAGCACGACAACGCCTTGGTCAGCGTTTACGCCCATCTGTCCGCGATCAGTCCGGAAGTTAAGGCTGGTGCTCCGGTCAGGATCGGGCAAATCATTGGATACGTCGGCAGCACCGGGCTTTCGACCGGACCGCATCTGCATTACGCCTTGTTCAAGGACGGTCAGTTCGTGGATCCGCTGACCGCCAACCTTGATGAAGGCGGCGGATACATATCGACCGATCGGCGTCCACTGTTTGAACGGTTCAAGAATGAGTTTGAGAAAGTCTTCGCCCGTTTGCATGGGGTTACGCAGGGCGGCGTCGCGCAAGCCGCGGTGGAGGATCCTTCCATGACCGAGACCGCCGGACTCGCCGAGGAAAGCCAGCGGCCGGCGATACCCGACATTGAGCCATCATCGCGGTCCCGGCATCGCTCCTCCCGCCATCGCCTCCCCATTCACCTGGTTAGAGGTGGATTGCTGCGCGAAGGCCAAGCCGCCCAAGGTTCCGATGACAGTCCTTTAAACCATCTGATCCGAGGCGGTTTGTTGGGCGACCCCTCGCTCTAGCGGGCTGCGGAAAAAGGATTTCCGCTTCTTCGGCCTGCCCCCTCACTCTTCTTCTCTCCCAAGGGGGAGAGAAGATGTAGGAATGAGGCCACCTTTCATGCAGGGTGCGCAGCCACCAAACGCTGGGTTGAGCACGAAACTCCTTTTTCCCGCGCCCTGCAAGGACTACTCTCAACTCGGCTAAGGCCGAGTCGGCCAGGCCCGCCGGGCCGGAAACAGGCAGCGACTCTGAATACTGAACGGCGGATCGCCAGGCAGGAGGCATGCATGCGAGCCGGGTTGAAAACCGATTTTTTTGTGCCGCCCGGACCTCGCCTGATCGCGCATCGCGGGGGCGCCGGCGTCCGGCCGGAAAACACGCTGGAAGCCTTCAACGCGGCTTATCGCGAAGGAATCCGCTATTTCGAACTCGACGTTCACGCCAGCCGCGACGGCGTGCTGGTGGTTTGTCATGACCCCGACTTGCGGCGCACCACCGACTTGAGCGATGCGATCCGCGAACTATACTACGCCGAGATTGCACGGGCCGATGCCGGTTATCGCTTCGAGGTCGAAGGCAGATTTCCATTCCGCGGTGCGGGTGTCCGCGTTCCCCGGCTGATCGACGTCCTGGGCCTATTTAGCGACGCCTTTTTCGTGATCGAGATCAAACAGGTCGAGCCGAGCCTGACGGCGTCGCTCAATCAGGCGTTGTCATCCACCGGAACTCGCCAGCGGGCGCTGATCGCGTCCGAGCATCAACAGCCACTGGACGAGATTCGGGCACTTGCGCCGGAGTTGCCCACCAGTTTTTCGGGCCGCGAGGTTCTGGCCTTCTTTGGGTCCTTGGCGCTACCGGCGTCAGGATATCATCCGCCCGCGGACGCGATTCAGATTCCTCCCTCACACGGGTCGATGCTGCTGGTCACCCCCACGAGCGTGGCGGCCGCGTGCGCCAGAGAACTTGAGATGCACGTGTGGACGGTCAACGAAGAGGCCCAGATGCGCGAACTGCTGGACTTGGGGGTCGCGGGCATTATCACCGACTTCCCCAGACCGGCTGCTCAGGATCATGGCGGAGCGCTGAGCCTTTGCGGCAAACGACGCCCTATCGTTGGCATTCCACAGCCGCGCGTATGGGATCGACTTTCAGGAGTTCAGCGCCTTTGTGGCCTGGATGGGCTCGCGGCAAGGCGCCGGCGCCGCCTCAAGGTCAGGTTCAGTCGTCGCCTCCGCGCATTAAGTGGCGGATGTCCTGGTCATTACGACTGGTCAATTCAAAAAGCCTAGCTGTGCGAGGGTTAATCAAAACCCTCAGTTGCAGCCTCTTGTCACGATTGGCCCTTCTTCAGGCGCTTTTTGCGGACCACCTCGTAGGCGGCGGTAATCTCCGCCATCAGGCGTTCGCGCTGCTCGTAGAGACGGCGCGGCTTGCGCGCTTTGCGGCGCGCCATTGCATAGGCGGTTATCAGCGGCAGGGCGACGGTCGCATCGACGTAGCATACCACCGAGTCGGGGAGCTTTGAGGGGTCGATCTTGCCCCAGCTCACCGCTTCGGACGGGGTCGCGCCCGACAGGCCGCCGGTATCGGGGCGCGCGTCGGTCACCTGCAGAAAGTAGTCGTGGCCGCTTTCCTCCACGCCCATCACTTCCTGGATCTGCGGCTCGGTCTGCAGCACGAAATTCTTGGGCGAGCCGCCGCCGAGAATAAAGACCGCGCTCTTCATGCCCTGGCTCTTGGCGCCGTAAACGATGGCGGCCGTTTCGTTAACGTCGGTCAACGGATCCACGCGCAGCGCGTATCCCTCAAGCTCCAGCAACGCCAGATTCATGCCGATCGAAGAATCGCCCGGCGATGAGGTATAGATCGGCATCGCGTGTTGGTAAGCCGACGCGAGCAAAGAGCGGCGGGAAAGCTTGAGCACGCGCTCGCGTTGCGCGACGTAGCGGCCGGCCCGGTAGTGGAACTCGGCGCTGCCCATCGAGTGCTGAAATTCCTCCTGGCGCGCGATCTCGCGGAAAAACGCGTCGGTGGAAAGCAGCACCTTGTAATCGAAAAAAATGTCGTAGATGCGGACCACACCGGCGTCGCGCAACGCGACGTCGTCGGCTTCCGCGTCGCCCTGAAACATCTTGAGGCCCAGACCGAAGTGGGTGTCGTGGTAGAGATTGGCGCCGGTGGAGACCATCCAGTCCACGAAACCATGCTCGATGAGCGGAATCAGGCACGACATGCCCAAGCCGGCGGGAGTCAAAGCGCCGGTAACGCTCATACCCACCAAGGTGTCGTCATCGAGCATTTTTTCCACAAACAACCGGCACGCCTCGCGCAAACGGCGCCCGTTGTAAGCCAGGAATGCGTTGTCGATCAGGTCGGCCGCGGTCATATCGCCGCTCACCGCTTGGGGGTTAATCTGCGTTCCGGTCAGCAGCCCCCGATTCTTCCTTTGGGCCATCTCTTGCTCGCTTTGCCGGTGGATTGCGGCGTTCCAGTAAACGCCAACTCGATAGCGCAGGTGAAGTCTGATCCTCCGCGCGCCGGCCTTGCCACGCAAACAAAATCCGCGGACGGATTCAAGCTGCCGGCGTCCGATCGAAAACCCGGCGTCAGATTTAATTTGCGGATCATGGGCGGATGGTCTTAAGATTACATGGGGATTAAATCTATCAGGGGGACTATTCGCTATGGCGGTAGTCGCGATTGCCCAGCAGATTGGCTCGCGCGGCATGGAACTCGGGGGTCTCGTGGCCGCAAAACTGCGGTACCCGCTGCTGGGCCCAGACGAAATAGCCGCCGAGCTGGCGCGTGATTATAACATCACGCCGGAAGTATTCAGCCTGTTCGACGAGCGTCAACCGGGTTGGTGGGAGCGCTTGACCACCGACAGCGCTCGGCTGGGCGCCTATTTCCGCGCCGTAATCCTCAAACACATAAGCCGCTGCGACGTCGTGGTCGTGGGACGTTCGATCCCATTCATAGTGCCTCCCGAGAGCCGCCACGCCCTGCGTCTGAGAACCATCGCGCCCCTGGCCGCCCGCGTGCGCGAAGTGATGCGCGAGGAAAAGTTAGACAGCGCCGTCGCCGCTGAACGCCGCGTGCGCCATTACGATCAGGAGGTTCGTGCCCGGATCCAGCACTCCTTGGGAGTTGATCTGGAGGACCACAGCCGTTACGACCTGATTATCAATACGGCGTCGCGGCCCGTGTCATGGTTCGTCTCGACCATCGCGGACCTCGCTACATCGATTAACGAACAGGCCGACGCGGCCTCGATCCAGGCCCTTAAGGACGCTTGTTTGGTGGCCCAGGTACGCGCCGCCCTGTTTGCGCATCCCAAGATGGGTCACGCCCCGATTGACGTCGAAACCCGCGCAGGCGTCGTGATGCTCAAAAGCTCGGCGCTGGTCCCGCCCTGGGATGAGTTGGCCAGTTCGATTGTCCGGCGCGTCCCGGGAGTGATTCACGTAAACCTGCAGGTCGACGAGCCGCCCATGCCGCTGCGCGCGGAATAGGCCGTCCCCTTTCCTGGAATCGTAGTCTTGCCTGCCGCCGTTTGACCGCGCTTGCGTGCGGCTTCTATAGTCGCTTGCCAGTCCACTCCATGATGCGCGCGATCGTCATTTTCTTTTCTACCGGAGCCTACACCGGCTTTGTCCCGGGCGCTCCGGGAACCGCCGGTTCGGTGGTCGGTTTGATTCTGGCTTGGGCGACGATGGGATGGCTTAACGCGCATCTATGGATTGGGATCCTGGTGCTGGCCGCAGCCTTCGCCTTGGGATGCCTGATCGCCAACCGCGCAGAAGCCATTTTCGGCGGCCATGACAGCTCGCATATAGTGGTGGACGAAATAATGGGCATGATCGCGACCATGTTCCTCAACCCCCTGGGCTGGGTCCACCTGTTGATCGGTTTTGCCCTGTTCAGATTGTTCGACATTGTGAAATTGTTTCCGGCAAACCGCATCGATCGCAATCTGCCTGGGGGCCTGGGCGTGATGCTGGACGATATGGCGGCGGCGGTCTATGCCAATATCGCGTTGCGCTTCGTCGCGCATCTGTTGGTTTAACGGGAGAACTTATGATCGAACGAGCAGTCATTCTTTCCACCGGCGATGAACTCACCACCGGCAAGGTGGTCGACACCAACGCCAACTATCTCGCCGACAAACTCAACGAGATCGGCCTTACGCTGGCCGCCGTCCTCACTGTGGGCGATGTTCCCGAGCGCCTGGAATGGGCCTGGAAAACCGCGATGGAAATGGCCGATGTGGTCATCTCGACGGGAGGGATCGGACCCACGGCGGATGATCTGACCACCGAAACGGTAGCGCGGCTGACGGGAAAGAAGCTGTGGTTTGACAACGAGAGCGCCGATAAGATGCGCCGCCTGTTCGAGTCGGGCGGCCGTAAGATGCCCGAGAACAATCTGAAGCAGGCGATGTTCCCCGAAGGCGCCACGATCCTTCTCAACGCCTTGGGCACGGCTCCCGGTTTTCGGATGGCGGTAGAGCAAAAGGCCCACACCTCACATCTGATCGTGCTGCCCGGCGTCCCCCGCGAGATGAAACCGATGATGGAGCAAATCGTGATTCCCTGGCTGGTTGACAGTCGCGGCCACGACAAGATCCACGTCAGTCAGACTTTCCAAACCTATGGAATCAGCGAGTCAGGCCTCGATCAGGCCGTAGCCGGACTGATCAAACCCGAAGAGGCGCGGGTCTCATTCCGCGCCAGCTTTCCGCAGATCTCCCTGCGCGTTGCCGTGGAGGGTACGCCCACCGAGGCGCAGACCAAACTCGACGAACTCAGCGCCCGCGTCCGCGAAAAGATTGCCGAGCATGTTTACGGCGAAGGCGACGTGACTATGGAGGATGTGGTCGGGCGCCTGCTTACGGAACGCCACCTCAAACTCGGCGTCGCGGAATCCTGCACCGGTGGCATGATCGGCCATCGCATCACCAACGTGGCAGGAAGTTCCAACTACTTCATCGCCGACCTGGTGACCTACTCCAACGATTCGAAGGTCAAGCTCCTCGGGGTCAGCGAGGAAACCCTCAAGCAGCACGGCGCCGTCAGCGAGCAATGCGTGCTGGAGATGGCCGCCGGTGTGCGTAAGGTCACCGGCGCCGATATCGGCGTGGCGACCTCGGGTGTCGCCGGTCCCGGCGGCGGCACGCCCGAGCGCCCGGTGGGCACAGTGTGCATCGCCCTGGTTGCCGACGGCTTCAAAGCGTCGCGCACCTACAAGATGTGGGGAACCCGGGACTGGATAAAGACTCTCACCTCGCAAGTGGCGCTGGACTGGATCCGCCGCCATCTGCTGGGCATGCCGATGGGTGAGGGCCTTTTTCGGCGTTAGTCCGGTCCAAACTGGCAACCTCCGTAACCCGATAATCCAAGGCCGTCGTTCCTCGCGGCCTGCATCGACAGTGTTTTCGCCGCGCATCCACGCGAGCGCGGCGAACCGGGTTTCGTCTGTCCGGCAAAATCCCTGATGAGCGCTTTGATGCAGATCGAACGCGTTATCTCGCTCATGCGGTCTGACTACCGCGCTTATCGATTTCGACGGCCAATCCTCCATGAGTGCACAAAAACGCTTGACAATTCGAAGCCGTGGTAATTACTGGTGGATTGAGTCTTGAAAATCTTTTCCGATAAGGCGGGCTGGTCGCCTGAGGTTGGGTCCTCATGGCTGAATATTGGCCTTTTTCGCTTTCGCGCCAAGGCCTCCTTAAGCAACGCCTGATCGTGGAACTCGATCATTGCCCGCGCCAGGAAGCGCTGGCGATGGTCGATTATCTGGTCAAGGCCGTGGGCATGTTCAAGGTCGGCAAGCATCTGTTCATGCACTCCGGCCCTGAATTCATCCGGGAGGTGCGCAAGCGCGGCGGCGAAGTATTTCTCGACCTGAAATTCCATGACGCGCCGCATTGTGTCTGCCGCTCGGCCGTTGAAGCGACCCGGCTGGGCGTGAAGATGTTCGATCTTTATTGCGCCCATGGCACCGAGATGATGGAACGCACCCGTCAGGAAGTTAATAAAATTTGCCAACACGAAGGACTGCGCCGCCCTTATATCTGCGCGGTCACGATGCTTACTCCCATGCCCGCACATGCTGGGTGGGGCGCGCCTGAAACCGGGTCGGCTGAGGATCGCATCGCCGGGATGGCGCGTCTGGCGGCTGATGCCTCGCTTGACGGCGTCATCACATCGCCCCGCCAGGTGAGCAGAATCAGGGCGGCCTGCGGCCGTCGCGTGATGATCGTGACGTCCGCCGCCTCGGCCGAGAATGGGTGGCGCGAGAAATCAGATCGCGTCGGTCCAGCGCAGGCGGTTCGATCGGGCGCCGATTACCTGATGGTGGGCAAGCCGCTGTGGAATGCCGCCGACCCGTTGCGCATGATCCGCGAAGTGCTGTACGAGATGGATCGCGGCGTGCGTTCCGCCCAGCGCAGTTCGTTGGCGCTGGTGTCCGAACGTCCATCGATCAATTAGCGGCGCTCGATCCTCTGATCCCACTGCAAACCTCAAGCAAGTCCCAGAATCGTCACACTGCTATCGCGGTTGCTGGCGTGGCGGCGGCGATCGATTTGGCCGCAATCGCGCTGCGCCGCATCCGCCAGCCCGGTGACTTCGATATCTCGATGGAACTGGGGCGGCGATTTATTCATGGCGAGCCGCTCTATCGGGGCGGCCTTCATTTTCCCTATCTGCCTGCCGCCGCCATGTTTTTCTCCGCTTTTTCGCTGCTACCCAAGCCGCTGGCTTTCGCAATTTTTTACTCGCTGGCGATTGCTTCTCTGTGGCTGATCCTGCGCATGCTGGCCGCGATGCTAGGGAAGCCGGTCCCGGGTCTGCGCGAGCGGGGATTACCACTCGGCGTCGCAACTTTGATTCTCGCCTCCCACTATATAATTCGCGACCTCGACGACGGCGGCCCGAACATAATCCTGCTTGCGCTCGCGTTGGGTGGGGTCTATTTCGCCTGGCGCCGGCGGGAGATTGCCGCCGCGGGATGCCTTGGTGCGGCCACCGCCCTTAAAGCTACCGCCGGTATTTTCATCCCCTTTCTGCTCTGGAAACGCCGCTGGCGCCTGGCTGCATATAGCGCCGCCGCGGCGGCGTTCTGGATCGCCCTGCCGGCACTGTGGATGGGGCTTTGGAGCTGGTGGGTTTACCAGCGGCAATGGATCCAATCCGCGGCTGGCTTCGCAGTGGGACTTAACCCTGCCGCCGCTCATTACTATGGCGCTCAAAACATCAGGAATCAGGCGCTGGGTCCCGCAATCGAGCAGCTCATGGCAGTATGGCCCCGGACCATCCCCATTTCCGGACCAGCCGCTTCGGCCGCATCCGCACTGGTGATGGTGGGAATCTTCTGCTGGTTTTCAAGACGTCCCTATGGAGAGTGCCTGGAGTTGAACTGGCTGGCGGAAACCAGCGGCTTGCTGATCCTCGCCGCACTGCTGGCGCCGATCGCCTGGGTCCAGCATCTGGTGCTGGCGATCCCGGCTATCTATCTCATCGTGGCGGATTGGGTTGCGAAGCGGAATTTCGGCGTTGCGGCCAGCTCCGCGATGGTACTCTACATCATCCTGGCCCTGTTGCTGAACCGGACGATACTGGGAAGGGCCGGTTATCTGGCTTTACTCGACTATCACATTCACACGGTATGCATGTTGCTGATTCTGTCTGTGTTGATGGTGCGCTATCGCGCCTCGCGGCTGGGATGATCGCGCGCGATACGTTTCGGATGCGGACTGCCACCCGGCGCGGTAAAATAGGTGTCCGGGAGTTGCGCGACAAGCTGCATGAGGAGGCGCCATGCCCAATCGAGCCAAGCGCGGGTTCAAGTTCCTGCTGGTCTGGATCGCGGCAGCATTGATTCTTCCCGCCACCAGTTGGTCCCAATCAAAGATGCAAATCCACAGCAGCGCCTTTACGGCCGGCGATCCGATTCCGCCCAAATACACCTGCTCCGGCCAAAACGTCTCACCGCCGCTGTCGTGGAGCGGAGTGCCGCAAGGCGCCAAGAGCCTCGTCTTGATCGTCGATGATCCCGATGCTTCCAGCGGTGCCTTCGTGCATTGGGTGGTTTACAACCTGCCGCCGGAGACGACGCATCTTGATGAGGCGGTGACCAAGAGCACGTCGATTCCCGGCGGAGGAGCGCAGGGGCGCAATGACTTCGGCGGTGATGGTTACGGCGGGCCCTGTCCGCCACCCGGCAAGCCCCACCATTACCGGTTCCTCCTCTATGCCCTAAACAGCCGCATCTCTCCCACCACCGCGACCGGCCCGGCGGTCGAGCAGGCGATAAAGGGCCATGTCTTTGCTTTTACAGACCTTATAGGAACCTTTGGACGCTAATGGTACGGATCTTCGGCTTTCCGTAGCGCCGGCTCCGTGCCGGTTCTTCTTCTGGCGCGACCGACGTACTCGAAAGCAAGAGCCGAGGCCGAATACAAGGAGCGTACTATATTGAGGACCTGATGTGGCCGGGCAGACCACCCCGACGGGGCAGAAAAGGAAGAAATCAGGAGGCGGCTTTTTCCAGCTTTTCCCGTTCGGGACGATTGGTTTCGACCGTTGCTGTGCGATCCAGTGGCCGTTCGGTACGTGGTGACTTGGGTAGCACTTGGTTATTGGTAAGAACTTCGACGAATTTACGAACAGCAGGCGAAAGTTCGCGGCCGCGCTTGTAGATGATCGCCAGCGGACGGGTGAAGGTCCCTTCCTGGAAGTCCAGCATCTTCAGCGACCCGCGCGAGGTCTCGTGCTCCGCGGTCAGGCGCGGCACGATGGCCACTCCAAGCCCGATTTCGACCGCGCGCTTGATGGTTTCGACGTTATCGAATTCCATCGTGTAATGGGGCTTTACGCCATGCTCGCGTAAAATCCGATCGACCGCTTTACGGGTTGAAATGTCGCGTTCGTAACCCACAAAGCGCTGGCCCTCAAGCTGGGAAAAGCTGACCCGGGTCGATTTGGCCAGTGGGCTGTCGGGCGGGACCACCAGCACCAATTCGTCGTGCCGAAAGGCGATTGAAACAATTTGGCTGCGCTTGGCCGGATACGCGACGACGCCGAGGTCAATCTTGCCTTCGATCAGATCCTCGTAGATCTTGTTCGCGCGCAGGTATTCCAGATGCACATTCACGGCGGGATAGCTGCGCAGGAATTCCGTCAGGTAGGCGGGAAGCTCGTGCAGACCGACACTATAAACCGTGCCCACGCGAATCGAGCCGCCTACCACCGAGCCAATCTCGCGCAGACGGTTCTCCAATTCCATGAAGCGGCGCACGATTTCCTTGCCCGCCGTGTACAGCAGTTGGCCGGCGTCGGTGGGCTTGACCCCGGTCCGGCCCCGCTCTATAAGGCGACAGTCGTATTTTTCCTCAAGGCTACGAACTTGTTGGCTGACCGCGGACTGGGTGACAAAGTTCTGCGACGCCGCGAAAGAGAAGCTCCCGCTTTCGATAATGTCGCAAAAAACTTTGAGCGTCTCGATATGCATGGCTCTGATTTTGTATAAGATTAGCTGATGCAGTCTCGGGTTCGCAAGTGGTTGCCAAAATAATGTTTCGACGGCGAATATGGAATCCATTCGAGGTGCGATTGCCGCTTTTGCGGGAATCCTCCAGTAAACCCGGCAACGCAAACGGCTGCCAGTTCCAATCCGCAGCGAGTCCGCGTGAATCGACCATTCAGGTGTGAAGATGACACAAATACTTGAAGACCTTGACTATTTTGGCCTCGACGATCTGCTTACTTCTGAAGAACGGATGACCCGGGAAACGGTCAAACAGTTCGTTGCAAAGGCGGTCCTGCCCGATATCGAGAAGCACTTCGCCAACGAGACCTTCCCCCTCGAACTGATTCCTCAAATGGCCGAGCTGGGGTTCTTTGGCGCCAACATGAAGGGTTACGGATGCGCCGGTATGAACAACGTAGCTTATGGATTGATCATGCAGGAACTCGAGGCGGGAGACTCTGGCTTGCGTTCCTTCGCTTCAGTTCAAAGCGCGCTGTCGATGTACGCGATTTATGCCTTCGGCTCCGAGGAACAAAAAAACCGCTATCTGCCCGAGATGGCGCAGGGCAAAATGATCGGCTGCTTCGGTCTGACCGAACCCGATCATGGATCCGATCCGGGTGGGATGGAAACTCGCGCGCGGCGCGATGGGCGTGGATGGGTGCTCAATGGGACCAAGCGCTGGATCACCAATGGCTCGATCGCCGACGTGGCCATCGTTTGGGCCAAGGTCGATGAAGGCTTCGCCGGTTTTCTGGTGGAAAAGGGCAAGCAAGGATTCACCACCCACAACATCAAAGGCAAGTTTTCGATGCGCGCCTCGCTTACGTCAGAACTGATCTTCGATGACGTCAAGCTCGATGATTCCGCGCGCCTGCCTGAAGCGCGCGGCTTGCGTGCCGCGCTGGCCTGCCTGACCCAGGCTCGTTACGGAATTGCCTGGGGCGCGATTGGTGCGGCGCGTTCGTGCTACCGATGCGCGCTGGAGTACACCAAATCACGCAAACAGTTCAGCCGCCAACTCGCCGGCTATCAGTTGGTGCAAAACAAGCTGGTCACGATGCTGACGGAAATCACCAAGGCGCAGATGGTCTGCTTGCGCCTGGCCCATCTCAAGGATCAGGGCAAGATGCGCCAGGAGCAGGTTTCCTTCGCCAAGCGTAACAACGTGGGAGCGGCGCTGGAAATTGCCCGGGTGGCGCGCGACATGCTCGGCGCCAACGGTATCGTCAACGAGTACCCGGTGATTCGCCACATGCTCAACCTGGAAACCGTCAACACTTACGAAGGAACCTTCGACGTCCACACCCTGATTCTCGGGCGCGATATCACCGGATTTTCGGCGTTCGATTGAGTTGCGCACGTTCCTTACGCCCGCGAAGAGGGCGTGTTATACAGCTCAACAGGTGGCGACGTTTTGGCGATGCGCGCGTCGCGCTTATCCAATGCTTCCGTGGGAGGTTGCGTCATGACCAAGCCCAAGGCTCTCAACCACGCGGCGTTCCGGGTGACCGACGTGGAAAAGGCCTGCGATTTCTATGAGAACGTTATCGGGCTCAAACAGATTCCGCGCCCGCAGATGGGTATCGGCGGCGCCTGGTACGGCGTCGGCGAGAGCGCGCTGCATATCATCTCGGCGGACAATCCAATGAAGGGCGGAAGTATCGACCCCACCGGACCTCACGTTGCGATCGAGGTCGAAGACTACGAAGCCGCCAAGGCGGCAATCAAGCAGCGCGGACTGGAATTCCGCGAGATGTCGATGGAAGGCTTCGGCTCGCTGCTATGGGTGCTCGATCCCGACGGCAACACGATCGAACTGCGCGCCCCCGGAGTCCCCGGCAAACCGCAGTAGTTGGCCCCTCTCCCCTTCCGCGCGGAAACTGTCGATAAACTCCTAAACCTACCTCGCCCGCGGCTGCGGACTCGGGTGCCGCAGGCGCATGCCGGGAGAGGTCGTCACGCGATTTGCGCCAGCAAGTCGCGTGACGGGTGAGGGTGCAGGCGGCCCTGCAAGGAGGTGTCACGCAGGCAGAATCTCGCAGTGCGCCAATGCGTTTATCCTACTTGAGGTGTATCAGAACCCTCACCCTCAGCCCTCTCCCACAACTGAATGTGGGCGAGGGAACAGAACCAAGCCACCATTGCGCGACCGCGCTACCAAGCACCTGGCTTTGCCCTTTAGTCGTTTATCGACAGTCTCGCGCGGAGAGCGGAGGAAGAAGAAATTGAAGTCCGCTAAGTCCTGCGGCCCGTCGGATCCAGCATAAGGACATTTCCGACTGTCTCGGCTAGTGTTTCATCCGTCGTAGATTCGGCGGGAGGTGGTGGTTCGAGCGCAATCGCGTAGGGATGCTGACCCGCAGCGACGTGCTCGACGCCTTCATGTGCCTGGCGTTGGGCGCGGAGCTGCCGCCGGAGAGCGAGAACTGAGCCGCTGGCGCTTCAAGTAAGGCCGTATTTTTCGATCTTCGCGTAAAGCTTCTTGCGCGAAATACGCAGCAACTTGGCGGCTTGCACCTTGTTTCCTTCGGTGTTCTCGAGGGCGCGGCGGATCAGTTCCCGCTCCACGTCGGCAAAGCTCTGCACCTTGGCCGCTTCGGGGGCGGATCCGGTTGGAGGCTCCGGGGGGGCGCTTTGAGCGGCAGCCGGCTCCGAGTGGTACGCACCAGCCAACTGCGGCGGCAGATCCGCCAGTGTTATGCTCGCGGAACGCCCGAAGGTAAATGCGCCTTCGATCGAGTTGGACAATTCGCGCACGTTGCCCGGCCATTCGTAGTTTTGCATCGCCGCCATCGCATCTTCCGAGATGCCGATTACCGGAATCGGGCGCTTGAGCCGCTCATTAAAGACGTTGATGAAGTGCTCGATCAGCAAGGGCACGTCGTCCAAACGCTCTCTTAGCGGCGGGATTCGCAGCACATTGGCTTGCAGCCGGTAATAGAGGTCGGAACGAAGCTGGCCAGTCCGCACCGCGTCGGTGGGTTCGCGATTGGTCGTGGCGACGACCCGCGCATCGATCGGGATTTCGTGGGTGCCGCCGACCGGGCGCACCGATCGTTCCTGAAGAACGCGCAACAACTTGGTCTGCGTTTCAGGGCTCATCTCGGTGATTTCGTCCAGAAACAGGGTGCCGCCCTCCGCGGAGCGAAACAGCCCCAGATGCTCGGCGTTGGCGCCACTGAACGCGCCGCGCTTGTAGCCGAACAACTCGCTTTCGATGAGCTCACGCGGGATCGCCGCACAGTTAAGTGCGACGAACGGAGCGCGGACCTCGCCGGAAACCTCGTGAATCGCCCGGGCCACCAGTTCCTTGCCGGTGCCGCTTTCTCCCACGATCAGAATCGTGCCGCGGGTCCTGGCGGCCGCTTCAACGCGGTCATACAACTGGCGCATTGCGGGGTTGGCCCCAACGAGGCCATGAAAGCGGCTGCGGGCCTGGCGTGGCAACAGGGAGGCCTCCCGTTCAAGATCACGGATCCGGGCGTTGGCGACCGCCGCGGTCGAACGGAAAAAGGCGTCGGCCAGGACGATCATCCGGCAATGGCTGAGTTTATCGAATGCGAGGTAAATCTTGGGCATCGGGGGCGGAAAGCTCGGGAAGGCACCGGTGGCGCTTTCCTCGAACAGATGCATCGAGACCACGACCTCCGAGAACGGCACCCGGCGCTCCGCCAGCGCTTCGCCGATCCGACGTACGTCGGCGGTGAATTTATTGACGTCCTTGGCCCGCAGGTCACCGACGGTCGCCGCCAGATCCGCGCCGAAGATCTCCATGAACTCGCGGTCGGAAAGTGAGCGTGAATCGCCGAAATGCAGGATATAGAGCCGATGCCAGTGGGCCAGGACCTGTTCGCGCCGGCTCAGGATTGAGTCCAGAATCGGGGCGAGGCTGTCCAGTTCGTGATCCCACAGCAAATGAAAATAAGCGGGGCTGTCGGAGTGTAATCGGTGAGTGCCAGGGGTATCAGGCATGTCCTTACCGGGTTTGGAATCCGGACCGGGTTTGGAATCCGGACAGGACTGGAATCCGGCCGTTGAATTCGCGGCAGTTCTGGCATCGTTGATTGCGCGCGGACGGCCGATGTCGGGCATATCCGGCGATCTTACGCCAAAATCCAGCGCTAAAAAAGGGCGGCGTGATGCGTCTCCCCCCGGGCGTTGTGCGCTGATACCGGTCTTTTGGCGCTTACCAGAAACGGGGACGGCCAACATCCACGTGGACGAAGTCGGACCGCGGATAGAAGCCGACGCCCCCGCTCCACATGTCCATCGCCGCGCGCCATACTTCCCGCAATCCCCGGTCCGGCACCCGAATATCGGCGGCCTTGCCTTCGATATGCAGACTGTGGCGAGCCACTCCCTCGCTGCGCGCGGCCAGCATTGCGTTGGTTGCCGGCGAGCGGTAGCCGGAGATGATCTCGAAGGGTTGTTGCGTATAAAGCCGGCGATTGAGTGAATACAGCAGGTCGAGCAGCCGCGGATCGATTGCTTTGATCTCGTTGGCCCGGAAATCGCGCAGGATGTAGTTAACCTGGCTCAGAGCGCCGGGGATGTAACGGCCATTCTCGCAGTAAACCGTGTTGAGGCTCTCACCGGTATGCAGGTTGTAGAACCTGAGCGAGCGGTCGGGCGGATAGGGCACGCGCAGAGCAGCGAATGCCGCGCCTGGCACCAGCGTGGAACCCGCTATCAAGGACCCCCATTTGAGCAACCGCCTGCGACTGAAAGCTTCTGCGCGTACGGCAGTTGACTGATCTCCCGCGTCTCCAAGGGTAGAACGTCCCACCAGCATACCCTCCCAACCGTTACTGCGCGGATCAGGCCTTCCCGACGTCTGAAGACCGACCCTCTGCCAAATAACCATATTGCCGAAGTCGGCGGATTCCGCAAGACCTCTCGGACCTGGGATTTGGGGCTTCCGGTTCTATCCGGTAATGTCGGGATTCAGCTCGACGGTACGGAACAGAGCGACGGTGTCATCGGGATGCCGCCGGACGCCTCCGTGGGTCTAAAGGCTGGGTTTTAGCGCCTCTGATTGTTGGGCCAACGCCCGCGAGCATCGCCAGCGGAGCGAGCGGCGGCCCTGGCAGATCGCGGAAAAAGGATTTCCGCCTTTTCACTGCCTGCTGCCTCACACTTATCTCTCCGAGAAGGAGAGAAGATGTATGAGTGAAGCCATCTTTCCCGCAGGCGCGCAACCACCAAACCTTGGACGGTCCACGCAGACACCGTTTTACGCACTCCACCAAGCGCGCGGATTGATGGCCAACCGCATCGGCCGAGCTTGGTGGGAGCGAGCAGCGGTTCAACGTCCTGTGGCGCGCGGTAGAGCCAATTCGACGTCGTGTAGCGATTTGAGCCATCGGCGCAGCAGGCCGGGTTCCAGTCCCAAGGTGTCACAGACATTGTCGTAGGCAAAGACCCCGTCCTGATCTGCGGCATGGACCCATCGATAAGTTTCCTGGAAATTGCGCCGTGCCTGCGGGGTGCGTCCGTCCATGTCCCTGATGTAGGCGCGGATTGCGTCCTTCAAAACCGCCATCATCAGCTTAACTTCCCCCTCAAGCACGTGGCGCTTTCGTATCAGATCATTGTATTGAACCGGCAGCAGACAATCCGGGGCCAAAAGATTGCTGCCCGCAGCCCAAGTCTGGCTGCTGTCTTCAAATTGCCTGGAGGGACTCTCCATAGCCATTTCATCCCCTTTGTGGCATTGAAACGGGGAATTGCTCCCTAATCGGCCACAGTCGCGTCATATTTCTGCGCCCTATGGGGCCCTTTTGCTTCATTCCAATTTCCATGGCTTCTGAGAAGCATCCTTCGTGCCAGCGGTCCCAATGTGCTTAGCTGATCCCGCAGGGTTACGGGGTCGGACTCGGTTGAGTTCGAACCATCCCTAGTGGACCCGATTTGGCGACTGGCGCACCGGTGGACGCAGTGGAATTCCCGGCTTGTTACCAAGTGTTTGCCACGCCGCTTGCCGCCGCGTCATCGGGGTTCTAATGTCTAGTTAAGCGGGACGTGAGGGGCGGTGCTCTATGCCTTGGGCATGCAAGCGGTGGAAGTTGATTTGGGTTATGGGGGCGATTTTACTCGGGACCTTTTCGGTCGCGAGTGCCGCCAGGCACCACGCCATGGCGTCGGCGCCGCCTCCAATCGAGCCACTTAACCAGATTCGAGTTCTCGGCAATAATCCGGCGCCGTTTGCGCTCGACGCGCGGGCGGCGATGCTGACCGAGTTCCACTCCGGCGAGGTGCTCTATGCGTACAACGAGCACCTGCGCATCCAGCCCGCGAGCCTGGCCAAGATAATGACCTTCTACATTACCTTGGAAGCGCTCAAGAACAGCAAGCTGACGCTCGATACGTCGGTGAACATCAGCGAGAAAGCGTGGCGGCTGTCCGTGGACCAGACGGTGTCGAAGATGTTTCTAGAGGTCGGCCAGCAGGTCCCGGTCAAACAGCTGCTCTACGGTTTGATGGTGTCATCGGGCAATGACGCGGCGATGGCCCTGGCCGAATATTTGGGTGGCAGCGAAGAAGGCTTCGTGGTGATGATGAACGACTACTGTCATCGCCTGGGCCTGAACGAGACCCGTTTTGCCAGTCCCGACGGCCTGCCCGAACCGGACCAATACACCACGGCGTCCGACATGGTAAAGTTGGCAACCCTGGTGATGAAACAGTTTCCCAATTCCCTGGAGTACACCTCAGCGAAGGAATTTACCTTCCATCAGATCACCCAGCGCAACTGGAACACCCTGCTGCTTTACGATGCGCGGGTTGACGGAATGAAGACCGGCCACGTCGATGAAGCCGGGTTTCATCTGGTCGCAACCGCTCACGCCGACAATATGCGTCTGGTTTCCGCATTGATGGGCGCGCCCAATGCCGAGAAGCGCCGGACGGAAACCGAAAAGCTGTTGGCATGGGCGTTCCGCTCCTTCGTCAACGTTACGCCGGATTGGCGCCCGCTGGTTCCGGCCTCGCTGCCGGTTTACGAAGGAGTGGATTCCATCGTCGCGCTGGCTCCGCCCGGACCGGTCACGATCACTTTGCCCAAGGGCGATGAAAAGAAGATCAAACTCACCGGAGGCCTGGACGTCAACTACCTGGTCGCCCCGGTCCCGATGGGCACCAAAGTCGGAAGTCTCACCGTCCATGAGGACGATCGCACCCTGCTGAGCGTGCCGATTGAGACGCAAAGAGGGATTGATCGCGGCGGCCTGTTCCGGATCGCGTGGGGCAAACTCGAACTCCTGCTGCATCGAATCGGACACGCAATCAAGTCCGCAATCCGGGCGGCAATCGGCAAGATACCGTTTATCGGACCGCGTCTGGCCGGAAACCAGCCCTGAAGGAAAACCGTATCACCCGCCAAGGCCACAAACAGCAAGAATCATAGCAGCCCAAATACCCCCACGAACGCTGCAAGTAGTGCCAGGACGGTGCCGACGCCGAGCGCTTCCCGCCTCCATTTATCGGAAGACGGAACACCGGCCGGGAGGTCGAGCCAGAAACTCAACCATCGGGAAACGCGGGGCATGATTAGCCAGGTCAACAGGGCGACTGAGAGTGTATTCCCGATCAGCATTTGGAGCGAAAGACTCAGTCCGTTCATCAGGGGATTGGTGGCCACGCCAAGCAGCATCACCGTGGGATACAGCGCGAGCAGCACCGAGAATGCTTGTTTCCACGGCGGCGGCGCAACGGCCGGCGCGCCGGGTCCGCGATTGACGGCGAACCATCCTTCCAGTCCGGTTACTCGATGTGAGTGCATACTCTCGACTATCTGCTTGAGTTCCTCCAGGAGACCGGCCCGTTCTTGCGACTCCATCCAGGCGTCCAGATGCTCCACGGAATCGTAGCGTACGATGTCGACCCACTCCTCCTGACCCTTGGCCCGAGGTTCGAAAAATTCAGTCGCCAGATAGCCGGGAACGTGTGCTTGAGCGGCAATCGCCTTGCGCCTCCAGGCGAGGTAATCCGGCACCCTGCCCTCGGGGACACGATGGGTGAAGACCATCGCGACTGGCGCTTCGGTGCGCTCGTCACTGGCGAGGATCAACAGGTGCGACGGTTCGGTGAGGTACTGCTCGATTCGTTCGGCCAGCCTGGTGCGTTCGGGCGCCGCGAGCCAGCGTTTCATCGCCTCATTGGATTCGAGGCGGAAAATGGCGACCCACTCATCTTGAAGACCGGGAATCGGGCTTAAGACTTCGGTGCCGACGAATCCCGGGAATTTCCGCGCGGTGTCCGTAATGGCCGCCTGCGCCTTGCAGTATTCGGCAACCTTATCGGTGAGTACTCGATGCGATGCGATGGCCGTCGCCGGCCGCAAGGTTTCGTATTGAGGCGATGGGGGCGGTGGCGTTGTGTCGTTCATAGAATTAGACAATTAGACCTTGCCTTTATGTAGCACCACACGATCGGGCCGGACTCTCCTGGGCGGACCCTACTTTTTGAGCAATTCGTTGAAGACCTGGGCGCCTTGCGGTGCCACCTCATCGCCTGCCATTCCGGCCACGTCCACTGCACCGGCGACGCTATCCCGATCCTTTCAGCGGGACACCGCCCACGAGAAATAGACTTTTCTCGCGTATGGGAGTTGCGCTTATTTCCTTTGTTGTCCTTGCTGGGATCGAAAAGCTCACTGGTCGAGGCCTTGAAATTCACCGCGCGTGGCGGTTGCGAATATCGGGGCGTGCGAACTCTTCCTCGCCCTCTTCCAACCCTAACCAAAATATTGAAATTTTCCGATCAAAGCACTTCGTCCTGAAGCGCGAAAAAAATCTGGGGCGAAATGCCTCGGCTGAGGGCGAAACATGGATCAAGGTCGGAGCGTGTAACCTCTCCCTCGCCCTCTCCTAGGATAAGGAGAGGGAACAGAAATGGCCTCTGCGCCAATGTGTTCGTGCACTCAAGGCGCAAAACTATTTTCGCTTTAGGGCGAGGACAGAGACTGTCGATAAACGACTAAGGGGCAAAGCCACGATGCTTGATAGCGCGGTCGCGCAATGGCGGCTTGGTTCTGTTCCCTCGCCCACATTCAGTTGTGGGAGAGGGCGAGGGTGAAGGTTCTGATACACCTCAAGTAGGCTAAACGCATTGGCGCACTGCGAGATTCTGCCTGCGTGACACCTCCTGGCAGGGCCTGCACCCTCGCCCGTCACGCGACTTGCTGGCGCAAATCGCACGCCGAGGTAGGTTTTAGGAGTTTGTCGACAGTCTCAGGATAAGGAGGGGAAATAGAAATTGCCTCCGCACCAATGCGTTTGTGCTCTGGACATATTCTATTTTCGCTTTGGGAGAACTGTCCCCTCTCCCGCAATTAAATGTGGGAGAGGGGACAGCGTAGAAACCGTTACGCGTTAACGCGAACCGTGCTTTCCAGCGCGTTGCGGTTCGGATCGCAAATGAAGCGAATCTGCGGCAGTATCACTTCGCACTGCGCATAAGTTGAAATTATCGGGTTGGTGGGCGTGATCAGTCCTTTGGCTCCCCAAGCCTCCTGATCGAGGTAGATGAAGTGCGACAAGCCGCGCTCGGCCTTGGTGAACACGTAGTCGGGGTCGACCTGCACCATCACCAGCTTGCCATCACCGCGGCTATGAGCCAGGTGCATGCTGGCGACGTACTGGATATCGCTGCCGCCAATGCCTTCGCGATCGATCATCTCCGCTTCCAGCATGCGCCGGCCCTTGTCGTCGTGGATCTCCACCACGATCCGCTCGTGGCGCGGATGGATCTGCGTTTTTCCCGGCGCTACCGGAAATCCCCAACGCCGCGCCAGTTCGCTGGCGGCTTTCGGATTGTCCACGAAGGTCTTGAACGTGAAGGCGCGGGGGCGAAAACCGGCGCGTCCGACCAGGCGTAACTCGCCGGTCGTGAACGGACCCCACGGACTTTCCGGACAGACCATCACCGTGCACTGAAGGTACGGCGGGATGCTCGGATTCATCGCCGGCGGCAGCAGCGCGTCGGAACCGTTGGCGGAGATCTCGTAAGAGACGTTCAGCAGTTGCGCATTCTTAAGGCTCTCGCGCTGCGTGCCGAAGCCGTCGATCTCCGGCACGCTGGAAGCCAGTTCGTTAACATCAAGCGTTCCAAACCTCGGCATCAGCGTCCCCCCGCGGCGGCTGCAAGCCCATTGCCCGAAACCGGATGAATCGTGGGCCGATGGTTTTTGAAATGCGGGATTATATGTTTCCCGAACATCCGCAGCGAGTTGAGCACTTCCTGCTGCGGCAGCATTTCCACCGCGTTGGTCAGGAAGTTGATCGAATCAAAGCCGGCCGACTCCCAGGTCTTGAGCGTCTTTAAAATGCGCTCGGGATCGCCGATCGCGACGCCTTGCGGGACTCCGCCGGTGTCGCTTGGACCCTGGGCCTGGCTGCGCACCGCCGGCAGCAGGCCGGCCGAAGGGTAGGATTTGGTCGGGTAGGCTTCGCGGCACATCACGATCTGATTGGCCAGCAAACCGAAATGCATGAACATATCGGTGCCTTTTTTGATCCCGATCTTGTCGTCTTCGTTGCAGTACAGGAAGGTCAAGGCAGCGCAGTGATTGTTGATGATTTTGCCAACCGGCTCGCAATTTTTGATATGGCGCCGGTATTCGAGCAGCTTCTTTTCCTGCACCGGCAGCGGATCGTAGCTGATCCCCAGCGCGCCCATGCCGCGCTGGGCGGCATCGATTTCGGTGCCCGGACTGGTAACCGCGACCCACATCGGCGGATGCGGCTTTTGATAGGGCTTGGGCAGAATCGCGCGCTCCGGCATCGACCACGAACGACCCTCGTAGGAGTAGCGCTCCTGGGTCCACATGTTGGGCAGGCAGTGAACATATTCATCCCAGGTCTTTTTGGTTTCATCCGGATTGGCGCGAAAGCCGCCCAACTCGCACCAGGTGGCGGATCGGCCGGTGCCGACTTCAAGCCGTCCACCCGACAGGATATCCAACACCGCGGTGCGCTCGGCGACCTTGATCGGATGGGTGTATTGGGGGACGCAGACGATGATCCCATGGCCTACGCGGATTCGCTTGGTCCGCATCGCGATCGCGGTCAAGAACAACTCGGGTGCGGAACAATGCGAATATTCCTCGAGGAAGTGATGCTCCACCGCCCAGGCATAGTCGAAGCCCACTTCGTCAGCGACTGCGGCCTGCTCCAGCGCGTTTTCGTAAACGATTCGTTCGGAATCATGGGTCCACGGCCGCGGCACCGACAATTCAAAGAAAATCCCAAATTTCATGGCGGCGGTTTCCTCCTTAGGTGAGACCGCGTGATGCGTGTCTCCGTTTGGAATCACTAGCATGTTTTCACAATTCCGGCCAAAGGGGTTCGCCGCCTGATTTGTCCAAAAAGTGAAGGCATTTGGCGAATCGCACGGAGCGGCGCTAACATGCCGCTGCCAAATCCGCATAAGGCTGCGCAAGTGGTCGGGCGAGGTATTCAATGGATCAATCCAATGACGGACTACTAGCTGGCGTGAAGGTGCTTGAATTCGGCCAATTCTTCGCCGGCCCCACGGCCTCGCGCATGATGACCGACATGGGCGCGGAAGTGGTCAAAGTCGAGTTCGGTCCGCACGGCGACCATTTGCGCGGCTATACTCCGCTCAAAGCCGGTCAGAGCGCCATCTTCATGCTCGAAAACCGCGGCAAGGAGAGCGTCTGCATCGACATCGAAAAGGACGCGGGCAAGCGCGTCGCGCGGGAATTGGCCGCCCAGGCCGACGTGTTGATCGAAAACTACAGCCCCGGCGTGCTCAAACGACGCGGCCTGGGTTACGAAGACCTGCGCAAGCTTAACCCGCGGCTAATCATGTGTTCGATCTCCGCTTTCGGGCAGGACGGTCCGTTCAGCCATCGCAACGGCAACGATACGATGGCAGTGGCGATGAGCGGGCTGACACATCTGACCGGCGACCCCGACGGCGTGCCGACCTATATCGGTGCATCAATCGCGGATGCCAACGCCGGCATCCATGCATTCAGTGCGGTATGCGCGGCGCTCTTCAATCGCGCGCAGACCGGCGCCGGACGCTACCTCGATATTTCCTTGGTGGAGAGCCTGTTCAATCTTCACGACCTGGCGCTGGCCCGCTATGTCATCAGCGATGGCGCGGACAATCCGATGCGTAACGGCTCGCATCTGAGCAGCATCGCGCCGTGCGGAATCTTCAAAGCGCGCGACGGCTACATGATCATCACCGCCCTGATCCATCAGTGGGAAACTTTTGCCCAGGCGATCGGCAAACCCGAATTGCTGAGCGATCCACGGTTTAATCCGCCTACCGAGCGGGCCAAAAACCGCTTCGAGCTGGTGCGAATAATCGAAGACTGGCTGCTATCTTTCGAAAGCCGCGACGAACCGCTGCGGATCCTGGAGCAGCATCGCATCCTGAGCGCCCCGGTGCTCGACATCGGCCAGGCGGTCAACCATCCGCAGATGAAGTTCCGCGGCGTGATGCAGGAGGTCGATCAACCGGGCATCGGTCCGATTCAATTCCCCCGCGCGCCTTTTCGCGTCTCCGACGCGAGCGTGAAAATCCGCGCCCGCACCGCCTTCCTGGGCGAGCACAACGAGGCGGTTTTGAGCCGCTATCTGGGCTACTCGAAGGAAAAGGTCGCGGAATTGACGGCGTCGGGAGTGCTGATCGCGGGACCACTCCCGAAGTAATCCCCTGTGGAGAACGCTCAAAAAACTCGCGCAAATTTAATATAAACGCGAAATACCCGGCATGTATCCGGGAGTTCGAAATCGGATTGCTAACCGCGCGGCGTCATCGGTCCCCCGCCGACTCTTCCACAGTTAAAAGCCCAACATACAGCTCAATTATTGAGGGCAGGGCCTTACATGCGCCCCACCCCGAAGAGACTTTGGAGACCAAACATCCGCTTATCAAGGTCAACAGATTAGGAATGGGAAACGGTCGCAGAGGCGCCACTTTCCGGAATTAGGAACTCCTGCAAATCAGGCCCATCCATGCCTCCCAGAAGACGCAATACGAACTTCGCATTTCTTCTTTGGACTACAACGTGCCAATAATGGTGATTCTCTCCCATCGATACACTCATCTGGGAAACGAGCGCGGCTTATGACTAAAATAGGCACTAGCAAGGTCTGTTCAGGCGATCCGCAACCCAAGCAGAGCCACGCGGAAGGCACTTGTTCCAAGAATTCCACTTGACTGCGACGCAAGCCAAACCAAAAGTAGGGGATACCTCCATTCTCGTTATGTTCTGCTGAGACCGCGCAGACGAGTCGGGTCTCTTTATCACCTGCCTCATAGCGCGTCTGTGAAACTTTTGATAACACGACGCCCAGATGCTTCTGAGCTAATCGAATGCAATCGGCGTGGAAATTCGCCGCTGTGGACCGCTGTACCGTTGGCTCTTCCTCGAGCACTTCGGAGGGACGCTGCCAGAGCTGTTGCGCCGTTATGAAAAGGGACTCTGCGCGTTTTTTTATTTCTGAATCATCCCAAACTTCACAGTTTCCGAAAAACCTATTGAGCTCAAAATGGCTCATTGCAAGAATGTTTCTTTTTTCTGAGTAAGGCTTGTTGCTGAGTTCGGGGTTGTATCCGGTTAGTGTAAGATTGCCTATGGTGTGAAGCCATTCGTCATGGGTAATGGCTGCCCTATCTCCAAGTGCTTCCTCCCATTCGGGAGTTAGAGTCTGAGGAAGGACGTGCTCGACACTTGCCTCACTGAGAGAGGCAGCCTCATGATGTCCGCACTGCTTCTCGAGACATTCCAGAATTACCTGACAAGCTCGGCTACCGTATATCGGCCCATTCACCCAGTTGTCAAAAAACTCCTTTTCGATCGGCCAGCGACGATTTTTTGTCTCCTGGCTAAGAGCCGTCGCGAGCCAGGCAGACGGGCTCTCGGTTATCGGTTTACTCTTGCATAATGAAATAAATATACCGGCGAGGGAGTTGGATGGAACTCCGACCACCATGCGCCTAATTATGTAGGAATCGAGAATCCTTAGGCTAGCGACGAATTCCTCCGTTCCGAATTGACCATCCACGAAGTCCTCGTACAGCGAAAGTAGAAGAGGGTATGCGGTTCCAAAGTCAAGCCGACGAAATCGGACAAAAAACTCGCTAATGTTCTCGTCAGGTTCAGGCGCCGTTGTAGTAATTCGACTGTAGAACGTGGACAATTGCTCCATTCGGCTCATGAGGAGGCGAACCGACGGCGGTTCCGAATCTGCTGTGAGGCGCTTTATAGCAGCGTATACGTCGCCTTTGCGAACCTCCTCACCTTCTGAACCGAGAAAATGGCGCATAAACTCCGTCAAGCTCGGACCGAGTCGATTCTGCATCGGCAACCATAGGTCGTCATAAACGCCCTGCTGCTCGGTCACGGGAAATCGCATTAGAAAATAATTCCTTACGAGGTCTGACTGTTCTAAAGGTGAACCTTTAAAGTTGAGACTTTCGAAAATCAGATAAGGATCGTCATTGTCGCTCAGGTTGATCATTACTACCATCAACCGAGTCTCGATGATTTCTAGGATTCGCTTCGGATCAAGCGGATTACCTTCGTCATCCTCGCTTCTGAGCCGACGACGAAAGAAATCGTATGCCTTTTTGAATTGAGAATCCGGAATTGTCGAGGTCGAGTTTTCAATCAATTGAGAATAGGCCAACCGATCACCTTGCGTCGGCAACAGTTTAAAGAAATCAGATCCTTCGAATCCATCGTTTGTCAAGTAATGAGTCTTGTATCCGTCGTTTCGGAACGACATCGGTGGAGGACAAGTTATCGCGGAGGGCGCACAGCAATAACGCTATCGTTGTAAGCCGCTGCTGCCCATCTATGACCAGGAACTTTGAAACACCAACTGGCACGCTTCGGGCGGGCATGGTAACAACAGCGCCCATGAAATGCGTGGCTTTGCCGGCGTTCTCCTCGTGCCCGTAAAAGCTACAAATGTCCTCCCACAACGTTCGCCACTGACGTTCGGCCCAAGTATAGGGACGCTGAAAGAGCGGCACTAAATTTTGTTTGAAACCGCTAAAATAGTTAATAATTTGCGTGGGTGTGGCTTCCATGAAGCTTGTTCCTAGTAATCGTTTTTGCCTGCCAATGAGAGTTTCTATAAATCAAAGATCTCTAACAGCTTGACCGCTCCGAGCTAGCCGAAAACCGAATTTCAGATCCCTCAGATGTCGTGCATTCGACGACATTGACTTCTGACTTCGGAGGGCTGTCATCTATTTTGCTCTTAAGTTGGTTATTAGTCAAAAGGAAGCGCAATTGCCAAAGTGGAGACCCGTAAAATCACCCGGCACTTCTAGACGTATTGAAGGCCTCGGCGAGGTCTGCTTGCTTCTTGCTTCTTTTCGCCGACATAAACCATCCGCAAATGAAGCATCGCGCTCTGATGCAGGAGGTCGATCAACCGGGCATCGGTCCGATTCAATTCCCCCGCGCGCCTTTTCGCGTCTCCGACGCGAGCGTGAAAATCCGCGCCCGCACCGCCTTCCTGGGCGAGCACAACGAGGCGGTTTTGAGCCGCTATCTGGGCTACTCGAAGGAAAAGGTCGCGGAATTGACGGCGTCGGGAGTGCTGATCGCGGAAGCGTTGCCGAAGTGAGAGCTTGGGCCGAATGCCACTGCCTGGCGTCGCACCAAATCATCTCACATTGGATATAATCAAATTCAATCACTATGATTGAGAACGATTCACATTGATCAGATGAATACCAAGGTACTTACCGCGCATGTCCCGCTGCCGCTTGCCAAAAAAGTCGACCAACTCGCCGCGCGACTGGAACGCTCGCGGGGTTGGATAATCAAACAAGCCTTGTCCGCCTGGATTGAACAGGAAGAAGAGCGCAGACGGTTTGACACTGGAGGCGCTTGCCGATGTCGATGCCGGCAGAATCATTGACCACCAAGCCGTGCAGGCCTGGGCAGATAGCCTCGATACAGATAAGCCGTTACCGACCCCGCGCTGATGGAGTTGAAGTGGACGTGCAAGGCGCTGTCCGATCTGGCACGGCTTTATGAGTTCCTCGCCCCGGTCAATAGGCCGGCTGCTGCGCGCATCGTGCAGTCTCTGACCGCCGCGGCAGGCGGGCTCCCGCAGCATCCGCGCATCGATGAGAGGCTCGAAGAGTTCGAACCACGCGAGGTGCGCCGTATTGTGGTTGGGCGCTATGAATTCCGTTACGAGATACGGAAATCGACGCTATACGTGTTGCGGCTCTGGCACACGCGAGAGGATCGATAGCATCAGCTCTCCGAGACCTTCGCCTGACCTACTGCTGAAAGTGCGGCATCACCTTGGTCGCGAACAGCTCGATATGCTCGCGCATGATCGACATCGGGGCGCCGCCTTCGTTGCCCATGAAGAACCAGGTGTCGCAATGGTTCAGCGTCACCTGCTTGCGCACGTATTCGACCATCTTTTCCGGCGAGACAATCCGCAGTTGCCGGCTGTTCCTGAACTCCTCGATATCGCGCGCCGCGGTATAGGCCGGCGGGGTGTTCCAGGTCTCCATCCACTTGGCGTAGGTGTTGGCCGAATGCATGCAGTAGGGGGCCATCTCGTTCCACATCCGCTCGGGCTCGTTGGAGCAGAACACCCAGGCTCCGCCGCCGCCGATTACCCTGGCTTTAGCGGGATCCTTGCCCAGCCGGCGCAGTTCTTCGACATAGATCTCATAGGTTTGCGGCGTGACACCGACCAATCCGTCGCCCATCCGGGCGGCGCGTTTGACCGCGTTGGGCGCGTATCCGCCGACCATGATCGGCGGCCGCGGCTGCTGCACCGGCCGCGGGCTCAGGCGCACGTTGTCAACCTGGAAGAACTTGCCCTTGAAGTTGACCGTCTCGCCGTCCCACAGGCGGCGGATGATCTCCAGCATCTCGTCGGCGCGCCGGCTGCGTGAAAGCAACTGCATGCCGTAGCCGCCGAACTCCTCGGGCCGATAGCCCAGGCCGGCGGCAAGCTCATAGCGGCCCCCCGAAATGATATCGAGCACGGCGCCGTCCTCAGCCAGCCGCACCGGATGGTAGAAGGGCAGCAGCATGATGCTGGTGCTCAGGCGCACGCGCTTGGTGCGCGCGGCAATCGCGCTCAGCAGCATCAGCGGCGACGGCGCCCAGTCGTCGTGGGTGAAATGATGCTCGGTCAGGAAGATGTAGTCGTAGCCCAGGCCCTCGGCCCACACCGTGTGCTCGATGATATCTTCGTACAGTTTGGCCGGGTCGCGGTAGAACTGCTGCGGGTTGCGGAATTCCAGGTTGAGCCCGAACTGTATCCTGCCGGCCATGCGTGGCACCTCCAGTGCATCGTCAAATAGCTGGACCGAGATATACCGCGCCGGACCGCCGATGCAAACGCCTTCGAGGTCCGGCGCGCAGCGTCAGTTCAACTCGATTCCGTATAGCCGCGCAGCGTTGTCGGCGACGATTTTCTGGACCACCGGCTGCGGGATCGACGCGAAGTTTTGCGCGATCACGGCCTGCGAATGGGGCCAGGTGGAATCGGAATGCGGAAAGTCCGACGCCCACATAAAGTTGTCTTCCCCAAACATCTTATACAGCGCGACGCCGCAGGGATCGTCCTGGAAGGTCGCCCATAGCTGACGGCGGGCGTATTCGCTGGGCTTAAGCGGCGGTAGATTGCGGGCCGCGGCGCCCAGCTCGTAGTTGTGGTCGAGGCGATGCAGGAAGTAGGGCATCCAGCCAATATCGTTCTCGGTCGAAACCAGCCGCAGGTTCGGATAGCGCTCGAGCACCCCGCCCATCAGCATCAGCGCCAGGCAGCATTGGGTCTCGAACACGTACTCGATCTGCAGCGTGGTGGTGTTGGAGCCGGAAAACGAGCCGAGGCTCTGCTTCTTGGTGCTGGTAATGATATGCAGCGAGATCGGCATTCCGAGTTCGGAAGCGGCTTGCCAGAACGGATTGTAAACCGGACTGTCGTAGGGTTGAAGGGGATGGTTGGAAATCATCGCACCCCGCAAACCCGTTTTGGCGCAGCGCTCCAACTCCGCAATCCCGGTGGCGATGTCGCGCAGGGAAATCAGGGCCACGCCCATCAGGCGCTTGGGATTGGCCGCGCAGTATTCCGCCAGCCAATCATTAAAGACGCGGAAGCAGGCATACTGGAGCTCGGCGTCTTCGAGGCCGAACAGCGGCAGGCCATTGCTGGTGTACAGCACCTCGGCCAACACGCCGTCGATATCCTGGTCCTTGGCCCGCTCGCTTGGATCCCATCCGCTGGGACGGCTGGCTTCGTAGCCCTTGCCCATGTGCTCGCGCAATTCCTGGCCCCGCTTGCCGGCCGCGAACATCGCGGCGGCGGGAAACGAAATTCCTCCTGGAGCGGTGATCACCCACAGCCCCTTTTCCGTGCGGACCACCTTGGGCGCCTGATCACGGAAGTTTTTGTCCAGCCGGGTTTCCCATAAGTTGGCTGGTTCCACTACGTGTGAATCGGCCGATATGACGCGCAGGTTTTCCATCGCGATTTCTCCTTTACGCGGAAGGATTCAACCAACCGTTCTCGAATCCGACGCTGCCCTTAACCAGGCACAGCGACCATAGCCCCCATCGCGGGCTCACGGCAAAGCGTCCGCGCGAGGTCATTTTGATGCCTGCGGGGGTGCGAACCTCATCAGGTTGATCTTGCGCGACTTGAACTTCCACTCCCCGTCGACTTTTTCGTAAACGTCATCGTAATAGCCGGTCCCGATCCATTCCCAGTTGACCGCCGGCGAACGCAACTCCACGTACACCGTGCCGGTGGCGCGCCCGTTGCCCTGAAGCCGGATGGCGTGATTGTGGATGTAGGGCCGCGGCTTCATGCCCTTGAGCCCCGCCGCGAGCATATCGACGATGGCTTTCCTGCCATGGGTTTCCTGGGCCGCCAGGGTGATCCCGGGCGGGGGATTGTTGATGAACGCGCCGTCGCCGGTAAACAACTCTCCCACGGCATCGACTTCGTCCTTCCAAATGTGATCGCAATAGCGCACCGCGAGGTCGCGGATCGCCTCGCGATCGACCATGTCGTCGATCAATTGCTCCCTGCTTTTGGCCATCTTGATCAGCTCCTCCAGTAGAGATCCGCGCACGCGCTTTCATCTCACGACGCTTAGCCGGGCACGGACGCGGCTCCAAAATAGACCAGGCGGCGAAAACCGCAAGGGACCTTCTTGCTATGGCTCGATAGCGCAAGGCTATCGATGGCCGGGGTTTTCGGCTTCGAATTTCCGCATGAGATCGGCGCGCGCGCTCCCGGCCCAATCAGAAATGCGGGAGCGGTCGCCGGCGGAAAGGCGCGCCTCCGGATGAAGCGGATGGACGTAAAACCAGGGCGGCATCCTGCGGTTGTTAACGTCGCGCTGGGTCAGCCGCAACAGTCGCACGCGCACCCCTTCGTCGAGCTTACCCCAGTTCGAATAGTTCAGACTGTGGCGTCCTTCACGAACATCGTATGCCATCAGCCACGAAGCCGGCGCGATATTCGTGTACCACGGCCACCGGGTCTCGTTGGAATGGCAGTCGTAGCAGGCGCGCCTCAGGGTCACCTTGACTTCGGGCGGGGCGCTTAAGTCGGCGGTAACGGGAGGATTACTCCGATCCAGCGGAACAAATTGCGCAATAATCAGCGCGATGACCGCCAACGCAACAATCAGCTTGATGACCTTCATGTTCGCCGGATGTGCATCTTCAGCGTCTTTGGCGACTCACAACGTTGACGCTCACAATTTGTTTTAGCTTTCTCAGCAGGTCCGCCGTCCAGTCAAGAGTCGACGCATTTCCTCTGTACAATGGTGAGCGAGGAGAATAATGCTCTGAATCGCTGGTGACGAACCAGCGGGCGTCAGCAACAGGGCCGCGAAACCGGCATCCTGCAGGAGAAACCGCTATGGCTTACGATCTGCTTATCCGGGGTGGGACGATCGTGGACGGAACCGGCGCGTCGCGCTATCAGGCCGACGTGGCCATCGTTGCAGGCAAGATCGCGGAAATCGGCAAACGCATCGCGGAACCGGCCCGCAAGGTGATCGACGCCACCGATCTGATCGTGGCGCCGGGGTTCATCGACCCGCATACGCATTACGACGCCCAGATCTGCTGGGACCCCCAGATTACCAGTTCTTCGTGGCACGGGGTTACCAGCGTCGTGCTGGGCAACTGCGGTGTCGGCGTCGCACCGTGCAAGCCGGCGGATCGCGAGGTGACCGCCTCCGACCTGACCAACCTCGAAGCGATTCCGTTCGAGGTACTCAAAGCCGGTCTGACCTGGGATTGGGACACCTTCCCCAGCTACATGGACGCAGCCGCCCGGCGCGGGTCGGCGATCAACCTGGGATTCTTCGCACCGTTGACCCCCTTCAGGCATTGGGCGATGGGCCGGGATTCACTGGACCGGGCGGCTACCGCGCAGGAGACGGATCAAATCAGCGAGGCGTTGCGCGCCGCGATGGTAGCCGGGGCGCTCGGCATTTCCACCAGCGTGTCAAATATCGATATCGGATATGAAGGCAAGCCGCTGGCGTGCCGCCTGGCCAGCCGCGACGAGCTTAAGGCTTACTGCCATGTGCTGCGCGACCTCGGCAAGGGCGTGATCCAGTTGAACCTGGCCGACAAACCCTCCGACATGTCAGAGCGGGAGTACGATATCCTGGACTTTCTGCTTGACCAATCCCGGCGTCCCGTTAGTTGGATCTCGCTGTTCGACCGTGACGACATGCCGGAAGGGGCGATGCGGACGCTGGCCCGGTTCGAACCGCTGATCGCGCGCGGCGGAATCCCGCAGATTAGCTGCCGCCCGCTGTTTATCGAGTTAAACCTGCGCGCCCCGCTGATGTTCATAACCTTTCCATGCATCCAGCAGTCGATCTTCAACCGTCCCTTCGAAGTGCAGAAAGGGCATTACACCGATCCGGGATTCCGGCAGCAGATTCGCAACGAATGTGAGAAGTCGGGCCTGCACCACATCATCTTCAGCCAACATCTTGAACGCATCGAAGTGCTGCAGGCATTCAACCCGGCGCTCAAACATCTGGAGGGGAAGACCTTGGCCGATATCGCCCGGGAGCGCGGCGCCGCCGACGGTCTCGACCTGCTGCTCGACCTGGCGCTGGAAGACCACCTGGAAATGAGATTCGTCGTGGCGCTGCTCAACAATAACCGCGAGCGCGTCGGCCGCCTGGTCAACGATCCGCGAACGATGATCGCGCTGTCCGACGGCGGGGCCCATGTCGATCAGATCTGCGACGTCGGTTACTGCACCTACCTGCTGGGGAACTGGGTCCGCGAGGCCGGCGTCATGTCCCTGGAGCAGGGGGTGAAGCGGCTCACCGCGGAACCGGCGGACTACTTCGGGGTCAAGGGGCGGGGAAGAGTGGCCACCGGTTACGCCGCCGATCTGGCGATCTTCGATTATGATACGGTCGGTTCGGCCGATCGCGCCCGGTTGCGCAATGACCTCCCGGGCGGCGCCCAGCGTCTGGTGATGGAGGCGCGCGGCATTGAGCACACCATCGTCAATGGCGTGCCGGTGTATGAGAACGCCAAATTCACCGGCGCGCTGCCGGGCGCGGTGCTGCGCTCCTGAGACTGCTGCCACAACGATACCGCAGGTGGTCAAGCGCGTGATCAGAACGCGTCCTGGTGCGCTCCCGATCGAAGAGCTTGTCCTTGGTGCGGTCGCGAGAAAACGACCACTATCACTTCGGGCTGGGTGAAAACGTGGTCACCGGCTTTGCGCCATGGGCGGCGACTTTGGCCGCACGCGGCAGGACCTCCGTGCCGCGTGGTGCCGCGGGGGTGGGATGGCGGGAAATGATCCCGAGCAGGCGCCGGCGCAGGTGCGCGCTCCAATCGCTGAGACCGTCCATGTACAGATAGATCACGGGCGTGGTGTAGAGCGTCAGCGCCTGACTCACGATCAATCCGCCGACGATCGCGATTCCCAGTGGGCGGCGCAACTCCGAGCCCACTCCGCCGCCCACCGCCAGCGGCAATCCACCCAGCAGCGCCGCCATCGTGGTCATCATGATCGGACGGAAACGCAGCAGGCAGGCCTCGTAGATTGCCTCGGTCGCGGTTTTGCCTTCGTTGCGCTCGGCGTCGAGGGCAAAATCGATCATCAGGATGGCGTTTTTCTTCACGATGCCGATCAGCAGAATAATGCCGATCAGCGCGATGATGCTGAGGTCGGTATGGCATAGCATCAGCGCCAGCAGCGCGCCCACCCCCGCCGAAGGTAGCGTGGAAAGAATCGTGATCGGATGAATGTAGCTCTCGTACAGGATGCCGAGCACGATATACACCGCGACCAGCGCCGCCAGTATCAGCATCGGCTCGCTGGACAGCGAACTCTGGAACGCCTGCGCGGTCCCCGAGAAGCTGCCGTGGATACTCGCCGGCATCCCCATCTGCCGCTCCAACTCGGTGATTGCCTCCACCGCCTGCCCCAACGCGACTCCAGGCGCCAGATTAAACGCGATGGTAACGGACGGGAATTGGCCCTGATGGTTTACCGCGAGCGGCGCGTTGGAGGCCTGGAAATGGGTGAAGGAGCTGAGCGGCACCTCGGCGCCGGTGTTGGTCCGCATATAGATATCGTGCAGCGTATCGGGGTGTTGCCAGAATTGCGGCGCAGCCTCCATCACGACGTGGTATTGGTTCAACTCGGTGTACATCGTCGATACCTGGCGCTGGCCGAAAGCGTCGTACAGCGTATCGTCGATCAATTGCTGGTTGAGCCCGAGCCGCGACGCGGTGGGCCGATCCACCACCAGCGATTCATCCAGTCCGTTGTTTTGCTGGTCGGTATTGACGTCGGTGAGCAGCTTGAGCTTGCGCAGCTTCTCCAACAACAGCGGGCCCCAATGATTAAGCGCGTCGAGGTCCTGGCCCTGCAAGGTGTACTGGAAGAACGCATTGCTCATGCGGCCGCCGATGCGCAAATCCTGTACCGGCTGGAGGTAGAGCGTGCCCCCCGGGATACCGGCGAGCCGCTTGCGCAGCCGGCCCATTACCTGGGTGGCGCTGATCTTTCTTTTCGACAACGGCTTGAGCCCGATGAACATCCGCGCCGAGTTGACCGAGCCGGCCTGCCCGCCACCGAATGCGGTTACGGTCTCCACCGCGGGATCCTTTACGATGCTCGCGACGAACTCGGTGAGCAGTTCGTGCAAGGATTGAAAGGACGTGTCCTGGTCGGCGATCAGCGCGCCCATCAGCCGGCCGGTGTCCTGCTCGGGGAAAAAGCCCTTGGGTATGATGATGAACAGGTAGATGTTCACCGCGAGCGTGGCTAACGCGACCGTCAGCGTCAGGCGCGAATGCTTGAGCACCCACGCCAACGTCACCTCATAGTGGCGATGCATCCATAAGAACGCGTTCTCCGACGCGCGATGGAACCCACGGCTGGCGCCCTCGCGCCGGGCGCGCAGGATCTTCGAGCACATCATCGCCGTCGTGGTCAAAGAGACCACCATCGAGACCAGGACCGCCGCCGACAGCGTGATGGCGAATTCGCGGAACAGGCGGCCCACGATTCCGCCCATCAGCAGCAGCGGAATAAATACCGCGATCAGCGAGATGCTGATCGAGACCACGGTGAACCCGATCTCGCCGGCGCCTCGGATTGCGGCTTCAAACGGCGACAGCCCATGTTCGACGTAGCGGATGATGTTTTCGAGCACGACGATCGCGTCGTCCACCACAAATCCGGTCGAGATCGTCAGCGCCATCAGCGAGAGGTTGTTCAGGCTGAAGCCCAGCAGATACATCACCCCGAAGGTTCCAATCAGCGAAATGGGAACCGCGACCCCCGGGATTAGCGTAACCCACACGTCGCGCAGGAACACATAGACCACCAGGATGACCAGGGCGACGGAGATCAGCAGCGTGATTTCGACGTCCCGCACCGACGCCCTGATGGTGGTGGTGCGGTCGAGCGTGACGGTTAGTTTGATGGCGGGCGGAATCGCCGCTTGCAGTTGGGGCAGCGCGGCCAGCACCCGGTCCACGGTATCGATAATGTTGGCGCCGGGCTGGCGGAAAACAATGATCAGAACGGCCGGCTGCGCGTTGACCATTCCGGCGTTGCGCAGGTCTTCGACTGAATCAACCACCTCCGCGATATCGGACAAGCGCACCGCCGCGCCGTTGTGATAGGTCACGATCAGCGGCTTGTACTGATCCGCTTTCAGCAGTTGATCGGTGGCCCCCAGCGTCCAGGAGATGGTGTCGCCGGAAAGTTCGCCCTTGGGTGAATTGGCGTTGGCGTGGCTTAGCACAGTACGGACATCTTCCAGGCCCAGTCCGTAATTGGTGAGTTGGGTTGGATTGAGCTCCACCCGGACGCCCGGCAGCGCGCTGCCGCCGACGACTACCTGGCCGACCCCCTGCATCTGGGAGAGCTTTTGCGCCAGAATCGACGAGGCCGCGTCGTACATCTGCCCCGGGTCCTTGGTGGGCGAGGTCAGTCCAATGATTAGAATCGGCGCGTCGGCCGGATTGACTTTGCGGTACGTGGGATTTTGCGGCAGGTTGGCCGGAAGCTGGCTGCGCGCCGCGTTAATCGCGGCCTGGACATCGCGCGAGGCGGCGTCGATGTTACGGCTGAGATCGAACTGCAACACGATGCTGGTCGCGCCCAGCGAGCTGGTCGAAGTAAGCTCGGTCAACCCCGCGATTCGTCCAAACTGGCGTTCCAGCGGCGTGGCCACCGACGACGCCATCGTCTGCGGACTCGCGCCGGGCAACAACGCCTGCACCTGGATCGTGGGAAATTCCACCTCCGGCAGGGGTGACACCGGCAGCAGTCTGAACGCGATGATCCCCCCCAGGGCCAACGCGATCGTCAGCAGCGTGGTGCCGACCGAGTTGCGGATGAAGGTCTCAGAGATGCTCATGCGCTCCCACCGCAAGCGGTTGCGCAATAGTGTCGCGGTTGCGATACCTGGCCCAGGCCGATGACAGGCGGTCGAAGTACAGGAAGACCACCGGCGTGGTGTATAAGGTCAGCAACTGGCTGACCAGCAACCCGCCGACGATCGAGATTCCCAGCGGACGGCGCAGCTCCGAGCCGACGCCAGTGCTCAACGCCAATGGCAGACCGCCCAGCAGTGCCGCCATCGTGGTCATCATGATTGGACGGAAACGCAAGAGACAGGCTTCATAGATCGCCTCGTACGGCGGTTTACCGTTCTCCCGCTGGGCCTCGAGCGCGAAGTCGATCATCATGATCGCGTTTTTCTTCACGATTCCGATCAGCAGGATGATACCGATTAACGCGATTACGCTTAGATCCGTGTGGCAGATTTGCAGCGCCAGGATTGCGCCGACACCCGCGGAAGGCAGGGTGGAAAGAATCGTCAGGGGATGGACATAGCTTTCATAGAGCACCCCCAGAACGATGTACACCGTAATCACGGCGGCCAGGATCAGTAGCGGCTCATTGGTCAGCGAGGCGCGGAACGCCTCCGCCGTACCCTGAAAGGAGGCCTGGATACTGGCCGGCATCCCCATTTGTTTTTGCGCCGCCTCGATCGCCGTCACCGCGTCACCCAGCGCGAATCCCGGCGCGAGGTCGAATGAGATGGTGGTGGAGGGAAACTGCCCCTCATGGTTGACCACCAGGGGCGCGGTGGTCTCCTTCATGGTGGTGAACGCGCTCAGCGGCACCTGGCCGCCGCTGGCGGAGCGGACGTAGATGCTGCTCAAGTCGCTGGGGGTCTTCTGCATTGACGGCGTGATCTCCAGCACCGCGTGATATTGATTGAGCTGGGTGAAAATGGTCGAGATCTGCCGCTGTCCAAACGCGTCATACAACGTATCGTCGATCATCTGCGGCGTGATGCCCAGGCGTGACGCGGTATCGCGATCGATTACCAACTCGGCTTGCAAACCGCTATCCTGCTGGTCGCTGGCCACGTCGCGCAGTTCGGGCAGCGTCTGCAGCTTGGTCACCAGCCGCAGCGCCCATTTGTTTAATTCCTGTCCATTCGGATCTTCCAGACTCAACTGATATTGGGTCCGGCTGATGCGGTCCTCCACGGTCAGATCCTGGACCGGCTGCAGATACAAGGCGATCCCGGTCACGTTGGCGGTGGCGAGCTGGAGCCGCCGGATGATCTCGGTGACGCCCACCTGGCGCTGCTCCAGCGGTTTGAGATTGATCAGGATGCGCCCGCTGTTGAGGGTGACGTTGGTACCGTCGATGCCGACGAACGAAGACAGGCTCTCGACCGCGGGATCCTTCAGGATAATGCGGGCCAGATCCTGTTGGCGATCGATCATGGCCTGGAACGAGACATTGTCCGGGGCTTGGGTCACGGCCTGGATGACGCCGGTGTCCTGCACTGGAAAGAACCCCTTGGGCACGATGATATAGAGGATAACCGTCAGCACCAGCGTGCCGATCGCGACCGCCAGCGTGGCCGGCTGATGGCGCAAAACCCACGTCAGCGTCTTGCCGTAATACGCGATCGTAGCTTCGAACATCCGCTCGGTGACGCGATAAAAGCGCGCCTGTTCCGCGGCCGGTTTATGGCGCAGCAGCTTGGCGCACATCATCGGCGTCAGCGTCAGCGAAACCACCGCCGATACCAGGATGGTCACCGCCAGCGTGATCGCGAACTCGCGGAACAACCGCCCCACGATGTCGCCCATGAACAGCAGCGGGATCAGCACCGCGATCAGCGAAATGGTCAGCGACAGAATCGTAAACCCAATCTGCTCCGAGCCCTTCAGCGCGGCTTGGAGCGGCGGTTCGCCCTGCTCGATAAAGCGCGAGATATTTTCGATCATGACGATGGCGTCGTCGACCACGAATCCGGTCGAGATCGTCAAGGCCATCAGGGTCAGGTTGTTAAGGCTGTAGCCGAGCAGGTACATCGCGCCGAAAGTGCCCACCAGCGACAACGGGACCGCGACGCTCGGGATGACGGTTGCGGCGAGGCTGCGCAGAAACAGGAAGATGACCATTACCACCAGCGCCACGGTCAGCATCAACTCGAACTGAACGTCGGCGACCGAAGCCCGGATCGTGGTGGTGCGGTCGGTCAGCACCGACACCTTGACCGAATCCGGCAGCGCCGCCGCAAGCCGCGGCAACAGCGCCTTAATCCGGTCCACAACACTGATGATATTGGCCCCGGGTTGGCGCTGGATGTTGACGATCACCGCCGGCGTGGTGTTCATCCAGGCCACTTGCTTGACGTTTTCCGCACCGTCGAGCACCTGCGCCACGTCCGACAGCACCACTGGAGCGCCGTTGCGGTAGGCGACAATCAGCGGCCGATATTCCTTGGCGGTCAGCAACTGGTCGTTGGCGGCGATCGTGTACCCTTGGCGCGAACCGTCGAAATTGCCCTTGGCCTCGTTGACATTGGCCAGCGATACGGCCGAACGCACGTCCTCCAGGGTCAGTCCATAGGACGCCAGGGCCGTGGGATTGGCGTCGATGCGCACGGCGGGCTTCTGCCCCCCGCCGATACTGACCAGGCCGACGCCGGGCAATTGCGAAATCCGCTGTGCCAGGCGGGTGTCGGCGAGGTCCTCCACCTGCGCCAGTGAAATCTTGGGTGAAGTCAACGCGAGGGTCAGGATCGGCGCGTCGGCGGGATTGGTTTTGCTATAGATCGGCGGGCTGGGCAGATTGAGCGGCAGATAGGTGCTGGCAGCGTTGATCGCCGCCTGGACCTCCTGCTCGGCGACGTCGATGTTCAGATTCAGCACGAACTGCAGCGTGATTTCCGAGCTGCCAAACGAACTGTTCGACGTCATCTGGTTCAGCCCGGGCACCTGGCCGAACTGGCGCTCCAGCGGCGCCGTCACCGACGACGCCATCACGTCGGGGCTGGCGCCGGGATAAAAGGTCAGCACCTCGATTGTCGGATAATCGACTTCGGGCAACGCTGACACCGGCAGTTGCTGATAAGCGACTCCACCGGCCAGCATGATTGCCACCATCAGCAATGAGGTCGCGACGGGCCGGGTAATAAATGGGCGTGAGAGGTTCATTGAATACCGCCCTGAGTGCTCGTATTCGGCATCGCGCCGCTCCCCGCGGAGGCGTTCGCCACCCGAACCCTGACTTTGCTGCCCTGCTGCAGCCGGTCGGCTCCCTCGATCACCACGCGTTCGCCGGCGGCGACGCCATCCTTTACAGAAGAAACCTCACCTTCACTGGCACCCAGATCGACCTTGCGCACCTCGACCGTGTTATCGGGTTTGATCACATAGACGAAGGTGCCCAGTGCGCTGCGCTGAACCGCCGCCGTGGGAATCAAAACCACCCCGCGGTCGGTGTCCACCAGCAGCTTGACGTTGACGAACTGATTGGGAAACAAGGAATAGTCGGTGTTGGGAAAGCTCGCCTTGAGCCGCACGGTGCCGGTGGTGGTATCGATCTGATTGTCGAAGGTCAGCAGGGTGCCGTCGGCGAGCTTGGTCTTTTGGGTGCGGTCGTAAGCCTCTACTGGCAACTCTTGGCCCCCGTGGATATCCTTGCGGACCTTGGGCAGGTCGTCCTCCGGAATACTGAACAACACCGCGATCGGCCGCAGTTGCGTAATCACCGCCAACCCCCCGGTATCGGTGGCATGGACGATGTTGCCTTGGTCCACCAGCCGCAGACCGATGCGGCCGCTGACCGGAGCGGTGATGCGGCTATAGGTCAATTGCAGTTTGGCGTTGTCGATCGCCGCCTGATCGCTCAGGATCGTCCCTTCGTATTGCCCGACGATGGCCTGCTGATTGTCGTAATCCTGTGCGGCAATAACCTGATCAGTCAATAAAGTCTTGTCGCGCGCAAGGGTTGTCTTCGCGTTGGCCAGGTTGGCTTTGTCGCGCGCCAAGGCACCCGCGGCCTGCTCCAGTTGGACCTGATATGGGCGCGGGTCGATTTCGAGCAGCAGGTCGCCTTCATGAACTATCTGTCCCTCGCGAAAATTAACCTTGACCAATTGCCCGTCAACGCGACTTTTAATGGTAACCGTGTAAAACGGCGTTACCGTTCCCAGCGCGGTTAGATAACGTTGCAAATCGCCCACGGTGGCGGCCGCGGCGGCCACCGGGATGCCGGGCTTGGGCGTGACCGGCGAGGCCTCGGCGCTGGGCACGCGGGTTTTTCCCATTCGGGTGAAGCCCAGGTATGCACCGACGGCCAGACCCAACAAAAGCAAGAGCCATAACCCTAAGCGGCCCCTTGCCGGATGACCGTCCGAATGGATCGTCTGCGTCTCCTGCGATGGTTTCGGTGGTTCAGTCTGTGGCATGTTGTCCATTAGGATCCCGGTCAGTTCAATTCCCAATCGCTGCCGCGTGCAAGCTTGTGCGCGGGTGGCTTGACCTTGTGTCGTAAAGGCATTATTTCAATTATGGACGCTGGAGTCCATAATTCTCTTAATAAGGGACATCACATTGCGCTTGATCTGCCGAGCACCCACCATTATGGCGCCAGGCGCGTGCGCCCCGAAATCCGGTTTGCGAGCGATATCCCGGTGACTAGCAACAGCGATAAAGGAAAACTGCTGCGTTTGGGACCCCTGCGGACCGCGGAACCGGACGAACCGCGGGCGGGGCGGCGTCCGATTCCGATGTTGCGCGCACGAATTTTGAAGAGCGCGATGGAACTGTTTGGCGACCAAGGCTTCGACCATGTTCCGATCGACGCAGTGGCGGCGCATGCCGGCGTCGGCAAGGGCAGTGTCTATCGCCAGTTCGGTTCCAAGGAGCAACTCTATGCGGAGTCGGTCATTGAAGGTTTTGTCCAGCTTCGCAATCAGATCGAGACCGGGCTCACGGGTGCGGTGTCGCTTCCTGAGCGCATCACTACCATCGTTCACCACACGCTGTCCTATTTCTGGACCCGGCGCCAGTTTTTCGTGCTGCTGCGCGACCCGGCCAAACTGCCGCGCGCGCAGGAAATCCGCTATCGGCGTGAGCGCGGACACCTCTCGTCGTTAGTCAATCAGGTCCTTCGGGAGGGCGCGAAGAGCGGACTGATTCGGGATGATCTCGATTTTGATCTGCTGTCTGAGTCACTGCTGGGAATGATCCGCGGGGTTCAGCGCTATAAGGGGCCCAACGTCCAGGTTGAAGACGCCACCCGCACGGTCGTCGCCACCTTCCTCCACGGCAGCACACCGCGGCCCCACTCCGGCTAATCCAGGTTCAGGTCGCGGTTTGATGACATTGCAATTGCTTCCGACGAGTAGCTAATCGCTGACCGACTTGGATTGCCGAAGCCATTCTCCAGTTGAGTTCCTGCCCCGTTTGAACACGCATTGCATCGAATAGGGGCATGAGTTTCGGCTCGGCCGAGCCTCGCTCCGAAGTCAACCGATCAATCGCCTATGGTCACTGGCTTGCGCAGAGCAGTCCCGCCCCACTCAACCGTAGGTGGCACGTTTAGTGCGTCAATACTTTTACGTGCCGACAAATCGCGCCACAACCATTATCCCGGACGATTCGACGCGGTATCCAGCCGCTGAAAGAGATCGCAACCTATCAGAGCCGATCGATGCGGAGTCGCTGGCGCGGCTTCGCCGCGAGTGCGACTCCCCCGGCGCTGCGCTAAGCGATGAAGTGCTCGATCTATTCACGGACGAATTGGATCGGCGTGTAACCGCTATTCGTGACGCGGTGAATTGCGGCGATGTCGGCGCGCTGGCGCGCGCTGCGCATGTTCTAAAGGGCAGCAGCGGTATGATCGGGGCCCTGCCCATGGCCGCGCTATGCCTGCAACTGGAATTGGCCGCCAGGAGCGAGGCGATGGCCGCGGCTCCGACCCTGTTAGTCTCCTTGGAAAAAGAGGCGCTCCGGGTGCGTTGCGCGCTGGCTCCAGCCCGCGGGCTCGAAGTGTGTTGACGCCACTCCAAGTCACGGCCGGGCCAGTGCCGCCTGACGTTACATTAACTAAGTACACAACAATAGTGACTATTTGCCGGATCGCACAAGTATATGGATAGTAGCGTCCGCGGTATTCGAGTTTCAGCTCGCAACGAACCTGAGATAGGAAGGCGCACAAAGTGGATACCCAAATCGGGGCGAATCTGAGCCCCACTGGTACGCGGCAAGAGCATCGTGCCGGCGTGATTGAATTTCTCGCGCGCAGCGCCTATGCGATTCGCTCTCCTATCAATATCATCCTTGGATACAGTGAACTGATCGCGCAGCGCCTGGTCGCCTTGGGAGACGATAGCCAGCGGCCATACCTGGAAGGCATCGAACGTTCGGGCAAGCAGATTCTGGAAGCGATCAAAAGGATTATCGACTACTCGAGCATCGAGGACGGCACGCTCAGGGTGGTCCCCGAGCGGATTGATCTTGCCGTTTTGGTGGAACGGCTGGTGCAGGATTATCGGGTGCTGGCCGCCGCACGGAAGCTGGGGCTCATCTGCGAGATAAGGGAGCCGGCCGCGAGCGTGCGATGCGATTCGTATTGCCTGACCAATGCGCTGTCCAACTTGATCGACAACGCCGTCAACTTCACCAACAAGGGCGGAGCCGTGGTCAAGCTGTGGCGGGATGACCAGGAGCGGTTGTGTATCGAAGTGCGCGATACGGGGGAGGGCTTCGATCCCGAGGAGATGATTCGCACGCTGGCGGGTTCACGAGATGGGGGCGATCAAAGCCATCCGCAATCGGGACTCGGCTTGATCCTGGCGCACAAGTATCTCGATCTGATCGGAGCCAGCCTGGCGATATCGAGCAGCCCGGGCAAAGGCTCCGTGTTCAACATCATTTTTCCCAGCTCAATGGAAGTGCACGGGAAGGCAGCGGACAGCGCCGGTAAGGCGGTGGTGGCTCCAGCGCAGACCGCGCCCAAGATCCCGTGCGCAGCGCCCGCGCGCGGTGCGCCGCAGATCACGATCGTCGTGGTGGAGGACCAGCCCGATCAGGCGCTGTTCATGCGGGCTTTGCTGCAAAACACCTACGCAATGGTTTTCGCCGTCAATGCGACCGCGGCAATGGCGCGGCTGGAGGAACTGGGCGAGCGCGTGGGGCTAATCCTGATGGACGTTTCGTTGGCGCCGGGTGAAGACGGCCTGGCGCTTACCCGGCGGATCAGGGCGGACCGGCGCTGGAAGGATTTGCCCATCGTGGTCACCACCGCGCATGCCTTCGAGGGGGACCGTGAACGCGCGTTCGCCGCGGGCTGCACGGCGTATCTCTCCAAGCCGATCGATCAGGGCGAGTTGCTGGCCACCATCGGCCGCCTGGTCGCCTGAAGCAAGCCGGAGGCGAAGGAAATGGGAATATTCACAAAACCAATGGCGGCGTTCGGACTTACCAGTTGCCTGGCGGTGCTAATCGGATGTGCGTCAAGCACCACTAATGAGGGGGCGGAGCGATGGAACGCGGTTTCCACAATGGCCAACGCGAGTCCGCAAATTGCCGAAAACGCGAACCAATTGGGCGGCAAATGCCGCGCGGCGAATGGTTCGCGCCAATTCAGCAACGCCACCGTGGAACAGGATCGCAACGTTTACCGCATCCAACGCGGGGACAAGCTGCATTTGGCGTTTTACCGCAACGGCGAATTCGATCGCGACGTTGCGGTAAGACCCGACGGCCGCTTCACCATCGAACCCTTTGGTGACGCCAGCGCCGTCGGGCTCACCCCCGGGGAACTGGCGCAGAAGCTGGACGTGATCTTTTCCGAAACCCTATACGACCCGGGGGCCACGGTGCAGGTGACGGACAGTCCGTTCCGCCAGGTCTTCGTCGGCGGCCAGGTGAACTATCCGGGAATGGTCGCGCTCAAACCCGGGATGACCGCCAGTCAGGCGATTATTGCGACTGGATGGATGCGGGACGACGCCAGTTATGACCAAATCGTACTGATCCGGCGCGACGCCTGCGGCGCGCCCTACGGCACCTTTATCCAGGTGTCCAACGCCGTGCGGCAGGATTCGGACCACCACGTGCAGGACCTCGCTCTGCTGCCTAACGATATCATCGTGGTGCCGCGCAGTACGGTCGGCCAGCTCGATCTGTGGGTCAAGCAATACATCAGGGACATGCTGCCGGTGCAGCCCTATCTGAGTATCGGCCCAACTTTCTGAGCGCGGGCGGCGTCGCAAGGGGGGAACATGAAGTATTACAGCTCCTCGGATTGGCTGGAAACGGCATGGCGCCGGCGCAAGGCCGCGGGATGGGCCGCCGCGGCGGTGTTCGCGGTGATTTTGTTGGGCACGGTGCTGTATCCACCGCTTTACGAATCTACCGCTCAAATTCTGGTTCAGTCCAACCGGGCGCATTACGTGCTTTCACCCGCCTTGCAGTCAGCCAATGACCCCAACGCGCCGGTAGTCGATGACCGCGTCGTCAGCGAACAGGACCTTAATTCGGAGATCGAATTGATCACTCAACTGCGCGTGATCGAACAGGCGCTGGCCGATCTGACCGGACAAGCGCCGGCGCGCGGCGTATTCGCCAGCGCGCTGGCGGGCCTTTTAGGGCTGCCGGGCGCTATCAGCGCTTTGCTGCATGACTCTCCGCGCCCCAGCGCCTTGCAGCGCCGCGCCCTGGCGATTCAAAACCACCTCGGCGCCATCGTCTTGCGCAAATCCAATATGCTCGAAGTTTCCTACCAGTCGCACGATGCGGTCTGGTCACGTCAATTCCTGACCGCCCTGCTCAACCGCTACTTCCAACTGCATACGGAGATGGTTCACGACGCCCGCTCCGAGCAGTTCTTCGATACGCAAATCCGCCGCCTGCGGGAAAAACTGGATCAGGCGGAGGAGCGGCTGCGCGCGGTCCGTGAACGTACCGGAATCCTGAGCCTGCCTGACCAGAGCGAGGCAATTGTCTACCAGCTTTCCGGATTCCAGGCCGAGTATCGCAAGAACCAAAGCCGCCTCGACGGCATCAACCATCAGGTGGTGGCGCTGGAGACGGGGTTGAAAGCGTCGCCGATGCGGCTGCTCAAGGAGGTCAAAACCGCGCCCAACCCGGCCTACCAATCGCTGCGGCCGAAAGTTCTGGGGCTGGCGCTCAACCGCAACGACGTGCTCGAGCGCTACCGCCCCGCAAGCAAGATGGCCCGCCAGTTGACGGCCGAATCCGCCGCCGCTCAAGTTCTGCTCGACCGGGAGAATCACACCGAAGTCGTCGAACAGTTAAGCGACCTCAATCCCGTTTGGCTGGGACTTGCCGCCAACCTCGCCCAGGCGCGGGTGACCGCGGCGGCACTGGCCGGCAGCCAGTCGTCGCTGGCGCGGCAAATTGACGCCTATCAAGTGGAGCTGCGCCGCCTGACCGATCACGGCGTCGAAGTCGAACAAGCGCTGCGCGAAGTTGAGGCCGACAACGAGGCTTATTTGTCCTACTTGCGCAAGGGTGAGCAGGCGCGCGCCGAACTCGAACTCAACGAAAGCCGGCTCATGAACGTAGAGGTGGCGATGCCACCGAGTCAGCCGCTGGAGCCCAAGTTTCCCAAGTTCGCGCTGAACCTCAGCGCCGGACTGCTGCTCGCGCTGTTCGCGGGATTGGCGGCGGCCTGGTGGGAGGAGCATCAGGACCCGACGATCTATTCGGTCACGGCGATTGCCGAATCGTGCAGCGACCCGGTGGTGGCGGTGCTGGGTTCACGCGTCAAGGGAGGTTCGGTCCGCGCCTGACCCTGAAGCCCATGGAGAAAAACGTGTCCAACGGCCCCCAAACCATTGTCACGGATCGCGACGCCCACCGGGCGGCGTCAGCTTTAACCGTACCCGCCGTCATGGACGTCGGCACGCCCGCCTCCGCGGCGGCCCTGGCAGACAGTATTGGCATCAGGATGATCGGCGAACGGATCGCGGCGGTCGCGCGCCTGACCGGCCGGGCGCGGGTCCTGATTACCGGCTGCCGCAACGGTGACGGCGCCTCAACCGTGGCCGGCGCGCTGGCCCTGGACCTAAGCCTGAGACTCGGCATCGAGACGCTTCTAATCGATGCCGATTCAAGCAGCGGCGGATACGCCGCCGAAGCCGGCGGCAACGGGCGCCCGCTGCGGGTCCATCCCACTCCAGTGGCGCGGCTATGGCGGGCGCGCTGCGCAAAAAGCGGCGATCGGCATTCAGCGGGAGCTTCGATCAACTCAACCAATCGGGACGACGCGGTCGAGGAACTCTGCCAGGCCATGGAGCACTATCGTGCCACGGTGGTGGACCTTGGGGTGGTGCGCCAGGACGCGCGAATGCTCGCCCTCGCTGGACTTGACGATCCGGTCCTGCTGGTTTCCCGCTACGGCGCTACCAGACGCGAAGAACTGGCTGGAACCGTTGCCATCCTCAAGCTGGCCAAGTGCAAGGTCGGCGGGGTCATCCTTAACGGCTATGAAAGCCCGGCGACCGATTGCCTGCAACACCTCCTGGGGTTCGGGAAAAACGGTCGATGAGCTACTCGGGAGCCAGCCCTAACGGGACTGAGAGTGGCTCGCGCGAGCACTTGATCGGAATCGCGGTGGTGGGGCTCGGTTACTGGGGCCCCAACTGGGTACGCAACCTGCAAAGCAGTGGCATGTGCGACCGGATTGCCGCCTGCGACTCCGACGCCGCCCGCCGCCGCCACCTCGAAAAGTTCTACCCCGCGGTCCGGACTCATGCGCGCATCGAGCCGGTGCTGGAAGACCCCGCAATCACGGCGGTCGTGATCGCCACTCCAGTCCACACCCATGGGCCCCTGGCCCGGCAATGCCTGGCGGCGGGCAAGTCGGTGCTGGTGGAAAAACCTTTGGCGTCCACGAGCAAACAATGCGCGGAACTGATCGAAATGGCGGCCGCCCGCGATTTGGTGCTGATGGTCGGGCATACCTTCCAGTACAGCGCGTCAGTCAACAAGCTGTGCGAAATAGTCAATTCCGGCGAACTCGGCGAGATTTTCTATATCAGCGCAATCCGCACCAACCTGGGCTTGATCCAACAGGACATCAACGTGGTTTGGGACCTCGCGCCGCACGACATTTCGATCGTTCTGGCGGTCCTGGGGCGAGCCCCCGAATCAGTCAACTGTCAGGGACGCAGCCACTACAACCCCGGCATCGAAGATGTCGCGATGCTGACCATGAATTTCTCGGACAATGTCGTCGCCTTCGTGCATGTGAGCTGGCTGGATCCGAACAAGATTCGGCGCATCACGGTGGTCGGTTCGCGCAAAATGCTGATCTACGACGACATCGCCGTTCAGGAACCCATCCGGATTTATGACAAGGGCGTCAGCGTCCTGCCCTACTATGACACCTTTAATGAATTCCACTTTTCCTACCGTTACGGAGATGTTCTGGCGCCGCGCGTGGTCGAGACCGAACCACTCAAGACCGAAGCCGAACATTTCGTTGATTGTGTATTGAATCATCGCCGCCCGCGCAGCGACGGGCTGAGCGGACTGCGCGTGGTCAGTGTAATGGAAGCCGCCGACACCTCGCTGCGCCTCAAAGGCGCACTGGAGCCGGTCAAATACGCGGTGATGAGATGAACCATCCAAGCCAGCCGGCAAACCTGGCGGTGGCGCCCGACGTCGTTCTGGGCCGGGACGTGAGGCTCGCCGCTTTCGTCAATCTCTACGGATGTTCGATCGGCGACGAGTCCACCATCGGTGCGTTCGTCGAAGTCCAACGCGGCGCCCGGATTGGCCGCCGCTGCAAGATCTCCAGCCACAGCTTTGTTTGCACCGGCGTGGAGATCGAAGATGAAGTTTTCATTGGCCACGCAGTAGTCTTTATCAACGACCGCCATCCGCGCGCGACCAATCAGGACGGTTCGTCAAAAATCGACGGGCAATGGACGATGGAACGCACGGTGGTGCGCCGGCGCGCCGCGATCGGCAGCGGCGCGATAATCATGTGCGGAGTCGAAATCGGCGCGGGCGCGATGGTCGGCGCCGGCGCGCTGGTCACCCACGACGTTCCCGCGGGCGCGCTGGTGGCCGGCTCGCCCGCGCGCGTGCGCGCCCTTGCGGGTGCGGAGGAATAAGCGGCGATGGCGATCAAATTCATCGACCTGGCGGCGCAAAATCGCGAAATCTCCTCCCGCGTCGCGCGCGATTTCGATGCGATCCACGCCACCACCAGCTATGTCGGCGGCCCCGCGATAGCGGCATTCGAGCAGGAGTTCGCACGCTACCTGGGGGTCGCGAACGCGGTCGGCGTAAGCAGCGGCACCGACGCATTGAGACTGGCCCTGCTGGCTTTCGGCATCGGTCCCGGAGACGGCGTTATCACGGTCCCGATGACCTTTATCGCCACCGCCGAAGCGATCGTACAGACCGGAGCGGTCCCGGAGTTCGTCGACGTCGATCCCGTGACCGGCAACCTGAGCCCCGGCGCGCTGGCGCGTTACCTGGAGGCGGGGCGGTTCAAGTCGCCCAACGGACCGCGCGCGGTCATCCCCGTGGATCTTTATGGACTGCCCTGCGCGATGGACCAAATCATCACGATCGCGCGGCGCTTCAAACTTATTGTAGTAGAAGATGCGTGTCAGGCGCATGGCGCCGCGCTGCTCACCGATCGCGGATGGGCCAAGGCGGGCGCCCTCGCCGACGCCGGCTGCTTCAGCTTCTACCCGGGCAAGAACCTGGGCGCGTGGGGCGAAGGCGGCGCGGTGGCGACCGGCGATAATCGCGCGGCCGCGCTGATTGCGCGGTTGCGCGATCATGGACGGCGGTCGCACTACAGTCATGACCTGTACGGGTACAACGCCCGGCTCGATTCGCTGCAAGCCGCGGTGCTGCGCGCGAAACTGGAGCATCTGGACGCCTGGAACCAGCGCCGGCGCGGAATCGCCGCACATTACTGTGAGCTGCTTGCGAGCAGCGGCGCGCAAATCCCTGCCGAACCGGCCGGGTTCATCTCCTGCTACCATCTGTTTACGATTCAAAGCCCGCGGCGCGAGGCGATCAAGGCCGCGCTGGACGCCGCCGCGATCGGCAACGGCGTCCACTATCCGCTGCCCCTGCATCTGCAACCGGCGTGTGCGGGACTCGGCTACACCGCCGGTGATTTTCCCGCCAGCGAGCGCATCGCGCAGACCACGCTGTCGCTGCCGATGCATCCGCATTTGACCGCCGGCGAGATCGCAACGGTGGCCGCGACCGTAACCAATGCGCTGCGCAAGAATTAGAACATGGAGGCCAGCGCAACGCATACCGGCTTCCAGGGCTTCAATCTCACCAGAAAGCGCCTTTTCGATCTGATCCTGCTGGGGCCGATTATGCTGATCGCCACACCGCTGATGGCGCTGGTTGCGCTGGCGATCCGGATCGTCGACGGCAGACCCATCCTGTACCGGCAGCAGCGGCTGGGCTTGGGTGGAACCCCATTCGAACTGCTCAAGTTCCGCACCATGCGTCCGGCCAGCGACGCGGCGCATCGCGAATACGTCAGCAGATGGATTTCACCGGCCCGCCCCGCTGGCGCAAACGGCGTGTCGGACCGAATCTACCAGCGCGACGAAATCTACAAAATGACCGACGACCCGCGGATCACCCGCCTGGGCGCGATCCTGCGCCGCTTCAGTCTCGATGAACTGCCGCAGCTCATCAACGTGCTGCGCGGCGAGATGAGTCTGATCGGCCCACGCCCGGCGATCCCGTACGAAGTCGCGATGTATCTGGACTGGCATCGCCGGCGGTTGACTGCGCTGCCGGGACTGACCGGACTGTGGCAGGTCAGCGGCCGCAACCGGCTGTCGTTTGACGAGATGGTGCGCCTGGACATCGACTATATCGATCACTGGTCAGTGGCGCGCGACCTGGCAATCCTGGCGCGCACGCCGCGCGCGGTTATGCGGGGTGACGGTCGATGACGTGGGGCGCCGCCCATACGCGCGAAAACGCACAGACACCGCCCGGCAATCAACGGCTGTGGAGAGCGTTTGCGCGCAGCGTGCTATTTAACTTGCAGGCGGAATTCGCTGCCAACCTGATTCGTATAGGCGGCGTGGTCTTCCTGGCCCGCGCCCTGCGACCCGGCGATTTCGGTCTGCTGCGCATCCTGATCGTGGTGGGCGCAATCGCCGCGCTGACCAGCACCGCCGGATTTCCCGAGGCGGTGATCCAGCGCCAGCACCTGTTGATCGAGCATCAGACCACGGCCTGGTGGCTGACGGTGGCCTGCGCGGGCGCGACCGCCGCGATGCTGTTGGTGGGCGCGTCGTTGATCGAGCGGGTGATGGCGATGGTCCATCTGGGCGCGATGATTCGCTTGCTGTGCGTGCCGATTTTCATCGAAGGAACGGCGGCGGTGCCCAACGCTCTGTTGCAACGCCAGCTTCGGTACGGGGCTTTGGCCGCTGCCGACGTGATCGCGGAATTCGGCTTCGTGGTATCGGCCCTGGTGCTGCTATACTTGGGCTCTCCCCGCTTGAGCCTACCCTGCGGGCTGGCCGCGCGCGCAACATTGAGGGGTGCGACAATCTGGATCGCGGCCCGGTTTGTTCCGCGCGGGATGCCGCGGATGCGCGCCGCGCGGGAGCTGTGGCCCTTCGCGAGCGGCGTCCTGGGTGGGCAGATGCTGGTGATCCTGTCGCAGAACGCCGATTACCTGATGGTCGGGCGTCTGCTCGGCAGCCGCGTGCTGGGTTTCTACAGCATGGCGTGGGACCTGCTGCGTTTCATTCCCGAACGGCTCTACCGCGTGGTGGGCCGGGTAACGGTTCCGGCCTTCAGCGCGATCCAGGACCGACCAGCCGAACTGGCGCGTCATTACCGCGCCCTGATCGTGATGATCGGACGATTGCTGTTGCCCGCGATGGCGGTGCTGGCGGTGGCCGCTCCCAGGCTGATCGTCGCCATATATGGCGCCAAATGGCTGCCCGTGGCCACGCCGCTGCGGTTGCTTACCGTGGGGTTGGCGATGGTCGGACTACGCCTCGCGATTGGTTCCATTTATTACGCCAAGGGCCGGCCCGCGCTCGACATCGTGCTTCACGGCTTCCGGCTGATCGCAATCGTAGGCACCGTCACCTGGCTGGCGCCGTTGGGTTTGGCGGCTGTATGCGCGGGGATGAGCGGGGTGGAAAGTATCGTGAGTATCGCGGGACAGTGGATGGTCTGCCGGCTGATTGAAATCGGCATGCCCAGCCTGGCCGCGGCAACGTTGCCCGGTCTGCGTAGCGCGCTGTGGTGCGCGATTGCGGCGCTGTCGGGAGCCGCTTTGGGCGATTTGCTGGGGGCGGGCGGATGGTTGACGCTGGGTCTGATCTTGGCGGCGGGTGCGGCGGTGTTCTGCTGGCGGGAGCGGACCACCGCCCTCTCGTTGCTGCGCGGCACCGATTTGGTTTCTACCACGGCCGAGGCTTTTGGGGGATAAAGCGTGGCGGCTCGTTACCTGGCAATAACTCCGGCGCGTGACGAGGAACAGTTGCTGCCTGGACTGATCGAAAGCATGCGCGCGCAAACCATCACGCCGGCGCGCTGGATCGTTGTTGACGACGGTTCCACCGACCGCACCGGCGCGATTCTCGACCACGCCGCGCGCCGCACGCCCTGGATCGAGCCGCATCATTTGAAGCCAGATCGGCCCCGCCAGGCCGGCGGGGAATCGGTGATCATGCAGTTCCTTACGCCGGACCTATGGCGGCCGATGGATTTCATTTTTCGGCTCGACGCTGACTTAAGCTTCGGTCCAGACCTGGTCGAGTCGTTGCTCGCCGAGTTCCGCCGCGACCCGAAGCTCGGTATCGCCAGTCCGATTCTGGCCGAACCCCGCAATGGCAAGTGGAAGGACGTGCCGGTCAGATCGATGCATACGCGCGGCGCGACCAAGATGTATTCGCGGGCGTGTTTTGAAGTAATCGGAAAACTCGAAGCGGGATTGGGTTGGGACGTGATCGACGGCGCCAAGGCGCTGAGGGCGGGTTTTACCACCCGCACGTTTCCTCACATCAGATGCTTCCACCATCGGCCGCAAGGTTCCGCCGGCGGTTTGCTGCGCGGACGCTTCGCAATTGGCCAGTCGGCCTGGTACGTGGGCTACTCGCCGCTGTTTCTTTTGGCGGCTGCGGCGCGGCGCACTTTCCAGCGGCCGTTGCTGCTGGGCGCGATCCTTATGTTCGCCGGTTACATGGAGGGATTCGTGCGCCGGCGCCCGCGGGTCAGCGATCCGGAGCTGATCAGATTCATCCGCCGGCAGCAAATGCGGCGCCTGCTGCTGATGGATTCGCAATGGAGCTAAAGCCGATGTCAGTTGCTTACGATCAAGGCGGAGCGCGGGCCGGGGAGCAGGCCATCAACCCGATGGAGACTTCCGTCCCGCTGACCAGCGCCGCGCCGGCCCCCAAGCGCGCACTGATCATGGGCTACCTGACCTACCGTGGCGACGCGCGGGTCAAGCGCCAGGTCCGCACGCTGATCGCCGCCGGTTACGAGGTCGACGTGATCTGCCTGGCCGAGGATATGGGCGAGGTCGGCGGCGCTGTCAACCTGATCGGAATCAAGGTCGCGCGTTACCAGGGCGGCAGCAAACTCCGTTACGTCCTTTGCTACACCAGCTTCTTCATCAAGGCGGCGTGCACCGCGGCGCGCCTGGCCGCGCGCCATCATTATGACGTCGCAATCGTATGCAACATGCCGGACTTCATCGTGCTGTGCGCGCTGGGGCCGAAGCTGGGCCGGGCCCGGATCGTGCTGGACGTCCATGACCCGGTGCCCGAACTTTACCGGGTCAAGTTCGGACGGCCCCCCGGATGCCTGGAGGACCGGCTGCTGATGTTCGAGGAGCGGGCCAGCGCGTGCTTCGTGGATCGCGTTCTCGCCACCCACGACCTCCACGCTCGCCGGCTGGCGCGCGCGGGAATTCCACGAAACAAGTTGCGCGTGGTGCTCAACGCGCCCAATCCCGAACTTTTCCCCTATAGCGATCAGCCGCTAAAACGCCAAACGGGCTTCCGGCTGGTCTATCACGGCACCATCTCGTCGCGCCTGGGAATCGATGTCGCAATCCGTGCGATGCGTCTGTTGCGCGAGCGGGTCGCCGGAATCGAGCTGTGCCTGATTGGCAAGGGCGACGCGCTCGATCAATGCCGCAAGCTCAGCCTTGAGCTGAAGTTGGACGACATCGTGCGCTTCGAGGCGCCGGTCCCGGTCGAGAAAATCGCGTCCATCGTGCACGCCTATTCGATTGGAATCGTGCCCAATCGCGACAACGCGGCCACCCAAATCATGCTTCCGGTCAAGCTGATGGAATACGCGATGCTTGGGGTGCCGATTGTGGCGGCACGGCTGGATCCGATTACCCAGTATTTCGACGAACGCGCGGTGGAGTTCTTCGAGCCGGAAAATCCCCAGGCGTTGGCCGCCGCCGTCATCCGGCTGTACGAGGACCCCAAGCGATGCGCCATGCTGGCACGCCAGGCCGCCCGGGTCGCGGGTGAGATCAGCGCGCGCTGGACCGAAAACTACCTCGAGGCGATCGGATAAATGGGCGCACCCACGCTGGATTTCGAGCCCTGGCCGTCCCCCAGGTTGCTGCCGGCAGCGCTGCAATCCTCCGTGGCCATCGCGATGCTGGGGATCTGGGCATTGGCGGTCCTGTTGCTTCCGATGGCGGCGATTGGCACGGCGGCCCTGATCGCGGCGGCCGCGATGGCCTTCATCGCCACCCTGGCATACCGGTATCCGCAATGGCGCATCTTCGCCTTGCTGCTCATCGTCGAAACTCTGCCGTCGGCGAATTTCCTGCCGATAACCGACGCCCAGCGCCCCCTGCTGCGTTATCCTTTATACCTGCTGTTCTGCGCGCCGCTGCTGCCGCGGATATGGCGCTCGGGACTCCTCACTCAGGGCGGTTTCCGACTTTACTCAATTTACTTTGCCTGGGCCTTCGTGAGCGCCGCCTATTCGCTGGTTCCGGTCTTTTCGCTCGGCCGGGCGATCGGCTCCAGTCTGCTATTCGTGGCGATCTGCTCGATCGCCCTGGACGTCAATGATGACGACGAACTCCAGCGGGTGCTGCGCTATGTGCTTTGCGCCTGCGCAATCCTGACCGCGATTATCGCCGTCACCGCCGTGGCGCCGGGTTTCTCGTCCGCGTGGTTTTTCGATGCGGAACTCGGACGTGAGCGGTTCCAGGGGATGTTCGATTCACCCAACCAGGTCGGCGAGGTAAACATGATAACCATCGGGGCCGCGCTGGCCTGCTGGAACTCGCTGCGGGGCGTGAGCCAGAGGATCGCCGCGGCGGCGCTGATCGTGGTCTCGGCAGCGTTGCTGGTCATCGCGGATAGCCGCTCGGCAGCCGTGGCGATGGTACTCAGCATGGCGGTTCTTGCGCTCTGGTATTATCGATGGCGCGGGTTGTTCGCGGTGCTGGCGGCCGGGGCGCTGATGGTTTTCGCGGCCAGCCAATTAAGCCAGCATGCCCTCCTTTACATAACCCGGCACGACGTCACCACCCTGACCGGACGCACCGAGGTAATGCATTTCAGCCTTCATCGGCTAATGGACAGCCCATTGCTGGGCTACGGCTTCGGCGTCGAAGGCCAAATCTTTCACAACAAGTACTTCCCCTTCTGGGACGACCTCTGGACCACCGGGCCGCGAATACCGATTCACAACGGCTATCTGTCACGTGCGATTGGTCTGGGCGCGCCCGCCGCGTTCCTGTGGCTCTTTCTCTTTGTGCGGCCCTTGGTCGCGCTCTTTGCGCGCCGCTCCGATCCGTACGGCCTTAAGAAGCCGGTGGTGATTCTGCTGGTGCTGCCGGTGCTGATTCTGTATCTCAGCGAGACTTTGGGTGGGGATTGCCGTTACCCGGCCGGAGTCGTCAGCACCCTGGTATGGGCGGTGGCCGAAAAGCAGCGGCTGCACGAGAACGCGTCCCTTGAAGCGCCGGTCGATGAAAGCGGATGGCAACAGCATCTTGTAGAAAGCTGATTCGACACCTTTTTACAGGAGGCCGTCGAAAAATGGCTTGCAGCTCGAAAGTCCGATGCATGGGATTGCCCGACGAAGATCAGATTGATGCCCTCTCCCTGACAAATAAAGGGACGGGCGATTTTGTGGCTCAGGCAGCATATTGGGTTTCCAGGCCGTTGCGAGCGTATCGCGATTGTTTGATTTTACTGGTCCTTTTCTCCTGCATCTTTTCGATCGTCTTCGCGCGCCCGAGCACCGCCCGCGCGTTCCAACTGCACGTACCATGCACCGGTAGTCACGATTGTCCGCGCGGCGCGTTTTGCCGGCATGCAACCAATTTTCGCGGCCAATGCATAACTCTTCCCCAAACGCCATTCGGGATCACCGGCAGGCGCTTGAATGAATTTCCTCCTGAGTCCGATCGGCCCGATCACATATTCGGTTCGCTCCCAATACTGCGATGCGCCAGGCAACAGCCGTGTCCGCCCGGGTTCGTGTGCGTCAAATACGGTTCGTCAGACCTTGAGGAGGCACTATGCGTGCCCTATTCACAGCCGTGCTGGTCAACCGCCGACTGCTCGCCTGCGGACATGTGCGACAAGGAAGATGACGAACTTAGTCTAAGCGGCGTATGCCGGCCGCGCGAGAATACCGCCGGTTGGTGAAAGCGACGGCGTCCAGAATAACCGGGAAATCAACAGTGGATGACGCAACCTGGTGCCAGCGTTCTCAGGCCGTGGTACGCTCGAGAAAAGCGCGGACCGCGGCGTTGAACGCTTCGGGCTGATCGATATTCGCCGCGTGTCCCGCGCCTTTGAGGATGACCTTCTCGGCGCCGGGGATTTTCGCCGCCATGTAATCGGTGGACGCGAGAAATGGTTGGTCCTCGGCTCCCGACAGCACCAGCGTTGGGACCCGGATCGACGGCAGGGAATCGATCACGCGGGAGTCCTTCTGAATAAGCATCCCACGCGCCGCGTGAGCCAGCCCCTGGGCGTTGCGATGGCGCGCGACTTGCGCTTCCGCGCTGGTCGATGCGGCGGCAAGTCCGTTCCTTTCCAAGGCGTTGGCCAGTTCCATCGCCGTCTGGTTCCATTGCGCGCGCGGCGCGTCCTTTTTGTAGCCCGGCCCGCAGTCGAACACCATCAGGGCATTGACCCGCTGCGGAAAGGCCAGATTAAAAGCCAGCGTCATGAACCCTCCCAGCGACAAGCCGCCGATCACCGCCTTTTGCACTCCGCAAGCATCCAGAATCGCCGCCATATCGCCAACCGTCGCTTCATGCGAGTACAGGGCCGGATCGTCAGGGTAATCGGAGCGGTCGTGGCCGCGCATGTCCCAGGCGATCAGATGGTAGCGATCGGAGAGCGCTTGAATCTGGCTGCGCCACATCCGCGCGCTGGCGCTATAGCCATGGGTCAGAAGCACGGCCGGACCCGTGCCGCTTTGCTCGAAATAAATTCGGATGCCGTCGCGATCCAAAAAAGGCATGCTTTCTCCGCGGGCTTGCGTCTCCAACGGCGGACGCCCCAGGGTCAACTGCTAGCCGATCGCTCAAGGCGCGGCAACGAGCTTGTGAGGGCTGCGATGCCCGCCAGGATTGACGCGGCGCGAGGTGGAGGTCTAAGTGATGATAGAGAGCTACCAGAAACTGAATCGCGCGAGCCCAGCATTCAGGGCCAAATCGCGGGGGTGCGCCGCTTGGGCGCAAGGATTATCAGGGTCATGGCAACGGCAAGCAGCATTATCGAAGATGATCCGATGGAGATGCTCTATGAGCGCGGCGTTACCGACGGATTTCCGGTGGTGCCGCCGACGCGGGCGCGAGTCGACCGCATGTTGGCCGGCGCGCAGTGGCGACGTCCCGACGAACTAATCGGCATCCTGGGACCCTGCAACGGCAAGGCGACCGTGGAAAAGGTCGCGATCAATGCGGTGATGGCCGGCTGCAAGCCCGAGTACTTTCCGGTGGTCCTGGCCGGGGTCGAGGGACTGTGCGACGTTCGTCTGTGTGCGCATGGCCTGAGCATCACCCTGATGTCGGGCGCTCCGCTGGCAATAATCAACGGACCGGTGCGCCAGAAGATTGGGCTCAACTGCGGCCACAACGCGCTCGGTCATGGGTTCCGCGCCAACGCCACCATCGGGCGCGCGTTGCGCCTGGTCACGATGAACATCGGCGGAGCCCGGCCGCATGGCGTCACCAAGGCGACGATGGGACATCCCGGCCAGTACAGCTTCGTGGTCGCCGAGAATGAGGAAGCCTCGCCCTTGCTGCCGTTGCATGTGGAGCGCGGCTTTAAGAAGGAAGATTCGGTCGTCACCCTGTTCGGTGCGACCGGCCTCCAGCAGTTGATCGACTTCGGCAGTGACAGCGCGGAGAAGTTGGTCACGACCCTGGGCCGGACGATCGGCGGCGGCGTGGGCAGTTACAAGGACTATCCGCTGATGTCGGACACGGTGATTGTGCTGGGCCCGGAGCACGCCAACACTATCGCCCGCGACGGTTGGTCCAAGCAGGATGTTCGCCAGTTCCTGTATGAGAACGTCGTGCGGCGCCCCGACGAGCCCGCGGCGAAGGCGGCCGAAGCGGGTGCATCGCGGGCGCGTGGGCGGGCGTCGAAATGGACGACTCCGGACGGCGCGATTCGCAAGTTCCGCACGCCCGACGCGATTATGATCGTCGTCGCGGGGGGAACCGCGGGCCGTTTCTCCGTCGTCATCCCCGGATGGGTGTCGGAGGAGTTGGAAGGCAGTGCGCCGGTCAGCCATCTGATTCGGCTGGGGAAAGAACAAATTGCTTGATCATCAGTACATGAACGCTACGAAAGGAGGAGCTTGATGGCAGACGATATTCTCGATCCAACTGGATTCGACAGCCAGCCCCAGAAGGCTATGGCGCCGCGTCTTAGCACCCTGCAGGGCAAAACTATCGGACTCCTGGACATCGGATTCCCCAACGGCAATGTCTTTTTGGACCGGGTGGAAGCGGTGCTCAAGACGCGCTACGGGGTGTCGGAAGTGATCCGCAAGGCCAAGCCCAGCCCGGCCCGTCCGGCCAAGCCGGAGGTGCGAAAGGAGCTGATCGACGATTGCGACGCAATCGTCGAAGGCGTCAGCTCTTGAGGGTCCTGCATGTCGTGCAGTTCGCACGACACCGCCTATTTTGAAGAGCAGGGGGTTCCGACGGCCAACGTGGCGACCACCGAGTTCACCGAGGCCGGTCGTCTCCAGTACACCAATCTCGGCTATCCGTCGTACGACATAGTTTTCGTTCCTCATCCGATCTTTCCGCAAACCAAGGACGAAATGTGGGCCAAGGCCGATGAGGTGGTGGAAAAGATCGTGAAACGATTGACCGAACAACAGCCAGGTCCGCGCTGACCGCCACGAAGCGCGGTAACGCGGGTATTCAGGGCGCCGGCTGATACGCTCCTTCCGGATCAGCCGGCGCCCTGGTCTTTGCCTTGACAGGCGAGGTATCGACTGATAGATAAGTTCCTCGATAGGGTATGCTGTCCAATAAAACAAAATATGCTTTGAAGGCAATTCAGGTCCTGGCGAAGGAGTACGGACAGGGACCGGTGCTGATTTCGGAAATCGCGCGGCGCGAAAGCATCCCGCCGAAATTCCTCGAGCTTATCCTGCTCGAATTAAAGAATCAGGGGATTCTCCAGAGCAAAAAGGGCAAAGGCGGCGGGTATTTTCTCAACCGTGCGCCACAGTCCGTGAGTATTGGGCAGATTGTCCGCATAATGGAAGGGCCATTGGCGCCGCTACCCTGCGTCAGCCGCACCTCTTACATGCGATGCCGTGAATGCCGCGACGAGCGCAGTTGCGGCATCCGGCTGGTGATGAAGGACGTGCGCGATGCCACCGCACAAATCCTGGATTCCACCACCTTGGCCGACGTGCTCAAGCGAGTGGAATCGGTGGTCCAAGGCAAAGAAGGCTTAAGCTACGCGATCTGATTTTTTTTGGCGCGTAAGTCTAGTAACTAAATAGGGTTTACTAGTTAAATGGGGTTACTTATGAAACCGGATGAACGAAGCGCGGCCAGCGAACCTATTAGCTCCAACGATGATCGGCTCGAACCGGTAATCGTCGAGATCTTGCGTTCCGTCCGGAACGTCCGCTTCGGCTCGGTCGAGATCACCATCCATGATTCGCGGGTGGTCCAGATTGAGCGCAAAGAAAAGGTACGGTTTGCCGCCGTGGCGCGGTCCAAAGCGGGCTGAGCGGCCAATCCGAATCGAAGTTTCAGTGCCGACCGTTTCATCGGAGGCGAAAGCACGACCATGAGGGATCTGACCGGATCACCGGAAGTCTCCCCGTTCGGTATCAGAGGGAGAAGAGCGGATGAAGTACCGGTGGTCACGATTCCACCTGGCGGTGGGCGGGCTGGTGCTGTTTTTGACGGCGCCGGCGCTGGCCCAATCCCGCGATGAGCAGCTGCGGCAACTGCAACAACAAGTCGGCGAACTGGAACGGCAGATTAAGGCGCTGCAGGCGGTCAATCAGCAAAAGGAGCGCAACCTGCAGGCCGTGGATCAGCAGGTCCGAGTGATCGGCCGCAAGCTGGAGGTTCAACAGGAAACCCAGCGTGAATTTGTTCACACCATTCCCAAGCCCGACTTCAATTACAAAGACCAGGGAGGTCTTACGATCAAGTCGGACGACAGCGCCTACCGCTTCACGGTAGGCGGCTGGATCCAGACCGACGGCCGTTACTACACCACGCAGTCACCCGGTTCCGCTGCGACCTTTCTGATCCGCCGCGCGCGTCCCTATCTGGAAGGAACGGTGGCCAAATATTACGACTTTCGCGTAATGCCTGATTTCGGCCAGGGGACCTTCACTCTTCAAGACGCCTACACCGACATCCATTATCTTGCGGAATTCCGGCTTCGCGTTGGTCAGTTCAAAGAACCCGTCGGTCTGGAGCGCTGGCAGGACGACCGCTGGAACGAGTTCGTCGAGCGTGCCCTGACCAATGAACTGGTCCCCGACCGCGACATCGGAGCGCAATTCCACGGCAAGCTCTGGCACGACACGGTCGAATATCATCTCGGGGTGTTCAACGGCTCGCAAGACGCCGTCGCCACCACGTCTTTCGACGGTAACAACGCCAAGGATCTCTCGGGCCGTATATTCATCCATCCTTTTGCCACTTATTCCAGCGAAACGCTGCAAGGATTTGGCATCGGAATGGCGGGAACCTACGGCACCTCGGAGAAGAACCTCGCACTGGACATTTACAAGACCGCGGCCCAGAACACCTTCTTCCAGTACAACTCCAATGCTTTCGCCGCGGGGATTCGCTACCGCTACTCACCTCAATTTTACTACTACACCGGACCGTTCGGGTTGTTAGGAGAGTTCGTCTACAACTCGCAGGAAATGGGCGCGACCACCACGGTTAAAGGTGTAACTAAATACCGGACCAGGCAGATCTCCAACTACGCATGGAATATCAGCGCCAATTATGTTCTGACCGGCGAAAACGCAACGTTTGAAGGTATTGATCCGCGCCACAGTTTCGACCCCAGGACTGGCTACTGGGGCGCCTTCGAACTAGTCGCGCGCGCCGACCAGTTAGTAGTCGATCAAGACGCCTTCAACGACGGCTTCGCCAATCCCAACACCTCAGCCGGGTGGGCCCTGGAATGGGGCGTCGGATTCAACTGGTGGCTCTCCCGCAGACTCAAGCTGCAAACCGACTACGTGCGGACCACTTTCCATTCGGGCGCGCCCAACGGCGGCAACCGCAAGCCGGAGAGCGCGATTCTCCAGGAACTTCAGATTCTGTTTTGAGCCGGATCGCACATAACCTCAAAGAAGTAACCAGGAATCCCGATTCGACTATGACTTGGAGAACCACAATTGTCACGCTGGCCGCTATCACCCTAGTGGTAGCGGCCGGGGTTCCCGCCAGAGTGCGGGCGCAACAAACTATCCTGAACGTATCATACGATCCGACGCGGGAATTGTATCAGGAATATGACGCCGCATTCGCGAAATACTGGAAGGCCAAGACCGGACAGACCATCGTCATAAACCAGTCCCATGGCGGTTCCGGCAAGCAGGCGCGCGCGGTCATCGACGGGTTGGACGCGGACGTCGTAACGCTCGGCCTGGCCTACGATATCGACGCCCTCCACGACCAGGCCAACTTGTTACCGGCCAACTGGCAGACCCGGTTGCCGTACAACAGCACCCCATTTACTTCGGCGATTGTTTTTCTGGTCCGCAAGGGCAATCCCAAGGGGATCAAAGATTGGTCCGATCTGATCAAGCCTGGTACGGCGGCGGTGGTGGCCAATCCCAAGACTTCCGGCGGTGCACGCTGGGCCTACTTGTCGGCATGGGCGTATGGGCTCAAAGCGGGCGGGAGCGGCGCCAGCGCCAAGGCGTTCATCACCAAGCTCTATAAGAATGTTCCGGTGCTGGATTCCGGCGCGCGCGGAGCCACTACGACTTTCATTGAACGTGGAATCGGCGACGCGCTGCTGACCTGGGAGAACGAGGCCTACCTGGCGCTCAAGGAAAATGGCGGCGGCAAGTTCGACATCATCTATCCCTCGGTGAGCATGTTCTGTGAGCCGCCAGTGGCGCTGGTGGACAAGGTCGTCGACCGCGATGGGACGCGCGCCGTGGCCCAGGCTTACCTTGAATATCTGTTTTCACCCGAGGGGCAGAAAATCGGGGCCGCAAACTTCTATCGCCCGCAGCTCAAGTCTGTGCCCGCCTCATTTGTCCCCAAGGATGCGAAGACCGAGTTCGTGACCATCCAGTCGCTGGGCGGATGGCAGAAGGTGCAAAAGACGCATTTCGCGGATAACGGCGTGTTCGATCGGATTTATCAGCCGGGCAGTTAAGCGTGAGCGCGCAAGCCCAGACCGCGGATAATCCCCTTACACCGGCGGCACCCGGCCCGGCGGCCCGCGTGCGCAAGCGCAACATCCTGCCCGGCTTCGGCCTCTCGCTCGGGATCACGCTCAGCTACCTGTCGCTGATAGCGCTGATTCCACTCTCGACGGTTTTTCTGAAGACCGCCGGGATGGGATGGGCGCGGTTTTTTCAGGCCGTCACCTCGCCACGTGTGCTCGCCGCTTATCGCTTGAGTTTCACCGTTTCCTTCTACGGGGCGGCGTTCGACGCGTTCGCGGGTCTATTGGTGGCGTGGGCGCTGGTGCGCTATGAATTTCCTGGCCGCGATCTCGCCGACGCGCTGGTGGACTTACCCTTTGCGCTGCCTACCTCGGTCGCCGGCATCACCCTGACCACGCTCTACGCGCAAAACGGTTGGCTCGGCCGCTACTTCGAGATGTTCGGGATCAAGGTCGCCTTCACGCCGTTTGGAATTGCAGTAGCGCTGGCGTTCGTCGGCCTGCCGTTCGTGGTGCGCGGGATCGAGCCGGTGCTGCACGATCTCGAACCCGAATTGGAGGAAGCCGCCGCCACCCTGGGCGCCAATCGGCTCCAGACCTTCCGCCGCGTGATTGCTCCGGCTCTGGTGCCGCCGATGATCACCGGCTTCACGCTCGCCTACGCGCGCGCTCTGGGCGAGTACGGATCGGTGGTTTTCATTTCGGGCAACATGCCGATGCGCACTGAGATCGTTCCGCTCCTGATCATGACCAAGCTCGAACAGTTCGACTACCAGGGCGCCACGGCAATCGCGGTGGTGATGCTGGTCGCATCCTTTATAGTCCTGCTGCTGATCAACCGGTTGCAGCGCTGGACCGGCCGCTTTTACGCGGCATAACGGGGTAATCGATGCCTGCCGACATCATCCTGGGCGTCCCGTTGGAACACGCGCGGCTGCGCCGCGCGACGACCGAGACTCCGTGGGTTCGCGCCGTGCTGATCGGCGGCGCGATGGCGGTGTTGCTCCTGTTTGTCCTGATACCGCTGGTCGCGGTGTTCTACTACGCCACGCGTAGCGGACTGGCGGCCTACCTGTCCGCGATTGCGGCGCCCGACGCGCGCTGGGCGATACTATTGACGTTGTTCACGGCCGCCATCGCCGTACCGCTCAATACTGCTTTCGGAATCGCCGCGTCGTGGGCGATTACCAAGTTTGATTTTCGCGCCAAGAATCTCCTGATTACACTGATCGACCTGCCGTTGGCGGTCTCGCCGGTGATCTCGGGCATGATCCTGGTGCTGTTGTTCGGGGCGCAAGGCATCTTCGGCCCCTGGCTGCGAGCGCATGATATCCACATTATCTTTGCGCTTCCCGGCATCGTGCTGGCGACCGTGTTCGTGACCTTTCCGTTCGTCGCGCGCGAGCTGATTCCGATCATGGAAGCGACCGGGACCGACGAGGAGGAGGCGGCGCTGATGCTGGGAGCCAATGGATGGCAGACCTTCTTGCGCGTCACCCTGCCCAATATCAAATGGGGACTTCTGTACGCGGTCATCATCTGCAACGCGCGCGCGATGGGCGAGTTCGGCGCGGTCTCCGTGGTCTCGGGCAATATCCGCGGCAAAACCACCACCCTGCCACTGTATATCGAGATTCTTTACAACGAGTACAACCTGTCAGCCGCGTTTACGATCGCGTCGCTGCTGGCGATGTTGGCGGTGGTAACGTTGATCGGCAAACGGAGGATCGGGCGCAAAACCGTCGAACAGGTCGCCGCGCGCCGCGGTTAACAATTACTGGAGGGTTTCCACATGAGCATTGAACTGCGCAACATCCGCAAAACCTTCGGCGACTTGGTCGCGCTCGACGACGTCAGCCTGGAGGTCAAGGACGGCGAATTGGTCGCGCTGCTGGGCATGTCGGGTTCGGGCAAAACCACGCTGCTGCGGATCATCGCGGGGCTCGAGGTGCCGGATTCCGGCTCGGTGCTGTTTCACGGCGAAGAGGCGACCCAACGCAGCGCGCGCGATCGGCAGATCGGCTTCGTGTTCCAGCACTACGCGCTGTTCCGCCATATGACGGTGTTCGAGAACGTGGCGTTCGGGCTGCGCGTGCAGGCGCGCAAAGTGCGTCCGCCGGAAGGGGAAATCCGGGCGCGCGTGCACGAACTGCTGGAGCTGGTCCAACTGGACTGGACCGCGTCGCGCTATCCGTCGCAATTGTCTGGAGGCCAGCGCCAGCGCATCGCCCTGGCGCGCGCGCTGGCGGTGCGGCCGAGGGTGCTGCTACTCGACGAACCCTTCGGTGCGCTGGACGCCAAAGTCCGCCAGCAGCTGCGCCGTTGGCTGCGCAATCTGCATGACGAGCTGCATATCACCAGCGTATTCGTCACTCATGACCAGGAAGAGGCCTTGGAACTGGCCGACCAGGTGGTGGTGATGAACGCGGGCCGCATCGAGCAGATGGGCAAAAGCGAAGAGGTCTACCACCATCCGGCCAGTGCGTTCGTTTACAACTTCCTGGGCAACGTCAACCTGTTTCACGGCCGCGTCGAAGAAGGCCGGGTCTTCATCGGCGACACCGTCCTGGTGGCCGACTCCCGCGTTCAGACTGAACGCGATACGCACGCAGCGGCGGTCGAATCGGAACGGCTCGAAGCCGGGCCGCGGGCGCGCCGCAATGGCGCCATCAATCAGCCGCAAGCGCTGCTTTATGTGCGGCCGCACCTGCTGGATATCGAGCTGCGGTCCAATGGCGGCGGCAATTATCTGCCCGCCACTGTGGTCCGCGTCAATCCCGCCGGGCCGCAGGTCAAGGTGGAGTTGCGGGCCAAAAGCGGCGACCTGGTCCAGGTGGATCTCGCCCATGAACGGTTCAGCACGTTGCAACTGATTCCCGGCGTCGAAGTTTTCCTGCGGCCCAAGGAAGCCAAGGTGTTCATCGATCAGATCTGATGGGTCCGTCAGTTGTCTTGAATAGTCATGGTGAGTCGTGGGCCGCGTCACAAGGTCGTTCCTGGCACGACCCTCGACGCGATCTATGGGCGGCCCGGCGCAATCACCACGTCAACCAGACCTTCTGGCTCATATAGGTCTTGATCCGCGTAATATACTTTTGCGCGCCGGAATCATACCATCCGCCGCTGTACCATTGCCCTACGCAGCCCCAGAGCATGGTGTCGCTGTTGGAATTGGGATAACCGGAAGTACCCACTAGCTGGCTGATTTGCCCATTCATGCAGGCGCGCTGGTAGGCAAGCTTGTACTCCGCGCTAAAGGCGGTGTCGTCGCGCGACATCGGCCAGGTTCCAGAATAGTTCGGATACTTGATCTGGAGCAGTCCATAGGTTTGGTAGCAGCCAGACCCGTTCCAGGTCCCCGGCGGACAGTTATTCTCATTGCTGGTAAAATCTCCAACCGAGCTTTCATGCCAGTAACTCTCGTCGATCGCGATTGCTCGGACCAAATCCGGGTCGAAGCCCCACTTGCACGCGGCCCACTGAATAATTTCGTCGGTGGTGCCCGTGAAGTTTCCGTCCACCTGATCAAAAGCGGAGGCCGGCACGCCGCCGTTAACGTCCGAGGCGTGAAAACTGTTGAGCTGGCTGGCAGTGGGAGTCCGATGGTTTGGCGCATTATTGTCCGGCCGTGGCTCCCACGATGAATACGCGACGGCAGCCGCGCATTCCGCGTCGCTCCTGGGGAAGGTGCCGCTAGGCGGCGGCCCGCTGGCCGACTGCTGGACCAGGGCAATCTGGGCGCCCAGGTTCGCCGCACCGGCGCTGGCGTTCGCGGAGACCGCGGGAGCGGGACCGGCGGAACTGTATATCAGGTCCGCCATCACGATGCTGATTCCATAACTGGAAGCGCGAAAATTCCACCGCTGATTCAGCGAGGGCGGATCGACGATCGGACTGGTGCCCGCAATCGCGAAGAGTGCCACGACCCGGTCGCCGGCATGCGGCAAATCGATGGAAGGGGCCGCGATGATGCTGGAAACCCCATTGTTTTGCCCGCCGTTTACATCAATTGCCTGTGCCCCGTTGACCCCGACGTAAGCGGCGATTCCGCCCGCCGCATCGTTGCCGGCATTGAAGGTCCACGTGTAACTGCCAGGCTCGCTGGACGAGGTCGAAACCACGTGCACATACGCGGCTTGAGCAACAGTACCGCCGGAATTGTCGCGCCGCACCAACGACCATCCCGAGGGGGCATTCAATATCACCCCGCTGCCTCCGCGCACTGCAATCTGGGCGATTAATACTTGGCCTGAGGCGATTCCGTCCGGGGCCGGAATCGTAACCGCATCTCGCGATGATGACGAACTGGTGCTGCCGGTTGAAACGGAACGCAGCACGATTGCAGCCGCGTGCGCAACCGGTATCCCCACAGCGCTGACACCGAGCGTTACCAGCGCCACCGCAAACACCTCAACCCACTTCACTTTGCGCATCACTCGCTCCCTGGCATTTGTGATTGGAAAAATCGCAACGCTGCCGCGTAGCGAAGACCCGGGTTAAAAATTGCCCCGCGCGCAGCACAGCGGCCGATAGAGGGGCCGAGCCGAGGATTATGGTCGGGTACGATCTCGCACCCAGGACCATTGAGACGGTTGCCGCAAAGGCGCTGCCGGCCTTACTTCATCCCGACATGGGAGCGTGCTTGATCCGACAGCCGGGCAAACCGTCACGACAACCGAACCGGAGGAAACGATTGCGTACGTGAGCTTTATACAGATCGATAGCCAAACTGTCAATATTATTTCTCGTAATTCTTATTCCACGGTCGGGCGTGACGTATATGCGCGCGAAACGCGGCTAAGGTAATAAAATCAGCTAAACAATTGCCAGATGGTTATACTTCAAACCGCACCTCAAACGAGACCGTCCGATAGCGCGCTGTTTTTCGATATGGGATCGAGCCAATCAAACCGGATGAAGGTAAGGAGCAGCCAGCTCTGCGCGCTCCAAGGTCGCGATAGTACTTCTCGATTGCACTCATCAGTCCGCCCAGGCGCGGTTTGTAGTATCTGATCGCGCGGTCCTTGAGGTAAAACTCGACGGTCCGCAGCCTGGGCACGACTACCGCAATTGCAGGCATCGGCATTCCAAAAGCTTGACGGGTAACATTAGTTTCGTCGCCGCACCCGGGGCGCTCGCGATCCACCAGAACGTTGAGGCATTTAAACCGCGTCCGCGTCACCGTCGGCATCCAGTTCGTTTCAGGCCGGATACCCGGCGCGACCGCAGCCCGGTAACTCGCAGTCGCAGGAGTGGTGGCGCAACCGAGCTGGGCTACCGACGTTGAACGTGTTTGCCGTCTCAACCCGCAACGTGGCCGATGGAGCTAAGGCGCGCGACCCGGCAGCGGCAGCCACGCGCAATTTCATTCGGCCGCCGCCCGCGACAGGGCCCAGACCCCCTGCTCGACCTGCATACCGCCCGTGTAGCACATGTAGATGCCATTGGCCTGAGTGGGAGACGTAACGCTGCCGTGGTAGTAGCAGTTGGAGGCGTCGGCCGGAATCATCACCGATAAATTGAGCTGGTTTTCGGAGACCGATCCCGCATTGACATCCCCTGAATCGTCCGCGCCGCCGTGCCGGCAGATCGCGTCGCCGGTCGCACAGGTATATTTACCGGTTAGCTGGGGCCCGCGCTGATTGAGCGCGAAGGTGATGTTATTGAGCGCGTTGCATCTGCCGGCCGAAGCGAGCGCGTCACAGGGGATGGCGCGGGTGGTTCCCGACCACACCCCTGAAACGTCCGCCGGAGGCGGTACCGCGCTCGGCGGCGCCGATACGATGGTCACCGGGCCGGCACCGCAGCGGACCAGACCCGCCAAGGCAACAACCAGGAAAATTCGGTTCTGCAAACAGCTCACAAATGGTCCTTTCAGCATCGGTGCGGCATCAAATCCGGCGTCGCCCACCAACCTGGGGAGGACCGGAACGTCTCACTTAAGAACCTCAAAAAGTTGGGCGGCGTGACAGTATCGTCGGCTATCTTTCGCGGCCGGCCTCAATCTACAATGAGCCGCCAGGATTACTGCATTATCCTGATCTGAATTTGGGAACAATGGTTAGCAGAGGCCGCAAAGAGCCAAACGAGCGCTTCGACCACGGCGAGTGGGTAATTTTGGAGGGCGAAGAGACCGTGGCCGGCGACGGCGGCGGCGGTCATGATATCGGCCAGCGCCCTCCCGGATTGGGTCTTCTGACCGCGCTGGTTGGATTGGCCACGGTCTTTTTGGCAATCCTGGCGTTGGCCAGCGTGACGATTCCGCTTTTGGCCCGGCGCCCCTGGGTCGGCATGAACGACCGGCAGCAGATCCTGGGAGGGTTAATCGCCGGACGGGCCATGAAGGTTCGCATGACGCTGCGCAACGCCGGCCTAAGACCGGCGTTGGACCTGCGCTTTGCCGCCAGATTGGACATCGGTCTTCCGCCGCCCGCGGCACCGCCGCCGGTTCCTGAATGCGCCCAAGCGGCCAGCGGCCAACCGGCAACCATGCTTTTTCCCGACGCTACTTTTTCCACCACGCTGGCCACCCAGCAGCCAATCGACGACCAGACCGTCGCCGCCATATTACGCAATGACAAAACCGCATACCTGGTCGGGTGTGCCGCGTACGACGATGGTATCTGGTGGTGGCACCGGCAGCCGCGCGAGACCACCTTCTGCAAGACCTTCGTCCCTCAGAGCGCGGGAAACCTCGGAGTTCTGGGCGATTTCGAAGACTGTCCGACGGGAAACTCGGCCTGGTGAACGGGTTTATTTGAGATCCCCACTTGTGATTACCAGCCGGGCCGCGCCAATCCTCAAGTTCACCTGACCCCGCGTGCGCGACCCCGGCAAGGCCAACACGATACCGAAAGTGGCGGCGCTCACGGAGATGCGCGCGTTGGCTTCACCCAGCGACCGCCCCACTTCGCAGCTCGCGCCTGCCGGTAAGCTTCCTTATCCCGCCGCGAAACGATTAGCCGCTGCGCGGTTGATTCGGCGGTGCAAAGGTCGAGGATCACGTGGCCGCTCTTCTTGAGCGGATGCCGGATGATGCGGGCTGCCGGGGGTCCGGCTGGCGGCGGCTGCCTGACCCCGACGATGTACGAGAATTTCTCAACCTCATAGGGCAAGGTTCCCGACTTGGCCCATCGATGCAGTTGGTCCCGCTCCACCCGGGTGTCGAAGTGACACCAATCAGCCCCCCTGATCGGGCACCGCCCGGCATGGGGACAGGGCGCCACGATACTTGCACCCGCCGCGATCAGGACGTCGCGAGCGCCGAGGATCGTGGCGAAACCGCGCGGCGTTCCGGGCTCAATTATTACTATGGCCCGGCGCGCCCGGGCCCATGCCCAAGCTACCAGGGCGATCGCGTGCGCCGGGCTCAGTTCCCCCAGCGCGTATGAAATGACCACCAGGTCGCGGTCGCCGGGTTCCGATGGCGGCTCACGCAGGTCGAGAATGGCAAATCGCGATCGAAAAGCGAATTGCGGATCGATCGCGTCAATCAGACGCCGGCCAACCTTAAGCCATTCTGCATCGCGGTCAGCTAACGTGGCACTGTTTAGTTGATCGAACGTTTGCATCGCGGCCAGCGTCGCCGTGCCCGGCCCGCAACCCAGGTCCAGCACGCTCGCAATCGCGAGGTCGGGGCATAAGTGCCGCAATTCGGCATCGACCGTTTGGTTGACCTGAAAAATTGCGGGAATCCGGGTCACTAAATATGCCAGTCGTTGCACGTCAGAGATAATTTTTGGCGAAAGCCCCAAAGCGGGATCGCGGTAGTTGAGGCCAAGTTCACGAGCCCCCCGGTGCAATCGTTCAGCCGGCTGTAATTTCGTTTCCTCTTCGATCGCTCGTTTCAGGGCGCTCCGCACCCCGATGTTATCTTGCACCATTACAAATGGTCTCCGGATCGATCCTGTTTTCCGCACCCGCCCGCGAATTCTTGCCAAGGACAACGGCCCTCTTGGGCGGCCTTTGAGGACCGCACTTTCGTAGAAATTCATTTGGTTTCAGCAAAAAATCCGGTCCCGGTCCAGTGCTTGGCGCGCTTTACTACGAAGTTTTGGGCGAACGGGAGGTTGAGCGGAAGGAACCGTGCTGATCGGTCGGACCGGAGCCGGGTCATGGATCAAAAGATTCTTTGGCGTACGGCGGATGTGGACTATCAGGACAGGGAAAGCGGTTGTTCTGAGAATATATCAGATTGTGCAAATTGCTGAACTCTTCTTGTCAAAGGTGTAAAAAATTCACTTCTCAGTATAGACCGGAATATGGTACTGACCCGAACACTAATGCTTGGACCACAGGGTTCATGGCATGGCGGACGCGTGCCTCAATTGGTATTGGGTCACTAGCTAATAATCCTTCCGAACTGTATAAAACACACATCACCGTATCAGCCACCACATTCTAACACATCCTGGTTGTCGCGCGTTAGACTGATGGCGGAATTTGAATATGTCGAGTGATGTGGAGTGTCGATGAAAGATCGTTAACGGTCGCAGCGGCATCGAGCATCAAGACGGCCTGCTTTCATCCATTTTTCCGCGGAAAGCGAGAATAAGGAAAACAGATTGCGAAGATCGACCTGCTTGGCTGCTGGAGCAAGGCCTGGTGCCGAACGCGAGGGCTTAGGTGTGTCATTGTGATGCGGTTGTCAAAAATTTACATTGGGACCTCGTATTACTCGTCTGACGAACTGAATGGACATTGGTTATCTATTGGTTATCTATCCAGATTTCTCTGCTCACGACCTTATTGCGATGAATCCGGACCGGGGCGAAAGACCTCCATCAACACAAAGTGGTGAAAACGTAGTAGCGCCTGCTTCCGGGCGGTAATACTGGCGTTTCAGCACCTTGGCGTTCCTGCGGCACCGTACTCATGGGCTGCTTGGCCTGGTCGAGGGGGCAAGATGAATATGACCACCGGGACCCTCTTTGCGCGCACGACTCGGCGCGGTGTGACTATCTTGATATCTGCTTTGCTGATTTACGGCTTGGATGGGCCCGCTTGTGGACAGACCGTTTCCGGCTCGTCTGCGGGCGGGTCGGGCGCGGCTGCACCGGCCGCGGGTGCGCCCGCCTACGGGGCACCCGCCTATAGTGCGCCGGGGTATGGCGGACCGGCGTATGGCGCCTCAGTTTCCGGTGCCCCATCTTACGCCGCGCCCCCCGCTTATGGCGCTGCTGCCAGTGCGCCTCCGAGTTCCGGGGCTGCTTACCCCGGAGGGCCGGCGCCGTTGACCGCGCCTCCGGGATCCGCAACTGCCGTCAGGGTCCGCACCGGGCCCGGCATATGCGGGACCCATGAGCAATCCACAGCCGGCCTCTGGCTATGTCCCCGGAGCTGCGGGGTCGATACCGCTCTCCTACTATTTTTACCCTTGCGCCCCCGGAGTAGCGCCCGGTCCCGCCAACCCATGCTACCCGGTGGCGTTCAGCCCATATCCCATGATGCCCAACCAATATCCGATGGCGGCTAACCAATATCCAGCCGGGTCCAACCCATATCCCAATGCCGCGCCCAATTTTTCCGGTGTGGGAACGCCAGGCTATGGCGCAGGTGCCCCAGGCTATGGCGTGGGTGCGCCGGGCTATGGCGTGGGTGCGCCGGGCTACATGGGGCCCAAGCTAGGGTGGGTGCTCCAAGCTATGGCGTGGGTGCGCCAGGCTATGGCACAGGGGCGCCGGGCTATCCCCCCGTAAGCATTGGTCAATCAGGGACCGTGGGTGTGACCTCGGGTATGCCCGGGGCAGCGCCGCTGGCCGCGACGCCGGCGACCGTGGGTGCCCCTGGGATGCCCGCCGTGGCACAAACGGGCGCGCCGCCGACCAACACGATTTCGGCTCCCAGCGGTACCTTCACCTCCGGCGGTGTCAACAGCGGCGGGCAGCTTGGCGCCTCGACGATCGGCTCTGTGGTTCAAGCATTAGGGGGCGGCGCGGGGACCGGGCCGCTCTCATCGGATCAGATGCAAGCTCTGACCAGCCGTTTGGGAGCCATGAATCTGAATTCGAACGATATGTCCGCGATGGGTCACGCCTTGGGCTTGAATGACCAGCAGGTTTCACAAATCCAGCAGAACATTCAGGCTTCGCGACAGCCGGCGGCGCCCGGAATGTCGCCGCCGCCACCACCCTTGTATTCTCCTCAGCAGCCAGCCGCACCGACCGGTTTGGGCTTGCCGACTGGGCCCGTGTCGATGATCGAAGCGAAGTTTCAGCAACTGGATAATCCCCTGGTTACGGTTACTCCGCCCACTTCCAGCAACCTTACGCAGTTTGGTTACAGCGCCTTCATGTCGCCGGTATCGACCTTTGCGCCCACCCAGAACGTTCCCATCACCGATGATTACATGCTCGGTCCGGGCGATCAGTTGGTGGTTTTCACCTGGGGCCGGGTTAACGCACAGCTCCAGTTGCAGGTCCAGACTGACGGCAGTGTGCTGATCGACCAGGTGGGGCCGTTACAAGTTGCCGGCCTGACCTTTGGGCAGGCCAGAAAGCTGATCGAGGGACGCCTCAAGCAGTCCACCGGGACTGAAGTCAACGTCACGATGGGCCAGTTGCGCTCCATACAGGTCACGGTGGTGGGCGAAGTGAACCAGCCCGGCACCTATACGGTCAGCGCGCTATCGCGCCTGTCAAACGCCGTATTGGCGGCGGGCGGTCCGTCCAAGACCGGCAGCTTGCGCCGGATTGAACTGCGCCGGGGTGGCCAACCGGTGGGCACGCTCGACCTCTATGACGTCTTGCTCAAGGGCGATAATCGCTCCGACCTCCAACTGCAGCAGGGCGACGTTGTCCGGGTCCCGATCATCGGCGCGGTGGTGGGGGTTGCGGGTGACGTCAAGCGCCCCGCGATTTTTGAATTGGAAGGCCGCCCGGAGCGCCTGGGAGAGGTGGTCGATCGGCTGGCCGGCGGCGTATCCGCCTTTAGTTACAACGGACACGTGCAAGTCGAGCGCATCAAGAATCATGAGCAGGTGGCGGTGCTGGACGTTCCAGTCCAGAAAATGAGGCAGCGCGATTTTGAGATCAAGGACGGCGACCTGATCAAAATCTTTACCGTGCTGCCCTATCATAACAATACGGTGACGCTGGCCGGTAACGTGTTTCGGCCCGGCGAATATCAATGGCGCAAGGCGATGAAGGTAGCCGACCTGGTCAGGGAAGGTCAGGGGGTTCTGCCCCATACCTATTTCAGGTACGCCCTGGTCAAGCGGCTTGAGGGGCCGCAGCGCTATACCCATTTCGTCCAGGTTGACCTGGCCGCCGCGCTGTCAGGCAATTCGATGGCCAATTTGGAACTGCAAAATCATGACGAACTGGACGTTTACAGCCTCGACCAGTTGCGTGACATGCCGCTGGTTACGGTGGGCGGCGAGGTCAGGCTCCCGGGGCAGTACCTGCTAAGCGAGCGGATGCGGGTCAGCGACCTGATCTATCTTGCGGGCGGACTCAAAGAGGACGCGTATCAGCCGCGCGCCGCGCTGGTCAGAGTATCGGTGGTTAAAGGGCACTCGGAGCATCACTCATTCGATCTCAACCTGACCAACATCATTGCCGGACCCTCCAATGACGACCTGGTGTTGAAGGCCAATGACCAGCTCTTCATCTCCAGCGTGCTGGACTACAATCTTCCCAAGCGCAACGTCGTGGTCAACGGCGAAGTCCAGTCGCCGGGCCTGTATGATTTCAACCAGGGCATGCGGATCCGGGATGTGATCGCGGCGGCCGGTGGCTTCAAGGACGACGCCGATAAACAGAAGGTCGAGGTGGCCCGCACCGAGGTCATTTCGGGGGCGCATACCCGCCGGATTTTCATCAAGCTTGACCTCCGCCGCGGTTCTCCCGACCTCGATTATCCGCTCCATTTCAATGACGAGGTATTCGTCACCGTCACCCCCAACTGGCATCTGCCGTGGGTGGTCATGGTGAGCGGCGAGGTGTCCAAACCCGGACAGTACCCGATTCATAACGACGAGCGCTTGAGCTCACTGATCGTTCGTTGCGGCGGTTTCCTTTCCGACGCGTCTCCCAAGGCCCTGGTCTTCACCCGTGCCAGCGTTCAACAGATGGAGCAAAAGGACCTCGACCAGGCACGCATCCGGATTACCAACGAACTGGCTCAGTATTCGATCCAATCAGCCTCGATGCCCAGCGGCTCGGGTGCCAGCACCGCCTTTCAAGGGACTTTCACGTCCCTGCAGCAATTGCTGGCAACCACCCAAGGTCAGCAGGCCGACGGCAGAATTGTCGTGCACGTCGGGGACATTGTCAAAGGCGACGAGAGTCAAGACATCGTGCTGCAGGACGGGGATTCGCTCACCGTGCCGCGCGCGCCGGCCTCGGTTAATGTGCTGGGACAAGTCTACCATCCGACCTCGGTGGTGGTGCGCCATGGCATGACGGTCGCCGACTACCTCTATGCGGCAGGTGGTGCGACCCCGCAGGGGGAAGTCAAACGGCTGATGGTGATCAAGGCCGACGGCGCGGTGGTAACCCAGGATGGTTTTGAAAACAGCCGGCAAGCGTCGTTGTTCCCGCTGCTGCCGTTGGTATCGGGCGGCCTGATCTCGCAAACCCTCGATCCCGGGGACACCATATACGTGCCTGAGAACCTCACTGACATCCAAAGCGCAATCCGCATGAAGTACTGGACCGATATAACGACTATCGTCTCGAACAGCGCTACTGCGCTGGCGGTGTTCGGCCTGCTGGCAACTCACATCTGAGCGGCCCGGCGCCGAAACAAATGAATCAGCCCATCAAAACCGCGCGCTGACGGTTGGCGGTCCGTCGCGACGCTGGTCCGGTTGCGTCGGCATCGAGGGTCGGCGGATCGGTTCTGGATAAAAGCCTTGGCGCACTCGACGCGCTCAACTGCGTTGAATTCGCAACCGCTTTGGGGGGATCGATCGATGGCGCGAATTCTTCAGGTATGCAATACGGATTTTTATCTGGCTGGATTCCTCGAACCGCTGGTGCGCGAACTGATCGCGCAGGGACATGCGGTCGAGTGCGTATGCGAAGGCCGCAATATCCCTCAGATCGAGCACCGGCTGGGCGTCGCGGTGCATCCTTTTGTATTTCCCAGAAACGCCTCGCCGGCGCGCTTTGCCCGGGCGATTGGACGGATGCGCAGACTAATTCGTGATGGCGAGTATGACTGCGTCAACGGGCACAACCGCAACGCCAGTATCGTCGCCCGCATCGCCGCCTGGATGGAACGGGTGCCATTGAATATCTACACCGCGCACGGTTTCTACTTTCACGACGCGCAGCCGCATTACCGCCGGGAGGCTACCATCCTGCTGGAGGGCGCGCTGGCCCGAATCACCAGTTTTACACTGAGCCAGAGTGCGGAGGACGCGCGCCTGATGGTCGAGCGGGGCTTTATCCCCGCCGGCCGCATCGCGGTGATCGGCAACGGTATCGATACTCGCCGTTTCCGGCGCGATCCGGATCGTACGGGTTGGGAACGGCGGCTGGGGCTGCGGAGCGGCCGGTTCCGAATCGCCACCGTGGGACGCCTGGTTCAGGCCAAGGGCTTTGTGGATCTGCTCGGCGCCTTTGCCCGGATGCGCGAGTCGGCGCCAGAAGCCGAGTTGCTCCTGATCGGGGGCAACATCGATCAGGACATCTCGCCCGTGCAAAGCGAGTTCTTCGACCGGGCGCAGCAACTCGGCGTGGCCGGCGACGTAACCGTAACCGGGATGGTGCACGAGGTCGAGAAGTATCTGTCCACCTGCGACGTGTTCGCGCTGCCCTCGCATCGGGAGGGGATGCCGCGGGCTTTGCTCGAAGCGATGAGCAGCGAGTTGCCGGTGATCGCCACTGCGATTCGCGGATGCCGCGAGATTATCGACGACGGCCGCAGCGGTCTGCTGTACCCGCCCGGCGACGTCGATCGGCTGACCGGGATGCTGAAATTACTGCACGGGCAGTCCGGGTTGCGTCTGGTCCTGGGACAGATGGGTCGCGCCGCGGTAGTGCAGCGTTTCGACGAATATCGCTACGTGCGATCCCAGGTCGACACGATCGACCAGTTGCTCGCCGGCCAACTGCAGACCGCCAGCGTGGGCGTCGCGACTGCGGGCTAAGCGGGCGAAAAATCCGGGGCGACCGGACCGCTCGGTGCTGGAATTCAGCGGCCTGCGCGGAGCGGCACTTTGAGAAGCTTCATCCGCGAGAGCCCAGCGGACGCGCGGATTCTGCGGACGTCTGAACCGCCGCCGGACCCCGTCATCAGGCGTTAGGCAATATAGTTTATGATAGCCGACCCCGCAGGTTCCTTGCAGCGAAATAGAATCGAACAGCCGTCCAATGCTGCCGAAGGCCGTGTGGTCTTGCTTGCGCCGGGAGCGGAGCCCCGCGCGCCAGTGTGGCAGCATTACCTGAAGCTGATTTATCGGCAGCGATGGCAAATTGCGGCCTGTACGATACTCTCGATGGCGATTACGCTGGTTTGCACCAAATTCTTAATGACTCACTGGTACCAGGCGGTGACGTTGCTGCGGCCCGCATCGCAAGAGCCCCAGAGCTCATTTTCGCTTGGCACGATCCTGAGCTCCGCGGCCGGAGCTTCCTCCGGACCTTTGGGCAACATTTTTGGCCCCACCGCCCAGGACGCCGAGGAATTGCTGGCGATGCTCGGGTCGGTGGATTTCAACGCCAACCTGGCCGAACGCAACAAGCTGGGACCGGTCATCATGCGTCACGTACCACTGTCGACCAGGTTGATGCTGGCAATTACCGGCGGGAGCTCCCAAACCCTGAGTCGCTGGGCGCTATTTCGGTTGATGCAGTCGCGTCTGGACTGCGCGTTCGATGAAAATACCGGAAATTTCACGCTCAAGTTCATCGACCCCGATCCTGCGCAGGCCAGGCGGATTCTCACGCTGTATGTTGACAGCCTCAGGGGAAAGCTGCGCGACCGGGCGATCGCGAGTTCAGCGGCCGCGATCAAAGCGTTGCAGACCGCGGTTTCGAGCACCTCCGACGCACTGATGGTCGGCCAATTGGATCAATTGGCCGCTCAGCAGCTGCAGCAGCTGGGGACCGCGGAAGTTCAGGCGGACTTCGCCTTTGTCGTGATCGATCCTCCGATGGTGCCGCCGACACCCTACTTCCCGCGGCCGCTGATTGATACCTTGGCCGCTGGTATCTTGACGCCTTTTCTCATGTGCGCATGGTTGATATTACGCCGGCAGATGCGTCAATTAATCTTGTTTGTCAGAGAAACGGTAGAGTAAAGACTTCCAACGAAATTCTCTGGATCAACCTCAAGCGCGTAATCCCAGCCGATGATTGTAATCCCAGTCGATGCTTGAACGGCGGACAGAAAAACTGATGGTCTCTTCCGCGGCCCTGATGGCGCAAGCCGCGGGCGCCGCTTTGGTCACTCTGGCGCTGATGCGCGAGGTGGAAAAACTCGGACACTTCATAGACCGGCCAAACATGTCGGCTGATTACCTGGTCGCACTGCTGTGGGCGGCCGCGCTGGGAGTGGCAATCTGGATCGGCCCATTGGTCAAGGAAGACCGGCGTGACCTGCTCTTGCTCTGGGGAGCCCGGGTGTTTGTGACTCTGGTCGTAATGCTGGTTTATGAGGGGCACTACAATCTCGACGCGTTTTATTACTTTCGCTTCGGAGCCGGGCCGCTGCGCTGGGTCTATAGGGGGGAACACAACGGCACCGTGCTGATGCTCAATCTGGTCGGGCTGCATGCGTCTGTTCTCCCGGTCTCCTACCACGCCACCAAGGTTTCGTTCGCGATCGTGGGTCTGGCGGGAGTGTATATTTTCTATCGCGCGGCGGTGATGTTTCTGGGCCATGAGGATCGCCGGATTCTGCTCATTTTGGGATTGACCCCCTCGATTCTGTTTTGGGGTTCAATACTCGGCAAAGACCCGCTGGCAATGTTCGCGGTGGCGGTCTACAGCTACGGGGTCGCCGGGATCTGCAAACGGCGGCGCCCGTCGTTCCTGCTGTGGGTGGTGGTGGGCGTCGCGCTGTCAACCGCGATTCGCGTCTGGATGGCGGCAATCATGGCTATACCGCTGCTGGCGGTGGTGTGGCAACTGATGCCCAGCCGATCGGTCGCGATATTGTTCATCGCGGTATGCGTACTGTTCGGATTGTCCGAGATTCGAATGGTCATGCATATGATGAACCTGTTCCAGGTCGCCACAGCGAAGGAACTTCTCGAGCAGCTCTCCAAAAACGGCCAGAGCTTCGACAGTGGCGGCTCCGCAACCCGGACTAATCTCGTCGTCAAGGGTTGGAGCGACTTCGTCAGGCTGGCGCCTTTTGGGATTTTTAGCGCCCTGTTCCGGCCCTTGCCCGGAGAGGTGCTCAATCCTTTTGGATTGATGGCGGGGCTCGAAGATTCTGTCGTTCTGATACTGGCGCTACGCGCCGCCGTGCGGCTGAGGCTGAGCGATTTGCGTGAGTTGATGATACCCTGGGCGCTCTTGTTTTTGCTTCTATGGTCAACTCTGTACGGCTTTATCTCGATTCATAACATGGGAACGGCGGTCCGTTACCGCCTTCAGGTTATGCCGCTCGAGATCCTTCTGTTTCTGTACCTGGGACGCCGCAGGAGCGCAGGGTCCGGCGCTTTTCAGCGTTCCGTCCTGACTACCTCGCCCTAAGGCGCGAATGCTTTGACTCTGTTCAGAGTACAAAGGCATTGGGCAGAGCCCCTTTATGCCCCCTTGCCTTTTCCTGGAAGAGGGTCAGGGAGAGGTTACGCGCCTCGATCCACGAACCTGGTTTCACCTACGGCCACTAACACTTCGCCTGACAACTGTCCCGTATCATTCCCGCTTTAAAGCTGCCGGCGTCTGGCGCTGAAGACCGAAGAGGGCTCGACCACAATCCATGTGCGGTATCTGCGGCGTGGTTAGCGCCGATCCCGGGGAACGGATCGATCTGGCGACGCTCCTGGAAATGCGCGACACGCTGGAGCATCGGGGACCGGACGATTGCGGCGCCTACGTCGCGCCGGGAGTCGGTCTTGGCCATCGGCGACTATCGATTATCGATTTGCGGCCCGAAGGCCGCCAGCCGATGTCCAATGAAGACGGCACCTTGCAGATCGTTTTTAACGGTGAAATCTACAACTTTGAGGAACTCCGTCCCTGGCTGCTTCATCAAGGACATCGCTTCCGCTCCAAAACTGACACCGAGGTCATTCTCCATCTCTACGAAGAACTTGGCCTCAAGTGCCTGGATCGGCTGCGCGGCATGTTCGCCTTCGCGCTGTGGGACGGGCGCCGGCGCCGGTTGTTCCTGGCGCGTGACCGGCTGGGCAAAAAGCCGCTGTTTTATGCCTTTGACGGCAAACGCCTGATTTTCGCGTCAGAGGCGAAGGCGATTCTCGCCCATCCAAGCGTGGTCGCCCAACCCGACCCGCAGGCGGTTCATCACTATCTCACTCTCGGTTACATGCCGTCCCCGTTAAGCGCCTATCGGGGGATCAGCAAGCTCCCGCCCGCGCATTTCCTGACCTTCGAAGACGGGCGGCTGGAGGTAAAGCGCTACTGGGAGCTAAGCTATCTGCCCAAACTCCAGATCAATGCCGCTGAAGCCGGCGATGAAATCTTGAGACGGCTTGAAGAAGCAGTGAAGCTCCGGATGATCAGCGACGTGCCGATCGGCGCGTTCTTAAGCGGCGGCATCGATTCCAGCGCGGTAGTGGCCTTGATGAGCCGGCACAGTACCAAGCCGGTCAAGACCTTCACGATCGGGTTCCGGGAACAGGAGTATGACGAGACTGGCTACGCGCGGCTGGTGGCGCAGCGGTTCGGCACCGAGCATCACGAATTCCGGGTGGAACCTGAAGCCGCGGCTGACATTGTAAGTGAGTTGGCCTGGCACTATGACGAACCCTACGCCGACTCCTCGGCCATACCCACCTACTATCTTTCCAAATTGACCCGGCGCTACGTGACGGTCGCGCTCAACGGCGACGCCGGAGATGAGAACTTCGGCGGCTACCGGCGCTACTCGATGAGCCTGCTGGTGCATTATCTCAGGCACGCCCCTCTGGCGCTGCGGCGCCTCGCTGGCAAAGCCATCACCGGCAGCTACGCCATGTTCGGTTCGAACCGCCGCCTCGCCCGCCGGCTCGAACTCACCGACCAGATTATCGGTGTGGACTGGCAGACGGCGTATGGAAAAATGCTTGCCCTTTTCGATGACGCCGAAAAGCAGGAGCTGTATTCCGGCGATTTCGCCGCGCAGGAACTGCCGCCATCCCAGGGGCTGGTCCTGGAATTGTGCCGCCAGGCGCGGGCGAACAATCCCGTGGACGGCTTGCTGAGCGTGGACGTCAACTCTTATTTGCCCGATGATCTGCTGGTAAAGGTCGATCGGGCCTCGATGGCGGTGGGGCTGGAAGCCCGTTCACCGATGGTCGACCATGAATTCATGGAGTTCGCCGCGCGGCTGCCGGCCGGTATGAAAATGACTCTGCTCAACCGCAAGGCGATCTTTAAGAAAGCGCTCCGCAAAGTTCTGCCCGCTGCGATCCTGGATCGCAGCAAGATGGGGTTCGGAGTGCCGCTGGATTTGTGGATGCGGGGGGACTGGAAGGATTTGTTGCATGACGTTTTGCTTAGCCGTAGAGCGCTGCAGCGCGGATATTTTGACGCCGGCCGCTTGCGGCGATTGATTGATGAGCATGGCGCGGGTGCTCGCGATCGTCACAACCAACTATGGGCGCTGCTGATGCTGGAGGTATGGCACACAACGTTTATCGACCGGCGTCCGCAATGGTCAAAGGGCAAACCGACGGTGCTGAATCGCGCCAACGTCACCGGCGCAAACGCGCGCAACGGACAGATATGAATGCCGCGACCCGCGCCGGGGGGGACTGAATGCGCCATTTGAAAGGTGCGTTGAGTGAGATTCGAGGCATCTTTCGCCGCTTCCGCGACAAGCGGGAAGCGCATCGGCAAAGCTTTACGGTTCTCGCGCAGATCTCACGTGAGCCGGACTTTCTGCGTGAGGCATTGGAGTGCCACGTCGCGATACCCCAACGCCTTAATACCCTCAATTATCCGTCGGTCGCGGTTGAAGTGGAGACCAATCCGGACTTCGCCGTGGTGCTTAACTGCTGGATTCCGCTCCCCTCCTATCGAACGGATGTGACTACGACTTCAATCCACCACCATGGCGATATGCTTCTCACCACGACCACTTTGTTCGGGCCGGGCTACGAGCATTGGATGCTGTCGCTGCCGCAGGAAGTCGGGCCGGAACAATATACCATGCGGGTGCTGGACGTAGCGCCGCATCCGAGGCATCACGTCCTGTTCGTGGATTCATGGACGTGTCACGTTCCGCTCTATCCGGAATCCCTGAGCATCACGCTCGCGCTGTGGTCGAATAACCAGCCCACGTCGTGGCGCGATCGCATCAAAAGAAGCCCCCTGGTGAAGGGCAACGAAGCGATGCTGCGAAAGTTCGCCGCGTCGGCCGGGTTGAAGCGAATGCTCGACCTGAAGGTCGTGGACAGCTTCGACTTTTATCCCGGGGAACGGGGATTCAAGCGAATGAAGCAACGGGTATACTTTCCACGGGGGTCGAATCAAGACTACCTCCACAGCCTCTTCCACGTTATTCAGCGCACGGGTAACGAGCACATTTCGGCGCAGTTGCGGAGGTTGGTTCGCTCCGGCGCCGCGCTCAGCGCGCCGCTGGTGGTCGAAGAATTGACTGGCTATCTCGAAGCGGGGCGGCCCATCGAAGGGCGCCTATCACCGGGACATTACGATGTTCCTTATCAGAACTTTACCAGATCGGACATCGAGCGTGCGCTGGCGTCTTTTTCGAGCCCGGAGCAGCGGGAAACAATTCAGTGGCGGCCGGAAGCTCGAAAATAACCTTGGGAGATCAGCCAGCCGCCGCTCCGCCGCCGGAGTTCGGCGGGCGTCTGTTATTCGGAAACTCGTTGTGGAACCTGGCGGGCGAGGGACTGCCCATGCTGGTGGCGGTCTTTGCGATACCGGTCATAATCCATGGACTTGGCAAGCCGCGGTTCGGGATTCTGACGATCTCGTGGATGGTGGTCGGCTATATGAGCCTGCTCGACATGGGGCTGGGCAGGGCACTAACCAAGTACCTCGCCGAAAGCGTCGGCCGCGGGCGCCGGGAGCAACTGCCGGGGCTGTTCTGGACCGCGTTCATCCTGATGTTGATCCTCGGCCTGTTCGGAATGTGTGCGCTCCTTCTGGGAAGCCGATGGATCGTTTACCATGGCCTCAGTGTGCCGCCAGCCCTGCGGTCCGAGACCCTGCTTGCCTTCCGTCTGGTAGCGCTTTGCGTGCCCGCACTGGTGAGCGCCGCGGCGTGCCGTGGCTTGTTTGCCGCGCTGCAACGTTTTGACCTGATTAACGCCGTGCGCGTCCCCGTCAGCATCTTCTCCTATCTTGCCCCCGTGGCCCTGATGCAGGTCTCCCGCAACCTGGCTCTAATCGTCGGAGTGCTCGTAGCAGGCAGAATGGTTTCGTGGGTGGTCCAGATGGCGTTGTGCGTTCAGGTGCTGCCGGGACTGCGGCGATCACCTTTTTTGGAGCGGCGTTACCTGCGGCCGCTGTGCAGCTTCGGCGGATGGTTTACGGTGACCACCGTCCTCGGTCCGCTGCTGGGCTATTCGGAGCGTTTCCTCATTGGCGGCTTGCTGTCGATGACGTCGGTGGCCTACTTCAGCACTCCTTGGGAAGTCATCTATAAGGTGCAGATTCTGCCGGCGGCGGTCTCGCAGGTCATGTTCCCCGCGTTCTCATACAGCCTGGTGGCAAGCCCGAAAAAGATGGCTGCGCTGTTTGAGCAGACCAATAAATGCGTGCTTGCCTTGCTCTTTCCATTCGCCCTGCTGATAGCGGTATTCGCGCCCGAATTGTTGCGGTGGTGGCTGGGACAGGACTTCGCAAACGCGAGCACCGTGGTGGCACGATGCTTCGCAGTCAGCCTGCTGTTGGCCGGCGTTACCTACGTACCGACGGCTCTGACTCAGGCCGCGGGTCGTCCTGATCTCAACGCCATGCTCCTGCTGATCGAAACGCCCCTCTACCTGCCACTCGCCTGGCTGACTATCAGGCGCTTTGGTATCAATGGCGCTGCCGTTGCCTTCCTCGTGCGCACCGCACTCAACATGATTATCTGCTTTGGATTCGCCATGCATGTGGCGCCAGCAACCGGCCCGGGGCTGAAAAAGAGCGTGATGGTAATCGGGGCCGCCCTGTGCATTGTGGCTGTCGGTGCATCGATGACGGGCGGGCTCGTGTTTAGAGCAACTTTTGCGGCAGCAGCTCTCATAATCTCTGCGATGGCCACTTGGACGCTGCTTCTCGACCAGCGAGAGCGGTGGTTTTTGCTGAGCCAGCTCAGCGGCATTCGGAACTGGACGTAAGCGAGGCCTCCAACGCGCCGCGCCGAGCGTTGTACGTCCCGGCCTGATCAGTGAAGATCCTCACGGTTATCGAGTCGCTCGGATGCGGAGGGGCGGAACAGGCGCTGGTCAACCTGCTTCCGGTCTTGAAGGCCCGCGATCACCAGTGCCAAGTGGTGGCCCTGTGGCCGCCCTACGATATTGCGCCCGTGCTTGAACATTATGGCATCGCGCTCCATCCCCTGAACATCAAGGGTCGTTGGAACTTGCCCCAGGCGGTGCTTCGGCTGGCGCAGGCGGTGCGCCAGGTGCAGCCCGATGTCGTCCATGCCCACTTGTTCTTCGCGTCGCTTTATTCGGCGTTGACCAGGCCCCTCATGCCCGGCCCGGTCAGGGTGGTGACCTTTCACAACCTGGCTTACGATTCCTATCCGGCGGACACGGCGTGGAAACGGGTTAGAAAAGGGCTTGACGGGATCGTGACCCGGCGATGGATGGACGGGGCCTCGGCCGTCAGCCGCGCGGTCGCGGAGAATTACGCGTCACACCTGCGCCTTGGGGCGGTAAGGGTCATTCCCAACGCGGTGGCGACCACCGTCGCGTCGCCGGTTGGGTCCGCTGAACTGAAAAACGCCCTGGGGTTTTCGAGCGACGATTTCCTGATCGTTTTGCCCGGGAGACTGAGAAAAGAAAAAGGTCATGTATTCCTGCTCAAGGCGCTGCGCATTTTGGCCGAGCGCGCACTCTATCCCAAACTGCTTATCGTTGGCGATGGGCCTTTATGGAACGAAATTGCGGTACAGGTGGAACACAGCAACCTGGGTGGACAGGCGGCGATGCGGCATATGATCCCACATGACGATTTGATGAAGATCATGGCTGGCGCCGATCTGGTAGTGATACCGTCGCTGTTCGAGGGCCTGGGGCTGGTCGCAGCGGAAGCGATGGCGCTCGGGCGTCCGGTGGTGACGACGAGGGTGGGAGGACTGGCTGAACTGGTGGAGGACGGGGTCTCCGGGTTGCTGGTTCCCCGGGGAGACGCGGCGGCCCTGGCCGCCGCCATCGCCAGGCTGATGAATGACTCGCCGCTGCGCGAGCGGCTTGGCCAGGCGGCATGCCAGCCGATCCGCGCCCGGTTTGCACCCGCTATCGTGGCTGAACAGTGGGAGCGGTTCTACTGCGAGTTAGGGGCAGCAACTTCGCGCAAGCGCTCAGCGATTGCAACTGAGACCCTTTTGCATTGAACGCGACCCTGAGCAGGGTGCGGAAAAAAGAAGTTTTGTGAGTAAGCAGCATTGGACGTTGCGCACCGTGCATATGAGATGGCTTCACATTCCTTAACCTTCTCTCTCCCCGGGAGAGATAAAAGTGAGGGGGCGGGCTGTAAAAAGCGGAAGTCCTTTTTTTGCGCAGCCTGTCAGGCACTGGCTGGAACTGCACAAATTCCTGGGAGACCGAAAAATTTCCGGCCAGGTTCGCTGTCCAACCGGCCGCGGTGCGCAGTAGCGCGCTGAAGACCGACGCGCCACCCTGGCGGCGAATTCAGGTTGATGGCGGGGCCACCAGTTACCGGTAACATGATCGATTGGGGAGTTTGAAAATCTTGAGCGGCTACCGAGAATTGCTATATGGCTCGTACCGGGTCCATTACGACCTGCGCAATCCCGACACCCCGGAACAATGGAGGAGTCTCGAAGAGAACTATCGGCTCCAATTTGGACCCTATCTCCCGGCGGTTAAAAACGGGCGCATCCTCGACGTTGGCTGCGGCAGCGGCTATCTGCTGCGCTATCTGTTGGGCGAGGGATACTCTGACGTGGCCGGAATCGACACCAGCGCGGATCAGGTTGAATACTGCAGAAACCACGGCCTGCCGGTGGAAAAAGACAATGCGCTCGAATTTCTCGCCCGAACCACCAGTTGGGACCTGGTCTTTGCGACCGATGTTATCGAGCATCTCCGCAAGGACGAAATCATCGCCTTCCTTGAGGCCATTCATCGGGCACTCAAACCGGGCGGTGCAGTGGTGCTCAAGACTGGCAACGCGTCATCGATTTACGGGTCGACCATGCGGTATATCGATTTCACCCATGAAATGTCCTTCACCGACACGAGCCTGCGCCAGATATTGACGGCATGCGGCTTCATCGAGGTCAGCATTACCGATAACGTGGCTCCGTTCGGCTGGAGGCCCAAGCGCTTGCTGCGCTGGGCCGGGCTGGCGCTATTTCGGGCCGCGCAGAACGCGATTTACCTGCTCGAAGTCGGGGAAGACCGGCCCCGGTTGTTCGGTAAACTTCTAATCGCGCACGCCCGCAAGCCCTTTGAGACCGAACGCCGACAGCCTGGAGACTTGGCGGCTCGCTAGCAATTTCCTGGCTAAGACTCTCTCGACCGGCTGGGTCACGGTGAAGGAGCATCCGATGACTTCCGCACGCGACTTCACGTTCGCCTTGCCGTTAGGTGTGCGCGATCACCTGCGGCAATTTCGATTCTTGCGCAAATCCGTTCGCCTCCTTCGGCGGGGGCTCCAGGCGCCGAGCATATTCCGGTCCTACGCGCGGGTGCTCGGCGTCCTCCCAGCCCTGCAGGTCCTCGCGGCGACGGCTTTTTCCCGCCACGAAGTCCTGGCGGCGGTACCTGGAGTCCCCTATCCGCTGAGGATCAGGCCGCGGACCTCGGACAAATATTGCTTCGAGCAAATCTTCCTGGATGAGATCTACCAATTGCCCATCGACCTTTCACCGCGCGCGATAGTCGATTGCGGCGCCAATGTCGGTTACGCATCTGTGTACTTCGCGAACCGCTACCCGCAGGCTCGCATCGTCTGCGTAGAACCGGAACCTTCCAACTTCAAGGCCCTGGTGGCCAATACCAGTGCCTATCCGAATATCATTCCCGTTGAAGCCGCCATCTGGGACAGTCCCGGACGCCTCGCCGTCGATAGCTCCGAATCGGCCTGGGAAAGCCGGGTATCAACTCCCGGCGACGGCCTGCTTACGACCGTCGCGGCGGTGACCATCGAGGATATTCTTGCGCTGTGCCCCGCGGATGCGGTCGATATCATCAAGATCGATATCGAAGGAGCGGAGAAGGAGGTGTTTAGTTCCGGGCGCCGCTCATGGCTCGGCCAGATCCAGGTCTTAATGGTCGAACTCCACGACCGCATCAAGGCAGGATGTACTGAGGCCCTCGAACAGGCCCTCGAAGGCCAGCGCTTCATCCGCCTGGTGAGAAAAGACACCACGATCCTGTACCGGGATTCGGCTGCGCGGCCGTGATGCATCGAAGGCCGATGCTGCAGGGCTGATTACTCAACCTCAAAGGTCGCCAGGCCGCTCAAGATGACAGGCATATTCGATTATGTTGACTTACCGTGTCCCTGTTGCGATGGCGAGAGCTTTGAGCAGCTAGGCTATCGGGGCGGCAGGGCGCATCGTTTCGGACTGGGCGAGTGCGTCGCTGTTGTCCGATGCAAAACCTGTAGTCACATCTATCCAAGACCTATGCCCAGGCTCAAGAATCCGGACGTTGGTTACAATACTCCCGACGAATACTTCAGGGGTCATGATGTCGAACGCAAGCTCAACCATTATAAAGATCTCCTGACCGACCTTGCGGGCAGTGCGCGTGACACTGACTGCAGGATTCTTGATGTCGGATGCGGCCGCGGTGAGTTGCTGTTCGCCGCCAAACAGCTTGGTCTTACGGCAGTCGGGGTGGAAACTTCGGTCGAGTTCGCAGATTTTGCCCGCGACCACTACGATGTGAAAGTCGATAACTCCCCGCTGGAGAAAGCTGGTTATGAATCCGGCAGCTTTGATATCGCGATCCTGGCGGGGGTGGTAGAGCACTTGTACACGCCCCGCGAGACGCTTGGCGAGGTATGCCGGGTGCTCGGGCATGGCGGATTGCTCTGGCTGGACGCTCCCAATGAGCAAAGCCTGTTCAGCCGCGCCGCCAACCTCTATGTCCGGACCAAGGGCACCGACTGGACCTGCCACTTGTCGCCGACTTTTCCGCCTTACCACGTTCAGGGCTTCACGCCGAAGTCCCTTAAATATTTACTCAGCGCAGCGGGTTTCGCCCCGCTTGACCTGCGGGTCTTCCCCATGGGGACGTGGCCTCCCGTCAGGAAGACCTTGCTCTCGCAGTTTGAACATTGCGGGCAACGCGTCGTTCATGCCATCGAAAAGGTAACCAGGACTGGTTCCTTCATGGAAATGTTGGCTCGAAAGACCTGCTAGCACGAACCGGGCTCGGGCGGCTCGTCACGAATGAGGTTGGGCGGGAATCTGAGGTGTTCTGGGGTCTGGTGGTTCTAAAACATGGGTGGCGGCATTTGAAACTACAGGAGCTTGGCTCTGAAAGCACGCGTTTGCGGCACTCGGTGCAGGATCATCCAAGAGTAATGCAAAGGAAAAAGGTCCTGATCGTCTGTCCGTATCCCATCGACACCGTTCCAGGGCAGCGGTTCCGATTCGAGGAATATCTTGACACCTTCGCGGCGGCCGGCATCGAGGTGACGATTGAACCCTTCCTAAGCCCGCGGACCTTTGCCGTGTTCCATCAGCGCGGAAATACGACTCGGAAAGCGGCCGGGGTGATGGCCGGCTTTGTCAGGCGTCTGTCGCTCCTGCCGCGCCTGCGCGGGTTCGACTATATATTCCTGTGTCGGGAGGCTGCGCCGGTGGGGCCGCCCGTGTTTGAGTGGATCATGTTCAGGATCGGCTCCCGGGTGATTTATGATTTTGACGACGCCATATTTCTGCCCAACAGCCTGTCTGGCGGCCGGCTCCTGCATCTGGCGAAGTGGAGCTCAAAGGTTGGCTGGATCACCAGGCACAGCCGCCAGGTGACGGTGTGCAACCAGTTTCTTAAGGGTTGGGCCTCACAACTGAACCGTGATGTGGTGGTGTTGCCGACGACCGTAGGTCCGCAATATTTCGAACGCAGCAAGACCTATTCGAGCGCGAACATTCCGGTAATCGGATGGACCGGGTCGTACTCGACCGCCAAGTATCTGGAGCTCGTGCGATCCGCCTTGGTCAAGCTTCAGGAACGCCATGAATTCGAATTTGTCGTGATTTGTAACTTCGATCCGGGATTTCCGGAACTAAAGCACTATCGTTTCATCAAGTGGCGGTCAGCAACCGAGGTCGACGACCTGATCCAACTCGATATCGGACTAATGCCCGTGCATGACGGATTATGGGAGAATGGCAAGGTGGGGTTGAAGGCGATCCAATACTCCGCACTGGGTGTGGTTCCAGTGGTTTCAAATGTCGGATCGGGAACCGAGGTGGTACTGGACGGCAAGACCGGACTGGTGGTGGATAATACCGAGGAGGCCTGGTATTGCGCTCTGGCCAGATTGTTGGACGAGCGGGCGAGCTGGAGCGTGATGGGCCAGTGCGCCAGAGCGTATGTGTTCCAAAGATACTCCGTGGCGGCGCAGGCCCCGGTCTATCTGTCGTTATTCCAATAACCAGCGGACTTAAGTAGCTAGTGCGCGGGCCTTATGCGTGTTTTGTACATATCTTACGATGGCATTATGGAGCCTATCGCCTACTCTCAGGTGCTCCGGTATCTGAAGGGGCTCGCCCATGAACACCAAATCTGGCTGGTAAGTTATGAGAAGAGAACGGACTGGCTTAACGCCAGGCAGCGATCGGAGTTGGAGGCCGAGGCCAGGGCCGCGGGGATTCGCTGGTTACCCCTGAGGTATCATAAACAACCCACGGCTGCGGCCACTGGTTACGACCTGCTTCGAGGGTTCTTACTATGTGCATATCTGGTGCGCCGCGAAGGGCTTGGCGTCGTTCATGCCCGCAGTTACGTTGCCTCGGTTATCGCGCTGGCATTGAAGAAGACGTTGGGCACCCGATTCATCTTCGATATGCGGGGCTTCTGGGCTGACGAACGGGTCGAGTGCGGCTTGTGGAGTAAAGGATCCCGGCTGTTCCGAGTGGCAAAATGGTGCGAGCGGCGTTTTCTTCTCAACGCCGACGCAGTGGTGGCCTTGAGCAATGCCGCGGTAAACCAGATGCGGCGCTTCGACTATCTTAAAGGCGTTGAGCCGAACTTCAGAGTAATCACGACCTGTACGGATCTGGATCTTTTCCAGCCCCATATCGCGGAAGATGTGGCATGTCGGGAGTCGAATTCGTTTACTCTTGGATATGTCGGTGCCGCGAGCGTGTCGTATCTGTTCGACCCGGCGGTCGAGTGCTTCAAATTGCTGCTTGCGATGCGCCCCAATGCCAGGATCGTGATACTAAATCGCGGGGAGCACGACTACATTCGTTCCCGCCTCGTGCGGCGCGGCGTAGCGCTTGATCGGGTGGAATTGGAAGCCCTGGACCATAGAGCGATGCCGCAACGAATGGGGCAGATGAGTGCGGGAGTATTCTTCATCAAACAATCATTTTCGAAAAGCGCCAGCATGCCCACCAAATTGGGCGAGTTTCTCGGTTGTGGAGTTCCCTGCCTCACTAACGTGGGGGTCGGCGACGTCGAACGGATCCTGCAAGACGAGCAGGCCGGCGTTACGATAAGCGATTTCACCGATAGTGCTCTGCGAAAGGGAATTGCAAGTCTCCTGAAGCTGGCTGAGGAGCCCTCAATTAGCCAGCGTTGCCGGCGGGCCGCAATCAAGCATTTCGCTCTCGCGGATGGTGTCAGCGCTTATGATGGCATCTACAAGGCGCTGGGCCGCAAAGATCGCGAGCCGTTCAAGGACGCCACGGGGTTCGCCTGAAAATGGCGGACCGCCGCGACGGCCGCAAACGAGGTTGGTCTATCGCGGTCCGGTTATTGCCCCAAAAGCGAAAATGATACCCGAAGATCGTCGAGCTTTGGCCGTTGAAGGATCCTCCGGAAGCGTCGCTTTACACCATTTGGACCGATGTGGTCCGCTGCGTAATCTATGTGACAGATCGGAAACATCTGGAGCCTTGGCATCCTTGGAGTCCGCTTGAGTTTTACCGCCTTGCTGAGAGGACTCCTTTTTGCGGCGGTTCTGGCCAGCCTGCCGTGGTTTTCAGGCCGCGCCGCCGGTCAATCCCTTCCGCCCGGCGTGCCGCGGGTTCGACCGCTTGGTAGAATCATCTTCTGGTTCCGCAGCGATCAACCGATCGACGCCTTCCTGTCCAGGCCCGTCAGGGGCGTTACGGCGGTCCAGATCGCCGGTTCCTGGCCCGCGTTACCTGAGCATGTGCGCAAGGCGCATTCCCTGGGAATGGCCGTTCTGGGCGGGGTGTCGGGCGTTGCGGGAGTCTATCAAAAGACCTACCGCCAGTCGCTGAATTATTACAAGCACAAAGTGATTGATGCTCAAATCGCGGCGGGGGTCGACGCGTTGTACGTGGACGAGCCCTACGGGCCCGCATTGAACGATCCCCGCGAATGCGGTCCCGGATGCTGGGAGCCGCATGCCTTCAGTGACCGGGGTGTGGACTGGATCGTGAAGACCTACAATGACCTCCGCGATTATTTCGTCGCGGGCAGGCCTGGCGGCCAGTTCGGTATCTGTTTCTCTTCAGTCGCATTTCATCAGAAGACTTTGGCCCGGGGGCTCAAAGCCGACTTCGTTTGCATGGAAACCTATGGAGCTTCCAATTACCACCATTTGGATCAGATAAAGCGGGAATTCCCTGGAGTGAAGAGCATGCTGCTGGTCTATGGTGCCTGGCCGCTGTGTGTGAACTGGAGGAACTCGATCAAGGAAGGTAAGACGGGGGCGATCGACATGTGGGGATTTTGGAATCTGGACAACTATTTGAGGTGGGTGACGGGGGGCGGGAAAGCGCTGGGGGAAAACCAACTCGACCCCGATTGGTTGGAGCACGCGAGTGAATTTGCTCAAGGCAACATGAGCTTTTGCTCCACCATCCTTACCCGCTCGCGCCTGGATCCGTACAATAGAGTGTCTCATTGGTAGTAATTGCCGGTGTCTTCCATCCGCTTATCCTTTTGAGGATCACCGCGAAACGGTTCGGCCTTTTCCACCAATTACAAGTGATCGGGAGATACCCGCGCGCCAGCGCACAACGTTATTCACCGTAAACCAACGGGCCCGACCCCTTTGCCGATTTCACCTCATCGGCCGTGGTAGTTGGAATGATTGTGCGGCGAACCTGAAACCCGCTCCACTGGAGAGCGCAGCGTTACATGGTACCGGCGAGCGGCACATACAGGCGCCTTTGCACGGAGGCACTCCGATTCCTGACCGCCGAACTTTACCAATTCGACATGATGGCGGGCTGATGTTTGCCGGCAGGAAGGACCCGCATGCCGGCTGACTCGCTGCCGCGTCGAATCGCCAAACGGACCCTGGCGCCCGTCTTGAACGAGAATACCTACGAGGTGTTTCAGGCGCTCGCCATGGCCTATGACATCTGGTCAGGCGCCTTGCGGGAGCCGGAGTTGGAACTGATTGACAGCGCCGTCCGGGAGGGGGAAACAGCACTCGACATCGGCGCGAACTACGGTCTTTACTCCTATCATCTCTCAAAGGGTGTCGGCAGCCACGGGCATGTATATGCGTTCGAACCGATCCCTTACACGTGCCGCGTTTTCAGGAAGATCTCCCGCCTGCTGCGGTTCAGGAACGTGCGGTTAATCCAGATGGCTTGCGGAGAAGAAAACGGGCGCCTCAAGTTCAACGTTCCAATCCAGGACAGTGGTGCGATCATTGCCGGCACGGTCCATCTTGGCAATCGCAACAACGCGCGGCCCGGAAAGGAGCGGCACGCACGTTTTCAAAAGACCACAGAGGTTTTGTGCGAGGTCGTCCGGATCGACGATTTTCTGCCCGACCTGAAGGAAGTCAGCTTCCTCAAATCCGACATCGAAGGCGCCGACCTGTATGCGCTGCGCGGCGCTGCGGAGCTGCTTCGCAAGCATCGGCCTTTAGTAGTCTGCGAGATCAATCCGTGGTTTATGGAAGGTTACGGTCTGTCGGTTGTTAATCTTATAAATTTCTTTTCCGGCTTGGAATATCAGTTATACCGCTACGAGAACCGGCATCTCCAAGTGAAATCAGCGGGCGATGTTGAAGAGGACAATTGGGTCTTTGTGCATCCTTCGCGGCTGGACCGGGTTAGGGATCTGCTTGTATAGGAATGGGCGCTCCCGCTCTGCATTCGGCGCAAGCATCCGATGGATGGGGAAGCCGATGTGGAAGGAATGGCGAGAGCGCAATGGTAAGGGCCAACCTGTTCGGATGGACGGCTCCGGTGCCGGCAGCCGCGTTTTAGAGGTCGGCGCGAGATGCACAAATAACGGTCCGCGGGATCATCAGCATAGGTGAGGTAAGAGCGGCCCCTCTTCAAGACCCTCAGTTAGGGCCAGTCCGGGCACCAGACTGGCGGCGCCGGTGATCGAGTCCGCGGAGACGTGATCGATGATGATCAGGCCACTTCTGTTGCTGGAGATTAACGAGGTGCCGTGGAGGCTGGTCGACCGCTTCAAGACGGATTCGCGCTATCCGGCGCTGGGGCGGTTTTTCCGCGAATCCCGCACTCTTACCAACGTCGCGGTGGATACGGGAGAACTTTCGCCCTGGATCACCTGGCCCACCTTTCATCGCGGGATGCCGAAAGAAGAGCATGGAATAAGGTATCTGGGCCAGGATCCAGCGAGTTTTCGGGGCACGCCGATCTGGGAGGAGTACTGCAACCGCGGCTACTCGATTGGCGTCTTGGGCTCCATGCAAAGCTGGCCGCCGGTCGCGCCGGGCCCGGGCGGATTCTACCTTCCTGACACGTTCGCCCATGACTCGTCATGCATTCCCGAAACCCTGGAGCCGTTGCAGCGCTTTAATCTCCAGCAAACCGCTTCCAACGGCCGGGTCGTCAAGCGCGGTCTGGAAGTATCCAGAAATACTCTTTTGCTGGTCAAACAAATGGCGCGGCTCGGTCTGCGGCCCTCGACCATCGTTTCCGCGGGGGCGCAGATCCTCGGCGAACGCTTTGACCAAACCCGTGTCAGCAGACGGCCTATTTTCCAGGGCATGCTCTTCTGGGACGTCTTTCGGAAACTGTTTGACGCCAATCGCCCACCAGCATTCACAACTTTTTTTACCAACCATGTGGCGGGCATCATGCATCGCTACTGGCGCGACGTATTTCCCGAGGACTTTGCCGGCGCCGACGACGACCGGCGACAGCGGCCCTACCTGAGCACGATGGAGTTCGCGATCAAGGTGGTCGATCGGGTGCTGTCGGATGCTATGGACTACTGCAAAAGAAACCCCGAGCTGATAGTCGTCTTTGCGACCAGTATGGGGCAATCGGCCATCCATCGTGATTACCATGAGGGCATTGAAATGGCACTCACCGACGTATCAAAACTGATTGAGCGCATCGGCTTCGATCCCGATTGCTGCCGGCAACTGCTCGCCATGGTGCCTCAGGTCGCGGTGGAAGTCGAAGAGGCCAGGCTAAGAAAAGAGTTGGTTCGCTCGCTGGCCGCGTGCAAGAGCGTTTCCGGGGCGCCGCTGTTTAGAGTCGACGTGATCGGAAATTCGCTCAGCATCACGCTCATTGTTCCCAAACGTAAGGAAATAGAAGCCGGCTTCTTCATCACGGGCGAGTCTCCAAGATCCTGGAAGGAAGCAGGTATTTCCGTCTACAACATCGATGCCGGCACGGGCTATCATTTCCCTGAGGGAGCTATGGCGATATACGGTTCCGGCATCACGGCGAGTGATACTCGGGAGTGCCTGCCGACCGATCAAGCCAAAGAGTTTTTGATGACCTTAGGAGGCCTCCACTAGGGTCGGTGGAATATTATCACGGCAAACACACGAGCGGGTTATAATCGTCTCGCTCACTTAAACTTTCAGACACAATGAGCAGACATTCCTCACTGCACTCGTTGCTGCTGGTGCTTGTGGGTCTGGGCGCCGGATTGCTCGCGATTGAACTACTCTTGCGCGTGATAGGTTTTTCGTGCCCTGATTTTTATCGAACCGATTACTACCTTGGTGTTTGTCTGCGGCCCGGGGCTCGGGGATGGTTTACCTCCGAGGGGAAGGCGTACATCCGCATCAACAGCCAGGGATTTCGCGACCAGGAACATGAAAAGGCCAAGGCAGCCGGCGTATTTCGCGTTGCTGTAATAGGCGATTCATTCGCCGAAGCCCTTGATGTGCCGATCGAAGACACGTTCTGGACGGTAATGCAGCGGCAACTCGCCGGCTGCCGGGCTCTGCCCGCAAAGAAGGTGGAAGTTCTGAACTTCGGCGTTTCGGGATACGGTACGGGCCAGGAACTGATAATGCTCCGGCGCCGGGTGTGGGATTATTCGCCGGATGTTGTGGTGCTTGCGTTTACCATCGGCAACGATATCCGCAATAACTCCCGGGTGTTGGAGCCGGAAAAGTTGCGTCCTTTTTTCCAGTTGCGTGATCACGAGCTGATTATCGACAACTCATTTCGGCAGATGACTCATTTCAAGCTTTCACAATCGTGGTTCTGGGCCGCGTGGGAGAAGGCGCTGGATTGGTCGCGCACCCTCCAGTTAATCCGAGAGGTCAAGAGCGAGTTGCGTTTACGGGGTACACGGTCGAAGATGCGCGCCACGGTGGCGGGACTGGGACTTGATAGTGTGAATGTGGGTCTCGACACGGTGGTTTACCGTCCGCCCAGCGACCCAGACTGGATTGCGGCGTGGAGCATAACCGACGCTTTGCTGCTTGAGATTGCCCGCGAAGTCCAACAGCGGGGAGCGAAGTTCTTAGTCGCCACCATTGGCAATCCGGAACAGGTCAATCCGGACGAGCTGCCGCGCCAGATATTGGAAAAGAGTTTTCGCGTGTCGGATCTGTTCTATCCCGACCGGCATGTCGAAACGGTCGGACACCGTGGCGCATTCGCGGTCCTCGACCTCGGCGAGCCATTCCAGGCCTACGCGGTGAAGAACCACCTGTACCTGCACGGATTTGCCAACACGAAGCTGGGAACCGGGCACTGGAACGTGGACGGGAATCGGCTCGCCGGTCTCCTAATCGCCCAGGCGGTTTGCCAGCTTGCGGGCGCTCCCGTCGGGCAGTAAGGCCGTCACCGTCGTGGCGGCAATCGGGAGCGCTGGAGAACTTCGAGATATCTCGGAAGTTGGCCGTGTGTCCGTCGGTCGTGAAGCGGCGACTGGTAGAAGGGGGGTCGAAAATACCGATCAGCGAGCCACGGCTGCCCCGGATTGGCGTTACGCTTTTGCCGTCGATCCAGAGGGTCAGGCGACGCCGCAAGGTCTCCCGCGTTTATTGTGCACTTTTACCTGCGTCATTGCTGTTCAAAATGCACAGAAGATCGCTCGCGCTCACTGATTTAATTGTCAAATCAGTGGTAGTGAATATCATTCAAAGGCATATCTAATCTCCGGAGGGGGAAAAAATGATGAGAAAGCTGACTTTGATCGCCACAGGAATTTCGACGTTATTATTCACCATACTTTTCAGCTATTCGTCGAGTCTTGCCGTTTCGATTGAAAAACTGGTGTCCGCCGCAGACAACACAGTTGCGGTCGCGGCGAACAGCGTAGTAGCTGTTGCTACCAATACGGTGAGCATCACGCCGACGGGAGTAAACGGCGTTCATATTTACACTATCCAGGCATCAATCGGAGATGCGGGGCCTATTGCTACGCAGGGGAAGTTGACGCTGCTGCATACCGAAATCCGTGCGACGCTCATCCAGACCGGCACGCCTTTCGCCACTATACAGGTGCCACTGCAATATGAAGTTATCGGCGATACACTATATGCAACTTTTCGCTATAGGTTAAAAAGCGTGGGTGCGGCCTCGGGTTCCGATGTGGGAGCATCACCGACTCCCTTTGATCTGATAAACACGGTGCTGAGCCCGCATGTCGCCGACACGGTGCAACTCTCGGCTTCGTTCGGGGTCAAGAACAACGATACGGCAAGCCATAGCGTGATCATGGGAATCAATGCCGTGGAGGCAACGTTTTGATTCTTTGAGGCCATCCTTAAACCAGGCCATCCGGTTAAAAGGCTCGACTCATTGCCGCTTTGTCCGTCGGGGCGGGGTCATTTGGGTTGACCCGTTAACGGCCATTCCAGAATCGGGGAAGCTGACGAAAGGTTGGGATTCGGGGAGGGGAGATGGCTTGCGTTCTCCCCTTCCGGATCGGGTGTAGCCTTTGCGCGTGACAACGGGGAATCAGATCCGCGGACACGCGATTCATCCCCATAATCGAGCGAAAGCATCGTGTCAGAAAGCCCGAAGAGGTTTTCAGAAAACAAGACTACAAGGGCCATGTCATCACTCCCTGGGCGATGAGAATTGCGGTCGCGTATCGGAACTGTCGATCGCGGCCGCCGACCGCTTTGGCTTCAGTTGATTACCAAGTGTTTTCGTCCTCGTTGATCCCGGCTTTTGGGACGGGCGAGATGTGCGTGCACAGGGAGATGCCAGCAAATGCTAACCCAGCGGATTGGCAGCGCGTTGCCGTATGGCGCGCGACAGAGGCTTTTTGCTTGGCGCAGACGGATTGCACAAATGCGGCAAGAGGATTGGTATATCGAGGACTGGGCGGAACGGGCGGGTTTTTTCCGGCACGTCTTTGAGATGCTTGAGTTCAACGGCATCGACGGCGACTACGCGGAGTTCGGATACGGCAGCCGGACCTTTAGCCTGGCCTATTGGGAATCGCGCAGGGCCGGCCTCCGTCCCAAGCTCTGGGGCTTCGATTCGTTTCAGGGACTCCCGCCACAATCGGCCAACGACGGACATGTACGGTGGATCGCCGGTACGATGAAATCCGAAGTGGCCGAGGCCCACCGGCACGCGCGATGGCTCGGCCTTCGTGGTGGCGACTATGAACTCGCCTCTGGATTCTTCTGCGATACCCTGACGTCCGGCCGCGAGCCGCGCAACATCGCATTCGCCTACGTCGATTGCGACCTGTACGACTCGACCCTGAATGTCCTGCGGTTTTTGGTCGCCCGAATCAAGCACGGCATGGTTATCGCCTTCGACGATTACTTTTGCTATTCGGCCACTCATCCGTCCGGAGAACGGCAAGCCTGCGACCAGATCTTCGCGGAGTTGCCGCAATGGCGTCCCGTACCCTACAAACAGTTTGGCTGGCACGGTATGTCTTTCGTGGTCGAGCGTCAGCCTGGATCAATCCCCAAGCGGGACTCGGCCTAGCAACCAGCCGGCGGGCCACTACGGACCGAAGAACTCGGCAGGGACAAACACGCCGCTGGTGCTCGAACCGCCGGTTGCCAGCACCGCTGGCCAGCGCTTTAGCGTTGAGGAAAGTGATTTTTCAACCTGGTTCTGACGAGGCTTCGCGCAGTCGCGAATCAGCGGTTTTTGGGCTTTCGTGCGTTTTTTGTTTTGTCCCGCTGCGTTTGCTGGCGGCAATTTTGACGGCATCCGGCGTGGCGAGCGTGAGCGCCCGGGGTGGTGTAGTATCATAGCGGTGTGAGGAGGAGTGGACTGTGCCACACGAGCAAGCTGGAGATCGGATGGGCACTGAGACTCAACAATGCGAATCGCGCCTGGTTCTGGTGACCGGGGGAGCCGGATTCATTGGCTCCAACCTGGTCGACGCGCTGATCGATCGCGGGCTGCGCGTGCGCATCGTGGACAACATCACCACCGGGTCGCGGCGCCAGGTCAACCCGCGGGCGAGCTTGTTTGAAGCCGATATCACGGACATCGAGGCAATTCGGCCCGCGTTTGCCGGGATTGACTGTGTGTTTCACGTGGCGGCGCTGCCGCGAGTGCCGCTGTCGATTGAAAAGCCCGTTGAAACCCACATGGTCAATGTGATCGGGACGCTTAACGTGCTGCTCGCGGCCCGCGACGCCGGCGTGCGAAGGGTCGTCTACTCCGGCTCGTCATCGGCATACGGAGACCAGCCTCGTCTGCCCCTGCGCGAAGACATGACGCCCAATCCGCTCAATCCTTACGCGCTGCAGAAGCTTACCGGCGAGCAGTACACGCGGCTGTTCCATCGCCTGTTTTCGATGCAGACCCTGACTTTGCGCTACTTCAACGTATTCGGTCCGCGGATGGCTCATGAGGGCGCATACGTGACGGTAATCAGTGTGTTCCTGCGCGCGCGGCGCGAGGGGAAACCGTTGACGATTCACGGCGACGGAGAGCAGACCCGCGATTTTACTCACGTCCGCGACGTCGTGCGGGCCAATGTGATGGCGATGGACAGCGCGATCGCCGACGGCCGCGCGATCAACATCGGCCATGGCCGCAATATCAGCATCAACCGGGTCGCGCAGCTTATTGGCGGTCCGACCGTCAACCTGCCGGCGCGGCCCGGCGACGCGCGCGATACGCTGGCCGACAACAGCGAGGCCCAGCGGGTGCTGGGCTGGCGTCCCGAGATGGCCTTCGAAGACGGCCTTGCCGAACTCATTCGACTCCACGGGTTGTGAGCTTCATACCGTGAGTTACGCCCGGGCCTTCCCAAGTCCGGCCTAACGTCCCACCGTCTGACGCGTGCCTGGGGTCGGGTTCAGACCCGTCCCGAAAGCGCCTCCCGCCGCGACTGCCCCCCGTTCCATCAACCACAGTTAATCAGCCTGCCTCGCCTCGCGTAGGCTCAAGCCAAACCGAGGCCGTGCGGATGCTTTATCTCAAACGTGACGATGGGTTTGATGTTTGCGGTTCACCCCCGGCCCCATTAGCATCCGTCCTTGATTCCCCGAGGCCCCGCGTAAGGAGAACCCGATGGACGGTTACAAAGACGCGCACACCCATATCCATCCGACCGCCGCCGCGACCAAGGCCTTCATGGACGCGCTGGAATTCCACGGCCCAGGGGACGGCACGATCGAGCAGGCGCTACCGGTCATGGACCGCGCCGGGATCGCAACGACCATGATCGTGCCGCTGATCGCTGACACCAAAATCCTTGCGGAGCGCATCGCGGAGGCCAAGGCGCGCGGCGTCAAGCCCGACCGCGACGAGTTGATTCATCAACTGGCGGCGGAGCAATCCGCATACAACAGTTGGGCGGCGGCAGCCGCACATCGGCACGCGGGGCGATTCGCCGGCTTGATCGGCTTAAATCCCGTACTGTTCGGCGCGGACTGGACGCGCACAGAGATCGCGGCGCGGATGGCCGAAGGATCGGCCGGGCTCAAAATCCTTCCGATGTATATTGGCGTCTATCCTGACGATCCAAAAATGGCGGCGATGTGGGAGGAGGCTGACCGGCGCAGGCTAGCCGTGCTGACGTTGGCCGTCGCCGAGGTTCCGGGTGAAGCGCTGGGCAAAATTGGGGTTGACGAACGTTTAACCGACATCCACCACCCTAATCGCTTCGAGGATGTGGCCAGAAGCTATCCGCGGCTCAAATTGGTTCTAGCCCATTTGGGAATGGGCGCCGAGCAGGACACCATCAGGTTGGCCAACAAATATGCCAACATCTTCACCGATACCTCCCTGCGACTGCATGAAGTAGGGCAGCCGGGTGGATGGAGCCACGCGGAAACGGCTGACCTCTTTCGGCGTATCGGGACGGACCGCGTGTTATTCGGCAGCAATTATCCGTTCGTGAGCCAGGCGGATTACGTCGAGGTCATGGAGAAAATTCCCCTGACCGAAGATGAGCGGCGCCGGATCGGCTGGCAGAACTACGATCGCGTCTATGGCCAACGATAAAGTTGACGGCGCGGCGCCGAAGCCGGAGGTCAGCAGGGCGCCCACCTTAGAACAGGGTGTAGATAAACGGGGCGACCGTCGAGAACTGGGCGATCACGACCAGGATCCCAAACAACAGCAGCACTGCGACCAGCGGCGTGAGCCAAAACTTTTTGCGCTCACGCATGAAACCCCAGAGATCTTTGAGCAGCTCTAACATCAGAATGGCCTATCCATGCCTTGAGTTGGTACCTGGCGGCTCGGCACGCGATAGCTGGCGCAGGAGGGGTCGAACTTTCGTCCCATCGGATCGCTGCCGAACAGCCGCATTATTACCCCCGTTGGGGTGACTATCAGGTAAAACACCACGGACATGATAATGCGCGAGTTGATCCAACCCAAGACCCAGCCCAGCGCAGTCCAAGCCCGAAAGACGGGCTTGAGCACTTGCGGCGCGACCAAGGCCGGAACGCTTAACAACGCGCACAATATCCAGGGCCAGATGGGGAAGTGGCGCGCATGCAGCCACGGAAACAGCAGGCCGAAGATCGCCGCGAAGAGACCCCCGGTCAGCAGACCGAAATTGCGCAGCTCGGATCGGCTCGGTGGCGGTTTGTCGTCGAGGTTACTCATAGCCATCTGACTGGATAAAGTGAAGCTCGTTAGCATCACTCTAATCCAACTCGAACTCCTTCTTCCAGGAGTCATCGCGCTCGACCTGCGGTTGATCGGTCTTGGACAGCAGATAGTTGCCCACCACCAGGTAGTCCATTTCGGTCCGCATGAAGCATCGATAGGCGTCCTCCGGCGCACACACGATAGGCTCGCCGCGCACGTTGAAGGAGGTATTAACCAGCACCGCGGAGCCGGTCAGCGCCTCAAAGGCCTTGAGCAATTCGTAAAAGCGCGGATTGGTCTCACGATGGATAGTCTGGATCCGGGCCGAATAGTCGATGTGGGTCACGGCCGGGATACTCGAGCGCGGGATGTTGAGCTTGTCGATCCCGAACAGTCGTTCCTGCTCGGCGCTCATCGGAGTGCGCAGTTCCTCGCGCACGGGCGCCACCAGGAGCATGTACGGACTGGGTCGATCGAGCTCGAAGTAATCCGCAACCCGCTGCGCGAGCACCGCCGGTGCAAAAGGCCGAAATGATTCGCGGTACTTGATTTTGAGGTTCATCACCGACTGCATTTTGGAGCTGCGCGCATCGCCGATAATCGAGCGCGCACCCAGCGCCCGCGGTCCGAATTCCATCCGGCCCTGGAACCATCCCACCACGTTCTCGGCGGCGATGATTCCCGCCACCTGCCGCATCAGCTCATCGTCGGCCAGTCGCTGGTAGCGCGCGCCGAGCGCGTTGAGCGAGGTCTCGATCGCGCTGTCGCTGAAGGCAGGACCCAGGTAGGAACCGTACATGGAGTCGCCCTCGCGCGGGCCGCGCGGACTATCATGATACTGGTGCCAGACCGCGAGCGCCGCCCCGAGCGCGCCGCCCGCATCGCCGGCCGCGGGTTGGATCCAGATGTCGCGATAGGGACCTTCGCGCAGAATGCGGCCGTTGGCCACGCAATTAAGCGCGACCCCGCCCGCCAGACACAGGTATTCGGTGCCGAGGTCGCGATGAACGGTGCGGGCCAGCCGCAGCATCACCTCCTCGGTCACCTTTTGGATCGACGCGGCCAGATCCATCTCGCGTTGAGTAACCGGGCTCTCGGGCTTGCGCGCGGGCCCGCCGAACAGCCGGTCAAAATGGCCGTTGGTCATGGTCAGGCCGGTCGCGAAGTTGAAGTAGCGCATGTTGAGCCGGAAGGTCCCGTCCGGCTTGAGGTCGATGAGTTCATTCAGAATCGGATCGACGTAGCGCGCCGCGCCATACGGCGCCAGACCCATCACCTTGTATTCGCCGGAGTTGACCTTGAAACCGGTGTAATAAGTGAAGGCTGAATACAGGAGGCCCAGCGAATGAGGGAAGTCGATTTCCCATTGCGCAGTCAGCCGGTTGTCTTCGCCCAGCCAGACTGAGGTGGTCGCCCACTCGCCGACTCCGTCCAGACAGAGCACGGCGGCGCGCTGAAAAGGGCTGGGAAAAAACGCCGACGCGGCGTGGGCCTGATGATGCTCGGTGAAGCGCAACGGCGGCACCGCCGATTTCTTGATTCCGCCCAGCGCCGCCAGTTCGCGGCGCAGCAGTGATTTGAGATAAAGCTTTTCCTTGAGCCATACCGGCATCGCGGCGGCGAAAGAAAGCACACCTCGCGGAGCGTAGCCCAGGTAGGTTTCGAGCAGACGGTCGAACTTCAGCAAGGGCTTGTCGTAGAAGACGATATCGGTCAAATCCGCCAGCTTGAGTCCGGCGGCGTCAAGGCAGTAGGCGATTGACCGGCTGGGGAAACGCGCGTCGAATTTCTTGCGCGTGAAGCGCTCCTCCTGGGCGGCCGCCACGATGTCGCCGTCGACCAGCAGCGCGGCGGCGCTATCGTGGTAGTAGGCCGAGATGCCGAGAATTCTGCTTCTGCCCAAGACTGTTATCTCACCCGGCAAGCCGCATCGTCGCGATGCTCGAGCGGTGTTTCCCCCCTGAAAGTCTCCACAATCTTAGATATAGCAGTCAATCAAAACAACCGGGGCGAGCGGCCGCGCCGGGATTAGGCGCACTCGCGACCGGGCAGGGTGCGGAAAAAGGAGATAGGTACGGGAGCATTTAGTGGCTCCGCACCCTGCAAAAAAGTTTTCTTAATCCTCTCTCCCGCCGGGTCTAGATCGGAAAGGGGAAGAAAAGACCACCGATGTCGCTCTAGCCGAAGTTTTCCGCGTGCACTTTGGGCAACACTTCGGCGGCAAACAGCTTCATCGATCGCTCGGCCTCTTCCAGCGGCATCCCGCCATAACTGAACACCCCCACGAACTCATCAGCGTCAACCGTGCGTTTGATCTCGCGCAGCACTTCAAGGCATCGCTCCGGCGTGCCAAAACACTGGGTCTCGCCGAGTTTAGTCAGGTCGCCGCCACCCCCTTTGCCCGACGACATCGCCTCCGCCATTTTGGCATGATGCTCATAGCCCTTGGTGGCGTGGAAATGGGCGGCATCGTTGTATTCGTAGTGGACCAGGGCCGACTCCCCATAGTTGGCCATCCACTTGTCGCGGCCGGCGGCGGCGGTCTTTTCGTCCTTGGCGCAATAGACCCAGGTGATCGCGATCGGGCGGCGGCCCTTCTGTGCGAACTTGCGGCACGATCCCAGGTAGGCCTGGTAATCCTTGGCATGCTCACTCCAGGGCTTTTGCGGAATGATCAGCATGCCCATCCCGGCCCGCGCCATAATGTCGCCGCTTTCGGGGCTGACGATCGCGCCGTAAAAGTGGTCGAGCAGATCGTTGCGCTGCGGACGCGGCCGCAGCGACATCTCCGGGATCTGATAGTACTGCCCTTTGAAGGAGAAGTGGTCCTCGGTCAACGCCAGCTTCACGATTTCCGCGGCCTCGACAAAGCGGTCGCGCGACTCGCCCATCGGAATCCGCAGACCTTCATATTCGATTCGTCCGCTGCCGCGGCCGAAGCCCAAAGTCAGCTCGCGATCGCGCGCGAACAGGCTCAGCATCGCGATCTCCTCCGCCACCCGCACCGGGTCATGCCACGGCAATACGATGACCATCGTGCCCAGCCCCAGCCGCTTGGTGCGTCCGCAGATATAGCTTAAGAACTGCGTGACATCTGGAATCATCGTGTAGGGGGAAAAATGATGCTCCACCGCCCACAGCGAATCGAAGCCGAGCGGCTCGACCAGCTCGGCCAGAGCCAGGTCATCGCGGTAAACCTCGTGGTCGGGGCGCTGCGTGCGATAAAAATTCTGGCAGAATATCGAGGCACCTACTTTCATAATCGCAACCCTCCAATGTCAGCCGTTTTTCATGCCGCGCCGCGTCGAGACCTGGCCTTTGCGGTCCCGCGATCTCATCAAGGTCAATCCCCGCGCCGACCAGCTTGTGATAGATTCGCGACCGTCACGCCGCGAGCATACCAAAGCTGTGGCGGTTTGAAACGTCCCGATGGCATCGGCGATCCGGCAGTTGGATCGCCCCGCGAAGGAGGCTAGTCATGGCGAAGCGGATGTTCCTCAATCAGCTCAACACCAAGGACCCCAGGCAATGCGTTGAGTTTTACAAGAAGCTGGGATTCGTCGAAGACCCCGGGTTCAACTTCACGCCGGGCGCGCCGGTCAATCCGCTGCCCGGTTTTACCGCCAGCATGGGAGTGGACGAAATTCCTGAAAGCAGTGAATTCGTCATGCTCAAGCTGCCCGACGACGACTATCACCTGGAAGTGGGCGCCTGGAAGAAATTAGCCGCGCCCGCCTCCCCGCCGAAATTCAACCAGGCCGGAATCGTCCGCATCTCCTTTCTGGTTGACGACATCGACCGGGAAATCGCCGACGTGCGGGCCAAAGGCATCCCGATTCTGTATGGGCCCGAGACGCTCTATCTCGATTGGGGAACCACCCGATTCGCCTTTATCAAGGACCCCGACGGAAACTTTGTCGAGTTTCTGGAGATAAAGCGCGCCAAATAGGTTGACCTCTTGCCCGACATGCAGGTCGAGCAAGATGGCGGGCAGGGACGCCCGCGCCACTGGCTTGGTGAGCAGCGACATCCCACCACTGGCTTACGGCGGACCGCCCGCCCACTTGGCTTGGAATCAGGCCTTCTTGTCGCTGATTCCCGGGATGATGCCGCCGTAGCCGCCGACCGCCTTGATAATCGTGGGTCCGGTGCTCTTGGGCAGCCGCGGCGCCCTCTTGCGCTTCATCGCGCGCTCGATGATCGGCTCGACCCGCGCGGCCTTCGCGCGCAGGCGTTTTTCCTCGCGCTCCTTGAACTCGGGCATTACCTCGCGGCCCAGCAGCTCAATCGATTCGCAAGCCGCGTCCTGCGGCATGTTTCCGCATTGGGTCAGCAGCATGATCTGGTCGATACCGGCATCCTCCCAGATGCGAAAGGCGTCGCGCGCCTCCTGCGGTGGTCCAAAAACCGCGCCGCTGGTGCCTTCGATACCTTGTCCAGCCCCGGGCGTAGCCTTGTACTTGTCCCACACGCTGGTTTTGCCCGGCTCATGCTCGCCATAAAGGTAGTGATGGCCGAAGGCGTAGGTCATGAAGAAACAGTTTTCCGCTCCGAGCTTTTGCGCCTGCTCCCGGTCCTTGCCGCACAGGAACAGCATGGTGAAGGCGATATTGGGGTTGATCGATTCACCGATCGGCACGCATTCTTCGGCCAGGACCCGGTAGTACTCGTCGGACCATTGGCGCGCCTCGTCGGGAGAAACGAATCCGAAGGTCAGGGCGCCAAGTCCGAGTCTCGCCGCCAGCTTGATGGTCTCCAGACGCGAACACGCGACCCACAGCGGCGGATGCGGCTTCTGCCGCGGCTTGGGGATGATGTTGCGGACCGGGAACTGCAGATATTTGCCCTCATGTCCCCGGAATGGCTCTTCCACCATCATCCGGGTCACGACTTCGAGCGATTCCAGCCACATCGCCTGCTTTTCCTCGCGCGGCACGTGGAAAGCAAACAGCTCGGCGTCGGCAGAGGTCTCGCCGGTGCCGAATTCGACCCGGCCATTGCTCATCAAATCGAGCGTCGAAATCCGCTCCGCGACGCGTGCCGGATGGTTGTAAGCCGTGGGCAACGCCACGATGCCATGTCCCAGACGAATCTGCTTGGTGCGCTGGCTGCATCCGGCCAGAAAAATCTCGGGTGCGGAAGAGTGCGCGTATTCCTCGAGGAAATGATGCTCGACCAGCCACACGTAATCGACCCCGACCTTATCGGCCAGTTCGACCTGATCCAGCGCTTCCTGAAAGCGGTTGTATTCGGAATCCGGTCCCCACGGACGCGGCAATTGATGCTCATAGAAGAGGCCAAACTTCATCGTTTCCTCCGGTTGTCGGCCGCGGATGCTGGCCGCACGCTCCATCGCTGCGGAGCAAGACTCCGGTTACCGATAATCGATCGCCCCGGATGGAGCAAGCGAATGCCATACAAACGACCGTTCAGAACGTTAATCCGAATTGACAATACCATACTGGACAAGACCCCAATTCGGCAGATCGCCGCCAACGCAGTCACGCGCGCTTAGCAGGGCGCGGAAAAACGGCCTCTAAGACGCGGGTGGTGGGCCGATGGGAGTAGCACCCTGTATAAAAAATGGCTTCTTCCTCGATCTTCTCCCCCTGACCGCTTCGATCTGATCCAGGCTGCGGGCGGCGACCGCAACGTCGGCGCCATGCCGGGCCAATGCCAGCGCCATCGAGCGTCCGATTCCGCGGCCGCCGCCGGTAACCAGGCCCGCCGGCCTTCGAGATTGAATCGACTGTCCGTCGCCAGGGTATGGAAGGCGATGAAAAATCTTGCTGATTAGAACAGATAGCGGCGCGTGTTGATGCTGATGAGCAGGCCCATCGCGGCCATCAGAACGATCAGCGAGGAGCCGCCATAACTGACCAGCGGCAACGGGATGCCAACTACCGGCAGGATGCCGGTGGCCATGCCGATATTGATCGCCGCCTGCCAGAAAACCATCGCGGTCAGGCCCAAGGCTAATAGCGCTCCAAAGCGGTCGCGCGCGCGGCCGGCGATTACCAGGCCGCGCCCCACCAGGGCGGCATAGAGACCCAGCAGCAGCATCGAACCGGCAAAGCCGAATTCTTCGGCGAACACCGAAAAGATAAAGTCCGTGGTCTGTTCGGGAAGAAAATTAAGCCGCGCCTGGGTGCCCTTGAGAAAGCCTTTTCCCCACGAGCCGCCCGATCCCACCGCGATTTCCGACTGGATGACGTGATAGCCCGCGCCCAGCGGATCGGATTGCGGGTTAATGAACGTCAGTACGCGCTCCTTCTGATAGGGCTTGAGCACATGCCACGCTACCGGCATCGCCAGAACCACACCCAGAGACAAAATCCCCATGGTGCGCAAGTTGATTCCGGCGCCGAACATGATCGTCGCGAAAATCAGCACCATCGTGAGCATGGTGCCGAGGTCGGGTTGTTTCAGCACCAGCCCCGCCGGCACCAGAAGCAAGAGTGCCGGCACCAGGATGTGCCGCAGCCGTAAGCCGCCCGGTGGCGGCTCCTCGCGCAGGTACCGCACCAGGACCAGGATCAGCGCCAGCTTGGCTAGTTCCGACGGCTCCAGGGTGAACAGGCCCAGATTGATCCAGCGGCGCGAGCCGCCGGTGGCCTGGCCGATAACACTTACCGCCACCAGCATGCCGATCACCGCGGCGTAGATCGGATAGCTGTAACTGGCCAGCGCGCGATAGTCGAACATCACCACGGCGAACATCGCGGTGCCGCCCGCTACCGTCCAGATGATCTGGCGAACCATCAGGGCCTGGAAGGGGCGATGTTCGCTGTGCGAAGCGCTGGCGACGCTGAGCAGGCCGACCAGCGCGATGGCAAAGGTCAGGACGAAGACCGCCCAATCAAAATGGTAGATCAATCTGCGGTCGATACCGACGCGCATCTATCAGTCTCCGTTTTCCTTGACGTTGGTTGCCAGCCGCGCCAACGAGCCCGCTGGAAGCGGCTGGTTGGGCGGATAAAGCTGGAAATATCTCTCCATCAGCGCGCGCACCACCGGCGCCGCCGCACTGCCGCCGTGGCCGCCGTGCTCGATTACGCAGCCGATCGCGATCCGCGGGTTATTGCCGGGCGCGTAGGCAATAAACCATGCATGATCGCGATAGCGCCACGGGATATCTTCTTCCTTGGTGCGCGCGCCGGCGGCCTCTTTGACGATCTGCGCGGTGCCGGTTTTGCCGCACACCTCGATCCCCGGAATAGCCGCCTTGCGCGCGGTACCCATCGGGCTGTTGACCACTCCGCACATGCCCGCATGCACGAGTTGCCATTGTTCGGCCGTCAGCGGGATGCGCGCCTCCACTTCGGGCTCGTAGGTCTTGGTTGCCCGCCCATCCAGCGCCTCGATCCGCTTGACGAAATGGGGCTTGTAGCGGATGCCGTTGGCGGCCACCTCGGCGGCCAACTGCGCCATTTGCAGCGGCGTGGTGGCGACATAGCCCTGTCCGATCGCGACTGAAAGCGTCTCGGCCGGATACCAGCGTTCATGGAAACGGCGCTGTTTCCATGCACTGGAGGGAATCGTGCCGGTCTTCTCGTGCGCCAGGGGGATACCGGTATCGACCCCAAGCCCCAACCGATGCGCCCATGCGGCGATGCGGTCGACCCCGAGCCGCTCGCCAACATTGTAGAAATACACGTCGCACGACGCGATGATCGCGTTGACCAGGCTAATCGTGCCGTGCCCCTGCTTGCGCCAGCACCGATACTCGCGATTGCCGTACCAAATGCCTCCGGCGCAGTGAAACGCCGTCAGCCTGGTCAGCAGATGTTCTTCCAACCCGGCGATGGTGTCCACGACCTTGAACGTGGAGCCGGGCGGATAGGCACCCTGGATCGAACGGTCTTCGAGCGGATGGGTGGGATTGGTAATCAACTGACGCCATTGCGGACCGGTCAGCCCGCTGGCGAACTCGTTGGGGTCAAAGGTCGGATGGCTGGCCATCGCGAGGATTTCGCCGGTGCGCGGATCGATCGCGACCACGGCCCCAGCCTGGTTGCCCAAGGCCTGTTCCGCCACCTGCTGCAAATCCAGATCAATCGTGAGGATTACGCTTGCGCCGGGTTTTTCGGGCGTCTCCGTCAGCACGCGCAAGCGCCGTCCGACCGCGTCCACTTCGATTTCCTGGTTGCCGCTGACACCGCGCAAAAAATCGTCCCAGCCCCGCTCCAGGCCGAACTTTCCGATCTCATCCCCCATGTGGTAGTTGGGGACTTTCTTGAGTTCCTGCTCGTTGACTTCGCCGACGTATCCCAGCAGATGGGAAGCAAACGGGCCATAGAGGTAGCGCCGGCGCGGCGTGACCTGGACGCTGACTCCGGGCAGATCGAGCTGATGGGTTTCAAGGGCCACCACCTGATCCCAGGTCAGCCGCTCCTTGATCGTGACCGGATCGAACGCCGGCCGCCCGTCGTCCTGGGCCTGGGTAATTTTTTCCTCGGCGTGGTCATCGCCCAGATAGCGCTGGAGGTTGCGCACGGTGGAAGAAAGGTTCTGCGCGTCCTCCGGAACCACGACCGCGTCAAACGACGGACGGGTATCGACCAGCACGCGATGGCGCCGATCGAAGATGAGTCCGCGTGAGGCCGGCAGCCGGCGAACGCGGATACGATTGCGGTCGGCCAGATCGGCGAGCTGCTGGGTGTCGATGACCTGCAGGTAATACAGACGCAACGCCACCGCGCCCATGACCAGCATCATAAAGATGGTCAACGCCGCCAAGCGGGGCTCCAGCTTGGGCACCGCCAGTTTTCCTCGTCGGCGACCCAGAACAGCCATTCCTCTATCCTATCCCTTGCATAATTTATTCTGCCGCGACCCGCAGAGGCAATCGCAGTGCCCGTTTACCCGCGTCCAGGAGCCAAAACACCGCCGGCGCCACTGCCGTCGTGATCAATGCCTGGATGACAATCAGCCGCACCGTCGCCGCTTTGACCTCCATCGTCGCCGCGACGCCGCTGGTGATCGCCATCGCGCCGAAAGTCTTGAGCAGATCTGCCACCAGCACCGTTAGCGGACCGATGATTCTTCCCGTCACCCAAACGTGGCGTGACAGTTCGTAGGAAAGTAGAAAGATCAAAGTCATGGTGAAAGCGTTGAGGCCGAGCTGCGAACCCGAGCAAGCGTCGGTCGCGTAACCGATCGCGAAAGCCAGCACCGGCGATAGCGCGGTATGTTGTTTGAGTCCCAGGTCGACCGCCAGGATCAGCACCAAATCGGGGATTAAGGGGCTGGCCGGGAGCCATAGCCGAGCTTCGGTTTGGAGCCATAACGCCACCACGGTGGCGACTCCGAACAATATTATCTGACGCACCCTTAGCTCTTGCCGGGGTCGGCCAGGTGCGGCGGAGTTTGGGTGATCACCAGCACTTGTTCGAGCGCGCGCAAGTCAACCGCCGGCTTGATCGAGACATTGAGAAACAAGCCCGGGCCCTGGCGTTCAATCGCACTGACCGAGCCGATCAGCAGGCCGCGCGGAAAGATTCCATCAAGGCCCGAGGTAATCACGGTATCGCCCGGCTTGATGTCAACGGTGCGCTCGACGTATTTCATGATCACGCCGCCGTCGGCCATTCCGGAAACTATCCCACGCGCGCGCGAGCGCTGGTCGAACGCGTCGATTGCGCAGTTATGGTCGCTGATCAACAGGACGCGCCCAGCGGTGGGGCTGGACGCGATCAGCTTGCCGACCACCCCGCCGATGGCGATTACTCCCATCCCCGCTTCCAAACCGCTGTGGCTGCCCTGGTTCAGGATCAGGGTGCGGGCCAGGCCAGTCGCGTCGCTGCCGATCACGTCTGCCGCCACGACCTTGAGGTCCAAGGCTTCCTTCAAGTCGAGCAGTTCGGCCAGCCGGCGGTTTTCAAGGTCCAGCTCTACCATCCGCGCCTGCCGCTCATTGAGTTGCTCGACTTCCTGCTTCAGCCGCTCGTTTTCCCGCGTTACATTGGCCAGCAGCACATAATGATGGAGCAGGTCGTCGGCGCTGTGCCCCATCCGCGCGCTGGCGGCCTGAAACGGACGCATCGCCTCGGAAACGAGCCCCTGCGGACGCGCCAGGGTATCGCCCTGCTTCACTCCACTGGAGAGCATATGCGCGGCCAGCAGCAGCAACACGCCTCCTGCCAACGCCACCCGGTTGCGCCATAGAAAGGTATCTTTTGGGTCCTGCATCACCGTCGCGGCCAGCCAGCGCCGCGCCCCTTTTTGGTGGGGTGGTGCGCGGTCGTTATAACGGCGCCGCCGCTCGGCCAGCCTCAGTCAACGGTAACGTCGCGCAGTAACGACAGTTCATCCAGCACCTTCCCAGCACCCATCACCACTGCCGTAAGCGGATCGTCGGCGAGGGTCACCGGGAGCCCGGTTTCCTCACGCAGCAGCACGTCGATATTGCGCAGCAACGCGCCTCCGCCGGCCAGCACGATCCCTTTGTCCACTATATCCGATGCCAGTTCCGGCGGTGTTCGTTCCAGCGCGATCCGCACCGATTCAACCACCTGGTGCACCGGCTCCATCAGCGCCTCACGAATCTCCTCGTCGGTTATCTCAATGGTCTTGGGGACCCCGGCTACCAGGTCGCGCCCCTTGATCTCCATCGTTTGAATTTCGTTGCCGGGGTACGCCGATCCGATCGTGATCTTGATTAACTCCGCGGTCCGCTCACCGATCAGCAGGTTGTACTTACGCTTGATGTGTTGGATGATCGCCTCGTCCATCTTGTCGCCGGCTACCCTGACCGAGCGCGAAAAGACCACCCCGGAGAGCGAGATCACCGCGACCTCCGTGGTGCCGCCGCCGATATCCACGATCATGTTGCCCGCTGGTTCGGTGATCGGCAGTCCCGCCCCAATCGCGGCCGCCATCGGCTCTTCGATCAGATACACCTCGCGCGCGCCCGCCGATTCGGCGGATTCACGCACCGCCCGCTTTTCGACCGCGGTAATTCCAAACGGGACGCAGATCACGATGCGCGGCCGCACCAGGGTCTTGCGATTATGAATCTTCTGGATGAAATAGCGCAGCATGTTCTCGGTGATCTCGAAATCCGCGATCACCCCATCCTTCAACGGACGGATCGCGACGATCGAGCCGGGCGTGCGCCCCAGCATCTTCTTGGCCTCGGCGCCGATTGCCAGCACCCGCCGCGCGTTGCGCGAATCCTTTTGCACCGCGACCACCGAGGGCTCGTTGCACACGATACCCTCGCCCTTGACGTAAATCAGGGTATTGGCGGTGCCTAAATCGATCGCGAGATCGTTGGAGAACCAACCAAGAATTGAGTTAAGAACCACCGCGTGTACACCCTTGCCTCCCGGCTCTTAAGCAAGACAACCTCTTAACCGCCCCGGCCGTCAGCAAGCCACCATCCCCTGCCGAGATGCCCCGACGACCCCACACTGGAGTGCACTCAGGCCAATTTCCGATCTAGCCCCCGAACAACTGGAGAAGTACTTACCCTCAGCGCCCAGCGAAAAGCTAACAAGAATAGTTGACCGGAGGCAAGTCACAAGTCGATAAACATTGATTTTCCTAGCTGATCTGAAAAATTCTACGTCGCGAATCCCCCCGGCACGGACAAAAGACCCCGATCCGGCTGCCAAAAGGCCGCCGCCGGGGACCTTCGCTTCTCGCATTATCTTCGATCTGCGGCGCGAAACCTCCTTCACGGCTCTCCTCTGCCGCCAAAGTAGGGCTCAGGACGCGGTAGGCCAAACCTGGTTTCAGTTCAGGGGCGATTGCGATATTTCAAGCGCTTCGACTAAAATCAACCCACGATGCTTAACGCGATGCGCAAACACGCCTACTCGTGGGGAATCCGGATTATCTTGGGCCTCATCGTGGTGGTGTTCGCTTTTTGGGGTGTCGGCTCGGGATTTTTCAATCAGGTCCATCCGGTCGCCACGGTGGATGGCAATAAGATTCTGGCCGACGAAGTGCAGCGGCAGGCCGAAGTGATGCGCCGCAGCTTTCAAAACATGTATGGACCGCAGGCCATCGAACTACTCAAACACATCAATATTCGCGAACAGGCGTTGGAACAGATAATCAACCAGCGGCTGGTCGACCGCGAGGCCAATCGCCTGGGCCTGCGGGTAAGCAACGAGGACCTTCGCAGCACGATCGCGGCCGAGCGCGCCTTTCAAGTCGGCGGTCAGTTCGACGTCCAGACCTATGAGGCGGTGCTGGGTGAAAATAACCTGACTCCGGCGGAGTTCGAGTCGCTGCGGCGAACCGAGCTGACGATGAAGCTGCTCCGTGACATGGTCAGTCAAGCGGTGGTGCTGAGCGACGCGCAGATGCGTCAGGCCTACGACCAGCGCAATGAGCAGATCGCCGTCGCCTATCTCGAAGTGCCGTCCGCCGACTTTACCGGCCAGATTCATCCCACCGCGCAGCAGGTGCAGAAGTTCTATAGCGATAACGGGAACATGTTTCGCGAGCCCGAACGGGTCAAAGTGGACTATATCCTTTACGACCCGATCAAACTGGGCGAGAAGGTCGTCCCCACCGACAAGGAAATTGCCGCCTTCTACAAAGCAAAATTCAATACCCTGTTCAGTCACCCCGAGCGCGTCAGGGCGCAACATATCCTGATTGCGGTCACGCCCGATGCCTCCGCCAAAAGCCGTCAGGAGGCCAAGGCCAAGGCCGAAAACGTCCTGGCACAGCTCAAGAAAGGCGCCGACTTCGCCAAACTGGCGGCCCAAAATTCAGACGATCCAGGATCCCGCGATCATGGCGGCGACCTCGGCTTTTTCCAACGCGGCCAGATGATTAAGCCGTTCGAAGACGCCGCCTTCAGTTTAAAGCCGGGTCAGATCAGTGGAGTCGTCGAAACCCGGTTCGGGTATCACATTATCAAGGTTAACGAGGTAACCCCGGCCCGCATCGACACCGTGGAGCAGGCCAAGCCGCGCATCGTGGAGATGCTCAGGGCGCGTGCCGGGCAGAGGGCCGCGGTCGCGGCCCAACGCCAGGATCTCGCGACCGCATTGGGCGGAGCCAAACTCAAGGACCTCGCCGACAAGCGTGGTCTCGATGTGGTTACCACTCCGATGTTCGCCCAGGGCGAACCGATACCCAAGATCGAGCGTAATCCCGACTTCATGAGCACGGTGTTCAAGCTCGGCAAGGGCGAAGTCGCGGCAGTCAACGGCCGGGACACTGGCTTGTTCCTGGTCCAGCTCGTCGATCGCGATCCCGCGCATATCCCGCCGCTGAAGCAAATCGAGGATCGCGTGCGTGATGCGCTGACCCGCCGCGAGGCTGAAGACCAGGCGCGTCAACGTGCGGGCACGTTGATGAAGCAGATTAAGAACGCCGCCGATTTCAATAAGGTCGCGGAGGCTAACCACCTCGCGGTTCACAAAACCGCACCCTTCGACCGCTCCAGTAATAACGTCCCCACCATCGGCGATTTTCCTGAAGTGGCGCAGGCGGTGGGCAGCATCGCCCCGGTTCCCGGAGTCGTACCCCGAGTCATGGTACAAAGCGGTAATTACTACATCGTCGAGCTCCTCAGCCGCCAGTCCCCCAGCGCGGATGAATGGCAGAAGGCGGCGCCCCGCTTTAAGGATGAGCTGCTGGAATCGGTGCGCTCCCAGACCTGGGAGAATTTCATCAACGGACTCAAGCGCACCGCGAGCATTTCGATTGACCCCAACGCGCTCGGCAATACGCCGGCGGAATCGTAGATGTGAGGAGTTCACCAGCGATGGGTTCTGACCCCGAACCTCCGTTACCGTCGGCGAACATTAATACCCGCGAGTTCTTCCTTCCCGGACGAGGCGTAAGCGCACTTCTGGTCCATGGCCTGAGCGGCACCCCCTACGAGATGGCTTACCTCGGAGAGCGGTTGTCCGCGGCCGGGGTTAGGGTGTTCGCGGTCAGGCTGGCCGGACACGCGGGATCTCCCGAAGAACTCGGAGCCACCAACCATCAAAGCTGGTATGAGAGTGTGGTGGACGGCTGCGAGCGGCTGCGCGCCTATGGCGACCCGATCGTGGCGGTGGGGCTGTCCGCGGGAGGAGTGCTGGCCGCGCGGCTGGCTATCGACCAGGGCGAGACGATTAGAGCTGTGGTGATGCTGGCGCCGGCGTTTTTCCTGCCCTACTGGCAGCGCGCCGCGCTGGGCGTGATCAAGCGCTTCGAACCGTTGGCGGGAATGGTCTATCTGCGCGCCGACTGCCGGAGCCGACATCCATGACGCTGCCGCACGTCAGATCCACCCCAGCGCCCGACTGATGCCGCTGGCCGCGGCGTTGAGCCTATGCGAGATGTCGGCGATGGTTCGGCCACAACTGGGACGCCTGGTGCAACCCACGATGATCATCCACAGCCGCGCCGACCACACCTGTCCGTTCGACAAAAACGTGGAATTCCTGATGGCTAATTTGGGCAGCGTGCATTGTCGCCTGGTTGCGCTGGAGGATAGCTATCACGTCATTACCGTGGACACCGACAAAGAGCGCGTCGCCACCGAGGTATTGGGGTTCATTCGCGAGATGTGCACCGGCGCGGCCATCGAGCCGGCGCGCGCGTCGGGTTAGGGTGGCAAGCGCGTCGTAAGATTCTTGTTGTAAGCCGACGCCAATCAGCGCGCAGGACTGGAGGTTCCGCCGCCCCCGCCCGTGCTCTCAATTACCCCTGCCGTGGTCCCGCCGATGACGGCCGCTGAGCCGGCGCCCACCCCCACGATGGCGGCTGGACCCAAAAGCGCCGCATGTCCGGCGCTTGCGGCCAAGGTTCCGGTCAGCACCCCAACCGTTCCAGTGAAGGCGGCAAGCGGCGCGGCCAAACAGGCGACCGTAGTCATTTGACCCGGACCAACCTTGACTTCGGTTCCAGGTCTGGGCGGGTTGTTGTACACCACCACCGTACCGGTCGTGGTCGCGCAGTCAGTGAATTGAAAGCAGTTGGAGAATCCCCGGCGCGCGTTGCCCTCGTGATATGCGCAGATGAAGTCAGTGCCACGCACGCCGGCGACGGCGTTGGGGGTTGTGACCTTGAAGTTCGACCCGCCGACTCCGCGAGCGGCGGCGCTCACGAAAGACCGCAAGCTGCCCCCGAGCAAACCTATGTTGGTGCTGGTACGAGTCCCGCCGCTGACGATGCTTTCGTCGATTTGCAGCAAGCTGGATTCGTTCACGGTAAGGATGCTGTCGTCGGCCATTTGCAGGGTCACTTCGCCCGGCGCAAAGGTCTTCACCTGGTCGTGCAGTTCAACCGGCATCGGCGCGGCAGCCTTCAGATCGGCGCTGCCACGCTTTACCTGGGCCGTGCCCGCGACCTGGGTGATTTTGCCGACCACTGCCTCCGCATGCGCGGCCAATGGCATAGCGCAGAGGTGGAGGAGTAGAAATACCCCGATTGCGGACCCACGTCTCCTTAATCCAGCGGCCAATATATCCTGTGCTCTTCTTCGCATTTCCGTTTGCGAGACGGGCACAGTCTGAGCCGGCGGGAAAACCACCCTTTGGAGTTCCCACGTACTTCTTTCTGGCCGCGCCGTTGCAAAAGCCTGGGCGTTCCCGCCAATGGCGGCGGTTAGCATAGACTGCGCGAGAGCAGAGTAGCCCACAGTGTATAGGGTAGTCCAGACTCCGGGTTCAAATGCGAAGCGACGCCATCACCACTTCTTTCCAGGCCGCCACGAAGTTGCGAAAAGATCTTGCCGATTGGACAAGCGGCGGCGATTCTGACGCAATAGAGCGGTGGACGACCTCTCGATGCGCCCGGGCGGTAACCGCCAATGGCATGGCTTGACCCGATGGCATGGCTTGATCGGATAGCAATCGCCGGCATTGCGGCCCTAATCCTGTTGACGCCGCTCGCCATCGGGTCGGTCAATCCATGGTCTTTTTGCGTTGCCGAAATCGTCATTTTCCTGTTGACGATGGTCTGGATGGTGCGACTCGCACTGGATGAAAACCCCCGGCCGCCGCACGGGCTTCTTTCCCTGCTCATTCCGGCGGCACTGTTCCTGTCACTGGCTGTGTTTCAGCTGGTGCCGCTTCCACCGGGCTTGATGCGCGTGCTTTCGCCCTCGACCTATAGGCTGGATGCGACCAGCCTGCCCGGATGGCCCAATCGGGATCCCTACCCGTTCCCCACCGGTGAGCGCCGCGTTCCTCCAAGTTCCAACAAGGGAACGGCCTTCGGGGCAAACGGCCGGGCCCTGGCATCGCCCAATCCAGGCAGAAAAATTGATCAGCCGATTTTCAACGGCGGGTTCAGGGCCCTTTCGCGATGGCGTCCGATCTCGATCGCTCCAGACCTGACGAAAACCGCTTTATTAAAACTGAGCGCATACGGCTGCCTGTTTTTTCTCGTGCTGTTCTACCCGTTTGCGAAATATCCGCGGCCCCAAGGTGAAAGACGCTTTTGCCGGCAGGTTTTGAAAGCCGTCCTGACCGCGGGAATGGTGGCTGGATGCCTGGGGCTGCTGCAGCAGGCGTTCTGGAACGGCAAGATTCTGTGGCTTTATGTGCCCTATGATTGGGGCCGGCCGAGACCGGATCTGATCGGAAGGGCGTTCGGATCGTTCGTCAACCCCGACCACTTCGCGCTTTATCTGAATCTGATTCTACCTCTGGCAGTGACCGGGGCCTTTGCCCGGACTTTTCTGAGCCACCATCGATGGACGGTGCCGGAGTCGCTTCGGGTCTTCTGTCTTGGCACCGCCTCGGTGCTGACCGCGGCCATTCTTTTGAGTCTTTCGCGGGGCGGATGGATCGGCGGGCTATTGGGCGGTTCGATTATCACGTGGTGGATGTTGCGCTCGCGCTTGAGCATGGCCGGCAACAATCCGGGTCTCCGGGCGAAGGCCATCAACGGAGTGTACGCGATCGTCCTGCTTGGCGTCCTGGTCAGTTCGGCGCTGTACACCGCTCCCACCGCGCCAACCGCGGTTGATGCGCGTTTGCAGGAAACGCTGGGTGAGCCAGACTTGGGCTCGCGTCTGGCTTTTTGGCGAGGCACGGTCGCTTTGCTGCGGGACTTTCCGGCAATCGGAGTCGGACTCGGAGGCTTTCAGGATCTTTTTCCTCATTATCAAAAGCCTCCCTGGAGTCCAATTTCGGTGCGCGAGGCGCATAACGACTATCTCGAATTGGCTGCCGAAGCGGGTGTGGCCGGCTTCGCCGTTGTGGTCTGGTTTGCTTTCGCGGCGGGCGTCCGCATCTACCGAGGTCTGAGGACGCTGTCGCCGGAGGCCGCGTCCGTAGTTGTGGCCCTGCTGGCGGGTCTGGCCGCTGCGGGGTTCCAGGAAATTTTCGACTTTGGACTGCAAATCCCCGCCAACGCGATACTTTTCACCGTGCTGGCGGCGCTCGCGCTGCGCCTGGGTGGCGCCAGCCGCGATGACCAACCCCAATCCACTTACGCCAAGAATCACGTTCGCTGGTATGCCGGCGCGACCGGTGTTGCTGCGATGCTGTTGGTCGTGGCCGCGCTGACCCAGGACATGACCCCTTATCCTTATATCGCCGCCCCGCGCGATGCGCGCGCGGCCCGGGCATTGATCTTTTCTCACCCGGCCCGCTCCATGCCCCATGTCTGGTACGCCACCCTGAATCAGGGCGCGGACCGGCTCGGGGAACTTAAGACCGCGGCGACACTCGATCCGATCAACCCGCTGATTCTTGATTTGTACGCCGAAGCGCTCGCCCGTAATGGCCAGATCGGGGATGCTCTGGCTGAAATGACGCGTTCAGTGTTTGTGTGTCCCTCGATGTCGAATCACTTTTATCTTCAACCTGACATGGTTCCGTGGCTGTCGGTGAAGGAACGCACGGCGATCGATCGCGGATTTCGGATGGCGATTGCGCATGATCTGCCCGAGGCGGTGCCGGGGTTCGCGGCTTTCTGCGACGCCGTGCATCACGACGCCGCGGAGGGCGACGTGTTGGCGCGGGCATCGACCGTGGCGGACGAGCCGGCGCGCCAGGCGCAGCTTTTGCTCGACGCCGGGGTTGCTTTCGCCCGCGCCGATGAACGCGGCCGCGCGGCAGCCGCTTTCAATCAGGCGGCCGAGCTTGATCCGGCCAATCCCAGACCCTACGAGTATCTCGCCAGCCAAATCTTCGGCGTTGACAAGGACTTGGCTTCGGCCAGGGCAGCGGTCCAGAAAGGGCTGGCAAATGGGGCCGACCCCTTCGAGCTTTACCTCTCACTCGGGCAGACCTATGAGAAGGCGGGCGATCTGGACGACGCCGAGGCCGCGCTGCTGAACGCGGCCCGGTTGCGGCCCGGCGGGTTGGACAACTTCGAGACGTTGCGGCACGTCGCGGAAATCGAATTGCGCGCCAACCATTACAACCAGGGTATCTTCTGGATGCGCAAAGCCGCCGAACTCCAGCCCAAATCAACTGACTTGCTCTACCAATTGGCGCAGGCCGAAGAGGCTATCTACGAGTATCCGGAAGCCCTGCGCGATCTGGACCGGGCGCTGGAACTGGCCCCGGGCAACGTCGAGATCAGGAATCACTACAAGAATTTCAAGGCCAGAATCGCCGCGTATTCAGATCACAACCATCGGCACGAGTTGCCGGACGATGGCAACGCGCCGAGAGATTTCCGCCGTCGGTTGCAACGGTTGTACGGCGGCTCAGGATGACTTGGGCAGGCCCAGGACCCGCTGCGCGATGATATTGCGCTGGATTTCCGAAGTGCCGGCGTAAATGGTGTCGGATCGCGACCATAAAAACGTGTACTGCCACAGGCCATCGCGGATCGCGTAGGGAGACTCCCGAATCAACTGGCTGGCCGGCCCTTCCAGCTCCAGCGCGAATTCCTGCATCCGCTGATGGAACTCCGACCAGTGCAGCTTCATGATCGAGCCTTCGGGTCCCGGCGAACCGCCCTTGAGGATCCGGGAAAAGGCGCGGTAGGCGGTGTATTTCAACTTCTCAATCTCGACGTAAAAATGCGCGATTAGCTGCCGGGTTGCGGGATCCTCGATCGCCGGTCTCCCGCGCCTTTGAGTGTTGCGCGCCAACTCCACCAACTCACTGAACGCGCGGTGAAAGCGGACCATCATGGCCAGCCCCGTGGTGCCACGTTCGTTGGACAGAGTCGTGGTGGTCACGCGCCATCCGTCATTGAGCTGGCCGACCAGGTTGCGCCGCGGGATGCGGACATTGTCGAGAAAGACCTCGCAGAATTCCGAACTGCCGGGCATCTGGCGCAGCGGCTTGGCGGTGATGCCGGGGCTCTTCATGTCGACCAGCAGATAGCTGATGCCGCGATGCTTGGGCGCGTCCGGATCGGTGCGCGCCAGCAGGATGCCCCAATCCGCGTAGTGGGCGAAGGAACTCCAGACCTTCTGGCCGTTGACGATGAATTCATCGCCCCGCAGTTCCCCGCGCGTGCGCAGTGAAGCCAGGTCGGAACCCGCGTTGGGTTCAGAGAACAACTGGCACCAGATGTCGTCGCAAGTCAGGATGGCGGGCAGAAAGCGCTGCTTCTGCTGCTCGGTTCCATGCGCCATCAGGGTCGGACCGACCAGGCTCAGCCCGGTAAGATTGAGCGGAGCAGGGGCCCGGAACCGCGCCATCTCTTCGTTGAAGATCGCCTGCTCAATCTGACTTGCTTCCTGTCCCCCATACTCCTTGGGCCAAGCCAGTCCAATGAACCCGTTTTCGTAAAGCCGCCGCTGCCATTGGCGCAGGAACTCCACCCGGGAAGTTCCTTTCGGCTCACGGAAGGCTTCCTCGCCCACGCTTTTGGGCAGATTGGATTGCAAAAAAGCGCGAACTTTTTTCCGGAAGCGCTCTTCTTCCTCGCTGAAGCCAAAATCCATCGCTCGCTCCTGATCGCACTGGTCCGTTCAAAAAGGGGCCGCTATCCGCCTGGCTTAAGCCGGCCGCCCCATAGAAGCATGTCAAAGGTGCCGCTTTGTCAAGCCGTGCACTGAATTGTTGCCGCCGGAGACGTCCGCGCTATTGATGTTGAACTTCAGGCCGTCCTCAAAAACGTCGCTCATCGGCCGCATAAGGGGAAAGATCGCCACCCGATGCAATAAATGACGAATTGCTGCCCGTACGGGAACTATTCCAAGCGCCGCCGTATTTACCTCATGGGTCGAGTCAACTTAACTTAATTTGAAATGTCTTGACTTTACTTTCGCGCCTGGTAGAAGTTACATTGGGATGGTATTTGCCGAGTGCTCAAGCCCGGGCGAGAGAAAGAGCCAAATGGCCAGGCAAGGGTAGAATCATAATGCTAACCAATCATCGCGGAATAATTGCAGAGCAGTATTCTGACCTTCAGGGAATCCCAGTGCTTAAGGCAGCCAAAGGTGCCTATCCTCTTCCGAGGGCGTCAGCGGAGAGCAGCCTCCGGGCCGTTTTTCAGGCCGCTGAAATTGCTCTGCTAAATCTGGAGGATCTGGTTTCCCGGATAACGGCAGACGTCGAATTGCGACGCCTTCGGGCCAGCTTCCGTCAAGATGTCCTGGGTTCGTGGGTTTCAACGCTTGCTGGTCCAGCTCAGCCTGCTGCCCCATCAGATTGGCTTCGGTGACGACGTTGCCGAAGCTGTCGGCGTATTGCGGATCAGCGATTCGTCAGCCTTACGTGCTTATACCAACGCGCTCAAACGTCTTGATACGAGCGTCCTGGGACGGATGGGCACGGAGGAGCTACCAATTGGGTGCCTGCTGGCCGAACACTCGTTGGACTCCAGCAGTTTAAATTTCCTTCACATGCTTCGGGTATGCAATCATGAAACGACGATCTGGGAATACAATCTTGCGGAAATATACGTGCCGGTTGCGGTGCCTGGCTATGACGAGTTCGTGGTGACTCAGGGGATGCGGGACGCAGTCTACGATCGTGTCCTTAAGGGCGACACCTTCTTCACTCAGTTTCGCGGTCTGCATCAGGTTCCCGAGATATTATGCGACGAGATTAATGACCGGATCGAAAGTGCCATTGTCAATATACGCGGCGAGTCTCTTCAAGCCGCTCTTGAACATCTGCGTTGCGCGAATATTTTGGCCACCGGGGTGACCGCCGCTCTGCCGGCGATAGTGGATAATCTGGCGACGTCCGATTATCACAAGATCCGCGAAAACCTCGGCCTGACCAGTGGGAGCCACTCGGTAGGCTTGCACTTTCACCTGTTCAGGGATCTCTATCAGCAGCTGTGGGAGGCGCTGGCAGGTTCGCTCTCGGAGGGCCGGGCAGGTGCCGTTAATTATGAGATGCTCTGCGCGGCGATTCGCCGCGCGACCGAACAACGTTATCAAGACGCGCGCGCGTTCCTTTTCTACCTACTTGGCAACGAATGTTTGGACCTGCGCTCTTTTATCCATCTATGGCGTGACGAACACCTGAACCTGCCGCGCAATAATCTGGGAGGTAACCGGACAAAATCTTTAACCGGTTCATTCGACGCCATCAAGGCGGTGCAGAAGATGCGCGACGCCGCGCGGACCAAGGACCCGATGCAACCGCTCGCCGATGTTCGCGACCATCGCAACGGCCGTCCGGGTGACCGCCAATTGCCTTTAACGAATTATATGAGTACGCCTGAATCCCTCGATAGTATAATTGTTCAGCTCACCGGTGAGGTCACGCGGGAACGTTTCCCAAATGTGCAACAGCGCGAGGGAGTCTTTGCCATGCCGTCCCCTTTTTCGCCACCTCCGCGACGGGTGGTTTAGCAGGGTGCGGAAAAACGGGTGCAGAGACCGACTGGTTGCCCGATGGGAGTAGCACCCTGCATAAAAGTTGGCTTCCTTCCTCAATCTTCTCCCCCTGGGCGGGGGGAGATAAGAGAGAGGGAGCAGGCTGCGGAGACTTTTTCCGCAGCCTGCTAGGCCGGGGGTTGAAAAGGCTTGCAATGACGTGGCTTCACAACTCTCTCTTTTGGGTAGATCACAACTCTCTCGGAGAGGGAGTGCGGAGCGTTCAAAACACGCGCAGTCTCTGTCTCCCGCGTGTTGATTGCGCGGCCCATACACAATGGGTCCAATCCTGTAAGGATGGGCATTTCCGTCCGCATCAAACGTGGAGCATTCTTTGAAACAATCGCAACGTGGGGAATTCCTAGATGCCTAAGCCTATTGTCGTCGTCGCCGGAACCAGCTTCTCAGCGATACGCGAATATCTCACCGCCGTGTTGCCACGAATTCGTCTGGAAACCGTCGACCCTGTAATACTCCGCAACCAAGGGTGCGCCGCGGAGGTCCTGATTCCGGCGATGACGCGTATAAGCAGCGAGATGATGGACCGCATTGCGGGTTTGCGGCTGATACAGCAGTGGGGCACCGGATTGGATGGCGTGGAGGTCCGAGCCGCAACCCAAAGGGGTATTGCGGTCGCCAACGTGCCGAGCGCAGGAAGTGGTAATGCGGAGTCGGTCGCCGAATGGTGCGTCATGGCCGCTATTGCGGTTAGCCGACGTCTGCCCGTACTGGAGAGGAACATTCGCACCGGAGCGGCTTGGGGCGCCCCGCGCGGCAATTCATTGGTGGGACGGACGGCCGGCATAATTGGTTTGGGCGGTATCGGTCAAGCATTAGCGGTGCGGCTGAAGCCTTTCGGCATGCGGTTGTTGGCTGTCAAACGTCGTCCCATCACTGGGCTGGCTGAACGCATGGGAATCGACTGGATTGGTGGTCCGGATCGGCTGCCCGAACTTCTACGTCAAAGTGACTACATCTTTCTTTGTCTGCCTTTGAACGAACAAACTCGCGAACTTATCGACCACACCGCCCTGGCCCTGCTACCCGATCAGGCTTGCATCATCAACGCGGGTCGCGGGGGTCTGTTGAGCGAGAAAGCGCTGCTGCAGTCGCTGTCCGCCGGGCGGCTGATAGGTATTGCTCTGGACGTGTTCGAGAATGAACCCCTCGATGCCGGTTCACCATTGCTGTCGCGAGCGGACGTGCTTGCAACGCCCCACATAGCTGGGGTTACCGATCTCGCTTATCGGGGCATCGCCCGCTGCGTGGCCGATAACATCCTCCGAATCGCTGGCGGAGCGCAGCCCCACAACTGCGTTAATTGGCCTGGAGTCGTTTCGAGCGCCCGCTTTTAGCGGTCAGATGAAGTCTCGTGAAATGGAGTGGTCTTCTCAAATGATCACGTCGATTTCAAGAATGAGCGCGGGCCGACCCGGAAACGACCCCCGTTGATGAAGCGAAGGACATTATAGGTATCGAACACCGTGCTGACGCTTCTTGAGCGCAGCGGGAAAACGAGCGCATATGAATGTTCTAACCAGAGCCGAGACGATCCTCCGGGTAATCAAACGCGGTGAGATGCAGCAGTTGATGCGCGAACTCGGCCGGCGGTTGTATTCGGATGACATTTCTTTCATACTACGACGCGACTTATCAGTCCCGCTTCCTCGTCCTGTGGCAGCGAAGATTCCGATTGTAATCAGGCCAATACAGGCACCCGACCTACCCCATATCATCGCGGAACGACCACGGCGGCTGCCGGTGTTACGGGCCGATATACCGACTTGCTATGTTGCCACTACAAAGGATGGCTCGATCTGTTACATGGTATGGCTGGTTACATACGATCAGCAACAGCGACTTGCTCCCTACTTCAAGGGGGAACTGAAGAGATATCACAGTGATACCGTACTGCTCGAATTCTCTTACACGTTTGAGCGGTTTCGCGGCCTGGGTATAATGAGCGAAGCGGTATCGCGTATTGCTGAGATGGGACTCGCCCACGGCGCGCGATGGGTGACCGCCTATGTTGAGCATGACAACTTGGCATCTTTGAGAGGCTGCGCGAAAGCAGGGTTTCATCCCCACATGGTGCGGATAGAGAAATGGCGGGGCATACGTATGAAGCCAACATTTCGTAGTGTGCCCGACGGTACGCTATACTCTTTCCAGCAAGCGCCCCGAAATGGGGTTGTGTTCTGATTTAGCGCACTGCCAAACGCCTAGCAGGCTGCGGAAAAAGTCTCCGCAGCCTGCTCCCTCGCTCTTATCTCCCCCCGGTCAGAGACTGTCGATAAACTCTTAAAACCTACCTCGCCCGCGGCCGCGGACCGGGTCCGCAGCCGCACGCCGGGAGAGGTCGGCGCGCGAGTGCGCCAGCAAGTCGCGCGACGGGTGAGGGTGCAGGTACACTTCAAAGATATCCTACGTTTACCGAATTTCAGTGTGCGCCAACGCCTTAGATATTACTTGAGGTGTATCAGAACCCTCACCCTCTCCCTCTCCCCCACAACTGAATGGGCGAGGGAACAGACCCCGACCTCCACCGCGCAGCCGCGGTACCAAGCACCCTTGCTTTGCCCTTTAGCCGTTTTTCGACAGCCTCTGACCGGGGGAGAAGATTGCTACTCCCATCGGGTCACCGGTCCTATCTCAGAAGCCGTTTTGTCGCGCGGCCGCCCTGGCGACCTTCACATTCTCGGGTTTCGCGAGTGGCTGGTTCAGCGAACGCACTCTCCACTGGTGGCATCCGCGGTGAGTCTCGGAAGCGCGTCGGACGCGGTCGCCGTCTGGCGCATGTCACTGACCGACGCTCACGGCTGTTGGAGGTCGTCGAGCCGCATTGTCCCAGCGGAGTCCTTTAGATCGCGCAGGACCGACGCGCGGGGATTTGACATGAGCCGCGTCATGTTTAACTCTCGGTTTCGAACCAAGGTTCTGAAGAAGGCGGACAGCGTAGATGGATTTTGAATTCAGTCCTGAACAGGAAGCCTACCGCATGGAGTTGCGCGCCTGGCTGGCGGCCAATGTTCCCGAGGATCTCAAAAAGCACGCCGACGACATGGTGCCTTCGACCCGCGACGAGTTCGAACGCCGCAAGGCCTTCCAGAAGAAATTGGCGGCGGCGCGTTGGATTGGGATCTGGTGGCCGCGCGAATACGGCGGCCGCGGGGCGGGCATCATCGAGCAGACCATCTACGACCAGGAGTACGAGCGGGCCAGCGCGCCGCGGATGACCAACCATCCGCCGATCAACCAATGGGGACCGACGGTGATCCAGTGGGGCACCGAGGCGCAGAAAAAACGCCTGCTGGCGCCGATGCTCAGCGGCGAGGAGACCTGGTGCCAGGGCTATTCGGAGCCCAACGCCGGTTCGGATTTGGCCTCGCTGCAAACCCGCGCCGTGGACAAGGGCGACTATTTCGAAGTGACCGGACAGAAGATCTGGACCTCGGCGGGTCATTTCGCCGACTGGATCTACATGCTGGTGCGCACTGATCCCGCCGCGCCCAAACATCGGGGGATTAGCTGCATGTACGTCGATATGCACAGTCCCGGCGTGGACGTGCGGCCCTTGATCGAAATCACCGGCACGCATCATTTTAATGAAGTCTTCTTCGACGCCGTACGGGTACCCAAGGAAAACCTGATGGGACCGCTGCACGAAGGCTGGCGCGTCGCGATGACCACGCTTAATTACGAGCGGGCGATTTCGGGCGGCCACAATCACCTCACCCAGCTCCAAAGTCTGATCGATCTGTCCAGGAAGGTCAGCGTCAACGGACGTCTGGCGTGCGAGGATGAATATTTCCGCCAGCAGATTGCCAACCTTAAGATCCAATTCGAGTCCCTGAGACTTACCGGCTATCGGGCGCTGACGCGCCAGATCAAAGGCCAGCCGCCGGGGCCCGAGCTTTCGATGCTCAAGACCGTCGGCTGCAACCTGCTGTTGGATATCATGAAGGTCTCGACCGAAATGCTGGGTGGTTATATGACGCTGGCCGAGCCGCATCCTTCGGTACCCGACGCCTCCGAATGGCTGCATCGGGTGCTCGGCCTGCGCGGTCAAACCATAGCGGGTGGAACAACCGAGATCTCCCGCAATATCATCGGCGAACGCACCCTCGGGCTGCCCAAAAGCTGAGGCCACTGCCAATTGATCCAGCGCAAAAGCATTGTTTGGTTAAAGGCGATTACGGTGAAAAAAGCGCTTGCGGCTACCCTCACCATACTGTTGCTGTGCATCGCGGCCCACGCTCGGGCGGCCTCCAACAACGTTCCGATACTCAGCGGCGCCGAGTCGCTGACCAAGCTGATTGACGGCAATCAGCGCTATGCCCAGGACCATCCTGAGCATCCCAACCAGAGCACGCAGCGGCGCACCGATTTAACCAACGGACAGCATCCGTTCGCGTCGGTACTGGGATGCTCCGATTCACGGGTGCCGCCGGAATTGGTTTTTGACCAGGGTTTGGGCGATCTATTTGTCGTTCGCCTGGCCGGCAATGTGGCGGACCAGGTGGCGATCGAAAGTATCGATTATTCAATCACGCACCTGGGCGTACGGCTGATCATGGTGCTGGGCCATGATCAGTGCGGCGCCGTGACGGCCGCGGTGCTGGGTCATGAGGAGCCTGGGGAGGTCGGACCGATGCTGCGGGAATTGCGTCCCGCGGTGGCGGCAGCCAGGAAAATGAGTGGCAACCGCATCGATAACACCATCCGCGAGAATGTGATCCTCACGGTCAGGAAACTCAGCACCTCCACGGAGCTGCGCGGGATGGTCAAAAGCGGCGATCTGAAGATCGTCGGCGGGATCTACCACCTCGACAGCGGCAAGGTCGAGATCCTGGAATCCGCGGCCGCGCCGCCACCGGCCGCGTCCAAACCCAAGTAGGCCTGTGCAACGCGGATAGCCCCACGGACGTGCAAACTCTCTGGTTGGGTTAAATTGGTCTACGGGTCCAAACCAATCGAAAAGCTGCAAGGTCCTGAACTGTCTGGAGCTGCGTTGGTTTTGGATATGCGCGATATACGCATGCATGCGTAGCGCCGTTGCATCGCTTGACGCCAGCCGCGCCGCGCGAAAGGCTGGATCAGGACCAAGCGGAGGCATTGTTATGGCGATCACGCTCAATCACACGATCGTTCCCGCGCATGACAAGAAGGCGTCGGCAGAGTTCTTTGCCCGAATCTTCGGTCTGAGAGCTACGGAGATGGGACACTTCGTCGCCGTGCGCGTCAACGAGACCCTGACGATGGATTTCGACGACCGGGAAAACTTCGAACCTCATCATTATGCGTTTGCGATCGGGGACGAAGAGTTCGACGCAATCTTCGCGCGCGTCAAGGAGGCGGGCATTTCCTACAGCGCGGATCCGTTCCATCGAAGCAAAGGCGAGATCAACCGTCGCAACGGCGGACGCGGATTTTATTTTTACGATTCCAACCAGCATAACCTCGAGGTGTTGACGCGTCCCTAGCCGGTAGCGCGTGAGATCCCGCAACCTCTGTCGGCGATTACTGCGTCTTGCCTGCTGTCTCGATCGGATTGATACTCTCAGTCGGAAATGCGGACGCCGATGGCAAGACGGTTTAGCTGCGCGCGGCGGTCAAGTAACTGGCTGGCGCGAGTTGCTGGCGAATGTCACATCAAGTTACTGGCGGCGCTGGGCTTAACCAGTATTGCGATCGTTGTGGCTGCTTCCGCCGTCTGGGCCCAGGTCGGCAATCGCAATTTTTTCGAGCCCCTGATCGTCCAGGATCCCAACCCTAGCAACGAAATCGACCTGCTGCCGCAGTGGATCCGATTCGCGCATGGAGAAGTTTACGCGCTGCCCTTTTCCTTGGAGAAGCAGATCAGCGCCAATTTCAGCGTTCAGGTCGCCAGTTCCTGGGGCGACCCGTCCTGCGACCAGGGATTCCTGTGCGACGGCATCGTGCCCGAGCGCCGGGGGCGGGTCCAATCGCGCCACTCCCGCCGCCGCCGCTCCCGCGTCACCACCACCGAGCAGGTTCTGACCGGCTTCAGCGATTTGGAAATTCTCACCAAGTACGCCTTTTTTGCCTCCGACAAGCACGAGACGCGCCTCGCCGTGGGAACCGATACGTTTTTGCCGGCCGGCAATCCCACCGCGGGCGGCAACACTCATACCCATGTCGGCCCAATTTTCATGTTTGCCAAGGGCTTCGGCGATATTCCCAATCAAGGCTTGGCCAAGTACTTGCGGCCGTTCGCGATTCAGGGCGACGCTGAATATCTGTGGAGAACCGGCGGAACTCAAGCCGACGACGTGGCGGTCGATTGGGATATTTCCTACTCGTTGCAGTACCTCAACGATTACGTGCGCAACCTGAACCTGCAACCGCAGGTGCGCAACCTGATTCCGTTTGCGGAATTCACCTACGAGCAGGTGGTCCGGACTCGCTACGCGGGCACGCCGCCCGACTTGGCTGTTCTGCCCGGGGTCGCCTATATGACGGACACCTGGCAGGTCAGTGTCGCTACGGCGCTGGCGCTCAACCACGCGACCGTCGAGTTCGACCACGCCGCGGTCATTACCATGTTGAGCATCACTTTGGACAAGATTTTTCCCGCCGCCGGTCGTACGCTCTTTTGAGCCGAGTGCCGTGGGGTATGACCGGTTGCTGTGGCTGGCGGTTTCGCGCCCCCCTTTGGCTTGGTTATGCTGTGCAAACGGCTGAAATAGCTTTCAATCCTGATTTCCGCGCTCTTTTCATCCGTTCAGAGAGGGGGAAAAGATTGAAGAAAGGAGGCCGGCTTTCACGCCCGGTGTCAAAAGCACAGTTTGGAACCCACGAAATTGTGGGGCAGCGCGCGCTCAACACCGGTCAGGTTACCTTGTATGTCTGAATTGGAAGATCGCGCCATCGCCAACTTTTCCGATCTGACCAGCGCGGAGAAGATGCTGCTGGTGGCAGCGGCGCGCGGTTTGGTTGCCGATTGCCGGGGCCCCGGCGACGGATCAGCCAACGGCCGCCACCGTTCGGCCTGGGGAGAATCGCGCACGGTGCGTGCCGAGCTGCTGCGCTGGCTGTGCGTGGATCAGGGCGCTGGCGGATGCGTCGATCTGAGGGGCGTGACCCTCAGCTCAGCCAAGATCGCCGGCAAGCTCGACCTCGCATACGCGAGTCTTCATTTTCCGCTGCGGATCCTGGACAGCATCGTCAGCGACGGAATCGATCTGACCCACGCGGAGAGCCGCCTGATATCCCTGGACGGTACCTATTGCGGTCCGATTAACGCCCATAGCCTGGCGGTGCGTGGCGGAATTTCGCTGCACGGCTTCCACGCCTTGGGCGCCGTCAATCTTTCCAGCGTGCTCGTAAGCGACAATCTCGACTTCAGCGGCGCGCACTTTTTTAACCGCGGCGCCACCGCGCTGAACGTCGAGCACAGCAATGTCGGCGGGAGCGTGCGCTTGGATAAAGGCTTCCGGGCAATTGGTTGCGTCAACTTGAGAGGTGCGGCAATCGGGGACAACTTCGATTGCAGTGGTGGAGTCTTCCTCAATCGCGACGCGATAGCGCTGCTCGCCAGCGGAATCAAAGTCGGCGGCAACGCGGTATTCGACGAGGGCTTCCGCACCAATGGAATGGTTGTGCTCCAACATGCCACGATTGCCACCGACCTGAGCTTCCGGCGCGCAGTTTTCACCGGTCCGGCATTGAGCGGAGTGGACCTGAGCCGGGCCTCGGTGGAGGGCCGGTTTACCTGGACAGGAATCGAAAAAACACCAAACACGAAGCTCGATCTGACCGACGCCGACATCGATGAACTCGCCGACGAAGCGGCGAGCTGGCCCACTCCCGATCACTTCGCGGTCGAGGGATGCCGATATCGCTCGATCGCCTCCGGGTTTGTCCAACTCGACGCGCGCCTGCGGATGATGCGCAAGCTGAAGTCCTTCGCGCCCCAGGCCTATAGCCACCTGGCCGAGGCCTTGCGCCGTCAAGGACGGGAGCGGGACGCGATACGCGTGGCGATCGAACGCGAGGAATTGCGCCAGGATAGCGAAAACCTGTCCTTCGTGGCGCGCGCCTCCAGCCGCCTCTTCGGCTTCGCCACCGGGCACGGCTACAAGGCCTATCGGGTCATGTGCGTGCCGGCGTTTTTCGTGCTGGCGGGCTGGCTGTTGTTCTCATTGGGATACCGGGAGGGCGTGGTAATGCCGGCGACCCAATCCGTGTACGAGCAATTCCTCAACCAGCACACGCTGCCGCCCTCGTATCCGTCATTCAATCCGCTGATCTATTCGTTGGATACTTTTCTGCCGTTGACCGACTTTCACCAGGAGGATTACTGGTATCCCAACCCGCATCTGGCATGCCGGTCATTCAAGCGCCCGCTACAGTGCGGCACGGTTCTGCACTGGTATCTTGGAGCACACATACTCGCGGGTTGGGTTTTCGCCATCCTGGGAATCGCGGGCCTGCTGGCCAAACCGCCGTCCTAACCGCCCGGCCGCGCTCAGGTGCCCGGCTCAACCAGGGGTCAGCCGGAGGTCATGTTCTGGGAGCGCATGGCCATGCATAATGTAAAATACCCCTCAACCAGCGTCGGCCGCCTGTTCCGTTGGAGTATGGGGAGTAGTATGTTCCGGGAACGGCGGTCGCGAACAACAGTAAATCTGGCCGGGACATAGGACGTTACGGTGCACAAAGATTCCGCGAAGATGCGCAAGCAAATCGCTCAGGTCGGCCGGGATACCTGGGACCTCGGCCTCAACTCACTGAAGTCCGGAAATATCTCGGTGCTGTTGGCCGGCCAGAACATCCTGATCACAAAGACCGGCAGGTCGCTCAGAAACCTCGACCCGCTGACCGATCTGACCATCGTCAGCCGTTCGTGCAGCGACCGCGGCGAGGCTTCATGCGAGTTCCATGTGCATCGCGCGATTTATGAGCTGGCCCGATGTACCGGCGGGTCCATCCTGCACTGCCACCCCCCATGCAGCATCGCGGCCAGCCGGATCTTCAAGCGCGCGATTCCACCCGCATATAACGAGGCCAAAGATGTGCTCGGCGAAACGGTCATCCTCAATTCCCGCGACCGGGAACTGCTGGGTGAGGATCCCACGATCATCGGACAGGCCCTAAGCTTGAACAGGATCGTTGCGATAAAGGATCATGGCACCTTTGCCTTGGGTGAAACCCTCGAGCAGTGCCTGTATTTGACCCATCTGTTGGAGACCTCGTGCCGGGTCCTCTTCCTCAGAGCCAATGCCACCCGTTTGGATTCCCTGTTCGAAGAGGTTTCGGGCAACGAAGACGTTGCGCCTGCCGCCCGCCTCCCCCGCCTTCAGTTGCGCGAACGCGCCGGTTAGAGTCGACGCGTCGCAATCGAAGCCGGTGCTGGCTTCGTCTGCATCATCGGGCGCCCCGCAGAGATACGCCTTGAAGGCGCCATGCACAGCGGCGGTGAGCCCACGCTCGCCGGCGAGCTCACCCCTCAGCGTTTGGGGCAGGCCATAGCCTCGCTTCCGGCGATATTTTCAGGAGCAAAAATTCGGCGGCGCGTATCCGGACCTTCCCGGCATGGTCCGCGAGCAGTTGGGCGACCATGATCTGGCCCCGCACCGAAAGGACGCGGTGACCGTCTTAAACCCGTACATCAAGACGCTCATTAAGCGGGCCGAGCGTCTGCGCTCCAGCCGCGCGGACCCCTGCGTCCACAAGGTCACCGGCGACGGCCGCACGGCGATCCAACGCAGCCAATTTGTCGTGGAACAAGTTTTCCGATCGCCTTGTTCTGACCGTGGCTCTGGCTTCGTTTTTTGGATTTGAACTCGCTTGCCACGGTTGTTCAAGGGAACAAGGCTTTTTTCTGTCATCCCGACCCGAGCGAGCGTCAGCGAGCGCAGTGGAGGGATCAACGCGAAGCGATTTGCTTAAAGGGGCGATTGAATTCCAGAATCCGGAAATCACAGGCTGGAAGCCTGTGCCACGGTTAGAGAAAGACCGGCTGGGAGCCGCTCCATGACAGGCTTCCAGCCGGTGAAGGCTACGGCCGTAAGGCGGCGTTCGACATGCGCCTGGTCGGTCCTTTTGGCCGAGTAGGCGAGCAAGTGTTTTCCGGAAACGGCGCGCGCGAGGAAGCAGCCGGGGCGCTGGTCCGCGCCATGCTGTCGCGCCGCGACGATTACACGCTGCGCAAGCGCGCCGCCTTCAAGGGATTCGAAATCCTGAGCCGCGACCAACCCGCCGCGCCGGTGCCTGACCTGTTCATCCGAGGCGCGGGAACCTACAGCGCGCACCTAACAGGGTGCTGAAAAACCGATTATCGAAGGAGGTTGAGGTCATGTTCGCTTTCAGTACCCTGCATAAAAACTGGCTTCCTTCCTTCATCCTCTCTCCCTCCAGGAGAGATCTCGAGTTTCTACATTTTGCTTTAATTTTCTCCCCCGGACCGGGGGAGAAGGGCGCCGCGGCGGCGCCCAAGAGAGGGTCCTTTGTCAGCGCGCCTTCTGAGGCACTGTCGACCGTGCCGCCGCGGACGAACAACAGCAGTCTGCAAAGGCTCGAAAAAACTCTCACTTGGGTAATTGGCCGCTCCGGCCTTTCGGCCGGGAAGAGCCAGGTCATGGGCCGGTAACTTTTCCAGTAAGTGCGGAGCAGCTCAAGCAACCTTGGCGAGAGCATCACCTGGCGATCCTTATGGTCCTTATCCCTGACGGACACAAATGAGCTGGCGTTGGCTGTCGATATCCGTCACCGGCAGATTGATGAGCTCCGAAACCCGCAGCCCGGCGCATAGATAGTCATCAGGATGGCGCGGTGTTTGAGGTTTGGTGTGCTCTGGAAGAGTGCTGCCACTTCGGGAGCCAGCCGACCGCGTATCCGACTGCCGCGGAGCGGCTTAGTTCAACGTCCTTTATCATGCATAAATATATCAAGGCACTTTAAATTAACTTTTGCCAATGTATGAGGTTGGATAGTTGCCACTGGTAGGTTAGAAGTGTGCCCTTGGGTATCATGGCGTGGTCAAATCGCGTTGTTGCGCTTCTCCCTGTTCGCCCCGAGAACTGAATGCTGCCACTGGTATGCGAGCGCGAATTCTCCGGGCTATATGCGTTATAGAGCGCCATGAACGAAGCCACTAGATGAATAGGAAGGTGCCTGAAACGAATCCCACAGTTGTCAGGACAACAAAAACTGTAAACACACGGTTGCTCACAGTTGCGGTGAGCAGAGCAACAAAGAATGAAATAGCAATTGAGAGGCAGGACGTTGAAAAGTTGAGGTATAACGACCCCGGAGAACCCACTTCAAGGATACTCAACTCGTCGTCAGTAATTTCGTATAAAGCGAATGAATCCAGTCGGCCCCGCAAGATGCGAGGAGCAATCACCCCTGAGTCTTCGGCCTGTTCTGCTTCTATAGCCACTTCTTGAGCCATTCGCGCCGACAGCGGACTTTGTGCCAGGCCGCCGCCGCCCCAGATTTGAGCACAAAGAGGCGATCCTCCGGGTCCATAAACCCCATCAGGCGGTCACGTACGACTTTAGGGTCCTCGTCGGTGACAACAGCCCACGTGGATTCGGTGATACGAGCCCATATGCCGTAGGATTTGATTGCTTCGTAAAGCTCTTCGTAATCAGAGGAGCTGCCCTGATGGAGATCATAGGAGATAAAGTAAGTCGCCATTCAATGAATGTTTCTGATCCTTGGTTTCGATCCCGGCCGCGCCCACAGCGGCTCGGATCAAGATTTGGGCAGACCGGTGAGCACCAGACGCAACGACTCAACCAGTCGAGAGCACTCCTGCCTCACCCTTCGAAACTCAGAAACCACCGCAGCGTGGTCAACTGCGACCTCACCGAGGCCTCGACTGAGATCAGGCATCTGAGCGCCCATCCTGATGGTAATCCCTCGCGAAGCATCTACTGCATTCGTGGCGGTCAGCAGAGCCTGATCTACATTGTCTAAAGCTGGAAGCGCTGTCCTTACCACTTCGTTGAGCGCCTTCATAGCAGCAACCGCCTCAGATGCGCGATCAAAGGGATCTGCCGGCAGTTCTATAAAGTCATTTTTCTCGGTTGGCATATGGTGTTAAAAGCCCCCTTCGGATTTTTATATCTAACCTCCACTCGCTCAACCTCATCGCGCGTGACGTTCATCCGACGGCAAAGCTTGCACATTCCCCTTACTTCTTCGTTCCGAAAGCCCGCCGCCATAGCGCCTTCAGGTCAATGCCCACGCCATAGATGGTTGGCTTGATCTGGAGGATCTCCGCCTCTTGCGGTACTTGAGTATCAGGCATCGCATTGATTTTTTCCCTTCGGCTCGCGAGGTGATCAATCAGGCGCACTTTGATATTCGTCAGAACCTGGCTGACCGAACTGGGCCGAAATTGAAAAACGCTGACCTCCACGTTCAGATTGTCACGGATGAGTTGGGAGAACTCTATCGCGCGGACCGTTAGGGTACCTGTCCCGCTCGCGATGCCTTCAAGTTCGGCCACGCCATGCCGCAACCGAAACTCATTGATGAATGCGAGCTTCGGATCGTTGAGTACCAGCGGGCGGCCATAGTCGTCATACCACTGGCCAGGAACTCCTCTGTACTCGGGCACGATGGTGTCTTCCTTCATTGCCGGGTTGTCGGCAACGTAACCTATCAGCTCAAGCTTTATCCACGAGGTCCATTGCTCATCACCGATATTGGTCGCGATTCGAAGAGCGGCCTGTAGACTTCGGCTGAGAGACTCCTCTTCCACGAGACTCAGAATTCGCTCGATTGAATTCATCAACAGGATGTACCCTTGGCTACGTGTTTTCTAGGACGCAGGTCGTATTGTTAGGCGGGCGTTGCTGTGGGTCTCTGGCAGCAGAAATGCCTCACGGGAACACCTGTACTAAGCTCCAGTCGGTCCACCATCCCGAAGCGGTCAACCAGCCGGGGGGAGCGCAATTGCCTTTCTAAGAATTAAATGCAGTTGCTGACGGATCGCCATCTCAGGGGTAGCCCAGCAATGGTGACAGACATGGAATCGAGTTAGCATCTTTGAATCATCACGTAGCCCACCGGATAGATCCGGCCCAGCCTCCGCTTGACAGATGATCAAATTCTCGCTGGGAAAATTTAGACCGCAAACATCGCACGACATCCATTTCCTCCCTAATTAATCTCTAATCCTATTTTACCCGGATTTGTGCTTTGGTTCGCAAGTGGCCGACTTTATCGGCTGTCCACATACTAGCGGGTTTTTGCACAACCAAGCGCTTACCCGCCGCCGCTTACCTAGCGAAGTTTCTTAGGTCACGGCTTGGTCAGGGTTCTCGCTATATGATATTGCCTGGTTCTGACCCGTCTCAACGTGCGAAGCCCAACCTCGACTCTCACCTCGACTTTTCCTCCGATCCAACCCTCGGGCGGTATAAAGAAAAGGGGAAGAGTATCTTTTCTTCCAGCGAAAATGCAGTGATTGCGCAAGTCAAGCACGGCCGCACCTGTTTCGGGCGGGAAGGGCGGTGTCATCCCGAACAACCCTTGAGGGTCCCAGGCGATTCGCGCGCCCATTGGCCGCAGAATTTTGACCATTCCCAGGTTCAGCGCGGTCTCACTGCCGTTCGTGAGGCTCAGGGGCATAGCGGGTGCCCCCTCGGATGCCAATAGACGTCAGCATCAAGGATCGGCCGCTGGCGAGCTTTTGGCTCCAATTGTTCAGAAACCAGCCCAGAACCGTTGCCAAAGGTGTGACCACAAAACCAGCAAATAATTGCGTCATCTGTGACTACCTGCCTGCCCTGGGTTATCTGCCTCAATCATTTGGTTAGATCATTCGGTACAGATGGGGAATAGAGGTATCTCAATACTTCACCCGAAACGTCGGGCTGTCTTCCGGCTTGCTCTTGCGTCGGTCGTAGAGCCGCGTGGTGGAGACATTGGCGTGGCCGAGCCATTCCTGGACCTTGGCGATATCGGCCTCATGCGAGAGCGCGTTAGTGGCGGCCGTGGCGCGCAGGGAGTGCACGCACAGCCCGTTTACTTCGGCGCTGACGCCGGTCCCCAGTCCGTATTTCAGGACGATGTTACGGTAGATCGAGTTGGGATTGAGTGGCCGGTCGAGCTCCTTGGTGCGGTTGTTCGTCACCGGGCGGAACACGGGGCCGGCGGCATCATGGCCGTGGCCGGCGAGCGCCAGGTATTCCTCGGTGAGGCGCTGCGCCATTGCATGCACGGGCACGAACCGGATTTTGCCGCGCTTGCCCCTGACCCTGAAATGCATCACGCCCTGACGGCTCTGGATGTCCCGGACCCGCAAGCCGCACAGCTCCTTTCGGCGGATGCCGTGATAGAGCAGGGTGGCCAGGATGGCGCGATCGCGCACGCCCTTGAGCGTGTCATCGAGCGGCGCTTCCAGGAGCTTGCGCGCCTGGGCGTCGCCCAATGCCGGCGTGCTGCCTTCGTTGCCGTTGGCCATCGGCCTTTTGACGCCGTCGGCGGGATTGCCGGACGACGGCGTTGCGGTCGCAGAGGTAGCCGAACAGGGAAGACAGAGCCGAGAGCTTGCGCCGGATGCTGGATGGCGATGGCCCGCGGGCTTCGAGGTCCTTGCGCCAGGCGATGACGTGGGAGAGAGTGACGGGCGTAGCTCCGCGGGCCCACCGAGGCCGGCAAAGGCCGAAAACTCGCTCACATCGATTTTATAGGCCCGCCGGGTTTTGGGATTGGTGATGTTGGCGAGCCTTTCGATCTCGGGCGGCACGTCGGCCAGATCGCCGTACTGAGCTGCCGTAAGTGGAACGCTTTTCAACCGCAACGACGTCGTTCGCCATAGCACCCTGCCCGCCCGTGTTTCTAAACTGATAATGTTTATCGCTTTAGGAATGCAAGGTAAAAACTCTTCAAAATCCGGCACCGACCCAAACCGGGGGCCCCTCGTGGGTTATCTCGCATGGGTACCCCCGAACCCCTACGAGCATCAGGTTGGCAGCGGCACCCTCGCGCGGGGCCGAGGGAACAGCCTGTCCTAACCTCAAAGCGAGAATAATTTGGGCCAAAAGAGCGCCGTCATCCTGAGCGTAGCGAAGGATCTCGCTCGGCGCGTTGCGCGCCGAGCGATTTGCCTGGTTTCTGCTGGCCCACGTTCCACGGTATCCAAAGCCCCCAAAAGGAAGCAAATCACGGCCGCAAAAATGGCGTCCGCGAGATCCTTCGCCGCTGGCTCAGGATGACGGTTCTCTGCGTTGGCACTGGATCAAAATGTGCCGCAAACAGGCGCTCGTACGGCCAGCTTAAGACACTCCATCGACGAATTATTCTCGCTTTGGGGCTAATCACCACCATTTAGGAGTTTCCAGCTATTTTACGCATACTATGATGCCTGCTACTTTTTGCTAATGTAATGGCAGCCGAGGGGGAGCGGTGTCATCCAGCCTCGTTCCAGGCGCTTTGAGAATCGTGCTAAATAGCCGGAAGGCAAGGAGCGCGAAGCAATGCCGCAGGATAGGCCCGCTTCTCAAGCATCGCAGGATTCCGACCCGAGGGTGGATCTCGATTTACGCTATAAATTCGACTCGTCGGATCCGGCGCTGCATCAAAATCCACTGCCCTATTTCAAGTCGCTGCTGGCGGGTCCGCCGATTTTTGTCGAGCGGCGCGGTATCCAATGGGCGGTGATTTCGCGCTACCACGACGCTCAAGCCGTCCTGCGCGATCATAAGCGCTTCTCGAGCGTCAATCCGGGCTTGCCGGGCACCGAGGACTTCGACGCTTTTGACGGCGTTCCGGTGATGAACTTCGTCGATCCCCCGGTCCACAGCCGTTTGCGCCGCGTCGCCGCGCCTTCGCTTGCGGTGCGCAGAATGAATCAGATGGAGCCGCATTTTCGCGCGCTTTGCACGGATATTGTCAGCGCCTGCGAGGGGCGCTCCGAGATCGATATCGTAAGCGATGTGGGCGTTGAACTGCCGGTCAGAATCTTCGCTCATCTGCTGGATGTTCCCCCGCCGGATTACGAAATTATTCGCAGCCTGGGGATGGGCGGAAGAGACCGCACCGAGGAATTCGTCGCCTCGCGCGCCGCCTACGTTGCCGACCTCGTGGAGCGGCGCCGCCGCCAGGGCGCCGGCCAGGATCTGGTCAGTCTCGCGATCGCCGCGCATGAAATCGGCGAGAAAATCGACTCCAAAGAATTGTTCGGCATGGTGATGGTGCTGGTGACGGGGGCAATCGCCACCACCGCCGACCTGATCGGCAGCGCCGTTTATCATCTCCTGCTGCGCCCGGAATTGCTGGCCCAGGTCAGGCGCGATTTATCGTTGGTGCCAGCGGTGGTGGAGGAGACTTTGCGCTACGACGGTCCGATCCATACCGTAATGCGCGCCACCACCGTGGACGTTGAAGTCGGGGGCACGGCGATCAAGGCGCGCACGCCGGTTTACGTGGTGCTCGGCGCCGCCAACCGTGACCCGGCCGCGTTCGAAAATCCCGACCTCTTCGATATCACCCGCGAACCCAACGACCATCTTGGATTCGGCGAGGGCGTTCATTTCTGCGTCGGCGCCGCCCCTGCCCGCGTCGGCGCCAAAGTCGCGCTGCAAACGGTTCTGGAGCGCTATCCGCGAATGCGCCTGGCTCAAGGCTGGCAGCCATTTTATCGCGGCACCGCTTTCGACCGCGGCTTGGCGCAATTAACCGTACGGGTGGACTGAAGCTATTTGACCTCGATGCTCTGGACCTTGGTGAATAAAATCCGTCCCGAAGACGCGTCGAAGCCTCCCAGGGGCATCACGCGGCCGCCCTGTTCGACCCGCCCAATCGGCGATGCCTTCTCGGTACCATAGAGCAGTGCCGCGCAGATCGTGTATTTGCCGGGCTTTGACGGCGCCACCAAATCGTAGGTTACATCGGCGGTCGAGAACTTGTTGGCCGCCAGGTCCGCCTTGACGCCGAAGACCACGATGAAGTTGAGGTTGCGCGCCAGCCCGTCATAGCGGCGGCTGAGCCATTGATCCTGCGGCTTGCCGTCGGGACCAATCACCTTGGGCGCGGAGTCGACCAGGAATCCCTCTCCCTGGACTGCGCGGGCCTGGTCGCGCAAGTCGATGTCCAGCAGCATTATGCCGACTACCGGCCCCGATCCTCCTTGCGCCTTCACCGTCGCGGTGAACTTCTCCCCCGGTTTGACCGCGGCCGGCACCTGGATTGAGATGTTCGAATTGGCATCCACCTTCTCCACGTCGGCGATCAATTGGGTGCGCTGTTCCGGACTCAGCTTTGCATAGGGACCGGAGCCCGCCTTGATGGCGTCGATATGAGCCGCCGCGGCGGTGCGCTTTTGGGCCTGTGCGGCCGGCAGATCGCGCAGTTGCTCGACGCCGATGGAAGAGTGGCAGCCGGCGCAGTAGGGTGCCGCGTCGGTCACGTCGCGCAATGGACCGCCGGGATAAGCCCATGCGGATGCGCCCAACAATCCGGTGAAGGTTATCACCGAGGACAACGCTATACAGATGATGGCCGATCGGATCTGGTCTCGCACGCCTGCTTCCTCCGTCGTTACCATCAATGCCCTGCGGAGGGATAACACGCAAGTCTTGCAGCGCGCTCGGGAGCCCGGTGGCGGCGGCGCGCTGTGGCGGCTATCCTAGCGGCTGTCGCGCGTAGCGTCTAAGTTGTCGAGCGCGCGTATCGGTTCATGCAGGAAGACGCAGAATGCTGGAAAAATTGCTGACCTGGCTGTCGGCCGTGGTCATCTCCGTAATCAGTGCGCATGGGCTATGGCGGGATAATCTTGCTGATGGCAATCGAAAGCGCGTGTATTCCGCTGCCTTCCGAAGTGATCATGCCGTTTGCCGGATACCTGGTATCGACCGGACGCTTCGGCTTGCAGGCGGTTGCGATCTCTGGTGCGCTCGGATGTCTGCTGGGCTCCTACGTGGCCTATTTTGTCGGCGCCATTGGTGGAAGACCAGCCTTCGAGCGCTATGGCCGTTTCGTGCTGATTTCGCCTCACGAGCTTGAAATCGCGGATCATTTCTTTGCCCGCTGGGGTTCCATCACGATCTTTGCCGCGCGCCTGCTGCCGGTGATCCGCACCTTTATTGCGTTTCCCGGCTGGAGTATCGCGCATGGGGCTGTGGCGCTTCAGCGTCTACACCTTGCTCGGCTCCTATCCATGGTGCCTGGCATTGGCGTGGGCCGGAATGAAACTGGGCCAGCACTGGCGCGACCTGGCGCCTTATTTTCATCGCTTTGACAACCTGATCGGAGCGCTGGTGCTGATCGGATTCGCGGTCTTTGTTTACGCTCGTCTGCGCGGCCGCAATCAGGCGGCCCCGGTTGGCGACGCCGCGGCCGGGTCACGCGATAACCGGTGATCGCTGCCGCGCATGATAGGATCAGGTCAGAAAATCCAATTTGAGGGCCTGAAATGAGTAATCAAGAGCATGATCCCGCGGAGCTGGTGGAAGTCTTGGCGAGCATCGATCCGATGCAGGTGCGGATGGCGCACGACATGCTCGCCAGCAATGGCATCGAGTCTTTTATTTTCGACGAAGGATCGTCGCGGATGCTCGGTACCACCGCGGCCGTTCCGGCGCGCCTGATGGTTCATCGGGACGTCCACGACGACGTTATGAAACTTCTCGGTGAGCTTGGATTTGAGGGCCCGCAGAGCTGAGCAGCTCCTTAGTGGCGGAAGAAAGGAACACTCTATAGTGAGTCAGGCTTTCCAGGCTGTCATTCGGCGTTGCTTTGCGGGCGGAGCAATGACCAATCGGAACTTCCGTGTATGTTGCCGCTGAGACGATTCCTTCAATACCCCCCGTTGCAGGCGGGCGGGCTACTGTTGCTGGTAGCGGTCTTGGCCGCGCCAGTTTATAGGAATCTTGGCCAATACAGCAATTTTTACGATGGTGGCGTGTACCTCGAATCGGCGCGGATGGTGTCCTCCGGTTACGCACCCTATCGCGAGGTCTTCGCGGCCCAACCACCCCTATGGCTGGAACTCATCCGCGGCGCGTTCGCGATCTTCGGTCGAGATATCCTGGCGGGACAGCTGCTGACCGTCAGCGCGCTGGTGGCAACCGCCGTCGCGGTCGGATTCATTGTGCTGGGCACCGGCGGATGGCTGGCCGCCGTACTGGCTTTGGTCACCATCCTGCTCTCACCGCTGGCCTTCTTCTGGTCCCGTCAGATCACCGCCGAGTTGCCTTCGGCAGCCTTTGCCGCCCTGGCGCTCGCGCTGGCGACCCGAAATGCGTCTGGCGGTACGCGCATGTGGCTGGCGGCCGGAGCCTTGGCTATCGCCTGCGCATTGCAGGTCAAGCTGTTTGGCCTTTACGCCCTGCCCTCCGTACTGCTGATCGCGGCCGAACGGTGGAAGTCGGCCGGCCAGCTTTCACAAAGGCTGTGGCATATCGCGGTTGACGCCACGCTGACGGTGGCTATCGTCTTCGCGGTCGTGATTATAGTGGCGTTGGCGTACGACCTGCAAAAGGTTTGGAGTCAGGCGGTGGCGTTTCATTTGGCTTCGCGCGTGGACCTGGGCTTGCAGCGAAACTGGGATCTGATAATGGCGACTGTGGCTCACGAACCGGCATGGTCAAGTATCCTGCCCCTGGCCGCTTGCGCGGCTCTGGAGCCGTGGGTTGGCTGGGCGGCGCTCGTCTGGCTCGCAATAACTTTGGCCGGTTTGCTCATCCAACAACCGCTGTTCTCCCATCATGTGGTGTCACTGATTCCGCCAATCGCGCTGGCCGCCGGGATCGGTCTGGGCGCGCTGTGGAAACTCGCCACACGGTTGCGCGCGGCACCTCCGGGCGTGCGGGCCGGCCGCCACTGCGCGCTAGCAGCGGGTGCTGCACTTTCCCTGACCTGCTTCATACTGTTTGTTGTGATTTGCTGCGCTGCGATTGCGGGTCGCGGGCGGCAACTACGGCGATTGGCATCACGGCACCCTCCCAGCGAGGATCTCGCGATTGCTTCAGAACTGGAGCGGCTGACGCAAAAGGCCGACATGATCCTCACCGACGCGCAGGGAATTGCGTTTCAGACTGATCGTGCGGTGCCACCATGGCTGGCCGACACCTCGCAAAAACGCATCGTCAATCACTATCTGACTACCGCCGAAGTGATAAGCCAGGTCGAGCGTTATCACGTCAAAACGGTGTTGTTGTGGACCGGGCGGCTAGACCGTTTGCCCGGACTCGTAACCTGGCTGGAAAAGACCTTTCCCAGCCAACGCAAATACGGCGCGAATCGAACTCTGTATCTGCGTCCCTAAGAAGCACAAACCCAGGCCTTTGCACGCGAATACCGCTGCCTTGCACGGCGCCAGCCGTTTATCGAGTCTCTGTCCCGGGGGAAGCAGATTTCAGGGGTTCGATCTCGGCACGCGTGGAATTGTCAGCGTGTTCGGCGGGGTACCGACCCCGCTTAAGGTGGCGTCAATCTGCTGTTGCAGACGATCCGCCTGCGCGGTGTTGCCGTTGCGGCGCAATTGGCGCTCAACGCCTTCGGCTTCGCGCCGCATCTGATCCAGTTGCGCGTGGGTGAGCGGTGAACTCGCTGCCGCGGCCGCGATAGTCCGTTGTGAAAGCTGGGTGAATAGACTCTGCATCTGTACGGCCGCCGCAGCGGATGGCGGAGCACTGCCGGGCGGCGGCGGGGTATTTAGCGGTTTGAGAAAGTCCGCCAGTTCCTGGCCCACGCTGCCGCCGCCACGGGCGGCCAGAAAAAGTTGCACCTCGTTGGAGCTCGAGGCGCCGTCAAGCGGGAATCCTGAAGGCGCCGCCGGACTCATCACATCGGTGCTGAAAGCTTCCAGGGCCGGGACGCCGCCCTGCGTGGTGAGCACCATAATCGTGTCCTGACGAATCTCGGCGGCGTGCGCATGATCCACCTCGAAGCCGATTTCCGAATCGCCGCCGGAGAGCGGAGCCACTCCGGTCACGCTGCCAATCGTCGCGTTGACGTGAATCACCGGATCTCCCGGACCGATTCCGCCAGTGGTGTCGAGTTGGGTAGTGAAGCGCGACGGCGCCGCGGCGGCGCATCCGCCCAAGCCCATCATCACGATCAGGATCCAGAGCGCGTTCGCGATACTGATCTGCTGGCGCATCGCAAGATCGGAGGCCAGGTCGATCGGCCCCCTCTTCGAAATTCAGATCCGAACCGAGTCCAAAACCACGCTAAACCGAAGGACTGGCCGCCGGCTCAGGGCTCATCTCAGGACTGGGGCTCGCCGGCGCGACGGTGGATTCGGGGGTCGGAGTCGGCGGAGACTCGGTCTCAGTGGCGGTCGATTCCGCAGTGGGAACAAAAACCGTCGAAATTGGGGTCGGAACCGCCGGCGCGGCCGTTTCGGCCAGAACCGGGGTTTCGTTGGCCATCGCCTTGGCCGCGCCCGCCGCCATGTCACGGGTGCCGACGCCGTAGGTGTAAACCAGCTCGCCGCCGAGCCTGCCCTGATAGAGCAGGGCGCCCACCGCCACCACCGCAAGCGCTACATAGATCGTGCGGGTGCCAGCCATGAAACTGAGGGCCTCAACCAGAATCCGCCACAGCGCCAGAACGGCGAACGTGAACATCAGGTAATAGCCGAGCTGCGCGTGCAGCTTGAGCACGTCTTTGGCCGGGCCGTTGACCCGGTCCCAAATCCGATCGCCTTCCAGGTCGCCGGTCCCATAAGAGGCCGCGACGGCGGCCGCCCCCAATATCATCAGGGTCAACGCCATGTAGCGCGGCCATCGGCGCTCAGAGAAGATCAGCGCTACGACATCCACCAGGACCGCGACTACCAGGAGCGCGATCGCGAAGTGATCGGCTACCGGATGAAGCTGCCAGCTCGTCAGTAACTTTACGATATTTTCCATTTATGGCCCGATCTGGTTATGGCCCTGCCCGCTTAGATTTTGAAATCGTACCCCTCGCCTTCTGCGCCATCGACCGGCTGGTGTCTGACACGCTGCCGGCGGGACGGTTCGGGACAGGGCGGTTTCGTCGTTGGATTTATGCTCCTGATTTCTGGCCTGCGGCCGCCAATAATGGCTAACAGCCGGACCGTCAGCCTGCAATGCCCGGCGACACGATATCGAGCATCACCATGTCGCCGCCGGTCGCCATCAACGGCTGATCGTAGGGCGAGGCCTGATCATTGCCGCTGCGGTCGGCCGTAGTCATCGCTGGATTGGCGCCTGCCATTGCGTCTTGAGGCTGGCCGCTGGAACTCGCCGTGCAGCCGGCCATCAAGGCCAGCGCCGCGAGCGCAATTAAAGCTGAGATATGGGATATTTTCATTTTTTCAAGTTCGCCGAAAGTTTAACTGAAGGTGATGGTTGGGGACAACGCCTGCGCGCAATCGTCACGGTTCCAGCCGCTCCATCATCCGGGGGAACGGAATTGCCTCACGCACATGATGGACTCCGCACAGCCAGCAGACCACCCGTTCGATACCCATCCCAAAGCCCGCATGCGGAACCGATCCATAGCGGCGCAGGTCCAGATACCATTGGAACGCGTCGAGCGGCAGTTGATGGCTCTCGATCTTGGCCTTGAGCGTTTCGTAGTCGTCTTCGCGCTGGCCTCCGCCGATAATCTCGCCGTAACCTTCCGGCGCCAGCATATCGACGCATAAAGCAACTTCCGGACGCGCCGGATCCTGCTTCATGTAGAAAGCTTTGCATTGCGACGGATAGCGATGGACCAGCACCGGGCGGTCGAACTCCTCCGATACCGCCGTCTCCTCGTCTCCGCCCAGGTCGTCGCCCCAGTTGATCGCAAAGCCCTTGGCCTTGAGCTTCGCGATGGCATCGTCGTAACTGATGCGCGGGAACGGTTTCACCACGCGTTGGAGCTTGCTGATATCGCGTTCGAGCACCTGCAACTCCGGCCGGCGCCGTTCCAGCACTCTGGCCACGATGTAGGCGACGAAATCCTCGGCCAGGTCCATGTCGTCGTTCAGTTCGAAAAAAGCCGCCTCCGGTTCCACCATCCAGAACTCCGTCAGATGGCGCCGGGTCTTGGACTTTTCGGCCCTGAAGGTCGGCCCGAAGCAGTAAACCTTGCCAAAGGCGAGCGCACCGGCTTCCGCATAAAGCTGACCGCTCTGGGTCAGATAGGCCTTGCGCTCGCCAAAATAATCGACCTCGAAAAGGTTGGTGGTGCCTTCGCAGGCCGACGGCGTGAGCATCGGCGAATCGAACAGCATAAAGCCGCGCTGGTTGAGGAAATCGCGGCAGGCGGCCTCGATTTCACTGCGAATCCTCAAGATCGCGTGCTGGCGTGACGAGCGCAGCCATAGATGGCGCTGGTCGAGCAAAAAAGCGACGCCATGCTCCTTGGGAGTGATCGGATAGTCGGTGGCGGGGGAGATGATCCGCAGGGTGCGGACTGACACTTCATAGCCGCCCGGCGCCCGCTTGTCTTCGCGCACCGAACCGGTGATTTCCAGCGCACTCTCCTGGCCCAGATGGTCCGCCGCTTCGAAGTTTTCCGCGCCGAGGTCGGCCCGCGAGGCGACGCATTGACAGATGCCGGTGCCGTCGCGGAGCATCAAAAAATGGATCTTGCCGCTGGAGCGGCGGTTGTACAGCCATCCCTTCAGCGTCACCTCCTGGCCCACATGATGGCTTAGTTGGTCGATGCAAGTCCGGTCCATGGGAAGCATTTAAGCACAACCCCGGACCCTCGCCGATAGTCCGGATGAAACATGCTGGCCGGCCATGCCCTTTGGCTTAATTCATTCGGGAGTGCGGCAGGGTCGATCGGAGCGACTCCGATGGTGTAGTCTGCCACGCGCATGAATGGCCTGGATGTAGCGATAGTGGCGGTTGCGGTACTCGGAGTCCTCTGGGGCTTGCGACGTGGCGTGCTCCGCATGGTCACCTCGATTGTGGCGCTGGTAGCCGCCATTTACTTCGCCGCAATCTATTATCCAAATGTGCGCGACCTCGCCCTCAAGTACCTGGCGATCCGGCCCGCGGTTGCGGCTGTAATCGGCTACGCGGTGGTATTCCTTCTGGTCTTCATCGTGATCGGGATGGCCGGCAACATTTTGGTGCGCATGGTGCGGACGGTGAACCTGGGATGGGCGGACAGACTGCTGGGCGGTGTCGCCGGTGGCGCGATCGCTATCGCCATCGCCGGAATGGCGCTGATGCTGCTGACCGCGATGCTCCCTGAAGACGCTCCGCTGCTCAGGGAGTCGCGGCTTACGCCCCAAGTGTTGACCTATACCGGCGCGTTGCTCAGCTACATCCCGCCCGAAGTCAAAACCATTTATGATCGCAAGCGCCGCGAACTGACGCGCTACTGGTTGCAGCAGAATTTGGGCGGCGGCTCGCCGACCGCGACTACGACCCCTTGAATCCGGGGCTTCGCGCCACCGTCCGACAGCCTGCCGCGAGGGGCTTGAAGGCAGAATTGCCTATTGATTTACGTAGCGATCCGGATCCTGATCAAACTTCTGCTTGCATATTTTCGAGCAGAAGAAATACTCGTGTCCCTGATGCTCGCTGTGACCGGCCGCCTTGTCCTCGTCCACTTCCATTTTGCATACGGGATCTTTAGCCTTGGCCATCGCTGACTCCGAAGCGGCTTTGCAGGATTGTCAATAGAACCTGGCCCGCGGCTTTAGGAAACATGCCGCGGGCTCAGCGTCTGGAAAGCAATGAACCGCCCCAGACGGAGCGGTTCGTGATTGGGCTTACGCCAAGGCGGCGTCGAGCGCCCGCACCAGGTGACCCTTGGGTACCGCGCCGACGATTTGGTCTTTGACCTGGCCGCCCTTGATAATCAGCAGGTTGGGAATTCCGCGCACGCCGTAGCGGGCCGGGGTTTCCGGGTTCTCATCCACGTTGATCTTCACGATCTTGAACTTGCCGGCATACTCGTCGGCCAGTTCATCAAGCACCGGTGCGATATTTTTGCACGGTCCGCACCATGGCGCCCAAAAGTCGATGAGCACCGGGGTCGGGGATTTCAAAACCTCACCCTCGAAGTTGGAGTCGCTGACATGCTTGATATTGGCACTGGCCATGTAACTTTTCCTCTAATTTCCAAGATACTTATTGAACGTAAGGCGGCGCAACCGTTCCGTCAAGGTCGTTTCCCAGACCATGCCCCGGCGGTCTTGTGTCCGACCATTGTTTAGGTGGAGACTCGGCGCAGCCGGACACGTCGTTGCCCGCAAACCGGTTGAGCCGGACCGCGCTGAACCGCGCCCTGGCGATGAGGATCCGGACGGACCTCGCGATGAACAAAACAATCGCGGCATTGTGTGCGTTATTGCTGGCCTTGTCGTACGCGTCATGGGCCGGCGCGCAGATTACGGAAGAACATATCCAGGCCCCCGAAATCAGCGCCGCGGTGTGGATCAACTCACCGCCGCTAACCTTAAGCCAGCTGCGCGGCAAAGTCGTCCTGATCGATTTTTGGGAATACACCTGCATCAACTGTATCCGCACGTTCCCCTACCTGCGGCGCTGGAACCGGCTGTATGGGTCATTTGGGCTGGTAATAATCGGCGTTCATACGCCGGAGTTCGCGTTCGCCAGGGATCCCAAGCGCGTGGCCGAAGCAGTCCAGCGCTTTGGTTTCAGGTTTCCGGTAGCGGTGGACAGCGATAATCGAATCTGGCAGGCATACCACAATGACTCCTGGCCGGCCAAATATCTGATCGACAAGGATGGGTGGCTGGAATATTCGCATCTCGGCGAGGGCGATTACGCGACGTTCGAGCGTCTGATTCAACAGTTGCTCAAGCAGGCCAACCCCAAGCTTGACTTCAGTGCCGTCCGCTATCAACCGCCGCCCGACGCGCCCGCAAGCAACGCCGTATGCCGGGACGCGACACCCGAAACCTACCTGGGTTTCATGCGCGCCGACGGTCTGGCCAACCCCGAAGGCTATCAGCAGTTGACCGCGGTATCCTATAAGGCGGTCCCGGCGCTGGCGCTCGACAAGTTCGACGTTTCGGGCCAATGGATGGCGATGCCGGAGAACGTCAAGCACGTCGGGAACCCCTCCAGTTCCGATCATCTGCGGCTCCATTACCGCGGCAAGTCGGTTTACCTGGTCGCCGGTTCAGATGATGCGCGGGTCATTCCGATCTCCGTCACCCAGGACGGCAAGCCTCTGGAGCCGAATTCGCGAGGCGCCAACGTTAAATCGGGAACCGACGGAACGACTTACCTGCCGGTGGCCAGCAAGCGGATGTATTACCTGGTCGGCAACCCGCATTTTGGAGAACATCTCCTTGAGCTGGACGTCAGCCAGCCCGGCGTGTCGTTGTACTCTTTCGCTTTCGGCGACAACTGCGAAACCCCGTTCGACCATCGCTAGTCAAGGTCGCGACGCGCGACCGCCAGAGTGGTGCTCACTTCGGTTCGGGTTGATGGCTGCCGGCCGGGCGTCGTCTTCCAACTCCAGTTTACAAATTTCAGGTCACGCATTCGCGCTGCGCATAGGCGACACCGGTTCCTCAGCCGCTGATTGACGCAGCAGACCGCGACCGGCGGCGTCGACGACTTCGCGCGCCAACGCGCCCGCCGCGCCCAGACCCAGCGGAGCCTGAAAGGCGACGTTCATGAAGCTGATCGACAACGCCATCGCCAGCAGTCTGGCCCGCGAGGCGTAGGCCTGAAAGCCGGTAACCAGGATCGCCTGTACGGGACCCAGGCCGACCGGGGTGATCGGCAATCCGTCGAAAAGCAGCATCGCGGGCAGGAAGGCAAAAACATCGGAGGGATGCACCTTGATCCGGAAGCCGCGGATCTGGAAGTAGAGCATCACGCCGTAGGCCAGGAAGATCGCCGTGCGGATCCCTGCGAGCCTGAAATAATGTCCGGGTCGCGCGACGCGGAAACAATGCATCGAAGGCCGGTCGTAGATCCATCGGCCGGCACGCGACCGCGGGCGCCCGCGCATCCAAAACCAGGTGTTGAGCAACAGAGGAGCCAGGACGCCGGCGGGAACGTACCAGAACCGGCCAATCATGGAGGCCGGATCGGCGGCCGCGGCCACCAGCGCCATCGCGGCCATGATCTCCAAATCCAACAGCGCCTGGAAGATCAACGTGCAGCCGCCGGCCAGCCACGGCACGCCCTTGCGCCGGTTCATGAACATCACCAGCGCGCTGCCCGCCACGGCGGTGTTGACCAACTGCAAAAAATATTGTGCCGCGCTGGCCGGGAGCATCTCCCGAAAACTGGTGCGGGTGTGGAAGTAGCTGAACAGGCTCGCGAACAGAAAAGTCTCGCCGATGAACCAGATCGAAAACGAAGCGGCGCACGCGGGAATGAAGACTCGCAGGTCGGCCATTGAGAAACCGCTCAGCAACTGGGCGGGAGCGATACCGCGCGCGAGGTACCAGATGATACCCAACGCCACCGCATAGACGGCGACCGTATATAGCGTGCTCCGGCGCATTTTCGTCACGACCAGGCCTGCCGCGCCACCACCAGCGTCGATCTCAATTCTGCCTCCTTCGGACTCTATTTGAACAATGGGCCACCAGCCCATGTCAAATTAAATCCAGCGGCAAACCGGACCGCTCGGTGGTATCCGGGCAATTGGCGCGCTCCGCGCGCTTAAATTTGTTACTGTTGAGTCGAAGGAGATCGGGGTAACCGTCATCTCGCAGCCCAGCGAATTCATGACGCCAATCCCGCGCAGCCGACTATGAGCGATTCATCCTCGCACGAAAAGCGCGGAGCGATTCTTACCCGCCGCCAGTTCTTGGCCTTGACCGTCGCCGGCGCCTCGATTTCCGCCACCTCAATCCCGTTACTGGCGAGTGCGGCCACCACCAGCGCGCCATCGGACGGACCGATGCAGTACCGCATGCTCGGACGCACGGGCGAGAAGGTCTCGATCGTCGGTCTGGGCGGCGCTCACATCGGCTATCGGGTCGATGAACCCGAGGGCGTGCGGCTGGTTCGCATGGCGATCGATAATGGCGTTAACTTCATGGACAATTGCTGGGATTACGCTGACGGCGCCGCGGAATCACGGATGGGAAAGGCGCTGCGCGACGGATACCGGCAAAAAGTCTTCCTGATGACCAAGATCGACGGGCGCGACCGCCGCACCGCCGCGCGTCAGATCGACGAGTCGCTCGGCCGCCTGCAGACCGATCACGTCGATCTGCTTCAGTTCCATGAAATTATCCGGATGTCCGATCCGGAACGCATCTTCGCGCCCGGCGGCGGGATGGAAGCGGTGCTCGCGGCCAAAAAGGCGGGCAAGGTCCGCTATATCGGCTTCACCGGACACAAGAGTCCGGAGATTCATCTGCATATGCTCAAGACCGCGGCGGAGCATCACTTCAGATTCGACGCGGTCCAGATGCCGCTCAACGTGATGGACGCCCACTACGACAGCTTCGAGCGGATGGTGGTGCCGGTGTTGGTCAAAGAGCAAATCGGCGTGCTGGGTATGAAGGCTTTTGGCGGCGGCAAGATCCTGCACCGCAAGGCCGTGACCCCGGTCCAATGCCTGCACTACGCGATGAACCTGCCGACCAGCACGGTGATCACCGGATGCGACTCGACCGCGGTCCTGGATCAGGCGCTGACCGCGGCTCGCACCTTCCAGCCCATGAGCACTCAGCAAGTGGCTGCGATCCTCGCCGCAACCGCGCCATTCGCGGCCAAAGGCGAGTACGAGATCTACAAGACCACCGAACATTTCGACGGCACGTCGCAACATCCGGAATGGATGGGATGACCACCAGGCATTGGGGCTTGAGGACCAGGTCGGACCGCGAGTTGGTTTCAAACCGACCCTGGATTATGTTTTGCTTGAGGGAACCAAGCCAATATCGAGGTAGACTTCGTCATGGGAGCGACTAAATCCAAGTCCGCCGCGCTGCGTGCGCGTCTGAACCATCCGGTACTCGATTCGGACGGCCATCTGCTGGAGTTCATTCCGGTGGTAACCGAATATTTGCAGAAGACCGGCGGCGAGGACGCGAGCCGAGCGTTCCGCCATGCCTTCAAAAGCGCCTACCTGAATCTGGACTGGTACAAACTCTCGCCGGACCAGCGGCGCGATCAGTGGTCGCGGCGCCCCCCTTTTTACGTTGTTCCCGCGGTCAACACGCTGGATTTGGCCACCGGACTGTTTCCGAAGCTGCTGCATGAACGTATCGACGAGCTGGGTTTCGACTACGCAGTGCTATATCCGACTATTGGGCTGCATGCGCCGATGTTTGCCGACCGCGATATTCGTCGGGTAGCATGCCGCGCGTTGAACGATTATTACGCCGACCTCTATGGCGAGTTCTCCGGCCGAATGACTCCCGCGGCGATTATCCCGATGCATACGCCGGAGGAAGCGCTTGAGGAACTGGATTACGCGGTCACCAAGCGCGGGCTTAAGGTCGTGATGCTGCCGACTTACGTCAAGCGTCAGATCGTGGCGGGAGCGAATTTTCCGGAAACGGCGCGTTATACCTTTCGCCTGGACACTTTCGGGATCGACAGCGAGCACGACTATGATCCGGTGTGGAAGCGATGCCAGGAGTTGGGCGTGGCCGCGACTTTTCACAGTCCCGGCGAAGGTTGGGGCAGTCGGACCTCGATTTCCAACTTCGTGTACAACCATATTGGTCATTTCGGCGCGGCGGGCGAGGCGACCGCCAAATCGCTGTTCATGGGCGGCGTGACGTACCGGTTTCCAAAGCTGAAATTCCTGTTTTTGGAAGGCGGCGTGGGCTGGGCGCGCTCGTTGCTGTCAGACCTCGTCGGACATTGGGAGAAGCGCAACCTGCGCGAAGTGGTCAAATACGATCCGGCGCGTGTCGATCGCGAGCAGCTGACCGAATTGTTCCATCGCTATGGCGGCAAGCTTTTCCGCGAAGCGGTCGTCGGCCGTGAAGCGGCACAATTCGCGCGCAACGCCGAAGACCCGTCACTGGTGGACGATTTCTCCCGCTGCGCGATCGAGTGCAAACAAGACGTGCGCGACCACTTCGTTCCTAACTTCTATTTCGGCTGTGAAGCCGACGATCCAATCACCGCGGGCGCTTTCGACACCCAACGCAATCCGTTCGGTGCGCGCCTGAATGTAGTCTTCGGCTCGGACATCGGCCATTTCGACGTGCCTGACATGAATGCGGTCACCGAAGAGGCCTATGAAATGGTCGAGCACGGAATGATCTCGGAGGACGACTTCCGCGACTTCGTGTTCGGCAACCCGGCCCGCCTGTGGACCGCGCTCAATCGCGATTTTTTCAAAGGCACTCCGGTGGAGGGTGAGGTCGCGGGATTGGCTCACTCCTGACCCCAAGCGAAGCACAAACCAACTCACCCGCGAATCCGGCAGGCGAAAGCAGGAGGCTGTATTGTCCGCGTGGGACAGACTTCCAGCCTGTCACTGAGGGTCGGGGTGTCTGAATCAGTGGGACAGGCGTCCCTGCCTGTCGATGATGCGCGAGCTTTTTTGCTCGCGCCACTGCTGCCCATGGAAATGCCGGCCGCCGATGAGCACTACTCGTTGGCATGGCCGGTACGGTGACAGCTCTCTATTTATAAATTCCAGGGAGAGGCTTCCAGCCTGTCATTTTGCTTTTTCAAAGACCCTGAAAAAAGAATGACCGGCTTGAAAGCCGGTCCCACTTTCAATCAAAGGCCGGGAATTAAGCCGCTAAGTGTCTTCGGGCGGAGGCTCCTCCGCGGGCGGCTTTTCGACCTCGGTGTCTTCGACATAGGATGGCCGCAGTTCGGTCTCCTCGGTGCGGAGCGCGTCCTGCGGGAAGAGCCGATGCAAATCCCATTGCGTGATCCAGCGGCGGACGTGCGATCTCATCCGCCGGGTGGTCGCGAGTTCGGCCATCGGGACGTCCGGCGGTTCCCATCCGTAGGCATTACCATGCACCTGCTTCAGGCGCTGGTAAGCTTCCTGGAGGTGCCGCTCGCCCGGCGGTTCGAGCGCGATTCCTTCCCGCCGTATTATCCGCATCCCGGTTTCGGCGCGCGCCGCGATAATCCGGTATTCGTCGCGATCCTTGGCTTCGAGTTTCGGGCGGATCGAAAGCCAGTCGCCTTTTTCATCCAGCACCGCGGCGTCGAAGTCGTCGGTGATTGCCCCGACTGTGAGCAGGCCGGGATACTGCTCGCCTTTGAGACGACCCATAAAGCGCGCCAACTGAGCATAGGATTTGGCCCGCTGCAGCAGACTGTAGCGTCCCACCAGTTCGAGTTCGTCAAGCAGCAGCACCCATCCGCGGTAACCGGCCCCGAGGATGAGCCGGGGAATGAAGGCAAATCCATGCAGCGCAAGTTCGCGCGCCGGCACATTTTTGACCCGGTAGAGGGAATCCAATCCGACCTGTTTCAGGCTGCGCCGAATCCGGGCCACTCCGAGCCGTTCGCCGGACCAGAAGCCGACGATTTTTTCCACCATCTCGGGATCCCCGCCCAATCGTTCATGGAGCAAAAGGGTGGCGATGAAAAGCGGGCTGATAACTTCGGCCCGGCGCTCGCACCAATGGCGGAAATTGGCGTACTCCGGGGTATCGGGCCTGAACCGCGACGCCATTTCCTGGATCGCCGGGCCGCTGAGGCCGGGGACCTGGGCGGCTTCGATTGCGGCGTTGAATACCTTGGCCGGATCCGACAGCGGCGTCTCCTTGCTGATTACGACCTTGCTGCAAACGAAGTTTTCCGACAGCGCCAGATGTTGCAGATATTCGAGCAGATGCGATTTGCCGCTGCCGAAATCCCCGGTCACCAGCATCCCTGGAGCCTGTTTGTCCTTCTCCAGGGACTCTTGCGTAAGCTCCAGGTTTTGGCGAAAGCGTTGTTCGATCTCGGCCTGGGCGCAGCCCATGACGCTGACGGCATCGCGGTTGGGCACGCCGTTGCGCAACGCCTCCAGCGCGCGCCGGTATTGAAGGACCTCGACCGCATTCGCGCTCATTGCGCAGATTCCTCCGGACTTGACGACAGGCGCACCAACGAGCCCATCGGGTTGACCCGCCGCTGATCGTGCACTTCATCGAAGATGCGGAATTTGAGCGCCTCGTAGCGGCCGATCCCGCGTCCGAACGCGTCTTCGTCCAGGAACGAGGCATGCGGGACCACCACCATCACACAGCCGCTGAGCCGGTCGGTGGCGTCGATAAACTCGCGCAGCACCTCATAGGCGTCGAGCAGCGCCGCGGTGGAGTAGAAGTTCAGATCGTCGCGGGGATTCCGGGCGGTCGCCAACCGCGAGATATCCATCAGCACGACGGTACCGGGCAGTCCGGCGATGCGGACCCACTTCAACAGCGATTCGATAAAATGGCGCGCGTTGTTGCGGGTAATGCGGTTGAAGATGCCGTAGTCTTTGACCGCGCTGACGTTGCGGTTGCGTCCGGTCAGCCAATCGGTCAGCGCGCGTACCGCCTGAGTCAGGTCGGGTGCGGCGGTCAGTTGGGCGTGGCAGATCCAGAACATCGCACCGCGGAAATCCTTGGCCAGTCCGGACCGATGTAACACCTGCTCGGAAAGACTGAGGCGCAAAAGCCTCAGGACCGCATCGGGCTCAATTGCGTTGCGCGCGGCCACCGCCTGATAAAATGGCTGTGAGGAAGGCCCGGGCGGTTCAAAATTGTTGCGCTTGCAGAGATCGATCAGCACGCCGCGGCCCAGCGACTCCCAATCCACTTGCGCGGCGAGGCGGAAGAAAATCTGATCGGCAAGCTGGACCCGGGTCTGGGCGGCGTCCACTTCGGCGAACAAGTAGCTCAGTGCCGCGGCCTGCCGCCGCGTTCCCTCGCACAGCGCGGCGCGCTCCCCATCGCACATCGGCACGCAGAACTTGATCGACGAGCCACCCTCGCGCACGAAGGAATCCAGGTACTCGCTGCGGAGATACCCCAACCATTGCTCGGGCCGCATCGTGGGTGTCATGGCGTGGCTGCGCCTGGTGAAAATCTGATCGCGTAGTAGGTGACGACCTCGCCGTCAGGAGCGACGCAGACAAAAGTATTGGCGGGCGCCTTGGTGCCGGTGCTAGCGGGCAGAGCAAGGCGGGCGCCCGACCGGGTTTCGGCGATCCCGCTGCGATCGAGGGAAAAGAGATCGCGCGCGAAATCGTCTCTGCTGTAATCGTAGGCCGAACCGGGCAACATCGTAAAGGCCCGGTAGATGCGGACCAGCGGGACGCTGCCGCCACCGCCGTCGCCGTTACACACCAGTTGATAGGCGCTATACAGGGCTTCGAGGAAGGGCTGCATCGCGGCCCGGGTTTTGCGGCCCTGATCCACTTTGAGCTTTGCCACCAGCCGGCTCGGACGCAATCCGGAGAAGCGGGTCTTGTTGATGCGAACAGCCCGCTCGGTGGGGAGGATCCGGATGATAAACGGGTAGCAGAGCAGCAGGCCGTCGCGCGGTTGCATGTTGAGTCCGGCCGCTTCGGCGGCGGCGAGCAATTCGCGAGAGTACTCTTCACGCAGGAAAACTTCTTCTCCCTCAGCAGAGAAAGTCCACGCCGAGTTGGCGCTTGTGGCCTCCTGCGCCGCGGCCTGCGCGGCGTCCTGGACTTTCTGAGCGTTCCTTCCAATCGCTCCGATATCGCCCTCCTGGGCGGCCCGGACCAGGGCTTTGGCGGCAGCGGCCAACGATTTGGCGGCCTTTTCAGCCGCGGCTGCGGCTTTTTCTACTTCGGCGAAACCTTGTTCAAAACCCACTCACGCCCCCGGCAAACTGTCATATTTTTGGCTCCGATCCGATCCAACCGGCGGCCAAAAGGCATAAAAGTTTCTAAGACTAGCCCAAGCGCCATGTCAATGCATACCTGTGGATGGATGGCGAGATGCTGCCGCTTCAAGATCGTGACTGGAATTGGCAAGGTGGGAGACTGCTGACAGGTTGCTGATGGAGACGGGTTTCCGGAACAAGAGCGTTGCGCACGGCGGGCACATTTCGCCGGGGACTCGTGGTGCCGGCGCTAGCGGGCGCCATCCAAGTTTTATTATGGACTCGATAAAGCCTCGTTCACCGCGGCCTTCCGCGCCTAAAGACCGGCATCGCAACGCGAGTTCGGTAAGGCACGCCGGCCAGGCGCCCGCGAAACGCAACTGGCGCGCCTCCCGCGCAATAGCAACATGCATGATAGTGGCGATTTGCGCGTTGGAGTTGTGGGGTTTGAGCCAGTATTTTCCTCCCAACGCTTACCTCAACGCCCATCCGTTTTATACCGACAGCTATGCACTGCACTTCGCGCGCGGGCTCATCGGCGACGCGGCGCTGGTGCGCCATCTCAGGCTGTGGAGCTACAGCCCCAATCTGATGGCGGGCTATCCGGCCGGTACCAGAACCGAGCCGATGGGCGCCGCCCCTGCGGTGTGGTTTTGGGTATGCGGAGGTTTTTTCCACGAGCTATCGATCGGACAAGCCGCCGTTTTGTACAAACTGTTGGTGGTGGGATTGCTGGCGGGGGTCCCGCCGGCGATGGCATTGGCGGCGCGGTGGCTCGGCTTCGATTGGGGGGTGGCGGTGATCTCCGCGGTTCTCGGCACCCTGGGCGTCTTCAACTATCCCGGCATTTTGATGATGCGGGTGGGGATGTTTGGCTTCCTGTCAGCATCATATCTGTGCGTGGCGTGGGGCGCGTTCCTTTACCGTACCCTTGAGGCCGGACGCACCTGGCGCTTTGCGCTGCTGGCGGCGGCGGGCGGCGCGATCACGTATCTGCATCCGCTCAGCGCGTTCCTGCTGGCTCCGCCGGCGCTTGCGGGTCTGGCGATGTCGCGCGGATCGCGCCGGGGCGCGCTCGCGCTCTCGCTCGCCGGCTCGTTGGTCCTGTCTTTGGGCTGGTTTGGCCCGCTGCTGTTGACGTTATCAATCGGCGTGCATTTCGCGAAGTGGTGGCAAAGTCCGCAGACCATCGTGGGCGTGCTGCAAACGCTTTACCGCTTTCGCCTGCCTTTTCCGCCGTTCGCGATGGCGGCCGCCGCGGCTTATGGAGCGCTATACGCGCCCGTGCGCCGAAAGTTCAAAGGCGTCTGGATCGCGGCAACCCTGGCCTTCGCCGCCCTGGCCTATTTCGCGTCTCTGGCGCCGGTCCTGACCGACCTCGAACCGCTGCGGATGGAAGCGCCATTTTATTTCTACGCGGTACCCTTCGCCGCATTTGGGGTATATCGAGGCTGGTGTGGGTTGGGCCTGATGCGAGCCGGTTGGCGGCTTCCAATAAAAATTCTTGCGGCCAGCTTCGCAATCTATTGCGGGATGGTTTCACTCGCTTCAGTCTGGCTTGAAAGCAGGACCCATGGTCCGATTGCGACCGCCTTGCCGCCCGCAGCTGCGGAAATCGAGAACTGGATGAACCGGATCGGAAGGGATTCGCGGCTCATTCTCGAATCCGGATGGACTATCGGCAATCATGGCGAGGTGCGGCCGCTCTATTTCAACTCGGACCTTACTTTGCTGTGGACGCTGGAGAACGGCCGCGAGGTCATCGGCGGTTCCCCCAGTGAAGGGTTTTCGACCTTCAGCTTCGTTGATTTCGGCAACGGCGTGGCATTCGGCCGGCCTTTGGAGCAGTGGACGCCGGGGGAATTGCGCGAGCAACTGGATATCTACAATGTTGGTGAACTCATACTGTGGTCCGACGACGCCAAGCGGTATATGTCCCAGGTTCCTGACGTCAAACTGCTTCTGGAAAACGCGCCCTATGCACTTTACGGCGTCGCGGGCGTGCGCAGCTATCTGCTCGCTGGACAGGCCGCTTCGGTACAAGCGGTCCAGGACTGTATAGAAATAAGGAATGCACAGCCCGGGCGTTTGGTGCTGAAGTATCACTATTTCCGCACCTTGCGCGCCTCGCCTCCCATGCGTCTGACTCCAGCGGCCATCGGCAACGGCGACCCGACTCCGTTTGTGCAGTTAGACAACGATTCATTACGCGATATACGTGTTTACAACGCCGGCTTTACCGGTCTTGGCCGCCCTCCCGCCACCTGCCAGCCGGCGCTCTTTTCGGACTGACAAGGAGTCCGTCGAAGCTCCATCCGGAATCGACCGTTGAGGAGAAAAATCATGGGACAGCTTGATGCAAGAATCGGGTTGGTGACCGGGGCGGGCCGCAGCGTCGGCCTGGGGATAGCTCAGGAACTGGCCGAGGCGGGGGTTTCGGTTGCGGTCAACGATCTTCATCCGGAGCGCGCGGAGGCCGCGCTCAAGCAAATCACTGCCGGCGGCGGCCGGGCGATTGCCGCGCCGTTCGATGTTGGGAACCTGGAGGCGGTTCGCGCCGGTATCGCACGGATCGAGCAGGAACTCGGACCGATCGACATCCTGGTCAACAATGCGGGCATCCCCGAAGGTATCGGGATGACCGGCCCGTTCGTCGATTCAGACCCTGCACAATGGCATCACAACATCGATTTGAACCTGTATGGCTCGATGTACTGCATCCGTACGGTGCTGCCCGGGATGAAGGCGCGCGGATGGGGCAGGATTATCCAGGTCTCGTCGGGAGCGGGGTCGCGGGGCGTACCGGGTGTGTCGATCTACAGCGCGGCCAAAGCCGGTATCGAGGGGCTGTTGCGCAGCGTGGCGATCGAAATGGCGCAGACCGGCGTCACGCTGAACGCAATCGCACTCGGACTGATGGCCAACACGGGTGAGCGCATGGGCGATTCGGACTACCTCAAGCGCATCTTCAGCACTATCCCGATGGGCCGGCTGGGCCAACCGCGCGAGATCGGCGCCTGCGCGGTGTGGCTGGCGTCAGAGAAGGCCGGCTACGTCACCGGCCAGACCATCCACGTCAACGGCGGCTCGGTTCATGGACGGTGACGTCTGGGGCCTGTGCAAGTTGACAAGAATGATATACTGGGATTTTTTGGTATATCAGGAGACGCGAAATGCAAGTAGCAAAATGGGGAAACAGCCTGGCCGTACGCCTCCCACAGTCGGTGGTCGAAGCGCTGCAGCTCAAGGAAGGCGACGCCATCGAGATCCAGGTAGTGGGAACGCGCTCCTTTGAAGTCTGTAAAGCTCCCACCGCGAAAGAATTGCTTGCGCGGTTGAGGAAATACAGAGGACGCTTGCCAGCCGGTTTCAGATTTGACCGATTGGAAGCGCATGAACGAAGCTAAGGTCTTTTTCGATACCAACGTCCTTCTGTATCTATTGTCCGATGACGAAACCAAGGCGGACCGCGCCGAACGTCTAATCGCCTCGGGGGGAGTTATCAGCGTCCAGGTCCTCAATGAGTTTGTGTCCGTCGCTCTACGCAAGCTGGGTATGAGCATTAGCGAGCTTCGTGAGGTGCTCGCCGCTGTTCGTACCGTCTGCTCTGTACGGTCGATTGATATCGAGAGCCATGAACTTGGACTCGATCTTGTTGAGCGTTACCGTTTCTCGGTCTACGACGCACTCATTGTAGCTGCCGCCTTGCGTGCCAATTGCACGATTCTTTATACAGAAGACCTCAGCGATCGCCAGATCATCGAAGGGATGACGATTCGCAACCCTTTCATCAGTGAATAAACATCAGGGCTTTTAGTGATGTGAAGTACTGTTCCACTAAAACCCCGTTGTGGTACCTTGCGGATGGCTGTTTGTTGTTTCCCAAGGGAGGACGCTCCGATGGCAAATTCTAACGGACGCAAATTCGTCTCCGCGGATGGTCACGTACAGGAGCCCGCCAACCTGTGGGTTGAGCGGATGGACCGGCGGTTTCGCGACCGCGCCCCGAGAATCGTCACCAAGACCTATTCCTACGGCAAGCATGAGGAGTTCGACGCGTTTCAGATCGACGGGCTGAAGTCGGTCGATTTCATCGACACTATCGCCACGATGGCCAACGAAAAGGCCGCGGGCAAGCCCATCGAAGGGCACGGCCACAATCGAATCGCCGACGTTCGCCCCGGCGCCGGCGACCCTATCGCGCGCCTGGCGGATCAGGACCTGGACAACGTCCGCGCCGAGGTCATCTATCCCAACTGCGGGATGTACATTCTGGCCGCGCCCGACGTGGAATACCGGCGCGAATGTATCCGTGTGTACAACGATTTTCTGTCGGAGTTCTGTGCCGCCGCGCCCAAGCGCCTGGTGGGAGTGGGCATCCTGCCCATCGGCGGGCCGATCGAGTGGGCCATCGAGGAAGCCCATCGCATCGCCAAGATAAATCTCAGTTCAGTGCTGCTGCCGGCGGATACGCCCAATCTTGCGTGGTGGGATCCTTACTACAAGCCGTTGTGGAAGGCGCTTTCGGATCTGGGCCTGCCGCTGGCCTTTCACAACACGGCCACTGAACAATTCCTGTCGCCAACCGAACAGGCCGCGGGCATGAGCCTTGCCGTCCGGGTGGGAAACTACGCGATCGTCGAGACCAAGATCGGCAACCAGATGCGCAGTCTGACCTGTCTGCTGGGATCCGCAGTGCCGCAGCAATATCCGAAATTGCAGTTCGTCATTGCCGAAGGCGGCATCGGGTGGGTGGCGCCGGTAATTCGGCTGATGGACCATTGGTGGGAAGACCATCATCACTATATGGAGCCCAAGCTGGAGCAGCCGCCCAGCTTTTATTGCCATCGCCAGTTCTGGTTCACCTTCGAAGACGATCGCGCCGGGTTGTTGACGCGGGAATTGCTCAACGTGGATCGGCTTATGTGGGGCTCGGATTATCCCCACACTGAGGGCACCTTCCCAGGCTCGCGCCAGCGGGTCGAGAAGGATTTCGCCGGCGTTTCAGACGATGAGCGGCGCAAGATGACCGCCGACAACGCCGCCCATCTCTACGGAGTGTAGCCGGCAGCTTTCGGATAACTTTTTTGGCTCTCGGCTCCGCCTGGTTGAGCAAGCGGACATCCCGCCGCGAGACGGCTCCAACCAGCCGCCATCTTGCCATTACCGTTCGTATGAGTACCATACCGGATGGCCGAACGCGGGCCCTGGCGGCGCCGGGAGGGATCGGAAAAAACATGACACCAGATCTGAGCAGCATCGACACTATCGTCGTGGTGATGATGGAGAACCGGTCGTTCGACCATCTGGCCGGATACCTGAACCTGCCCGGTGACGACCGGATTGCCGTGGACGGCATCCAGGACGACCCCGATTGGCGCAAGCGCTACGCCAATCCCGGTCCCCCCAACAATTTCATGTATGAAGCCACGCCGCTGCATGAACTCCACGTCGCCGACCCGCCGCACGAGCGCAGCAATGTTGCGATCCAGTTGGGCAACCCCGAAGCCGGCATTTTTCCGATGAAAGGATTTATCCAGAGCGCGGGCGGAAATTCTCAGGTGATGCAGTACTATGGCGCTGACCAGGTGCCGGTTACGGATTTCTTCGCGCGAAATTTCGGAATTTGCGATCGGTGGTTCGCACCACTGCCCGCCGGCACTCAGGCCAATCGTCTGATGGCGATGAGCGGCCAGTCATTCATCGACACCAATGCGAGCACTCCGGTCCAATTCCCGGACCAGCAACTCGCGTACGATTGGCTCAACCAGCGCAAGGTCCGCTGGCGCGTTTACCATCAGGGCTTCTTTCCGTTCTTTTCCATGATGCCCCGCTGGTATCCCCAAATGGTGCTGAGCGACCAATTCCGGCGTTTTGACCGGTTGCAGGTTGACGTCGAGTTGGAACCCGATGCCACCTTTCCCAACGTCATCTTCGTCGAGCCCAAGTACACCGACTCTCCTCATGTGGGCGAGGGCACCGACGATCATTCGCCATCGTCGGTGCTGGGCGGACAGGCATTTTTACTGAACATCTACAAGGCGCTGATCTCGAATCCGGTAAGATGGCGCAAAACGGTGATGATCCTTACCTACGACGAGCACGGCGGTTTCTTCGATCACGTCCAGCCGCTGCCGATCGTCACCAAGGATCCAAAAGGCAAGTATCCCGACTTCAAGAGCAGCGGCGTCAGGGTGCCCGGAATTGTAATCTCCCCGTTGGTCAGCCCGGCAAGAATCTGCAGCGAGCCGCTGGACCACACCTCGATTCTGAGATTTATTGGTCAGAAATTCGGCGGCGGGGCGTATGGACCGGGAGTGGATGATCGGCCGATGGTCAAGAGTGTCCTGGAGGTGCTGGATCTCGCCACACCGCGGCAGGAGATTCCGCAGCCACCCGAACCAACGGCGATTGCCCCGGCGCAGCCGTACGTGCGTGGATTCAAGACCCAGACCGAAAACGTCAAAATCTTCCAGGACGTGACTCACCAACTGACCCTGACGCCGGAATATCGTCACGCGCTGGCAACCAAGTTCCCCGAGTATCGCAACTTCCTGGGCATCTGAAAGCTGTCGTTCGGGAAGGATTCGCGGATGCTGTGAATTGTCGTCGGCCTACTTCGGCCAGATCAGAATGTGCTCGCTGACGAACAAGTTCAGCGATTCGCCGATGAACTTTGCCCCGTCGTCGTTCAGCGCCTGATTGCCCGGCAAGGCGGCCATCGCGCGCGCGGCCGCGGCGGCGTCGTCAAACCACAGATGGGTCACGCCGTCCCATCGCGGCTCGCAGAAATTGTAAACGCTGTCTATCGTGTGACACTGGACGTAACGGCGGACCTCCATATTCTTGACCGCCAGCGGCCCATGCACCTCCAGCCAATGGCGGCGAAAGTCGGCGACGGTGAGATCGGGCTTGCGCTTGATCAGGAACATCCCTTTGACCATGCCCTTGACCTTTTCGCCGTCGAGGATCACATGGTCGACCGTGGTTAGATTCTCGGCGCGGGCGCCATCGACGAAGTTAAGTTCATCGGCCTTGAACAGCTTGTAGGCAGCGCTGTTGCAAAAGTCGGTCAGGGCGGCTTCATCCTCGTACCAGACCTCCGCGACTGCGGTGAAAGGCGCCTGACTCTGGGGAGGCTCCACGCGATGACTCTGGATGTAGCGTTTGAGCGCCGGGATGCGCTCGTTGCCCGCGGCCTTGATATGCTCGCGGCGATAGTAATGCGCAAACTCTTCCTGGCTGAAGTCCGCCCTTTTGGGCATGAAGAAATGGTGATGGATCATAAAAGAGCGTCCTCCTCCTCGATGCTCAGCAATGCTATAGCGCCCTGGCAGGCGTTTGAAAAAGGATTTTCATTTCGAGGTTTTTCAGGCGCGGCGATCTCCATCCGTTGATCATCGGACCCGGCGCCGTTGAACGCGTCTTGGAATCGGCGGCGCGCCCGAGACCATCAACTCAGGTTTTAGCTGTTGATCGCGTCGGAGCTTTTCGGCGTGAATGCGCCCAATACCGCCGCCTCCAGAAATGGCCGCGCCTGCGCGGTTATGTCGAGCGTCGGATCGAGTTTCTTGCCCAGTCCTTCGACCACCACGAAGGAGATGTTGAGCACCGTAAAACGCCCGTCCATGCGCATTCGGTAGCGGCGAAAAACGTCGAAGAAAGAACCGATTGCCGACGCCATCTCGATTTCGCCCAGCGGCCGATTGGTGAAGCGGTTCACATATTCGATCATCTCGGATTCATAGGCCGGGTAATCAATCGGGCCCAGCCGCTGGCACAGTTCAAACATATGCCGGGCCAATTCGCGGCCCATCCCATTGGCCATGTAGTACATGGTCTGAGCGAACATCAGCCGGTCCCGCGGCGTCAACTCGGTCACCAGGCCGAGGTCGAACAGGGCGATGCGGTTCCCGGGCAGGAAGCGGATGTTGCCGGGATGCAGATCGGCGTGGACGAAGCCGTCAATAAAGGTCATCTTGCAAAAGACTTTGATGCCCAGCGCCGCAACCTGGGCCGGATCGATCCCCGCCTGCTCAAGGGCGGTGTCGCGGACCCCTTGGAGCAAATCCATAGTCAACACGCGTTCACTGCACAGCGGCTCGACGAGCTCGGGAAAGACCACGGCGGGTTCGTTCTTGAAGTTGTCGCGGAAGCGGATATTGTTGGCGGCTTCGATGCGAAAATCGAGCTGCTTGCTTACCGCCGTACAGAACTGGCTGACCGCTGATACCGGTGAAAGCACGTGCAGCGTTGGAATCTTGCGCAACAGATGGGCCAACCCCAGCGCGATCGATTGATCCAGCCGCGCCCACGCGGCGATTGCCGGGCGCCGCACCTTTACCGCGACCCGCCGGCCCCCCGCGGCGACGCGGGCGCGATGGACCTGCGCGACCGAAGCCGCCGCCAGCGGCGCGGTCTCGAATTCGCTGAAGAGCCGCTCCAGGGGCGCCCCGAAGTCCTCTTCGATTATCCGCCGGACCTTTTCATACGAGAATGGCCGGACCTCTTCCTGAAGTATCACCAGTTGTTCGATGATTTCCGGCGGCATCAGGTCGGGCCGGGTGCTCGCCACCTGGCCGAGCTTGATGAAGGTGGCGCCCAGGCGCTCCAATGCGATGCGCAGGGCGCGCCCCCCGGCCGTAAGCGCGACCCGCCGATCGCACCGGCGCGAACGGATCGCTTCGACCGCGAAGATGCCCGCGAAAGCAATCGTCGCATAAGTCCCCCACACCAGCATCTGCATCAGCCGGACGAGGATCCGAAGGGCGCCCACCAGACGTTTCATCTACTCTTCCGTTGCCATGGCGGATGCTTTAGCATTGCGCGCCGAGGCCCGGCTATTCTGACCCATTTAGCGGACACGGTTCGACAGCAGACATAGAGGTTGATCATGGATTACAGCGAATATCGGCATCTTACCTTTAAACAGCATGACGACGGCGTGCTTCTGGTGACCCTGAACCGGCCCGAAGTCCTCAACGCCACCAACGCGCGGATGCATTGGGAGCTCTCCCGGGTGTGGAAGGACATCGACGACGACCCGAACGCCAAGGTGGTGCTCGTCACCGGCGCGGGGCGCGCGTTTTCGGTCGGCGGGGATAACTCGATGCTGGCCGAAACCTTGGGCGACGCGGAAAAAATCGCCGGGCTGTGGCGGGAAGCAGGCGACATCGTCTACAATATGATCAACCTCGACAAACCGATTATTTCGGCAATTAACGGGCCCGCTTTCGGGGCCGGACTGGCGGTGGCGCTGGTCGCCGATATCAGTATCGTCGCCGATAACGTACGCTTCACCGACGGTCACGTGATCCTCGGCGTGGCGGCGGGCGATCATGCGGTAATCATCTGGCCGCTGCTGTGCGGGATGGCCAAAGCCAAATATTACCTGCTGACCGGGGAGATGCTCGACGGCAAGGAAGCCGAACGTATCGGCTTGGTGAGCCTGTGCGTGAAGCCGGAACAGTTGATGGACAAGGCGCTGGAAACCGCTCACAAGCTCGCGGCCGGACCCCAGCAGGCGCTGCGCTGGACGAAACGCTCGCTCAACAACTGGTTGCGGATGGCGGGTCCCAATTTCGACACTTCGCTGGCCCTGGAGATGCTGGGATTCTTTTCCGCGGATGTCAAAGAGGGCAACGCCGCGCTCAAGGAGAGGCGGCCGCCGCGGTTCGGCACACGCTGACCTTGTTATACACGCCACGCCAGTAAAATTCTCCACATCTGTGGATTATTGCCGCTTAGCTGGTTTTTTGCGATACTGCACGCGATTTCAATCTGGACCTTGAGGGAGGAACCGGGAACATGAAAAAGATCACGGCGGTGGTTGGTGGATTTGCATTGGCGGCAATGTTGGGCGCGATGCTTCCCCTATCGACCGCACATGCGAGCAGGCACAAAGTCGACTGCTCGAAGGTCATGGATGACATAAACGGCGGCAAGAGCGTCAAGGAAACGGCCGCAGACTTGCACATTTCCAAGTCCAGCGTTCGGCGCTGCGAGAAGAAAGCCAAGGCTGCGGGTGGCAGCATGGCGGCCCCGGCGGCGGAGTCCAGCCCCGCGGCTGCCGCTCCCGCTCCTGAGGCTCCACCTCCGGCGGCTCCTGCTCCCGCGGGAAGTCCGGCGGCTCACTAGGATTTGAGCGAACCGATTCACCCCGCCGATGTGGCCGTCACATCGGCGGGTTCTCTTCCTCGGCTGCGGAGAAATTCCTCTTTTTTCGGCGTTGACTGGAGGACCCGAACCGCGGCGACCTCTTATTTTATCCATCTTTCTGGCCGCGGGTGTGAGCGATCGATATGCCAACCGTGAACAATTGTGAGCTCTGCGAACTGCGGGATTACACCCAGCACTACGGCCAATTCGCCCATCCGTTCAAGTTCACCATCCTGGACTGTGACTCGTGCGATACCCCAATGGCGGTCCTCGGCGACCATCGCAAAGAACCGACCGAAGCCGAAAAGGCGTTCATGATTGAGGTGCTATCGGCTGTCGCACGCGCCAAGTGGGGCGCGGACAAATTCTTTATCGATGATGTCATGCGGCAAATCCCCGATCATTGCCACATGCATGCTCGCCGACGCTGGATGCGCGATTGAGACCTGCCGGTTGTCTTCTCTTAGCTACTCTACTAAAAAACTCTCCTTTTGGTTTTGAGCTATCCACAAGATTTGTGGTATATGCGTTCGCTAGCAGGTTTTTGGCGCTGAATTATGGTAATAGCGCCGGTTGGGCGCAGGATTCTGGCGCCCCGCGCCAGGGAGGTCGGTCGGCAATGGCAAACGGTACGGTCAAATGGTTCAGCCCGAAGAAGGGCTACGGCTTCATCACGATGGAGGACGGCCAGGACGTATTTGTGCATTACAGCGCTATATCGGGCAATGGCTTCCGCTCGCTCGAAGAGGGTGATCGGGTTGCCTTCGAGGTAACCCAGGGCCCTAAGGGACTGCAGGCGGCTAACGTCTCGCGCGACGGGTAATACGCGCAACCCGCCATGTTCCCGATCGAACGGTATCTTGTTGCCCCCGCCAAAGTGGAGTTCCACCGGCAAGGACTTTAGCGATGCTCCCCTAAGATCACGCGATTTTACGGCGACGCCACGATTCTAATGGCAATTCGGCATTTTCCGCCGGCGGACGGACGCGGCGCAGCCGTGCGTTATAAGCGTGACTCTCGCCCGCGATTAACCCGACCAAAAGCAGTCGTTTTTTTCCCGAGCAGATGCGTACAGAATCGGGATTATGATGCGCCCAGCTCGGACGGTGCATAGGGAGCCAGTGCCGCCAGGAAAGACCGCAACATTGCATACAGCTTTTCTCCGAAATCTGCCACAATGCAGAGCACAAAGAGAACGGAGGTCGCGCAATGCAGCGTTACATCAAGAACTCTTCAGGTCAGCTCCTGGGTTGGGTCAGGGATGACAAGAGCACCGAGTTTGCTTACGACCGCCGCGGAAAGCTATTGGGTTGGTACAACAAGCAGACCGATCACACCCACGACTCCAAGGGACGCCTGCTGACAGTTTCCGGCGACGTGACCAGCGGGCTGATTTTCGGCCGCGGCGAAGACGACATCGACTAAGACCTTGCGCTCAATCTCCATCCCGTCGCGCCTGACGGTGGGTGGACGAATTCACGCCCCGTCGGGCGCCACTGACTCCGGGTTGGGGGCGTTCTCCTGCCAGGTGCAGGTGAGCTTCCAGATCCGGATCTTCCAGCCAGTGGGAGTTCTGAGCATCGTGTTGGTGTAGTACCCGCCCAGACCCCACACTGATTTTTCATCCTTGCAGTCCGCAGGAAAATGTCGCGCCTGCAAGTACGCAAGGCACACCGCCCGGTCGTCATTGACCTCGATGTGATACGGCGAAATCATGTGCTGGGTTACGGCGAACTGACTGACTATGCGCTTGATCGAATCCAGCCAGGCGTCGCCGCTCATCGCAATCAGCGGCTTGCCGCTGCCCAAGGGGGTGGTGTTGAGATCAATTTCCATCGCGTCGGCAAAACATGAGCGCAACGCGGCCCAGTCACGGGTGTCGATACCCATGCCGTAGCGCTGCATCACCTCGCCGATCGCCGCCCGATCCTCCAGGACCTGCAACTTTTGGTCGGCCATCGATCTTCTACTTCCCTCCGCGCTTTCTCAGCGCAAGTGTAAGCAACAGGGCCTCTCTTCACCACGCCCCCAAACCCGCCCGCAGGGGCATGGTGTAGGCCGCATCAACTGAGCGTCTCCCAGGTGCCGACCAGCTTCCATTTGCGGATTTTCCAGTCGTCGCCGGCTCTCTCCATCTCGTTGGCGTAGTAACCGCCGACATCGAAAATTGCATGTCCGCCTTTGCCATCGGGGATGAGATGGCGTGCGATTACATACGTGGTACAAGCCGCCTGGTCGCCGTCCAGCTCGATCCGATGGTTGGACATCGAATGTTGAGTGACGGAGTACTGCGCGAGGCCGCGGCTGATGACCTCGATCCAGCGCTCCGCGGTGGTATTGACCGGGATATCGAGGTCGGCCTTAAGCCCGACCATCTCGGCCCCGATTTCGTCGGTAAACAGTGAGCGCAGAGTGGTCCAGTCCTTTGAATCCACCGCGGTGGCATAGCGATGCATCAGATCGATTATCTGCGCGCGGTCCCACAGCGCCTGGAGCTTTTCCGCATCGGTCATCGCCGTTGTCCTCCCACGCCCGCTTGGAATGCCGCGCCACAATAACGCGTCATCGACGCCCCCGCCAAACGCAATCAGGTGCGCGGGCGCGCTAAATCCATCGCCGCTTCCATCGCGGGCTGCGACGTGCGCGGGCTGCTAACCAGTATCGTAAGCACGATCCCCAGTAATGCGGTTGCCGCCGCCGCCTTTATCGAGATCGCGTAACTACCGGTGAGATCGAAGGCCCGTCCAGCCAGTAACGGACCAACTGCGTAACCGAGGCTGCCGGCGCTGTTTATGATCCCATTGAGCACGCCGAAACGCTCAAGGCCCAGGACCTGGCCCTGCAAGACCGGGGTGATAAGGGGCGGACCAAAGCCCAGCAGCGCCAGCCCGGCCATGAAGGCCACCAGCACCCACACATGTGCCGCGTAAAGCAAAAGCACGATCGTAAACGCGATGGCGGCAAAACTCACTACCATCGCGACTCGAGCACCGATCCAATCCACCAGCAGGCCGGTTAAGCTGCGCCCGAAAAACGATGCTCCCAGCATTATGCCCCACAGTGTGGACGCCACATTGGGGCGGTATCCCAGGCCGATGAGGTAAGGCACGCCGTGGACGATCGGAACGCTCATCACGACTGCATATACGAAGTATGCCCCGGCGATCGTCAGGAAGGCTCTGACGCGAACGCGTCCGCGCCGGATTTCCGTTGCACCCGCCACCTGCGACGCTTGCGCAGAGGGCTTTTCGGGACTGCTATGAATCATAAGCAGTACTACCGGCACCAAAATCGCCAGCGTCACGATTGCCAGTACGACGTAACCGGCGCGCCATCCGTATCTCGGGACCACGTTGCCGGCGGTCAGGTTACCAAGCATCTCGCCGACCGCGAAACCCGAGAATACGATACCCATCGCGGTGCCCCGGCGCGCATCGAACCATCGCGAAATTATCAGCGCGCCGGGCACGATGCTGCTGGCCGCGCTGGCGAGTCCGATTACGGCATAGGCCGCGAGCATCTGTGGCAGTGAATTTGCGCGACTGGCCGCCAACAACGCGAATCCCAGCGCGATCACGCCGCACAACATCACGCGCTTGGCGTCAACGCGATCTATGATCAAACCAACCAGCGGCATCGCCGCGGCCGAGGAGAGCTGGAGCGCGGTCGCAATCAGGGAGACCTGGGTGCGGCTCCAGCCGAACTGTTTGCTGAGCGGCAGCAGGAACACCCCTAAGGTGTCGAAGCTCGAGGCGATCGTCACGGCCATGACGATAAACAGACCCGCCACGATCAGTGCGGCCCGGTGGTTGTGGTGTGACATCGTCAAGCGCCCTTGCGCGGGCGCGCTGAATGCATTGCCGCTTCCAGCGCGGGCAGCGCGTCCTCCAGCGTCATCTGATCTTGCAGCGCTCCGATAAACGGGTCGCGCCGCAGCTTCGCCATCCGCGGGAGCATCGTCTTGATATTGAAATTCGCGGGTTCCAGATTTGGCTTCAGTTCCTTCCAATCCAGCGGCGTCGAGACCGGGGCCCCGTCGACGGGCCGCACGGAGAACGGGGCGGCGATGGTTTTGCCGTGTCCCAGTTGGAGATAGTCGATGTACACTTTGCCCGCGCGCGATCCCGGATTGCGATTGATCGTGGCGAGGTCGGGAATTCTGCTCACCACCAGGCGTGCCACCAGTTCCGAGAACATGCGGGCCTGTTCGTAAGTATATTTCGGCTCCAGGCCGACTACCACGTGGAGCCCGGCCTGACCCGACGTCTTCAGGTACGGACGCAATCCCAGTTCACGCAATGCCATCGCGGTTTGGTCCGCCACCAGCACCGCGTTGTGCGTGGTGCTGCCTTTGGGGTCGATATCGAACAATAGCCAGTCGGGATTTTCCAGATGGGGCAGGCGCGAGGACCAGATATGAATCGTGATAGCGGCCAGATTGGCCATATATGCCAAGGCGTCCGCGCTATCCAGGATGAAATATGAAATATCGCGCTGGGAGTCGTGAGAATATATTTTCTCGGTGCGCAGCCACGGCGGTGCAAACCCCGGAGCGTCCTTCTGATAGAAGCTTTTTCCGTCGATTCCGTCGGGATGGCGCGTAAGCATCACCGGCCGATCCTTGAGGTATGGCAGCATCCAATCCGCGATCGCAACGTAATACTCGACCAAATCGCCCTTGGTATAGCCCTGCGCAGGCCAGAAGACCTTTCCCGGATTGGTTACGGTGACCCGCCGCCGCTCCACGCCGCCGTCGGCCGCCGCCGCGGCCTGCTGGATCGCTTCGCCGGGCTCGGCGAGAGCGGAGGCGGCGGGCGGCGGGGAGGAATCGGCGCCCAGCGGGCCCTCGTATGCGCATGCGTGCGGGTCGCCGTCCGGGACCATGCCGACAAAGCTTGGATGGCGGATTCCGCCCTGGTTGGTCCATTCCGCGAAGCGCACCTCGCAGACCAATTCGGGCTCGCAGAAATGGGCCGCGCGCGGCAAGGCCGGTTCATCGGGTTTGGGGCGGCGAAATGGCGGCTGCTCCCGGCTGCGCTCGCGCATCAGCTGATGGATGTGCTTGAGCTTGGCGTAATCGAAGCCGGTGCCGACCTTTTCGGTGAAACGCAAACTCCCGTCGCTCTCGTACTGCCCGAGCAGCAGCGCACCGAAGAAGCTGCGGCTTCCCGCGGGATCGGTATAGCCCCCGATCACGAACCGGCGCGTCAGCGGGCATTTGATTTTCATCCAATCCGCGGTGCGCCGTCCGCGATATGGCGACGCGCGCAGCTTCGCCATCATCCCCTCCAGTCCGGCGCTCGATACCGCTTCGTAAAAGTCGCGCCCGCGGCCCACGATATGCTCGCAAAAGCGCAGCGGCCCTTCACCTTTGATCAGCCGGGCGAGAAATTCCTTGCGCTGCTCCAGCGGCAGGCCGCGCAGGTCAAACTCGCCAAACGCCAGCAGGTCAAAGACGAAATGAATGACCGGAACGGCCAGGCTCATCCGTGCGATGTCGCGGCGGTCGCTCAGATGCATCCGCCGTTGCAGAAGCTGAAAATCAGGGAGGCCATTGTCGGCCAGAGCGACGATCTCGCCGTCGATCACGAAACGCTTGTAGGGCAGCGCCCGCAACGCCAAAGCAACTTCAGGATACTGGCCGGTGATGTCCGTGCCGCGCCGGGCGAAGAGCCGGACATTGCCGTTGTCGGCTACGGCCAACGCACGCACGCCGTCATACTTGATTTCGAACAGCCATTGATCGCCGTCCACCGGCTCATAACTCAACTTGGCAAACGTCAGGGGAAAGGCGCGCGGGTCCAGCGGTCCGCCGATGCGCGGCGCCTTGAGCCCGGCAAGCTCGGCGGCGAGCGCTGCTCCCGCGGCCGACGCCTCGTACATCTCCTCCACGGCGAGGCCTGAAAGAACCGAACGCGGATGCAACTCGGACACGTTGTCTTCGCTGGCGTACTCGTCACGCTTCTTGATCAGCAGCCATTGTTGCTTACTGTCGGTGGCGGACTTCGCTCCGCGGCCGGTGCGGACCAAGGTGTATGCGCCGCGCAGTTTGAACCCGTGCAGCATGAGGTCGAGCTTGCCCGCGCGCACCGCACCGGCAACGTCGTCCTTGGGGTCGATCGCAGTGTAAACGCCCCGGTCCCAGACAATTACCGCGCCCGCGCCATAATTGCCCTTGGGAATCACCCCTTCAAAGTCGCCGTATTCCAGCGGATGGTCCTCGACCATCACTGCCAGATGTTTGTCGGCCGGGTTCAGCGAAGGCCCCTTGGGTACGGCCCATGAGCGCAGCACCCCTTCCATTTCGAGGCGGAAATCGTAGTGCATCCGCGTGGCGTCGTGCTTTTGCACCACAAATACGCCGCCGCTTTGACGGGTGGCGGGCTGCGGCCGACCGCCGAAGGGTTCGGGAGTCCGTTCGGGATCGCGCTTGGTACGGTAGCGCTCCAATGGCATAGGAATTGCCTTGTCTTCCAGTCAGTTTAGATTATACGATTTGCGTCGGGGAGTTACCCGGAGGCCCGTTCTATGCCATCACGACCGATTTCCGCCGGAATGATCTCTTTTGGTCTGGTTTCCATTCCGGTTCGCCTGTTCACCGCCACCAGCCCGAAGTCCATCAGTTTCAATCTGCTCCATGCGAAGGACAATAGCCGCATCCAGCAGAAGATCTACTGCCCGGTGGACGACAAGATCATCGAACGCGACGAACTGGTGCGCGGATACGAAATCTCAAAGGGCCGGTACGTAACTTTTACCGACGAAGAACTCAAGAGCCTCGAAGCGCAGGGCGACCACGCAATCGAAATCAATGAATTCATCCCCTTGAAAGAAGTCGACCCCATCTATTTCGAGAACTCCTATTATCTCGGCTGCGAACCGGCGTCGGCCAAGGCGTACCGTTTGCTGGCCGACGCGATGGCGCAATCTTCGCGCGTGGCTTTGGCGACCTACACGATGCGCGGCAAGGAGCACCTGGTTCTGCTTCGCCCTCACGACAAAGGGCTGATGATGCATACGATGTATTACGCTGACGAGATCCGCTCAATCAGCGAGATCGATCAGGGCATCAACGCGGAGGCCAAGCCCGCCGAACTGGACCTCGCCAAGCGGCTCATCGAGGACCTGACGCACAAGAAGTTCGAACCGGACAAGTACCACGACAATTATCGGGAACGGGTTACAGAGGCGGCCCAACGCAAGTTGGAAGGCCAGGAGGTCACCGAGGCTCCGGTAGAGGAGCGCAAGGGCCAGGTGATCGACCTGATGGCGGCGCTCAAGGCGTCGTTGGAAAAGCGCGGGGCCGCGGCGAAGGAGAAGAAACCCGCTGCCGAAGAAGAGGAGGAAGCGGCCGAACCCAAAGCTGCCCAGAGTCACGCGCGGACCGCCGCGCATCGCTCCGAGCGCAAGCGCGCGGCCGGCAAGAAGTAGGCAAATCAATCCGCGTCGACGTCGGCATCCGCGGCGGGTTCCTGGATCAATTCCTGCTGCGCGGTTTCTGACGGCGGCACCAGAGCGGCGGCGTCGAACAGGCCCGGACGATCGATATAGGGTTTGAACTTGGCGTAAAGCTCGTCGAGCTTGGCCTGGTAATACTCGACGTTCTCGTCCGGATTGGCGGGGTCGTATTCCGACACCATCCGCGCCGCCGCATTCACCTTGACCTTGAGCCCCTTGCCGCTGACGTAATACGAAATCTGGTCGCCGCTGTTGTAGGGCCGCGACGCTTTTAACGCCAGTTGGTAGGCGGCCGCGACGTTGCGCCGTTTGCCGCTGATTTTCTGCCGATAGACTTCGAGCGAATCCTGCAGGGTATCGGTCTTCATCAGCTCGCGGATCGGAAGCTGATGGGCCGCGATCCGGCGTTTGTAAGTCTCCAGCAACTCCGCGATATCGCCGCGCCGATCTTCGAGCATCAGCCGGAACAGGTCTTCCATGAACCGGCGCTGGAAGCGCTCCAGGCCGCGCGACTTGAGTCCCGACCCGCGAATCGTCAGCTCGCCGGTGTCGTCGATCAGCACGTAGTTCTTCATCTTGTAGCTGAACATCGCGGGATAACGGCCGTCTATTTCCAGCTTGATCCCCTCGGGCAGGGCGCCGGCGATGCTATCGAGCAGCCCCTCCTGAGCGGGCTCATCGGGATATCCGGGGGCGATGAAGTAGATGCCGTCGGTGTCAACCTCGATCACTTGCGCGCCAAGCGCCTCCAGTTCGGCCATCGCGCGCTGAATCAATTCGCGGCCGCGCCGCGTCACTCCCTCGGCCTGCGCGTAATCGTTGAAATGGCCCATCGAAAAGCCCAGATAGCCATAAAACGAATTGACCAGGATCTTGAAGGTCTGCTGCAGCGCTTCCATGTAGCGGCGCTCGTTACCTTGCAATTCGCGCAGGGCGGTCTTGGCCTGCACCCTGAAGCGGCGCAACTCGGTCAACATTTTCACAAAGGTGCCCAGATGGTCGGAGCCGGGGCCAAGCCCGAACTGGATCATCAGGGAGGGGTACAGCGAGGTGACGTCGCAATGCAGCACCTGATGCGCGACGCCCAGCCGCCGCACCTCGGTGTATCCGCCGGCGAACGCGATCGGCGGTCCGGGAAACGGCACGCTGTGGCCCTGCGCCAGGTAGGCGCGCAGCAACAGGGAGTCGATCTTGGTCGCGTTCCCGCGCAGGATCACGTTCTGATACGAGTAGGGAAAGATCTGCGCCTGGACGAAGTAGCTGAGCGATAATATCTCGGCCAGCTTGGCAACCTGGCGCGCGTTGTCCAACGTCGCATCGCGCAGCGCCGCGGGCTCACTGGCAATCAGATCGCTTACCCGCTCAGGTTCGATGTAAGTGCGGCCGGGATGGACGAGCCTGAAGTGGCGCTCGATTTCTTCCAATCCGAAGCCCTCCAGTTCGCGGCTGGAGATGTCATAGTGCTGAACCAGCATCCAGGTATCGACCAGGCTGCGCCCGTAAATGTCGAAGCGGCGGTAAGCGATAGTTCGCTCCGCGATTTGCATCCGCGAGGACCGCGCCTTCATCGCGCTGCCGTCGCGTCCGAGCTTAAGCGCAACGCCATGACGCCGGGCTCGCGCCTGAAGATAATCAAGCCCAAAGCGGAACAGGTTGTGGCCTTCGATAACGTCGGGGTCGCGCTGGCGGATGATGGCGACGAGCTGCTCGAGCATCGCCTTTTCGTCCAGCTCGGGCGCCATCAGGACGCGTTCGAAGCCGTCGGAGCCGGTGATTGCGATCGCCGCGATGCGATCGTCTTCGCGGGCGCCGGAGGGAAACTCAAAGCCCGGACTGATGCAGGCCTGGACGTCGATTTGCATCCGTCGCAGATGGGCAAACTCCAGGCCGACGAAAAACGTCATCCCGGCCAGCATCAGGAACTGCTCGACCGCATCGGTAAGCACGAAGTAAGGGGGTTCGCTTCCACCGGACGCGGCCTTGCGCAGATGACGCTTGGCGGCTTCCAGCGCGGCGATAGAGTCGAACGTCGCCAGGTAGCGAAAAGTGAAATCGCCGTCCAGTTCATCGATCGAATGCGGCGCGCCAAAGCCGGACAGCAGCGCCGGATCGCCCAACATGACAAAGAACTTCGGCGGATACTTTTCGCGCGTCAGTTGGCCGTCGATGCGGCGAAAAATCTCAGCCTTTTGCGGCCCGATCTCGACCGCCACAATTCCGGAGTGCTCGGTCGATCCGAACAGCAACCGGTTGCGATAAAACTCGGCGGCAATTTCCTGGTAGCGATCCATCAAGAGCGATTGTGTACGCGGTCGGGTCCGTTACTCAAGAGGCGCGCGGCACCGAGAGGTTTTGACCGCTCGCTTAACAGGCAGCAGGAACAAAAAGCAGCTCTGTCTGTTAGACTCACAAGGGGACTGAAAAGAGCCTCTGCGCGAATACGTTGATGAACCGTTGGCCTTACGATTATTTCCGCATCAGCGCGAGACTAAACTAGGCCGCCGGGATTTTCAGGCCGCGCTGGACTGCCGGGCGCGCGGCGATTGCGTCGCGCCATCGTTTCAGGTTGGGCGTGTTGTCGATGTTGACGTTGAAGAAGTTAAGAATCGCGACCCAGGTAAAGTTTGCGATATCCGCGATCGAGTATTCCCCGGCCAGGTATTCGGCCTCGCCCAGGCGTTGGTCCAGCACTCCCGCCAGGCGAATGGTTTCGTCGGTGTAGCGCGTGATGCCCTGCTGATTGTCCGCCGCGTTGCGCTTGAACCATCCGAGCTGGCCGAACATCGGACCAACGCCCGCCATCTGGAACATCAGCCATTCGATCGCTTCCATGCGCCGCGCCGGGTCGCGCGACAGCAGCTTGCCGGACTTCTCGGCGAGATAAATCATGATTGCGCCGGACTCGAAAATCTTAAGCGGCTTGCCGCCGGGTCCCTCGGTATCGACAATCGCGGGGATGCGGCCGTTGGGATTGATGGCGAGAAACTCGGGCGTCTTCTGCTCGTTCTTGGCCAGGTTCACCGCATGGACGTTGTACGGGATCCCCATCTCTTCGAGCGTGACGGAAACCTTTTGCCCGTTGGGCGTGCCCCAAGTGTACAGCTCGATCATGATGTCTCCTCCGCGCCTGTTTAATTCTTATACTCTTCCTTTTCCAAAGATAGAGAAATATCACCGCCGCCGATCGCGTCCCAAGTCTCAATCCAGGCTCGATGCTGGATTCTCCCGGAACATGGCGCTAGGGTCGCTTCCTTATGGGGGGCCATTCACGGGGTAATTTTGGCGATGGAGGTTTAGGCGATGGCCATGCGACCGCCTGGCCGCGAGGACTTGATTGAACTTGCGCGGCTCAATCATTTCGAACTTTCCGAAGAAGAGCTCAACAATCTTCTGCCGCTCATGGGTCCGCTGTTCCACGGCTTCGACGAACTCGACGCGATGCCCCAACCGGCGCGTCCGCTCAAGTATTATGAGCGCGATCCGGGCCAGCGCCCGCAACCCAAGGACGATCCGCTCAACGCGATCCTGAGACGATGCTCGGTCAAGGGCGCCAAGTCGGGCAGGCTCGCCGGCAAGCGCGTCGGGATCAAGGATTGCGTGCTGATGGCGGGCGTCCCTATGAGCTGCGGGTCGCTGCTACTGGACGGCTATATCCCCGATCGCGACGCCACTATCGTCACGCGGATGCTGGACGCGGGCGCGGAAATCGTCGCCAAGCTCAACATGGATAATATGGCGTTTTCGGGCAGCGGCGACAGCAGCGCCTTCGGCCCGGTGCTCAACCCGCATAACCCCGAGCATCTGTCCGGCGGCTCCTCGGCCGGATCGGGATCCGCGCTCTATTACGACGATATCGACCTCACTATCGGCGGCGACCAGGGCGGCTCCATCCGCATTCCGGCCTCGTTTTGCGGGGTCGTGGGCCTCAAGCCCACGCATGGCCTGGTGCCCTATACCGACATTATCGGGATCGATCCGACTATCGATCACATCGGGCCGATGGCGCGCGGCGTGACCGAAGTGGCTACGCTGCTCGAAGTGATTGCCGACCCCATCCCGGGCGATTCGAATCGGAGTCGAACCCCTTACACCGAGTCGCTCAGCAGGCCGGTTGGAGGGCTGAGGATCGGGGTGGTCAGAGAGGGCTTCGGATGGAGCGCTTCGGAGCCTGACGTGGACGACTGCGTGCGGCGCGCTATCGACGCCCTGGCCAAGCTGGGGGCGCAGGTGGAAGAGGTCTCGATTCCAATTCATCGCCGCGCCGCGCGCTTCCTGTCCGGAGTCACCGCCGAGGGGCTCGCGGCCCTGCTGTCGCTCAATGGCATGGTTCATCATGCAGAGGGCCATTACAATCCGCACCTGGCGCAGGCCTTTGGCGAGGCCCTGCGGCTGCGCGGCGCCGATATGCCCCCGATGCTCAAGATGAATTTGTTGGTGGGCACCTATCTCAATCGCCGCTACATGGGACGAATCTACGGCAAGGCACAGAACCTGCGCGGCTTCCTGCGGGCGGAATACGACGAAGTGCTCAAACGGGTTGACCTCCTGGCGATGCCCACCACGCCGACCAAGGCGCCGCGCAACGACCCCAAGCTCGATCCGCACACGCGGATGCTGCGTGGTTGGCACGTCGCCAATAACACCGCCGCCTTCGATGTCACGGGGCATCCGTCGCTGAGCCTCCCGTGCGCGAAATCCAAGGGCCTGCCGGTAGGGCTGATGCTCACCGGGCGGCATTTCGAGGATGCCACGCTTTTGCGCACGGCCTATGCGTACGAGCAGAGCGGGTCGTGGGAGAGCGTCGGCTCCTGATTGCCACCGTCCTGGAGGATAGAGAATGGGAATGCGACCGCCCGGCCGCGACGATCTGACGAAGCTCGCCGCGCTCAATCACTTCGAACTTTCCGACGAAGACCTGAACTATCTGCTGCCAATGATGGCGCCGATGTTCCAGCGGCTGGACCAGCTCGACCGGTTGCCGGAACCGCGGCCGCCGCTCAAACATTGCAATCGCGATCCGGGCCGGCGCCCGCAGCCCAAGGACGATCCGCTAAACGCGATCCTGCGGCGATGCTCGGTCAAGGGCGCCCGCTCGGGCAAGCTCGCCGGCAAGCGCGTCGGGATCAAGGATTGTGTGCTGGTGGCGGGCGTGCCGATGACCTGCGGCTCGCTGATGCTCGACGGATACATCCCGGACCGCGACGCCACTATCGTGACGCGGATGCTCGACGCCGGGGCCGAGATCGTGGCCAAGCTCAACATGGACAACATGGCGTTTTCGGGCAGCGGCGCCACCAGCGCGTTTGGGCCGGTGCTCAATCCGCATAACCCCGAGCATCTGGCGGGCGGCTCCTCGGGCGGCTCGGGCGCCGCGCTCTATTATGATGGCATCGACCTGACCATTGGCTGCGACCAGGGCGGCTCGATCCGCATCCCGTCGTCGTTTTGCGGCACCGTGGGCCTCAAACCCACGCATGGCCTGGTGCCCTATACCGATATCATCGGCATGGACCCAACGATCGACCACGCCGGGCCGATGGCCCGCACGGTGGCGGAGGTAGCTCTGCTGATGGACGTGATCGCCGACCCGCTACCCGGTTCGCGCCGCAGTGGCGGGCGCACTGGGGTCTACACCGGCGAATTAGGTAAAGGCGCGACGGGACTGCGGATCGGCGTAGTGCGGGAAGGCTTCGGATGGGAGGGTTCCGAGCCCGACGTCGACGACGCCGTGCGCCGCGCACTGGATGCGCTGGCGAAGCTGGGCGCACAGGTCGAGGAAATCTCGATTCCGATCCATCGCGAGGCCCTGTTCTTCTCGACCGGAGTGATGGCCGAGGGTCTGGCGGCGCTGTTTGCCGGCAACGGCATGGTCCATCATGTCAAAGGAGCCTACAACGGCCATCTCGCCCAAGCTTTCGGCGAGGGCTTGCGGATGCGCGGGTCCGACCTGCCCCCGTTGCTCAAGTTGATGCTGCTGATGGGAACCTACCTGAACCGCCGCTACCTGGGACGCGTTTATGCCAAGGCGCAGAATCTGCGCGCCTTCCTGCGCGAGCAGTATGACGAGGCCCTGCGCCGGGTGGACATCCTGGCGATGCCGACCACTCCGACCAAGGCGCATCGGCACGATCCGTCATTTAACGCGTACTCGGAGATGATGCGGGGCTTTGCCACCGGCAACAACACCATGGCCTTCGACGTGACCGGGCATCCGTCGCTCAGCGTTCCATGCGCGAAGTCGAGCGGACTGCCGGTGGGATTGATGCTGACCGGGCGCCATTTCGAGGACGCGACGCTGCTGCGCGCGGCGTATGCCTACGAACAAAAGGTGTCCTGGGAGCAGGTCTGACCTTCGGAGATTGCGTTTTGCAGGGTCGTGGGATTATTGACCGAATCCTGTGCGCGGGCTCTTGGTCGAAAATCGGCAACACAGTAATTTGTCGATTGTAAGCGTCACTCGGACCGAGGAAGGGCTGCTCACATGGCAAAGAATTCCCTCACGATTACCGACAATCGAACCGGCAAGAGCTACGAGATTGCGATCGAGAACGGAACGATTCGCGCGGCCGATTTGCGCCAGATCCAGACCTCGCCCGATGACTTCGGGCTGATGTCCTACGATCCGGCCTTCACCAACACCGCGTCGTGTAAGAGCAAGATCACTTTCATCGACGGCGACATCGGCATCCTGCGCTACCGCGGGTATCCGATTGAGGAACTGGCGGAACATAGCAACTACCTGGAGACCGCGTATCTCATCGTCAAAGGTGAACTGCCCGACCGCAAGCACTTCGAGATGTGGGAGCACAACATCAAGGTGCACACGATGGTGCACGAGAACATCAAAAAATTTATGGAAGGCTTCCGCTACGACGCCCATCCGATGGGAATGCTGCTGGGTACGGTCGGGGCGCTTTCCACTTTCTATCCCGAGGCGTCCAATATCCACGATCTGGAGGTTCGCCGCCTGGAGACCAGGCGCTTGATCGGCAAGATGCCCACTTTGGCGGCCTGGGCGTACCGTCTTACCCGCGGCTTGCCGTATGTTTATCCCAACAATGAGCTGAGTTATACCGGCAACTTCCTGTCGATGTTGTTCCGGATGACCGAATCCAAGTACACCCCCAGTCCGGTGCTGGAGAAGGCGTTGGATGTGCTGTTCATCCTGCACGCGGACCATGAGCAGAACTGCTCGACCAATGCGATGCGATCGGTAGGGAGCTCGCAGGTCGATCCGTATTCCGCCACTGCGGCGGCGATCGCCGCGCTCTATGGGCCGCTGCATGGCGGCGCCAATGAAGCCGTGGTGCGGATGCTGGAGCAAATCGGATCGGTCAAGAATGTTCCCGAGGCGGTCAAGAAGTTCAAGGCCGGAGAGGGGCGCCTGATGGGCTTCGGTCATCGGGTGTACAAGAATTACGACCCGCGGGCAAAGATCCTCAAGCAGATGGCTTACCAGGTCTTCGATGTAACGGGCGCCAATCCATTGATCGAAATTGCGCTGGAATTGGAGCGCATCGCCCTGCAGGACGATTATTTCGTCAGCCGCAAGCTCTACCCCAACGTTGACTTCTACTCGGGCATAATCTACCAGGCGATGGGCTTCCCGACCGAGATGTTTCCGGTGCTCTTCGCTATCCCGCGCACCTCGGGATGGCTCTCGCAGTGGGCGGAAATGGTCAGGGACCCCGAGCAGAAAATTGCCCGCCCGCGCCAGGTGTACCTGGGCGAGGGCAAGCGCTCATGGGTTCCGATCACTGAACGGGCCAGACCCGCCAACCGCGAGGAAGCCGTCGACACGTCGATTTAATGGGCGATCCCTTTGCGCGCTTCACGCAGGCATAGAAAGAATTCATCCAGGTCGTCGACTTCGATCCCTACGTCAAGACGCAAGTCGGCGCGCTGCGCGGGGAGATGAAGCAACTTAGCATCACCGCAACCCCCATTTAGCCCTAAAGCGAAAAAAATTGCGCCTTGAGAGCACGAACACATTGGCGCAGAGGCGCTTTCTGTTCCCTCTCCTTATCTTAGGAGAGGGCGAGGGAGAGGTTACACGCTCCGGTCCACGACAGCGATTTCGCCTACGGCCACTGACCTTGCGCGAAACCACTGCCCAGAATTATTCTAGCTTTGAGGTTAGATTCCACGAATTTTTTGGTTTTTGCATTGGGCGTCAGCTTCTTTCCTTGGAAAATCGACCGTCGGAGCTAGGGTTCGGCCGGAGATTCGCATTGTTTGGTAGTCCTAAGTAAGACTACGCTGGTTTCGTGCCGAAGCGTAGGGTCAGGATCTCGCCGGGTGCGAAAACGCAATTCAGCCAACTCCCTGCGGCGGACAGTAATGGTGCACTCGGCGAAACGTTCACCAGGGGTGGCAAGCCGTGGATTGACCATCTTTGAATGCGGTACAAAAGTCCGCCGACGGATCCAGTCGCGGTCGCGTCTTGTATGCCAGCCATAGCTTTCGGCGGGTGCCATTTAGCCTGAAAGAATAGGTACCACTTACCATGGAAGATGATGGGTCTGGAGTAAAAAACGCCGCTCGCGGTGACCGGGCCGAGCGCTCTGCGCAATTTCCGGATTCGAACCAAAGAGGAGTCGGCGGTGATGCCCCATAAAATTCGTTTTTTGAGTGGTCGTGCCCTTTCATCTCGATTATCTGGCAGTTCTTTCCAGCTATTTTCATAGCGTTGAACCGGCATTCCCCTACCCCGGAGAGGCTGGCTTAACCGGGCTGCCCGCTGGGGTATGATGTCCGAGCGGCGATGCACGAACCCGGGGAAGAAATGTTGCGGCGCGGCGGCGCCCGGATTGAGCCCTCCCGGCCAAGGGAAAGCTCGGGGCTGGCTGGTCCGCGCGGCTACGAGCGCCTGGGAATCTGGGCGTTTTTCATCGCCGCCATGGTGTTCGGCGGGATCGTTGAAATGCGTTCGGCTTTTTTAAGCGCCCGCATGACCGACCTTGACACTTACCTGCGCGCGGCGTGGGCGGTGCGGACCGGCCGCGACCCGTACACGATCACCGATGACCGCTTCTGGCACTATAACTACGCGCCCCTGTTCGCGATTGCGCTGATGCCGTTGGCCGACCCGCCGCCGGGTTTCAGCCGCGCCGGGATGTTGCCGTTTTGGGGCGCGGTGGCGATCTGGTATCTGCTGAATCTTGGGTTCCTGGCTTTCGCTGTCAACCATCTCGCGTCCGCCCTGGAGCGGACGACGGCCGGCGTCACCAGTGGAATCCCGCCCCCCGGATGCCGGCGGTGGTGGTCGCCGCGGTTGTTGCCGGTCCTCATCTGCCTGGGGCCCGTGGCGGTGGCGCTGGAACGCGGCCAGGCCGACCTGCTGCTGCTGGCGCTGTTGTGCGCGATGATCGGCGCGATCATGGCGCGGCGCAGTGTCGCGGCCGGAGTGTGGCTGGCCGCAGCTATTTGTCTAAAGGTATTTCCTCTCTACATGCTGGTCTATCCGTTGTGGCGGCGCGATTGGCGGCTGCTCGCATCATGCGTGCTGGGTCTGATCGTGGGCCTGATCGTGATCCCGGCGGGATTTTTTGGCCCCGCCAAGGCGCTGGGCTATGCACGCGAATGGAATCAGGTCCTGATTGAGCCGGCATTGGTTGGCGGGAAGGATCGCTCCAGGGCCGGCGAACTGCTGGACATCAACGGTACTGACAACCAGTCCTTCGTGGCGCTCATCCATCGCTGGTACAACCTGGGCGAAACGATTAGTCTGCCGCGCCGCTTGCGCACCAGACCCCTGGCGTCGTGGGCAACGCCGGCGCATTGGTCGATCGGCCTGTTATTGACCGCGCTGACCGTGACGGCCGCGGGATGGCGCCGGCGCGCGGCGCCGCTGGCCGAGGAACTGTTCGTGGCCGCGCTCGCCGTCATCATGGTGATCACAAGCCCGGTGTCCCATCTGCATTATTTCACCCTGGCGGTGCCGCTCGCGACCGGTCTGGTGATCGTCGGCCGTGGCGACGCGGTTTATCCGCAAGGCAAATGGAGATGGCTCTTCGCCATGGTTGCGGCCGCGAACCTCGTGCCGCTGCTGCCCGGCCTGGAAGCGTTGCGCGACTTGGGGATGGCGAGCTTGGCGGCGCTGGCCATGTGGTGCGCAGGCACGATTACGGTGCGGCGGCAGATTCTAAATCCCGAGTTGACGGCAGCTCACGAACTCCATGCCCAGGGCCTGCAGCAGCGCCCTTGAATCCGGATTGGTCAGGCCCTCGGATCTCGGCAACGCGCCGGTCCGATTAAACGGCGAACCAGGCGGCTCGGTAACGCTGCAGGGCGGCAGCGATTTGGTTCCCTGCCCACATTCAGTTGTGGGAGAGGGAGCAGGCTGTGAGAATCGTTTTTTCAACAGCCTGTTTGAGCTTGGCAACTATGCGTTTACAACTCAGGTTACGAAATTATCTTCACTTTCAGGGGTTTACTGCTTCTTGAAAAAGGCCTCCGCGCGCTTGGCCTGTTCCTCCGGCGACAAATCTTCCTTGTGGGTGGCAATCGACCAAAGGTTGCCGAACGGGTCCTTTATATGCGCCATCCGATCGCCCCAAAACATGTCGGCCGGCGCCATCTGCGATGTCGCTCCGGCGGCGACGGCGCGCTGGTGAGTGGCGTCAACGTCATTGACGTATAGATAGATCAGGGCCGGCATCGGCCCGCCCTGCATCGGGTCGTTCATCATGATAATGGAGTCGCCGACCTGGACTTCACCATGCATTAGGCCGCCACCGGGACCCCGTATGCGAGACCGCTCCTTGCCATCGAACGCCTGCTTGATGAAGTCCATCAGTTGCGCCGCTCCCTCAACGACTATGCAGGGCGTCGCGCTGTGAAAACCCTCGGGAATCGGTTTGACCGCCATTGTCGCTTGCCTCCTGGTGCAAATTTGGCCCGCGGAACCTTAACCAAGATCGTTACCTGCCCAAAGTGTGAGCGCAAGGTTATTTGGTCGCGGATTTCTGAATTCTTTAAACGCCGCGATTGGCGCGTAACCGCTCTGCGAGACGCCCCGAGTTACACCGCCTCAGTGGGTCTCGTTTGCTGTAGGTGGTAGCCTGATTGACCGACGCCGGAACGAAACCGGCGTCGGGCTGGATGCTAATCCGTCACCGCCCCGAGGCTGGCTGAAGAAACCTGGGCCGCGTACTTGGCCAGCACTCCACGGGTGTAGCGGGGCGGGGGTGGACGCCACGCATCGCGCCGGCGCTGGAACTCGTTGTCGGGAATGTTGAGTTGCAGGATCCGCTTGTGGGCGTCGATCGTGATCGAGTCGCCCTCTTTGATCAACGCGATTGGACCGCCGACTTGAGCCTCGGGAGCCACGTGCCCAACGACCATCCCATAAGTGCCGCCGGAGAAGCGGCCGTCGGTAATCAGCCCCACCGAATCCCCCAGACCCTTGCCGATGATGGCCGAGGTCGGCGACAGCATCTCGCGCATGCCGGGACCGCCTTTAGGCCCCTCGAAGCGGATAACAATCACGTCGCCCGGTTTGATGCGATCAGCCAAAATCGCACCCAGGGCTGATTCTTCGGTTTCAAACACCCGCGCCGGCCCCGTCATCACCGGGGTTTTGAGCCCGCTAATCTTGGCCACGCAGCCCTCTGGAGCCAGATTGCCTCTGAGGATGGCGAGGTGACCTTCCGGGTAAACCGGTTTCTCCCACGGATGAATCACGTCCTGATCGGCGCGCGGAGACGATGGCACATCCTTAAGCACCTCGGCGACGGTGCGCCCGGTGATGGTCAAAGCGTCGCCGTGCAGCACCCCGTGCTCAAGCAGCATCTTCATCACCTGCGGGATGCCGCCCGCACGATGGAGGTCCGTGGCGACATACTTGCCCGCCGGCTTGAGGTCGCACAGCACCGGCACCTTTTCGCGGATTGCCTCGAAGTCGTCCAGCTTGAGCGGCACCTCCGCGGCGTGCGCGATTGCCAGCAGATGGAGGATGACGTTAGTCGAGCCGCCGATCGCCATCGCGACCGCGATGGCGTTCTCGAACGCCTTGCGGGTCAGGATCTGGCGCGGCAGCAATTGCCGCTGGATCGCCGCCACCAGCACTTTGCCCGATTCCGCGGCGCTGTCGGCTTTTTCCTTGTCCTCGGCGGCCATGGTCGAGGAATACATCAGGCTCATACCCATCGCCTCGAAGACCGAGGACATGGTGTTGGCGGTGTACATGCCGCCGCACGAACCCGCGCCCGGACAGGCGCGGCGCTCGACTTCCAGCAGCTCGGCCTCGGTAATCTTGCCGGCGCTGAACTGCCCCACCGCCTCGAAGGCGCTCACGATCGTCAGGTCGCGCCCCGCGTAATGGCCGGGCTTGATGGTACCGCCGTAGACGAAGATGGCGGGGATATTCATGCGCGCCATCGCGATCAGCGCACCAGGCATGTTCTTGTCGCACCCGCCGATCGCGACCACGCCGTCCATCGACTGGCCGTTGCAGGCGGTCTCGATTGAATCGGCGATAACTTCGCGCGATACCAGCGAATACTTCATCCCTTCGGTGCCCATCGCGATGCCGTCGCTCACGGTCACGGTGCCGAACACCTGGGGCATCGCCCCCGCGGCACGCGCCGCGGCCTGTACGCGCTCGGCGAGCAACCCCAACCCCACATTGCAGGGGGTGAGATTGCTGTAACCGTTGGCGACGCCAACGATCGGCTTGTTGAAGTCACGGTCGCCAAAGCCGACCGCGCGCAGCATCGAGCGATTGGGGGAGCGTTGGACGCCCTGGGTTACTATTGCGCTTCTTAATTGTTCGGCCATTTTATCTGTATAGCGCAGAGGCATCGGTGCGTCCAATTAGAAAAAAGGGGATCGTCACGGGCCAGTTCCGAGGACCGGGGCGTCAACCGCCCCTGGCGCGCTTGGCACTTTTGGCGCGGGGGGCGGCGGGTTGCGCGGGCGCGGCGTCGGGCAGGATGATTCGGGTGCTCTGCCATAAATACCATGCCGCGACCGTGCGAAAGGGCCGCCAGCGCTCGCCCAGTTCCTCCAACTCGCGCTTGGACGGCAGGCCCTCCAACCCATAGGCCACGCGCGCGGCGCTGCGCAGCCCCAGATCGTCGAGCGCCAGCACGTCGGGCCGTCCCAGGTTGAACATCAGGAACATCTCCGCGGTCCAGCGCCCGATCCCTTTGACGCGCGTCAGGTCCAAAACAATCTCGTCGTCGGACATCCGGCCGAAGCGATGGAAGTTGAGCGACTTGTTCGCCACGTGCGCGGCCAAATCGCGCAGGTACAAGATCTTCTGCCGTGACAGACCCGCTTTGCGTAAATCCTCGTCCGGGCAAGCCAGCACCTGGGCCGGAGTCGGAAAGCTGCGGCCGGGAAACAGCGCGACCACGCGGTTGTAGATCGCCGTCGCCGCGCTCCCCGCCAATTGCTGAAAGATGATCGCGCGCGCCAGCGCCTGAAACCGCCGCCGGTTGACTCTGATCTCAAACGGCCCGGCCGCTTTGATGATCCGCGCCATCACCGGATCGACCCGCTTAAGATGGCGAATCGCGGCCGCCGCATACGGATGCGGAGACAAGGATTCGGGGGCCTTCGCGCGTACGGTCGCCATAGTGGATGCTTAACTCGATGCCTCGGGCAGCACTTCGACGCTGACGCCGATTACCTGCTTGCCGCCGCCCAGCGTGACGCCTTTGACCGGACTTACGTCGGAATAGTCACGGCCCCAAGCGATCGTCACGTGGCCGCCCGACGGCATCACGTCGTTGGTCGGGTCGAAGTCGAGCCATCCGAAACCGGGACAGAACACCGACGCCCATGCATGAGACGCATCCGCGCCGACCGAATTGCCGGCGCTGCGCAGGTAGCCGCTGACGTAGCGCGCCGGCAGCCGCAGCGACCGCAAAACGGCGATCATAATGTGGGCGAAATCCTGGCACACGCCGCGGCGGGAGCTGAGCACCTCGGCCACTGGAGTGGTGACGGTGGTTGCGCGCTGGTCGTATTCGAACTCGCGATGGATGCGCCCGCACAGATCCATCGCGGCTTCCAGCAGCGGCCGGCCGGCGACAAAACTCGGGGCGGCGTAAGCCGCGAACTCGGGGCCGATGGCGATCCGCGGCGATTCGAAGACAAACTGCAGGGCCTCGAAGGTATCGGCCGCCTCATGCCGGCCTACAGCATCGCGCACCTGCTCCCACGGCGGCGTCAGACCCGGATGGATCGGCTCGGCCGGATGCAGGTCAACCACGCTGGTGGAGGTGATGGAGAGGGTCTGATGGGGTTCATCGATGGCGAAATAAGTGACCTCGTTGCCGAAATAGTCTTTGCGCGTTGCCGACGAGTCAGGTCTGGGATCAATCAGTAGTTCATGGCTCACTACTCGCTGATGTGCGGTTGCGCGGGGCGCCAGATAGACCTCGCTGTGGCACAGCGAAACCGGGTTGCTGTACTCGTAAGTGGTGATGTGAATTGCGCGCAACATCGGGTGACAAAAGCGATTTATGGCGCCGACATTTGCCGGGTTGGAATGGCGCGATTGAAATAGGCTCGCGTCAGCGTTTCGGAAAGCACGCGCAACTCGAAGGCCAGAGTGTTAAGCAACTCCTCCAGATTGTCCCAGCGGCCGCGGCCGTTGGCGCGGGCCAGTTCGGTCACGTCGGCGAGTTCCACGGCGGTCATCAATCTGACCGCGATATGCGCCTCGGTGGGACGGCGAATCAAGGAACGGCTGTCGGGCAGCTGATCGATATGCTCGCGCAAACGCGCGAGTTGAAAAGCGATCGACCGCGGATTGGCCTCGTCGAGCAGCAGCAGATCGAGCACCAGATCGGCCTGCAACGCGTTAAGGTAGCGGGAACGATAGGTCAGCGAACTGTCCGCGATTTCCAGCAACACTTCCAGTTGTCCGCTTTCCTTCACCGGATCAAAGCCCAGGCCGTGGCGCAGCAACTCGACCATCTGCACGGCGCGTTCCATGCGCCGGCCAATATCCAGAAAACGCCAGCCATGGCCCCGCGTCATGCTCTCCATCACCAAGCCGCCGAAGGCCGACAGCGTCATGATCGCGTTGTCCAGCAGGTTCAGCGCACCGACCATGCGCATCGGCTCGGGCGGGGCCGAAACCGCAAATTGCTCGGCAAAGTGATTCAGGATCCGCCAGGCGTCCGCGGAGATGCGGTCGCGCAACAGCCAGGCGAGCCGGCGTACCTGATGCAAATTCCACGACAGCGTGCTGCGCCCGGCCAAATCGTAGATTATGGCGAGCACTTCGCGCTCCAACAATGCGGTTTGATTGCCGCTTGCCGGGAGCTCGGAATCGATGTATCCCAGCGCGGACAGAACCCGCAGGCCCGCCTTGAGCCCCGCGGCCCTGGCGGGGTCCGCTTCCTGCTGAATGCGCGGCAGGATCGCGCGTGCGATGCGCACCGCCAACTCGACGCGTTCGACGTAGCGCCCCAGCCAGAACAGGTTATCCGCCACGCGGCTGGGCAGGTCGAAGGTGGCCCGGCTCACCTCCAGCGGCATCGACGCCGTGGGCAGCAGGCTGAATTGCGGAGTCGGACCGTCGGCCAGCACCCAGGTATCCTTGCTGCCGCCGCCGCGCTGCATCGACACCACCAGCGAGTCCAGCGACGCCGTCACCCGCGTCAATCCGCCGGGCATCACCGCGTACGAGTCGCCCGCAGCGACGGCGTAAACCCGCAGGACCAGATGACGCGGTTGGATCCGGCCCTCATCCCAGACCGGAACGGTGGATAAAGCCACCTGTTCCTGGGCCACATAGTCGCCCGGCGCCGCGCGCATTTTGGCGATGAGGCCCTCCCTTTGCGCCTGACTGAGCCGCGCGCCGAAGATCGGCTGATAGCCGGGAGCTGGAAATGTTGGCTTGATTACCAGGTTGGCCAGCCGCTCGGCCACTTCCTTAAATGGCTCTTCCTGACCGCACCACCAGGTTGCGACCGTAGGGATTTTCAATTCTTCGCCCAGGATATGCCGGCACAAGCCAGGGAAAAATCCGGCCGGCGCGGCAGACTCCATCAGTCCCGATCCGAGCGCGTTGGTGACCGCGACATTGCCGGCACGCACCGCGTGCAGCAGTCCGGGCACTCCCAGCATCGAGTCGCCGCGCAACTCCAGCGGGTCGCAAAAGCTGTCATCCTGGCGGCGTACGATCACGTCCACCGGCAACAGACCGCCCAGGGTCTTGAGATATGCGCGGTCGTCACGCACCGTCAGGTCGCCGCCTTCGACCAGGGTCAGGCCGAGATAGCGGGCCAGGAAGGCGTGCTCGAAAAAAGTCTCGTTGTAAGGTCCGGGAGTCAACAAGACGATACGGGGATTGTCGCCCGGCACCAGTTTGTGCAGCATTTCACGATAGGCCTGGAAGAAAATCGCCAGCCGGCGCACCTGGGCGGCGCGAAAGACGTCGGGCAGCACGCGCGAAGAGACCAGGCGGTTTTCCAGCGCGTATCCGGCACCCGACGGCGCCTGGGTACGGTCCGCGATTACCCACCATCCGCCATCGGGTGAGCGCGCCAGGTCGGCGGCATAGGTATGCAGATGGATTCCCTTGACGGTCGGCACTCCCCAGCACGGCCTGAGGAATCCTGGATGGCGGAAAATCAGGTCGGGCGGCAGCAGGCCGTCGCGCAGCAAGCACTGCGGTCCGTAAAGGTCGGCCAGGATTGCGTTGAGCAGGGTCGCACGCTGCCGCACCGCGGCCTCAATTGCGGCCCATTCGCGATGGTCCAGGAGCATCGGCACCGGGTCGAGCGGCCACGGCCGGTCGGTGCTTTGCGGATCGCCGTAAACATTGTAAGTGACGCCGTGCTCATGGATCAGGCGGCGCCCTTCCTGCCATCGGCTGGCCAGGCCCGAAGGCCCGATAGCCAGCACGGCGTCGGCGAGGCTCCGCCAGTGGGGGCGAATATGGCCTCCGGCGCCAAGAAATTCGTCATAGAACGTCGGATTGGGCCGGTAGCGCCAGACTGCGGCGAGGTCTTGTTCCAATGGCTGCGTAGCTTGCTGTGGTTCCATCCCAACCCGCACCGATTCGGCTTGCATCGAGTCCGCCTATTGTTACATATCGCGCAGGGTTCTTGCATGCCGACGCATGGCCCTCTTCCGCGTCACAGCGACAACACCAGCCGTAGTCCATCTTCGACCTCGCGGACGCGCGCTGGCGCAATCGTGGTCACTCGATCAACCAGAAAGCTCTTGTCCAATGTCACCAGTTGGGAGACGTTGATGACCGAATCTTTTGAAAGCCGGCTTTCACGCTTGCCGAGCATAACGTTACCCGGCGCCGCGGCCAGGCGAAGGTTCGACGTGATCGCCGCGGCAATCACAGTCTGAATCGCGCTCTGGTTAAAGCTGTCAGTCTGCACTATCAGCACCGGACGGCGATATCCAGGTTCCGAACCGCGAGGATGCGGCATCGACGCCCACCAGATCTCGCCGCGCTTCATCACCATCGTTCGGGCGCGATCGATACCGATTGCAGCGCTGCGAGTTCGGAATCGAGCTCGGATTTCTCGTGCGAGTAAACCTGGTTCAGTAGCCCGGTCACATCCTGCTCGCGGGCTTCGGAAACGTAGCGTTCGATGGCCCGGCAATAAAGTTGGCTGCGGGCAATCCTCAACCTTTTCGCAAGCCGTTCGGCGGCGTCGAACAAGGGGTCTGGAATCGAAATTGCCGTTTTCACCGGGCTAAGTATAACTGGGGTTATACCAGGATATCAACCGCTGTCCAGGTGAACCGGGCTCGCGGACCACCAGCATTGGCGAGTCGTTAAACGCGATTGGAATGGTGGCGCGTCGCCCTGGACCCCGCTAAGACATTGGATATGGCGCAGCCGTCATTTCAGGATTTGGCCAAGGAGCGGTACGTCAGCCTGGTCACGTTTCGCCGCAACGGTAACGGGGTGCCGACTCCGATCTGGATTGCCCCCGACGACGGCAAGCTTTACGCGGTGACCGATGGCACTTCGGCCAAGATGAAGCGTCTGCGGGTGACCGGCCGTGTGCGGATAGCGGCCTGCGACGCGCGGGGCAAGGTCAAAGGCGAATGGGTCGACGCACATGCGCGCCGGGTTGACGACCTGGCGGTCGTCGCGCGCGCGATGGCGGCGTTGGAGCGAAAATACGGTTGGCAGGTGGCGTTGCTCAATTGGTTTTCGCGCCTGTTCGGCCGTATCGGCCGCCGTGCATTTATCGAGATATCGCTCTGACGCTTCGGCCGCAGTCAGAGCACATTTGCGGGATGATTCATCAGGACCGGGAGGAACCATGACCGAGCAGACACGGATTGCAGCAAGTCCGCACCGCCTCCCTTGAGATCGCCTGCGAGATGACCGGTCCCGCCGAGGGCGCCCCGGTGATCCTCCTGCACGGATTTCCTGATGATCCGCGAACCTGGGACGGTGTCGTCGCGCCACTGGCGAGCGCGGGCTACCGGATGATCGTGCCGTATCTGCGCGGCTACGGTCCGACCCGCTTCCTTCACGGCGACACGCTCCGCTCCGGCCAGCAAGCCGCACTCGGGCCAGGACCTGCTCGAGCTGATGGACGCGCTCAAGATCAAGCGCGCGGCCCTGGTTGGATATGATTGGGGCGGACGCGCCGCCTGCGTGGTGGCGGCCTTGTGGCCGGAGCGCGCCCGCTGCCTGGTGTCGATCGGCGGCTACAATGTCCTGAACGTTGCCAGCAGCGGCAAGCCGGCGCCGCCCGTCCAGGAGTATCGTTTGTGGTACCAGTGGTACTTCAGCACCGAGCGCGGACGCGCGGGGCTCAAGGCCAACCGGCGCGAACTATGCAAATTGCTGTGGCAGCTTTGGTCGCCCAACTGGCGTTTCGACGACGCGACCTTCGAGCGCACAGCGGCCTCGTTCGACAATCCCGACTTCGTCGAGGTCGTGATCCATTCGTATCGGCATCGATTCGGCTGGGCGCCGGGCGATCCGGGTCTGGAAGCAATCGAGGAGCGGCTCGCGGCGATGCCTCAAATCGGCGTGCCGACGATCGTGCTCCACGGCGCCGGTGACGGCGTCGCGCCGGTGCAAAGCTCCGAACGTCACGCGCGGTTCTTCTCCGGCCCGTATCAGCGGCGCGTGATCCCGGTCGCCGGACACTTCCTGGCCTGGGAAGCACCGGACGCGATTGCCCAGTCCATCCGCGAGCTGATCCCCGATCCCGCAGCTCCCAAGTAAACGCGGCGGTTACTTGTCCGCCCACGCTCCGACGATGCTAAGCTTGGCGTCGAGCACAGGTGCATTCGATGATCAAACCCAGGTTTGCGGCGGTTCTGCCGACGACGAGTTTCGAGCTGACCCGGTCCCTTGCGGAGCGCGCGGAGGCCGGCGGTTTCGACACCGTCGCGATCGAGGATCACTTCTTCATCCGCGGCGTGGGACAGCAGCCGCAGGAACCACGGCTGGAATGCTTCACGGCGCTGGCGGCGGTGGCGATGGCGACCAAACGGGTGAAGCTCACGCAGTTGGTCGCCTGCAACTCTTTCCGCCATCCGGCGATGACGGCGAAAATCGCGACCACCATCGACCATATAAGCGGCGGCCGGCTCGAGCTTGGTCTCGGCGCGGGTTGGTTCCGGGAAGAGTACGCAGCGCTCTCGCTGCCGTATCCGGCGCCAAAAGTGCGCGTCGAGCAGTTGGCCGAGGCGGTGCGCCTGATCAAGATGATCTGGAGCGAGCCGGTAACCAACTTTGACGGCAAGCATTACCGGGTGCGGGGCTTGTACGCCGAGCCCAAGCCGTTGCAAAAGCCGCGCCCCAAAATCATGCTCGGCGGGTCGGGTCCGGCGCTGCTGCGCTTGGCGGCGGAAGAGGCCGACATCCTGAACATGATCCCGCCCACCGGCGGCAAATTCGGCGAGGTCGTAATCGAAGATGCGCTCAAGTTCGACGCCGCCGAGTTCCGCCGGCGCACCGGTATCCTGCGCGACCATGCGCGCAAGGTGGGCCGCGATCCGCGGGAAATCGAGCTCTCGCAGTTTCCATTCGTGATCATGGGAACCGATCGCGCCTCGACCGACGCGATGCTTACGGCGATGGCGCAGATGATGGGACTCAAGGACGTCGAGGCGGCGCGCCGTTCACCCAGCACCCTGGTCGGCGACGCCGAACAATGCCGCGACGAGATTCGCCGCCGCATCGAGGAATTGGAGGTAAGCTACTTTTTCTGCCGCTTCCTCGACCCCAACACGCTGGACCGCTTCATCGACGAAGTCATCGCAAAGCTCTGAGACGGCTGCCGCAGCGGCCCCGAAATCGGCGAACACGGTCGAAGTGAGTTTTGACGGCGCGATTATCGGCACGCAGTCGCTCGAATTTCCGGCCGCCAAACCGCTCGCACTCCCGGCACCGGGAGAAACCTTGCCCGTTGATGAAGGTAAAGTCCGAGCGCTACGTCACCGAAGGTTCATTTGATGCCTATGTGGCAGACCCTGGAGACCAAGGCCCGCTTCATCCAGCAGGTCATGACCGGCCACACCGCGGTGCGCAGCGCCGAGGACCTTGAAGGCGGCGCGCTTACCTACGCGGAAATCAAGGCCATCGCTCGGGCAATCCCGCGTCATGGAGAAAGTCAGAATCGACACCGAAGTCGCAAGCTCGACCAGCTGCGCGCCGTGCATCTCAACCAGCAGCACAAAATCCGCTGGCAGCTCCGCCACCTGCCCAGGGACATCGCTGACGCCCGCAAAACCCTCGAGCATCTGCAGGCGGACATCGCCACCCGCGACGCGCATGAGGGAGAGGAATTCACGATGGCCGTGGGCCAGCAGGTGTTTTCCGGGAAGGGCGCCCGCGAGGAAGCCGCCGGAGCGCTGGCCCGCGCCGTGTTTCTACGCCGCGACGATTACAAGCTGCGGAAACACGCCTCATTCAGGGGCTTCGAAATCCTGAGCAGGGACCACCCGCAGCGTCCGTGCCTGACCTGTTCATCCGGGGCGCCGGGACCTACACCGCGCACATCAACGCCGACAATCCGATCGGCACCATGCAAAGCATCGAGCACACGCTGCGCGCCCTCGATCGCGCCGCCGCGGACGAACAACAGCAGCTGCAAAGGCTCGAAAAAACTCTCACCGACTATCAGGCCCAGGCCCAGCGGCCCTTCGAGCACGAGGCGCGGCTGAAGGAATTGCTGGCGCGCCAGGCCCAGCTCAACGCGGCCCTCGACCTCGACAAAAGCGACGCCCAGGCCGCGGAAGCGGCGACCGAACCTGACATTGAGACTGCGGCGGTACCTTGCCGCACCGAGTCAGTTACGCCAAGGGTGCAGCAAACTCCCTACCAGCCCCGTGACCCGACCGGAACCGCGCCAAGCACAGGGCAGGCGAAACTTTTTCACCCCTTGTTGCGTTCACGCTATCATTGTATGATTCCTCTCGGGGCGATTCCCGCAACCAGACCTTTCCGTCTTCGCAAAGGACATACAACCCGAGTCGACGATCCTTTTTTTCGGTGCGGGTTCTTCGTTGCCTTCGCACACTCCAAGTACCAACGACATATCTCGCACCTCTCGAAGACTTTCAGTCAACCCTCAAAAGGCTACACGCTAGCTGAGATCGCAGGGCTGATCGAACACAAAACCAAAGACCGCCATCGGATGATATCCGCGGTCAGGACCCTTTTCCGCAACCTCAAACCCACTGCGCGTCCTAAACTTGCCTCTTTACGACTGGAAGAATCTTTACACTACAAACTATGACGAATTAATCGAAATGCGTACACGCTGAACGGAAGAATCTTCTCGTATACGCTTCAAATTTCGACTTACGGTACGCGGTCATCCGACGGACACCAGGCTTTTCAAGCTACATGGCACCATAAGCCACGATACCTCAGATGGTCACACCGCCCGTCTAATAATAACTACTCAAGACTATGATTATTCAGAAGAGTACAGGCAGAAGCTGTTCGACAATTTTAAAGCCGACCTCAGTGACTCCAACCTCATTATAATAGGGCATTCGCTTGCCGATCAGGACATAAAAGATATCATTAAAAGGGCATCCGAACTCAACGCACAAGCTCTGTCTGGTGGTCGGATCACTCTTCTTATGTACGAGGCTGATGCTGATCGCGCTATGATCGATGAAGCGAAGGGCATTCGTGTCGTCTTTGGCGGCATTGACAGCTTCTTCGCTGAGGCTAGCAAAATCACGACCACCCCTCCACGGCGGCAAGCGCATCTGACGATCCACTCGATAAGTACCCAGCACTTCGTCCCTCAACTATTGACGTCAGCCATGAACTGCGCCACGCGTCGGCAGATGTGAGCAGAATGTTCAATGGATGGCCGGCGACCTATGCCGAGACATAGCGAGCGGCCTTAACCTTTGACCGCACGATCGCCGAAGAAGTATACGAGTTTTTGCACCTTCCTGAGCGAGTAACTGCCAGCATCCTTGGTGCGAGCGGAGTCGGAAAATCAACTGCATCCAGACAAGTCATCCTTAAGCTGTACGGTGAAGGCTTTTGCTGGGAACATCGAGGCGACCATACACTCCTAAGCAAAGAATGGCGGGCGGTGGCTCAGTATTTGACTACTTTAGGCAAAAGTGGAGCGTTATTTATCGATGATGCACACGAACACCTCCATGAATTAAATGAGCTGATAGATGGGCTTGTCAGCGACAAAGTGAAATCCCTTAAGGTGATCGTCGCGTCGAGTAGAAACAATTGGCGGCCACGCGTCAAAACGCCAAATCTCTTTAAAGTAGGAAAAGAATTTCATCTGTCACAGCTAGACCTTGCTGAAATAGACAGGCTGCTGGCTCTCGTCGATACCAAAGATGCAGTCAGTCGCCTTGTTGAAACGGCCTTTGCTGGCTTTTCACGGCATGAAAGGAGAAGACGTCTTATCGAGCGAGCGGAGGCAGATATGTTCGTGTGCATGAAAAACATATTTGCGTCGGAGACCTTCGACCGCATTGTGTTGCGGGAATATGCGGAGTTAAGCGACGCCGACCAAGAGATATACCGCCTCGTGGCGGCATTAGAGGCCGCAGGAGTTCGCGTACACCGCCAATTAGTGGTCAGGCTCCTAGGCATTCCAGCCGCATCTATTGCGGCCGTGCTTGACGCGCTCACCGATATCGTGACTGAATACACGGTGAGCGAAAAGGATCACATTTATGGCTGGCGCGGCAGACATCCAGTTATCAACCAGATCATAACGGACTTCAAATTCAAAGAGCCCGACAAAGTCATCAATCTCTTCGAAAAAGTAATTGAGAATATAAATCCAATTTATGACATAGAAATACGGTCCATCAGGGAATTGTGCAACCTAGACTATGGAATCGCACGAATTCCCGATAAGCGAACACAGAACCGCCTGCTGAGGCAGATGATCTCGGTCGCCCCGGGCGAACGGGTCCCACGTCATCGATTGATCCGGAATTTGATCGATATGGGTGAGTTCGACCCCGCCGAAACGGAGATTCGCGTGTTCGAAAAGGATTTCAACAGAGACGGACCGGTGGCTCGGTACAAAATTAATTTGATGGTCGCAAGAGCGGTAGGACGCCGGGCATAATGGAAGAAGATAGAGTTGTGATGCTGGAACGCGCCACCGAGGAAGCCGTTATAGCAATAAAGCAGTATCCGTATACGCCTCAGGTATTCACGGCGTACGGTTACGTTGGATGGGAGATCTTCCACTGACTGGGAAGACAGCAACGTATGATGATGCAATGGCGCAGCTGAGGGAGGCGCGAAGTCGCATCGGGGACCCACAAATCTCCGTCACCATCCGCAATTTCGAACGACGAATGAGCGGTCAAGCCACCAGCGAAGGCGCTTAGACCCGACCAGCACTCGACCTCACAAAGTCGGCCCGTGGATATCCCAACACTTTATGAAATGGCCGTCAGTACCTGACCCGAAACGTCGGGCTGTCTTCCGGCTTGCTCTTCCGCCGGTCGTACAAGCGCGCCGTGACACATTCGCGTGGCCGAGCCATTCCTGGACCTTGGCGATGTCGGCCTCGTGCGAGAGCGCGTTGGGTGGCGGCCGTCGCGGGTACCTGTAGCGAATGTACGCAGAGCCCATTCACCTGGGGCGCTGACGCCAGTCTCCAGGCGACCTGGCGCGGGCTGTCGCGGTAACCCGAGGTTCGTCCCGCGGTCAGCGGGAGCGGACTTGTCGAGCAGGCCCACGCGGCGTTTTTTCCTTGACCCGAAAACTCTTATGTTTGCAACGCTCATCCTGGAACGGATGATGGCCGGTTTTAATGAATGATAACGTCCTTAAAAACGGCTTATTATGCTTATAATTCATTTACCAGACTAACGCCCCAGCTGGAACCGGCCTCTCATACATCTTCTTGGTATTGACACCCCTTTCGACGCGCTAAGGCCGATTCCGTGGGTCTACCAAATGCTTAACTGTGTCGCGCAGTTCCCCATAAGTAACCGGCTTGCTGGCCGATCCCTTACTGGCCAGTCCCTCCAGGGTCGGAAGGGTTATCCCATATTGGCTACGAGTTCGAGCGTCCAATGTTGCGGTCGGGACGACATAGAATTTCCATTGCTCGACGTTCAGAGGATCTATTGTGTTTTTGTCTTGATGCGCGAGCACTGCGAAGACATACACGTCCGCCTGCCGCCTTGCTTCGACATCGAGTTCATTTTTGTTCGGATCGTAGGCGCGGGTCTTTGGCGTACGAAAGCTAATCGTCGACAGGCTCGATTGGTACCAAGTCTGGATGTACGCCGCGGATTTGACCTCAACTTTCACACCCTCTGGCGTTTGTAGATCGAAAGCACCCCATTCATCCCGGACGCTGCTTGTTGTCGAAATCCCGAGAGCGTTCGCCACTATAAACTCCGCGATAAGCCCGCGTGTCGCATTGCTGACGAGATTTGAAAGACTCCATCGCCAGAAGTCCAACAGCGTAGGCCCAAGGTCCCGACCATTGGCGCGGAAGGTCTCACGACCAGTCTTTGGTTCGGTAACAAGACGCGGGAGATTATTAGGCTTTCCTTTCAGCACGAGAACCTCCAGTGCTCTCGCTCCTGCGGCTAAAGAAATTCAGCTCCCACTCTGGCACAGACATGTGTTGGGCCTTGGAAAGGGCCCTTATGGCTCCCATAACCTCTCGATATTGCGACTCTTCGCGTAATTCGGTCCAGTTCACCTTGCCGCGGTACGGTGTTTTGTCGATTACGATGCGGTCGACCGGACAATGTGGGGGCGTAGAGATCATGTCGGCGCACCACAAATACTTAAGCATCAAGTTCAGTAACTTTTGGGCAACCCCATACTTGTAGCCGGCCTCCCCTAAGACCTTGCCGCCGTTCTGATTGGCGAACTGGACCAATTCCGCAATGTTCTTAAAGTGCTGCTCCTCAGGGCATTCTTCGAGATAGTGGGGCAGGAGTTTGGCGGTGACGAAATCGATAATGCCCCCTTTGAAATCCTGGACGCGTTTGTCTGGTGCACCGTTGCGTCGGACGCTGGTGTTATAGAGGCTGGCCCGTTGCACCGAGGCATTCCAAGCCAGAATCCACAATTCTCTCACGAGATATTCCTGTTTCTTCGATAGCCGGCCCATCTTTAGTATCTGACCCTGAACGTCGGACTGTCCTCAGGACGCGCCTTGCGCCGGTCGTAGAGCCGAGTGGTGGAGACATTGGCGTGGCCGAGCCATTCCTGCACCTTGGCGATTCGGCCTCTGCGAGAGCGCGTTGGTGGCGGCCGTCGCGCGCAGGGAATGCACGGATAACCCGTTTACCTCGGCGCTGATGTCCGTCTCCAGGCCGTATTTCTGGACGATGTTGCGGTAGATCGAGTAGGGATCGAGGGGTTTCTCCAGCTCCTTGGTGCGGTTGTTGGTCACCGGGCGGAACACGGGGCCGGCGGCATCGTCGCCGTGGCCGGCGAGCGCCAGATATTCCTCGATGAGGCGCTGCGCCATCGCATGCATGGGCACGAACCGGATCTTGCCGCGCTTGCCCTTGACCCGAAAATGCATCACGCCCTGGCGGCTCTGCATGTCCTTGACCCGCAACCCGCACAGCTCCTCCCGGCGCATGCCGTGATAGAGCATGGGGCCAGGATGGCGCGATCGCGGATGCCCTTGAGCGTGTCCGCCGGCGGCGCCTCCAGCAGCTTGCGCGCCTGGGCGTCACCCAGCGCCGGCGTGCTGCCTTCATTGCCGTTCGCCATCGGGCGCTTGACGCCATCGACGGGATTGCCGGACACGGCGTTGCGCTCGCACAGGTAATCGAACAGGGGGACAGCGCTGAGAGCTTGCGCCGGATACGGGACGGCGACAGCCCGCAGGCCTCGAGGTCCTTGCGCCAGGCGACGACATGCGCCCGCGTGACCGTGCGCAGCTCCGCCGGACCGCCGAGGCGTGCGAAGGCGGAAAACTCGCTCACGTCGATTTTATAGGCCCGCCGGGTTTTGGGATTGGTGATGTTGGCGAGCCATTCGATCTCGGGCGGCACGTCGGCCAGGTCGCCGTACTGCGCCGTCGTCAGCGCCCGTTTCCGGACCGCTGCTGCTGCGCCCGTGTTTTCGATCGCCACCAGGTCCTTCGCCATCACCCTGCCCGCCCGAGTTTCAGACAAGATAATGTATTTATCATGTTATAAAGCAAAGGTCAGAATCGACTTGACAATGGTAACGTATATGTTACTATAGCCGATGACTGATGTTCGAGAATATCTCGATCGCCAGGGACGCAACCCATACAAGGCTTGGTTTGACCGGTTGAGCCCGCAGGCCGCCGCGAAGGTGGCGGCAGCCCTGACCAAGCTCGCCCTGGGCAATGTCTCGAACGTCAAAGGCGTCGGTGCCGGTGTGTTCGAACTGAAAATCGATTTCGGCCCCGGCTACCGCGTTTACTTTGGAAAGGACGGCGAGCACCTCGTCATTTTGCCCGGTGGCGGCACCAAGAAGCACCAGCAGCACGATATCGCCGCCGCGATCGCCGACTGGCAGGGTTACAAACGGAGAAAACAGGAGAAGCCGCCATGCCTCTGACCCGCGACTTTAAGGACACCCTTCGGGACCGCGCGCAGCGCGATCCCAAGTTTCGCAAGGAACTTCTCCGCGAAGGGCTGGAGGCGATGCTGTCGGGCGAGATCGCGGTCGCCAAGACGATTTTGCGCGATTACATCAAAGCAACCGTCGGCTTCAGCGCTCTCGCCGAGGCCACGCACATTCCATCGAAAAGTGTCATGCGCATGTTCGGCCCCGCCGGCAACCCGCGCGCGGCCAACTTCTTTGAAATCGTGAGCTTCCTTCAGCAGCGCGAAGGCGTGCGCTTCCACGTTACCGCGAGGCCCCACGTAAAAGCCTAAACACGAGGGGCAGCCAGGGCTGGCAGACTGACGAACGCTAATTGGCTAGTCCTCGAAGCTCACCTTTAGTCCGTTGTCTTCCCCGGCGCCGCCACTGCGGTCGTGCGCCGCTTCTCCCACAGGACCACGTATTCATGCATGATCCGTGGCAGCCTCAGCGGGTACTCCCTGCCGTTGCTCGCGACGTTGTGCTGTTCTTTGATCAGCACCGCCCCCAGCTCTTTCTTTGACATGCGGGCGACCCGGTCGGCCTGTTGACCCCTCCCCTGCGAGGAATTCATCCTCGCTTGCGCAGCGCGATAGATCGTCTGGATGCGGCCACCATCCCCAGACCTTGCCGCTGTGTACGACGATATTGTGATTGGACGGATGTGAAAACACCAGGTCGGAGGGCTTGCCGACCACCTCCAGAATTCGCTGCGTCAGGACGTTTGAAGCCCGAAGGGAAGTCCAGCTCTCGCAGTAGCCCGACGCCCACACACTTGCTTGTGCTTTCCCTTTGATCGGCGATCCGTGCTATTGCAGCGGCGAGGATGGCGACCCAATTGCGGACGCCAAATCAAATCGAAAACGCGCCACTGACGCGGACGATTATCGTTGCGCTGACGTGAGTCCTTTCGAAAGAGGCAGACGATGGCAAAATTACGGGGCGAGCAGCTAATTGGGGAATGCTTCAAGAACGAAGGCGTTGACACCATCTTCTTCATGATGGGCGGGCCGACCAGCGGGACCGCCGCTGCCTGCCTCGAGCGCGGCATGCAGGGGATTGACGTGCGCCATGAGCAGGCCGCCGCGATGATGGCGCACGCATACGCGCGCGTCACCGGCAAACCCGGCATCTGCATCACCCCGTCGGGTCCGGGAACCGCCAACGCGGTCACGGGGCTCGCGAATGCCTGGGGCGACGCCACCCCGATAATCGCGATCGGCGGCTCGGCCCCGATGCGCGGCGCCACCATGGATACCTTTCAGGAGATGGACCAGGTTTCGATGATGCGGCCGGTGGTGAAGGCGGCGTATCGGGTCGATATCGCGTCGCGCATCCCCGATTACATCAGCCTGGCTTTCCGCGAAGCGAATGACGGCAAGAAAGGCCCGATCTATCTCGATCTGCCCGGCGACATCCTTGCCACGCCGGTGGAGACCGACAAGCTGCACTGGCCCGCGCCGCATCGAGCTGACCTGCGCTGCGCAGGGGACCCGGCGATGGTGGAACGCGCGATCGACCTTCTAAGTCAGGCGCGGCGCCCGATTGTGGTCACCGGCAGCGGCGTGCTGTGGTCGGGAGCCAGCGAGGACTTGCGCCGCTTTATCGACGCTACCGGGCTTCCGTTCTGGACTACGCCGCAGGGCCGCGGAGTGGTGCCCGAGGACCATCAGCGCTCATTTCCGGCGGCGCGCTCGATGGCGTTTCGCGAGGCCGACGTGGTGTTGGTGGTGGGCGCGCGGGCTAATTCGATGCTCACGTTTCTGCTGCCGCCCCGCTTCAATAAGGACGCCAAATTTATCAATGTCAATGTTGACGGCAAGGAAATCGGCCACAACCGCGAGGCCGAAATCGGAATCCTCGGCGACGCCAAGCTGGTGCTCCAGCAGCTTACGGCCGCGGCCGCCGGCAAGTTCCGTCCGCATGAAGAAACGCCCTGGATCTCCGAGCTGTCGGCCAAACAGCGCTCCAACCAGGAGCGCGAGACGCCGCTGCTGCATTCCGACAAGGTTCCGATTCATCCACTGCGCCTGTGCAAAGAGGTGCGCGATATTATCACCCGCGACACCATCCTGGTGACCGATGGACACGAAATTTTGAATTTCGCCCGGCAATCGATTCCCATCTATGCGCCCGGAACCAGCATCAACGCCGGTCCGCACGGATGCATGGGGGTCGGCATCCCCTTCGGAATCGGCGCCAAAGCGGCGGCGCCGGACCGGCCGGTGCTGGTGCTTTCGGGCGACGGCGCATTTGGCTGGAACGGAATGGAGATGGACTCGGCGATCCGTCACAACCTGCCGATTGTCGTGGTGCTGTCGAACAATGGCGGCTTTACCTCGCATCAGACCGGATGGGGCGCGGCGGGTATCAGGGGCGGCGGTGGCCCCAATGTCGGCCGCGACCTGGGATTTCAGCGCTACGACAAGATGGTCGAAGCATTCGGCGGCTATGGTGAATTCGTCGAACAGCCGGATCAGATACGGCCGGCGATCGAGCGCGCGATCAAGAGCGGCAAGGTGGCGCTGGTCAATGTTTGTACCGATCCCGATGCCCAGGCGACTACCAACATGGGATTCGCCGGGTACTGACACCGCCGCGATCTGCTTAAGTCAACGCACGGCAAGTGTTTGATTCAAGTCTGGGGAGAATACGATGGCAAGGTTAGCGGGCAAGGTCGCGTTAATTACCGGTGCGGTTTCCGGAATCGGGCGGGCCACCGCGCGTCTGTTCGCGCGGGAAGGAGCACAGGTCGGGGTCGCCGACGTCAACGGGAAACGGGCCGAGACGGTGACGGCCGAGATCGCCGACTCGGGCGGCGAGGCAATTGCGATCGCGTCGGACGTCTCCAAGGGCGCCGATTGCGAGCGGATGGTGGCGGAGACGGTCAAGCGCTTCGGCAAGCTTGATCATGTACAACAATGCGGGCATCAGCCCGATGGGTCTGGTGCATGAGCTGAGCGAATCGGACTGGCGCAAGGTGATCGATATCTGCCTGACGGGAGTATTTCTGGGCACGAAGTACGCGCTGCCGCATCTGATGAAAAAGGGCGGCGTAGTGCTCAACACGGCCTCGATCGCCGGCCAAACCGGTCAGCCCGGCCTGCCCCATTATTGCGCGGCGAAGCATGGGGTGATCGGCTTTACCAAAGTGGTGGCGCTAGACTACGCGAAGTACGGCGTGCGCGCGGCGTGTATCTGTCCGGGCGCGGTGGTCACCAATATCGGCGAGTCGATGGGGATGACGATCGATCCGGCTCTGAGCCGCCAACTCGGCGCGACGTTGCATCCGCTTGGGCGTGCGTGCGAGCCCGAAGATATCGCCAACGCGGCTTTATTCCTGGCCTCGGACGACGCCTCGATGGTCAGCGGAGTGACGCTCACCGTGGACGGCGCCTGGACCTGCGGGCATACGTTTCCTCTGCCCGCGAAGTGAGCAAGTTTGAGGCGGATAATTCCCGCTCCTTGTCCGAGGGAGGGTGAGGAAGAGGTCATCCGCCTCGATCGACGTCACATGTTTCGCATACAGCCACTTATGCTTCGCGCAAGCGGTGTCAGGAGCTATTCCACTTCCGGGCTCACTAGCAGGATGCGGAAAAACTAGCATTACTCACTGAGAAAGTATATATAGATGATGGTATCTACCGGCGGTGAGGATGTGAGGATGCGGGGCGCGGATCACCAGCAGAGCGGGATGTTCAGCTACATATCGACGGAGAAGCGGGTGCCTCAAGACCATCCGCTGCGCGCGATTCGGGCGATGCTCGATGCGGCGCTGCGTAATATGGGGCCACAGTTTGAGGCGATGTACGCCAAGGTGGGACGGCCGTCGATTGCACCGGAGAAGCTGCTGCGGGCGCTGCTGCTGCAGGTGCTTTATACCGTCCGCAGCGAGCGGATGCTGATGGAGCAATTAAACTACAATCTGCTGTTCCGCTGGTTTGTGGGAATGAACGTCGACGATGCGGTGTGGGACGTAACCGTGTTCACCAAAAATCGCGAGCGGCTGCTGGCCGCCAACGCCGCCAAGCGCCTGTTTGCGGAGGTCCTGGTGCAAGCGCGCAGTCACAATCTGCTCTCCACCGAGCACTTTACGGTTGACGGCACTCTGATTGAGGCGTGGGCTGGCCACAAGAGTTTCAAACGCAAGGACGGGTCTGACCCGCACACCCCAGACGACCCGCGCAATCCCACGGTTGATTTTCACGGCGAGCGGCGCGCCAACGACACCCACCAATCGACGACCGACCCCGAAGCCCGGCTCGCGCGCAAGGGTGCGGGCAAGGAGGCCAAGCTCAGTTACGCCGGCCATGTACTGATGGAGAACCGCAACGGCATCGCGGTCAACGGCTGTGTCAACTTGGCGCAAGGCCGCGCCGAACCGGAGGCGGCGCTGGCGATGGTGGAAGAGATTCCAGGCCAGCAGCGCGTTACCTTGGGGGCCGACAAAGGATACGACAGCAAGGAGTTTGTTCAAGAGCTGCGCGAGCATCGGGTAACGCCCCATATCGCGCGCAAGCCGACCAGCATAATCGATGAGCGCACAACTCGTCATCGCGGCTATTTGATCAGCCAGCAAAAGCGCAAACGGGTCGAGGAGATCTTCGGTTGGATCAAGACCGTGGGCGGCCTGCGCAAAACTCGTCACCGCGGTTTGGCTCGGGTCGGCTGGATGTTCACCTTCGCGCTGGCGGCCTACAACCTGGTCCGGATGCGCAATCTGGTGGGTGCGGCGGCCTAGTTGCGCCCACCGCCAGAAAAAGGCTGAAAAGAGCCCGTCAAGAGCCTTACCTAGGGCCTTAAACACAAGCCCAAGGCCTTACCGCGCAGCGTTCAGTCGTGATTAGAGTGCTCACCGGTCGCTGAGACCGCAGCCCGAGGACCAATTCGCTCAAAAATCTCCGTTTTTCCGCACCCTGCTAGCAGGGTGTCGAGAACGAGCGTCATAGAAATTCGATCAACATTACTTTTTCAACACCCTGCTAGGGAATCTGGTTGTCCAAGGCCTCCTTGCGGCGATTGGCGCGAAACGCGCTCCAACGCTCATGGATCGCGGGATATTTGAGCGCCAGAATAGCCGCCGCGAACAATGCCGCGTTGGCGCCGCCAGCCTTGCCGATCGCCATCGTGGCCACCGGGATTCCCCTGGGCATCTGCACGATCGATAGCAGCGAGTCCATGCCATTGAGCGGCGTCGATGGTATCGGCACTCCAATCACCGGCAGCAGCGTGCTGGCGGCGATGACGCCTGGAAGATGTGCCGCACCGCCGGCGCCCGCGATCAGCACCTCCAGGCCGCGCTTTTGAGCCGTCGATGAGTACTCGGCAACCGCGTCGGGGGTGCGATGGGCCGACAGGACGCGCACCTCGCAGCCGATCTCCATCGCGGCCAGAATCTCGCTGCCGGGCGACATGTATTCAAGGTCGGTTTTGCTGCCCATGATGATTCCGACCAGGGTTTTGGGCGCATCGCTCATTGGGTTAACTCCATGTTCGAAAACTGAAACGACGACCCTGATTGTCAAGGGTGCCTTGTAAAGGGTCAAGCACCCGGCCAAATTTGATCGTCAATGGCAACTCCGCTTCCCATCAATCGATGCGAAATGACTCTGGACCAGGCCGCGCAAGCCACCGGAGGCACGCTCTTTGGCGACGGTTCCCGACGCATTCGCGGCGTCAGCACTGACTCGCGGGCAATCGAGCCGGGCGGACTGTTCGTCGCCCTCAAGGGCGCCTCCCATGACGGACACGCGTACGTGGCGGCGGCGGCGGCGCGCGGCGCGTGCCGCGGCAATAGTCGCGCGCGGCGCCACCGCGTCGCATCGATCGTATCGAGGTCGAGGATACGCTGGAGGCGCTTGGGCGACTTGCCGGTTATCATGTCGGCCGGCTCCGGTACCGCTGTCCGATTCCCTCCATCGCGATTGGTGGCGCGGTCGGCAAGACCACCACCAAAGAGCTGACCGCTGCAGCCGTGCGGGCACTGTATGGCAGCACGCTCGCAACCGCCGGCAACCTCAACAACCTGATTGGCGTGCCCTTAACCCTGCTGGAGCTGGACGAGACGCATCGAGCGATGGTCATCGAATGCGGCACCAACTCGCCGGGCGAAATCGTGCGTCTGGCCCGAATCGTGGAGCCTGACGTCGCGATGGTCCTGAACGCCGAAATCGAGCACACCGAGGGCCTCGGCACGCTCGAAGGAGTGGCGGACGAAGAAGCCGCGCTGTTCGTGGGGGCAAGGGAGGCGGTCATCACCTGGGCGGAGGATGAACTGCTGACCGCCCGCATCCCGCGCGGCCGCGTGCGCGCGATCCTTTTCGGCGCCAGCGAGGGCGCCGACGTGCGGCTGGCCGCGCGTTCCATTACAGCGGCTGGTCGATCCATGATCCGAATCGAGTTCCGTCCCGGAATAACAGCGCCAGGCGCGCCGGATCACCTGGAGTCGGAGCTATCCCTGCTGGGCCCGGCCGCGGCGCTGAACGCGACCGCCGCGATTGCCGCGGTCGCCGCGCTGCGACCGCTGCGCGCCGAGGAATTTCCGCTTCTGACCCACGCGCTGGCGGCAGTGGAAGCGGTGCCCGGAAGGCTCAAGATGAAACGCGTGGGAACTATCAGCGTGCTGGACGATACTTACAACGCCAACCCCAGTTCAGTGCGCGCGGCGCTCGCGGCGGCGCAGGAAGTCGCCGAGCAGACCGGCGCGCGAATGGTAATCGCGTTCGGCGACATGCTGGAACTCGGCGCGCTGTCCCGGGAGGCCCACATCGAGGCAATCGATCGCGCTCTCATAGCGCATCCCGCCGCGCTGGTCGTCGTGGGCCCGGATATGACTCAAGCCGCCGCGACAGTATCGGCAATCGAGGGCGTCCGGTTAATCACCGCCCCCGACAGCAACGCAGCGGCGACACTCGTGTGCGGTCTAATCCGCGATGGCGACCTATTGCTAGTCAAAGGCTCCCGCGGCATCGCGATGGAGCGCATCATCGAGGGTTTGGCTATAGGCACGTCTTAGGTTCGCTCCTTAGATTTGATGCTGCTTTCTGCTTCTTTGAAAGAATGTTTTCGGGTCTGCACCCCCGATGCGCTCGGTGATACACGTGCATTGAATGATGTTTATCTGATATAATCTTGACATATTGTTCAGTGGTTCATACTGTAATTCCAAGTAGGAAAAGGGGGCCGGGGGCAATGTTGCACCGGAGAATGCCTTTAGGAGGGACATGGCCTGGCGCGTCAATCGTGGTGGCGGACGGAGGAGAGTTAAATAATGGAAAGCCCCCGGATGGAAAGAAATTCTTCCTCAGTCTCGATGACCAAGGTGGTAGAGGAGGCACATTAGCGACATTCCTTCGCACCAAGAACGAACGCCGAAAGAACCGAGAGATAACGGCGGCGGGAAGTTTCGTCGAGAATGGCCTGGTGATGCAATGGCCCGAGGACTCATGCATCAAGAAGACCTGCGGCAAATCGATTTTGGTGAGCAGCCTACCGGGCAGCCCGAGTCGCTACAGGAAAATCTCAGCGCTATGTCCAAATCGGAAGTTATCCGCGACGCCTTGGCTGTTCTCAAATGGGTGATGGACGAAATCTCGCAAGGCCATGGATTATGGCCGAAAGGCCCGAGGGGGACCGGGAGATTGTCTTTCCTTTCTCCATCCCAGGAAGCAAATGAAGGCCGCGGGGTAATAGAGCTAATGGGACCTTGGCAGATTTTCTGCGCTCGAAATCGCCAAAGGTCCTCCTGTCCTGGCCACCCGTCCTTTTTTTCATCACATTGCTCATCCTACCAAAGGTAGAACGCTGATCCGGAAGGAATCGAACAGGGCGTGAGTCTCGCTATCGGTAAAGACGGACTGGAAAAGATTCTTCAGGCATGTCCTCATTTCCGGACATGGATGGCCAAGTTGGAATCGCTGGGAAACGACCGTAAGTCGATGAAACGTTTATCGCGAGGCGCGAAGGTCTGGTGGATTCAGCTTCTGTGCAATCCGCGATTTGGTAGCGGATGCGGCGCTTTTTCATCCAGCGCACGGCTAGCAGGTCCTGTAAGAAGATCAGGCGGTTCCAGAAGCCGTAGTGGCTGCGGCCCGCGTAGCGCGGTTGATTTACTACCGGGATTTCGCCGACGCGGTAGCCTTCCCATTTGATCAGCGTCGGCATGAAGCGATGCATCCCGGAAAACGGAATCAGGTTGTCGGCGCATTCGCGCTTGAACGCCCGAAAGGTGCATCCTGAATCGCTCACCTGGTCGCCGCTTAGCCAGTTGCGCACCGCATTGCCGACCCGCGAGGTTACCACGCGCAAAATATTATCGCCGCGGCCGCGGGTCTGGACCCGGCTGCCGGATACGCAGTCAAAACGTTCCAGCGCCCGAACAAAGCGTGGAATCTCCGCGGGATCGTTTTGCAGGTCGGCATCCATGGTGATTACGTAATCGCCGCGTGCCGATTTGATTCCCGCCCATACCGCCGCCGACTCGCCGCAGTTAGACGCGAAGCGCTGCGCGCGCAAGCGCGGATCCGCATGCGCCATCTCCTGCAACAGTCGGCCAGGAACCGTCGGTGCTGCAATCATCCGTAATCACGATTTCGTACGATACCGCCAGCGGCGCGATCGCTTCGGTGATGCGCTCAATGAGGACCGGCAGGTTGCCCTCTTCGTTGTAGCACGGAATGACGACGCTGAAGCGCGGATTACTCAATTGCCTTGTATAAACTCGACTATGCAATCGCTGACGTAATCGACGTCGTCGAGCGAAATCTCACCATGAATCGGCAGCGAGAGGATTTCGGTCACGGCCTGCTCGGTGCGCGGCAGCGCGGGCAGATTGCGCAACTGCGAAGCTATCGCCGGCTGGAGATGATTTGGGACTGGGTAATGGATGCCGGTTTCGACTCCGCGCTCCTTGAGAAACTTCGCTAACTGGTCGCGGCGCGGGCTGCGGATTACGAACATGTGATAGACCGCTTCGGCCCACGCCCGCTCCACCGGCAAGCCAACCATCCCCTCCAGCCGCGCGCGATAACGGGCAGCGGCCGCGCGCCGGCGTGAATTGAGTTCTCCCAGATGGCGCAGTGCGACGCGTCCCACCGCCGCCTGGATTTCATTGAAGCGCAAGTTGAAGCCCGCAACTTCATGCGTGTACTTGCTGCGCCGGCCATGGTCGCGCAGCATCCTGATCCGTTGCGCGACCGCGTCATCGTCGGTGCAGATACATCCGCCGTCGCCCAGCACGCTCAGGTTCTTGGAGGGATAGAACGAAAACGCCGACGCCATCCCCATCGAGCCCACCGGCCGTCCCTGGTACCGCGCGCCATGGGCCTGCGCGCAATCCTCGATGACCCAAAGTTTATGGCGCCGTGCGACTTCCATGACCCGGTCGAGATCCGCGGGATGGCCGTACAGGTGCACGGGCAGGATTCCCACCGTACGCGGCGTAACCGCGGCGTCCAGCAGTTCCGGATCCAGGCAATAGGTATCGTCGATATCGATAAAGGCCGGCCGTGCGCCGCAATGCAGCATCGGTTCGATTGACGGAAACGCGGTATGCGAGGGCACCAGGACTTCGTCGCCGGGCCCAAGGCCCATCGCCAGATGCAGCAGGTAAACGCCGGCGGTCCATGACGAGGTCAGCACCGCGTGCTTGCGTCCGGCGCAGCTTGCCAGTTCGCGCTCGAACTGCTGGCATTGCGGTCCCAGGATGAAGCGGCCCGAATCCAGCACGCCGAGCACGGCGTCGCGGATTTCCTGGTTGATGAAGGGCTTTGATAGAGATATCCGGCGCACCGGCATTTACTCCCGCCTGTCGATGAGATCCACGGGCCGCCGCGTCCGCGCGGACTCCAGTGCGGCTTCGATTACGCGCACCGCCTGGTAGCCAGCCAGCCCGTCGGCCAGCGGCGCCTGGCGGGTCTCGACCGAATCCAGGAACGCGCGCCATTCGATGTGCAGCGGTTCTTCGGGCGAAAATTCCAGTTGATGACTCTCGCCTTCAACCGCGTCAACCAGCCCGTCGCGTTTTTGCACATGATAATTGCGAAAGGTCCGGACTTTGTATTGGGCGACGTTATAATCGCAAATGGCGCTCATCCGATGGCCTGCTACGATCACCTCGCGATACTTGCCCGGCAGATGATATCCGGCCTCGACGCGCGCGACGATGTTGGCCGCCGGCGTGCCCGAGCCGTGCTCGGCAGCCGGGGGATACTCCATCACGATCAAAGCTTCGTCTTCCATCCCGCGCCCCAGGAAATCGTGGGTCACGGCGCTGACCCGGGCCGGCGAGCGGTCGAGGATGAAGTTGAACAGGTCGACGAAATGGATCGCGTCGGCGAACATCACGCCGGTATCGTTGCGCGGACGCTTGAACCCGCTGAAGCATCCGCGCAGGATGCGGACCTGTCCGAACTCGCCACTCGTGATCGCGTCGCGCATCCACTGCGTGGCGCTGTCGAATCTGAAAATATGGCCGACCTGGAGGATGCGGCCCCGGCGCTCGGCGAGTTCCACCAGCCGCAGCGCGTGCGCCGATTCCACCGTTATGGGCTTTTCGACGAAGACGTCCTTGCCGGCGTCGAGGAACGCCCTGCAAAGATCGAAGTGCGAGGGCGCCGGAGTGGCGATGACCACCGCGTCGACCGCGGACTTGAACGCCAGCGGATCGCAAGCAAGCTGCGCCGGTTTGACGCCGGCCTTACGAGCCATCTCCAGCCGGTCAACGGCGGGATCGGCAACGAACAGCTCGACGGGCAGCGAGCGCGCGACCCGCAGATGGTTGGTGCCCCACCTGCCCACACCCAGTAACAGAACCTTAACCACGTGCCGCCATCATCCTGCTCAGAATAAGTTTTTCTCCACTGTCAGCCATGATTTTTCGCCACAGTCCGATTCGCAGCTTTAACCATAAAGGTTAGCCGTTTGCTTGCCCCAATGCATCGCCTTCCAGCTTCTTGTTGCGACTCTGCTTGCGATCGCGATTTGGCGTAGCCGCGGAGGTGTGGAAGTAAAGCCGCCAGATAGAGGAACCAACGGCACCGGGTAAGTTAAATGTTTCTAATATTCAGAGGATTCCCAGTCAAGCGATGGATCCGGGTGCGGGCCGCGTTCAAAGTTCGCCGCGCCGCAACACTATGATGCCGCCACTTAATCGCGCTATAAGGCTGTTCGAAGCCCGGCTATGGAGGGACCGAATTGGGAGCATTGACCGATAAATACTGCATCGTGGGCGTGGGCGAGACCCCGTTCATGAAAGCGTCCCATCGCACCCCGCTCTCGATGGCTTGCGAGGCGGTCAAGAACGCCATGGCCGACGCCGGCCTGACCGCCAAGGACGTTGACGCGATTACCAGCTTCCAGATCGCCGATTCCACCGACGTCGTCAACGTGGCGCAGGCGCTGGGTATCCGCATGAATTACGGATCGGTGGCGTACAGCGGGGGGTCGACCACCGAAGCCCTGGTCGCCCATGCAATTGGGCTGATCGAGGCCGGCTACTGCAACACGGTCGCGATATTCCGCTCGATGAACGGACGCACCGGCCGCCGCATGGGCGGGCAGGCGCCGGGCGGCGTGGTTCCTCCAACCCGGGCGGAAGGCGACAGCCAGTTCTACATGAACTGGGGACTGACCACTCCGGCGCAGCATTTCGGCCCTTCCGCGATGCGCTATCTGCACGACTTTGGCGCCACCACGAAATCGTTCGCCGAGATCGCGGTCGCGTTTCGCTATCACGCCGGCCTCAACCCCAAGGCGCTGCTGCGCGCGCCGATCACGATCGAGGACCATCAGCGGTCGCGCTGGGTATCCAAGCCGTTCCGCCTGCTCGATTGCTGCCTGGAGACCGACGTGGCGTCAGCCTTCATCGTCACTTCGCGCGAGCGGGCCTACGACCTGCGCCAGCCGCCGGTGTACATCATGGGCGGCAGCGCGCGCACCTATGCGGACAATCCGGCCTGGAACTACTCGCGCCCGCGGATGTATATCCAGGCGGGGAACTACGCCCGCCAACGGGTCTGGGGGATGTCCGGGATCGGTCCCCAGGATATCGACCTGCTATCGATCTATGACGCCTTCACCTACACCGTAATACTCCAACTCGAAGCCTACGGATTTTGCGGTATCGGCGAGGCGGCGGAGTTCGTCAAGGGCGGGCGGTTGCGGATCGATCATGAATTGCCCACCAACCTTTCCGGCGGCCATCTGTCCGAAGGCTATGCTCACGGCGTCGCGCTGGTGAATGAGGTGGTCCGCCAGTTGCGCAATCGCACCGATGATTCCTGTCCGGGATGGGCCGAGGGCAAACACAGCCACGATCGCGCGGCCGGCTGCCGGCAGGTAAAAAAGCCCGGTTTCGCCGCTAGCCTCGGATGGGGCACCGAAACCCGGGGCAGTTCCTTGATTTTGAGAAGCATCTCGGCCTAGTTATCGACAGCGGGATGGCGCGGAAGACAACGAGGTAACCAATGCCTGGACAAATCGACTACAGCAAAATCCAAATCATCCCCGATCCCGACACCGTTGAATGGTGGGCTGGGACCAAGCAGCACAAGTTCCTGGTCAGGCAGTGCAAGTCGTGTGGGCACAAATGGTTCCCGCCCTTTCCGGCTTGCGCCAAATGCACCTCGATGGACCTGACCTGGTTCGAAACCTCGGGCAAGGGCGTGATTCACAGCTACGTCGTGGTCACGCAGCCGATTCTGGCCGCGTTCGTGCAAGCCGTCCCTTATGTGGTCGGACTGATCGAGCTGGACGATTGCCACGAAGCCGACGGCACCTTGACGCGCGTGGCGGGCGTGATGATCGACGACGAGGCCAACGTCGCTATCGGACTGCCGGCCGAAGTCGTATTCGAGCCGACCAGCGATCCGAACTTCGTGATGCCGCGCTTCAAAGTCAGCGGAACCGCCAAGGACACCTGGAAATTCAACGAATAGATTGCGCCGGTACTCGCCGCACAACTAATCAATAGCAAGCGCACATTTTTCGGCGCCAGCGTCAGCGGATCTCGCGACGAAACGTGACGTTCCCCTCCCACGCTCATTAGTCGTGGGAGGGGACATGGGTGGGTTGATACAGCTCAAGCCCGCACTGGCTCGAGGCTTTCTGACTAATCGGCCGCAGCCAATTCTTCGCTTTCAGAAACCCGCGCGCAGGATAACGTTCCGGGTAAAGCGGATCATCGCTACTCGTTATGGGAACAACCATTTTGCTACCGGAGGAATTTCTATACCGCCAGAATGAATTCCTCGTCATCGCAATGCTGCTGGCGTTGCTGCTGATCGCGACGGAAATCGGCTTTCGACACGGACAGTCGGTCCGAACCGATATTGAGGATTCAGCTAAATCTCATCACTGGACGCTGCAGGCGGGTGTGATGGGGCTACTGGCGCTGCTGCTCGCCTTCACTTTCTCGATGTCGGCTACGCGTTACGAAACCCGCCGGCAACTGGTGGTAGATGAAGCCAACGCGATTGGCGCCACCTATCTGCGCTCGCGCATGCTGGCGCAGCCGTATCCGGCCCAGGTCGCCCAATTGATTCGCGGTTATGTGGATGAAAGGATCGAGACCTACGACGCGGGAATAGATCAACAAAAGGTCAACGTCGCGACGCTCCAGTCGCAGCGGCTGGAAACTCAACTGTGGTCCGAGGCAGTCGGCGCCGCCGCGGCAAATCCGCAGCCGGTTCCAACCGGATTGTTCATCAGTTCCCTCAACGAAGTAATTGAAATCGGTGCCAAGCGGGACGCCGCCCGCGACAATCATGTACCCCAACCAGTGCAGTTCTTTCTTTTCTTGGTAACGATCCTGACTCTGTTCCTGCTGGGCTTTGGATGCGGACTGGGCAATCATCGCAATCCGGTCGCAACCACCACCGTATGCCTGCTAATCAGCCTGGCGATCCTCGTAATCATGGATCTCGACCGCCCTCGCCGTGGGCTGATCACCATCAGCCAACAGCCGATGCTCGAGCTGCGCACCAGCGTGAAGTGAGAGATCCCGCCGCAAAACGGCTATCTTGGATCGTTGGGTATCTTGCGCTGCGTAAAGCCAACCCCGATCCCGAAAGAATCCTCGCGGTTGATCACCAGCGAATCGGGGCCGCCGGACTCGATGCGCTGCTTCTTTGATTCCAGAAATTGCGCGGCGCGGGCCAGATCCCTGGTCTTGAAGGTGACCCCATAAAGCCCCTCGCCGGCGTGTTCCAGGTCGCGCGCCTCGGCGGTCGCCGCTGATAGCGGTTGCGTCAGCTCCACGACGGTATCTTCTCCAACGGCGAAAAATGCGCTCTTTTTGTACCCCGCCGTTTCCTCTTCATGCAGCAGCTTTCCACCCAGGGCGTCCTGGTAGAACTCTTTTCCCTTGCCCAAATCGCGGACCACCACCGTGATGTGCGAGGCGCGCTCGATGCCGAGCGGATGCTGATCGCGCCAGAAGGCGGCGGACCATGAGGGATGCAGCCGCACGTCGATGCTGAAGTCCTCGACCTGCGCAAACTCGATGGCGCCGTGCGAGTCCTTGGGATGGGTCCACACCGCGATGTTGCGCTTGCCGAAAGGTCCCTTGGCCGGACGTCCGACCATATCCACCTGGCGAACTTTGTGCTTGCTCAATTCATTGAAGGTGTCTTCGATGCTTTCCACGTACCAGGCGATGGAATGGACGTGCTGGCCGAAACGGGCGTGGAACTTACCAATCGCGGAGTTCTCGGCGCCGGGAACGGGGGCGGTCTGGATCGCTTCGAAGGGCGTGTCGCCGATCGCCAGCACCGACGCGTTGCGCATCGCCGCGCGCATATAGCCGCGGTAATAGCGGCACGCCGAGAAAACATCGTCGTACCATTCGTCGGCCGCGCGCAAATTATCGACCACATGCGTCAGATGAAACAGCTTGCCGATTTTGAACATGGTTTAACTCCCTCAACCGGCACAGGGGCCGGCGCTACGGAATTCCGCCCGTCGTGGAACACGCCCTTGCTCGTGGAACCTCACCGACCCCAAGTACCGCTCTTAGCCCACCGATCTCCCGACCACCGACACGAAGCTGACGCAGCGGCCCGGGGCGCCGCCCAGGTTATGGGTGAGTCCGAGCTTGGGATGGTCGATTTGACGCGGGCCCGCTTCGCCGCGCAGTTGCAGCCACATCTCGTACATCATGCGCAGACCCGACGCGCCGATCGGATGGCCGAACGATTTCAGGCCGCCGTCGGGATTGACCGGCAGCTTGCCTTCCAGCTCGAAGAACCCCTCCATCACATCGCGCCACGCGGTGCCGCGCGGGCTGAACCCCATGTCTTCGTACAGCACCAGCTCGGTCGGGGTGAAGCAGTCGTGCACCTCGGCCATGCTGATCTCCTCGCGCGGGTTCTTGATTCCCGGCCTGAGCGTAAGCGTCCTTCGCCGACGCGACGACTTCAGGAAATGTAGTGAAATCGTACTCCTGGGACATCGGCCCTTCGCCGGGACCGGCGATAAAGGACAACGCCTTGATGTAGATCGGATCCTTGCGGTACTTGTGCGCGTCTTCGGCCCGCACCACGATCGCCGCCGCCGAGCCGTCCGACACCCCGGAGCAATCCATGATTCCGAGCGGATCGGCGACTTTCGGCGAGTTCTTAATCGCGTCGATTGGCACTTCCTTCTGGAACTGCGCCTTGGGGTTTTTGGCGCCGTTGCGATGGTTCTTCCAGGCGATGCGCGACAGGACATCCTTACCCTTGTCCGCATCCAGGCCGTACTTCTTGAAGTAGGCCGGGGCGAGCAGAGAGAAGGAGGCAGGCGGAGTGATACTGCTCAGGGTGCCGTCATTGGGGGCGGTGCCAACCACCAGGCCGGAGTATCCCGAGTCCTTCAGCTTTTCCACTCCGATCGCCATCGCGATGTCATAGGCGCCGGAGGCGACCGCGTAACAGGCCTGGCGCAGCGACTCGGAACCGGTGGCGCAGAAATTTTCCACCCGGCTTACGGGGCGGTACGGAATCTTGAGCGGAGTCGAAAGCGTCAACCCGGAAAACGAGCCCATCGTGCCGAGCCAGTACGCGTCGACGTCATCGGGAGCGACGCCGGCGGACTCATAGGCTTCGTAGGCGGCGTCGATCAGCAGGTCATCGACGCTTTTGTCCCAATGCTCGCCGAAGCGGGTGCATCCCATTCCGATGATCGCCACGCGGTCCTTGATACCGTTGCTTGCCATGGTTGCTCCTCAGCGCTTGGGGCGCGCCTTCCAGAAATAGTTGTGAACGCCGTCGGCGGTAAACAACCGGCGGAAGGTCATTTCGACTTCGTCGCCGATCGCGATTTTTTCCGGCTCGCAATCGGTCATCTCGCACAGGAACCTGCCGCCGCCCTCGAAATCCAGCACCACGTTGACGGTGGGAGGGTTGAGCGAATACGCCAACCGATCCAGCGCGAAGGTGGCGACGCGGGCGCAGCGATCCGCGAACGGGTACGGCTCCATCTTATCGCGCGCGCGGCATTTGACGCAGATCCGCTGCGGCGGCAGTTGCGGGGTGCCGCACGCCGTGCATCGCGAGCCGACCAGGCCGAACTTCCAGCGCTCGGAGCGAAACATCGGCGGTCCCGCGGGACGCTCGGGGTCGGGCCGGCGCGGCGGCTCGGTGGGCAGAATCTCGCGCCATTTGAGATAACTCGCATAGGAAACGTCGCCCTTGGATTCGATCATGCCACCGACCGAATGGCGCGGGCGATAATTCGCGACGGCCGGCGTCACGCGCAACAGCATCGCGTCGGCGCCGTCGCCCCCGGCGGCGACCAGGATCCGGTCTCCGGGCTTCGCTGCGGGTAGCACGCTGGCCAGCATCAATCCGGCGTGAGCGGCGCCGGTTTGTCCGATCGTGGCGGCGAAGGGCTCGGCGATTCGCGCGGGATCCAACTTGAGCGCGCGCACCGCCTCGTCGATCGCGCGCGGATTGGGGGCGTCGATCACGATTTTGGCCAGGTCCGCGGCCGCAATCTTGGCCTTGGCGAGCAGGTTGCGGATGACACCGGTCAGCAGCGGCGCGTGAGCCTGGGTCAACGCAAAACGTTCTTCCCAACTGTGCGCGAAGCGCTCGTCAGGCGCGCGCCAGGTATCGAGGAACTCGCGGGTGACCGACGCGCTCGCCTCGATTTCGGCGATCACGTCCTGCGCGCCAACGATGAACGCCGCGGCGCCGTCGCCGTTGGTCTGCTCGGCTTTGCCTTCGGGCGCCGCCAGCCGGCAATCCGCCATCGCCACCGCTGCGCGCGACGCGCCGCCATTAACCGCGTCCGCCGCCTGCAGCAGCGCGGAAAGGCCGGCACGGACCGAACCGGTCAAATCGGCGGCGCGGATTTCGGCCGGCAGTTGCGCCGCCGCACCCACGATCGCGGCGTTGAGCTTCTCCGCGTATGGCGGCGTGGTGGTGGCAAACAACAGCGCCTGCACCGCGGGGCCGGGCGCGCCGCGCAACGCGTCGCGCAGCGCCTCAACCGCCATCGACACGCCGTCCTCATCGAAGCTGGCGACCGCACGCTCGCCCTTGCTGGCGGCAACCCCGAGCACCTGCGCAATCGCAGAGCGCTTGAGCCGCCGGTAAGGGACGTAGGAGCCGTAAGATACAATTCCCGCCATGCCTTCGAGTTAAGTCCACCATCGCCGCTCAAGTCAAACGGCAAACCAGGGCGCCGCCATCCACGTTCCGGTGTCTCAAACTGCGCTTGATTCTCCGCTCCTTACATTCGACTATGGCACGTGAGAATTAATTCGATACAACGAGGACGAACCTGATGGCTTTCTTATCTCACGTCGGTCTGACCGTTAAAAATCTGGAACGCTCGCTGACCTTCTACCGCGACGTGGTCGGGATGGATGCGGGAGCGATTCTCGAGGGCGGGAACCGGATGAAGATGATCCACGTTATCGCCGGCTCTTTCGTGCTTCAGCTCCTGGAGTACGTGTCCGGCGGCGGCGAGGTTTTGCGTCTGCGGCAGGAGAACGTCGGCACTACGCATTTCTCCTTCTATGTGCCCGACGTGGACGCCAAGTACGCCGAGGTCAAGGCGCGCGGCGATGTGAAAATCAGCAATCCGGTGTCGAACATCGGACCCAGCCTGCGCGGCTTTTACGTCGAGGACCCCGACGGATTGCCGGTCGAGTTCGTACAAACGATCAATAAGTAGAAAGACCTTCGGTGAAACCACGATGGCGGATTTATTTCACATCGGCTTGACGGTGAAGGACATCGAGCGCTCCATCGCCTATTATCGCGACATCGCCGGCATGAGTCCGGGCAAGATTTTCGTGGGTGGCAGCAAAGAGTTCGACACGCTCACCAACAACACCGGCGCCAAACTCAAAGTGGTGTATATGACCGCCGGGTCCTTCCAGCTTCAACTGATCGAATATAGTTCCAGTGGCGGCGTCGCGCTCGACCTGCATCACAACAACACGGGCAGTCCGCACATCTCATTTTACGTGCCCGACGTGGAGGCGAAGTACGCCGACCTCAAGCGCCGCGGCGACGTCAGGATCACCTCGGGCCTGGTCCAGATCGCCCCCAACATGCGCAGCTTCTACACCGAAGACCCCGACGGCGTCCCGGTCGAGTTTCTGCAGATGACGAGGTGACGCGTCACACGTGGCGCGACAGAAAGTCCATCGACAGGCGCAAGCCTTCGGCGCAGCCCGATACCATCCAGATCTGCAGGAACGCGTGGGGCATGTTTTCCAGTACGTGCACTTCGTGCGGGATTTCGGCCTTGCGCAGCAGCTCCGCCATCGCATAGGTGTCGGGCACCAGGTTGTCGGCGGTGCCGACCAGCAGCAGCGTCGCAGGCATGATGCCGGGCTTGACGCCGTTGAGCGGCGTGACGCGCGGATCGTTGATCAGCTCCTGGCGGTCGCCGAGGTAGGCCTTGATCATCATCCTGGTTATCTCGGGGTTGCCATCGGACGCCTTGACCGCGCGGGGAATATCCAGCATCGCATATAGCAGCAGGGCGGCCTTGAACTTCGGCGCATCGGGCTGACCGGCCAGACTGATCAGAGTCGCGGCGGTCAGATTGCCGCCCGCCGAGTCGCCACCGATCGCCATCCGATTCGCGTCGCCGTTCCATCGCCGCGCGTTCTCAGCGGTCCACTTCGAGGCAAAAACGCAATCGTCCAATCCGGCGGGAAACGGATGCTCCGGAGCGAGGCGGTAATCGACATTGACCGTCAGGTAACCGGCCGCCGCGAATTCCATGCACAATTTGGTGTGAGTCTTGGAGGTGCCCGAAACCCATCCGCCGCCGTGGAGATAAACCAGCGTTGGATGCGGACCGGCGCCTTTGGGCACGCAGATATCGGCGCGCAGGCCGGGACGCAACTCAACATCGGGATGATAGGCGCCAATCTCGGGCGGCTTGGCGTTGAGCGCCTTGGCGTTGCCATTGACGAAATCCCGCATCTCCGGAATTCCGCCCTGGAATTCGAATTTCTTTGCCCGCTCCAGAATTTCGCGTTCGGTTGCCATGCTGATCTCCCGCAGGTTGCGTTAAAAGCAATCCTATAATCGGTTCGCAATGGGCGGGCAAACGGCTGATGGATCGAAAATTGCGGCTGTCGCCAAAGATCGGACGCTTTGCCTGTCAACTCGTAACGTTTACAAGGTAAGCGATGTTTGCTTGCGAAGGATATTTATACGAAATCCAAGTCTATCACCATTGCCGCACGCGTCGACGCCGAGCTTGATGCAGAACTGGAGCGGTTGGCTACAGCGACCATAGTTCGCTGGACCCTGCCAGCGCATGAGGATTTCCCAGGCATTGTCGCATGGATCGCAGCAAATGACCCTGCCGCCGCGTCAAAGGTGGGGAGGCTAATTCTTGGCGCTGTGGAGCGTCTGGCCCGGCGACCGTATCGAGGCAGGCCAGGTCGCGCCCGGGATACACGGGAGCTCGTAATCCCCGGCCTTTGCGGAGAAATTTTGCACCATTCCAGTTCGAATACCGGCCCAAGCAGAAGTCGATAAACCTGCGGATTTCCGAGGAGCTGCTGAGCGCCGTTCGGACGGAGGCGCGGCGGCGGCGGATTCCGTATCAACGCTATATCCGGCAGGCGCTGGAAGGCTCCTTACGCAGCACCAAAGAATCGCCGGGGAGGGTTACTCCGCGCCGCTGAGGTTCACGCTGATGGCGCGCTGCTTACCAGCGGATCACTTGGCCGGGCGTCGCTCCGGTATATTTCGCATCTTCGTAAACCGGCGTGCCGTTGACCAGCGTGTGGACGATGCCGTGGGCCGGCATCACCAGGCGTTTGCCGCCGCCGGGCAAGTCGTCACGCATCTCGCCGCGCTGCGGGGAGCCGACGGTATCGGCATCGAAGATCGTGATGTCGGCGGCGTGGCCAATGGCTAGGCGGCCGCGTTCCTTGATCCCGAAGAAATCGGCCGGCTCCGAAGTGATGCGCTTGACTGCGTATTCCAGCGTCATGGCTTTGCGTTCGCGCACCCAGGTGCCCAGCAGGTAAGTGCAGTAGCCCGCGTCGCACAGCATGTTGACGTGGGCGCCGCCGTCGGAAAGTCCGATCAGCGTGCGCGGGTCATTGATCAGCTTACCGACGCGTTCCGGGTTGATATTGAACGCGGGACGGGAGAACCACATCTCCAGGTTGTCCTCGAGCGCGAGCTCGATCATCACGTCCAATTCGCGTCCGGCCTTGCCGCGCTCGCGGGCAAGGCTCGCCACATTGCGATGCTCGTATGATTTCAGAGCGGGATTCGCGACTTCGGTAACGGTGACTTTTTCCCAATCCCAGCCGGCGCGCTTGACGTCCGCCGCGAGCGACTCGCGGAACTCCGGTTCGGCAAAAATCTGGCGCAGCACCTCGACCGGCTGATTGTAAGCGCGCTTCCACGAAGGGAAAGTTACAAACGCGATCGCGCGGCGCATGCTGAATTCGGACACGAACGGGCGGCACGCCACTTGGGGGACGCCGCCGCGCTTGATCAGCGGGTCGGTCCGGGTCAGCGTCCGCTGGCTCGCTTCGGGCTGATCGTCGCGATCGAAAACCGCCAGCCAGGTCACCGGCCTTGAGCCTTCGGTGAGCAGAAAGTCGAGCAACTCGTATTCGTGGTCGGCGATGTTGCCGAAATCCTGGGTAAGGGTGATTTCAATCACGCCCTTACCCAGTTTGCCCAGGGCATGCGCGTAGCTGCTCAGCTCCTCGCGGCTGGCCAGGCGGCAGGCCAGCGGCCGGCCCTTGTAGCCGACATGCTGGCGCCCGGTGGTGGTGGAAAAACCCAACGCCCCGGCCGCGACCGCTTCGCTGAGCAGCGCGGTGATGCGCGCCGTTTCCTGGGGCGTCGCGGCGCGCTCCATCGAGTCCTCACCCATTACGTAGTGACGGAAGGGCGTCAGCGGCGCCAGAAACCCCAGATTAAGCGAGCTGCCACGCTTGGCGGCGGCATCCAAATAGCTGGGGAAGCTCTCCCAATCCCAGGTGATTCCGGACCGCAGCACCCGGGCCGGGATGCCCTCGACGTTGACCAGGTCCAGCGTGGCGATCTCATGTACATCGGGTTTGCAGGGCGCCAGGCCAACTCCGCAGTTGCCCATCACCACGGTGGTGATGCCGTGCCATGAGGAGCAACTTACCTGGGGGTCCCAGCAAATCTGCGCGTCGTAATGGGTATGAGGATCGACGAAGCCGGGTGAGACGATCAGGCCGGAAGCGTCGATCACCTTGCGCGCGCTGCCGCTGACTTTGCCGATTTCAGCGATGCGGCCATCGGCAACCGCAACATCGGCCGCATAACGCGGCGCACCGGTGCCGTCCACCACGGTTCCGTTCTTTATCAACACGTCGTATGACATTGGAATCTACCCCTTTGGGATCGCACCACACGCTGGCACGGAACGGCCGTTCAAGCAAGTTTGCAATGCACCCGCGCCGCTGCCGAGCTACTCGGGACCGAGGTTTCGAAGAAACTTTGGGGGCGCTGTATGCGCCCCCAAAGATAGTTGCGGATTTAGCCGCCTAGGATCTCAAAACGGTGCCGGGCTTCGCGCCGGTATACTTTGCGTCTTCGTACACCACCGTGCCATTGACGACGGTGTGCTGGACGCCCCGGGCCGGAACCACCAGCCGGCGGCCGCCGCCGGGCAGGTCATTGCGAATCTCGCCGCGCTTGGGCGAGCCGATTGTGCTGTAATCGAAGACCGCCACGTCAGCGGGATTACCCACGGCAAGGCGTCCGCGTCCGCGCAGATTGAAGAAGTCGGCGGGCTCGGAGGTGATGCGCTTGACCGCATGCTCCAGCGTCATCGCGCCCTTGTCGCGCGCCCAGGTGCCGATCAGATAGGTGCAGTAACCCGCGTCGCACAGCATATCGACATGCGCGCCGCCGTCAGACAGTCCGATCATCGTGCGCGGATCGCAGATCAGTTGCGGAATCTTGGACTCGTCGGCGTTGAGCAGGGGCAGCACGAAGTTGACCTGCAGGTCGTCCTCAATGGCCACATCCAACAGTGCGTCGATCGCGTCGGTGCCGCGCTCGAGCGCGACGTCGGCCAGCGATTTGCCTTCGTAATGCTTCAGCGCCGGATTGCCGACCTCCTGGACCTCGATCACGCGGCTCTTGGCCAGAATGTTGACGGCGGGACTCTTGTTGAGCGTGGCGCGGAAGGCCTGGCGAAATTCCGGATCGCGGTAAATCTCCTTCTGCTTCTCGACCGTCTGATTGAAGACCTTGTTCCACGACGACATCGCCGCAAACAGGAACGGATTGCGCATATTGAGCTGGAAGATCAGCGGCCGGCAGGTGACCTGCGGAACGCCGCCACGTTTGATCAGCGGCTCGACCTGGTTGAGCGTCTCCAAGGCGGCTTCGGGGCGCGCATCATTGTTGAAAATCGCCAGCCAGGTGACCGGGCGCTGACTTTCGGTGAGCAGGAAATCCAGCAGCTCATATTCGCTCTCCGATATGGCAGGCGGATTCTGAGTCAGCGAAATTTCAATTGCGCCTTTGCCCAGGTCGCGCAGCGCGTTGCAGTAGGACTTAAGCTCGTCGCGGCTGGCCAGACGGCAGGCTAACGGACGGCCGCGATAGCCGATATGCTGGCGGCCAATCGTGGTCGAGAAACCCAGCGCTCCGGCAGCCACCGCCTCGCGCAACAAAGCTGTGATTTGAGCGGTTTCCGCGACGGTCGCCGCGCGATCCATCGACTCTTCGCCCATCACGTTGTGGCGGAACGGTGTCAGCGGCGCGATAAAGCCAAGATTGATCGAACTGCCGCGCTTGGCCGCCGCGTCCAAATAACTGGGAAAGCTCTCCCAATCCCAGGTGACGCCCTTGGTGAGCACCTCGAACGGGATCGATTCGACGTTGACCAGGTCCCAGGCCGCGATTTCCCGCGCCTGCGGCTTGCACGGCGCGATTCCGACTCCGCAGTTGCCCATGACCACGCTGGTTACGCCGTGCCACGATGAGACACTGATCTGCGGGTCCCAGCAGATCTGGGCGTCATAATGCGTGTGCGGATCGACGAAGCCGGGCGCCACAATCAGATCACTGGCGTCGATGATCTTGCGAGCGCCGGCGGTCACCTTGCCGATTTCAGCGATTCGTCCGTCAGCGATGGCGACGTCGGCGCGGTAGCGTGGCGCCCCGGTACCGTCAACCACGGTGCCATTGCGAATGAGCAGATCATAAGACATGCCAGTGTCCTCCTATTAGCGTGTTTACTGCCGAACGGATCATTCAGTCAACTAGCGAATGTTCGGGGCGACGCCGATCAAATGCGCCCAACACCATCGTTGCCGGCAGCCGCCGGGTCCGGCAAGAGAAAAATTACCGCGACGACCTGACTCATGTATATCATGGATTCAGGGGCCGCAGTCAGTTGACGCGAAACGGAACCTGAGGCGCAGCATGGCGAATCACGAATCATCGGTCGTGGCCGGAGTCCCGATTTCGCACCCTGACAAAGAGCTGTGGCCCGATGGCGGCGACGGACTACCCGTCACCAAGCTGGAATTGGCGCGCTACTACGAAGCCGTCGGTCCGTGGATGATGCCGCACCTCAAGGGCCGTCCCTGTTCGATCGTCCGTGCCCCCGAGGGCATCGGCGGAGAGCAGTTCTTCCAGCGCCACGACATGCCGGGGATGTCGCGCGTGCTCGAGCTGGTCAAGGTTTCGGGCGATTCCCACCCCTACCTCGAGATTGACCGCCTTGAAGGCCTGGCGGCAGTGGCACAGTTAGCTGGTGTGGAATTACATCCTTGGAACTGCCGGCCCGGCCAGCCGGACCTACCGGGCCGTCTCGTATTCGACTTCGATCCCGCGCCCGACGTGGAGTTTGCGGCTGTAGTCGAGGCGGCGCGAGAGATGCGCGAGCGGCTGGAAAAGCTTGGCCTGGTCAGCTTCTGCAAAACCACCGGCGGCAAGGGTCTCCATGTGGTGACCCCGCTGGCCAATTCGAAGAACGGAGGTCTTGGCTGGCCGCAAACCAAGGCCTTCGCCCGCGAGGTCTGCAACTGGATGGCCGCCGAGAGCCCCGACCGCTATCTGGTGAAAATGACCAAGAAGGCCCGCGCCGGCCGTATCTACCTGGACTATCTGCGCAACGACCGCACCGCAACGGCGGTGGCTCCGCTATCCCCCAGAGCGCGCGACGGAGCACCGGTCTCGATGCCATTGACGTGGGCGCAGGTGCGCTCGGATCTCGATCCCAAACGCTTCACCATCCGGACCGCGCCGGACCTGATCTCCAAAAGCCGCGCGTGGCAGGAATATTCCGATTCCGAGCGCCAGTTGAAACCGGCCGTCGAGCGCCTGGCACGCGCCAAGCCCGCCTGACACGATCGGGAGCAACTGGCCTTTGTCGCGGAAAAACGCGAACTTGACACGTTGTCGATTGGATTCTAGTTTGGCCGCGGTGCCCAAGACCTAAAGCGACTAAGTCAAACGACGGTACAGTCTGCACGCCGAACGAAGCGATTTTAGGGCCGCGCAGGAAGCACCGTTTAATCCACTGACCAGCCGAGGAGCGCGAGATAAATGAGTTTCACCGAAAGTTTCGTCGATGTGGCCGGAGGCAAAGTACAATTGCTCAAGGGCGGCAGCGGCTCGCCGATCCTGGTGCTGCATCATGACGTGGGCAATCCGGGATGGTTGCCGTACTACATGGAGTTGGCTGAAAATCACACCGTGTATGTCCCGTCGCATCCGGGATTCGGCAAGTCGGAGCGGCCCGAGTGGGCGCGCAATGTGCGCGACATCGCCTGCGTCTATCAGCGTCTGCTCAAGGACCTGGGGCTGAATTCGACGGCGGTGGTGGGGCTGGGCTTCGGTGGCTGGATTGCGGCCGAGATGGCGACCATGTGCCATCACGAGTTCACGCACCTGGTGCTGGTCAACGCGATGGGAATTCAGCCCACGCGCGGCGAGATCATCGACCAGTTCCTGATCAGCACGCTGGATTACGTCAAGGCGGGGTTCGCCGACCAGGCCAAGTTCGCGGAACTCTACAAGGAGCGCCCCGACGTTGACCAGTTGGTGACGTGGGAGGTGGACCGCGAGATGACCACGCGCATCGCGTGGAAGCCATACATGTTCAACCAGGCGATGCCGCATCTGATCAAGACGGTCACGGTGCCGACGCTGGTGGTGTGGGGCAAGCAGAATCACGTGGTGCCGCTAAGCTGCGGCGAGCGCTATCAGCAGGCGATGCCCAAGGCGAAGCTGGAGATTATCGACGGCGCCGGGCACTACCTCGAAGTCGAAAAGCACAGCGAACTGGCCCGCCTGACCAAGACCTTTATCGGCGGCAAGTAAACGCGCGGTTGGTCCGGCCGCGCCGTCTCCCTGGGAGCGGCGCCGGCCGGCTGTTCAAAAGATCGCTCACACCTTAAACCCGCCATCCACGTAAACGACCTGGCCGGTGACGGCGCTGCCGGCGTCGGAGCACAGCAGTACCGCCATCGGACCGAGTTCATCGGGCTCGATCACGCGCCGTTGGATACTCTGGCTGTTGGCGAACTGCTTGGCGCCCTCAATCGTGGTGTTCATCCCCTTGGCGATGCGCTCCCAATCCACCATCGCGGTGTTGGTCCATCCGGGATTGATCACGTTGGCGTTGATGTTGTGCCGCGCGACCGCGTACGCCAACGAGCGCGTATAGCCGATGAGCCCGTGCTTGGCGGCGGTGTAGGACAGAACCGAACCGCCGCGCGCGGCGGAGCCCGAACCGGTGTTAAGGATCCGCCCCCAGTTTTGCTTGATCATGTAGGGCAGCGCGGCCCGGGTCACGTAAAACACCTGGGTCAGGTTGAAGAACAGGTTGTCCTCGAAGGTCTTTGGATCGTGGTTGAGCGGATCGAGCTTGGCCGGGTCGTCGGCAATTGTGCCGCCGGCGTTGTTGACTAAAATCTCCAGCCCGCCCAGTTGTTGCGCGGCCTGATTGACCCGTTGCTCGATATGGTCGCGTTTAGTCAGGTCGATCTCAAGCGCGAAACCGCGCTGCCCCAGCGAGTTTATCTCGCCCGCCACCGCATCCAGTTGCTGCCGCGTGCGCGCCGCCACCGCGACGTCGGCCCCGGCGCGCGCCAGCGCCAGGGCAATCGAGCGGCCAATACCCCGCCCGCCGCCGGTTACGAGCGCATGCTTTCCTTTCAGTGGCTGGTCCATCATTGAAACTCCGATCAGGAACTCCAATCAGCTCGGGGCCTGGTATTTCACCAGCACCCGCTGCGCGTACAAGTCGGCGATTTCCGCGTCAGACAGATCGAGCACTTCGCGCAGAACTTCCTCGTTATGCTCGCCCAGGCGCGGAGCTTGAAGATCGGTGCGATCGCCGGGCCAGGCGGAGAACTTCGTCGGCATCCCAGGAAGCTCAAAATCGCCCAGGCCCCGATCATGCGCCTTGCGCACCGTTTGCCGGCCCACGATATGCGGATGGCGCATGGCGTCGCGCAGTTCCAAAACCGGCGCGCAGGGGATATGCGCCTGGCCCAGGAGTTCAACCGCGGCCTCGACGCTGGGCTGCTGCGCGAGCCATTGCTCGACGATTTCGCGCAAGGCGTCGTTGTTCTTCAACCGCGTCCGCATCTCCTTAAAGCGCGGGTCATGCTCCAGTTCCGGCCTCCCGATCGCTTGGGTGAACTTCGGCCACTGGTGGCCCGTAGCCATCAGCACGATATAACCGCCATTTGCACGGAAGACGCCGGGCGGGTAGACCGTGGAACGCGCGCCTTCGCGCCTGGGATGATACTTTGGACGCATCGCGACTGCCGGCACGTCCATCGCATGCATGTGGAAGTAAGTGTCGAGCAGCGAAGCGTCGATATGCTGACCCTCGCCGGTGCGCATCCGATGAATAATCGCGACCGCAATGGACATCGCTGCCGCCACCCCGGTGGAGACATCGCCGAGCGCCATCGGCAATACCGCAGGCGGACGATCCGGTTCGCCGACCAGATCGGTCACCCCGGCATATGCTTGGCCGATCACGTCGAAGCCCGGCTTTTCGGCCAGGGGTCCGGTCTGACCCGCCATCGATATCGAACACATGATCAACGCCGGATGAACCGCTTTGAGCGCGGGATAATCCAGGCCCATCCGCTTCATCACACCGGGAGTGAAGCTTTGCACCACCACGTCGAACTTCGGCACCATCGCCTTGACCAGTTCACGCGCGCGCGGCTTGGTCAGATCCAGCGCGATGGCGCGCTTGGAATGGTTGTGCTGGAAGTAATAGGTGCTCATGCCGTCGCGGACGATCATCATCGCCCGCGAGCGATCGCCGGTCGGCGCCGGCTCGATTTTGATCACGTCGGCGCCCAATTCGGCGAGCATCCGGGTACAGGTCGGACCGGCGACGAACTGGCAGATATCCAGAACCTTGTAGCCCTGCAGCATCCGGAGGTTATTACCCATCAAATCACGCGGGACAGCCTTCCAGGCTGTCATCCTTTGACCAGCACCTTTTGCTCATATAGCTCCCGGATGTCGTGGTCGCGCATCCCGATCAGTCCGCGCAGGATGTCGTCGTTGTCCTGTCCGAGCAGCGGCGCTTTGACGTCAGTGCGGTTCTCCCAATTCTCGAACCTGACCGGCATCCCCGGAATATCGAAATCGCCCATGATCGGATCGTGAACGCGCCGCACGGTCTTGCGCTGGCGATGATGGGGATGATTCATCGCCTCCTGCACGGTGAGCACCGGCGCGCAGGGCACGCGCTCCTGGTCCAGGGCCTCCAATGCGGCTTCCACGCTGGGAAATTCTTTGAGCCAACCTTCGACGATTCCCGTCAGTTCGTCGCGATTTTTAACTCGCAGGCGCTCTTCCTTGAAGCGCGGATCGCCGATCAGCTCGGGCTTTCCCATCGCGCGGCAGATGGCCGGCCATTGATGCGGCGTGACGCAAATCATCACGTAGCCGCCGGTGGCATAGAAAATTCCGTAAGGCGAGGAGGGCTGATACATCCGCCCGTTGCGCTTGGGCTGGAACTTGTCCGGCCGCAGCGACAGCACCGGCACGCTGAGTTCGTGCATATGGAAATAGTTATCGAGCAGGGAGGCGTCGATATACTGCCCCTGGCCGGTAGTCTTGCGGTAGAGCAGCGCGAAACCGATCGCCATCGCGGTCGTGACTCCGGTTGAAATATCCCCGAGCGCCAGCGACAGCATCGCCGGCGGCCGGTCGGGCTCGCCAACCAGGTCGGTCACGCCAGCGTAGGCCTGCCCGATAAAGTCGTAGCCGCCCTTGACCGCCAGCGGACCGGTCTGCCCCGCCATCGAAATCGACGCCATCACCAGCCGCGGATTGATGGCCTTGACCGTGTCCCAATCCATGCCGATGCGGCCCATCACGCCGGGCGCGTAGTTCTCGACCAGGACATCGGACTTGCGCACCAATTCGTGAAAGATGGCCTTGGCCTTGGGATGGTGGGTATCGATCGCAAGGCTGCGCTTGCTGTGATTATGCTGAAAGAAATAGGTGCTGGTGCCGTTGCGGCGCAATCCGAAGGTGCGCGCCCGGTCCCCTTCGGGCGCGGGCTCGACCTTGATCACTTCGGCGCCCATTTCAGCCAGGATTCGGGTGCAGGTGGGTCCCGCCACAAACTGGGTGAAATCGAGGACGCGGTAACCCTCAAGCATTCTGGGTTTTTCGGCCATGTGTTGATGCCTCCTGAAGGATTGGCCTGATTGTAGGGGCTGTTCCCGGCGTTCAGGTATAGCCCCACCGGGCGGCTTTTTCAAAACCCTGCAGACTTGCACCTGCGCAGGGTGCTGGATGCAGGACGGTCCGCGCTACTGTGGCTAGGCGCTGTCGGCGGCGCGCTTGCGGCATTCGGGGCAGCGGCCATAAAGCTCCAGGCGATGGCGCGTGAGCGATACCCCCAGCTCCCGGGCCACGGTCTGCTGAATCCGCTCGAGCCGTTCGTTTTGGAACTCGATGATGCGGCCGCATTGCTCGCAGATGAAATGGTCGTGATGGCGCTGCTCGTCGATGATCTCGTAGCGGCCCTGCCCGTCATCGAAGTGCCGTTCGGAAACCAACTCGCATTCCTTGAGCAGCTTTAACGTGCGGTAGATGGTGGCGTAGCCGACGTGAGGGTTAACCTTCTTGACCTCGGCGTACAGTTCTTCAGCACTGACATGGCGGCCCAGCGCGAAGAACACCCGCGCGATATCGTCGCGCTGGCCGGTGGACTTCAGTGCCCGCTCCTTGAGGCGGACGTGGAACGTCTCCATCCGCTCGTCCGGACTGACGCGCGGACGCCCCGGGATGGTCGTGTGTTCCGTAATCTCTCCGGGATGCGGCATTAGACGGCTGAGCCCCGCGGCCAACGGCTAACCCCTTTCTTCCTGCAACAAGCGCCGCGCCGCCGGGGATACATACAGGCTTTCGAGGTCCTGACCGCGCAGTGCTTCGGCCAGAATCTCGACCTGTTCAGGGGGCGCCAGGGTGCGGTCGAGGATGACCAGGTTCTTTTGTTTGACCTTACACGAACCACTTCTGGCGCGGTAGCCGATTTCGCGCAACAGCTTTTCGTGCCGGACCTCAATACCACAGCGTTGGGCCAGCTCTTCCAGTTCGGTCACCAATTGTGCGGTTCGGGTACCTTTCACCTGACTCAATCTGCCCTCTTGAGCGGCGCCCTGCCGCTACGCGTCACCGTTATTCTATCCTTTGAGGGTCCGCGCTTGAAATGATACCGCAGCTACCACGCTCCTTGAAAGCCGCCCGGACCCACTCGGATGCGTGACCTTGCGTGGGGCGGTTGATTGGGCACTAAAAAAGACTCGGCTACCGCTTGAGATATTACGCTATACGTTATACTCTGCAAGATGAAAGTCGACGTGCGGGTGCCGTCGTGATCAGAACCTTCAAGTGCGGGGACACCAGGCGCCTCTTTGTCAGACAGTTTGTGGCGCGATTTCAGAACATCGAAACGGCCGCACGACGAAAGCTGCTGTGGCTGGACGCGGCCAAGCAACTATCGGATTTGGCGAAGCCACCCGGAAACCGGCTTGAGGCACTCAAAGCCGATAGGACAGGGCAGCACAGCATCAGAATCAATGACCAATGGCGCTTGTGCTTCGAGTGGAAAGCGGGCGACGCCTACGAAGTCGAAATAGTGGATTACCACACCTGAAAGTGACTGGTTCGATTCCTCGATGAGGGTGGGGATCCTCGATCAGAAGGGTAGAACGATGACGATAAAGGACAAGAAGCTTCCTCCGATTCACCCGGGGGAGATTCTATTTGAAGAGTTTATGAAGCCGCTAAACCTTAGTGCAAACCGGTTGGCGCTGGATCTGCGTGTGCCGGGCACGCGGATCCACGCGATCGTCAACCGAAAGCGAAATATCACGCCCGACACGGCGATGCGGCTGGCCCGATATTTTGGCACCAGCGTCGAGGTGTGGCTGAACCTGCAGCTGCGCTACGATGTGGAAAAGGCCGAGGACGACAATCGCGAGAGGGTAGATCGTGAGGTTCTTCCGATGCGCCAGGAGCGGGGCGCCCAAACCTGATGCGGATGTTTTTGACCGTTCTGTTCTACGCTGGGTGGCGGGCTCCATCCTCTGGGGTTACGGCCGTTCACAGCAAACGCCAAGGTCGTCTTTGAATCATGAGCACCGCACGCCGTCCAATCTTTCGCGCCGGAGTGATCGACTTCGGAGTCGAAACCACCACGCTGCCTAACGGCCTGACCGTCGAATTGCCGATCATCCGCCATCCCGGGGCTGCCGCGATTGTCGCCCTTGACCGCGATCAGCGGGTTGCGATGCTCCATCAGTATCGTCATGCGGTGGGCGGCACCATCTGGGAAATCCCGGCGGGATGCCGCGGACCGGGCGAGAGCGGGCGTCAATGCGCGCAGCGTGAATTGCTCGAAGAGGCCGGCGTCAGCGCGACCCGCTGGGAGCATCTCGGATCGCTGGTCACGATCCCGAGTATCTGCGATGAACGGATCGAACTCTACCTGGCGCGCGAGCTGAGCCACAGCGCGACCAGCCATGAGGCCGACGAGGTGATCCGCGTGGAGTGGCTCGAATTAGCCGCGGTTATAAAGATGATCCGTAGTGGCGACGTAATCGACGCCAAGACCATCGCGGCAATATTTCAGGCCAACGCGGTCGTCGCCGGCGAAAAACCCTGACCGGCCGCCGTCACGAATCAGCTACAGGCCACCAGCACCTTGCTCTGACTGCCGCGATCCTTGGCGAGTCCTTCGAAGGCGGTCTGCATCTCATCGATACCGACGCGGCCGGTGATCAATGGCCGCACGTCGAGTTTGCGCCTGGAGACCAGGTTAACGGCGCGGCGAAAGTCGACCGCATTGGCCCAAAAGCTGTGGATCAGGTCGATCTCGTCGCTCACGAAGCGGTTGGGACGATAGGGGACATCGCGGCTTTCATACACTGCCACCACCACCATCCGGCCCTGCTTGCGGACCAGCCTGCTGGCGGCGTCGAAAGCCCGGCCAACCCCGGCGACTTCGAATATTACATCCGCACCGCGTCCCTCGGTCGCATCCATAATCGGCCCGTGGATCTCTTCAGCGGGATCCAAAACCAGGTCGGCGCCGTATTGTTGCGCCAGCTCGCGGCGTCCCGCGACGGGTTCGACCAGGGCCACCCAGTCGGCGCCGCCCAGTTGGGCCAGCTTCATGATCAGCAACCCCAGCGGTCCCCCGCCAAACACCACGGCGCGCTCGCCGACGCTTATTTGCGAGCGCCGGATAGCGTGGACCGCGACCGACACCGGCTCGATCAGCGCAGCCTCATCGGCGGGGGTGCTTTGGGGAACATGGAATAACTGGCGCGCCGGAACCGTGATGTACTCGGCGAATGACCCATTACGTTGGTTAATGTTGACTCCACGCAGGTCACACAAGGTGAAATCGCCCTGAACACACCATTCGCAGCGCCCGCAGCTTGGATAAATCAGACCAACGGCGCGGTCGCCGACCGCGAAGCCGCGGGCCTCGGCGCCCAGTTCGACCACCTGAGCGGAGAATTCATGGCCCAGCACCGCCGGCAGTTTCATCATCGGCGGATCAACGGTGAAAACGTGGAGATCGCTCCCGCAGATTCCGGTGTACTCGACCCGCAGTTTCAGATCGGCGGGTCCCATCGGGGGCTCGGGATAAGCCCGGTCCAACTCAAAAGATCGGGGCGATTTAAGAACGGCCGCACGCATCGGCTCACCTCCGTGGTGGTCTCGAGCAGCGGTCATATTACGGCAGCGATGCGGCGCGGTACAAACTCGCGCGCACCGCCATTTCAATCGACGATTATTTCATGTGGAAAAACGAAGGTTGTGGTGCCGTCTTCAAACTGAACCAGATACATCACGCGGTCGAGGTTGCGCACCTCACGAATGATTCGGGGGCGTTCGCCAAAACGGGAGTGTCCCTCGCGGTCGCGGACCGGTTTGAGTAGTCGGCAATATCTCCCCACAACCCCATCCTGCCTGTCTTCTGCCGATGAGTTCACTGATTTGACCTTCTCTTTGGATGGCTTTCCGCCTGTGGCCCAAACCCATCGCAACTCCTCTGCCATACCTGATAATTAGACGAGTTGGGTTCACGTTAAAATTCATCACGATGCCAGAACCGTTATCTCCGGAATCGAGAACCGGGCAGGTGTCACCAGTAATTTTACGTACGGTGGCATTCAGTGGATTTGCACTCCATCCCATTTATAGCATAGTTGGCCTAGCGATTCGCAGGTGAAACAGGAAATTTCATCAACATGCCAACTCTTTATCCACTGGTAATGGGCGCACACGCGATGATTGCCACCGAGCATTACCTCTCGGCGGCCGCGGGTGCGCGAATCTTTGCGCTGGGTGGCAACGCAATTGACGCCGCCGTCGCTGCCACGTTTGTGGAGGGTATCGTTAATCCACACCTGCACACGATCGGCGGCGAAGCGCCGATCCTGGTGCGGCCGGCCGGCACCGAGCGCGTACTGGCAATCAACGGCAACACCGCCGCGCCAGCCCGCGCCACCATCGACTATTACCGGTCACAGGGCCTGAAACTGATTCCTGGGCAGGGCCTGCTGGCCGCCGGGGTGCCGGCCGCCTTCGGCGCGCTGGTCGCGGCGCTGGAAAACTTTGGCACCTTCAGTCTGGCTCAGGTCCTCGAACCGGCTTTGGAGCTCAGCGCGGACGGATTCCCGGCAAATACCGGTTTAATCGGAAGCGCGGATGCCGCTACCCGCTTAACCGGCACCATGGAAATGGCCACTTTGCAGGCCAACGCGCATCACTTTCTCAAGCGCTGGCCCACTACGGCCCAGGTTTACCTGCCCAATGGACGCGCACCGAACCCCGGCGAGCGGATCAAGAATCCGGCGCTGGCCAATTTTTTCCGGCGCCTGGTTGACGCGGAAGCTCACGCCAAAGCCCACAGCGACCGCAGCGCCGGCTTGAATGCGGCGCTCGACCGCTTCTACCGCGGTGATATCGCGGCAGAAATCGTGGGTTGGTCGGAGTCCAATGGCGGATTGCTGGCCACCGCGGATCTGGACCAATTCAAGACCCGGATCGAGGATCCGGTGAAGATCGACTATCACGGCTATTCGATCTTCAAATGCCGGCCGTGGTCGCAAGGGCCGGTTTTTCTGCAGCAACTGCGCTTGCTCGAAGGATTTGACCTGCATGCGCTCGGCCACAATTCGGCCCAGTACGTTCACTATGTAATTGAAGCCGCGAAGCTGGCTTTCGCCGACCGCGAGGCCTATTACGGCGACCCGGATTTCGCTGAAGTCCCCCTCGCCGGGCTGCTCTCGCGCGAATATGCGGAAATTCGACGGCGGTTGATCGACCCCGCGCGTGCCCTGATCGACACCGCCAAGCCCGGCGATCCACTGCGGATGCGGGCATTCGCCGAACCTCCGGCCGAACCCCGCAGTTGGGGCCCTGGTACCGTTCACGTCGACGCGGCCGACCGCCACGGGAATGTGATCGCAATCACGCCAAGCGGAGGATGGATCCCGAGCTCGCCAGTGATCGATACCCTGGGCTTTCCGCTCGGAACGCGCCTGCAAAGCTTTCACCTCGATGAGCGCCATCCCAATGGACTGGCGCCAGGCAAACGTCCCCGGACCACTCTGACACCGTCGCTGGCGCTGGCGCCGGACGGTCGCTGTATCGCGTTTGGGACGCCGGGCGGTGACAACCAGGACCAGTGGAGCCTGCAATTCTTCCTCAACCTGGTGCACTTTGGCATGGATCTGCAAGAGGCGATCGAGGCCCCGCGGTTTTCCTCCGCACATATGCCGATCACCTTCTATCCGCATACTGCGAATCCCGGCTTGATGCGAATTGAGGAGCGGATCGAGCAATCGGTGCGCGACGACCTGGCCAACCGCGGCCACGTGATCCAGTTGATGGCCCCGTACGAAGAAGGATTTGTTCTGGCGGTCGATCACGATCCGCATACCGGTTTGCTGCGCGGCGGAGCCGACCCGCGCGGTCAGATCGGACGGCTGATGCCGGCCCAGGTAATTGGCTGGTAAAACGCGAGTCCTGGCAGGGTGCGGAGACTTCTTCCGCAGCCTGCTTGGCAGGCGGTCAGGCGGTCTTCAGTTTTGAGCACCAAGCCCGGGGGTGATGCCGATCATTGATACTTCCAAAATCGTCGATTTGACGCATCCGCTGGACCAAAACACCATTCATTGGCCGACAGATCCCGGGTTTGACCATCGATGGGATCAATACGGGATGACCCCGGAGGGCTACTTTTATGCCGCCGGCCATTTCACCTCGCCGGAACACGCGGGGACGCATATGGACGCGCCCCTGCATTTCAGTCGCGACGGTGCCGCGGCCGGTCAGGTGGCGCTAGCGCAGACCATCGGGCCGGCCGCCGTGATCGACTTCTCCGCTCTCGCAGCCAGGGATCCCGACGTCACCCTCGGCGTGGCAGAGATCGAACGGTATGAACGCATTCACGGCCGGATTCCCGATGGCGCGATCGTGGTGGCGCATTCTGGATGGGGACGGTTGTGGTCCGACCCAAAACGCTACATGGGCGCGGACCACGACCAGACCGGGCTGCATTTTCCAGGTTATTCCGCGGCAGCGGCCGGTTTTTTGCTCGAGCGTAACGTGATCGCCCTAGCGATCGACACGGCGAGCATGGACCGGGGAAATAGCCGGGATTTTCCAGTTCATCGGCTATGGCTGGGCGCCAATCGGGTCGGCTTCGAGAATTTGTGCAATACCGACAAACTTCCACCCGCCGGAGCAATAATTTTTTGCGCTCCAATGAAGATTAGGGGCGGCAGCGGCGCGCCGGCGCGAATTTTCGCTCTACTGCGGTAGATTTGTAAGTCTTGTGGTCCATTTTTTGCGTTCTTATGCGCTCGTTGTTAAATTTGCCCTACGTGTAGTCCGCATCCGGATGCTCTGCTAACCTTGAAAGGCGAGTTGATGTTGAAAGATAAAGGAAGTTATAGCGAAATACTGAACGGTCCCTAGTAGGCTATTCCAGCTTCGAAGGTCCGGTTTGATAGGGGAAGGAGATTTCAATGCCGCGTTTGATTTGGGCGAGTTTTGGCGCACTAGTATTGGCGGTATCGTTGACCGCTTGCAGCGGTAGTCAGCCGCTTAGCACGCGGGAAGAAGGAACTCTTGGAGGAGGCCTCCTGGGAGCCGGCACCGGCGCCATAATCGGCGCCGCGGTCGGACATCCAGGCGCCGGCGCGGCGATTGGTGGCGGGCTTGGCGCGGTTGGTGGTTACGCGGTTGGCAACTCGATGCAGAACCAGGAAAACCAGCAGCAACAAACCCAAAGCCAGATCCAGCAACAGCAGCAGGAAATCGAGCGCCAGCGTCGTGAGCTGGAACAGATGAAGCAGCAACAGCAGACCGAATGAGATTTCTGCTCCATCCCCTTATGCGTTTGGTCTTACTTGAGACGGATCACCCCTGGATCACTCCGCTCTCTCATAAATGGAGAAGGTCGAAAAACGACTAAAAGGCAACGCAAGGTCGCTTTGGCAGCGCTGCCGCGCAATGGAGGCTTGGTTCTTTTCCCTCGACCACATTCAGTTGTGGGAGAGGGCGAGGGTGAGGGTTCTGATACACCTCAAGTAATACCAAACGCGGCGGCGCACAATAAGATTCTGTAACCGTAGATCATCTTGACGGTGCATCTGCACCCTCACCACGTCACGCGACTTGCTGGCGCAAATCGCTCCCGGCGTGCGAACCGGCTCCGCAGGCACGGGCGAGGTAGGTTCAGGAGTTTTTCGACAGTCTCAATGAATGAAGAGGGAACAAATCCGCCTCCCAGCCACAACCAGATGGTTCGCTGCGCGGCCGCGTCGGCGGCATAGATCCAAGTCGTGTTCAGGACGGCCCACTATCTTTGAAGCGATCATCGGCCGCACGCCAAGAGGCAACGCGAGCGGCCCGCGGTCAGAGTGCGGCGCTTTCCAGTGATCGGGTGGGAGCAAGACCGCCGGGAACCATTGCAGCGGCGCTCGGCGGCGCGCTGGCCCTGAGATCCTGGTACAGACGCAGCCCGGCGGCGAAGCAGAGGGCGGTCGTTGCGAACAGCACGCTTACGCCCAGCAGATCCGCGACGAACACACCAACCCACAGCGCACCGGCGAATACCCCCACCAGGCCGAGAATCAAGCTAAGTGCCACGAAGGCGCCGCCGGCCCATGACGTATAGCCCGTCCATAAGGCTAGAAAGACAATAACCCTGAGCGCCACTTTGAGCAGCCGCTTACGAATCAATTCGCGTCCGTAAAACAACGCCAGCCAGGTCCGGTGACCGTCGAAAATCAGAGCGTATTGGGCGACCGACAGCCATACGAACGCCAGAAAGCCGGGAACTATAAGCAGCACCACCACGACCGCCAATTCCAGCGGCAGAGCATAGTTGACCCACACGAAAATCGGCGTCACCGAAATCAGTTGGAGCAGATAGATCCAGGAAAATGGAAGAACCCGGCCCAGGGCCGTGCGATAGATTTGCAGGCTGGCATCCAGCGCTTTGCTTTCGCGACGCTCCTCCTGAATCCACTTCAACATGCACAACATGACCAGCATGGCCAACGCAAGCACCACCGCCAGCACCCAAAAGACTATTTCGATTACCCAGCCTGGAATCAGGGGTTCGATATGGGTCGCGGTCCCATAGGGCACCTGGACGGGCACGTAAAGCACGTTTTGGCCCTGGCCTCGCGCCTTGAAAAGCTCATAGAGGAAATGCTGCAAGTTGAGAGCGTCGGGCAACAGGCACAACGAGGTCAGAATCACGATGGGAGCGAGGGTCAAACCGATCAGTTGCCAGTTACCGGTCAGGTCACGGACGGCGTTGGCAAGATAGATGAAACTACTCTTTAAACGTGCTTCGGCCACTGTTTCAGCAAGGTACACATGCGCGCGGCTTTGAAACAAGTCTTGCCGCATAGGCCCGAACGCCTGCCTCTCAACCACAACAACTTTGGTATATGATGTGATGTCGGGCTGCGACCGATGCTATAGTGGCGGTCCGCTTGGCCGTCCCGAGGAAGAGACCATATGCCTGCCGATGAACGCGAAAAAATGATCGCCGATGAAACCAGGATGATCCGCCGCCTGCGAATTTTGGCCGAACTCACCACCGCACTGATAGCCCAGGACCAATCGCTGACGCTGGAACAGGGGTGGGAACATGTGCAAGCCCTCAAGGGCGCTGCATTGGCGATGTTTCCGGGCAAAGGCGAGGTCTTCGATCTGGTTTACCTGCCCCGCTTCTCCCGCCTGCTGGCCGAGCGCTTTCGCGCCAACTAGGAAGAATGGTCGTTGTCCGGCCGCTTAAGAAACTCGGTCACCGTATGAAAGACGATTTCGAGTGCCCTCATTGCAGGCCCATTTGTGTTCCGGCCGCTTTCAGCTTGCGCTTGCAGACGCGACGCGACCCAGCGTGATTGGGGCATTCGGTTCCACAATCGTCTGAATGAGGCAAAAGGACAAAGATTCCAAGATGCGGGAAATCAGCGGACTGATCGCGCAGCCTGACGGGTCTGTGGTCGACGGACGGGTTGAATTCAGCGGCCGCATCGAAAGGCTCGAGCCGCGCTCTACCAGCAGTCGTGATTACGTGCTTCCGGGCTTAATCGATTTGCAGGTCAACGGCACGCATGGGATGAACGTGATGACGGCTTCGCGCGACGATCTGACCGACATGAGCCGCTATCTCGCGCGCGAAGGGGTGACGGCTTATCTGCCCACGGCCATCACCTCATCGCTGGACCGGATTGCCAAGGTCGAGCGCATGGTGGGCGAATGCCGCAAGGGCAACCAGGATATGTCCGACCTCGCTTCAATCGAGGGCCTGCATCTGGAGGGGCCGTTCATTTCTCCGGCGCGCCTGGGCGTCCATCCCGCGTTGATGCTGGAGCCCGTGGGAGAAAACCTGGAGCGCGTTCTGGCGCTGGAACAATTGCGGCTCTTGACCCTGGCGCCCGAATTGCCCGGCGCGATCGAGGCCATCCACCGCGCCAACCAGCGTGGCGTTGCGGTCTCGATCGGCCATACCGACGCGACCTTGGCGCAGGCTCAAGCCGCGGTCAGCGCGGGTGCCCGGATGTTCACTCACGTGTTCAATGCGATGCGTCCGCTGCATCATCGCGATCCGGGGGTCGTTGCTGCCGCGCTGACTCCTTCGCCCGCGTTCGCCGCGGTCATCCCCGATGGTATTCACGTTCATCCCCAGGTCCTGGCGTTGATCTACCGCGCCCGCGGGGCCGCCGGGATGGTGTTGACCACCGATAAAGCCGCCGTCGAACCCGGCGCGGCCTTTCAGTCGATGGCAAATAACGGCGCAAGCGCGGCACACAACCCCGATGGCCGTCTGGCTGGGAGCCTGATCACGATGATGGACGGGATCAGGCTGATGGTGAACGAAGTCGGCGCGAGCGTGGGCGAGGCGGCGCAGATGGCCGCGACCAATCCGGCGACGGTGCTGGGTTCCCCGCTACGGGGCAGGATAGACCCTGGATGCCGTGCCGATCTGATCGTGCTCGACCGCGAGCTGAATTTGAAGGCGGTCTTCATCGGCGGCATCGAATTGGATTAGAATCGAGTATCACCCGCCAGTTCGGCCGCCATCAAATCATCCGCGCGGAACCGGCAAGCCAAGGAAGATCGAATGCCGCTCAACAAGGCCTGTATCGCGAAGCAGTACCCTCCGGTGGAGGCCACGGTAACGCTCGCGTCACTCCAGAAGTACGCCCGCGCCTACGATCACGACAATCCGTTTTTCTTCGACGAGCACCAACCCGGCGCGATTATCGCTCCGCCGATGTACGGCGTGGTGCCGATTTGGCAGTCAATCGTCCAGGTTGTCGGCGACCCCGAGGTGGGCGCCGACCTGCTGCGTCTGGTGCACGGCGAGCACGATGTAAGCTTTTTCGTTCCGCTGCGGCCGGGGGACGTCATCACGTCCGCCGCCACTATCCGATCGATTACGACCGGCGCGACCGGGGAAACCCTGGCAATCGAAATTACAGCCCGCAATCAACGCGCGGAATTGGTTCAGAAGACCGTCTTCACCGCGTTCATTCGATCCGCCGGAAGCGGCCGGCCCGACGGCGAAGCACGGGAAAAAGATCCGGCGCATGGCGCACCGCTGGCCGTTGTCAGCCAGCCGATTGCGATGGACCAGACCTACCGCTATGCCGAGGCTTCGGGCGATGTGAATCCGATCCATATCGACGTCAATATCGCCCGGATGGCGGGCTTGCCCGGCATTATCGTCCACGGCCTATGCACGATGGCGTTTTGTTCCAAGGCGGTGATTGAAAGTGTATGCGGAGGCGATCCGCGCCGTTTGCGGCGCCTGCGCGTGCGCTTCGTGCGTCCGGTCCTGCCCGGCCAGACCATCTCCACCCGGATCTGGGCCGCAGACAAATCCGCCGAACTGATGAGGTTCGATTTCGAGACCGTCAATCCCAACGGACGCGCGGTGATTAGGGGAGGAATCGCCGAAGTGGCGCCGTAGTAGGGCGCCCGATAATGGCGTTCTCCAAACCGCGCGCTCACGCGTGAGGCTCGGAGGGCCGGCTGGAAACCTCAGCTTTGCAGCACCAGCTTGCCGGTCGATCCGCGTGAGGACAGGAAACGCATCGCGTCGGCGGCCTGGGCCAGCGGATAAGCCTTGCCGATAACTATCTTCAGCTTGCCCTCGCGCATCAGCGCAAACGATCCATCGATGCCAGCCTTCCATTGTTCCGACCCGTACATCACCGGAAGCACGAAGCCGCTGACCTTGACCGACTTCTCCATCAGCCTGAAGACGTTGAACGGATCGGGCAGACCGCCGCCGCGGCCATAGAGCACCAGATGGCCGAGCGGGGCCAGCGCTTTCACACCCTTTTCAAAGGTGGGCTTGCCGACCGCGTCCAGAATCAGGTCGGCGCCCCGTTTATTGGTGATCCGCATCACCTCGGCGCCGAAGTCCTGGGTTTCATAATTGATCACTTCGTCGCCCCCGTACTGTTTTACGACGGCGGCTTTGGCGTCGTTGGAAAGGGTCCCGATCACGCGCGCGCCCGCGGCCTTGGCGATTTGCACCGCCACAATGCCGACTCCGCCCGCTGCCGAGTGGACCACGACGGTTTGCCCGGGTCCGACCTTATGCACCGTATGCAGCATGTGCCAGGCGGTTAGCACCTGGATCGGGAACGCGGCGCCTTCCTCAAAGCTGACGTTATCCGGCAGGGGGAAGACGAAGCGGGGGCTCGCGGTGATATACTCGGCGTAGCATTTTAGCGCGATTGCCGCCACGCGCATGCCGGGCTTGAGATCGGTTACGCCTTCTCCCACGGCTTCGATTACTCCGCAGCCCTCCATCCCCGGCGTATCGGGCAGTCGCGGCTTGATGGCGTACTCGCCGCGGATGAAAAAGGTGTCGGCGAAGTTCAGTCCCGCGGCGTGGTTCCGGATCAGGACCGTCCCGGGTTTCACCTCGGGCTTGGGCGTATCCAGCAGTTGCAATACTTCGGGTCCGCCAACCTTTTCAAAAATGATTGCTTTCATGTGCGCTGCCCTCCCGCTGTGAGTTTACCGCGTCGCCATGGGTGCGATCGCGTTGCGCTCACGAGGTTCATTTCTACATGACGTGGCGCAGTCTGCAAAACCCATGGCTGGAGTCAGACGGCAGGTAGTCAAAACGGCCTAATCGTGTAACCTATAAAGCGGGCGAAGACGGAGACAATGGTTTTGTTCCCTGTCCCACATTCAGAGACGGTCGAAAAATGACTTGTGCCGTTCAATGGAGCGGTATTCGCATACAGGGGCTTGGGTTTGTACCCACTCCCTTTATTTGTAAGGCAGAGGGTAGGATGAGGGTTTCTGGACGGTAAAAGCAATACCAAACCATTGGCGCAAAATGGGTTTCCGAATGACTAATATATCTTTGCAGGCCCGCCTGCACCCTCACCCGTCACGCGATTTGCCGCCGCAAATCGCGCGACGACCTCTCCCGGCATGCGCCTGCGGTACAAGTCCGCACGCGCGGGCGAGGTAAGATTCCGGCGGCTTTCGACTGTATGGCGATGGAACCAGACGAACTCGTCAAGAGACGATAAAACGATGGACCCTCAAAGCGTAGCGGTGCCGGGTGGCGCGGTAATCATCAACGACGACGGTCTCGACGCGCTGATCGGAGCATTGGGCGGCGCCGGATACAAGGTCGTCGGACCGACGATCAGCGACGGCGCTATCATCTACGATGAGATCGAGCGCGCCGCGCAACTGCCGATCGGATGGACCGACGTGCAGGAGCCCGGTTCTTACCGCCTGGACCGGCGCGGCGATAACGCGGCCTTCGGATTCGCCGTCGGTCCCCATTCGTGGAAGAAATATCTTCAGGTGCCAAGCCTGCAATTGTGGCGCGCGCGGCGCGAAAGCGACGGTTCGATAAACGCGACGTCCGCATCGGAACCGCCGCCCAGGCTCGCGTTTATTGGGGTCCGCTCCTGCGAACTGCACGCCATCGCAATCCAGGACAAAGTGCTCATTGGCGGAGCGTACAAGGATCCCGATTACGCGCGCCGCCGCGACGGCGTATTTATCGTCGCGGTCAACTGTATCACGGCGGGTGGCACCTGCTTTTGCGTTTCGATGAACACCGGCCCGCGCGTGGACAGCGGCTACGATTTGGCGCTGACCGAACTGCTGGCTCAGGACCGGCACCAATTCCTGGTCGAAATCGGCACTGCGCGCGGCGCCGATATCATCAGCCAGGTCGCGCACTCGCCTGCCGATGCAGCGCATCGCGAAGCGGCGGGTGACGCGCTGGAGCGGACCCGCTCCCAGATGGGGCGCACGCTCGACACCACCGCAATCCGCGATCTGCTGTTCGATAATCCCGAGCATTCCCGCTGGGACGACGTGGCCGGGCGCTGTCTGGCCTGCGCCAACTGCACAATGGTCTGTCCCACCTGCTTCTGCACCACCGTGGAAGATCACCTGGATCTGGCCGGCGGCGCGGCCGAGCGCGTGCGGCAATGGGATTCATGCTATACGATGGACTTCTCGCACCTGCACGGCGGCAGCGTGCGCTCCTCGACCAAGGCACGCTACCGGCAATGGCTCACGCACAAGCTGGCTTCCTGGATTGACCAGTTCGGCACGTCAGGATGTGTGGGCTGCGGGCGCTGTATCACCTGGTGCCCGGTGGGAATCGACCTTACCGAGGAGGTCGCGGCGATTCGAGCAGCCCCGAAGCACAAGCAGCGCTAGCCACTCGAGCACTGGAGCAAAGCGGTGGAAAACCTCTCACATCTGCTTAAAGAGCATCCTTTTCTGCGCGGCCTCGACGACCGCCATCTTCAATTTCTGACCGGGTGCGCCTCCAACGTCCGCTACGGCGCCGACGAGTTCCTCTTCAAGGAAGGCCAGGAGGCGGGAGCGTCGTACCTGTTGCGCAGCGGCAGAATAGCGCTTGAGGTGGGCGTCCCGGGGCGTGGACCCGCTCAGCTTCAGACCATCGAGGCCGGAGAGGTGCTGGGCTGGTCGTGGCTATACCCACCCTATCAGTGGCAGTTCGACGCGCGGGCGGTGGAGCCGGTGCGCGCCTTCGCGCTTGACGGCAATTGCCTGCGGTCCAAATGCGAGGCCGATCACGACTTTGGCTACGAGCTGGTAAAGCGCTTTCTCTATCAGGTGCACATGCGCCTGGAACGCACGCGCATCCAGTTGCTCGACGTCTATCGGGCCGATTGTTAGGGGGGAAAATGGTGTCCGGCTCCGGGAATATCGATTCGACGCGCGTGGTTTCTGACGCCGATCCAATGATGCCGCGGTTTTTGCGCATCCGGCGCGTACTTAAAGAAACCCACGATACGATCAGTCTGGAAATGGACGATTCGCAGGCCGCGCCGGGCTTCGCGCCGGGACAATTCAACATGCTCTACCTGTTCGGCGCCGGCGAAGTTGCGATTTCAATCAGCGGCGCGCCGAGCCAGCCCGCACGTCTGATCCACACGATCCGCGGCGTCGGTAGCGTGACCGCTCCACTGCTGCGCGCCCGGCGCGGCGACGTCCTCGGTGTGCGCGGACCTTACGGCAACCCGTGGCCGGTGGACGAGGCGGCGCGCACTGGCTGCGACGTGCTGCTGCTCGCGGGCGGAATCGGGCTCGCCCCATTGCGTTCGGTGATTTATGAGGTGCTGCGCCGCCGCCGCGATTTTGGCCGCCTGATAGTTTTGTATGGCGCGCGGACGCCCGCGGATCTGCTCTATCGCAAGGAACTTTCGCAATGGCGCACGCGGCCCAATGCCACGGTAAAAGTGATCGTTGACCGCGCCGCCCAGGGCTGGAGCGGAAGGGTTGGGGTGCTGACCGATCTGCTGGACGCGGTCGAATTCGATCCCGCGGAAACTATCGCGATGGCCTGCGGTCCGGAAGTCGTGCTGCGCTTTTCATATCGCGAACTGGTGCGCCGGGGGGTTCCGGCGCACCGCATCTATATGTCGATGGAGCGCAACATGAAGTGCGCGATCGGCATTTGCGGCCATTGCCAGTTCGGACCCGCCTTCATCTGTAAGGACGGACCGGTTTTCACCGCCGATCGCATCGAGCCGCTGCTCGGCATCAGGGAACTCTAGCCAGGACTCCAGGAACATGGCACGTCCCCAACGCCTGAAACTAGCGGTATGGAAGTTTGCTTCGTGCGACGGATGCCAATTAAGTCTGCTCGACTGCGAAGACGAGTTGCTGGCGCTGGCCGAGCGCGTCCAGATCGCCAAGTTCCTCGAGGCTACCCGTACCGAAATCCAAGGGCCTTACGATCTATCCATCGTCGAAGGCTCCATCACCACCGCGCAAGACGCGGAACGGATATTACAGGTACGCCGGCGCAGCAAGAAGCTGATCACCATCGGAGCGTGCGCCACCGCGGGCGGAATCCAGGCGCTGCGCAATTTCAAAAACGTCCCCGAGTTTGTCGCCGCGGTGTACGCCCGGCCGGAGTACATCTCCACACTTAGTACTTCCACCGCGATCGCCGACCATGTGCCTGTCGATTTCGAGCTGCGCGGATGCCCGATCAACAAGCGTCAATTGCTGGAAGTGATTGGCGCTCTGATCAATGGACGCGCGCCCGCAACGCGCGCCCACAGCGTGTGCATCGAATGCAAGCGGCGCGGCACCGTGTGCGTGATGGTGGCGAAAAAGATCGCCTGCCTCGGTCCGATCACCCACGACGGTTGTGGCGCAATCTGCCCGGCCTACGGACGCGGATGCTACGGATGCTACGGGCCTTCGGAAACCGTGAATGCCACGTCACTGGAAGGCGCCTGGCTGGCGGCGGGCGCGTCCAAAGCCGACCTGCATCGCGTGCTGCGCACCTTCAATGCCAATGCCGGCGAGTTTCGCGCCGCCGCCGAAAAGCTCGATGAAGACGATTAAGGTCGATTACCTTGCGCGCGTGGAAGGCGAGGGCGCTCTGCGCATCCGCTTCAAGGGCGACCAGGTGCGCGACGTCGAGTTGCGCATCTTCGAGCCGCCGCGCTTTTTCGAGGCGTTTCTGCGCGGCCGCTCCTACACGGAAGTTCCCGACATCACGGCGCGCATCTGCGGCATCTGCCCGGTCGCCTACCAGATGAGCAGTTGTGCCGCGATCGAAGATGCGCTCGGAATCGAGACCGGCGCCGCGATTGGGGCCCTGCGCCGACTAATATATTGCGGTGAATGGATCGAAAGTCATACGCTGCACATGTTCTTCCTCCATGCCCCCGACTTCCTCGGATATCCCGATGCCATCGCGATGGCCCGGGAGCATCGCCCGATGGTGCTGGCAGGGTTGGCGATCAAGAAGGCAGGCAACGCGCTGATTCGCGTGATTGGCGGGCGCGAGATTCATCCGATCAATCCGCGCGTCGGCGGTTTTTATTCGCTGCCGCCGCGCGCCGCCCTGCGCGAACTGCTGCCCGAATTGCAGCGCGCCCACCAGTCGGCGCTGGAAGCGCTGGAATGGATGGCGCGCTTTACCTTTCCGGATTACACCGGCGATTATGAATTCGTCGCGGTTGACGCCGGACCGCATTATCCATTCATCGGCGACCGGCTGGTCTCCAATCGCGGCCTCGACATCAGCGTGCGCGATTACGACCGTCACTTCGAAGAGCATCAGATACCCCATTCCAATGCCCTGCATTCGCGGCTCAAAGCGCGCGGCGCCTACCAGTGCGGTCCGCTGGCCCGCTTCAACCTTCATTTCGACAAGCTCAGCTCCGGCGCCCGCGAAGCCGCGCAGCGCGCCGGCATCGCGCCGCCATGCCTCAACCCGTTCAAGAGCATCCTGGTGCGTGCGGTGGAAACCGCCTACGCGCTGGAGGAAGCGATCGCCCTGATCGAAGCCTACGACGGCATCGGCGAGGCTTTTGTTACGGCGCAGCTTCGGCATTCGATCGGTTATGGGGTCAGCGAAGCGCCCCGCGGGATGCTTTACCATCGCTACCAACTGGATGAATCCGGCATCATCCGCGACGCCCAGATAGTGCCGCCGACCTCCCAGAATCTGGCCTCGATCGAAGACGATCTGATGCGGCTGGCGCAAGGAATGGTCAGCATGACTCAAGCCGAGGCCACCCGCCTGGCGGAGCAGGCGGTGCGCAACTACGACCCGTGCATCTCATGCGCCACGCATTTCCTGAAGGTTACGCTCCAGCGGGAATAGGAAACGCATTGGCGGCTCGGATCATCGGGGTGGGTCAGCTATGGGCTGGTGACGACGGCGTGGGCATCGCCGTGATCGCCAGGCTCAAACAAGCGCCGGTGCCGATCGATCTTGCGGAGGCGGCAGAACCGACCCAGCTAATCACCCTGCTCACCGACGGCGCCGATCCGGTAGTGCTGGTGGACGCTATTATAGATGATGGGCCCGCCGGTCGCGTGCTGCTGATGGACGCGCAAACACCGGATCGGAACTCGGAACGCCTGCTTTCAACCCACGGCCTGGGCGTGATGGAGGCGATCGAGTTGGCGCGTATCGCACATCCAGAACGAATCGCCCGGCGGATCTTCATCGTCGGCATCACGATTCAAAGCGCCTTGCGTGGGAGCGGAGGCCTTTCTGGCGCGGTTGAGGGCGCGATCCCGCTTGCCGCGGCGCGCGCACTTGAACTTGCCCAGGGTTAGCGGCGGCGCGATGCTACCTCCCAACTAGCGGTATTAATCCGCGGTTCCCGCCGCTTCACGCGAAAAAATGTGGCGTGGTTCAGGATTAAGTCTCGATGACCGACTGCTTGGGCGGGCAGTAACGGGCAAGTATCATTGGATTGCACTGCTGCGGGGCAAGAGAGACGGTTGCGGGATTCAGACCAGGCATATGTCGTGAAGGGATTAATACTGGCGGCCCTGATTGTGGCCCTGATCGCTCCCCTTGTATGGGGAGCGTCCCCGTCGCCTATATCCACGAACTCCGTCACCACGCGCAGCCCTGCCACGCCCTCTGGAACGGCTGCGCGCAGTCCGATCGCCCCAATCGCAGCCGCCTCGCCGGTTCGCGCCGCCGCCACCGCCAAGCCGACGCCCGCACCCCTGAGCGAGCAGCAGGAGGTCATATCCTTCCTGGGCGACGCCATCGCCTGGTATCGCCAATTAAGCATCGAGGCCGGGCTCGTCGAAGAGCCTTCCGAAACGCTTTATCTCACCGCCGACCAGGGAATGGCGGAAGAGATCATCAAGGCGGCCTTCGACTACGCTCAAGCCCGAGCTGAACCTGCTGGCCAGGTTCGGCCAGGTGCCGCAGCCGCAACCCGCCAAGACTCCCGGTCCGACCGACGGTTTGGATAGCCGCCTTGCCCAGATTCGTGCGCAAATGAACGACGCCCAGACCAAGGTGAAGGATCTCACCGCGCGCCAGAGGGCGGCGCCCAAACGGCAGAAAGATGACCTCGCGCGCCAGCTCCTTGCGGCCCAGACACAATTCGAATTGTTGCGTTCGCGTTCCGATTTTCTCACCACCTTGAGCGAGTTTGAGCGCAACACCGGCGTTGGCTCAACCGGCAACGGCCTGCAGGCGCAGATTGTGGAACTGCAACGCTCGCTGCAGCCCATAGCGAAGCCCAAACTTGCACAAGTTACCAAAGACCAAGCGCCAGCCGAACCGACAGGATTGGTTGGACTGGTTGAACACCTGCTGGAACTGCGGACCAAGGTCACAACTATCGATCAGCGCCAGGGTGGGACCGAGGCTTTTGCCAAGACCGTCACCTCGACGCGGGCGCCCTTGGAGAAGGATCTGCTCCAGCTCGACGCTACCGCTCAGCAACTGAGCCAGCAGTCGTTGGACGACGACCGCACGACCCTCGAACAGAGCAAGAAGGATTTCGAAGACCTGCTCAACCACCGTAAAATACTCGGCGCCGCGCTGCTGCCGCTGACCAAGCAGGAGGTCATGCTGCGCCGCTACGACGACAATCTCGGGCAATGGCGCGCGCAGGTCATGCGGCACAGCCGCGGCGTTTTACACGCGCTGATCCTGCGTCTGGCGGGGTTCCTGCTGCTGATCGGCCTGGTGATGATGCTGGCGTTCATCTGGCGGCGGCTGGCGGAACGCTACGTCGAGGACGTCAACCGGCGCCGCGGGATCCTCAAAGTCCGTAACGCCACCGTGGTGATCCTGATAATCTTGCTGTTCCTGTTCAATTTCACCAGCGAGTTGGGTGCGCTGGCGACGGTCGTGGGTTTCGCCGCCGCCGGTATCGCGGTGGCGCTGCAGGACGTGATCATGTCGATCGCCGGCTACTTCCGCCTCAGCGGACGCTTCGGCATCAAGCATGGCGATCGCGTCGAGCTGCAGGGCGTGCGCGGCGAAGTAGTGGAGATCGGGCTGACCAAGCTGGCTCTGCTCGAACTGGGCGACAGCACTCAATCAAGTCCCACCGGGCGCCTGGTGATGATCCCGAACTCGACCGTGTTTCGCGAAAAGTTCGTCAATCACCCCGCCTCGAGCCTCATGATCTGGCGCGAGCTGCGTTTCACGGTGTCCCCGGATTGCGATTTCCGCGTGCTGGAGAAGCAGCTGCTGGAAGTGGTAGAGGCGGTTTTCGCGCGCTATCGCGACAGCGCCCAGAGCCAGCTTCTGGCCATGCAACGAAACCTCAATGTCCGCATCGACTCGACCCGTCCGCAAAGCCGCGTTCGGCTGGGCGCGGCCGGCCTCGAAATCACCTTGCGCTATCCGGTTGACGCGCGCAACGAAGTGCAGGTCGCCGACGAGATTTCCCGCCGCCTGCTCGACTTGCTGGCGCGCGAAACCCGCCTGCGCTTCGTTCCGACGGCGGCGCCAAACATTCAGTTGGTGATTGTGGCGCCCGCCGCCGAGCAGCCCGACGAGTTGGACGCGGCCGCGCCACCGGCGCCTGGCCCTGCTTCCCGTAACCAATCGTGAGCAGTACCGTCCTTGATATAGTGGAGCGGCAATTTGATTGTCGACGGCGGCGCGCCTGGACTTCAAGCTTGCGGCACTGGTCCGCTGGTGCGGTATCAGGATCGGGGTTTTGAAAGCAACGTTCATACAAAACCTGGGGAGAAGCGGTTTTCAGAAACCTGCCGGACGGATTGCGCTCGCAATCATTCTGAGCGGGCTCACCGCCGCCATGCTGTGCGGATGTATCTCGGAGTCCAAACGCCATCTCGACCGCGCCCGGATCCTGTTCGATCGCCGCGACCTCAAGGACGCCAGGCTCGAGCTCACGGCCGCGCTCAAGGCCGACTCCGGGATGCTCGAGGCGCACAAACTGTTGGCGCGAGTTGACGAATACCTCGGAGATCAGCAGGATGCGGCTTTGGAATACGAAGCCGCCGCGCGGCTGGACCCGGCCGATCCCAAGCTCCGCTACAAGGCCCGGTTCTACCGGCAAGAGGTCGAACATCGGTCAGAGCCAGCGGGCAAGACCGATCCGAAACCTGCACCGGTCCATGGTTTCTTGGGCGCTGCGCCGTTGGGACGCGGCTGAATCTCCTGGCAATCGAAGATGGCCGGCAATTGGCAAGAACCGCAGCTTCCGGCCCGCTACATCGCGATCGAGGGCCCGATCGGGGTCGGAAAGACGACTCTGGCGCGCACCTTGGCGCGCGAACTGGGAGCGCGGCTGGTGCTGGAGGATATCACCGGCAATCCGTTCCTTGCGCGCTTTTACAAGGATCCGGAAAGCCACGCCTTTTCAGCTCAACTGTATTTCCTGCTGACCCGCTTTAAGCAGCAACGCGAGCTGGCGCAGCAGGAACTATTCTCGCAAAAGACCGTGGCAGATTACGTCTTTGCCAAAGATCGCATCTTCGCGACACTTAATCTGCTGCCCGATGAACTCGCGCTGTACGAGCAGGTCTACCGGCTGGTGGACGCCTCGATGGCAAAGCCGGACCTGGTGATATACCTAAGTGCCCGTCTGGAGGTGCTGGTGGAAAGGTTGCGGCGGCGCAACTGGGACTTCGAGCGCCATATCAGCCTGGAGTACCTCGAACGCGTCGCCGCCGCTTACCGGGATTTCTTTTTCTATTATGAAGAAACGCCGCTGCTGGTGGTTGACAGCTCAGAGAGCGACTTCTTAAGCGACCCCGCCGATATCGCCGACCTCATCCAGGAGATCGAGCGCGCCCGTCCCGGCGTGCAGCATTACGTGCCGCGTTCACGAAGCGTCACGCCGGAGCCATTGGGCCGCCGTTGGTTGGGGACGTTGAGTGCCGGCCGCAAGCCCGACCCGACGGGTAAAAGTTGAAGCGTCGGCGCGGTCTTCTAGCTCGCTGGCAGCGCCGCGAACGCCGCCTCGATGTCCCGGGCAAGCTTGAGGTCCTTTTCCGTCACACCGCCGTCGGTATGGGTGCTGCAGGTAAAGGTCACGCGGACGTAGTTGATCAGGATGTCGGGATGATGGTCGGCGGCATCAGCGATGCGGGCGATCCGGTTGACGAAATCGATCCCGTCCATGAATTCCTTGAACCGATAGAGTTTGCTGATCGCGTTGTCCTTCAACTCCCAACCCGGCAAGGTGGGCAGTTGCTTGGTGATTTCTTCGCGGCTGAGCTTGGGCATGACGTCAATCCTCCAATAATTATGCGCCGCACCGGCGCATGGCTTGGATCTATCCCACCCCGGAACGCATTATGGTAAAGGGACTGGAATCTATCCGGAATAGGAATCACGAGGAGTCCTGATGGCAAAGTATATCACCGATGAGGTCAAAAAGATGATCGGCACGGAAACGGAGCCGGTTACCCTGGACGTGGAACGCGGAGATATTCGCCTTTTTGCCCAGGCAATCGGCGATCCGAATCCGTTGTTCAATGACGAGCAGGAGGCGCGCAAGACCCGGTTCGGCGGGATGATCGCGTCGCCCACCTTTCCGCGCCTGCTGATGGGCCGGCAGTTGCCCAAGCTCGAAATGCCCAACCCGCCCAAGCGTCTGCTCGACGCCGGTTCGGAGTGGGAGTTTTTGCATCCGATTCGCCCCGGCGATCGCATCAGTGTCAGCTCCCGCCTGGCCGATCTGCGCGAAACCGAAGGCCGGATGGGCACGATGCTGGTGCAGGTGATGGAAGTCCGCTACGTCAATCAGTTCGACGAGGTTTGCACGATTCAGCGCATGACTTTGTTCATGTATTAGAAGGCTTTTGAAAAAGGATTTTGGGATGGCTAAGCAGATTTACTTTGAAGACATCGAGGTCGGCTACGAATTGGCCCCGTTGGAGAAGCATCCGACCACCCAGCAATTGGTCAAGTACGCCGGCGCCTCGGGCGACTATTATCAGATCCACTACGACAAGGACTTCGCTCTGGCCAACGGGTTGCCGGGCGTCATCCTGCACGGTGCGCTGAAGAATGCCTTCCTGGGTCAACTGATGACCGACTTCGCCGGCGATGAAGGATGGCTGCGCAAACTCTCGGTCCAATACCGCGGGATGGACCAGCCCGGCCATACGGTCACCGCGAAGGGCAAGGTGTCCAAAAAGCGCGTGGACGGCAACGACCACGTGGTCGAGTGCGAGATCTGGCTGGAGAATGACAAGGGCGAGAAGACCACCCCCGGAAGTGCGGTCGTGATCCTGCCCTCGAAGGCGCCGCGTTAGAGTTTAGCGATGCGTGCGGGAGCGGATTTTGAGCCCCGCCTGATCGAGGCCGCGGACGTTATCCAAGGCCGGGTCGAGCCGCATTATGTCAAGGTTCTGACTCGTCTGCTTGGCGCTCATGCTCTGGCGGAGAAGCTCACCGCCGAGGGCTATCGCCGCGTGATCGAGGCTATTGCGGACCCCGAAACGCGCCGCCTCGCCGAAAAGAACCTCGCCGAAGAACTCAAGCACGCGGCCATGGTTTACGGCTTGCTGGCCGAGCTTGGAATCAGCGAACAAAACGCCGACCGTTCACTGATAGTGCTGCGGCGCGCGCCTTCGTTCGAAGCCGCGCGCCGCTTCGCCGAGCAGGCGCAGGGTGAACTCGGACTGCTGATGGGCAATCTCAGTCTCGACATGACCGGCCTCATCATGATCGGGGTCAACTATCGCGACTCCAGCTATGCGCCGCATGCACGCGCGGCCGAGGCGATCCTGGAAGAGGAATCCGAGCACGACGAATTCGGCGTCGGCGCGTTGCGTGTCGCGGTCGAGCGTTTCGGGGCCGCGGCAGTAGATGCGGCGATTCGCGAATGGCTGCCGCTGGCGGTCAATTTCTTCGGCCCACCCGGAACCGGCTTCACTTTTGATTGTCTGCACTACGGCCTCAAGCGCAAGGACAACCAGGAACTGGCGGGGTTATTTCTATCGATGCTCGAGCGGCGCCTGACCCAACTCGGCCTTGAGATGCCGGCGCTGAGCGCCGCCTATCCGCACACTATCGCGTGATCGAGTCCTGCGACACTGACGGCGTGGCGCTCACAGATTGAGGAACTCGATTAGGGCCTGATTGACCTCGTCGGGTTTTTCCTGCTGGGTCCAGTGGCCGCAATCCTTGATGGTGATTGTCTTGGTCAGGTTTGGCACCGATTTCTTCATCCCGGCGGCCATCCAGGGCGGCAGGACCGGGTCGCGCTCCGCGCAGATCATCAGCGCCGGCTGTTCAATCCGCTGCTCCAGATTTGCGGTCTCCTCCCAGTTGCGGTCGAAGTTGCGATACCAGTTGATCGGGCCGCGGAAGCCGCTGCGCTCGAAGGCCTTGACGAACACTTCGAAGTCCTGGTCGCTCAGGAAATTGCCGTGCGGACGATCAGGCAGTCGATCCAGGAGACCGCCGCCCGCCGGGCCCATGACTCCCGGTGGGTTGTTGGCGGTCGAATCGAGGTTCAGATCCGCCAGATCCTGGTAGAACCCGCGCAGACTGCGCCTGACATCCGCTTCGAGTTCCGCCTCGGCCACGCCCGGCTCCTGGAAGTACAGGATATAATGAAATTTGCCACCCGCCATCGCGCGGAACAGGTCCGTCGGTTTGACCGGCGGACGCGGCAGGAAGGGCGTATTGAGTCCCACCACCTTTTCGAAGCGGTCAGGCGCAATCAAGGCCGCGCCCCAGGCGACGATTCCACCCCAGTCGTGACCAACAATCGCGCACTTTTCGATCCCAAGCTGATCGAGCATCCCGGTGAGGTCGGCAACCAGGTTGCGCAGCGTATAGGCTTCGATCGCTTCGGGGCGATCGGTCTCGCCATAACCACGCTGGTCCGGGGCAATGACGCGGAATCCGGCGGCACTCAGCGCTTTGAGTTGATGGCGCCAGGAGTACCAGATTTCCGGGAACCCGTGGCAAAGCACCACCGGGTAGCCTTCGCCCGCTTCATGCAGATGCATCCGGATGCCATTGGTTTGCACGAACTTGTGTTTGAACTCGCCCATTCAGCGTGCCCTCGTGCGGGTCAGCCTAGCACGCCGGTACCGGCGATCGGGAAGGGGCGGTAACTTTGCCGGAATTTCGACGGTTGACAGTGCGGGACGAGCGGCCATATCGTGAGTCGTTCCCAATACTCTATCTATCGGAGGCGTCTTTATGGGCCGCGATTTTGAATTCAAGCAACTTCTGCGCGCTTACCGCAACGGCATCATCGACGAAGCCACGTTCGAAAAAGAGATGGCCGGCCTGGAAGGCGGTTCAAATGGCGCTTCCACCAACGGTGGCGGTTTTCGCGCCATGGGCAAGAGCTATCCTTCCGAGCGGGCCGCCATCATGAGCTTTCTGGAAAACGGCGCCGCCGGCGAGGCTGGGGGCGCGGAAGCTTTCACCAAATGGGCCGAGGTTTGCAAAACCGATTGTATTCGCAGTGGACTGCGGATGGTCGCCGAACGGGAGGCCTATCATTCGCGCCAGTTGGCGCAGCGGCTGCACGAGCTGGGCGGCGAGTGCCGTGCGACCATGAGCGAAGACACCCAAAAGTTCGTCTCCTTTGTGTCCAATCCCAATCGCACCGACGTGGACAAACTGCAGCATCTGAACAAGAACTTCGGCGACCCCGGTAGCATCTTCAAGCCGGCGCGCGAGTTTATCGCTTCGATCAAGGAAGATCTGGAGACCCGGGAGATGCTGCGCCTGTTCATCGAGGACGAGTGCTCCACCCTGACCTGGCTGGCCGACTCCTGCAAAGCGCTCAGCGCGCTGGCGGAACCTGCGACCGCCACGGCCTCCGCCACCATGGAATAAGCGCATCGCCGAACGCGCGTCACCTCGCCTTCGACGCAGCGTCTAATTTGCTGCTAACAACCCCTGAAAACCCCTCCTACGTCAGTTGTAGGAGGGGTGTGAACTACTCGCCCTGGTAAGGCGTCTGCGCGGCCCTCGGGGCTGGCGCCGCGCCGGATGGCCCCCTGCCCATCGGCATCGCGATCTTGCGTTCCGTATAACCCGCCGGAACCTCAAAGGTACTGGCGGGGAGGTCCGCCGTCTTGATGCTGGTGGTGGTTGATTTGGAGGTGGTCGGCGGCCGATTCGCCATCATCTGCTTAAGCCGCTCGGCCTGCTCCGGAGGCATTCCCGGAATGTTGAAGTTGGTCAGCTTGGTGGTCGTTTCAAGCACCATCGGCACGCCGTCGGGTTGATTGCCGGTGGTTTTAGCCATTCCCGCGGCCTCGAATTTTTTCGCCATCGCTTTGGTGAACGCGGCGTATTCCCCGGCGCCGGGAGCGTCGGCGGCGAAGCAGCCCTTCGCGCTGAACTCGCCCATCATCGATTTTCCCGTGCTGCTGTATTCCCGGCATTTATAACCCGACAGCGTCTGAGTCCCGCCGGTTTTTTTGAAATCCAGATCGATTCCGCCGACGTTCTGCATCATCGAAGCCATCGGTCCTGTGGGGGGAAACGGCAACTCCGTATAGGTCTTGGAGGAAGGATCCATCAGCAGCATCTTGCCGCCGTCGAGATCCAGCACGATGGTCTGACCGTGCATCTCAACCTTTTGCTTATTGCCCTGAACCAGGATCGTACGGTTGTCGGTCATGTTGTTGGAGCCGCTGTTGGTGATGATTTCCTGCGTCATCACGACCCCTGCCAGCACCGAGCTGCATTCCATTCCCAGAAATATCGCCACGAGGACTGCGCCTAGCTTTTTCATAAACCAAATCCCTTCAGCTTTTCGGCGGAACCGCTCAAAGATTGTGGGCTCACCCGTGCCGGCTGAGCCGGGCTCACGGTTTCCTCTTCCACCGCACCTTCGGCGGCTTCATTGAGCCGATAAATTCCCAGCGCCGCGAGACCAGCCAGGACCCAAACCAACTCCTTGATACGACGCAGCAATCCAACCGTAAAGCCAATCCCGGCTGGATAACCGAGCATCCCCAAAATCAGCGCCTTGCCGCCCTCCTGGCTGACCAGCTTGGCCGGAATCATGAAAGTGGCCCGCTCAATCAGGAGTCCCAGGGCTTCGGTCAAAAGCGCAACCTCAACCGTGGGCTTTTGTCCCAGGAAGGCCAGCAGCAAATAAATTTCCACTGGGCCGAGGCTCCAGGCGAAAAGGTAGCACACGCACGAGACCAGCAGGCGCAAGCGGTCGCGCTGGTAGAAGTCGATTAGCATCTGGTCCGCTTCCTGCGAAGCGTGACGCACCTCAATCGTGGCAAGTGCGGGTAGATCGAGCTTGGCGGCGGCTTTCCACAGATGAAAGAAGGGGCGCTTGGTTTGAACGTAAAGCAGGCCCGCCGCCAATGCTATGGTTATCGCGAGACCACCAGTGATCGGCCAGAACAAGTTTCTGAACGAACCGGCCAGGCGCGCCGAGAGCAACAGGGCGGCGCAAACGAAGCCGATTTGCCCGATCGCCTCAGCGAATGTCGCGATGACAACGGTGGCGAGTCCGGCCGCGATGTCCAACACTCGGCGAACCATCAGGGCCATGACGACTTGCCCGCCCAGTTGCGCCGACGGCGTGGTGTAGTCGATCGCCTCGCCGGCGATTCGTGCCGCAAACAGTTTGGGAAAGGTCAGGTCGCGCGGACACTTCTCGATCACCACTCGCCATCCCAAAGTATTGGCGATGCGCGCCAGCGCCTCCATCGTAATCGTCAGGGCGAGTCCCCAGCCAACCAGCTTCAGGTTGGCGTAAACTGAACTCACCCCCAAATTGTGGAGCAACCACCCATAGAAAAGCAGGCCGATCACAATGAAGAGAGTTTCGAGGCGACGCATCAGGATTGATGGGGACTGTTCAGCGGATTTACACTCGTGCTCAGCGCGGTCCACGCATTGTTTCAGCCCGCAACGGTAACCGCAAGCAACCTGGGTAGTTCTGAGGTGGGGAGTTTTGCCCCTGAATGCACAGGAATCGACAGCTAACCCAGACCTCCGCCATCATTATAATGAAGCATCGAACCGTATTTGTCGCGATTGACCGCGCGGGCGTAAGCTGCACCAGCAGCGTGGATAACCCTCAGACCTTGAAGCGGATGTGGATAACGTCGCCATCCTGCATCAGGTAGTCCTTGCCTTCCAGACGCAGCCGGCCGGCGGCCTTCACTTTGGATTCGGAACCGAAGTGCTCGAAATCCGCGTATGCGATGACCTCCGCGCGGATGAACCCGCGAGCGATATCGCTATGAATTTTTGCCGCCGCCTCCAGTGCCGTGGAACTTGCCGCTAACGCCCAGGCATGAGCCTCGGGCTCGCCCGCGGTGTAAAAAGTCATCAGCCCGAGGCGGCGGAACAACGCCGCCGTCAGTCGATCCCCGGCACTCGCCGTCAAACCGGCCTCGCGCAACAACTCGCGGCGCGCGGCTTCGTCGAGTTCCCATAGCTCGGCTTCAAAGCCCGCGGCCATTGGGAAAATTTCGAGACCGCGCGCGTGGATTGCCTCGGCTTGGTCGCGCGCCACCTCATGGACCGCTTCCTCAGGCGCACAGTTGATAACTACCAGAGCCGGCTTTTGGGAGAGGAAGCAAAAATGCGAAAGTACCTTCACCTCCTGAGGTGTAAGTTCAAGTGTGCGTACCGGCGAGCCATGCTCCAGATGAGTCAGAGCGCGCTGCAGTGCCGTACGTTCAACCTCGTCGGGCGTGCGTTCTTTCTTAATCCGCTCCAGCCGCCGCTCCGCCTGTTCGAAGTCGGCGAAGACCAGTTCGTCTTCGATGTTCTTGAGAGTCGGCAGCAAATCCACGCCGCCCACCGCCGCACTCGCAATGACGATCAGTATGGCGTCCAGTTCACGCATCATCGGAATCAGCGTGGCGTCCAGAACCGCGCCGGGCTTGGCCTCCTTTTGCCCCGGGGCAAAGTCCAATACGGTCAGTTCGACGGGAATTTTCTTTTGCGACGCGCAAGCCTGCTCGAGAAAATCCAGACGCGCATCGGGAACCTTGATCTGGCCGGGACGAGCGCGATTTTTCTGCTGGGACTCCAGCGGCGGCAGGCCGGTAAGCGCATGAAATACGGTGGTTTTTCCGGCCCCGCGCGATCCTATAATTCCAGCTTTCACTTGACCCAGCATTACACACGAACCCGGTCCGAGAAAGCGGGGAAAATCAATGCGGCAGCGTTTGCTACTTGGTTGACTAAACGTACATCGCAATCATAGGCTTTAAACAGTAGTTTTCGGCGGCTGATATTGGAGTTTGCTGAGGCCGCCCAGGACCAACTAATTCACGGCGGCACGTGGCAGCAGGCGGTGGGTTTGTGCTTCAAGCATCCGCATCAGATCTTTAGAGCCGCGATTCCGGGCCACGGTCGCCTGAGGTAAGAGTATGCTGAACAGAGAGATGACTAGGGAAATCGTAACGGTCAAAGATCTGGCCAAGTATCTGCATTGCCACCAATCGACGATTTACCGGTTGGTTAAGCGTGGCGAAATCCCCGGCTTCAGGCTCGGCGGTGGCTGGCGCTTCAAGATTGACGAAATCGACCGTTGGTGTCGTCGCGCGGCCGGTGATCGCAGCAGTGGCCGCTCCTCTCACTCCGCCGCTATGTAGAATACGGTCATAGGCGGCTGGTTCGAACTCGCTGCCCAAAAGTCTGGCCCTTACCGATGCGCGTCCGATGTGGACGCGCATCGGGCAATGGCCGGTATGCAATGCGCGCTCATAATCTCATCGGCATGACAACGTATAGGTAGGCGGAGTCCGCCGGCGTGGTCAGGACCCCTGGACTGACCTCATCGGAAAGTCCGAGGTGGACTTCGGCCTGCGCCGGAACCGCGGTCACCGCCTGTAACAGGTAGGCCGCGTTAAAGCCGACCGAGAATTCGCCGCCGGTGAAATCGACATCAATGGTTTCACTGGCTTCCCCCAACTCCGGGCTGGTGGAGGAAACGGTTAGATTGCCCGCGGCCATGGCGATGCGGATTCCGTGATAGCGTTCGCTGGAAAAGATCGACGCGCGCTTGATCGCCGCCAGCAAATCGTCCCGTCCCACCACGATCTGGTATTTTGAATCCTTCGGGATGACGCCGCGGTAGTCGGGAAACTCGCCCTCGACGCGCCGCATCGAGATTTCAGTCTTGCCCCGAGTCAACCAGGCCAATTGGCTCTCAATTGACAGCACCACACTGCTTTCGCCATCGCTGTCGAGCAGCCGGCGCAACTCGTTCAGACCCTTGCGCGGGAGTATCGCGCCGGCCGGCATCGAAAAGCCCGGGGCGGGGCGATCGATCATCGACAACCGATGCCCATCGGTGGCCGCCATTCTGACGGTATCGGCCTGCGGACATTCGATGTAAACCCCGCTCAGATTGTAACGGGTTTCATCGGGGCTCACGGCGAAAATCGTTCGATCGATCATGGTGGTAAGGAGCTTGGCGCCGATGGTTAGTTCAGCTCTCGGCGCGCCGGGCTTGCCGCCCTCGCCCGGGTCTCCCGAAGTTGGCATCGCCGGAAAGCTGCGCGGATCCAGGCTCATCATTTTGAACCTGGCGCGACCGCATTTTATTTCGACCCAGTCATTTTCCAGCGAGCGCAACGACACTTCATCGGCCGCAGTTTCGCGGACGATCTCGAACAGCTTATGCGCGTTAAGCGTAACTGTTCCGGGTTGTCCGCATTCGCAGGCCAACTCGGTCCGCATTCCGACTTCCAAGTCCGTCGCGGCCAGCTTCATCGACGCCGCCGTGGCATCGATCAGCACGTTGCCGAGAATTGGCACGGTATTGCGCCGTTCCACAATTCCCTGCGCGAGATTGAGTCCGCTCAACAACGCCGTCCGCCCGATTATCAGTTCCATTCGGCAGCCACTATTCCTTCTGGGATCCTAGATCTAATTTATAAAAGTCAGATCAATCAGTAGCGGGTGTGGATTTGTTGATTGTTCCACAAAGGCCACCAACTGGCACGATAAATTGAGTCCAAAATCCTGTGGACCGCAAGTCATCAGCGGAGGCCAAACCGGCCGAAGGGTGATTTTTTGGGTAGTCGTTGTTCATAGATCACGCTTTTCTAACAGCACTGTTCACAATTCATGCCGCGTCGGAGGGCACGTTGTTCTTCAGGTCACGCTCGATTTTCTCGATCGAATGGCGAAAGCCGGAATCGTTGCTCACGCGCCGCGAGATGAGATTATAGGCATGGATCACGGTCGAGTGATCGCGGCCAAAGCGGTCGCCGATGGTCGGAAATGAACTGTCGGTCAGCTTGCGGCATAGATACATCGCCACTTGACGGCAGAATGCGATATGTTGCGTGCGCTTTTTGGATTTCAAGTCGGCCAGCCGGATGTGAAAGAATTCCGAGACCCGTTTCTGGATCAGGTCGATGTCGAGTTTTACTTCCTGTTCGCGGATTAGGTCGCGCAGTGCCTGGCGGGCGAAATCAACGGTTATCGCGCTTTTGTTCAGCGAGGCGAAAGCCGCCAGCCGGGTCAGGCAACCTTCAAGTTCGCGCACGTTGGAGGAGACGCTTTGCGCCACGTACAGCGCGACGTCCGGGGCCAGTTGCAGATTCTCCAAGGCGGCTTTCTTCTGTATGATGGCGACCCGGGTTTCAAGATCCGGCGGCGCGATATCGGCAATCAGTCCTGATTCGAACCGGTTGCGCAAGCGCTCTTCGAGGCCGGCGATGTCGCGCGGCGCCTTATCCGAGGTGAGGACGATCTGATGGCGCTCAGCATGCAGCGAATTGAACGTATGAAAGAACTCTTCCTGGGTGCGCTCGCGACCGGCCAGAAACTGGACGTCGTCCAGGATCAGCGCGTCGACCTTTCTCATCTTCTCCTTGAACTCTCCCATCCGATCGCGACGCAGCGAGGTGATCAGCTCGTTCATGAAGATTTCCGCGGGCACGAACAGCACCTTGCGCGGATGCTCGCGGCTGGCTTGGAGATGATGTCCGATCGCGGTGGCCAGATGGGTCTTGCCCAAGCCCACGCCGCCGTAGATAAACAGCGGGTTATACTTTTCGCCTGGTTGATTGCCGGCCGCCAGTGCGGCGGCGTGGGCGAACTGATTGCTCGAACCGACCACGAACTCGGCGAAAGTATAGCGGGGATTGAGTTGAGTACGTCCTTCGCGATTGCTCGTACTGGCAACCGCAGATGACACCTGCGGCGGGGTTGCCGGAGGACGGGGCGGCGGCGCGGCTTGCTGGCGGCCGTTTTGATGTTCCACCACCAGGGCGACGTCGATGCTCATACCGGCCTCGTCAGACAGACACTGGCGCAACAGTTCGAGATAGCGGTCATTGACCCAGTCGCGGAAAAACTTGTTGGGTGCCTGGATGGTTACGGTTCTTCCATCAACGCCGAGAAAGTTAAGTGGGGCGATCCAGGTCTCGAAACCAACTTGGCCCAACCGATCACGCACCCGGACTTCGACGTTTTGCCACAGCCCGTCCATTGATCCCTCCAGGGAATTGTTCCTGAGTTCAGCCGAATCTTTAGCGTTGGAAGACAAATTACTCACAATCTTATCCACAACTGTGAATAAGTCCATTTTCACTTGCTGCTGTAAGGAACTTCTCTATGCAAAAACCGCTAGTTTTAGGTGGGTTTGGTCTATCCTCAGACTCTGGCGCGACCCCGGTAATAAAAAATTCATGATTGCCGCGTCCGATAGTTTTCACTCGCAAAACCAAACCCGAACGAGCCGGAAATAACTTCGTCTCAAACGCAAAACCAAGCGGTGTGAGACAGCACTGTTAAACCGTTTGCGGGGTCTGCGCAAGCATCACGATAGATTTTTTGGAAATGTCCGAAAAATGCTGCACAAAGATCCGCCGCGTTTGCGGCGGCCCTGCGCAGGACTCGGACATAAAAAAAGCGCAGGTCGTAAACTCGTTGGGCCCCAAGGGATTTTGAATAATGATACGATTGCCGGCGCCGCACACAGCACCTGCCACTGGCGTCTTGACGGGGCTCGGAGCATGGTAGACGACGATGAAAAACGATAAGTCACGGGCACTTTTTGCACGCGCAACACTGCGCATACCTGGGGGAGTTAATTCACCCGTGCGCGCCTGGAAGGCCGTCAGCGCAACTCCGTTGTTCATCGCCGCCGGGGCGGGCGCGTATCTGACCGATGAGGACGGCAACCGCTTCATCGATTATGTCGGCGCATTTGGCCCGGCAATTCTGGGCCATGCGGACCCGCAAGTCGTTGGCGCCGTGGCTGAACAAGCGTTGCGTGGATTCAGTTACGGGGCGCCAACCCGCCTGGAGGTGGAACTCGCGGAGTTGATTTCAACCGCCATTCCGATGGCCGAAAAAGTGCGGCTGCAGAGTTCCGGCACCGAGGCCGGCATGACCGCATTGCGCATCGCACGTGCCGCCACCGGACGCTCGATGATCGTGAAATTCGACGGTTGCTACCATGGCCACTCGGATTCCCTGTTGGTGCGTGCTGGTTCGGGCGCATTGACGCTCGGCGTACCCGACAGTCCCGGGGTGCCCGCCCAACTTGCGGGATTGACGCTGGTGGCGAATTACAACGACCTGCCTTCGGTGGAGCGCTGTTTTGCCGACCATGGGCGCGAAATCGCGGCGGTAATCGTGGAACCAGTCGCGGCGAACATGGGCGTGGTAAAGCCTGCGCCCGGCTTTCTCAAGGAAATCGGCGCGCTGGCCCATCGCCACGGCGCCTTGTTGATTTGTGACGAGGTCATCACCGGCTTCCGGCTCCGCTTTGGTGCCGCATACGAACTTTATGGCGCAGATCCCGACTTAGTGATGCTGGGCAAAATCATTGGCGGTGGAAACCCGATTGGAGCGGTCGCTGGGCGGGCCGAACTCATGGATCTGCTCGCACCCGCGGGCGCCGTATACCAGGCGGGAACGCTTTCCGGCAGTCCGCTTTCGGTGCGTGGCGGCATCGAGACGCTCAAGCGGCTGTCCCAAGGCGGGATCTATGAGCGGCTTGAAAGCGCCGGGGTCTACCTGGAGGCGGGTTTTTCGTCTGCGCTCGCCGAGCATGGCGTGACCGGATGCGTGAACCGCGCGGGCTCCCTTCTGACGCTGTTTTTCGGCGTTGCGGAAGTCCGCGATGCGGCGCAGGCGCAAGGCGCGGACCGCAAGCAATTCGAGCGATTTTTCAAAGGGATGCTCGAACGCGGAGTCTATCTGCCGCCTTCGCAATTCGAAGCGCTGTTCGTTTCGCTTGCCCACAGCGACGATGACCTTCGTGCGACGGTGAGCGCGGCGCAGGAATCGATGGCACAATAATGCCGGGGTAAGCCGATGGCTTTGAGTCCGTTGAAGATGGCGCGCTACGGCGCGGTCGGGATAGAGTTTTGTTCGCCAATGGTGGCTGGGGCAATTGTCGGCCATTATCTCGACATTTACTTCAAGACCGATCCCTACCTGACGCTAGTTATGTTTCTGCTGGGGGTCTTTGCTGGTTTCTACCGATTGGTTACCATCTTGCGCGACTTCCAGAAGGAAACCTGACGGTCAGCGATGCGAACTTTACCCGCACTGAGCGCGATCCAGCGCACCAATGTGATCGTGGCCTGCGTAGCCGCACTGGTGCTGCTCGGTTTTCGTTCATCTGCCGCGGCAATAAGCTGCCTTTTGGGAGCATCGGTAGTGATCGTCAACCTGTTCGTGCTGGCGTTTCTGGCCCGGCTCTTGCTGGCCAGTGCGGCCGGTGGCGCTGGCGGCGCCTTGGGCGCGGTTGCACTGCCGCTTAAGTTGATCATAATTGCCGGGTTGGTTTATGTGGTTTTGTTCCGCTCCGGTATCGACGGCGTGGGCTTTGCCTTGGGCGTGTTCACGCAATTGGTTGCGGTATTGATAGAGACCGGACGGGCCAACCTGGCGCCGCCGGTGCATGAGGGCGTTTGAGGCGCGGGCGGGCGCCGGCTTGAACCAAGAGGTTTTAATCGCTTGCAACACAAGAGCGTTCAGTTTCTGGAATTAATTGGCCACGGGGTGGTGCCGGAAGTCCTGGTCGGCACCTGGATCGTGATGGCCCTGTTGCTGATTTTCGGCTGGATGGCGCGCAACGCGCTGGCGGCCGTGAGCGACCCCACCGTCCCGGATGAAGGCATCACGCTGCGCGCGGTCGCCGAAGTCCTGGTGGAATGGATCGACGGCTTCGTCAAGGGTGTAATGGAAACCCACGGCTATCGTGACCTGGTGCCGTTTTTGGGCAGCCTGTTCCTGTTCATCCTGGCGGCCAATTTCTTCGGACTGATTCCCGGCATGGAGCCGCCGACCAGCTATTCCGACCTGACTTTCGCGCTGGGCACGGTAAGTTTCGCCGTTTACGTCTACCAAGGGCTGAAAGCTAACGGCGTGGGTTATCTGCGCAGTTTCCTGGGGCCGATTCTGTTGCTCGCGCCGCTGATGCTGCCGATTGAATTGGCCGATAATCTCTTCCGGCCTTTTTCGCTCGGCGTGCGTCTCTACGCCAATATGTTCGCCGATCACCAGGTGCTCAGCATCTTCACCGGACTGACCAAGCTGTTCGTCCCGCTGGCATTTTACACTCTGGGTGCAATCGTCTGCGTGATCCAGGCCCTAATCTTCATGGTCCTGACCATGAGCTACATCAAGCTCGCGCAAAGCCACGAGCATTAAATATCGCAACCTACCCGACGGTTAGCGCTCCTGCTCAAGATGCCGGTGGTGGCAGAGGATGACAGAGGTGGATCAAGAGTGCCGCGCAAACCGGGGGTAATGAAGGAGGACAGTAGGATGGTTCGACGGTTCGGAATGGTGTTGAGCGCGGCCTCTCTGATGCTGCTGGCGTCGCCGCTGATGGCGATGGCGCAGGAGGCAGCCGCAGGTGGCGTAGCCAGTCCGCTGCGGGCTGGACTGATTGCTCTTGCCGCGAACATCGGTATCGGTATCGCGGCGTTTGGCAGCGCCATCGGCCAGGGGCGGATGGTGGCTTCGGCGATGGAGTCGATTGGCCGTAACCCCAACAGCGCCGGCCAGATCTTCACCCCGATGATCATCGGTCTGGCGTTTATTGAAGCGTTGACCCTGTACGCGCTGGTCATCGCTTTCTTCCTGCAGGCGAAGATCTAGTCCAGCGCTATTGAAGGCCAGGTGATGAAGCGGAGTCCCGCGATGGGGCTCCGCTTTCATTTTGAAGGCTTGGCTGCGGCGAAGCCCGTCGGATGGAGTTAGAGCGAATTAAACTAACGATAGCCTGCCATCCCACGGCGAGCACTGCGACGAGCATCGCTGCGGCGAAATCAAGCGGTCGGATCCATTCGATGCCGAGCAGTTTCGCCGCGGGGCTAATCGTCATGAATAGTGGCAGGCTTGCCGCTATTGGCACGCAAACGGTCCAGAAGCGCAGACCCAGCGGTATTCGCGACTTCGCGCGCGCCGGGTTCCCCGACAGTTCGATGCCGACAAGTAATAGGCTCCCCGCCAGGACCACCGTCATAGCGACGGCGCGCGCGTAAGACTCGCCGTCGGGGAGCCGGAGATAGTAAAGGCCGAGCGCGCCCGCAGTCAGCAAGGCCCCGGATATCGCGGAGCGCAGCCCGGGCCAAAAGGGGATGATCGGGGCGCGCGGGTCGCGGGGCGGACCGTGCATCAAGACCGTGGAACCGCTGCCGCTGTCGAAGACCAGGGCAGAGACCGGATGCACGATCAGTTCCAGCCAGACCAGATCGACCGGCAAAAGCAAAATCGGCAGGCCCAGCAATGGAACCGTTAGCGCAAGTCCCACGACCATGGTTTTGAAGCCGAGCAGGTAGAGAAAGGCGCGCTGAATATCGGCGAAGACCCGGCGGCCTTCGCATATCGCCACTACCAGCGCGCTGAAGTCGTCATCCAGCAGCACCAGGTCCGAGGCCTCGCGGGCAACCTCGGTTCCGCGCTGCCCCATGCTGACCCCGATATGGGCCCGGCGCAGCGCTGGAGCGTCGTTGACCCCGTCGCCCGTCATCGCCACGATTTCGCCCGCCTCCCTGAGCGCCTCTACGATCGCAAACTTTTGCTCGGGCTGAGCGCGGCCGAAGATCGCGGTGCGTTGGACGATGGCACGCAGTCGGTCGCCGCTTTGGCCCTCGATTGCGTCGGCGGTCAAAATGGCGTCGTCGCTATGTGCGATTCCGGCGGCCTCGGCAACCGCATGGGCGGTCAGGAGATGATCCCCGGTCACCAGTTTGAGCTTGATCCCGGCGGTTTGGCACTCCGCAATAGCGGCCGCAACTTCCGGCCTCAGCGGATCCTGGAACCCCATCAGCCCGTGCAATTTCAGTTCACGCTCATCTTCCTCACGGATCCCGCTAAAGCTATCCGCAGGAGCCTCGGAGTCACGAGGCCGCGCCCAGCGGCCGGCGATCGCCAGAACCCGCATTCCGGAGGCCGCCAATTTAGCGTTGGCGGCCTCCGCACGTTCGTATTCGCCAGCCTCAAGCCGGCAATGCGCGAGGATCCCTTCCAGCGCTCCTTTGGCGACGATGCGGGCGCGCGGTTCGACGCTTTCGTCGGCGCGCCGCCATACGTGTGACATGTGCTTGCCCACCGGGTCGAATGGATAGTCGGTGGCAAGGATCCATTCCTGCTGAAGGCGCGGCACGTCGATACCGTGCTCCTGGCAATGGGTCAGGATGGCCTGTTCCATGGGGTCGGCCGGATGCGGCTCGCAGGCCAGGACGGCGGCTTCGAGCAGCGCCTGCTCGCTGAGGGCGGAGTCCAGCACCAGATGGACCTGGAGTAGAAAGATTCCGCGGGTCAGGGTGCCGGTCTTGTCCAGGCAAATGACGGTGGTCGAGCCGAGCGTCTCAACGCTGGAGAGCCGGCGGACCAAAACCCGGCGGCGCGTCAGCCGCCACGCGCAGACACTGAGCAACAGCGTGAAAACCAGCAGAAATTCCTCGGGAATCGCCGACATTGCCACGCTGATGGCGTAGAGGAAGGTCTGATTGAGAGCTTCGCCGCGGGACCATCTGAGCAGGAAAATTACCGTTGCGGCGACCACCGCGACCGCCAGAAAGCGCGCCGTCATCCGGCCAATTTTTTGCTGCAGTGGAGTTTGTCCGGATTGCGCCGCCTGTGCCAGTCGCGCCAGACGGCCGTACCTGGTTTGCTGCCCCGTGGCCGTGACTTCCGCGTAGCCATGGCCGGTGATTACCTGTGGAACCGGCGAACAGACTCCGCCGCCCCGGTTATAGTCGCCGACTTTAACTGCGGTTCCGATTCCCCGCTCAGGTGCGACTCGTCCACCGAGAGGTTGGCGGCCCAGCGAACCGCGGCGTCGGCGTGAAGGATATCGCCTTCTCCGACAGCCACCAGATCCCCGCGCACCAGGTTCTCGGTGGGAAGCGCCTGCTCGGCGCCGTCGCGGATCACCCGTGCTGTGGGAGCTACGGCCAGCGCGAGGCTCTTGAGTGCGCGCCGCGAGCGCATCTCCATCATAACATCGATACCCAGAACCGGCAGGACCGCCAGCAACAGGACGGTTCCCTCGCGCCTTTCACCCAGGGCCAGATAGACGGCGCCGCCTACCGCCAGCATCGACGCCATCGGATCCGCGAGCGTCCACAGCCATCGCTTGAGCCTGGCGCCGGAAGACGTGGCGCCGATCCGGTTCGGCCCGAAAATCTTCAGCCGTTGGAGCGCTTCAGCAGTGCTTAGGCCGCTCAGCCCGGCCGGTAACGGCACGGAACCGGGTGAGGAAGCCTCAGTGCGCTGTGCTGGTACAGGGACGGAGCGATCCATGCGGATGTCAGTGTGCCAGGCCTCAGTCCCGGCGCTTGGTGCCGTTAAGCACTTCGAACGCGCCGCGGCGGCGGTCGCGCCGCAAGAGTACGTAAAGCGCACCCGCGCCACCGTCGGTGGGCCGAGCGGTCACGAACCCGAGCACATAGCCAGATAACGTGCCATGCGATAGCCACTGAACCGTGGCATGCTTGAGCACCGGGCGTCCACCTGGGGAACCGAGCCCGCGGCCGGGAACGACCAGCACCGTGCGCCGCCCTTTGCGCACGGATTCCTGGATGAATTCGTTGAGCGCCTGCCTGGAGTCAGGCTGGGTCTTCCCGTGGAGGTCGAGATAGGCCTCCACCGCGAATTCGCCGCGCCGCAGCCGTACGATCAGTCTCGGATCGAGGTCCACCCGCGCACCCTCGACGTATTCCTCAGTCTCGGTGATATCGAATTCCCCTTGTCCTGCGACGAGGTCAGACAGTTCCGCCAACACCTCGGCGTCTTCGCTGACGATCGCCCGCACCAGACCGGGCTGTTCCGACGCCAGCGGAGCATGGCGCGGCCCGCTCAGCGGTCGGACATCGCGCAGCGCCTCCTGGAGTAACTGGGTGTCATCGGGCGGGCTGAGGGCGGCCGGATTAACGGCGGGTGGCGGGACCACCGGACGGATGGGAGCAGGCTTGGAGGCGCGTTGCTCGGCTTTGCCGACGTACAGTTTCTTGAGCTGCTTGAAGGGCGAGTCGAAAACCTGCTTCGCCACCGGCAACTCTTGCTGCCCGGCACGCCGATCCGACGACCGCTTTGCCTTCGCCATTAGCCTGAGCCCCACTCTTCATGCGCGACGCGATGCCCGGTATTCTACTTCGCGGCTTGGGCCTTGATCGAGTCTAAATCCGCCGCGCCCGAGGAAACGGTCAAATCCTCTTCGGCCTGACCGTTCCCGTTGGAAATCGTCGCGGCGTCTTCAGGCGCCCTCGACTCGATTGCCTGCGGTTTCAACGGGCCGACGCGGCTGCGCAGGAAGCCTCCGATACGCTCTCGCAGCCTCTTCTGAATTACCTCAGGGGACCTTCTGGCATCGACCGTGGTAAAATTGAATTCCTTGGCCAAGGCATTGAATTCGCGAATCAGGCGCCGCTGGTAATTGCAAAACGACTCAAACAAGTCGGACCCGTAGCCCAGATGCATCCCGGATTCCCAGTAATCCATGCCCTTGCCCTCCAGGGCGCGCGGGACCAAAGATGCGACGTCGACCTTGAGGTACAAGACCAGATCCGGGATCAGCGCGAAACCGAACAGCGAACGCGTCCAAGCCGGATCGGCGCCCATCAGTTTGTTGCGCGCAAAAGCGTTGTACATGTAACGGTCGGCAAGCACCACCAGGCCTGATTGCAGCGCGGGAATAATTTCGTTTTCCAACCGGTCGGCGAAATCCGCGGCGTAGAGCAGCGCAAAGGTGGTGGCGTTGAGGCGGTTTCCGGCCTTGGCTTCCGCGATGGTTTCGTACAGCAGCGCCGAGCGCGTCCAGCGCGTGCTGACCACACCGTAGCCTTGGACCTCGAGCCAGGGCTTAAGCTGTTCAATTTGGGTGGAGCGGCCTACATGATCGGTGCCCTCGATTACGATCAGGCTGCCCTTAAGGTTGCCCAGCTTTTTGTAGGGCAACGCGTGCCCGTAAAAGCGACTGTCTTTCATATGTTGGTTTCGGTCGATCCCAGTGATGATTTGCTGTGACAAGCTGGCGAACGAGTTGCTGCTGGTCGTGGATCTCCTGGGTGGCGTCGATCACCTTGAGGTCGAATTCCTTCGTCAGGGCGTCGTAAATGTCCAGGATTCGGCTTTGGAAGATGCGGAAGCTCTCGGTTGGCTCGGGAGCCAGCCGCAAATCCATTCCCGCCTCGTGGTAGCTGAGCTTCTGGCGTCCGCTCAGAATGCGCCCCAATGACGCTTCGATCGGTACCCTAAAATATAACGCAAGGTCGGGCCGCGGCGCGATACTATAGATCTCCCGCACCCATTGCGGATCCACTCCGCGCGCAACGTCGCGGGCAAACGCCGTATATACATAGCGGTCTGCCAGCACGATCATCCCGCCCTTAAGCGGCGGCATGATCTGATAAACCAGCCGGTCGGCGAAATCCGCGGCATGCAGCAGGCTGAAAGTCGTCGGCGTCAGCAGGTCCTTCTTTTTGCCCCGGCGTATGGCCCTCCTCACCAGGTCTGACGAATTCCATTCGGTGAAGAACACGCGGTAACCCTCGGCTTCCAGCCACCGGTGGATCAGATGCAGTTGCGTGGATTTGCCTGAACCGTCGATTCCCTCCACAACGATGAGCCTTCCCGGATAGGGATGGCGATGATAAAGGCCGGTCATTGACTCTTAATTGCTGGCCTTGGTGCGAAAGTAAAGCGGAAGCCCGAAACATTTTTCCCAAAGTTCGGATTTGCGCTGCGCCGCCCACAGCTCCAACTCCGCGTCGCGACCGGCGGAATCAACCCAAAGCTCGAGCCGGCCATTGCTGCGCAACAGCCGTGTCGCGCGCACCACCCCGTGATGCGTGCGGTCCAGTCCGTCGGCGATCCGTAAAAAGGCCGCCAGGCAAACCGCCAGTTTGCGGTTCTCGGGTGCGAGGTCTTCCAGTTCCGGGCCGGAGATCTTGGGCGGCGCGCCTTTGTGGAAGCGCGCGACGGAAGCGATGACGCTCAGCTCTGCGGGGTCGAAGCCGCGCAGCTCCCCCTGGGTAATCAGGTAATGTGAATGGCGATGATGGCCGGAATGGCTGACATAAAGCCCCACGTCATGAAGGAGAGCGGCGTATTCCAGCAGTTCGCGCGCCTCGGGGCCCAGCTTGTGGATTGATTTGGTCGCGTCAAACAGGCCCAGCGCAAGCCGCGCCACCTGCTGGCCATGCCCGGGTTCGGCCTGAAAACGGGTCGCCATGCTGAGCACGCTGCGGCGGCGGATGCTGGGCACGTGCTCGGCGGTCCTGACATCGCGGTGATGATGATCGATGAAATCCAGCAGAATTCCCTCGCGCAGGGCCCATTCGCAGGCGCGCATCTCCTCAAATCGGAAACCATCCATCAAGATGCCGGCCAGCAAGGCCCCCGCCGGTATCAGGTCCACGCGCTTGCGCTCCAAGCCGGCGATGCGCGCGCGCTCGCGCGCCCGGCTCTCCAAAATCTGTTCGGTAAGATTGCCCAGCGCCTTGCGCTCGAGCACATGGTTATGGAGCTTGTGCGGCGGCTGTCCGTCGGCCATGGCCGCCGCCATCGCGGTCAGGGTCAGCAAAGTGCCCGACGTCCCTACCATCATGGTCGGGTGGGTGCGGCGTGCGCGCGCAAACACCGGATCGAGACTTTCCCGGACAAAAGCTTTAAAGGCGGTGATTTCGCCGGCCTTCGGCGGGTCGGACTTGAAGAAGCGTTCGGTCAGACGCACCACCCCGAGCTTGAGACTTTGCTGCCATCTGATCTTGTTGCCCTCGCCCTGAACGATTTCGATGCTGCCGCCGCCGATATCAACCACCAACGGACGCTGGCCGCGAAAATCGGTGGCATGGCGCGCGGCGGCAAAAATCAGCCGTGCTTCCTGAGAGCCGGTTATGACGTCAATGTGCAGGCCGAATCTCTCCCACGCCTGCAGCACAAACTCACCGCCATTGGAGGCTTCCCGCACCGCGCTGGTGGCCACCGCCAGGATCGGATCGGCGCCCTGCCGTTCCGCCAGACGTTTGAAGGTGGCGAGAGTCTTGAGGCCGAATTCCATGGTTTCAGGTGACAAACGGCCATTAGTCAGCGTTCCACGCGCCAAACCGACCATCTCCTTGGCCCGATCGAGGATTTCGAAGTCGCTCTGGCGGACCTGCGCCGTGACCATGTGGATCGAGTTGGATCCGATGTCGATGGCGGCAATCTTCATCCAATTGCCCTTGGAGTCCTTGGAACCCATCGTACGGGAAGCCAGCTCCAGCGACGGCGGTCCGAACGGGCCCGGTCTGACCGACCCGGCGCCGTTGCGCGTCAGCGTGCGCCGCATCGGTTGAACCTCTGCGGCATAGGGAAGAATTGATGGCATAGTTTCCTTTTGCTGCCCTCGCTTGGGTGACCCGCGGACTTCGCGCGCCTTCAACCGTCAAGCGGGGAACCCCCCAATGGAAAAGCTGCTGGCCCCGCGCCCGCGCCACTACGCGCGCAGGACCGGGCACCGTCTCGTCTGTATCATGATAGAAATTTCAACACGCCGGGAAAATCCCGCTGAGTGCTTACTTAATCAAGAGTTAACAATCGGATGCGGCAGGTTGTGGATTCACGTCGGGGCAAGGCGCCGTCCAGGCTTTTTCATTCAATTGATGCGCCGAGTCCAGCGATGGCACGTCGGTCCGGTCATTGTCCCATAGCGCACGCACTTGTCGCCAGATGTGATAGCGGCAGTTAGCGCCCGGCGCCGCGCGGCGAAGTCATGGCGAAGCAGATCGGCAATGGTGGTTGCCAGAACAACCGCGGCGCGGGCAAAATTCGTACACCATCGGCGTGGTCCGCAATGGTATTGAGATGCGCAAAATTCTTCTGATGGCCGCCGCCGTGCTTGCCGGCGTGGTTCTTGTCATCGTCGGCCTGTTGGTTTACGGGGCGCTCAATCTGAACTCCATCGTCAAGCGCGATCCTCAATATGTGCTCGATCGGATCGGCCATTGGATGGGCCGCAACGTTCAGGCGCAGGATATCAAGATCGGACTGGGCTGGGGTGTGACGCTCGACATCACCGGCCTCGCGATCGCTGACGATCCCTCATTTTCGCAGCTTCCCTTCCTCAAGGCGAAGCAACTTTCGGGGCGGGTCGAGATCCTGCCGCTGTTGGCCGGCCAAATCGTGATCAACCGCGTGGCGATGCGTAATCCGGGCGTCCGCATCCTGCGCGACCAGGCCGGCCGCTACAATATCAGCACGCTCGGCCGGCAGCAGGCTGCGGCAACGACCCCCCGGCAAGCCCGGGAGCACACTGGCGGCCGCAAGGCGCCGATCAGGTTTTTGGTCCAGAGCCTGAGCGTTCGTGACGGAGGAATTTTCTACCAGGATACCGCTTCGGGAGCGCCGCCAATCCAGGCCGGTCATGTGAACCTCGACCTCAGCGACGTTAATCCCGCGCGACCGTTCCCGGTCAAACTGAGACTGGCGGTCCTGGGCAGCACCCAGAATATCGCGCTCAGGGGCACGGTCGGACCGCTGACGCACGATGGAACGATAGAGCCGATGGAAGTGCCGTTTGATTTTTCCGTCACCGCCGGTCCGGTTGCGCTCGATCGGCTGCGCAATATCGGCGAGCTGCGCAGCCGGATTCCGGACAAGCTTTCGATGCCCGACCCGATTACGGTGAAGGCCAAGATCAAGGGTTCGCCGCGCGCCGTGAGCTTCGAGGTCAAGACCGATTTGAGTTCAGCGCGGCTGGTTTACCTTGGGCTGTTCAACAAGCCCGGAGGCACCGCGTTCCAAATCTCGGCGGCGGGCACCCGGCGTGGTAACGCGATCGGAATCTCCCAAGGTAAAATCCAGCTCGCCGACTTTCAGGCGCGCCTGAGCGAACTCACCTTCAACCGCGGCTCCTGGAGCGCCAAGGTCGATACCAACCGTTTTGATCTGGCCCCGCTGGCGAAAATGGCCGCGGTTTTGGCCAAGTACGCACTATCAGGGCGCGGCGAGGCGCATCTGATGATAGCGTCGGCCAATCCGCTGCCGCAGGCCAAGGGCACGATTGCGCTAGCCGCGGTGGGGTTTACGGGGGAAGACAGCAAACTGCCTGGAATCACCGGCCTGACCGGGACCGTGAGTCTCGACGGCAACACGGCAACGCTGGAACCGACCGATTTCAATCTCGGTTCGACCCGCGCCATAGTCCAGGGCCTGGTGGACTCGTTGCGGCCTCTGCACGCCACGTATTCACTCAAAGCCGACAGCTTCAAGCTCGCCGAGGTGTTGCCCGAGCGGTCCCCCGACGAAGAGATCTCTCAACTGTCCGCCAACGGCACGGTCGCCGCCCGCGCCGGGGGCATGGCGCTCACCACCGCGCTCACTTCGGGACAAGGGATGGTGTCCAACGTTCCATACCGTAAGCTGGCGCTGCGGGCCGGTTACGACGGCGGGCAAGTCAACGTCTCCTCGCTGGCGCTTGACGCATACGGTGGATCCATCGCGTCCAAAGCCAAGGCGGCGCTGACCCCGTCGCATCCCTTTAGCGCCTCCGTGAACCTGACCGGTATCGATCTGCAACAGGCGCTCGGCGCGCAAGGGGCCAAAGCCGCCGACATGGTCAGGGGCTCGTTGACCGGGCAAGTCAACGCGTCGGGCAAAGGCGCCGACTTCGATGAGGTCAAACCGACTTTGCAAGGCAATGGGAGGATCCAGATCGATCGCGGGCAACTTATCGGAGTTAACCTGGTCGGCACCGCGCTTAAGAAGATCAACGGCATCCCGGCGATCGGAACGCTAATCACCCCGGCGATCATGCAACGCCATCCCGCGCTATTCAGCAGCCCTGATACGGATTTGAAACTGGTCCGGCTCTCGTATGTGATGACCGGGCCGCGGTTCACCTCGCGCGACCTCACGGCGGACGCCGACGATTACCGGATTTTGGGTGAGGGCTGGTTTGACATGGACAAAAACGTCGATCTATCGGTCCACGTGCTGATGTCGCGGAAGTTTTCCAGCGAGCTCCAGGCCGAAAAGAAAAACGTCGTGTACCTGGAAAATCCAGGCGGGGAGATCGAGATTCCGTTGTTGATTCAAGGGCGCTTGCCCCGACCCATAATCCAGCCCGATATACAATTCCTGGTCCAGCGCGCGGCCAGCCACGCGATGGAGCAACAGGGCACGCGGCTGCTCAACAAGTTCCTGGGCGGCAAGGTGGGAAAATATCTGGGTGGAGGCAACGGAGCAGGAACATCGGGCAATCCGCCATCCAACCCGTTAGAAAATCTGTTCCATTAATTCCAACGCAATATTCCGAACCCGACCTTCGCGGGTGCGCTTGCGTCCCCGCACGTAGCGGGAAGTCGGAGAATGACGGGAAATGAATCTCACAAGCCAATCTCCACGATGGTGGCGCCGGCGCCGCCGGCTTGGGGCTCGGCTTCGTGGAATCCGGAGCAATAGGGCGAAGTGCTCAGGTACTCGCGTACGGCTTTGCGCAGCGCGCCCGAGCCGACTCCGTGGATTACCCGCACCTCGGATTGGTTGGTCAGGTAGGCCTGATCGAGGAATTCTTCGAGGCGCCGCAGCGCGTCGGGCGCGCGCATCCCGATCAGGTTGACCTCGACGGCCTCGCTGCGCGCGGCGTTGACCGTGACCGTCGCCGGCGCCGCTGCGCGCGCGTGGCCGCGGGCCCGCCGCAATCGCGCCGGGGCTACTTCGATCCGCAGGCCGCCGCGGGCGATTATCGCCTTGTCGGGTTCGAGACTCAGCAGCTCGCCTTGAATATCCGAATCGACCAACTCCACCAGGTTCCCCACTTTCAGCGGCTGGGTATCGGCGGGCTCGCTGGGAGCTTCGGGCGCGAGTTGCGCCAATTCACCGGCGTTGCGCTCAAGAAACTGCCGGATTTCGCCGCGCGGACGCCGGGAGGATTTCAGTTCCGCCAGCAGCCGCGCGCTGTCGCGATTGAATTCGGTTACGAGTTGACGGTACTCGCCACGGACCTTCTCGCGTTCAGCGGTAGCGCGGCGCTCAGCTTCCTCGGCCGCCTGCATCGCGCCGAGGTGGGCTTCCCGACGCTCCCGCTCGCGATTGCGTATCTCTTCGACCTGGCGGGCCAGCTCACTGCGCTGTTCTTCCAGCCGGCGCAGCGCATCTTCGAGTTCCGCGCTGCCTGCCGGACGCGCCAGCTGTGCCGCCCGCACCAGCTCCGCGGGCAGGCCCAGACGCTCAGCCACCGCGAGTCCGTAACTCTGACCAACGGTATGCGCCTTGATCGTGAAGCGCGGGGTGAGCGCACGCTCGTCGAAATCCACCGCGGCGCTTTCCAGCTCGGTGCCGCCGTAGGCATAAAGCTTGACCGCCGTGGAATGGGTGGCGATCGCGACCAGGCATCGGCGCGCGGCCAGATATTCGATGAGTCCGATGGTCAGCGCACCGCCTTCAGCAGGGTCGGTGCCGGCGCCGGGCTCGTCCAGGATGACCAGGGCGGGTTCTTTGAGTTCGCGCAGGATTTCAGCCAGATTGGCGATATGGGCCGAGAAAGTTGAAAGGTCGGCCTCGATCGATTGCTCGTCGCCGATATCGGCGCACACGCTGCTAAACACCATCAGCCGGGTCCCCCGCTCGGCGGGAACCAACAGCCCGCTTTGCGCCATCAGGCAGAGCAGACCGATAGTCTTCAGGGCGACGGTCTTGCCTCCGGTGTTGGGACCCGAGATTACGATGCCATGCCGTCCCGGCGCGATTTCGATGTCGATCGGCACCACCGTCCGTGCGCTCGCCATCAGCAGCGGATGGCGCGCGGCGTTCAGGGTCAAGCCGGCCTCCGCAATCTCCGGTTCGACGCAATGGTAGCGTTGCGCGAACACCGCCCGCGCGTTGAGCGCGTCCAGCGCCACCAGCGCCTCGAAGGTCATGCGCAGTTGCGGCAGATAGCTTCTTACCATCGAGGTGAGCTGGCCCAGGATGCGGCGCTCCTCGGCCTCGACCTCGCGCTCGAGCATCATCAGGCGGTTGTTGAGGTCGACCGCCCACAGCGGCTCGACGAACAGGGTCTCGCCCGATACCGAGCGATCCTGCACGATGCCCTCGAGGCGCTCGGCATAATTGGGTTTCATCGGCAGCACGAAACGGCGGTTGCGGATCGTCACCAGGTGATCGGTCAGGAAAAGCTGCATCCCGGTGTGGTCGAGCATCCGCGCCAGCCGCGTCTCCAATTCTACCCGCTCGTCGCGCAGGCGCGTGCGCAACCGCTTCAACTCGCGGCTGGCGTCGTCGAGCAGGCCGCCGTCGTCGGCCAGCGCCTTGAGCAGCGCGTCGGCCAGCTCCTTGGGCGCGAGCAAGGAACGGACGGGTTGCGCAACGGCCGGATAGCGTTCGCATCGCGAGCGTAAGAACGCCTCCAGATGGCGCGCGGCGAGCACGAATTGACGCACGTCGAGCAGCGATTTGCCGTCGAGCGTGGCCCCGTCCATCGCGGCGACCACAAACAGCGGATTTTGATCCTTGAATTCGCCAATCGGCAGCGAGCCGGCGTGCATGCGCAATTCCACCAGCTCGCTGGTCGCCGTCAGCCGGCGGCGGACTTCGTCCGGATCGGTCGACGGCGACAAGGCCTGGACCTGGCGCCGGCCGGGCTCGGAAACCGCCTGCGCCGTGACCAGGCCGAGCACTTTGTCGAACTCCAGCGCTCTAAGGTCGCGGCTGCGCATCGCGGGATCTGGCCGGCTTGCTCCGGGTGCTCGAAGGGATAGAGATAGTCATGGCATAAAATTTAGCGCAACCGCGCCGGCACGGCATCAGAGGAAGGAATGGAACGCATCGAATCACGGATAAATACGGCCAGCGAGGAGTTCCGCCGCAACCGCGAAGTGATGGAAGCCGCGGTGCGGCAACTGCGTGAGACCATCGATCGAGTGCGGCTGGGCGGGCCGCAAGAAGCCCGCGCGCGCCACACCTCGCGGGGCAAATTGCTGGTGCGCGAGCGCATCCGGCGATTGCTCGATCCGGGGACGCCGTTTCTGGAGCTGTCGGCGCTGGCCGCCTATGGGATGTATGGCGACGACGCGCCGGGCTCTGGTTTGGTGACCGGGATCGGCCGGCTGCATGGACGGGAGACCGTGGTGGTTGCCAACGACGCCACCGTCAAGGGCGGGACCTACTATCCAATCACCGTCAGAAAGCACCTCAGGGCCCAGGAAATCGCGATGGAGAACCGGCTCCCATGCGTTTACCTGGTGGACTCGGGCGGGGCGTTCCTGCCGATGCAGGCTGACGTGTTTCCGGATCGGGAGCATTTTGGGCGGATTTTCTATAATCAGGCCCGGATGTCCGCCGCCGGTATCGCGCAGATTGCCGCGGTGATGGGCTCCTGCACGGCGGGCGGCGCCTACGTGCCGGCGATGTGCGACGAGAACATCATCGTCAAGGGACAGGGCACCATCTTTCTGGCGGGGCCGCCGCTGGTCCGCGCCGCGACTGGTGAAGAGGTCAGCGCGGAGGACCTGGGCGGCGGCGACGTGCACACGCGCCTGTCGGGAGTCAGCGACCATCTGGCCGAAGACGACGCACACGCCCTGGAGATCGCCCGCTCGATTGCCGAAAATCTGCCGCCGGCCGCGTCGCCGCCCGCCGATCAGGCCCAACCCGAGGACCCGTTTTACGACCCCGCCGAGCTGTATGGAATCGTCTCGGCCGATACGCGCAAGCCCTATGACGTGCGGGAGGTCATCGCGCGGCTGGTGGATGGCAGCCGGATACATGAGTTCAAGCCGCGCTACGGTACTACCCTGGTTACGTGCTTTGCGCGCCTGTACGGCTATCCGGTCGGAATCATCGCCAACAGCGGCGTCTTGTTCAGCGAATCGGCGCTGAAGGCGACGCACTTCATCGAACTGTGCTGTGTGCGGCGCATCCCCCTGATTTTTCTGCAGAACATCACCGGGTTCATCGTGGGCAAGCGCTACGAGCAGGGCGGTATCGCCAAGGACGGCGCCAAGATGGTCAATGCGGTGGCCAACGCGCAGGTGCCCAAATTCACCGTCATCATCGGCGCCTCCAACGGCGCGGGCAATTACGGCATGTGCGGACGGGCCTACAGTCCGCGGCTGCTCTTCATGTGGCCCAACTCGCGAATTTCCGTGATGGGCGGCGAGCAGGCGGCCAACACCTTGCTCACGGTGAAGCTCGATCAGCTCAAGCGATCGGGCCAGACCATGAGCGAAGCCGATCAAGCCGAGTTCGTCCGTCCGACGCGGGAAAAATACGAGGTCGAGTCGAGCTGCTACTATTCGACCGCGCGCCTGTGGGACGACGGCGTGCTCGACCCGCTGGAAACCCGCGCCGCGTTGGCGCTGGGAATCGCCGCCTCGCGCAACGCGCCGACCCCGCCCGTGGGCAGCTTCGGCGTGGTGCGGATGTAGCCTGCTCAGGATGACTTCGGAGAAGGTCGGGACCGCTCTCGGCGCAGGTCGCCGACGGCGAGGATTGCACGTCCGATCGGCCAATGGCCCCATTGAGTGGAGGACATGAGGTATGACGGACAAAGAAGCCATCACCCCCCGGAGCGGGCCAGATCCGCGACGATGGAGGGCGAGTTCAATTAACTGAAGGCCAGAGTTAATTGGTGAGGGCTGAGCCGGCAGGCCAACGCCGCGCGACATTGCACCTGAAAGCCGGGGGATGGCATGATTGCCGCACGCGGCGAGGGAGGAAACAACCATGGTATATCTGCAGGCGACGCTGAAAATCTACCAGGGAAAGATGGAAAAATTCTGCCAGGTGATGGCCGGTGTGGTGCCGATTTTGGAAGAGCGCGGCTGGAAGTTGCTGGCTGCCTATCAGAACATTATCGGCCGGCAGAACACGATCGTGGATATCTGGGAAATTCCCGACGCCAACTCGGTCGAAAGGGTTCTGGGCATCGCGAGCCAGCTCACCGCCTTTCGCGAACTGGCCGGCGGCCTTGACGATGTGGTCGAAGAAGAGGTGCTGCAGGTCATGACCAAGGCGTCCTACAGCCACTGACCGGCCGGGGCTGCGGTGCCGACGGTTCCTGACCTGCCCGCGCCGCCGCGAATGGTGCCCGATTTCGTCCGCCGCTGGATTGCTTTGCGCTTGGTGCCATAAGCGTATGGCGCGCGTGATGTCACTGCCTGAGGTGAGTGGCCCCGATCTTTGCGACCGCGATCCGACGATCCCAGGACGGTAAATCCCGTTCAAACGTCTGGGACGATCCACTGATAATTTTTGCCTGCGCCGACGATTCTGCTATGGCTTTTCGTGGCTGGCCGAAACCTATATAAAGATTCGGATAATTCGGCCACCATTTGTGGTTTGCAAGAAATGAGGTGAGGCTTTATGCCCTGGACGATAACCCGCCTGTGCATCGACTGTGTGGATACCGGCTGCGTGAGCGTCTGCCCGGTCGACTGCATCTATGAGTATGTTGGTGAGGATCGGGTGAAGTTCCCCAATATGCTCTACATCAACCCCGATGAATGCATCGATTGCGGCGCCTGTGAGCCGGAATGCCCGTGGCAGGCGATATTTGAAGAGCCGGCGGTGCCCGAGGTGTTCAAGGACGATATCCCGCTGAATCATGCGACGGTCGACGCACCCGATTCCTTCAAGGTGAAGCAACACGAGACCACCGAGCAGCCCACGCCCGAACAGGTGGCCGCAAATCGGGAAAAGTGGGGCTACGATCCCAGCGCCTGAAGCGGCCGGCTTACGGAGTCGAACCTAACTAACCGCTCGCTCACGTTCGGGGTCGCAAAGGACTGCGGACATGGGCGAGCGGTCGTCTTAACTTCTGAAGCAAAAACAATCCTGAGCTGATTCTTGCAAGACCAGGTTGGAATTCCTTAAACGGCGCCATTTCCAGACATCAGAATCTTGATGCCTGCCGTCGAAGAATGACGCCAGGCGCTGCGGACCCTCACCCGGCGCCGCGCGCCGACCTCTCCCGTCGGGGCGAGGTTATCCAAGCCGCGGATTAGAACTAGAGAGTTGATGCCTCCGGTTCGCAACTGCCTCTGGCATCGAGCCCGTCGTTAGTAATTCGGCCTTTAGAGCAGTTAAACGATCCGCTTCTGGCCGTGCTTGAAACCGCCCTGCTGCCCCGGCGATTCGCGTGGTTCGCGCGGCTGGCGCTGCTGCGGGGGAGGGGTACGCGCGCCCTGCTCGCGATTCATTTCGGTCGGCACAATTTCCAGCGCGCGCATGTAGCCGGTGCCCACCGAGCGGGTGCTGATCATCGGGTCGTCCTTAAGCGCCAGATGAACGATCCGCCGATCGCGCGGCGCCATCGGTTCCAGCGCCACGGTTTGGCGCTCGCGCTTGGCCCGCTCGCCCATCGATAGCGCCATCCGTTCCAGTTGCTGGCCGCGGCGGGACCGATAGGAGGCGACGTCCACGGTGATCGGCGCGGCATCCTTGATCTGGCGCGCCACCAGCCGGTTGATCAGGTATTCAATCGCGTCCAGGGTCTGGCCATGGCGTCCGATCAGAATTCCGGATCCGTCGCCCTTGATGTCGATATGGATGGCGTCGGGCTCGCTTTCGCTCAGGAAAGCCTCCGCCTTCTCCCCCATCAGATCGAGCATGCCCGTAACCAGCTTGAGGGCTTCCTGGGCCTGTTCGTTGAGGCCGGCGCTGCGGCGTCCCGGGCCGCCTTCCTGGCCCTCATCATCGGTGCGCCCTTCGGCGATGCGCCCCTCGGCTTCCACCCGCGCCGGGGTCTTGACCGGCGCCACCTCGACCTCTTCGGCGCTGGAAAAGTCCTGGCGCTCCTCGCGCGGGCTGGTAATCGTCACCTCCGCGGCGACGGCCGGTACCGTGACCGTGGCCTGGCGCGATCGCCCGGACGGCGGTGAGGCGACCTCGCTGCGGGCGCTTTCCGGAGCGCGCCGGCTGACCCGTACTCGCGCGGGCCGCGCGCCCAGGCCGAGCAGGCCCGACCTTGGAGTGGCCAAAACTTCGATGGAGACGTCTGCTTCTTCGGCGCCGAGCTTGGCCAGGGCTTCACGAATAGCCTGTTCGACCGTGGCGCCTTCCGCTTCGATAATGTCGTTGGGAGTCATGCGTTAGCCGGACTGAGTTGTTTGAATTCGCGGTTAAGGAAATATTGCTGGGCGATGCCCAAAGCGTTGGAGCAAAAATAGTAAAGCGTAAGGCCCGCCGGAAAATTCAGGAACATGATGGTGAAGACGATCGGCATCAGCATCATCATCCGTTGCTGGCTGGGGTCGGGGGACTGCGGCGACATCATCTGCTGCAGGTAGGTGCTCAACCCCATCAGTATGACCAGCACCGGAATTCCGCCGCAGGGCAAAAAGCTCAGCTTGGGAAAGTGTGGTATCACGAGGCATTCCGGCGCCGAGAGATCCCGAATCCAGCCGACGAACGGCGCATGCCGCAGCTCCACGGCGTTGAGCAGCGCCTCGTACAAACCGATGAAGATCGGCAGTTGCAACAACATCGGCGCGCATCCGCCCAGGGGGTTGACATGATTGCGCTTGTATAAATCCACCATCTCGCGGTTGAGCCGATCGCGATCGTCCTTGAACTTTTCGCGCATCTTCTCAACCTGGGGCTGCAGGCGCTGCAGCCGCATCATCGAACGCTGGCTTTTGATCGATATGGGCAGGAACGCCACGCGGATTGCCACGGTGAGAAGAATAATGTCTATGCCCCAATTGGGTGCGATGTAGTGAAATAACTTAAGCGCCCGCAGGAAGGCAAGCGCCAAAATGCCGGTCCAGCCGAAGTCGATCGAGCGGCGCAGCTGCGGGTTGACCTGCTCCATCTGGTTAAGACTCTTGGGCCCCGTGTACACCTGCGTCGCCAGCCGCACGGTGCCATCCACCGGTTGGGGCGAGAACATCATGGTCGCGGTGGCTTCCAGGCCATTGTAGTCCATCGCGACGGTTCCATCGTCCGGACTGCGTGGCAGGAAGACGGTCAGAAAGTAGCGGTCACCGAAGCCGGCGTATGTGATTTTACCCTTAAGCGGCGGCGGGCCCTTGCGCAAAGCCTTCTCCGCGTCAACGGCGGTCTTGTTGTTAACCAGGGCCTGGATCTCAGGAATGTCGTAGTAGCCCTGATGCGGGGTGAGGGGCTCGCTCATGTTGAGTCCGATCGCCTGCACCTCGCCCGGGGCTCCGGCGGCGGCGGCGTCGAGATTGAAGACGTATCCGCTGCCTTCCAGCTCAACCGTCTTGGAGACCTTCAGACCATTTGCCAAAGCGGCGGAAAACGTCAGCTTGCGGCGTTCGCCTTCATGCAGCACCAGATGCTCGGGAGCGTCGGTCTGGTAGTTGAGCCCCCGATCGTCAAATCCGCCGCTGCGGGTGTGCACGATCAGACCCAACGGCAGTTGCCCCCCTTCGGCGGGCTTGATCAGTTCGAGCAGCGGGCTGTTGCGCGCCGCGGTTTCATGGAATTTCTTGAGTTGAAGACTGCGCAACCGTGCTCCGCGCGTGGTGAATTGCGCAATCAGGTCGTCAGTCTCAACTTCGACAGTTCGCGCTGCCACCGCGCCGGCGGCTGGCGTTTCGCCGGGAGCCGATTTGAACCCAGGTGGTGGCAGGGCCGGCGTCGCCGGCTCAGCCGCCGCTGGGGCTCGGCTGGGCAGTGGACATAGCCTGCTGGGTTGGCTCCTTGGGAGGATAGAGTTTTTTCAAAACCAATTCCTGGTAGGCGAACACCGCCGCCAATGACAGGACTACTGCGATCAAGAGTCGTGTGTCCAAAGCGCTCCTTATTAATAGTCACCTTCAAGCGGTGGAACCGGGTCATAGCCGTGGCTGCCCCAGGGATGACAGCGGGCCAAACGGCGTATCGCCAGATAACTGCCGCGCCACAGTCCATGCTGGAGCAGGGCAATCTTCGCGTAGCGCGAGCAAGTCGGATCAAACCGGCAGGAGGACGCCGAATGCGCGCTTAGAATCGGGGCGATCACGGCATGATACAGATCGAGCAGCCGGGTCAGGGCGATCACGGGGAGGTCGCCCGGGCGCGAACCGCGCCGGCGACCGTCCGGGCTTGGGTCTGGTTTAGCGCGATGTCATTGTGGATGCCCGAATCCAATACGCGATTGGAAGTGGCGGGTGACCGGCGCGCATCCGGTCTTCATCCGTCCTGGCTGAGGGCGGCAGCGAGCTTTTTTGCCATCCGCGACAGCACTGGCTTTAACTCCGCCGTGACTGCGGACGTCTTGAGCACGTCCGCACCCTTGCGGGCGATGAGCACCACCGCGCTGCCCGTGGCGAGAGCGGGCCGCAACTCGCAACGGAAGCTTTCGCGCAGCCTGCGCTTGATCCGGTTGCGGACCACCGCGTTGCCGATCTGGCGGGAGACGGCCAGACCGAGCCGCGCTATCGCCTGATCGGGAAGCATCGCAAGGTAGATGACGAAGTGCTGGGACTGAGATCGCAGGCCGGCGCGCCTGACGCGCAAAAAATCGCAGCGGCGCCGCAGACGATACTCAGGCCCAAAGCCGGCGTCATGCCGGCCTTCTACCCGGGCTGTTTGGGCGGGATCGAAACCGTCAGACGATGGCGTCCCTTGGTGCGGCGCCGTTTGATCACGCGACGTCCACTGGGAGACGCCATCCGGGCGAGGAACCCGTGAGTCCGCTTTCGCCGCCGATTGCTGGGCTGATAAGTACGTTTCATCTTTATATATCAAATCTTTATCGCGGCTTGCGCCGGCAGTTCCAGCGCTCGAAATGCATCGCCTGGGCTTGGCTGCATTAGATGAGTCGGCCTGGAACAGCCCTGCTTCAGCCCGGAGATTTTACGCGAAATTCGCGGGTAAGCAACCCTGTCCGTCAATGCAACCACACGACCGCGTGCGGAGCAAGGCATACGCGGCTCTTGCGACTTCCGGAGCCCGCTGGAATCTCCGGTCTTTGAGATCAACCGGGCGGAATAGCGTTTACGCGGTGCGGTTTTTCTTTTTCAACTCGCGTTCTGCCATCAGCCAGTCCTCCAGATGGTACCCGTCGACGTATCCTCGCTCCACGAACAGCTCGTAAGCTCGCACCTCGATCAGTTCGCGTGGCGGGTCGGATACCGATACCGATTCCATGACGACCGCGATGTCCGGAGCCGCGGTTCCATTGCGCGATTGCTCCCCGACCGCGGCGGGTGCCGCCTCCTGAGCTCCGTTCGCCGCCTCGGCGCCCGCACTCGCTGACTTCGCCTTGACGCTGCTTTTGCTGGTTTTCCCGCTTGTTTTTTTCTTATCTTTGTCTTTCGGCTCTTTTTCTTTCGATGGCTTCAACCTGGAACCCTCCTCGTGCCCCACACCTCAGGGTCTTCCGCCACTGGGCCGCCCGACCGCTGCCTGCTTAATACAGTGGCAGTTGACCGTCCGACTTGATCAACTTATCTCCGGCCTCATTTAATCTTTAGCGGTTTCCCAAGGTGTTGATAAGAGTAACGAATATATTTCGATGCTAATACTCGTGAACATGTCGTTACGCAGCAAATGGCATGCCGCCTCGGCCGCCTACCCCTGAGTTTCGAGCCGTCGCGCTTCGATATAGATTTGATTTGGCGATGTTCTAATTCAAAATGTACGTTCGCGATACGATCGTTGCGCCCGCAACTCCGCCGGGTGCCGGAGCTGTTGGGATCATCCGGCTGTCAGGACCGGCGGCGATCGAAATTTTGCGCTCGATTTGGCATCCCGTAAGCCGGACCGGCCTCAAATCGCGCTGCCTTTATCTCGGTGAGGTTCGCGACCCCGCTACCGGTGCGGCAATCGATCGGGCCTTGGCGGTGATCATGCCGGGTCCGCGAAGTCTGACCGGTGAGGATATCGCCGAGCTGCACTGCCATGGAGGACCGTTCCTGATCCAGCGGGTGATGGGCCTGGCACTGGGCTGCGGAGCCCGGATGGCGGAGCGGGGAGAATTCAGTCGTCGCGCCTTTCTCAACGGCAGGATGGACCTGACCGCGGCCGAAGCCGTCGCCGACCTCATTTCGGCCCGCGGTGAAAGTGCTCTGGCGCAGGCGCTGGCGCAGCTAAACGGCGCGCTCAAGCAGCGGGTCGGAGCGCTGCGCGACCGTCTGATTGCAATCGCGGCGCATCTGGAGGCCGAAATCGATTTTAGCGACGAGGATATCGCGCTGCCTTCGCGCGCGGAGATCGCGGGCCGGATCGCGGCCCTGCGCGCGAACGTTGCCATTCTGCACCAAAGCTTTGCGCGCGGGCGCCTGATGCGCAGCGGGGCCCGCGCGGCCATAATCGGCAAGCCTAACGCGGGCAAATCCAGTGTCCTGAACGCACTTTTGGGGGTCGAGCGGGCAATCGTCACGCCAATTCCCGGCACTACCCGAGACATGATCGAAGACACCATCCATGTCGGTCCGTTCCCGCTGGTGATCCAGGATACCGCCGGGTTGCGCACCAGCGCCGACGAGGTCGAGCGGATCGGGATCGAACGGACCCTGACCCACGCGGGCGACGCCGACCTCCTGATTGCGGTGTTCGACTCTTCGCGGCCGCTTGAGGACGAGGATCTGCGCATCCTGGAGTTGTGCCGCGGGCGCGCGGGCGTCGCACTGCTCAACAAGAGCGACCTGTCACCGGCCATCGGGGTCGACGATTTGCGCGATTGCGGGCTCACGATACCCGCAGCGCGGGTGTCGGCGTTGAGCGGCGAGGGCTTCGAGGCGCTGCGCCGCGAATTGCTCGCCGCGATCGAAGCGCTCGGCGGCGAGCATCAGGGCGACGCGGTCGCGATCTCGCGCGAGCGCCATCGCGAAGCGCTGACTCAAGCGCTGGCGGCACTGGCGGCGGCAGAGCAGAGCGCGCGGGGTCTGATGCCGCCTGAAATCGTCGCCGTGGACGTGTCGATCGCCACCGACGCGCTAGCCTTGATCAGCGGCCAGGTCACCAACGAGGATGTGCTCGACGCGATCTTCCGCGAATTCTGTATCGGTAAGTAGGGATAGCGTGCGACTTCGGGCATCGAGAGGCGGGGCGAACCGCCTTCGCCTTGACCATGGCATGGTGGACTTGCGCCCGAGGCGAAAAAGGCGGTGCAGGAATTTGCCGACCTGATCAAGCGGACCTATCGTCGCCCACATGGCCAGGCAGGGACGCGCCAGATTACTAAACCAAGGGGTGGCGAAAGGCAGGGGGCACATCGAGGCAGCGAAACGGGGACAATCTTTAACCATGGAGGAGTGACGCCGAGTAGACGATTTGCCATTTTAAGTCTCATACAAGATACTTTTGGCTTGCCGAAATGAGGGGGGCGCTTTTTGCGGATTTTCAAGAGTGCTTGGTTTTGCCGGTTTGCGCGGCGGGAGAAAATTAGGGATGCCGCATTGAAGGACGCCATTGCCAGAGCACAGAAGGGCATCATTGATGCTGAACTTGGTGGCGGTGTTATCAAGCAACGGATTGCCCGCCCTGGTCAAGGAAAATCGGGCGGGTACCGAAGCGTCATCCTGTTTCGGAAAGGAGCACTGGCTTTTTTCGTGTACGGCTTTGCCAAGAGCGATCGCGAGAATATTGGTCCGGACGAAGTGGCCGGTTTCAAGAAACTGGCTAAAAGGTATCTCGCACTGTCGGAAAAACAGATCGAGGCGATGCTGAAGGATGAAAGACTAGAGGAGGTTATATGAAGATGAAACACGCGGGTAAATACCGTTCCGATGCCTTTGCCGCTATCCATGAGGCAGCGGAGGCGTTGCGTCAGGTTGGCGCTATCAACAAAGTCACCATGCGGGAATTTGACGATACATGTCTTGAAGTGGTGGAGGAAATTAAACCGTCCCAGATTCGCGCCCTGCGTGAGCGTGAGCAGGTTTCGCAGCCGGTTTTTGCCCGGTATCTGAACGTATCAAAAAATCTGGTGTCCGATTGGGAGCGCGGCAAGAGAAAGCCGGGCGGCCCGGCGCTTCGGCTTCTGAGTATTATCCAAAAACATGGCATCGAGACCATTACCTAGATCGACAAATCGCAGGGGGCAAAAAATGAGTAAGGAACAGCACCACCATGGCTATTCTGCGGCTCCTAAGGTTCTGCTGATAGCGCATGTTTTATCGGCGGTCAGAAGCACGTCGAAGCCGACTCGCTCCGCTTCGGCCAGCGAGTCGCCGTTGGTGCGCGTATCCCATCCTCGGTCTTTGGCCTTTGTGACGGTGTGACCCGGAAGCAGCCTGGCAATACGGCCAGGCGTTACATGGTCAAAGAGAATGAGCATCCACAGGGGACTTTGTAGCGGGGGCGGGGACCGGGTCAAGGCTGCGCCCGGCAAATTCAAGTACCGCGTTGATCTGGTCCCGCGTGATGTCGAATTGCTCGATGATTTCCACTATGGTGGCGCCAGCTTCGAGGTTTTCGAACACGGCGGACACGGGCATTCGGGTATCGCGAAACACCCATGCGCGGCTTAGTCTCCCCGGCACGCTTTCGACGGCGGGGCATTGGGACCAATCGAGAGTTGCCATGTTCTCAGCCGTCTTCCATCGTTAACTTTTTACCACGGTTCGGCGGTGGCGTCACGCGCCATAGCCAGCGCCCATGTGACCATCTGGTGTAGGGATCTGGGCACCGGCGATCTGTTGCCGTCCAGCATCCGGCGCAACCTCTTGGTGCTGTCTTCGCTTTTCGTTACCTGTGTGAGCGCAACGCCTTTTCCGGCAAATCCGTCGACGCGATCTTCCGCGAGTGCCGTATCGGTGAGTAGTATTAGTCTACATATAGACGAGCCAAACCAAATATCCGGCGACGTGCCGGGCGCTCACAGTTCCAGTGGGGCGGACTGCCCGCCGCTATTTTAACAATCTATGGCGGGCAGGGACGCCCGCCCTACTGGAACTGGCCGGCTGGCTTGAGGGTGTCCGGTTGGGTGGTGCGCGAAGATGCAACGCGGCATAATCCGAGGATCGCTATGAACTACGACGTAATCGTTGTCGGGGCTGGACATGCCGGGATCGAGGCGGCGCTGGCGGCGGCGCGGATGGGCGCCCGATGCCTGATGCTGACGCTCAACCTGGACCACATCGGCCAGATGTCGTGCAACCCCGCGATCGGCGGGATTGGCAAGGGCCATCTGGTGCGTGAGATCGACGCTTTGGGCGGCGAAATGGCCGTGGCGATCGACGAGACCGGAATCCAGTTTCGTTTCCTCAACACCCGCAAGGGCCCCGCGGTCAGGGCGCGTCGGGCGCAGGCCGATAAGGCGGCGTATCGCGCTCGGATGAAGCAGGTGATGGAAACGACACCCAATCTGGCCATCCGGCAGGCCAGCGTCGAGCGGTTGCTGCTGGACGGCGGGCGGGTCCGCGGCGTCGAGTCGCAAATCGGCGAGGAGTTTGAGGCGCCGGCCGTCATCCTGACCACCGGGACATTTCTGAAAGGTCTGGTCCACATCGGACTGAAGAATTATTCCGCGGGACGCGCGGGCGATTTTGCCGCGATGGGCCTCAGCGAGCATCTGGCTGCGCTGGGCTTTCGCATCGGCCGACTGAAGACCGGAACCTGCCCCCGGCTGGACGGGCGCACGATCGACTACTCCGCGCTCGAAATCCAGCCGGGTGATGAGCCTCCTCCGCCATTCTCGTTCCGGACTCCATCCATCAGCCAGGAACAAATCCCTTGCCATCTGACCTTCACCAACGGGCTGACCCACGAGATCATCCGCAGCGGGCTGGACCGCTCGCCGATGTACTCCGGGGTGATCCAGAGCCGCGGACCGCGGTATTGTCCGTCGGTCGAAGACAAGGTGGTGCGCTTTGCGGACAAGGAACGCCATCAGATTTTCCTTGAGCCTGAGGGCCGCGATACCGTCGAGGTTTATCCCAATGGCCTTTCCACCAGCTTGCCGCTGGACATCCAGCTCCGGATGGTGCGCTCGATAAAGGGACTGGAGCAGGCGGAGATCATGCGTCCGGGATATGCGATTGAGTATGACTTCAGCGATCCGACGCAACTGAAGGCATCGCTGGAGACCAAGCTGGTCGAGGGGCTGTATTTCGCCGGTCAACTCAACGGGACGACGGGTTATGAGGAAGCGGCCGCACAGGGTCTGATAGCGGGCATCAACGCCGTTTTGGGCGGGCGGGGCGAGGCGCCGGTCATTTTGCGTCGCGACGAGGCGTATATCGGGGTGCTGATAGACGACCTGGTGACGCGAGGAATTGGCGGCGAGCCCTATCGGATGTTCACGTCACGTGCGGAGTACCGCCTGCTGCTGCGCGAAGACAACGCCGATCGGCGGCTGGGTCCGCTCGGCGAGCGGCTGGGCCTGCTCGACCCACAAAGTGCCGCGCGAACGGCGCGTAAATCGGCGCAGGTGGCGGCGGAGCGGATCCGCTTGTCCAAGACGCTGGTTGCAGACAGTCAGAAGGTCAATGAAGTGCTGATGGCGGCAGGTTCGTCGCCGATTCGACAGCCAATCCACGCCGACGAATTGCTCAAGCGTCCCGAGGTTTCGTACCAGGCGGTCCTGGAAATGGCGGCTTTGGAGGGGATCCTGGCACCCGACGAGGCGGCCGAGTTAGAGATTGAGATCAAATACGACGGCTACGTCCGGCGCCAGGCCGAGGCGGTCGAGCGGTTTCGGAGATTGGACGAGACGGCGATCCCGCAATGGCTGGATTATGCAACGGTTCCAGGATTGTCCACTGAAGTGCGCGAGCGTTTGGGCAGAGTCCAGCCGCATTCGTTGGGACAAGCGTCAAGGATGCCCGGGATCACCCCCGCGGCGGTGTCGCTACTGGCGGTTTATCTGAAGAGCGCGGGCCGTCCCGAGCGGTTGCGTCACGGCGCCTGAACCGGCTGGACCGGGAATTGCCCTTCGAGAATTGTACTTTTGTCCCAAGGCCGATGGTTTCACGTGAAACCGTTTCACGTGAAACCATCGGCTGGGACAGAAAACCTTCGCCGTTGAAATCAACCAGAAATCTATCCCAACCGGGCGACTTTGGTTTCGAAATGCGCAACGCGCTGGACGCCTATCGTTCAGATCCGGCGCTAGATCTCTTGCTGACCGAAAGCTTCGTTCAACGAATGGCGATTTTTGGCGCCTTGCTGGCTGTCTGGGGAGCCAAAACCAATCTGACCGCGCATCCGGACGATGCGGTCGAGACTGCCTTCCACATCATCGACAGCATGATGCCTTTGGCGCTGGCGAAAAATCCGAACTGGGGGGAACTCGCGAGCGCGTTTGCACCGGGAACTCGCATCCTGGACTTCGGCAGCGGAGCCGGCTTTCCGGGCCTGATTCTGGCGAGCGCATGCGACGCACACTTCGTCCTGGCCGAGGCGCGTCAGAAGCGGGCGAGCTTTCTGAAGATTGCCGCGGCCGAGCTGGATTTGCGCAATGTGGAAGTCCGGGCTGGTCGCTGGTCCCACGCGGCGGACGGCGCCTTCAATGCGGTCCTCTCCCGTGCTTCGGGACCACCTACAGCATTCTTCGAGCTTGCCGCGCACGCCCTGACTCACGACGGCGTCGCTCTCCTCTACTCAACCACTTCCCAGCGGCTTGAGCTAACTGCGGCAAGGGAGGCCGGTTTGGGTTCCTATCGGCGCTGGGAGTACACGGTCAGGCGCGGCAGCATCGCGGCCGAGCGCGTTTTGGCTATTTGGCGGAGAAGTGAAAAAGCCGCATAAAGTCTGGTGTTTTTACAATCGGTCCCGGATGCTTTTGATTCTCGGATGGTTTCCGGCGTAAATTAATCAAGTTGGGTCCGAAGGCTGTCCTTTTGGGATGGGTGGGAGGTTGGATGTGGGTCGTGTAGTTGCAATTGCCAACCAAAAGGGTGGCGTGGGCAAAACCACCACCGCGATCAATCTCGCCGTCGCTCTCGCCGATCTTAAGTTGCGCGTCTTGCTCATCGACCTCGACCCGCAGGGCAATGCGACTTCCGGCGTTGACTCGCGACGCGAGCTCAGCAGCCCCAAAACCGCGTCATCCCGCACCATGTACGATGTTCTCATCGGTCGCGCGCAGCTTCTCGACATAATCCGTCCGGTACGCCACTTTTTGTTTCTGGCGCCGTCAAGCCCGGATTTGGTCGGGGCGGAGGTGGAATTGGCCGCCATTGAGGGGCGCGAGCGCGTTCTGGCGGCTGCCCTCAGGCCGATCGTGCAAAACTACAACTACGTTCTGATCGATACGCCGCCCTCCCTCGGGCTGCTGACCCTCAATGCTCTGGTGGCTGCAACCTCGGTTTTGGTGCCGATGCAATGCGAGTATTACGCCTTGGAAGGCTTGACCTCGCTGGTTGGCACCATCCGGCGCATCAACGGGGCCCTCAATCCCGGGCTTCAGATGGAAGGACTGGTCCTGACGATGTTTGACGGGCGCAATCGCCTGAGCCACGAGGTCGCCCGCGAAGTTCGCGAACATTTTAGTGCGCAAGTATTCAATAGCGTTATCCCACGCAACGTGCGGTTGTCCGAGAGTCCGAGCCACGGACTGTCGGTGCTGGAATACGACAGCAAGTCATCGGGAGCGCAGAGCTATCGCGCCTTGGCCAAAGAACTGCTCGGGCGTAACCCGGATTCCGCAAATGATGGGCGCGCGCGCCAGTGGCAAATCCTAGCAGGTGCTCAACTTAATTCGGTGCGGCCCGAAAAACCGCTGCGAATCGGCAAACCAGAGGAAGATCATGATACGTAAACCGTTGGGACGTGGCTTGGGGGCTTTGATTGGCGGTGCACAGGCGGTCGAAGAGGCCGGCGATTCATACCCTTCCAACTTTATCGACGTGCCGGTGCACCAAATTGTCCCCTCGCCATTTCAGCCGCGTCGCCATTTCGATGCCGGGCGACTGACTGAATTGGCGGAGGCGATTCGCGCGCAAGGCGTTATCGAGCCGCTGATCGTGCGGCCGGTTGCGGAAAAGGGCTTGGGAGGCTTGCGCTATGAGCTGATCGCCGGGGAGCGGCGCTTGCGCGCGGCCAAGGAGGCTGGCCTCGAAGCGGTGCCCGTAGTGGTTCGGGACTTCGACGACCGGACCGCGCTGGAGGTCTCGCTGGTCGAGAATCTCGCCCGCGAGGATCTCAACGCCGTCGAAGAGGGGCGAGCGTTCACCCGCCTGAGCCGGGAGTTTTCCCTCAGCCACGAGGAGATCGCCAAGCGCATCGGCAAGAGCCGGCCATATGTCAGCAACACCATCAGGCTGCTGGACCTGCCCAATTCGATACTCGAAATGGTCGAGCGTGGCGAACTCAGTTCGGGTCAGGTGCGTCCGCTGCTGTCCCTCGATTCGCCGGGCGCTCAGATCGCTGCCGCCAGGGAAATCGCCGCAGGCGGAATCTCGGCGCGTGGTGCGGAAGAGATGTCGCGCAGGCGTCAGGTGGGGGCCCGTCCAGCCTCGGCGCCGAAGCCCGATGTCCATGTGCAGGCCCTCGCCGACGGCCTGCAGCGTGCGCTCAAACGCAAGGTCCGGGTAATCAGGGGCAAGGGCAAAGCGCCCGGGCGCATCGAAGTCGAGTTTTACGATGACGACGACCTGACCGCCCTTGCCGCGATGCTCACGGCCCAATCCAACGGCCATGTGCGCGCATCGGCGACCTAACCCCAGGGCTGCGCTGATGACTGTTCACCGCAGGCACTTTCTATGCGCGTGCGCGGCTTTGGTACTGATAGCGGTCGCGGCTCTGTCGCCACGTGCTTTCGGCCTGACTACCGTTGGCTCTATCTCGCAATTGACCGGCAGTCCCCAAGTCACGCGCGGCGGCCACGCTTTTTCGGCGACGCTGGCAATGGTGGTTGACCTGCTCGACCAACTCACGACGGACAGCAACTCTTCGTTGAGTGTGACGTTTGATGATGGCAGTTCGCTCGATCTAAGTGGAAACAGCGTTCTGGTAATTGACGATCATGTGCTGAGTCCGCATAAAACCGCGTTAAGTTTGCTTGAGGGCCGGATGGTAGCCGCAGTCGCCAAGAGTTTACGCGCGTCGGCACCCAACTTCGTGGTCAGGACTCCTAACGCTTTCCTCGCTGCGCGCGGGACCAGGTTTAAGGTCAAATACGCCGACCGCTCGGCGATTTACAACGGCCCATCGACCGAGGTGGCCGTGATGGAGGGGTCGGTTCTGGCGTCCAACCGCAGCGCTCCGAGTCAGACCGTCGAGGTACCCGCCGGTTACGAGACCGTCATCCTGGGAAATGAGCCGCCGCTGGAGCCCGGTCCGATCGGGTTGGCCGGGATGGGTAGCGGCCACGGCAAGGGCTACCCCGGTGCCGGTCCAGGCGCCGCCCTGCCACCACCTGCCGCCCCTCCTCCGGCGCCGCCACCGTTATGATGTGGCTCAAGCGCCGCATAGACCTTGCCATGACGCAGCAGGATTAGCGGGTCGCTGCCTGGCGTCGGACCCAGGATCGGCTCCAGTTCCAGTGCCCGCTGACGTTCATGCTCCCACACCTTGGCCGGGACGATGACATAGCCTGGTGGCGCGTCACCCAGTTCGCCGCTCACAACGGGCGCCGCGCGGTCCAGGTAGAAGAGCAAAGCGGCCGGGTCTCCCATCCCATAGATAAACAAGGGCTCCCCGGCGCCGACGATCCGGTCGATCTGCGCGGCCGCTTGGCGGAACGAACCTGGGCCGCAGGTCATCGCTTCCTGGCGGGGAATGATGACCAGGTTAACCGCGATCAACGCAACCCCGATCGCTACAAAGCCCGACTGCGCGATACGTTTCCATGGTGGCGGAACCTGTTGCTCCAGGCACCACGCAATCAGCACCGCGTCCGCCGGCCACAGCGGCAGCAGGTAGGTGCGGCGCTTGTACGCCGCGAGGGTGAAGAAGGCCACGGTAACGACCCAGAAGATCGCCAGGCATTGGGCCACGTCCAAGGCGATATCGCGTTGCGCATGAGGCCGCCGCGCGGCGGCAATCAACGCACTGGCGACCGCGACCGGCGCCAGCAGGCTGAGCGGAACGGAGTTCAGCAACAGGGGCGTGACGTAATACCAGGGCGGCATCGCCCCGAGGGTGCCGAAAAAGCGTCCGAAATTTTCGCTGCCGGCCTGGCGGCTTAGGAAAGCGTAGCGGCCCGAGATGAAACCGGCCGCATACCAACTCAAGCCCACCGCTAGCGCCAGCAGGGCGGACCCCGGCGAGAACAGCTCCCGCGCCAGATGCCAGTAGCGGTTGATCGCGATGAAAATCCCGATCGACAGCAGCGGGATCAGCGCGCCGACCGGTCCCTTGGCCAGCACTCCCAAACCCAGCGCCAGCGCGAACAGCCATCGCCAGGCCGCTTGGCCCCGCCGCCACGCGGACGCATCCGGCGCGCGGCGGGTTCGCAGCCACCAAAGGAAGCTGGCCACCGCCAGGGTCTCGCAGAAGGTCAGCGTCATATCCGCGCGTCCGCAGCGGCCTTGGCTGACGTACTGAAAGGATCCGAGCAGGACCAGAGCCGCAAATGCGGCCGCGCGCGGCCCGGATATCGAGTAAGTAAATACTACTGTCAGTAATAGACCGCCGACGCCGTAAAGCGCCGCGGGCAGCCGCAGGTTGAACGCCGTGATCCGGTCGATTCCGAGCAGGCGGTCGATCGCCAGCGCGGTCCAATGAAACAGTGGCGGCTGGTTCATCGCCTGCGCGGCCGTTGACCAGTGGAAACAGGCCGGCATGATGTTCGACGATTTGCTGCAGGAACAGACCCTCGACCGCTTCGTCGTGGCTGCAAACGTCGGCGGCGCCGAGCCGGTACAGCATCAGGAATGACGCCAGCCCCGCGATCGCCAACAGGCTGATCCATGCGGTGGCGCCCGGCGATCGATACCATTGAGCGCGGGTATCGCTGCAGGAATTACTCAATCCATTCGTCGCCGCAGACGCTCAACGCGCCCGCGAGTGGGCCGGCAATTCGATGCGAAAGATCGACAGGCGCTTGATCCGGTCGCGATTGTAGTGGCGCCACTTCGCCGCCGGCACGTCCTGGGGCCCGACCTTGCGGAATTTAAGCCGCTTGAAGAAGCGCGCCGCGCGTTCCTCGCTGGTGCAGGCGAAGACATAGCGCAGCTTGCGCGCCTGAGCCTCCTTCAGGACCTCGTGGACGAGCTCGACGCCCACCCCTTCGCCCTGAAAGCGGGTCAGGGTGTAGAGCGCGGTAAGCTCTCCGGCGTGCTCGCGATGGTATGGCTCGGTCAGCAGCGAGCAGATCCCGGCCAGATGCTCATCGGCGACCCGGTAGCCAAAACACGAGGGCAGGATTGCGGCGATTTCATCCTCGTTGCGCAGCAGCAGCAGGCCCTCGTCCTGGCCGCGTTGGATCATCGCCTCGGCCTCCTCGAAGTCTTCCAGCGCGATCGGCTTCACCGAACCATAGGCGGTCCGGGTGAACAGTGTTCCGGTCCCAACGAAGCTGAAAAGTTCGTCATAGACACTGCGCGGCGCGGTCAGGTTGACCGAATTGACGCCGTCTTCGAGCGCCCGTTTGGCCGCGCGCAATTCGACCCGGCGCAGCTTGCTAGACTCGTGGCGAGCCAGGCTGTCGATCCGGCGAATCTGGATAAAAGAGACGCGGCGGCCGTCCGCACCGGTCAGGCCGCCCTGACGATCGAGCAGGACCAATTTGAATACGTCCAACCGGCTGGCCAGCTCCTGGGCGAAGACGGTCAGGTCCTCGGCCTCGGCGGTGCGCGCCGCCGCCACCGCGATACGGCCGGCGCGGAGGTTGCGCCAGATCTGGGTCACGGCCGAGTCGGGCGGATAAGGCCGGGTGCGCAGTCCCCGGGCCGGATCGAAGATCGGGGGCGCCTGGCGCGGCGCCAGACGGCCGATTTTCCGCAGTACCCGCGGCAATACGTCTTCGGCGGCGATCAGAATACAGCGGGTCTGGTTGCGCACCAGTTCGCGCAGCGCGAGCGCCAGCGAGTCGAGATCGCTCAGGCGCTGGCCGGTGGGCGGGATCAGCGCGAACAGCAGGCCCTTGCCATAGAATTCTTCGAGGTAAAACCCCTTTTCATTCAGCGGTTTGCGCTGCCGCGGGGTTTCGGGCGGGGCCGGCGGAAGCGGCCGTGAATCGGAATGCGGTTCGCTCACCCTATCTGTTTACCTGCCCGAAGCTTGCCCGTGCGAGCAAGTCACGAAGACTTATACCGATGTGGGCAGGATCGCGTAAGGGCGCTTTCCAAGGCCGAACCGCTCGCCCCAACGATCGGGATCTTATCGGCGGTCGCCAGCTAGGCCTTGAGCATCGCGGAGGTCGAATCCGGGGGCGCCGGCGGCGTCGCCAGTATCGACATCGGCATCTCGCTCAACGCGATTTGTTGCAGGTTGGTCTGCGAAAAGACTTCGAGCAGGGCCCGCTGCCCATGCTCCCATACCCGGAACATCCGGCATCGCGGTTGCAGGCTGCAGGTACTGGTGTCTTCGAGGCAGACATTGAGGTTAATCGGCCCTTCGACCGCCTCGATGACGTCCTTGAAGGAGATGGTTTCCGCCGGACGGCTGAGCTGATAGCCGCCCCCGGGTCCGCGCCGCGACCGCACCAGCCCGCTGCGCATCAAGTCGCGAATCACCTTTTCAAGAAAGTATTTAGGGATGTGTTCGTGCTCGGCGATTTCGTTACCGTTGGCGACTCCCTCGGGATCGTCGGCAAGGTGAATCATCGCGCGCAACGCGTATTCAATCCTGCGGGGAATTTGCATTACGCTCATGGCCGACCTCCGTACCTGATGTCACCAATAACCCGCCCCGCAAACATCATTTTGCTTTCGCGCCGTGCCCGCCGTTTTGTTGGGTGACGAATTTTTCAATGTATTTGGCCATCATATCGCTCTCGATATTGACGGCCGCGCCGGGCTGCTTGGCGCCTAAAGTGGTCACTTTAAGCGTATGCGGGATCAGCGCGCAGGAAAAGCGCCGCCGCCCCACGTCGAACACCGTCAGACTGATCCCGTCCACCGCCACCGAACCCTTCTCCACCAGGTAGCGGGCCTGCTCCCGTTTGACCTTGAACGTGAATAGCTGGGAATCGCCTTCGGGTTGGACCGACACGATCTTGCCCAACCCGTCGACGTGACCCGAGACCAGATGGCCGTTGAGCAAGGTGTTGAGCGACAGGCTGCGTTCCAGGTTGAGCGGGTCGCCCGGCTTGAGTTGACCCAGCGTGGTGCGGCGCAGAGTCTCCGCCGAAATGTCCATCGACAGGGTCCCGCGGGTCTTGGCGACCACCGTCAAACAAGCCCCATTGACCGCAATTGAATCACCGATTTTGATTTTGGCGTTAGGCAAGCCCGTGCCGACCGTTACCAACGGCACCCTTTTCGGTCGGCTTGAGGCTTTCGACCTTGCCCAGGTCTTCTATGATTCCGCTAAACACAGCAATAAATCTTCTTGAAAGTCGCGTGTACCTGCAATGGATTAGGCCGCGGCGATGGCCGACCATCCAAACATCGGCTTCAGAGCAGACGTTCAAAGTTTCCCACTAGATAGTAGCGTCTTCGTGGCTGCCAAGGCAAATCAGCCCGGTCTGGGACGATTTTACGCCCTCGCGGGACGAACGCCCATCGGGGCATTGGAGCGGCGCCCGGTCTGCTTTAAGATGAGGGCATGTCGACAGGGGAAATCAAGGCACTGCTCTTCGATTTTGGCAATACGCTGGCCTTCCTCGATTATGACGCCCTGGTGGAAGAGTTCCGCCATGTGGCCCCGGCCCTGGACGCCACCGCGCTGGAACGGGCCGAGTACGTGGGCCGCCAGGCGCTCGACCATTACGTGATGAACACTGCGCTGTCCGCGCTGGATCTGGATAAGGCCTACGACCTGTTTTTCCGGGCCTGGATGGCGGCGGCGGGGATGCCCGCCGGACGCATGGACTGGTGCCGGGAGCGCTTCATCGCGCTCAACCAGTCCGAGTCGTTGTGGCGGGTGGTGCGTCCGGGAATAACGGAGCACTTGGAGAAATTTCGCGAGGCGGGCTTCCGGCTCGGCGTGGTCTCCAACGCCGGGGGCAATATCGAGTCCGACGCCAAACGCTACGGACTGGCGGACTACTTCGACGTGATCATCGATTCCCACGTCGTCGGCGTTGCCAAGCCCGATCCCCGGATCTTTCATATCGCCCTGGAACGGATGCGCATCGCGCCCGGCGAGGCCCTGTTTGCCGGGGACCTTTACTCGGTCGATATGGTTGGCGCGCAGGCCGCCGGAATGAAAGGCTGCAAGCTGATCGACGTGATGGGGCATTATTCGTGGGTCGATCACGTCAAAATCCAGGGCATCCACCAACTGCCTCATCCGCATCGCTGATGGTTCGCGCCGCCCCGACCAACGTGAGCATTCATCTGCCAGTGGAGCACCGCATCTGATCATGGCCGCTATCAAAGAGACCGCTGAGCGTTTGTGGAGCGGCCAGCTTTCCACCCGCGAACAACATCCGTTTACCGCTACCGGAGAGATCGAGGAGATCGCGCCCAAGGTGGCGTTTTGCCGATGGCTCGGCAATTTCACGGTGTGCAAGACCGATGAAGGGCTGGTGCTGATCGATACCGGCAGCTACTTCAACCAGGATCAGACCCTGGCGCTGATACGCACTTACTCCACGGCCCGCATCCACACCGTGATCTATACGCACGGACATCTGGACCACGCCGGCGGCACCGCGGCAATCGTCGCGGAAGCCGGCAAAAACCGCGTCGCGCGTCCCCGCGTGGTCGGCCATCGCGCGATCGCCGAGCGCCTGGATCGTTACAAGCGGGCGGCGGGCTACAATCGGCGCGTCGACGATCTGCTGTATGGCAGTGGGGCGGCGTTCCCCTCTGAATTCGTCTATCCCGACACCTATTTCGACCATCAATTCAACGTCGTGGCCGGGGCCGACAAATTCCAGTGTCATCACGCGCGCGGGGAGACGCAGGATCATTGCTGGGTTTACATTCCCGCCGCCAAGGTTCTATGCACCGGCGATTTCTTCATCTGGGCCGCTCCGAGTGCGGGCCATCCGCTCAAGGCGCAGCGCTATCCGCGCGACTGGGCAGAGGCGTTGCGCGCGATGGCGAAGAGCGGCGCCGAGGTGCTGCTGCCGGGCCACGGCAGTCCGATTTTCGGCGCGATGCGCATCCGTCAGGCGCTCAATGACACCGCGGAATACCTGACCCAAATTCACGACCAATCTCTGGCCCTGATGAATGAAGGCGCGCCACTCGATCAATTGATCCAAAGCGTCAAGCCGCCGCAAGCCTTGGCGGAGAAACCTTATTTGGCGCCGCTTTTCGACGAACCCGAGTTCGCCGTCCGCAACGTGTGGCGCGTCAACGGCGGATGGTATGACGGCATCCCCTCGCATCTGAAGCCCGCGCCCGAGGCCGACCAGGCGCGCGAAATCGCGGAAATGGCGGGCGGTTTCGAACCTCTGGTCGAGCGCGCGATGTCGAAGATGCAAGCCGGAGACCTGGCGATGGCCTGCCATCTGATCGAGTGGGCCGCTGCCGCCGCACCACAGGAGGTGGGCGTGCATAACGCCCGCGCACAGATCTATGCCGCGCGCGCGGTGCAATCCGCGTCCACCTTGAGCTATCGGATTTTCAACGCCGCCGCCCTGGAGTCAGCCGCCAAAGCATCAATCACCCTCCCGCCCAACGACCGGCGCTTCTGAGTGCATCCCGACACGCGTCCGGCGTTTGAGACCGGCGCGCCGATCGACTACTAATTCAAGCTATGAAATTCGGATTGAACTTTCCGGCCCGGATCGATGCGTGGAAGGATCTGGTGGTCGCCGAGGATCTCGGTTTCACCAGCGCCTGGTTCTACGATTCGCAAATGCTTTACAGCGATATCTACGCGACCATGGCCCTGGTGGCGGAGCATACCAAACGGATGCGCATCGCCACCGGTATCGTGGTGCCGAGCAATCGCATCGCGCCGGTGACCGCCCATTCGATCGCGACCATCAATCAGATGGCGCCGGGCCGCGTCATATTGGGGATCGGCACGGGCTTTACCGGCCGCAATATGATGGGTCTGCCGCCGGTGTCGCTCGCATCGATGCGCGAGCACGTCAATATGTGCCGCGCGCTGCTCAAGGGCGAAGAGGTTCTTTACCGCGAAGGCAAACGCGAGCGCTGGATTCGCCTGATGCAACCCGATGGCGGCTACATCAATACCAAGGACCCAATTCCAATTATTGTCGCGGCGCAGGGACCCAAGGCACTCGACCTTGCCGGCGAGGTCGGCGACGGATGGGTGGCGCCGTTTAGCGATTTGCCAAGCTTTCAACAAAACCTCGCCGTGGTGCGGAACTCCGCCCAGCGCGCCCATAAACCGCTAGACGATTTTTCCGCTACGATGTTCTGCGGGGCCTGCGTGCTGCGGCCCGGCGAGTCGTTGACTTCGCCGCGCGTGTTACAGTGGGTGGGGCCGATCGCGGCGGTGGCGCTGCATGCCTTGTGGGAAGCCTCGGCGGTCGCTTCGCAACTGCCGCCGTCTCTGGCGCCGCTCGCCGAGCGCTATCGCGCCGAGTATGTGGATAAACTCGATCTGCCCGCCGATCGGCGCTACATAAAGGTGCATCAAGGGCACATGATGTATGTCAACCCCGGCGAAGAGCCGTTTCTGACTCCCGAGGTGATTCGATCTTTCAGCCTGACCGCTGCGCGCGAGCAGATCATCGAGCGGATTAAGGCTTTGGAGGCCGCCGGGCTCAATGAAGTCGCCTTCTGCATACTCAACGACAACGCCCGCAGCATGATCGAGGAGTTAAGCCGGGAGATCGTTGCAAAGTATTGACTTCTCGCGTCTGGCTTCGTGGCCCAGGCTTCTCAGCCTGTGCCTGGAGTTTGCATTGTCGCTGTAATTTTCTCCCCCGGACCGGGGGAGAAGGGCGCCGCCGCGGCGCCCCAGAGAGGGTCCTTTGTCAGCGCGCCTTCTGAGGCGCGCGATTAAGGAAACCGGCAGCGCTGCATAAATCGCTTCGAGCACATCTTCGATCTCGGGTGTTCACTTCTGCATTCCAAAATCGCATCACTCGATAACCCTGCTCGGTCTCAAGGCATCCGTGCGCTCCTGCTCCGGCGCGGCCTGTTGACTGCGCTTGAGTTCGATAATCCGGTGGCGCGTGGCGCAGCAGAAATCTGCGAAGTATGGACCAAGGTGGTGCTGGCGGCTGAATTTGAATCCCGCAAAGCGCTTGGCTCTGAGGTGCTCCCACAACTTCCGCTCCTCATCCGCACACTCAGCCGAAGGCGCCGGTCTTGATCGCGCAAAGGTTCGTCATCGGAACTCATAATCGCGCGCCTGAAGCAGGCGCGCTGACAAAGGGCCCTCTCTTGGGCGCCTCGGCGGCGCCCTTCTCCCCCGGTCCGGGGGAGAAAATTAAAGCAAAATGTAAACTCCAGGCACAGGCTTCCAGCCTGTGAAAGGGCGGTTCACGAACCGCCTCTACCAACCGTCGCACAGGACGATTCCACGCCAAGGGGATGGAGACCTGTCTGGGCGGTTCGTGAACCGCCCCTGCCTGATCCTCGCAGAGAACGATTCTCCGCCAAGGCGATTGAGACGCAAGATCATCTCGATCTTTGCCCTGCCGCTACAGGCAAATCGCTTCGCGTAGATCCTTCGACACGGCGCGCGTTGCTCGCCGGCTCAGCATGACACACTCACAAAATGTAGAAACTCGTGGGACAGGCTTCCAGCCTGTGGAACCCTCTGCCTGGTCAGGGTCTGGTCAGGGAGACGGCATCAATCAGATCCCCGGCGGGCGTATCGCGCATTCGTGTTGCCCTTGCGCGCCAGCGCGAAAGGTGTGTCTTGAAAGGGCATCAAAATTATCCTCGCCCTCTCCCACGGAGGATTGTGGAGAAGGGACAGGGAGCTTATGCCGGATGCGCGGCTTCCTGATTGGCGCTGCGCTTGCCGTTGTCGGGCACCATCCAGCGGTAGATGATCGGCAATACGTAGAGTGTGAAGGGCGTTGAAGTGAGCAGACCGCCGATGACCACGGTCGCCAGCGGACGCTGGACTTCCGCGCCCGCGGCGCGAGATATCGCCATTGGGATGAAGCCGAACAACGCGACCATCGAGGCCATCAGGATTGGCCGCAGCCGTTCGCGCGAAGCCTGCGCGATCGCGCTATCGACGTCGGCGCCGAGTTCGCGCAAACGGTTGATTTCCGAGACCAGCACCACCCCATTGAGCACGGAAACGCCAAACAGGGTGATGAAGCCGACCCCGGCGGTAATCGAGAAAGTCAGTCCACGCAGGATCAACGCCAGAATTCCACCGCTGGCGCCCAGCAGCACGTTGCTGAAAATCAGCAGCGCCAGACGCATCGAAGTAAAGGTGTTGTAGAGCAGCACCACGATCAGCAGCAGCGAGACCGGCACCAGCACCATCAGGCGGGCCGAGGCGCGCTGCAGGTTTTCATACTGTCCGCCCCATTCCAGCCACCATCCGTGAGGCAACGGGAACTTCTCCGCGACGATGCGTTTGGCGGTGGATACAAAACTGCCTAGATCGGTGCCGCGCACATTGACCGCCACCGTTACCCGACGCGTGAGATTCTCCCGCCAGATCGCCACCGGCCCTTCTTCCACGGTGAAATGCGCGAGCTGCGCCAGTGGAATCAGTTTGCCATCGGGTGCGGCGACCTGGATGTCGTCGAGGCGGTCAATATCCTTGCGCAACGGCTGCGCGAAGCGCACCTGCAGCAGGTAGCGCGCGTCGCCCTCCACTACCTGGCCGACGATTCGGCCGCCCATCGTTTCGATGGTGTCGAGCACATCGCCGGCGTTAATCCCATAGCGGGCCACGGCTTCGCGGTCGATCGCGATATTGAGCGACGGCAAGCCGGCGCGCGGCGCCATTTTGCCGTCGGCGGCGCCCGGGATGGCGGCGAGCAGCTTGAGCAGACGTTGACCGTAGGCCAGCATCCGGTCGAAGTCGTCGCCGTAGATGTGGATGGCGACGTCGCCTTTGATGCCCGCGATCATGTCGTTGACCTTGTTTTCGATCGGCTGGGAAAAGGCATAACGGGTTTCGGGGATCCGTTGGGCCAGCTTCTTCTCCATCTCGCCAATCAATTCCTCGCGATCGTGGACTCGCCACTCCTCGCGCGGTTTCAGAAAGACGTATACATCGCTTTCGTCGGGACCGGCGGTGTCAGTAGCCAACTCGGGCCGGCCAATGCGCGAGACCACGCGGTTTACTTCGGGCAATTCAAGCATCGCCTTTTCGGCCCGGCCGGCGTCTTTGACCGCATTGTCCAGCGAGATGCTCGGCACCCGCAGGACGTCGAGGTTGATGGTCCCCTCGTCCAAGGTCGGGATGAATTCCGTGCCCAGCAGCGGAGCCAGCGCCAGGCTGCCGGCCAGCAGGATCGCCGCCGCACCCAGCACCAGCCTGGGCTTGGACCAGGCCGCCGCGCTCAGCCAGGCGTGGAGCCGGTCGCACTGGCGCGCCACGAAGGGATCGTGATGGGCGGGATGGCGCAGCAGCAGCGACGCCATTACCGGAACGTAGGTCAGCGCGCAGAGCAGGGACCCGGCCAGCGCGAAGACCACCGTCAGCGCCATCGGCCGGAACATCTTTCCTTCGACGTTCTCGAAGGTAAGGATCGGCAGATACACGATGATGATGATTCCGATCGCGAACACAATCGGACGCAGCACTTCGCGGCCGGCGTCGAAGATGCGATGACTGACAGAGCCGCCATGCCCGTCGGGCTGGCTCAGGCGGCGAAAGATATTTTCAATCATCACCACCGAGCCGTCGACGATCAGACCGAAATCGATCGCGCCCAGGCTCATCAGATTGCCCGACACCCCGGCCCAGGTCATGCCCATGAACGCTACCAGCATCGACAGCGGGATCACCGAGCCGACGATCAGGCTGGCGCGAAGATCGCCGAGGAACAAAAACAGCACGACCACCACCAGGATCGCACCTTCGATCAGGTTATGGGTGACGGTGTGGATAGTGCGGCGGATCAGATCGGCCCGATCGTAAAACGCAACGATCTTAACCCCCTCGGGCAGGGTCTTCTGAATCTCGGCCATCTGGGTCTTGACGCGATCAACGACCACGCGCGAGTTTTCTCCGATCAGCATCATCACCACTCCGACGACGGTCTCGCCCTTGCCGTCGTGAGTGACCGCGCCCTGGCGAATGCGCGGGGCAAATGCAACCTTGCCCAGATTGCGGACGTAGATCGGCACGCCGTTGCGGTTACCGACCACGACGCTGGCCACGTCGCTCAAGTTGGTGATCAGCCCGGTGCCGCGGATGACTTGCTGCTCGCCGTTGCGCACGATATAGCCGCCGCCGGTGCTGGAGTTATTGCGCTCCAGGGCGCGAAACAGATGGTCGAGGCCGATGCCGTATTTCACCAGCGCGTCGGGCTCCAATTGCACTTCGAAAGTCTTGAGCTCACCGCCGAAGCTGTTGACTTCGACCACCCCAGGCACGGCCTTGAGCTTGGGCGCGACCTGCCAATCCAGGATCGAGCGCAACTGCATCTGGGAGAGTTTCGGATCGACGACTTCGAACTGGTAAATCTCGCCCAGAGCGGTGGATACGGGCGTCATTTCGGGCGAGCCGTAGCCCTTGGGAATCAATTCCCGCGCCGCCGGCAGGCGCTCCATCACCAGGCGGCGCGCGAAGTAGATGTCGTATTTCTCCTCGAAATAGATCCATACCGAGGACAGCCCGAAGCGCGACAGCGACCGGATCTCGCTAATCCCGGGCATCCCGCGCATCGCAATCTCGACCGGGAAGGTGATGAATTTCTCCACCTCGGCCGGACCCAGGCCGGGCGCGTCGGTGACCACCTGCACCACGTTGGGCGTCACGTCGGGCACGGCGTCGATAGGCAGCAAAGTCATCGCGCGCAATCCCAGGGCGGTCAGCACCAGCACCGCAATAATCGTAAGGAGCCGGTTTTCGAGCGCCGCTTCGAAGATCCGTTTTGCCATGTTCAATCGGAGGTGTTGACCGCCAGCGCCTTGAGCAGCAAGCCGCCGTGGGTTACGACGCGCTCGCCATCATGCACGCCCGAGATGATTTCGACGTCGTCGCGGCCGGCGGCACCGACCACCACCGGGCGCACCGAGAAGACATGCGGCTCGGTCTGGACGAAGACCGCCTGGGCGCCGTTGACTTCGTAAATGGCAGAAGCCGGCGCGGCCACCACCCGGCGCCCTCCGCGCCCGGCGTCGGCCTCGATCTCGGCGCGAGCGAACATCCCGGGCTTGAGGCGATGGCCGGGATTGGGAACGTCGATACGGGCCTGGACCGTGCGAGTGGCGGGGTCAACGGTGTCGGACAGGTAAGAGACCTCGCCTTGGAAACTTTGATCGGGATAGGCCTCGACTTTTATCCGCGCGCGCGCTCCCAAAGACAGGCCGGCCAAATCGTGCTCGAAGACGTTGGCCAGCACCCATACATGATCGAGATTCATCACGGTCATCACCTCGGCGTCGCCGTTGACGATTTGCCCCACGATCAGGTCACGCTTGACCAGGGTGCCGGCAATCGGTGAGGTCAGGGCGAATTCCGACAGAGCGTGGCCGCCGGCCGACCAGCTGATACGGCTGACCGCGGCGGGCGGGAGGAGCAGGCTTAGGGTTTCGCGGGCAGCCTGGTATTGCGCCAGCGCGGTATCGTTAGCGGCGCGGGCTTGCAACACATCCTTCATGGACGCGATTTTGCGCTGGTTAAGGCTCTCTTCGCGTGCCAGCTGCTGGCGGGCGATGTCACTGAGCGAGCGCGCCTTGAGATACTCGGTCTTGGCCTGGCCCAGTTCGATGCTACTCAGAATCGCCAGCGACTCGCCGGGCTTCACGGCCTGGCCCGGATCGGCAATCAAGCGGACCACGCGGGCGCGCATCCGCGGCGTCACGCGGGCCACTGCGCGCGGATCGGGCTCGATCGCGGCGGTTGCCGAAATCAGATCGCGCAGGCGCTTTTTGCTGACCGCGACGACTTCAATCCGATGCTCGGCTTCGGAGCTGGCGCTGAGCTTGAGGGTAACCGGCGTCGCGGGCTGGCCGGCTGCGGCAAGCGCGCCTGGCGCGGACAGCATCGCCGTCATGATTAAGCCGGCGAGATAATTTCGAATTGTCATCGCGATGTTGCCTGGAGTGGGGTGGCGGTGGCCAGTTCGATCGCGACCTGAGCGGCCAGCACCTCGAACCCGGCGTCGACGTAGGCGACCCGCGCCTGAAAGGCCTCCCGCTCGGCGACCGCCAAGCGCAGAAGGTCGATCTTGCCCTCGGAGAACGCGGCTTCGAGCAGGCCGAAGCTCTGACGCGCCGGCCCGACCACCTCTTCCTGGTAAATCCGCAGCGCTTTGACCGCGGTCGTGTACCGGCTGTAGGCGTCGCGCACCTGTTGAGCGATGTCCAGTTCGGTGGCGCGCAGTCGCTCTTTGGCCTGCGCGCGCTGTCCGGCCAGGATGGTCGCCTCACCCACGCGGCGGTTGAACAGTGGAATCGAGAATCCCAGCATCGGTCCTCCGAATCGCTCGGTGTTGTTTTCGTGGCCGATAAACATTCCGATCGCTGGATTGGGCAGGTTGAGGCGATCGTTGAGTACGGTTTCGGTATCGAGGCGGGCGATCTCAAACTGCCGCGCCCGCAGGTCGGGACGGCTCTTGCGCGCATTGGCGATCAGACTCTCGATCTCGACCGGCGATGGCTCGATGCGGATCTCTCCCGCGGGTTCGGGCTCGGCTCCTGCCTCCCCTCCCAACAACCGTCCCAGGCTGGAGCGCTGAAGGCGATAGCGCTCCCGCATCTCGACCAGTGCGCGGTGGCTTTGGCCATAACTGATTTGTGCGGAGTTGTACTCGATCTGGTTGATCTCGCCGGCTTCCATTCGCAACCGCGCGGCGTAGAGGAGGTTGAAATCGAGTTTGGCCAGTTCGGACAACAGGCCAGCCTCATCGCGCACGCGCACGGCGTCATAGAAGGTTAATTTGGTCGCTCCGTCGAGCAGCCGGTTTTGATCGGCTAACTGCGCTACGCTGGCATCGTAGCCGAGCCGCGCGCTTTTCTGGCGCAGCGAGCGTTGTCCGAAGATTTCAAATTCCTGGATGAAACCGACGCGCCAATCCTGCGAATTGGACCCGGTGCGCATCCGGTAACCGCCTTCGCCGGCCACTGCGAAATTGAACGGGCTGAGGTAGCCGGCTTTCTGCAATTGGCCTTTGGCGACGGTCAATTCCTGCCGCACGGCGGATAATTCCGGGTTGCCGCTGCGCATCATTTCCAGAGCACGCGATAGCGTCACCTGGCCGGCCAGCGGATGCGCAGGAGTCGCCACCAGCCACAGCGCGGTCATCATTAACGCTAACTTCAGTGTCAGCGAGCCCCGCCTCCAAGCGTGGTCTGATCCCATCGCAGGATCGGCGCGGTCCCAAGAATCGTTGGAGCATGCGTTCCATAAGCCTTCGGTATTCGTTTTCACTCCAAGGCTATGCCAAAGCAAAGCGCAGGCCACTGAAATCAAGTCTTCGGCCATCCTCTATAGGACTTTCGCGGAGTAAAAAAAATTGACTCGGACTAGGGGAATTTCGCCCCACGCCTGCGGTTTTATTTGTTCCAGACTGCCCCCGGTCGCAACCTTCGAAGGTGGAAACCAATGAATCCGCTCGCAGTATTTAGCTGGCATGCCATTCGCTAGAACCAGCAGGGGTTTTCGATTGGAATCAGGCGCTATTTCACGTTGGGGGCGATTTAAGGCTAGAATGCCTGAAATGAGAGTCGGAACGCGCTTGGCTATTGGCCTACTGGCGGCTCTCACTCCGGTCGTGGGGGTGTATACCTATACCCGCGTCCGTTCGTCCGCTCGCATCTTTGTCGATGATCTCAAACGCGAGACCAGGGCGACGGAGATGGCGTTGAATACCGCGATCCAATTCGACATTCAACGTTCAGAGTGGGCTGACATCAAGGCCATCCTGCGAATCATCTCGAACCAGGGCGTGGCGGTTGCGGTGCTGGATAAAACCGGAAATCTGCGCTACGCCCTTCCCAGCTTTCCGTTTGCGTTGCCGCCGGCGGAGCAAATCCGAAACGACGTAAAAGGGACGGGAAGCAACGAATTCACTCAGACCGCGAATGGCCGCTACTGGTTTTGCCGCCTCGCACCACTAGGACGCGATTCGTCCTTAGGCTATCTGCTGGTAGCCCAAGACTGGACCCAGGTGCGGGAGGACCTTTACCGGCGGACCGTAGGGTCGGTCCTGGCGGGCGTGATCGTTGTGCTTCTGACCGCGGTCCTGATTCCACTGGTGGCGCGAAAATACGTCTCGCTGCCGCTCAAGGAGCTTTCCCGCCGGGTGAGCAGCTTCTCCAGTGGCGAGGAACCCGAACGGGAAGTGGCAGGCGACGAGGTCACGTTGATCACCGAGGAGTTCCGCAAACTCGCGCGCGAATTGAGCGTCGCGCGCCGCCGCCTGCTGGACGAAAGCGAACGCAAGATCGAACTGGAGCGCCGCTTGCGCCACTCCGACAAGCTGGCGACCATCGGCACTCTCGCATCGGGCCTGGCCCACGAGATCGGTACGCCGCTGGGTGTTATTCGGGGCCGCGCGGAACATCTGCTGCGCAGCAATCCGGACCCGCGCAAGCTGAATCAAGGACTCGAAATCATCATCAACCAGATCGATCGGATTAGCCGGATTGTCCGGATGCTGCTGGATTTTGGACGCCGTCGTGAACCGATCAGGGTTACCACGGACGTGCGCACGATCGTGCAACGCACCCTGCATCTGCTGGAAACCGAGGCCGAACGGCGCAACGTCAGCCTGGCCAGCAACCTGGGTTTGACGCCTTTGCTGGTCGATTGTGACGGCGACCAGCTCCAGCAGGTATTCGTCAACCTGGGGATGAATGCGCTGGATGCGATGGCGGAAAATGGTGGCACCCTGCGGGTCAGTGCCGAACGCCGCCTGATCGAAGGCCGGGAGCAGATTCGCCTGTACTTCGAAGACGATGGTCCCGGGGTAGAGCAACAACTGCGCGAGCGGGTGTTCGATCCATTCTTCACTACCAAAGATCCGGGGAAAGGTACGGGGATGGGCCTGGCCGTGAGCCAGTCGATCGTGCGCGACCACGACGGCGAGATTACCTTGGAGCCCGGACCTCGGGGAGCGCGCTTCGCAGTCGCTCTGTCCGCCTCGCGCCCGCCCGCCTTTGAAATCGCCGCGAGTGCCTGATCATGGACGGCGAGCGGACCCCCATCCTCAGTACCGTCCTGGTCGTTGACGACGATCGGGAAATGGCCAACGTGTTGGTCGAGATCCTGGGCGCGGGCGGCTATCGCGCAATCGCCGCCAACTCGGGCGCGGACGCCCTCGCGATGATTCGGCGCGAACATCCCGATTTGGTGATTTCCGACTTGCGCATGGTCGGAATGAGCGGCCATCAGCTTCAGGCCGAAATCAAGCGGGTGGCGCCCAACCTGCCGGTGGTGATCATCACCGCGTTCGGTTCGATTCAGACCGCGGTGGAGTCGATGAAGCTGGGGGCGTTTGATTACATCACCAAGCCATTCAGCAACGATGAACTGATGCTGGCGGTGTCGCGGGCCCTGGAGGATCGCAGCCTGCGCCTGGAGATCAGGCGCTTGCGCGGGGAATTGGCCCACAGCTATGGCTTGGAGAACATCATCGCCGCCAGCCAGAAAATGACTGAAGTGCTGGAGATCGTGGGTCAAATCGCGGACAGCGCCGCCAGCATTTTGCTCACCGGCGAAAGCGGCACCGGCAAGGAGTTAATCGCCCGCGCGCTGCATTTCCGCAGCCGGCGCCAGCAGGCGCCCTTTGTGCCGGTGAATTGCGCCGCGATTCCCGACAATTTGTTGGAAAGCGAGCTATTCGGTCATGTCAAAGGCGCCTTTACCGACGCGCGCCAGAGCAAGACCGGTCTGTTTCAGGCGGCCCGCGGCGGCACCCTGTTCCTCGATGAAATTGGCGAGATGCCGCTGCTGCTGCAGGCCAAGCTGCTCCGCGTCATCGAAGACAAGCGGGTGCGGCCGGTAGGCGCTACGGAAGAGACGCCCGTCGACGTCCGGATCGTGTCGGCGACCAATTCCGACCTGGAGGCGGCGATTACCGCCGGAAAATTCCGTCCCGACCTCTATTACCGCCTGGCCACAGTCACTCTGGTGCTGCCGCCGTTGCGCGAGCGCACCGAGGATATCGTACCGCTGATCAGGCATTTCCTCGCCCGCGCCAGCGCCGAGGCCGGCCGCTCAATTCCCGAAATAGACCCTGAGGCGATTGCGTCCTTAACGCACTACCAGTGGCCAGGAAATATCCGCGAGTTGCAAAGCGCGATTTCGCGCGCGGTGATCTTATGCCGCCACAACCGGATCACGCGCGGTGACCTGCCGGCCAAAATCGCCGGCGGCGAATCGGTCGCCGCCTCGGTCGAGGAAGCGGTGAGCCGGCGGCTTACGATCGATCAACTTGAGCGCGAGTATGCCCGAGCGATTCTGACCTCGGTGGGCGGTAACAAGAGTGAGGCTGCGATGATCCTGGGAATCGATCGTAAGACGCTGTATCGCAAGCTGGGAGAACCTGATTCCAACTGAGCCCGGTACGCGCGGTTGAGTTCGCGCCGCCCGATCCGTGGAGGTCATTTGCCCAGCGCTCGCTCGATCTCCCGGGCGTGTCCACGGGTGAGATCGGCGCGGCAAGCCAGATACCGATCCTCCGGGGTCTGCGGTCCAGCTATCGCGCCGCGCCAGGCGCATTCGGCATGTCTGAATTCCACGAATTTTCGGCCCGCCGCATTGAAATCCGTTTGCAACTCGACCCTTGCGCTCCCGGATGCGGGGAGTGCATGGATCATCGAGTTGAATTGTGCGGCGGCATCGGCGAGCATCTGCTCGGAAAAGTCGAGCTGGCGCTCAAGACACTGCCGCAAATCCGCGGAGGTCTTCGCCCCGGCGCGGCAAAGTGCCAGCGCGGTTTGGGTTTCGGACGCGGGCAAAGGCCCCTGAGAGGAGGTAATGGCCGGCGTCTCGCGGCTGGCGGCAGCCAGGTGCGGCCTTTCCAGCAGGTAAGTCAGCAGGCGATATCCGGCCAACGCAAACACCGCGAGCAGAATGATATCATCGACAATCAGCACCAGGCGTTTCGCCGGGCCGTCGGGAATCAAGTAGCTGATAAGCCGCGCCGTCAGGGCGAACAAGAAAATCGCGGTGGCGACCGCAGTCGCATGATGGACAAGGGCCTGAATTGCTTCGAGGTGAATCCATTTAGTCACTTCGCCCACCGTCACGCCCGCCAGCGGGCGCACCAACTCGCCCCGCGGGAGCGGCCGGTCTCCGGAATAACAGTCGGAAGTGGCTTGAGAAGCTTATACAGGGAAGGTCAACGAGGCGCGTGCCTAGCCGCGCATCAACAGCGCTTCATCCGCGGCCAAGGTAGCGTAAACTTCGCGGTCGATTGCGCGATAGCGCTCCAGTGCCTGATCCGCACGCTCCGGTTTGCCCTCCTCGCGGGCCACTTCGCGCATCTGGCGCTCAATCCATGACAGGTGCCAACTCTCGTCCTCAGTGACGGCCTTGAGAACCTCGAGCGTTTCCGGATCGACGTTGGGTAAAGCGGCATGCTGCATGTAGCGCGAGCGCGCTCGCTCCTCCACCACCACGGTAAGCGCCAATAGATCGATAATGTCCTTGGGCACCCCGGTCCGTAAGCCGAGCCGGCGCTGATAGCCGTCATCGATCATGACTGGCGCGCCGCCGAGGTCGGCGATACGCTTGGTCCACAGCCAGGCGTGACGGGTTTCGTCGGCCAGATGGCGTGACATCTTGAGCTGGGCTTCGGCATCCTTCATGTGGTGGAGCAGATTGAAAAGCAGTCGCGCGCCGCGCAATTCAGCGTCACGATAGAAGCTAAATATCATCACTTGCTTGTCGGTCGCCGACATCTCACTGAAGTTCATGTTCATTTCTTGCATCTCCCTGCCCCCATCCCATTCCTGCGACCTTTGCGTACCAGATTACAGCAATGAACGCCGCCCGGCGATATATCCGGCTGTCCGGCGGAAGCACGGACCCGCTAATGCGACTGTAAGTATGCGATCTAAAGAAACCGGTCAAGAATCATTTGACCCGGACGCAAACGGTCTTTGAACACGCCTGGCAGCGGGCGGGCACGTTCAACACTAACTGGCAGCGACGATTGGCGCAATCCGGTCCGTGGGCATAAAGTCGGCTTGCTTAATCCGCCACCCTCGGCAGGATCTCACGATTTATTTGATGATCAACCATGCAGCCCGCCGGAGCCCTGAACAAATTGATAGCGGGCGGTGATCGGCGTAATGCTGTTACAGGCGTGATAAGGCTGGTGGCCAGAGGGGGGCCAGCATGGGGATGCCAACCAGTGCGGATGCTTACTGGCTTGCTTTAAGACGCGTGCGCGGCGTTGGCGCGCGCGTGGCGCGAATGCTGCTGGAGAAGTTCGGCGAGGCGCGCCACGTCTTCGAAGTCGGGGAAGATGACCTGGTGGCGGCCGGAGTCTATCGGCCGACCGCAAGAAATATTGTTCAATTCGCTCAATTTGAACCGCTGGAAAAGGAACTATGCGAGTTGGCGCGTCTGGGCGTCAGCCTGGTCAGATGGACCGACGCGCATTACCCGGCGGGTTTGCGTGAAATTCCTGATCCCCCGCCATTCCTGTACCTCCGCGGTACGATGCCGGCCAGTGAAACGGACTGCGTGGCGATTGTCGGCGCGCGCGCGGCGAGCGACGCCGGCCGCCACATGGCGCGCCGGTTGGCGTCGGAACTTGCCGCCAAGGGCATTACCGTGGTGAGCGGTCTGGCGCGTGGAATCGACGCCGAAGCGCATCAGGGCGCCCTGGATGGAAACGGCCGGACCATTGCGGTGTTAGGCTGCGGGATTGATATAATCTATCCGCCGGAGCATCGTAAGCTTGCCGAATCATTGGTCGCGGGCGACGGCGCCCTGCTCAGCGAATTGCCCCTGGGCAGCGCTCCGGTTCCGGAGAATTTCCCGGTCCGTAACCGTTTGATCGCGGGCTTAAGCCTGGGCGTTGTGGTAGTAGAAGCGGCAGAAAAAAGCGGATCGCTGATCACCGCCCGGCTCGCCTTGGAGCAAAATCGTCAGGTGTTCGCGGTTCCCGGAAGTCCGCTGACGGGAAAGTCGCGGGGCAGCAATCGCTTGCTCAAGGAGGGAGCCCGGCTGGTGGAATGCGTCGAGGATGTGATCGAGGAACTCGCGCCGCAACTGGCCCATCGCGCGGCGCGCCCGGCGACGGTGGCGGCAACGGCCAAAAAACGTGCAGAACAAGCTTTGGTTCCCGGCAATTTCAAGGAGAACCAATTCCAGACCGTGATCGAGCATTTAAGCCCCGCCGAGAGGACGCATATAGATTCTATCGTGGAAAGCTCGGGATTGAATGCGCAAACTGTACTGGGCGTCTTATTGGAGTTGGAGTTGACCGGCGTCGTGGTGCAGCATCCGGGCAAGCTCTTCTCTCTGGCACAAATCTAGCTTACTTAACTTCGATTTGGAGGTGGCGTGGCCGGACTCTCTGCGCAGAGGATGGCTGTTGCCAGCATCGCAATACACGTGGCTAAAAATCTTCTCATTGTCGAATCGCCCGCCAAAGCGAAAACCATCAGGCGCTATCTGGGTCCGAGTTTTCAGGTGGCGCCTTCGGTCGGGCACGTGATGGATTTGCCCAAGAGCAAGTTGGGCGTCGATGTGGATCACGATTTCCTACCCGAGTACGAGATTATCAAGGGCAAGGGCAAGGTCCTTGACGGGATCAAGAAGGCAGCAAGCGAAAGCGAAAACATCTATCTTGCAACCGACCCCGATCGCGAGGGCGAAGCGATTGCATGGCACGTGGCCGAGCAGGTCGGCAGCGATCGCCCAAATCTTTATCGGGTATTGCTCCACGAAATCACCCCAACCGCGGTCCGGGCGGCGATCGCTCAGCCTTCCAAACTCAACCGCAACCTTTACGAAGCGCAGCAGGCCCGCCGGGTCCTGGATCGCCTGGTCGGATATCAGATCAGTCCGCTGCTGTGGGAGAAGGTCAGGCGCGGAATCAGCGCGGGACGGGTGCAATCGGTTTCGCTGAGGATAATCGTGGAGCGCGAGCGCGCGCGCGAAGCGTTCCGGGCCGAAGAATACTGGACCCTGGACGCCAAGCTTGCGGGGACCAATCCGCCGCAATTCACGGCCCGCCTGTTCACTCACGCCGGGCAGCGCGTCGACAACAAGAATTACAAGCTCGCAAAAGCCGAGGTCGATTCGATTTTGGCCGCTTTGCAGGGCCCCACCGCCCCGCCGTTTACGGTCAGCAAGATCGAGCGCAAGGAAGTGCGCCGCAGCCCGGCGCCGCCTTTCATCACCTCGCGCCTGCAGCAGGAAGCGGCGCGCCGGTTGTATTTCTCGCCGTCCAGGACCATGAAAATCGCGCAGAAACTTTATGAAGGCGTGGAGATCGGCGATCAGGGCGCGGTCGGTCTCATCACTTACATGCGTACCGACTCGGTGCGGGTTTCGGATCAGGCGCTGGGCGAGGTCCGCGGCTACATCGAGCAGCGCTATGGGAAGCAGTACGTTCCCGAAAAGCCCAACTACTACCGATCCGCAAAATCCGCCCAGGAGGCGCATGAGGCGATCCGCCCGACTTCGGTGGGACGCGACCCCGAATCGCTGTCGCGCTACCTGGCCAAGGATGAACTGGCGCTGTACACGCTGATCTTCAACCGCTTCGTTTCAAGCCAGATGCCGCCCGCGGTATTCGACCGCACCACGGTCGATATCATGGCCGGCAACGAGCAGTTCCGGGCCACCGGCCAGGTGATGAAGTTCGACGGCTTCATCCGGGTCTATCTCGAAGGCGTCGACGAGGCCGCCGAGGACGACGAGCAGGCGCAGTTGCCGCAGTTGACCGAGGGCGAGATGTTGCGTCTGCTCGAATTCACCCCCGAGCAGCATTTCACCCAGCCGCCGCCGCGCTTCACCCAGGCGACGCTGATCAAAGAGCTGGAAGAAAACGGGATCGGCCGTCCGTCGACCTACGCCTCCATCATGACCAGTATTCTTAACCGCGAGTACGTGGACGAAGACGAAAGCAAGCGCCTGCGTCCGACCTCGCTGGGCCGGATCGTGATCGATTTGCTGGTCGCGGCCTTCCCCGACATCGTCGAGGTCGGGTTTACCGCGCACATGGAAGAGGATCTCGATCGGGTCGAAGAGGGCAAGGAGAACTGGGTCAAGACCCTCAAGCGCTTCTACAGTCCGTTCAAAAAGCGGCTCGGCGAGGCGCGCAAGAAGATGCCGATGGTCAAGGGCAAGGGCGTCCCGACCGAGCTCAAATGCGAACTCGACGGCGGCATGATGGTGATCAAGTGGGGCCGCAATGGCGAGTTCCTCGCCTGCTCGAACTACCCCGACTGCGAAAATACCAAGGAGTTCGCCCGCGACGACCAGGGCAATATCACCATCAGGGAACCGGCCCCCACGCCCCCGACCGACCAGTTTTGTGAGAAATGCGGCAAGCCGATGGTGCGCCGGCGCTCGCGCTTCGGAGAATTCCTGGGCTGCTCGGGTTATCCCGAATGCAACGGGATCAAGAAGCTGCGCAGTGACCCGGTAAAGACCGGCGTCAGCTGTCCCGACTGCCACGAGGGCGAGGTGCTGGAACGGCGCAGCCGGCGCGGCAAGCTGTTTTACGGATGCAGCCGCTATCCGAAGTGCACCTTCGCGAGCTGGAACAAGGTGGTCGGGCAGCCGTGTCCGAAATGCGGCTCCCCCTACCTGGTGGAGAAAACCACCAAGCGCGCGGGGACCACATGGTCGTGCCCCAAAGAGGAATGCGACTACGTGGTGGCGGCGGCGCCGGTGGTCACACCCGACGACGCGGCCGTATCACCGCCGCCACCGAGCGCCTGATTGAGCATGCGCGCTGGCATTTGTTGCAATCCCTACAGGCGCGCTACCACGGTTCAATTGATGTCCAAGAGGTGGCAAGAAATTCCTCTAGGTCCTGATTGACCCACGGAGTACGGCGAGAGTCAAAAACGGGGAGGCTCTGATCGATGGCCAAAGTCGAGGAAGTTGAGGAGAAGCTGGCCGCTCAAGGATACGAGCTCGTCCAGAAGGAGCGGCTGCCCAATGATATGGGCTTTCAACTCCGATTCTCCGGTGGCGAAGTCGTCTGCGTTTTCGATAATGGTACCGTGACCCCACAAGGCAAAAACCAGAAGAGAACGCGCGAACTCCTCGAACTGCAGATACCGGCTAAAACTCCTCGCCCCGTATCTCTGGCTCCTGCGCCTGAAAGCAGGCGTGTTTTCGTCGTATACGGTCATAACAATCAGGCTAGACTCAGCTGGAAGCGATGCTGAGACGATGGAACTGTGAGCCCCTAATTCTCGATCAGCTGCCCTCGGAAGGGCAGACCATAATCGAGAAGCTTGAGAAGTACGCGAGCCAGGAAGTCAAATTCGCTGTTGTACTCGCCACGCCAGACGACGAAGGTCATGCGAAGGGTAGGGAGGACGAAAAGAAATTCAGAGCCCGTCAGAATGTTGTGCTGGAGCTCGGCCTCCTGTTGAGCAAATTGGGGCGGTCTAAGGTTGCGATCTTGATTAAGAATCAGGAGCAAATGGAGCGTCCTTCGGACATTCATGGCCTAATCTATTTTCCTTTCACGGACGATGTTGCAGAAACAAAAGAGCTCTTAGCGAAGGAGATGGATAAGCAAGGCGTACCAATCCAAATCGGGAGGCTGTGATGTTCGTCACCGACACTCGGGGGATCGCCACTGTTAATCGGCCCGCCGGATGCAATTGTATGTTCTCATACAACCCGACTCTGCGCGGGGTATCTACGGCGATTGGGCCTCATGCGAGGCAGCGGTTTCCGGCGTACAAGGCGCACGATACCAATCAGTCTCAAGCCGAGCCGAAGCAGAAGCGATGCTGAGTGGCCAAGGAGTCGAACTGTCCCCAGGCGTCTATGCTTTTGTTGATGGAAATCACCGAGGTGGCGTAGGGGTCGTGTTCGTCCTCAAACGGGCGACCGGGAATGCCGTGGAAAAGGAATTTTCCAGCTATGTAGAGCGCGTATTTGTCGGCTCGGGAATCGAAGGGCTTAATTCAACGGCTGAAGTAGAAGACGCGCTCTCCAAAATTCGGAACGTACTAGCGGAACTAGCGGCACTGTATTTGACGCTGAACCACATTGCGCCGTCCGCTCATTTGACGATCGTTCACGACTACAAGGGTCTTGAAGCTTGGATGTCGGGGAGATGGAAGACACGCGAGGTGCTTGTTGCGAATGTTGTTGCGGCCTGCAAGGAATTGCGTGCGAAGAAATCGCTAAATATAAGCTTCATCCACCAGCATGGGCACCAGTCAACCTTTGCCGGAAGAAACGATTTTGTGGCGTATAACGTAAAGGCGGACAAGCTTGCAGGCGAAGGCGGAGACCTGCGTAACGCTGCCCTGCATGCGGAAGGTGTTGAGGTTATGTCAATCACGGGCCAATTGAGAAGCTTGGGCTACATAGACTCCGGCGACGGTTGGTTCAATTTGGAAGCGCGCAAAGGGTTTTCCGCGGAGGTGATTCGGGACACGGAGAGTAATCCGGGCCTGCGGAAGTGGATCGACGTCCAGCTCCGGGAACCTATTCCGTCGGGCATGTTCTTTTTCTTCATCGTGTCTTTTCATCGCGATATCTCTAGGCCCACCCAGGAATTCGCGCTGGCGGCACGGCTCGGAGTTAAGGATCTCGCCGTCCGGTTACTTCCATATACCACGTAGCGGCGTTCGCCTCAGGGCTTCGCCTAGTGCGTGCCGGTGTGCCGCCTCGGGAGCGTCGGCTTGCTCCCCACCTACGTCCGGCCGTCGCCTCAGCGTTCGACCGCCTCGGATGGGTGCAAATCATCGAAGTCGTCGCGGGGATTGGTCCCCCACCGGGACGGCTTTTCCGGGCTGTTAATGTTAGCAGGCCCGGGGGGAAAGCCGCGTGATGCACGTCCCCCCCGACACCAAGCGCGAGACGCTTCAAGGCACAGTGCGGGAGCACGTCCAGGCCGGTTCCGACGTTTACACGGGCGCTTGGATCGCCTAGAAGTGGGCTGGAGCGCGAGTACGTGCACAACGTGATCGACCATGCGCCAGCTTCCCATAATGACCAAAGCGCGCGTAAGCTGCGGACATGACAAAGGACGCCCCGCCCAGCTCCCGCTCGTCTTTCTAGTGCTTCATGAGGGTAATGCGGGCACTGGTCCAGATGCTGAAGAGGGAGGTTGAGCGGCGGGCGGGTTCGCCGCAAGGGAACCAAACGCAGGCTTTCCAACAAACACGCGACTTAGGCTCAAAGGCGGCACGACGGAACGCTTTGATCGATGGATGTAGCGTGTTGCGGCCTCTCCCGGCCGTATCCGATCGAATGCGACGCGTTCGCCGGAGCAATACGTTCCCCGAGCAAGCGGTTCGCCGGATAATCCGCTCGCTTGGCGCGAGTTATCGAATTTGTCCGCTCAATCTTCCAGGCCGTCCTGACATTGCGAACCGCTCCCATAGATGGGCGGTCTTCGTCCACGGCTGCTTTTGGCATGGACATGAAGGCTGTCGGCTCGCTACAACACCCAAGAGAAACGTGGGCTTCTGGGCCGCAAAGATAGCCGCCAATAGGAGACGCGATGCAGACAAGACCCGGGCCCTTCGGTCGCTCGGGTTCCGGGTTCTCGTAGTTTGGCAGTGCGAACTACGCAAGCATAGCCTGCTTGAGCAACGGCTAAAGCGATTCTTGTAAGGAGACCACGATCAATGGAACAGGCTGGCGAGAACGAACAGCCCTCACTGGTCTTCACTCCCGATCCGGCCAACGTCCAAGCGGCGATGGATCAGCTTGAGACCGACCAGCGGGTACTCGACTATGACACGAAAGAGTTCACGATTGAACTGCTAGTGCAGAAATTCGGGAACGAGGACGACAGCGACATTTTCGTTCCGAAATACCAACGCCGATTCAATTGGGGCTCTTCCAGACAGTCCAGGTTCATCGAGTCGCTGCTCCTGGGTCTCCCTGTGCCTTTTCTTTTTTTCGCCGATCTTCCCGATGGGCGGCTTGAAGTCATTGATGGGAGACAGCGCCTTGGTACTTGCAAGGAGTTCCTTGGGAACAAACTGGTTCTGACCGGACTCGAACGACTGGAAAAGCTTGAGGGCTTTAGATTCGAGAATCTCTCGAAGGCCCAGCAACGGCGCTTCAGAAACAGGACGATCCGCTCGGTTGTCGTTTCGCAGAAAGCTACGGAGGATGATCGGCGCGATCTTTTCGACCGCATCAATACGGGATCGCTAATCGCAGAACCTGCGGAAACACGTCGTGGCTCCATCAAGGGACCAATCACGGATCTCATAGATGAACTGGCCGATGACGAGCGCTTCCAACGACTTTGTCCAATGCCCGAGGCAGCACGCCGCTTGCGCGAGCCGGACGAGTTGGTAGCGCGTTTCCTTACTTTCAGCGACGGCCTTGAAGGATATCGAGACGACTACACCAAGTTTTTGAACAAATGGCTGCGCGCCAGAAACTTAGAGGCGAGCACCGACGTATCCGTGACGGATAAGTACAGAGCACGCTTTCAGGCGGTAATGAAGTTCGTCGAGAAGTTTTTTCCACACGGGTTCACGAAGAAGGCGAAATCCACCATGACTCCTAGGGTTCGGTTCGACGCAATTGCTGTTGGGAGCTGGAAGGCCATTGAGGCCGAACCGGGATTAGAATCGTCTGGTCCCCGCATCCCAGTAGAAGACTGGCTCTCGTCCGATGAGTTCATGTTGGTTACTACTTCAAGTGCATCGAACGTGCGAAGCAAGATCGGGAATCGCTTCGACTATGTGATGTGCATGCTGCTGGGCCAGGACGAGGAGGCTCAGACACACGTCCCGAGCGCTAAAGCAGATGAGAGCGATTAAAGAGTCCTTCAGGGATCGTTGCCGCGAGATCAGCCACTATCTGGATCTGCTGCAATTCGTCGAAGAATCCGGTTCGGAAGTGGTGTCGCGCGATGGCGTAAAGCGCTTTTCGATGGATACGACCACGCGTCACGTGATGAAGGCGACGGTCTTCCTCCATTTGTACAATCTAATTGAATCGGTCGTGCAGAAATGCCTCGAACGAATTGCTCAAGAGATAAGCGACGGACGCCTGACATTTGGAGACGTGAGCGCGGAATGGCAGCGCTGCTGGATTCAGGGGGTCGGAAAAACCGACGAGCCGTTGAACCCAGCCAAACGACTGGAAGCCTTACTCTATATGTGCGATCGATTGCTGGAGCGGCACCCAATGGTCGTGCAGCCGAAGCTGCCAAGCGGCTCGCTCGATGATGAAAGGATATATGCAGCGCTCCGTCACCATGGAATCAATCTCAAGATTTCTGCGAGACTCAACACAGCGGTCAAGCGGCCCGTGCTCAACAGAAGCGGACTACTAAAGCTCGTCCGCAAACGCCGGAACGACCTCGCCCACGGATTGGCCTCGTTCGGCGACTGCGGACGGGATGTTTCGATTCGTGAACTGCGCGGTTGGTCGGCGATCGTGTTCTGGTATCTGCGACAAGTGATCATGCAGTTCGAGCAGCATCTTGCAGCCGGTGACTTTCGATACCGTGCGCCTGCATGATGCTTTTCCCGATAGCTACAGCTAACGCTACGGGCACCGCATTGCCGATGTGACGACCGACGTTTTTGAACGTAGGTCGCTCGCCCGGTGACGTAAAGAGATACGTCCTAGGAAATGTCTGAAGAAGCGCGGCCTCGCGCAAGCTGATCGCGCGGTCTTGCTCCGGATGCCCGAAGCGCCCATTCCCGTAGCCAAAGCACTGCGTCGTGATGGTCGGTGCTAAACCCTCCCATGCCATGCGACCGTACACGCTTCCGTAGTAGCGTCCCGTTTCCCGTTCATGGCAATCAAGCCGAAGCTCCGAGGGCCAGTCAGACCAGCCGCCACCCTCGGGGGTGGCGCGGATTCGTTTCAAGTTGAGCGGACTCAGCCGACTTGATGCGTGCAGTGGGTCGTCTCGCCTCGCTGGTGCGCCAGCCTTGATTGCTGGCAACTCACCTATCGCCGCTCGAACGGTTGGCGGAGGACGGACTACCAGAGTGACCATATGGATACGCGTCTTCTTTGCGCCAGCCAACACCACGAGGCGCTCGCGCGTTTGCGGAACGCCATAGTCAGCGCATCTGATCACATTCTCCTGCACAGCGTAACCAGCGGATTCCAAGCCTTCGACAAAGTCGGCGTATGCCTTATACCTCTTCAGGGCTGGAACGTTCTCCATACTCACGACATCCGGGCGAACCTCGCGAACTAAGCGCAGGAAGTTGTACAATAAGGGCCATCTACCATTGACGCCTCGCTTGATTGTGTACGTAGAAAATGGCTGGCAGGGCGCGCATCCGGCGAGGACTCTTATCGAGTCCTTGGGAAACCAAGAAGAAACCTCTGTTGCCCGCAAGCAGGCAACATCCGACAGGACGTATTTGCTTTGTGGGTTATTCGTTTCGAAGGGGAATCGACACGTCGGATCGATATCGACCCCGGCCGCCACATAAATTCCGGCCTGCCGGAAGCCCCAAGTTAGACCTCCGGCCCCACAGAACAAATCAACCGCCGCCACAGACCGCATCGCAACCCATTTTATCAAAATTCGCAGAACCGGGGAACATCGGCCCGTACGAAGGTAGTGGGTCCAGTTTGAAATCAGCGGCCTTGGCGGGGCCGTGCCTCTTCGCTCCGGCTGTGCGATAATGGCCTGCATGGCGGCTAACCGGAAGAACCTTGTCGAAAGGACGATTCAGAATTGTGGCTCGAATTTGACTTCTATGAACGAACCGATCGTCAAGGTCATCGGCGCCGGACTGGCGGGAAGCGAGGCGGCGTTTCAGCTCGCGCGCCGCGGCGTGCGCACGCGGTTGTACGAGATGCGGCCGGTGAAAATGACGGAAGCCCACCGCACCGGACTGTTTGCCGAGCTGGTATGCTCCAATTCGCTGCGCAACGCGTCGCTGGAAACCGCGGTCGGCGTGCTGAAAGAGGAGATGCGCCGGCTGGGCTCGCTGGTGATGGCGGCGGCAGCGGCTGCCGCGGTCCCGGCAGGCGCCGCGTTGGCGGTGGATCGGGACCGGTTCGCCGCCGCGATCACCGCTGCGATCGAGCACGAACCGCTGATTGAAATCGTCCACGAAGAGGTCGCGTCAATCCCCCAGGGACCGGCCATCATCGCCACCGGTCCCCTCACCGGCGCCGCGCTTGCCACCGCGATTTGCGACCTGGTCGGTTCAACCTACCTGTATTTTTACGACGCGATCGCGCCGATCGTGACCGCCGGCTCAATCGACATGAGCGTGGCGTTTCGGGCCTCGCGCTACGGCAAAGGCGGCGACGACTATATCAACTGCCCGATGACCGAGGATGAGTACGCGGCCTTCGTCCAGGCGCTGCTCGACGCGGACAAGGTTCCGGCTCATCCATTTGAGAAAACCATTTATTTTGAAGGCTGCATGCCGATCGAGGAGATGGCCCGGCGCGGTCCCAAGACTCTGGCCTTCGGCCCGATGCGTCCGGTGGGGCTGACCGATCCGCGCACCGGACGGCGGTCGGCCGCGGTGGTACAGTTGCGCCAGGACGATCGCGAGGCCCGCCTCTACAATATCGTCGGCTTTCAGACCAAGATGACGTACCCCGAGCAGCGGCGCGTGCTGCGGATGATTCCGGGGCTTGAAAGGGCGGAATTCGTGCGCCTTGGATCGCTGCATCGCAACACCTTCATCGACTCGCCCCGCCTGCTGAACCCGGCGCTCAACCTGCAAACGCGGCCTGATATCTTCGTGGCCGGCCAGATGATCGGGGTCGAAGGCTACGTGGAGTCGGCGGCCGCCGGCTTGCTCGCCGCGATCAATGCCGCCCGCGTGGTCCGCGGCGATGAACTGATTGCGCCGCCGCCGGTGACCGCTATGGGCGCGCTGGTCGCATACATTACCGACACCAGCCGCAAGGATTTCCAGCCTATGAACGCGAATTTCGGTCTGATGCCCGAACTCGATGGGCACAGCCGCGGACGGGCGAAAAAAATCGAACTCGCCACCCGCGCACTGGCCGCGATCGACGGCTGGATCCAACAACATCAGCTCGCGATCGAACCGCCGGCAACCGCGGCGGCTTAAGAGATTGACGATGACGGGCGGCGATACTCGCGGCGCCTCCACCGTGGCGGCCCTGGACGTGGGATCGAATACGGTGCTGATGCTGGTGGCGGAATTGAGTGATGCTGGAGTTCGCCCACTCGCCGACTGGCTCAGAATCACCCGCCTTGGGCGCGGCGTCGATAACGCCGGCCTCCTCGATCCGGCGGCGGCCGCGCTCACCCTGGATGCAATCGCGGAGTTCACCGAAAAGGCGCGAGCACTGGGCGCGCGAAAGATTCTTACCGCGGCGACCGCCGCGTTGCGCGACGCCCGCAACGGCGCGGAGTTCATCGGGCAGGTGCGGCAGCGCACCGGCGTTGACCTCGAAATCATTTCCGGGCAAACCGAAGCGCAATTGAACTTCCTCGCCGCCACCCATGGGTTGAGCATCGACCTGGCGCAGCCGATGCTGATCGTCGATATCGGCGGCGGCTCCACCGAACTGATCCGCTGTGAAGCCGGCGCCCAACCCGCGATGGTCAGTTTGCAAATCGGATCGGTCCGCCTGACGGAACGGCTCATCAGTAACGACCCACCCGCGGAGCAACAGCGCGCGCAACTCTATAAAGCCATCCAGGAGCAGCTCAGACCGCTCGGATGGGATGACTTCCGTCCCGCCGTCCTCGTCGGCGTGGCGGGCACGGTTACCACGGTCTGCGCGGTAGCGATGGACCTTAAGACTTACGACCATGCCGTCGTGCATGGGCGCCGGCTTTCTCGGGCCCAGGTCGAAGAAACCGCGCGAAAGCTTTTCAGCTTGACCACTGCGCAACGCAAGGAGCTTCCCGGAATGGTTGAGGGACGCGCCGACGTGATCCCCGCCGGCGCCGCCATCCTGGACTGCGTCGTGCAATTCTTCCACGCCGCCAGCGTAACCGTCAGCGACCAAGGCGTGCGCTGGGGACTGGTCTATCGCGAACTGGAACGGACGCATTAGCAAGGCGAAGGCCGCCTGGCGCGGCTGTACCCTGTTAGCCGGATATCTTTAAGTGCTTATGACCAGAACATCTTCAGTGCTTATCACATCTTTCTCAATAAGCTTGAGGACCTTGGGATTGGCGTGATAAATGGCAATTTCCCGGCGACGCAACAGCGGTGCTCCCGGAGGTCGGTTCCCCGGGGCCTCATCCCAATGCTCACATCGTCTGGATGCTACAATTGCGTAAGGCGTTATCGCGCTGGCGGCATCGGTAGCCGGGAGAAACAGCGATGCCAAGGTTTTCATTACGCAACCCGCATTTGATTATCGTGGCCGCGATGCTAATCGCGTTGCTCGGGGTGATGGCTTACACACAGCTGCCGGTCGACGTGTTTCCGGTACTCCACATCAAGGCGGCGGTGGTGGCGACCTTTTATCCCGGCTTTGCGCCGCTGGCGATGGAGCAGGACATCACCAGCCGCTACGAACGGTTCTTTACCCTGGGCAGCGGCATTGAACATATTGAATCGCGCTCGATTCCTGGGGTCAGCGCGATAACGGTTTACTTCCACAGCAACGTCAATCTCGACGCCGCGTCAGCCGAACTGGCGACGCTGGCGATGGGCGACCTGGGGCTGATGCCGCCGGGCACCATGCCGCCGCTGGTATTGAAGTACGACGCTTCTTCCTCGATTCCGGTAATTTTGGTTACCGTCTCGGGTCCCTACGACGAGACCGAGCTGCAGAATCAGGCGCGCTACAACGTGCGCAACTTTATGGCGACGGTGCAGGGCGCTTCGGTGCCTTATCCCTTTGGCGGCAAGGTCCGTCAGATTATGGCGTACCTTGACCGCGAGCAGCTCCAGGCCCGCGGTATGACTTTGAAGGACGCGGTCAACGCGATCAACGCGACCAATCAGATCCTGCCCACCGGCGACGCAAAAATCGGCCCTTACGATTACTACATCTACTCCAATGGCCAGATTCCCAACGCTGCGGCGCTCAACCACGTGCCGATCAAGCTCGGCCCCGGCCAGGCTCCGGCCTTGCTCGGCGATGTGGGCAAGGCCGAAGAATCGTCGCAAATCCAGTACAGCAAGGTGCTGGTTGATGGAAAGCCCGCCGTTTACATCCCGATCCTCAAACAAGCCGGGGCCAACACGCTGCAGGTAATCGAGGGCATCAAACGGGCGGTGCCGCAGGTTACCGGTCTGGCCGCCGGGATGAAGGTCGGCACGCTGTTCAGCCAGGAAGGAACCATCGTCGAGGCGGTTAACGCGCTGGAGCACGAGGCGCTGTCCGGCGCGCTGCTGGCATCGCTGATGATCCTGATCTTTCTGGGGAGTTTCCGATCGACCTTTGCGATCTTTTTGTCGATTCCGCTGTCGCTCCTGGCCGGGATGGCTGGCCTGGCGGTGTCGGGCCAAACCATCAACCTGATGACGCTGGGCGGTTTCACCCTGGCGATCGGCCGCCTGGTGGACGACTCCACGGTGGTGCTGGAGAACATCAATCGCCATCTCGCGATGGGCAAAAATCCGGTCCAGGCGGCGGGCGAGGGGGCCGAGGAAGTTACTTACGCGGTGCTGGCCTCGACCATCTGCACGATCGTGGTCTTTCTGCCGGTGGTTTTTCTCTACGGCGTGAGCAGGTATCTGTTCACCGCACTTGCGCTGGCGGTGATTTTTTCGATGGTGGCCTCCTATCTGGTGTCGATGTCGATAATCCCGATTTATTGTGCGCGTTGGCTTGATCCCAAACAGGCCCGCGAGACCGCCGCGCGCGAGCAGGGCGGTCCCGACCATCGTCGCGGCCCACTGGCCGCGTTTGACCGGGCTTATGGCCGTTTCGCCGCGCGCTTCGCCAAGGTCCTGGACGCCACCTTGGACCATAAGCTGGTGGTGATCGTCGCCGCGGCCGCGCTGTTCGCCGGTTCGATGTTGCTTTTTCCGCGGCTGGGGATGCGATTGTTTCCAGCCAGCGACGCGGGCAAGTTCATCATCAACATCACCACTCCGGTCGGCACCCGCCTGGAGCTGACCGAGGCGGCGGCCAAACGGATTAACGACATTATTCACCAGGTGATCCCGGCTCAGGACTTGGAGAACGTGATCGCCAATTTAGGCGTGGTCCCCAACATTTCCGCCATTTACACTACCAACTCGGGCGAGGATACCGGACAAATAATGGTGGGGCTGCGGTCCGGACATCAGCGGCCGACTCACTATTATGAGAACGCCGTAAAGCTGGCGCTGGCCCGACAGCTACCCGAAGTACAGGCCTTCTTCAGTTCCGGCAGCATCATCGATGCGGTGCTCAACTTTGGATCGGTCGCGCCGATCGACGTTCAGCTCAGCGCGCCGGTCAGTCAACCGTTTGGACCGATGTTCCAGTTCGGGGGCCGGATCGTGCGTCGCCTCAAAGGTTTGCCGCAAGTTGGCCAGGTCATGGTCCAGCAAGTCTCGGACTATCCGACGCTTGAAGTCGAGGTTGATCGAACCAAAGCGGCGCGCCTCGGGATATCGGAAAGAGCCGTCATCACCAACCTGGTAACCGCGCTCAACAGCAACGACATGATTCAACCCTCGATTTGGATCGATCCGCGCACCGGCGACGACTATTACCTGAGCGCCCAGTATTTCGAGAACAAGATCAATTCGTTCGAGACCCTGCTCAATGTTCCGGTCGGTACCCGGATGATGCACAATTACGAGGATTCTCATTATCGCGCCGACGGGGTCGCTTCCTCCGACGCGGAACACGAGCAGGCGATTTTGCTCAGAAACGTCGCCACTCTCAAGCGCACCGAGTATCCCTCCGAAGCCGACCATTACAACATCCAGCGGGTGGTTGACGTGCTGATCTCGCCGCGCACCAGCGACCTGGGCGGCACGCTCACGGCCGTCAAACGCGCGCTGAAGGGCCTCCAGCCGCCATCCAATATCAAGCTCTACCTGCGCGGCTCGGTCGATAATATGGAGAGGACCTTCAAGAGCCTGGAACGGGGCTTCCTGTTGTCAGTGCTGGTGGTCTACCTGATTGGAGTTGCGCAGAGCCGCTCCTGGCTCGATCCGTTTATTTTTCTGGTCTCGGTGCCGATGGGCTTGATTGGCGTCGCCTGGATGCTGTGGCTCACCGGCACCACGATCAATATCGAATCGCTGATGGGCGTGATCGTGATGGTCGGGATCGTGGTCTCAAACGCCATCCTGCTGATTGACTTCGCTAACGAACGGCGCATCGCCGGCGAGAATTTACGGCAGGCCGCGGTGGACGCGGCGCGGATTCGGATGCGGCCGATTCTGATGACGTCACTGGCCACGATCGCGGGCCTGGCGCCACTGGCGATGAAGCTCGAAGCCGGATCCGGGGCCTCGGCTCCGCTGGCCCGCTCGGTAATCGGCGGACTGGCGGTGTCGTTGGTGATGACGCTCTTTTTGGTCCCATGCCTATGGGAACTGTTTTACTCGCTTAAGCCAAAGGAGCAGGTCGCTGGAAGCGAAGCCGGCAGCGCACAATGAGGGGGGTTGATGGCAGCGCGCTGCCCGGACCGCTATAAGGTACTATCTATGTCCCCGTGCCGTGCTTTGGTCAGGATCAAGCTAACGTTATGACCCCGGGGCGCAGCACGCACGGTGGTGAAGGACCTTGGCGGAGAAAGTAATCACTCTGCGCAGCCAGCCGGATGCGCGGGAACCAACGTATCGAATCAAGTACGCCGAACTGCTCAATCCCGCACAACTCGAAGCGGTGACTCATCGTGAGGGACCGCTGCTGGTGGTGGCGGGCGCGGGTTCGGGCAAGACCCGCACGCTCATTTATCGGGTCGCGCGCCTGATCGAAGGACGGGTGCCCCCGCCCGCCATTCTCCTGCTGACTTTCACCCGGCGCGCGGCGCAGGAGATGCTGCGCCGCGCCGAGCAGTTGGTCGGTGAGCAGAGCCGCAGCGTCGCCGGCGGCACGTTCCATTCTTTCGCCAATTCCGTGCTGCGCCGCCACGGCGCCTCGATTGGCCTGCAGTCCAACTTCACCATTCTGGACCGCTCCGACATGGAGGATGTGATCAATTTGATCCGGACCCGGATGGGCCTCGCATCCAAAGAGCGGCGCTTTCCCAAGAAGGGGACACTGGCCGAGATCATCAGCATGGCGCGCAACAAAGCGCGCACCGTGGAGCAGGAATTGGAGGAAGACTTCGGCTACCTGTGGGACCATCGCGAACAGATCCTGCTTCTGGCCGCCGCCTACGACGCCTACAAGCGCGAGCGTGGGCTGTTGGATTACGATGACCTGCTCCATCGCATGGTCGAGCTGATGGAGCAGCATCCCGCCGTTCGCCGCCAGTTGTCCAACACCTATCGCTACATCATGGTGGACGAGTACCAGGACACCAACACTATTCAGGCGCACCTGGTGCAGCTTTTGGCCATGTCCCATCACAATGTGATGGCGGTGGGCGACGATGCGCAGTCGATCTATTCCTTCCGCGGCGCCAACTTCCGCAATATCATGGACTTTCCCAAGCTCTTCCCCGCCACCAAGATCATCAAGCTGGAAGAAAACTACCGCTCGCTGCAGGGCATCCTGGACCTGTCCAACCAGGTGATTTCGCGCGCCGGCGAGAGTTATACCAAGGCGCTGTTCACACGGCGGATGGGCGACTTGCGTCCGCTGCTGATCCGGGCCGAAGACGAGCATATGCAATCGCGTTTCGTGGCCCAGCGGATTTTAGAGCTGCGCGAGGAGGGTGTCGCGCTGGATGAAATCGCGGTACTGTTCCGCTCCAGTTTCCATTCCTTCGATCTCGAACTGGAACTGCAACGCCGCGACCTCCCCTTCGTCAAGCGCGGCGGTTTCAAATTCATCGAAACCGCCCATATCAAGGATGCGCTGGCCCATCTGCGCGTGATTGCCAATCCGGCCGACGCGGTTTCGTGGCTGCGGGTGCTGTTGTTGCTCAAAGGCGTCGGCCATCGCACTGCCCAGCCCCTAATCGAGCGGCTGGTGGAATCGAATGACCCGGCCCGGGAAATAGCCCAAGCGAAGGGCAAGGCGGGGATCGAGGGGATGGCGCGCCTGGCCGAGCTGCTGAGCGTCTTGCATCAGGAGGGGCGTCCCGCCGATCGCCTGGCCGCCGTGCTGGAATACTATCTGCCCTTGATGCGCGAGGCTTATCCCGACGATTACCCCAAGCGGGAGCGGGACCTCGAGCATTTCCAAACGCTCACCGAACGCTACCGCAGCCTGGAGAGCATGCTCGCCGACATGGCGCTGGAGCCGCCCAACGATTCAATTGGCGAGGTGCTATCGGTGGCCCCAGAGGAGGGGCTGGTGACGCTCAGCACGATCCACTCAGCCAAAGGTTTGGAGTGGAAGGTGGTTTTTATCATCTGGGCTGCCGACGGACGTTTTCCGGGACCGCAGAGCGCCGATCCCGAATCGTTGGAAGAAGAACGCCGTTTGATGTACGTGGCCGGCACCCGCGCGCGCGATGAACTCTACATCAGCTATCCGATCCACATGTTCGACCGCAACGTGGGCTACGTGATGGGCAGCGTATCGCGGTTTCTAGAGGATGTTGGACCGGACATCCTGCCCGCCGCCCGGCTGGAGGAAGAGCACTGACCCCACAGTTGTCGCGCCTGACGGTATTCGCTCTCGATCTGGCGTCTGGTTTGCTAACGAACGTGGCGATGCCCGCCTACCGCTGGGGAATCTACCCTCGACAGCGGAAACAATTAGAATGCGTCTGATATGCACAATGGTTCCCCGCAAAGCCGCGGCTCCGCGATGACGTCTGAGGAAGGCTGGTCGCGATGGTACGGGCCGGCGGTCGTCGTGCTGGCGGCCGGGTTGTTCCTGGTGCGGCTGGGCGTCCGCGCGCTATGGGCGTCGGAGGGGCGCTGGGCCGAGGTGGTGCGGGAGATGCTGCTCGATTCCAACTACTTTTGGCCCACCATCAATGGCCACGTTTATTACGACAAACCGCTGCTCTCGTACTGGTTCATAGTCGCCGCGACGCATCTTACCGGCGGTCTCAATGAAGGCGCGGCGCGGCTGCCCTCGGCGGTTTTTGGTCTGGCCGGCGTCATCTTGATCATCGTGATGGCGCGCCGCCTTTACGATCGGGCAACCGCCGCCTGGGCCGGATTCATCCTGGCCACCAGTTTTAGCTATGTGTTCTTCGCCCGCCATGCGTCCGCGGATATCGAGACCACCACCGGGGTGCTCGCCGCCCTGACCCTGTTCGTATGGTACCGGGAGCGTCAGGACGGCTGGTGGGTGGTGTGGTTGTGGCTGATCATGGCGGCCACAGCGCTCACCAAGGGCCTGCAGGGCTTTGCCCTGCCGTTGATGGTGATGGGCCTGTACTCGTTGTTGGCGGAGGGAACCGGGGCTCTGTACGCGCAGTTGACGGGCGGATCCTTGAGTGAAAGATTCGGCTGGTTGCGGCGCCGTTGCCGGTGGTTTTTCAACCTCAAGACTCCGGTCGCCCTGATCGTTGCGGGCGCATTTTATTTACTGCCATTCGCGATTTCCAGCCATCGCAGCCATTCCGAGGCCGGACTTTACCTGGTGTTTCGCGAAAATGTGGTCCGGTTCTTCCAGCCATTCGACCATCGTGGACCGGCTTACTTGTACCTTTACGTGATCTTCGGCCTGATGGCGCCGTGGTCGGTGTTCGTTCCCGCCGCCCTGCTCGAGGTCCACCGCAAGGTGCGCCAGCCCGCCAGTTCAGCGTTGGCCGATGCGGATCTGTTCGCTCTGATCTATTTCTGGGGCACGCTGGCGTTCTTCACCATTTCCCGCTCCCGGCGCACTTACTACCTGCTGCCGATCCTGCCCGCGGCCGCGCTGGTGGTCGCCCGTCTGCTTTCCGCGTACGCCTCCGAGCTGGGGGCACCGGCCCGGCGGTTGATGAAAATTGGCTACGGCGTGGCGGCGGTCGTTACGATCGTCGGAGGCATCGCTTTTTTGCTTCCGCCCACGCTGCGGCCCGGCTCGCTAGCGCAACTGCCACCCTCCCCCGCCTGGCTGATCTTCCTGATCGGATGGCTCATAAGTATTGGCACGGTGGTCTATGCCACGCGCCGCTTCAGCGTCCGTCGCGCCGCCATTTCGACCGGCGTGATCGCCTATCTGACGATGATTTTCGTATTCGTGGTGGCGATGCCGCAAGCCGAGCAATACCGTTATGAACGGTCCTTCGCGCGCACCGTGCGCTCGACCATTGACGGCAGCCCGGACCAACTCGCCCTGTACAGGATATGGGGTCCGGGGTTAATATATTATCTGTCGATGTCACGTCCGATCCCCACGTTTGCAAGTCCTGACAGTCTGGCGGGGTTTGCTGAAAGCAAGGGTGGCGCTTGGGTGATCACCCGCGATAAGGATGCGCAGGATTTAAAGCTTCAGCACGAACTAGTCGCCGGCGAGCCAGAGCTCCCTTGGGACTCACCTTCGGAACAGCGCAGTCGCTACGTGCTGCTCAGGGTGCACTGACGGAGCGCCTGGCAGCGCTTCTCCCCAGAGTGCGGTCGAGATTTGGACTCACGACCGGTCGGCTTGGTACAGCGGTGGCGTCCACCTGATCGCTGAATAGTGGGGTTAAAGCCACCCTGTCCCCCCTCGGCTCACGGTTAGACGGGTGTGCATAACTGCGATTCCGAACCTGTTGATTGAATGCAAAATTGGCACTACTAGAACTGTTCGCTCAGTTTCTGGGCATGGCGGATAAGAATTGAGTCGATCCTAAACGATTTTAGCCGTTTAAAGATGTTTTAGTCTTATCTGCGGAACATTTGCCCGTATGGCATGGATTCTGCTGCCGATTCGGTTGGGGTTGTGGGACCACGGTGGAAACTTCGGCATCCGAAAAGCCGGTATCTGACTCTCAGGGCTGAGCACCAATGGCTGTTTCAGTAATGACCGACATACAAATGGCGGGGTCGCCGCTGGCTGAAACCAATCGCAAGCTGTTCACCCGGCTTATCGATCATCACATCCGTTTCTCGCTGGCCAAGCGGCGGAGCCAGTTGTCCAAGCACGATTGGTATGTGGCCGCCGCGCTCGCCGTGCGCGACATGCTGGTCGAAAAGATGCTCGCGACCAGGGCCCGCTTTGAACGCGCCAACAGTAAGCGGCTGTATTATCTGTCGCTTGAGTTCCTGATCGGCCGCTCGTTGGAGAACAACCTTTTCAACCTCGGAATCATCGACATCTGCCGCGATTTCCTGGCCGAAAATGGAATCGACCTGCAAATCCTTTTCGACGAAGAACCCGACGCGGCGCTGGGCAACGGCGGTCTCGGCCGGCTCGCGGCCTGCTTTCTGGACTCGCTCGCCACTCTCGATATGCCCGGCTACGCCTACGGCATAAATTACGAGTTTGGTCTGTTTCGCCAGGAAATCCGCGACGGCTACCAGTTGGAGCGTCCCGACAGTTGGCGGCGTGAGACCTCGCCCTGGTTGCTGGCGCGGCCCGAAGAGTCCTGCATGATCCCGGTTTACGGCCGTATCGATCATCGGATCGATCGCAGCGGTGAATACATTCCCGCCTGGGTCGAGGCGCGCACGCTGATCGGGGTGCCTGCGGACCTGCCGATTTCCGGCTATGGCGGCCGCACGGTCAATTTTGTGCGGCTATACTCGGCGGCGGCGTCGGACGAATTCGACATGCAGATCTTCAACGCCGGCGACTACATGAAGGCGGTCGAGCAGAAGATGGTGACCGAGACCATCTCCAAGGTGCTCTACCCCTCAGACAGTGTGGCTGGCGGACGCGAACTGCGGCTACTGCAAGAGTACTTCTTCGTGGCCTGTGCAGTGCGCGATATCATGCGCAGCTTTGTACAAAAAGGCTACGACTTCAGCGACCTGCCAGCCCGGGTAGCGATCCAGCTCAACGACACGCATCCCGCGCTGGCGATTGCGGAGATGATGCGGCAGTTCGTGGATCAGTACGACTTGCCGTGGGTGACCGCCTGGGAAATAACCCGCGCCACCTTCGCCTACACCAACCACACATTGATGCCGGAGGCGCTGGAGCGCTGGCCGGTAAGCCTGCTGGAACGGGTGGTCCCGCGCCACCTTCAGATTATCCAGGAGATCAACCGGCGCTTTATGGATGAAGCGGTGGCGATCTGGCCCGACGATCCGGAACGCTGTGCGCGCGTATCGATTATCGAGGGCGGTCGCGACCCTCAGGTCCGGATGGCGCATCTCGCGATTGTCGGCAGCCATTCTATAAACGGCGTTTCGAAGCTTCATTCCGAACTGGTAGAAACCCGGCTGGTGCCCGATTTCCACCAGCTGTGGCCCGAGCGTTTCAGCAACAAGACCAACGGCGTCACCCAACGTCGCTGGCTGCTGATGGCCAATCCGGGCCTGGCAAATCTCCTCTATCAGTCGATTGGGGCCGACTGGATCACCGATCTCGAGCAGCTAAACGCGCTGGAACCGCTCGCCGGCGACGCCGCATTCCAGGAGCGCTTTGCGGCGATTAAGCGCGCCAACAAAGAACGTCTGGCCACGGTGGCAAAGCGGATCGCCGACGTTGACATCGATCCCGCCTCGGTGTTCGACGTCCAGGCCAAACGCATCCATGAATACAAGCGCCAACTGCTGATGGCGCTCGGAATCGTGCATCAGTACTTGAGCCTGGTCGAAGACGGCGTCGAGCCGGTCGTGCCGAGGACCTACATAATGGCCGGCAAAGCCGCTCCTGGTTACTGGGCGGCGAGAATGATTATCAAGCTGATCAACAGCCTGAGCGCGGTAATCAATAACGACGTTCGGACCCGGGGATTAATCAAGGTGGCTTACCTTCCCGACTATCGGGTCTCGCTGGCGGAGAAGATTTTTCCCGCCGCGGATGTGTCCGAGCAGATCTCCACCGCTGGCCGCGAAGCTTCGGGTACCGGCAACATGAAATTCGCCATGAACGGCGCGCTTACCCTGGGTACGCTGGACGGCGCGAACATCGAAATCAGGGAGGCGGTGGGTCCCGACAATATCTTCATCTTCGGTCTGACCGCGCAGGAGATCGAGGATCTGACCTCCAGGCACGCGTATCAGCCGCTGGAGTATTACGACTCGGATCCGCGCCTGCGGCGAGTGCTCGATGAACTGACCTCGAACCGCTTCTGTCCCAATGAGCCCGGCCTGTTCCGCTGGATTCGCGATTCCCTGCTTTACAGCGACGACTATTTCCTGCTTGCCGATTTCGGTTCCTATATCGACGCTCAGACCGAGATTTCCCGCCAGTTCATCAGCTCCGATTTGTGGGTCCGCAAGGCGATACTTAACGTTGCGCGCATTGGCACGTTCTCCAGCGATCGCACCGTCGCGCAGTACGCCCGCGAGATTTGGAACCTGTCCCGGGTCTGAGCGACGCCACGGTTTACAGCCTGTGGAGGCCCGCGGGCTGACCCTCTGAGCCCCACCCGAAGCACCGAAAGCGCCTTGCTTTGGCGCTTCCCGAATCCTAAGCACTCGGTAAACTACCCTTGACTGATTTTGGGTCATGATATTTGTTAGTTGAATAACAAATCACCGCTTGTTCCAGCACGCGGAGGGAAGGGGACTATGCTTAGGACACGATGGCTGAATAGCTTGAGTTTAGCGGTAGGGGCGCTTTCACTTTTATGGCTAGCCGGCGGCGCTGCGGCACAGGTCAAGTTTGACAACGGTGCCCGCTACAAAGCCGAGGTGGATGCGAGTTCCCCGGATACGATCCCGCCCGGTACGAAGATCACCACCGCCAACTGGAAACAATATCAGAATTTCCTGCCGGTCGGCGTCCAGGCCCTGTACAGCGGTAAATATGGCTTCAAGATCGGCGATGGGGACGAATTCGCGATGGAGGTGGGACCCACTATCGACACTCCGTTGCCCAAAGAGGTCCAAACCAACGCCGAAAAATATGGCCATCAGGCGCAGTTGACGAAGTTGCCCAACGGCGGCTACGGAATCCAGGGCTACGTGGCTGGAATGCCGTTCGCCAGCCCCGCCGAACCGGATTTCGGTACCAAGATCATGTATGACCTGTGGTACGACTTCTGGCCGTTCCTGATCAGCTACAACAGCCATTTCTTCATCGAAGATCGCTACGGGAACACCACCCCCGAAGAGTCGATCGCCACCACCTGGCAGCTTATGCATCTGAGCGACTCCCCCTACCCGATCAATCTGCCCTACGCGGACGGTATCTACCACAGCACCCGCGACCTCCTGTTGCTGCCCGAGCAGAGCAAGTACACGACCGCACTGGACTTGCAGCGCGACGATCCCAGCGCGGTGCAGGAAAGCTACGTATTCCTGCCTTCGTTGCGCCGCCCGTTGCGGCTTTCAAGCGCCGCGCGCTGCTCGCCGATCCTGGGCACCGACTGGGCGCAGGACGACAACAACGGTGGTATCGCCTTTCAGTTGGGCCTCTTCCATGCCAACTATCTGGGTGAGAAGAAGGTGCTGGCGATCGTGCATGCCAATATCGAGGCCGGGACCGGCAGCCGCGACAACCTGGACAAGGTTCTGCACGTCGGAATTCCGATTCCGGGCTGGCCGCGGGCCGCGCTGGGCAAATGGGAACTGCGCGACGTCTACATTATCGACGTGGTACCCATCTCCCATGATTATTGTTACGCGCACAAGATCTTTTATGTGGATAAGCAAAACTGGGGGACGGTCTACTACGAGACTTACGACCACTCGGACAACCTGTGGAAGGTCAACAAGAACTCTCTGGGACTAATCAAGCTCAATACCGGGGAACAGGTGGTTATTCCCAGCGCCACCGAGGACGCGATCTGGGATCTCCAGAACACGCATGCCAGTGTGAGCACAATGGGAACCATCCCCGCGATCGACAAGGAAGCGTCGGCCGAGCTTCAGGACGCCCAGACCTACGCGTTCCCAGGCGGACTAGCACGCATCATGCGCTAGCTCCGAACCTGTTTCCGGGGCCGGAACAGCACCGGCCCCGGAGCTTTTTATCCTCAAAGTTTCCGCTTACCATCCAGCATATTCATGAGCCGGCCGCTATCCTGGGTCTGGGCGGATATGTTAGACGTATCGCGCCCGCGCAAGTTGCGCCGCATCCAGAAATTCAGGTTTGAAGAATGAGCAAAATGAACTCGGAGGACGCTGAACTTGCGGCCCGTATCGCGGAAAATGCGGGCCAATTGCTGCTCGTGACCCGCTCCGGCGGCTTGCTCCAGGGCAAGGCGTTAGGCGACGCTGGCGACGCGATTTCCAACGCCTTCATAACCAGGATCCTGCGGGAAACTCGCCCCGCAGACGGGCTGCTTTCCGAAGAGGACAAGGACGACCAGGTCAGACTGGGCAAGCGGCGGGTGTGGGTGGTCGATCCGCTCGACGGGACGCGCGAGTATTCGGAAAATCGCCTGGACTGGGCCGTGCACGTCGCCTTGGTTATCGACGGCATACCCTCCGCCTGCGCCGTTGGCATCCCCGCCCTGAACTTGACCTTTTCCACCGCGCAACCGCCACAACTGGCTGCCGCGCCCGGCCGTCCGCGGATCCTCATCAGCCGCACCCGGCCGCCGGAGGTTGCGCAAAAGGTCGCTGAGGCGTTGGGAGGAGACCTGGTTCAGATGGGGTCCGCCGGCGCCAAGGCGATGGCGATTGTGCGCGGCGAAGCCCATGCCTACGTACATGCCGGAGGGCAATACGAATGGGATTCGGCGGCGCCGGCCGGGGTGGCGGCCGCGGCGGGCCTCCACGTATCGCGGCTGGACGGCTCTGCGCTGCGCTACAATCAGGCCAACCCTTACCTGCCTGACCTGGTCATCTGCCGTCCCGAGTTGGCAGATGACATTTTAAGAGCGATCGCGAAAGCTTGATCCGGCGATCGGTGAACCTTAGCCCAGCCTGCTAGGGCGAGACGGCGACTTCAGCGCTCCATTCGTCCAGCCATTTGTAGCCCACCGCGAGCAGCGTCGGGCCCAGAAACACCCCGACAAACCCGAAGGCAATCGCGCCGCCCAACACCCCGATCAGGACCAGAACCAGCGGCAGGCTTCCACCGCGGCTGATCAGCAGCGGCTTGATCAGAGCATCCACCGCTCCGTGCCCGGCGATTGACCAGAGCAACAGAAAGATCGCGGAACCGTTGTCGCCTTTATGCACCAGCCAGAGCACGGCGGGCGCCCATATCAGGGTTGGTCCAAACGGAATTATGGAGATGGCGAAGGTCAAAAACGCCAGCAGGAAAGCGCCTGGAACGCCCGCCGCCCAAAACCCTATCTCCGCCACCAGCCCCTGCAGCAGGGCCGTTCCGAGAATGCCGAAAATGACCCCGATGATGGTGGCGTGAGCGAGGCGAAGCAGTCGCGGGCCGCGCCGCGTGCCGGCGATTCGAACGATCACCGTCCGCAGCCGCGCCGCCAGAATCTCTCCGTCGCGGAAAATAAAGAATCCTACAAACAGGCTTAGGATGGTCTGCAGAATGCCATGTCCGATCGCGCGCACCACGCGTACCGTCGCACGCTTGAGCGGGTCCATGATATGGCCGACCTCGGCCGTGCGCTCGACGCTGCTGACCGGTTGCGGCTCCTCCCAGTAGGATTTGATCCGGGGCCCGACCGCCGGCAGACCGGCCACCCACTGCGGCAGCGGTGGCGGCCAATGCTCGATTTCGTCGCCGACGGTTTGGGTTATCAGCTTGGCCTGATCAGACAAGCTCCAAAACGCGATCGCGAAGGGCGCGATCGCGACCACCGCCAAACTCAGCGTCATCACCAGCGCGGCCAGCGAGCGATTATCCGGCAGATGCCTTTTAAGCTGCTCATACAGGGGCCAGGTTGAAAGGCAGAGCACCGCCGCCCACAAAATGGGAGATGAAAACGGCAACACGACTTTCAGGCATCCAAGCACCACCAGCAGTAGCAGACCGGCGCCCGCCGCAATTTCCAGCCAGCGCCGCTCGATCACTCCGTTTTCCGGTGCCACGGGATCCATTGTTCGATGCCGGCGGCAGCGCTAGTGCAGGCTGCCCCTTTGATGCCTGGAGTTGTGTAACGAGGATCTGATTGAGGATGCGGCCGCCTGCGAAGATGAATCAGGCAGACATGATCTCGTGGTGGGCCAGTGCGTTTGGTTTGCTTGAGGTGTATCGGAACCCTCGCCCTCTCCCACAATCGAACGCCGGAGGGGGAACCAACCCAAGCCACGGATCGGACCGCCCGCCGCTGGGCCTCGCCGGCTCGCGGCGCGGCTTTGTCCAGAGGCCAGGGAACGGAGTAATTTCGCTTTCATGACCCGGTCCAGCGGCAAATGCGCTTTTGTAGCTGCAATGCATAAGGCAATACAAGGGAGGAAAACGGCGATTGCGCGTCGACCGGCATCGAGCAATCGCCGGAACCCGGCGACGCCATCCGCGGACGCTGCCTGGTGATGCGCCGTCCAATCGCTATCAGGTGCAAAAAGTTAGGTCGCGCGCTCGTCGAGGTATCGAAGCCGCCTCGATTACTTCTTCGTGGAGTTGACGGGGATGTCGGAGCCGCTGGCCGGCGCGGAGCCTCGCTTGGGCCGGCGGACGGTCCTCACCTTGCCGCTACTTCCCCCTCCGCAGAAGAACTGATCGCCGCCATCGGACTCGAGCCCCGAAACGCCCACTCCGGGCGGCATCTCGAGCCTCTCCAGAACCTCTCCCGTTCGAGGATCGACGCGCCGCAAATCGCTCTCGTCACCTTCCCAGGTGCCGTGCCAGAGCTCTCCGTCGATCCAGGTGACCCCGGTGACGAAGCGGTTGGACTCGATGGTGCGAAGAATCGCCCCTGTTTGGGGATCGATTTGATGGATCTTCCGGTCCCGATACTGCCCCACCCAGAGCGTCCCTTCGGCCCACGCGAGCCCCGAGTCAGCCGCCGCCGGGCGCCGGGATCGTGGCGAGCACACGGCCGGTCTTCGGATCGATCTTCTGGATGCGATCCTCGGCGATCTGAAACAGGTGCTGGCCGTCGAAGGCCGTTCCTGCATGCGCGGCGACATCAATCGAGCGCAGCGTCTTCCCGCTCGCCGGATCGAAGGCGTTCAGCTTGTCTCCAGCAGCAAACCAGACGTGCTGACCGTCGTACGTGACCCCATGCACGTGGTCGACACCCGGAAAGGGTCCATACTCACGCACGATTTCGGCCGCTGATCGATTCATGCTTCCATCCTAGTCACTCGGCAGTGGAGCGGGGAGTAACAAGGTCGTCGTGAATCCCGGCACTGGGCGGCGTCATCCAACGACGAGCTCGCCCGCGACCATACGACTGCACCTTACCTGCCGCCGCAAGCGAGTCGAGCGCCCGCTGCACGGTGCGCTGGCTCGTTCCGAGCGCAAGCGCAAGGGCCGAGCTCGACCAGGATTCACCGTCGGCGAGGAAGGCGAGCACCGCCGCATGCTCGTCTTCGACGGGCCGCGCCAGCACGACGACCTCGCGTGCGCGGCGCGGCGCCAGCGCAAACCCTCGCTTCGTCGCGCTGACGCCGGCCAGCGTCCGAAGCATCGTGCGAAGCCGTCCGACTTCGACGCGCAACCGCGCGCGATGCGATTCATCGGCGCGCCTCGCTCCGAATGCCCGCGCTAGGAGCAGGTCCCTCGGCACGTCTCCGGGCCACGCTTCGCCCAGCGCTCGTGCGAGCGCGAACAACACCGGACGTCTTGCGAGCGAAACGACCGTGCGTGCGTCACGCACGACATGACGGCACGCGTCCACGACGAGCGCTTTCGACGCCAGCAACGCTTCGACCTCTTCGAGCAGGAGGAGTCGCTCCTCGCCACTCGCAATCAGGCGCGCCGCGGGCGTGTTCAGGACGAGGGATGCGCTTTCGACCTCCGCCGTCAGCGCAGGGATACGCGCGTGGCGCGCGGCGCGCTCGGCCCGAGCGAGCGCAGCGCGCGCCGCCTTCGTGCGGAGGCGGCGCATCGCGATCCCCGCGACCACCAGCTCGTGGGCGGTACTCGACGCGGGAGGCAAGGGCGTCGGGTCGAGCTCGGCGAGCGTACGCTCGGCCTCGTCGAGGCGACCGATCAGGAGGAGGCGCCGGACCTCGAGATACCGCGCATACGCGGCGTTTACGCGGTCGCCATGCGCTTCGAGCGTCGCCCGCGCCGCGTCGAGCGCCTTCGCAGGCCAGCCCAGGTCGCGCGAGGCGAGTGCGATGTCGGCCTCGGCGACGACGCACCTCGCGCGGGCCACCGCCTCTTTCGGACCGAAGGCACGCGCAGCACTTCGCAGGAGCGCCTTCGCTCGAACGAGATCGCCGAGCTGCGCCATCGCGATGCCTCGAAGCGCGAGAGCAGGCGCGTCGTCGCGCAAGGCGACCCGCTTCAGTGCGCCGAGGGGATCACCCGCCGCGAGCGCACGCGCCGCGGCAGTGATCAGCGAGTCCATCGGAATCCCGTCACACTTGTCACTCCCACCGTTCGGATACCCTGCAGCTATAATCTATCTCACGACCACCAACGAAACACTCGTATCCAGAACGGAACGAACGACGAAGGACACCCGAAGGAAGGAGAGAAGACCGATGACGAAGCACATGACCGGGACACGTGAAGAGTGGCTCGCAGCGCGGCTCGAGCTGCTCAAGGCGGAGAAGGAACTCACGCGGCGCAGCGACGAGCTGGCGCGGCGACGTCAGGAGCTGCCGTGGGTCCGGATCGACAAGGAGTACCGATTCGAGACCGATGAAGGGAGCGCCTCGCTGGCAGATCTCTTCAGAGGGCGCTCGCAGCTCCTCGTCTACCACTTCATGTTCGGGCCCGACTACACGGCGGGGTGTCCGTCCTGCTCGGCGATCGCGGACGGGTTCGACGGCTTCGTCGTCCACCTGGCGAACCACGACGTCACGCTTTCGGCGGTGTCGCGGGCGCCGCTCGCGAAGCTGCAGGCGTACAAGCGGCGGATGGGGTGGACGCTTTCCCTGGGCGTCCTCGTTCGGCAGCGACTTCAACTTCGACTTCAACGTCTCGTTCACCGAGGAGCAACAGCGCGAGGGGACCGTCGAATACAACTACCAGCGCCAGCCGCCACGAGGCTGGACGTGAAGCCGGATGCCGGCAGCAAGGGGAATCCCGCACGCGGCCATGACCGGAACCGACGCTGGCCACCTACGCGCGCGAGAGGCCGGGCATGAGCGCGTTCGTGCTCGAGGACGGCGTCGTCTACCACACCTATTCCACCTATGCGCGCGGACTGGACGGCCTCTGGGGCATGTACCAGTGGCTCGACCGCGCACCCAAGGGTCGCAACGAGACGGGCGTCTGGTGGCGCCGCCACGACGAGTACGACAAGGGCTGAGCGAAATCGTGGTTGTCGTGGCGCAACTGCGGGACTGGAGATCTCACGAGGCATGGTTTCCGAGCGGGCTTCCCAGCAAGCGCTTCTTTGGGGTCGTCGGCGCTGCTCTTCGCCGCCAGCGCGGCGGTGACGATCGTCTGGTGCGCGTCCATGTCGGCGATGGGCGAGATGCCGATGCCCGGCGGCTGGACGATGTCGATGGCGTGGATGCGGATGCCCGGACAGACGTGGCCCGGCGCCGCGGCGTCGTTCCTTGGCATGTGGGTCGTGATGATGGTGGCGATGATGCTGCCGTCCCTGGTCCCGATGCTGTGGCGTTACCGCCAGGCCGTTGGCAGGACAGGCGAGACGCGCCTGGGTCGGCTGACCGCGATCGTAGGCGTGGGTTACTTCTTCGTGTGGACCGTGTTCGGAATGGCCGCCTTTGCGCTCGGCGTCGCGCTGGCGACGGTCGAGATGCAGCAGCCGGCGCTGGCGCGCGCCGTTCCGATCGCGGTCGGCGGGGTCGTCCTGATCGCCGGCGCGCTCCAGTTCACCGCGTGGAAGGCGCGTCACCTTGCCTGCTGCCGGGCGGCGCCCGGGCGCTGCCGTGCGTTGCCGTCCGACGCCGGCACGGCCTGGCGACACGGCCTGCGCCTCGGCCTCCACTGCAGCTACTGCTGTGCCGGTCTGATGGCGATCCTACTGGTCATCGGGGTCATGGACCTTCGCGCGATGGCTGTCGTGGCGGCAGCCATCACCGTCGAACGTCTCGCACCAGCCGGTGAGCGCGTCGCGCGAGCCATCGGGGCCGTCGTCGTCGCGGCAGGGTTGTTTCTGATCGGGCGAGCAGCCGGGCTCGGATGACGCATGCGCATCGTAGAAACACGAACTGGCCGAGTGCCTCCGTCGCATGCCCCAGCACGGCACCATCCACGACTCGCCTCCCTTCTCTATCCAACTAACTGCACCGGACTCTCACACCAACTCGATCAGAAACTCGCTGCGCGCTTCGACGCGGCCGACTATCTGCGCGTCGAGGTTGCCGGCTTGCTGCAGGTCCGCCAGCAGCGCCATCGCGTCGTCGGCGGGCATCGCGAGGAGCAATCCGCCCGAAGTCTGAGGGTCGAACGCCAACTCGGCGATGGGGTCGGCGACTTCCTCGCTGATCCGTACGCGCGGGCTGTAGAATTCGCGGTTGCGCTGGCCGCCTCCGGGGATCATCCCGGCCCGGCACATGTCCAGCGCCCCCGGCAGCAGCGGCAGGTCGGATTCCTCGAAGACCAGGGTCACGCCGCTGCCTTCGGCCATTCCGGCGGCATGGCCGACCAGCCCGAACCCGGTGATGTCAGTGCCCGCATGGACCCGATACTTCAACATCGCGGCTGAAGCCGCGGCGTTGAGTTCGCACATCGATTTAACCGCCGCGGCGTAAAACTCCTCGGCCAGCCGATCGCGCTTGAAGGCAGTCATCAGCACCCCGGTGCCGAGGGCCTTGGTGAGAATCAGCACGTCGCCCACCTGCGCGCCGACGTTGCGGATAATCCGGTTGGGATTGATAATTCCGGTGACCGCCATTCCGTACTTGACCTCTTCGTCGGCCACCGAATGGCCGCCGACGATTACCGCGCCCGCCTCCTGGGCTTTTTCGGCGCCGCCGCGAAGGATCTCCGCCAGCATCGAAGCCGGCAGACCGGTCTGCGGCCAGCAGACGATATTGAGCGCGGTGCGCGGCGTTCCACCCATCGCATAAATATCGGACATCGCGTTGGCGGCGGCGACCTGGCCGAAGGTGAACGGGTCGTCCACCACGGGGGTAAAAAAGTCGACCGTATTGACCAGCGCCAGATCGGGCGTAAGACGATACACTCCGGCGTCGTCGCCGGTGGAAATTCCGACCAGCAAATCAGGATGGCCAGCCAGCTTGAGCTGGCCAAGAACTCCTTTAAGGTCCGCCGGACCTAGTTTACCGGCTCAACCCGCGGCTTTGCAGCGCGCGGTGAGCCGGATCAACTCTTCGCCGGTCGGTTTATTGTCGTCGCGTTCAACCATTGAGCACAAACCAGTTTCCTCTGAAATGCATGGCCAAATTGCGCTGACGCAGGGATCGGTCTTCGCGTTCTCCCTGGGAACCAATCAGCCAAGCAAACCCATGGGTGAGACTTTAGCGCTGGAACGGGTTGTTCGACAGGCTCAGAGAAAAAAGAGACGGTCGAGAAACCACCTGAGGGGAAGGATCGATCTCATGGTGGCGGGGTGGCGCAGGTCTGTTGCCTTTCCCACGTTCAGTTGTGGAGTGTCGAAAAATGGCTCGTGGTACGCCATGCAGCGGCATTCGCATGCGGGGGCTTGGGTCCAAGAGAATCCGCGCGTCACGCCTTGCGCAGGCGGCGGGCGTCGCCGATGCGCGTGGTCACGCCGGCGTGATCGAAGTAGTCCAACAGGCTGATCGCAAACTTACGTGAGGCGGATAGCAGGTCGCGATAGGTGGCGGCGTTGATTTCGGCATGATCGGCGAGGTAATCGAGCAGCCGGCCGCGCGCAGCCTCGAACTGGGAGCGGTCGAAATACAACTCACTGGCGATTTTCACTACCCTTCCCTGGGTCTCCAGGGCGTTCAGTATCCGCTTGACGTGAGCGCCCTGGGCGGCGGGCAGGTTCAGCGTCTGAACCAGTTGACTGACTTCGGGAGGCTGGAAACCGGCGCGCGCCAATTCCGCGGCGACGCGCTCCGCGAGCAGATTGTCGTCGCCCGCGATGCGCACTTGATGATCGCGCAGGCGCACCATGCTGTCCTCGCGCACGACACCGGTCTCGCGCCCGATGCGATCGATCAGGGCCTTGAAGGCGCGCGCCCCGACTTCATAGGGCAGCCGCGTTCGCAGCATCTCCATTTCCAGCCCAGGTGCCAGCGGCTGGGCCTGATGATGCGCGGTCAATGCGCCGGTCACGAACTGCTTGCACTGTTCCCACTTCTCGCGCGTGGTGTAGCCTTCCACATCGCCCAGCGAGAGTTTGACGAAACGCGGATCCGAAAGTGCGGCGTCAATCGCGTCGATCGGCTGGTTGAGTACGATCGCGATGCGGCTGGCGGACATCGCGAAGGTGTCCTGGAGATTAAGCAGGGCTTCGATCGCGTCGGACCCCACCGTGCCGGTCAGCATCGTCAGCCGCTGGCGATACAGTTCGCTGGGCCGCCGGTTGCGGCGGCCCAGCGGATTGAGCACCACGCCGCCGCCCAATGTACGGCGGCTGGTTTCATCGCGAATCACGAAGCGGTCGCCGGCCAGCGCCACCACCGGATCCTGCATTACCAGTTGCACCAGACCGCTGCTGCCGTGCTGAATTGCCGCGGAAGGTTCGAGTACGATCGCGCGTCCGAGGGCTTCGCCGGCGCCCAGGAACAGGCGGATCCGCGTGTTGGTTTCAAGCGCGCAGCGGGCGGTGGGCCGAATCTCCAGGCGCACGTCCAGGCGCGTGGTCTCGAAATCCAGCCGCTCGTCGGCCAGCCACGACCCCCGTTCGATCGCGATACGCTCCGCCCCGGCCAGATTAAGCGCGACCCGTTGGCACAGCCCGGCCTTCTCCACGGGCTCGCCGTGCACCTGGATCCCGCGCACCCGGACCTCGCCGCCGCCGGGCAGGACGCGCAGCTTCTGGCCGGTGCGCACCTCGGCGCCCAATGCCGTACCTGTCACCACCGTGCCATGACCCTTGATGACGAAGGCGCGATCCACCGGCAGCCGGAACAGCCCGGTTGCGCGGCGGGCCTGAAAGCCGCCAAGTTGGCGGGAAATCTCGGCCCTCAGCTCTTCAATTCCGGTCCCGGCCGGCGAGGAGACCGCGATGATCGGCGCGGCTTCAAGCACGGTGCCTTCGGCGAGCAGGCGGATTTCGTCGCTGACTTCTCCGATGCGCTCGCGGCTGACCAGGTCGGTCTTGGTGATGACGAAGATTCCGCGCCGGACCCCCAGCAGATGGAGCACGTCGAAGTGTTCCTCGGTCTGCGGCATCACCCCGTCGTCGCCGGCGACCACGAGCAGCATCAGATCGATGCCATGGGCGCCCGCCAGCATGTTGCGGATGAAGCGTTCATGGCCCGGGACGTCAATCACACCGGCGCGCGTGCCGTCGGGCAAGCTAAAGTGCGCAAAGCCCAGATCGATCGAAATCCCGCGCTCTTTTTCTTCCTTGAGCCGATCGGTGTCCTGACCGGTCAAGGCCATGATTAGGGCGGTCTTGCCGTGATCGATATGCCCCGCGGTGCCGATAATAGCGTGCGCGACGGATGACATTTGCGGGTAGCGCCAAGCCGCCTGGAAGTGCGGCGGCCGCTAGCCTAAGCCGGCCATCTTCATGTCAAAGTAATCGCGCCACGCGCAGATTTTGCCGCCCCGCAGCTCAAACACGCCGACTACCGGGAGGTCGGCCTTTTTGCCGTCGCGGGTCACCATGGTGTCGATACGCTCGTTGATCACCAGGTTGCCGGCCGCGACGCTGTTGACGATCTTGATCTCGACTGACTCCAGCATCTTGGTGAAGCCCTCGAGTCCCTTGCGAATCGCGGGCTTGCCGTTGAGCGGCTGGATCGGGATGTTGTGATAGACGGCGTCGTCGGTAAAGTAACCGATCATCTCATCGATGTTGATCTTGAGCCAGGTCTTGCAGAAATCGTTGACGATCTTCTCGTTCTCGGTTGCCATCGAAGGCTCCTCCCGGTTCGGCGCAGAAATTGGCGGGACGCGGCTTCCAGCCGGTCAGGAATCAGCCCATGCCGGCCATCTTCATGTCGAAATAGTCGCGCCAGGCGCTGATTTTCCCATTGGTGATCTCGAACACACCGGCGACCGGAACTGACGCTTGCTTGCCGCCCTTGAACTGGAACGAGTCCACGCGCTCGTTCATCACCAGGTTTCCGGCCGCCACGCTATGAAGGATTTTGAAGTCCATCGAGTCGGCCATTTTCAGGAATCCCTCGCAGACCGCGCGAATCGCGGTCTTGCCCTTGGCGGGCGGCAGCGGGATGTTGTGATAGACGGCGTCGTCGCTCATGAAACCGAGGATCTCCTCCAGGTTCATCCGCGCCCACGCCCGGCAAAAATCGGTCACGATCTTTTCGTTTTCCGCCGACATTCGGGAATCCTCCTGAACTGAAATATACCTGTGACCACAGTATCACTGCTGGTCGAGATAGAAGCGTTCCTCATCCTTGTTATAGCCGAAAAGTTCGGCGAAGCGCCCCCAGTTCACGATGGTCGAAAACAACCGCTCCGAATCTTCGTTGGGCAACAGCATCGCCAGGTGCTCCAGGACCATTTCCTTGTCGACCGACTTGTCCTCCTGGCCGTTGAGCAGCCGGACCAGGTAATTGAACAGGCCGTGCTGGCTCAAGCGCTCGCGCAGCATCGCCTTGCGTTCGTTCATATCGCTTTCCAGGAACTTTTTGCCCAACGGCTGCAGCACGATGTCGCCGCCGGGGGTATCCACAAAGCCCAGGATTTCTCCGGCCTTCATCACCTTGAGCAGTTCCCCCAAATCGTAGTTCAGGTCGCGGGCGAGGCGATACCCGTCTTCGCGGCCATTGCGATCGTCCAGGATTTCCAGCAGGCCGAAGACCTGTGGCAGGTTGGTGTCGGGTATCGGATGGATGCCTGTTGGAGGCATCAGGCGCGCTCCTCGATTAGCGAGAATATGCGGTCGGTGAAGGCATTGAAAGTTTCGGTGCGTTTGTCGCGCGGACGCGGCAGTTCGATTGGCAGATCGGCGACGATCCGGCCTGGAGTGGCGGCCATCACAATGACGCGGTCGGCCAATTCCACCGCCTCCTCGATAATGTGCGTCACGATCACCATCGTATGGACCGGCATCCCGGGCGCCTGCCACATATCGAGCAATTCTTCGCGCAGGGTTATCGCGGTCAGAGCGTCAAGCGCGGAAAAGGGTTCGTCCATGAACAGCAGTTTGGGTTCGACCGCCAGGGCCCGGGCAAAGCCGACGCGCTGCTTCATGCCGCCGGAGAGTTCGCGCGGATAGGCCTCTTCGAACCCGTCTAATCCGACCTTGTCGATATAAATGCCGGCCCGCGCTTCGCGCTCGGCGGGCGCCAGACCGCGCGCCTCCAGGCCCATCTCAACGTTGGCCTTGACCGACAGCCACGGCAGCAGCGCGAAGGATTGGAACACCAGCGCGCATTCCAGATTGATGCCATCGAGTTGCTGGCCTTGATACAGCACCTGGCCGGTGCTGGGCGGGATCAGGCCGTTCATGATCCGAAGCATCGTCGACTTGCCGCAGCCCGAAGGACCGACAATCGCGACGAATTGCCCCTGTTCGATACTGACGGTTATGTTTTCGAGCACGCGCAGCCGTCCCTTGCCGCGAATAAACTCTTTGGAGACCGACTTAAGCTCAAGCAGGGCCACGGGTCTGCGGGCTCCGAATCACAGGTATGAGTCATCTTCAGTAGTCCACGCGGTAACGTTCGGTGACGTAATTGTACACCGGCCGCCAAACCAACCGGTTAATGCCCATTACTATCAGAATCATCGACAACAGGCTAAGCAGGATCATGACGCCGTTGCCCGATTCATAGGTGGCGCGATCGAGCAAAGTGCCCAGTCCCAGCACCTGGTAATGATGACCACGATAGATGAAGTATTCCGACAGAATCAGGGCATTCCAGCCGCCGCCCCAAGCGGTGATACTGCCGGTGACCAGCGACGGCGTCAGCGCTGGAACCGTAACCTTGCGCCAACCGGCATAGCGGCCCAGCCCGAAGGAGCGCGCCGCTTCCTTGAGGTCGGCGGGAACCTGGCGGGAGCCGGCCAGCAGGTTGAAGAGCAGGTACCATTGCATCCCGGTCAGAATCAGCAGCACCGAAGCCAGGTTCATGTTGCCGGTGAGCCGGATTACGAACAAAACAATCACCGGAAACAGGGCGGTTGCCGGCATCGAGCCGGCGATTTCCGCCAGCGGCGCGAGCCACCGATCGAAGCGCGGACTATCCGAAGCTATCAGCGTGCAGGGCAGCGTCCATCCCAATGAAATCGCGTAAGCGATCAGCAACCGAATGACCGAGGCGCCGGCGGCGGCGGGAATCAGTTTCGCCTCGCTGGGCCAAGGCTGACTAAGGATTCTGGTAAGCGCGATCAAACCATCGACCAGCGCATAGCTCAGCCCGGCGGCGAGCGTCACCAGCCAGGCCACGCGCAAGGGCTTGGCCAGCCGCGTCAGAATCGTCATAACGCCCGGGCGCCGCCACGGCATCGCCTGGGCCAGGCGTCCCAGAAACCGCGCCACCGGATAGATTAGGGCGCGCATAACCAGCCTGAGGTTGACGCCCAGGCCGACGATCAGGTCGTAAATCCAGGTGGTGCCGGCGCTTTCGCTGGCGGCGAATTCATAGCGGAATTTCTGCGCCCAAACCGATAACGGCTGCCACACCAGCAGGTCCATTACGAGGATGATCAAAAGCAGCGCTACCAGTCCCGCGATCAGTTCGCCGACGCGCCCCTTGTCGGACGCCTCCATCAGGAAGCTGCCCAGCCCCGGCAAACGGTAATTGACCGGACCGAGCACGATGATTTCGCAGGCGATCAGGAAGTACCATCCTGCCACCCACGACAGGATCGAGTTATAGACCAGTTTCGGCACACTGGCGGGCAGGTAAAGCCGTTTCATTCGGAGCCATCCGGTGACCCCGAACGAGTCGAGCGACTCCAGCGAGTCGGCCGGGATGGTCTTGACCGCCTCGTAAACGCCCAGCGCCAGGTTCCACGCCTGGCTGGTGAAGATCAGGAAGATGGCCGCCAGCTCCACGCCCAGGCGGCTGCCGTGGGAAAGCGCGACGAAAAAACTGATCGCGGCGGGAAAGAAACCGATCACCGGGACCGACTGCGCGATATCGATTGCGGGAATCATGAAGCGTTCGTTGCGCGGGTTGCGGGCGGCGGCCATGCCGTAGGTAACGGCGAAAATCAGCGACAGGAGGTACGCCGCAAGCATCCGGTAAAAAGAACAAAACGCGTAATAGGGCAGATTGGAAAGTTGGACGCTGAGGTGCGCACGGAACGGCGGGCCCTTGTGATGGTACTGAAAAAACAGCGCCAGCACTCCGGCCAGGACCAGGAAAGATAGCAGCCAGTTTACGGCTTTGCGAAGAGAAAACGTTCGCCGGCGCATAACATTGCAGTTCAGTATAGCAGCGGGCCCAGTGTGTCGAGTGACCGCGCCCCGTCCAGGGTGATGAATGGGCGGACTTCCTCATGACCCGCTCGCGGTCTCGGGGGCTGGGCTGGGTGTTGAGGATGCATGCGCGGCGGCCGCCGCGCCATAAACCCGCTCGCGCAGTGTTAGACTGGCCTCCTCCATTACTTCGTGCACCATACCGGGCGTGGTTTTGATCGAGTCGATTAGTCCGGCGCTCTGGCCGCAGGCCAATTCCGCCCTCGTCGATCTTGCCCTCGTAACGTGCGCTTTCAGCCGCCTGCAATCCGACCTTGGCGGATTGCAGCGGGAAGGGCAAGATCTCTTCTTCGCGGCCCCCAGGAATCGGTAAACTGTTTTCTAATCAATCGGCAAGGCTTGCCGGAATAACGTCGATCGGCAACCTGAAAGAAAAGATCGGATATTGGATGCCAAGCTGGCGGCGGATTGGAGTTTGTAATAAGGGTTCCAGGTTCATCTGTTGATCTCTTCTAATCCGGCTTCAGACCTAAAAACGTTGCACAGGATCACGCTGCGCTGGCGCTGTCAAGCATAATACCATTTCAAAATTTACCGGTACTGGTTTGCCCTGTGACGCGCGTCGCGCTAAGAATTTTTGTATGACCCGCTGCTCCAGGCTTATGATGGCGGGTCCGGGAATTGTGGATCTGAAGTTTTCGTCTAATGGTTATTGAAACAGCCGACTGCAACGGGTACCGGGCTTGGTGACTGAGCATTTGCGCAGTTCAAGGTCGTCAGGCAAGCCGGACCGCATGCGTTGTCGACCCATGATGCGAGTGGCGCCGCACGGCGTTTCCCGCAACCCGGGCGCATCAGCGTAGCATCGGAGGAGGTTGAGAGCTTTGAGAGACGGGCCATCGGTCCGAGGAAGTTCGAAGACCTCCCGAGCGGATTCGGGGTCGGCGCTCAGGCTGCTGGTATCCTCACGCGGCTTGGCCACCGGCCACACGCCGGAGGTCCGCTCCCCGTCCGGACATCCTGCCGCAATGCCGGGCGCGCTCCCCTTCCAGAACCTGCGATTCGAAAACTGCCTGCCGATCAATTTGAGAAGTTTCCTCGCCGCTGAACTGGGACCGCGGCTCTTTATCGACGATCGCACGATTGCTCCCGCCAACGGTGAGTTTCCCGAGACCTTCATGCGCGACCTTGCCCGAGCGATTAGGCGCTTTTCATTCGAGCGGGCGCACGAGTCCTGGGTCGAGGTGGTGATCGGACGACTGGCGCTCGAAGAGGCTCTGACGCGGGCCCGCATCGGCGGCTGTGAGGTGGTCGTGTGCGTCCAGTGTGCCCGTATCAGCATCGGGCTTAACCCGCTGGGCGAGCATCGGGACGCGTCCTGTCTGGCGGTGCCGCTGCACGGGTTCGCGTCGTGCGACTACGAGGATGAGCAGGTCCCGTTGAGTGCGCAACTGCGGCGCAAACTTTACCAGGAAATGGAGAACTTCCGGCGCGGCCGGACTGAGGCGGGCCTGCCGCACTTTGATCTGGATTATTATCTACGCGACAACCAGTATGTCTTTACCTGGCGTCCGTTAGAGTCCGGCAAGTCTTAGCCAAACGGGCCCCCACCGCGGGATTTCCGTGGTCAAGACGTGCTCCGACCCCTTGGGCTTGAAGGCTCGCGGCAGGCACGTACGGGCCGGCTAACTGATTTGGGCGCAATTACGAGACCGCGTCGCGGCCGGGAGCCTGCAACACTTCAAAAACGAAACGGCGGAGAGCTGGGGTTAAAGAGCCGAAGCGCGGCGACGACGTTGTTCTTTGCGCCGGCGGCGTTGGGCTTCCGATCTTTTGCGTTTGCGGCGGACACTGGGCTTCTCGTAAAAAGCCCTTTTTTTCATCTCTTTGAAGACGCCTTCCTTGGCGAGCTTGCGCTTGAGCACGCGCATAGCCTGATCCAGGGAACCTTCGACTCTTATCTCCATTTATCCTCCCAGAGTCCGCAGTTGAACCCACTCAATGTAGGTCCGGCCCACGCCCTGTGTCAATCGATTGTGTCTGGTCCCGGCGCGCGATTCAGCTTCAATTGACCCTGTAACGTGAGCTCGAGCAGATCAGGACCATCGCTCCGTCTTAAGCCGCCGTCAATCCAGTTGCAGACTCCGGGTTCCTGGTCTAAACCGGCGTAAGCGTTGGCGCGCGACCACATCGCCGCGCCAACTGCTTGTCGGGAGGTGTGAGGCATGGCTGACGATCGTGGCGTTCCGCCAACCAGCGGACCATTGACCGGTATTTCCATTGTGGAATGCGGACAGGGAGTATCAGCCGCCTACGCGGTCAAGCTCATGGCTGACCTCGGGGCGGACGTAGTCAAGGTCGAACCCCCCGGCGGGGACCTAACGCGCCGGCGCGGGCCGTTTCCGGCTGATAAACCGGATCCCGAGCATAGCGGCCTCTTTCAGTATCTCAATACCAACAAGCGCGGCGTGACGCTCGACCTGACGACCGCCGTCGGGCGCGCGCGGCTGGACTGGCTTGCTGGGTCAATCCGACATTCTGATTCACAACGTGCCGCCGGTGGACCAGAGCGCCCAAGCCCTGGTGGCGGCCGAGATCAGCGCGCGCCATCCTGAGCTGATTGTCACCGAGATCTCGATTTTCGGAAACGGCGGCCCGCGCAGCCATTATCGTGGCTACGAACTGCAGGCCTTCCATTCCGGCGGTCCGGCGTCTCTGACCCCGCACGGGGAGCCGTCCGCGGTACGGCCGCCGCTCAAACTGTTCGGCCATCAGGCGGAGTTCCAAGCCGGAGCCCACGGCGCGTTCGCTACTTTGGCGGCGTACTGGCATCGCCTGCGGTCGGGACAGGGACAGGCGATCGACATCTCCATCCAGGAGTGTCTCACGGCATTTTTCGAGCTCAGTTACATCAACTACACGTACAGCGGCGCGCACGACACCCGCGCCACGCACAAGGTGGTCTCGCCCTGGAACATTGTGCGCGCCGGCGACGGTTTCATTTACTTTTGCTGCGGTGAGCAGGACCAATGGCTTCGCCTGGTCGAGCTGATGGGCAATCCGGAGTGGGCGCGCGAAGAGCGTTTCAAGGACGGCGCGAACCGCGGCCGCAATGCCAAAGAGTTGCGCGCGCTGATGGAGCAATGGGCGCATAATTGGACGTTCCAGGATTTATACGTCGAATGCGCGAAACGGCGGATTCCGGCCGCGCCGCTCAATCGAATGGCCGACCTTTACGCCGACAAAACTCTGGCCGAGCGCGACTTTTTCGTCGAGATGCCCCGCCGCGACGCGTCTGAACGGCCGATCCGCGTTCCGGGGGCAACCTTCAAATCGACCGCCGGGGGATGGGCGCTGCGCACCCCGGCGCCGCGTCTGGGAGAACATGACGCGGAAGTTTTCGGCCAATTCACCGCCGCCGCTGCGTCAAGCCGGCCCGGACGTAAATCCGTCGCGACGCAAAGCGCCCCGACGCCGCCGCTCAGCGGAATCCGCGTGCTGGATTTCTCCTGGATCTGGGCGGGGCCGTACACCACTCTTCAACTGGCCCATCTGGGCGCCGAAGTGATTCGAGTGGAAAGCGCAAAACGGCCCTGTCTGAACCGGCGCATCCCGCCTTTCGCCGACGGCGTGCCCGGGCTGGATCGGGCGGGCAGCTTTTGCCAATGGAATCAGGGCAAACGCAGCATCGCGCTGGACCTGAGCAATCCGCGCGCAATCGAAATCGCCCGCAAGCTGACCACCGCATTGCGATATGGTGGTCGAGAATTTTGCGCCCGGAGTCGCGGAGCGCATGGGGTTGGGCTATCGCCAGCTCCGCGAGTATCGCCCCGACCTTATAATGCTGTCGATCTCCGGCTATGGCCAAACCGGTCCGGGCCGCAGTTTGCTCAGCTATGGCGCTCTTTCCGGCGCCGGCGCCGGGTTTAATTCGGTGCTGGGCTACGAGCCCGGCGACGCCCGTGAAGTCGGGATAACCTGGGCCGATCCGGTTGCCGGACTGTTCGGCGCGCATGCCCTGATCGCGGCGCTGATTCATCGCTCCCGCACCGGCGGCGGCCAATACATCGACCTGTCGATGCTCGAGATGCTGGAGACGATGATGCCTGAGGCGCTGTTGGAGTACGAGATTGCCGGCCGCGAGCCGCAAGCCATGGGGAATCATGATCAATGGATGGCGCCGCACAATTGTTACAAGGCCAAAGGCGACGACGAGTCGTGGGTGACCATCGCGGCCGGGACCGAAGCGGAATGGCGCGCGCTATGCGCGGCGATCGGTCAGCCCGCGCTGGCCGGCGATCCGCGTTTCGCCACCGCTGCGCTGCGCAAGCAGCATGAGAGCGAACTGGACGGGATCATAACCGCGTGGACCTCGCAGCGCGATCGCTGGGAGGTAACCGAGCTTTTGCAAAAAGTCGGGGTGCCCGCCTTTCCGACCATGAGCAATCAGGATCTGGCCGAGGATCCACATCTGATGGCGCGCGGATTCCCGGTCGAGCTCGAACATCCAGTGGTCGGACGCCGCCGCCATGCCGGCGTTCCCTGGCACATGTCGCCTTCGGAGTGCAAGGTGCGCAAACCCGCGCCGCTGCTGGGAGCGGACACGGAAGACATCCTGGAGAACCTGTTGGGCTACTCGCCGCAGGAAGTCGCCCGGCTGCGCGAGGAGCAGGTCTTGTACTGATGCGGCGGCGAGTTTCGCATCGCGTTCAGGGAACAAAGCGCAGAGAATTGCCGCGGAAGAAATACAGCATCGCCCGGGTCCAACTCAGCGGCCATCGCGAATGGTTGGTCAGCCCCACGCTCAATCCCAACGGATTTGACGTGAACCCCGGATCGCCGTTGGGATTTGCGCCGCAGGCGCGCGTGCATGAGGCGACCTGTTCACCGAGCGCATTGACGATGTAATCCTCGACGCCTACGCCGATCCCGGTCAGTTGGACGTTGAGCTTCTCGCTGTTGGGACACAGACCGGCAATGTCGCAGGCGCTGTGGACATGCATGGTCGGCACGCCGGGATTGAAGATCTGAACCTCACCGTCGCCTTTCGGCGCCCGCGTGATCGGTATCTGGGGACAGGGGTCGTCAAACGCGCCGAAAGGATCGGGGGCTGAGTAAACCGCGACCGCGGCGATTTTGGGCCGATTGAGCGCGTAGAGGTAGGCCATCGCGGCTCCGTTGGACCATCCGGTGATGTAGATGCGATTGGGGTCCACCCGGCCGCCGGCCACTTGCTGCGCGATGAAATGATCGATCGTGGCCGCGTCAACATTCTCCCGATATGACGTGCCGCCGACCTTTACGTCACCAGCCGGGTTCAGTTGGCGATACCAGTTGTCCCATCCAATCCCGGTATTGTCCGGAAATGGATAATAATGGGTGGTCTTGCGGCCCGCCGGTGCGAGCACGAAGTATCCGTTCTTGCGACGGTCTCCGCGCAGCGCGACGATACTCTGGTAGTGAAGGAGATTGGTGAGGTGGACGGTTTCCGTGCCAAACAGCGAAGGATGCAGATAGACGATCATTGGCAGCCGATCCCGGGCGATCTTCGGCGTCGGATCGTATAAGCAGGCATAGCGGTCGGTGCCGTCGGAGTCTTTCCATGGCCCCAGCAGGTTGCCGTTCCAACAAGGGGGCTTGGGCGACGCCCGCGTGTCGGCAGGTGGATCGCCGAAGGGTCCGCAGGCTTCCTTGCCGTCGAATCCGCCCCGAACTTTCTTACCGCTATCATTAGCCGCAGTGCGCGTGCTCGCGCATGTCAGTATCGCGAGACCGATCGCTATCACGGCCAGGATACGTAACCCGCCGTGCGGAGCAGTTGCCTTTACAGGCCGGGCCGGCCTTACCAGTATGGAGTCACTGGCATAAAAAACTGAGGCTGGCGGCAAGCAACTCGTGGGTGGAATCTCCGCACCTTGAATAAGCATTCGGGCCATGGTTCTGCATCACGACAGGCCGATGAACATTTGTCCAGCACACTGGGAGGTATCGCATGGATCTCGGGTTGAAAGGTAAGGTCGCGCTGGTAACTGGTGCGAGCCGGGGAATCGGCCGCGCCATCGCGCGTGCGCTGGCGGAGGAAGGGGCGCGGGTGAGCATCTGCGCGCGCACGCCGGAGTCCCTGGAACAAACGGCGGCGGAATTGCGCTCCGCGGGACACCAGGTCTTCGCCCTGACCGCCGACGTGACCGATCTGGCGCAGACGACGACGTGGGTGCGGCGCACGGCCGCGCATTGGGGCGGTATCGACATCCTGGTCAACAATGCCGGCGGCGCCACGGTGGGGACATTGGCGGAGCTTGCGGACTCGGCCTGGCAGGAATCTTTTGCAACGAATTTCTTCGCTCCGGTGGCGCTTTCGCGAATCGCCGCCGAGCAGATGGCGCGGCGCGGGGGTGGCGCGATCATAAATATCAGTTCCATTTACGGCCGCGAGGCGGGGGGGCCGATTGCGTACAACGCGACCAAGGCGGCGCTGATTTCTTTGACCAAGATGCTCGCGCGTGAATTGGCGTCGAAGAGCATCCGGGTCAATTCGGTTGCCCCCGGTTCGATCATTTATCCGGGCGGCGTGTGGGAGCAAATCTTCAAGGAGAATCCGGAGTTCGAACGCGACTTCGTCAGCCACGAATTCCCCGCCGGACGCCTGGGACGTCCCGAAGAGGTGGCTTATGCGGTAGTGATGCTGGCCTCGCCCAAGGCCAGTTGGATAACCGGCGCCTCGCTACCCGTCGACGGCGCGCAAGGAAGGTCGTCGATTTAGACGGGCTCGCCGACCAGCGAGTGACTGGTGGCGGAAAGGATTCGCACCGGGACAGTGGCGCCGGGGCGCGCCGTGCCGGGAAACACCGCGGTCTTGAACTGCGGCGTCTTGCCGGCCAGCATTCCTTCACCGCGCCGCGCCGGCCCTTCGACCAGCACGCTGCGAACTTGGCCAATCTCCGCCTGATTGCGGACCATCGAGGTCGATTCCTGCAACTGGATCACCGCCGCCAGCCGCCGGCCCTTCTCCTCTTCGCTGACGGAGTCGCCCAGCTTGTGTGCGCGGGTATGTTCGCGGACGGAATATTTGAAAGTGAAAGCGGAATCGTATCCAACCTCACGCATCAGAGTCAGCGTCGACTCGAAATCGCGCTCCTCTTCGCCGTGAAAGCCTACGATTATATCAGTGGACAGCGCCAGTTCCGGGATCGCGCGCCGCAGACGCGCGACCAGTTCGAGGTATTGCCCGACGCTATAGCCCCGTTCCATCGCGGCGAGCATCCGGTCCGATCCCGACTGCACCGGCAGATGCAGATACGGTTGGACCTTAGGCTGCGATGCCATCGCGTCAATCACCGACTCGGTCATGTCGCACGGATGCGGTGAGGTGAAGCGGATGCGCTCGATGCCATCAATCGCCGCGATCAGCTTGAGCAGTCGCCCGAAATCGGTGTCGCCGTCGCGATAAGCGTTGACCGTCTGTCCGAGCAGGATGACTTCCTTCACGCCTGTTGCAGCCAGTCTGGCGCATTCCTGGATCACGGCGGCGGGTGCGACGCTGCGCTCGCGTCCGCGCACGTAAGGCACGACGCAGAAGGCGCAGAAGCGATCGCATCCGCGCATCACCGTCACGTAAGCGCGCGGACCGCCGGCGTTATCGGCGCCAAGGCCGGCGTAGGTTTCGGCGCGGTCCAGGCGCACGTCGACGATCGGGTCCAAGCGCGCCTGACCAAGAAATTCGGGCAGACGCCGGTAGCTGTCGGGACCTGCGACCAGGTCAAGATAAGGCGCTTTTTCGACCAGTTGGGCGCGATTGTGCTGGGCCATGCAGCCCAGCAGTCCCAGGCGCAAGCCGGGCCGCCGATGCTTAAGCCGGGCCAGGTCGGAGAGCCGGCCCAGCGCGCGTTCCTCGGCATGCTCGCGGATCGCGCAGGTGTTGAGCAGGATCACATCGGCGTCCTCGGGCCGGGTGGCATTGGCATAGCCCGCGCGGCGCAGGATTCCGGTGATCAGTTCGGAGTCCGCGATATTCATCTGGCAGCCGTAAGTCTCCAGGTAGACCAGCGGCTGGCGGTTGGTTTCGGCGCGTTCCATTGGACAACTTGGAATCTTACGCGAGGGGCGGCCCGCAAGACAACGCCGGACCGGTCGCGGCGCGCGTCCACAAAGGTTGCGCTGCGATGCTACGGGTCTTATGTTTCCAACACAGCTATGGTCCCACCACAACAACGACAGCCGGCATTTCAACGCATGGAAGCGTCGCTGCTTGCCTGTCCCAAGTGCAGGGTTGCGGTGCCGGTGCGAAAGCGGCTGCTGCTGATTCTGCCCGAAGGCGACAAATACGAGTACATCTGTCCGCAATGCGGTTCGACCTGCGGCACCACGGTTGAGAAGCCTGATAACGTAGGGCGCCCTCAGTTCTAGCCCGCCTGCCGGATGAAAACCGCGGAGGTCGTTCATGCGCTTCGATGGAAAAGTCGGAATCGTGACCGGAGGAGCCTCCGGCATCGGGCGGGCCACCGCTCTGGGATTCGCGCAGCGCGGCGGCATAGTAATCGTAGCCGACCACAGTGAGCGCGGAGCCAAAGCGGTCGCCGCGGAGATCGACGCCTCTGGTGGCAAGGCGATCCCGCTCAAAACCGACGTCAGCAAAGAGGCCGATATCCAGGCCGCGGTAACTCTGGCCGGCAAGGAGTTCGGCCGGCTCGACTTCATCCACAACAACGCCTACGCGTTCGGCAAAGGATGGGTCCCCGCGCTGGCCGGCGATTTCAAGGACGAGTTCTGGGCTCACGCGATCGATATCGGACTGACGGCAGTCTTCCGCGGCACCCGTGCGGCGCTTGCCGTGATGCGCGAGCAGGGATCGGGCTCAATCGTAAATACCGCGTCGATTTCGGGGATGTTCGCGGACTTCAAGAATTCGGCGTATTGCGCGGCCAAGGCCGGAGTGATCAATTTTACCCGCGCGGTGGCCCAGGAGTACGGCAAGTATGGGATTCGCGCCAATTGCGTCTGCCCTGGCGTAATCGCCACGCCTCCGGTGCTGCAGGCCACGCCCCAACGCCAGCAAGGGATGGAGCACAAGGTGCCGCTGCGCCGCCTGGGGAAACCCGAGGAACTGGCCAACGTGGTGCTGTTCCTGGCCTCGGATCTGTCATCTTATGTAACCGGCGCCGCGTACGTCTGCGACGGCGGACTGACGCTGTTCTCAGGCGTCGAGCTTTAACGTCAACCTACTAAACGCGCAGCAGGAGTATTGCCGTGAAATTCGGTTACCTGGAATTTCTTCAGCTCCCCAAACCCTGGACGCCCGACGCGGAACATCGCTCATGGAAGGAAGGACTGGACCGCGTGGAATGCGCCGATCGCGTTGGTCTGGACCACTTCTGGGAAGTCGAGCATCACTTCCTGGAGGAGTACGCTGGATCGTCGGCCTCGGAGAGTTTTCTGGCGGCTGCCAGCCAGCGCACCAAGCGCATCCGGCTGGGTTCGGGGGTCACTCTGGTTGCGCCCCCTTACAACCATCCGGCCCGGGTGGCGGAGCGGGTCGCGGCGCTGGACTTGATTAGCGACGGCCGCGCCGAGTTCGGCACCGGCGAATCGACGGCATTTGCGGAACTGGACGCGTTTCACCTCACGCGCGCGGAAAAGCGTGCGATGTGGCGCGAAGCGTTGCCGGTGATTTGCCGGATGATGGTGGAGACGCCGTTTCGCGGTTACCAGGGGAAGTACTTCTCGATGCCGCCGCGCAATGTGGTGCCCAAGCCCCTGCAAAAACCCCATCCCCCGGTCTGGATGGCGGTCTCGCGCCAGGAAACGATCCTGCTGGCGGCCACCCTTGGACTGGGCGTACTCAGCTTCGGCTTCCTGTCGCACGTCGAAGCGGGGCGCTGGACCCACGAGTATTATGAGGCACTAAAAGAGTGCCGGCCGCTCACCTATCGGGTCAATCCCAACGTCGCGTTTTTAAGCTTCCTGATGTGCAAGCGCGACGGCGCGAAGGCGGTGGAGCGGGGCCGGGCCAACGAGGGCTTCTTCACCTTTCTGTCCAAGCATCACTACGTCGACGGACACCATCAGCCGGGCGCCACCAATCTGTGGGCTCAGTACCAGGCCCTGTCGCAGAAGCATAAGGACCTGTTCCATTCCAATTTAACCAGTTGCTTCGGCACGCCCGACGAAATCCGCAAGCTTCTGCTGGCCTATGAAGAAGCCGGCGTTGATCAGATCATGTTCATTCTCCAGTACGGAGACCTGCGCAACGACGAGGTCCTGGAATCGCTGGAGTTGCTGGGCAAGACCGTCCTTCCGGAGTTCCGCGAGCGGGAGGAACGCGCGGCGCGGATAAAGGCGCAGCGGATGGAGCCGATTATCGAGGCCGCGATGCAACGCCGGATTGAAACCCCTGCTGATTGGTATCCGCAAGACTATTCTTACGACGCCGACGGCGCGCTGGTCTCCCATTACGGCTTCGGCGGCGAGGCCAAGCAAAAGGCCGTCAAGAGCAACTGACGGCGGCGGTCTCTGTCCGCGCGAGCCTCCGCGCCGGTTCCTTTTCTTCGTACTGCGCGCCGCCGGGGGCGGTAGGGATGGTGGGGAATAAGATAAGTGGCCACCACCAGGATCCTCGGCCGTCGCCAGGCGGCGATGCCGAACAGATGCAGCCGATCGAGGCGGGGGCCGCGTTCCGGGCTATCGCCGAGCGGGTAGGGCTCTTCGGCATCCGTCGCCAGCGCGAGGCGTGGCAGCGAGAAGCTTCCAGCGACTTCACGCGTGGACAGCCGGGCCGGGCGTTCGACCGTTACCAGCAGCACGGCGCGATTCACTTCGCCGAGAACCGGAGCCGGACGAAGGAGGAGCTAACCAAAAGGTGGTCCGAGTACCCGCGCCGCCCAAGGGGCTTCGAGCGCTTCGCTCATCCTGGCCCATACTCGGGCTGACGCGCGCGAGTTGAATCTGCAGTCGCGGTCGATACTCAGGGAGCGTGGCTAGCTTGGGCAGGGAGTCAGGGTCGAGGTCGCGCGTGATCCGGCGGCGGATGACGGCACCATCAGTGTTGAGCGCGGCGAGCGCCACTTCGCTCCGGGCGAGCGAGTGATGTTTTTGAAGAACGATCGCGAGCTGGGAGTGAAGAACGGCACTTTAGGAACCGTCACCGAGGTGAAGCGGGACGCGATGCGTGTGGTCCTGGACGGAACGGCGGGGGGTGAGGTCAGTTTCAATCTCCGCGACTACGTGGCGCTCGATTACGGCTGTGCCGCCACGGTCCACAAGGCGCAGGGTTCAACGGTCGATCGCAGCTTCGTGATGGCCACGCCGGAGATGAACCGCCATCTGGCCTACGTCGGGATGACCCGTCACCGCGAAGGCGCCGAGCTCTACGCCGGCCGCGACGACTTCAGGGGCTTCGAGAATCTCAAGGAACGGCTTTCCCGCGCGCGGCCCAAAGACTCTACGCTCGATTACACCAGCGGCGCGGGATGAAAGCCGCCCGCGCCCAGGGAGCGTAAAAGGAACTGCCGGCGCAACGTCCGGAGCGGGAACAGAAGGAAACAAGGCCGGGAACAGAAGCTCGAAGCAGGGCAGAGCAGGGCGGTCCCGTCGCGCGCTTCAAGCAGGCGCAGAAAGAGTTCATTCAGGTGGCCGGCATCGCCGATTTCGATCCCAAGGCTAAGACCCGCGCCGGCGAGCTGCGCGAGGAGATGAAACGCGCCTCCCAGGAAATCGCCAGGGACCCGGCGCACATGCGCGCGGCCGAGCGCGAGGGAGTCTCGCCTCAGGTTAGGAACTTTGTCCGCCAGGCCCAGCGAGAACAGGGGCGCGAGAAGAGCAGAGGCATCGATCGCGACGAGGGGCTGGAGCGCTGACACAAGGCAGGCAAGGACCCGCCCCAGCGCTGGGGCATCGATGGGCAGCCGGTAATTTGGCCAGGAGGACCTGCCCGCGCTGGAAAATCACAAACTTGTTGCAATATTGCCGGCGATATATGATGTAGCGGCGGGTGCGAATCGTTTTGGATACCGACGTGATGGTGGCCGCCCTGCGCAGCAATGCAGGCGCCTCAAGACAGCTTTTGATCTCCGCCCTAAGAAAGCGCTTCGAGCTCTTGCTCTCCGTGCCGCTCATGCTCGAATACGAGGCCGTGCTGAAGCGACCGGAGCATCTCAAGGCGGCGGGCGCTACGCGCGACTACATCGATGCGATTCTTGATGCGCTCGCCGCAGCCGGCGTGCTTGTCCTATCCAACTTCTCGTGGCGACCCCAACCTTCTGATCCGGGAGACGAAATGGTTTTGGAAACGGCCGTCAATGGCCAAGCCGACCTTATCGTCACTTTCAACGTGACGCATCTAAAGCACGGCGCTCGCAGATTTGGGATTCGTGCGACACGGCCGCCGGAAGCACTGTCCATTTTGGAGGTTTGAGATTCATGCGAAAGAGCAACTTTGCGCTTCGCCTTCAACCGTCGCTCCTGGAGGAACTGCGCGGTGTCGCCGAAGCAGAAGATACGACGCTCAATCAGTTCATCAATGTCGCCGTCGCCGAGAAACTCGCGGCCTTGCGGACCGAAGCGTACTTCCGTGACCGTGCCGCTCGGGCCGATATTCCAGGAGCGCTGAAGATTCTCGATCGGCTGGGCGTCGGCAAGGCCCCACGAGCCGACGACCGGCTGCCTGAACTTCCGCCAAAGAAGCGCCTGGCGGAGAGAAGACGGCGCACAAATACGAATTAAGATCGGGGACCAGCATGAACAGCGAACGGCTTGCTCCTAAATCGGCGCCTCCGCCTCGAGAACTCGCCAAGCGATGCTGGGAGCAGATAGTTCAGTCCGAACAGGAGAAAAACCGCATCGCTGGCAAGTTTTGTTATGGCTGGTGGTAGGGCGTATGGGAGGACGGCAAGCTCCGAATAAAGCGCCAGTTTACGAAACCTCCCGGCGCCGCATTCGGCGGCACCCATAGCGGCCCGGCCGCTCCGACTCTGGGAGCGCCGATCATTGAATATGAGGGCGAAGCAATTACCGCGACGGGGCTGAACGACAATAATCCAACCCTCGACGACGTAGCCGACACGATGGTCGAGCTTGCCAAAGCTCCCCAAAGAGCGATGTCGCCAGTCTGGATGGGTCTGGGTAGAGATTAACGGCGCTTCCGAGGCCGTCCAAAAACTCAAAGACAGACTGAAAAAAAATCAGAGCGCGCCATCGGTTTACGATGCGGAAATTGCAGCCGCCCTCGAGCGTTCGAGCAGGGGCAGCTGAAATCCGCGAGGCTCGCAGCGACTCACATATCTGCTTGCCTGAATATCTGATAACGTCCCTTAATGAGAGCGAAGGGGAGTATGGCCGAATTCGAGGGGCTTGCGGACGCCTACGCTGGAGCGTCACAGGGAGGCGCGCAGTACCGGCAAGAAATCGTCAACTTGACGACGGCCATAGGCAAAGGACTCGGAACCTACCTGAGTTGTCCGCCAGGCATCGTGGGCTACTATCCTGTTATTGGAAAAGCGGCGGAACTCGCCAAGCCGGGCCGCGCTTATTCCATCTTAGAGGCGTTAGAGATCGACGAAGGTGATTCGCATTGGCACTTCGGTCTAACGATTAGGCTAAACTCGCTCACAACCTACGTGCTCCACTTCGCCTTTTTCAAACGGCCTACCGAATGCCTGATCGGAGTCCTGCCGGATGGACCCAACCTAACGCTCGCCGCGCCTGCTCGGAACGATTCCTTGCTCCCGCTATTTGATGCATTGCACAAGCACATGATCGATTACCTCGACAATGGCCTCAGCGGGTTTCTCGAATGCGGCGGCCAGCCCAGAAGATCGGGTTCCAAAAGTGAACCTGCCGACCGCTATCTGCGCGGGCCATCTGCCCGTTCTGGTCGCCGCCGGCGACCAGAACGGGCGAGAACGCTTTGTCGAATTCTTCGCCTCCAATATTCTTACCAACACCCGAGTGGACGTGCGCGGGCTTAACTCCAGCGCGTGCTCAACGAGCGCGGAGAACTGGGGCGGGAGGTCGGGGTTGAGGTCGCGCGCGAGCTTACCGCGGATAATGGCACCATCACCATCGAGCGGGCAGCGGTACTTCGCGCTGGGCGAGCGGGTGATGTTTTGAAGAACGACCGCGCCCAGGGGTTAAGAACGGAACTTTGGGAAGCGTCACCGAAGTGAAGCGGAATGTGATGCGGATGGTCCTCGACGGAACCGCCGGACGTGGGGTCAGCTTCAATATCCGCGATTACGTGGCGATCGACTATGGCTATGCCGCGAACGTGCACAAAGCGGCAGGACGCGACAGTCGATCGCAGTTTCGTGTTGGCCACGCCGGGAATGGATCGGCATCTGGCCTACGTTGCCACGCGGTGCGAACAGACTTCCGGAACCACTATCGAGGCCGTGATCGCCGATGAGACGTTTTACAGAGACCTGGACGTTCCCGAGGGTTAAAGCAATTGGCACAAGCTCTGATGGAACCCTCTTGTGCCACTTTATTGACTCGGCGGGGAGCATTGCTTTTGAGGAACGGGTCCCATTATCCCAAATAGACCAACGGTCAAAGGTAAGGACTTTAGGTGATAAGGGATCTCTGACAACGTCAACATCGTGGGCAGAGCGCTTATCAGACGAGAAGCGGGCTTTGGCTGGCGGGATAACGCCGCAATCGCGAACTCCCAACAATACAAACGAGCCGGGCGAATGGTCAATCAGCACGTTACGCGAGTTTTCGCCGCTCGTGGCGGAATCTACTCGTGAGACGTTTGGGCTCCTGATCGAATCACTCAGGTCAGTGGAGGAGAACCCCTCAACATTTCTTGAGTATCGGGATCATGTGTTCCAGGCGGGCGCCGGTGACGTCCAGGAATATGTAGCGCGTGTGTTGGACGCCGCTTTCTCGGTTGGCGTAATAGCAGAATGCGGAAGTGTATTGCTTGATGTGTCGACGGAACTGCGAAAGGCAGATATAGGGCTTGCCGACGATGTTGCAGTGGCAGCAGTGGAAGCTCTTGAAAGAGCTATTCGGTCGCTGCAGACGCTGCGCATGTACGACCTACACCCCGAAATCTTCATCAAGGATGGATTTCCCGTCTTTCGAATCTGGCCAGAACAATGGCAAACGGACTTGTCGCAAAAACTTGAAGAATCCCGGCAGGTTCGCGAGGCCGAAGAGGGTGAGGTTAGCCGCGAGTCGGTAGACGATGAGCAAGGAGATGATTCCGATACAGAGCACGCGGGTGCAGGGTTGCTGCACTCCACTCAAGAGAGACTTCAACACGAAGGGGCAGAATGCCTCGATGGAATATTGCTTTACGCACACACAGAACGACGGGAAGGCAACACGTTGGTCACCGAACTCGCGTTCCAGGCTGCGGTTAAGCTTGATAGCTTAATAGATACTGTGGAGACATGCTATCTCGACGAGGCTGATGAAGAGGAGGCGCCTGACCCGGCAAGTGAGGCATTGAGAAGCGCCGGATGGTTGGACATGGAGAAGTTAGAACGCATACGTGCCCTAGCCTCGTGGTTTCTCACTGCTGTTCCGCATTGGAAGCGGGAGCAAGTCGGAGACGCGCTGTACGAGGTGACCGGAGACTACATTGAAGCTCATAAGTTCAGCTTTCCTGCACCGGTTTATGCGCACTTCGAAGATGGAGGCTTGGTGATTACCTGTGAGGGCGGTACAGTTAGCGTGGTTTCTGCAGATAAGGGGACATCAGATAGCGATTCTGGGACCAACGGTTTGCTCGTGGATAAGGAAGTCTTGGAAACACTCGCACCCGGCGAGGGACATACTGTCCTAATCGCGTGGCCGGGCTCGGCAGTTTATCGAAGCTTTCGTGCAATTGACGCGAAGTCTGGTCGCTCAAATATCGACAGAGTTGAGCATGAGCTGTTGTTGCGTCAGCGCCGGAAGATTTGGGACAGGGTGTTTGACACGCAGCTTGCAGAGCTCTGGCAGCTGGCGCATGGTGTGCAAGGAAAATCCGGTGGAACCGAATCCTTCGCGGTCGGTCATGACCGAGACTCTGGAGCAATTGCCATATGGAACACGTCGACTTCGGACGAACTAGCTGAGAGGAGCGACGCAGAACCGGAAGCGTCTAGTGGCTCGGTCGAGACGCCGCCTACGCTCGGTGAAGAAAATCTCGAGAATCTTGAGGGTCTTGAGAACGTCAAGCGATCTCTGGATGAGATCAGAAGTCTGCTTTCAATTGATCAGGAAAGACGACGGCTCGGCATACCAAGCAGACGTCAGTCCTTGCATGCTGTATTCGCCGGCAACCCCGGTACAGGGAAGACCACCGTCGCGCGTATCTACGCCGACACTCTTCGTGAACTGGGTTATCTGAAGAGAGGTCACCTAGTTGAAGCTGATCGCAGCAAGTTGGTCGCCGAATACCTGGGCCAGACAGCCTCGAAAACATCAAGGGTGCTTCAAAGCAGTCTCGGCGGCGTTCTCTTTATCGACGAGGCGTACGCTCTCAAACAAGACAAGGAGGACATGTACGGCCAGGAATGCATTGACACGCTTTTGAAGTTCATGGAAGACCATCGCGATGAGCTGGTAATCATCCTAGCGGGTTACCCCGAGCAAATGGATGAGCTTCTCAACACGAATCCGGGATTCAAGAGCAGGTTCGTGCAGTATCTCAGCTTCGACGACTACACGAACGATCAGCTTCGTGCGATTCTAGCCAAGATGGCTGCGGCGCAAGGTTACTCGATTGCCGCTCCGGATTTAGATCTTACTATTGACAGCTTGGCCCGCGAACGAACAGGCAAGTACTTTGGCAACGCCCGGGCAGTTCGAAATCGACTTGAGCAGGCAGCTCGAAGGCAGGCAGCGCGCCTACACACGCTTAAGCAGTCGGGAGCCGACCTCACCAGAGAACAACTGATGCGGCTGGAGCGCCCAGACCTTGTAGGTGATGATGTTCCAGCTACCCGCGGCGAAGAGGACCTTAATAAGTTGATCGGTTTGGCCAGCGTCAAGCGTACAGTTCGAGAATATGAAGCGCTGATTCGAGCTGCCAAGTCGCGCGGGCAAGACCCACGCGAGCTTTTGCAACCATACTTCGTGATGACAGGCAACCCGGGAACCGGTAAGACAACGGTTGCCCGCATCATGGGCCGAATATTCAAGGAAATTGGGTACCTACCGAGCGACCATGTCATCGAGGCCAGCCGCGAAGACCTTGTGGCGGGTTATATAGGCCAGACAGCGATAAAAACACGCGAGATTCTGGAGAAATCACTGGGAGGCACTCTTTTTATTGATGAAGCCTATAGCCTCGTAGATCGCCAGAGTGGAGGAGAGGACTTTGGGCGCGAAGCCATAGAAACGCTTCTGAAGTTCATGGAGGACAATCGCGGGCGGCTGGTTGTAGTGGCTGCAGGGTACGACCGCGAGATGCGCAACTTTTTGAACTCCAACCCGGGACTTCGCTCGCGCTTTACGAACGTTATTAATTTCCCGGATTACACTGCGGACGAATGCGTCACGATTTTCCTTAGGATGCTGCAAGCGCAGCGCTTCACCGTGCCTGACAACGTCCCGGCTCGCTTGCCTGAGGTGTTCAATCTTCTTAAGGCCGCGCCAAATTGGTCTAACGGCCGTGATGTCCGGACTTTTCTTGAGTTCGTTGCGCGCGTTCAGGCGCGGCGAATCAGCGGCCACCCGGACGGTGATCCGTACCTCATCACGCAAGACGACGTCGAGGAATCTCTGCAAGAGTTTCTCAAAAACAAGTCAGCGGGAAGTCCCTAACGGAAAGTTAAACATGACAACAGTTAGCGATCACGACGTGATGGAGGGAGCGAGAAGTGTCCTGCGGAGTGAGCGTTATGGCCGTTAATTTGGACCATGCTTTTGAGCGGTTAACACGTGCTCAACGCCCAATGGCTACCAAACCAGGAAGCCTTTAGGACCGACTAGATGGCGCTTTCAAAGAGATGCAGGGACTGTCGGTTGATGAGCTTCCTCAGGACCTTCAAAAGTCTTACCAGTCAATTTGGGGCCGACTTGTTCGAACCACGACAAATCCACTTACAGACCAAGAAGCGGAGACCATTGCGAATGAATTCTTTGATCTTTACGTCGAGGTCAACCAGCGGCGAGGAGGCGTCATTTAAGCCCATTGGCAAAGCGAGCGGACGGCGACACATCAAGCCCTTACAATAATAATGAATAATAACGAAGGATTGTATCCGAAGTGCTCAGCCGGTGGGACATCTGGGACGATTGGCTGCGTGCAGGTTAGCCTGGGGCTGGCCTGAGCATTTCGGATACAATTCGTTGAATTAAGCCGCTTGCCTATGGGGATTCAATTGGTGGGAGTTCGCGACCAGATCGCGGCAGGCACGTTTCTTCAATCTTGCGAGACTCGTCGATCAAGATCGGGAACAGGTTTTTGGGCACTCCCGGCTTTAATTCTGGTTGTCCTGGGCTGATTTGGGTGAGCCGATTCTGAACCGAGACGGAGGTTCCCCATACAACCTCCTGAGTTGCTTGCAGGTCAGGCAATCGCGGTCATTGGGCTCCTTCATGAAGTGTCCATTTCAAGAACCGCAACCACTAACCGAGGGTGGGGCCAGGGAAAGTACTTCTCGATGCCGCCGCGTGAAGGCCGCAACGATGCTACGTCACCGACGCCAGGCATCTTTTAACTGCTCGGTCTCACAGAGGAGGTGGCTGATAGCCGCCTAGTTCTTCTTCGAGGACTCGGGCCACTGCCAATACCGTTTCTTCTTCAAAAGCTTTGCCGACGACCTGGACGCCGAGGGGGAGACCGCCAGAATCCAGCCCAGCCGGCACGACTACGGCCGGCAAGCCATAATAGCTCGACCAGGTCGTCGGCCAAATTGCCGCCAACCGATGCCATCTCGCGCCACCCATGTCGATTTCGTCGCTCGCGTCGTGCCGGAAAGCCGTGATGCAACATGGGATAGTCAGGATGATTGGATAGCGCTCCATCCACCGTGCGAGATTGCATCGAAGCTCGTCGCGACGCATCGAGGCCTTGAAGAAATCCGCGGCCGTGGTTTCCGCCGCAAGTGCCGCAATCATAAATTTCAGCAGCCCAGGCCGGCAGTACTCGATCTCCGCACCGTACCATTCCAGATTGAGCCGCCTGCCGTCGGCGCCGTAATATCGCCGATTCTCCAGCGCGACATCACCGATCGGCGGCACTATTTCATCAACGATGATTCCCCGTCCTGCCAAGATGCGCGCGGCGCGGTGAGCGGCCTTCTTGATGTCGGGATCGGCTGGTGGATGAGGATTCAGGTCAGTAAAAAAGGCGCATCGTAAACCGTCCACGCGGACCTGCTCGGGGCGCGCATCCCGCGACGGGACGGTGTTGGGCGAATCCCATGAAGGACCCTTGATAATGTTGTAGATCAACGTCAGGTCGTCCACGCAGCGCGCCAGTGGACCGACCGTCGCTACATTGTGGAGCGGCGGAGAGGTGGCACTCTCCGGCGGCAAATGACCCGTGCGGGAGACCGTCGCCCAGCCGGGTTTGAGCCCTGCCACTCCGCAGAAATGGGCGGGAATCCGGACCGAACCACCGGTGTCCGACCCTAGTCCAAAGGCATTCAGCCCACTTGCGACTGCGGCACCCTCTCCGCCGCTGGAGCCGCCGGGCGTGCGCGAGTTATCCCACGGGTTGGAGCTGCGGCCAAAGACCGGGTTCTCACAATCGATATCGCCGCCCAACTCAGGCACATTGGTCTTGCCGATCATGATCGCGCCGGCGGCGCGGAGATGCGCCACGGTAGCCGCGTCGCGCTCGGGAATATAGTTGGTCAGTTTGTGGGTACCGGCGGTTGAGCGTACGCCTTGGGTTGCCAGAGTGTCCTTGACGGTGAAAGGCAATCCCTCCAGCGCTCCCATATTCTCATTGCGAGACCGCCGCCGGTCGCTTTCGGCCGCCTCCGAAAGCGCCCGTTCCTCAACTAGTGTGACGACCGCGTTGATTCGCGGATTGAGCGTCCGGCAACGCTCGATGAACAGCCGCACAAGCTGGACCGAAGAGACTTCCCGGCGGTTCATCAGTCCCAACAACCGGCTTGCGGTCATGAAACAAAGATCATTACTTGCGTCCATTGCAATCAGCCCGATATTTCCATTTTGAATCTTTCAGTTGGGACTCTACCTGTGAGTCATGTGCACATGAAGAGAGCCGGCACGGAGGCCGGCGCTAGGAAAAAAATCCGGGCGCAACGGCTTGCGTCCCGCGCAAGCGGCACACTACCCCAGTTTCGCGGCAGGTTCGACCCAGACCCTCATCCGTCACGCGACTTGCTGGCGCAAATCGCGCGCCGACCTCTTCCCGCGGGCGAGGTAGGTTTTAAGAGTTTATCGACAGTGCCGGTCAGGGGGAGAAGATTGAGGAAAGCAGCCATCTTTTATGCAGGGTGCTACTCCCATCGGGCCACCACTCCTATCTCAGAAGCCGTTTTTCCGCACCCTGCTCGTGTGGTGTCCCGTAAATAACGTTATGAACCGCGGGACGTACAAACAAATCCTTCTCTGTAAATTTGAGCCTTCTGAGCATCGACTTATTAAAGTAATTTACGGGACACCACGCTAGCCGTTGCCGTGGCAGGAATCGATCGCGATTTCGTAAATCACCCGGACCTCGCCGGGGGTGCGAAACGGATATTTGTCCTGGTTGAGGTAGCGCTTGGCCAGCGCGTCGATATGGGCGTCGGCGCCGTCCTGGGTGCTGCGGATGACGTGCCCGCGAATTTGCAGGTACCGATAGGGATTTGTGGGGTCAAGGATCGCCATCGCCAACTTGGGGTTGGCATCGAGATTGCGCGCCTTTCTGCGTCCCTTGGCGGTGTTGATGCGGATCATGCCGCCGTTGGACTCGAACCATACCGGAGTTACCTGGGGCGAGCCGTCGGGCATCACCGTGGCGAGGTTGGCAAAGGCCACTTTTTCGGTCAGCAAATCCTTGAATTGGTCGGGAATCCTGGCGGCCATGATTGGAAATCCTCCGCTTCGAGGTCGGCGCTTTTTGAACTTGTCGCGCGGGTGTTTGGTTTCTTTTTAATATTCTGGATACATCTGAGCGCTCACGCTACCGGATCTCTTGACCGTTACCGCTCGCAGCCGACAGTATGCTCACAGTACCTGCCGTGGGACGCCCAAAATTGACTACCGTAGGGCCATCATATAATAGCGATTCAGCGTCGAGTGGCGTCGCGGGTGGGGCGGTACGCTTTAGTGCGGTACGCTTAGCAAGGAGCAAAACAGGAAATGGCGCTTTTTAGCAAAGAGCCCGAAAGCAATCAGAAGTCCAGGGAAGCTGTCAAACCCGTTACGTCCGTGGTAAGTCCTACCGCGGCTCAACAGGCCCAGACCGTCCACTACGAAGCGGTTCCTGCTCCGTCGCGCGCGCCTGCCCCGGCCGCTCAGGGGGCCTTGGGTGCCGATGCCCGGGCTTACCTGGACAAGGGCAGCAAGATCAGCGGCAAGCTGTTCTTCGAGGGTCCGGTCAGAATCGACGGCCAGGTGGACGGCGAGATCAGCGCCAATGACTCCGTGGTGATCGGTGAAGGCGCTATCGTAACCGCTCAGGTCAAGGCCGCCGCGGTGGTGATCGCCGGCAAGATCAGCGGGGACATCCTGGCCAGCAAGCGCATCGAGATTCGTCCGACCGCGAAAGTCTTCGGCAATCTGACCACGCCGGTGCTGGTCGTGCATGACGGCGCGCTGTTCGAGGGCCATTGCACGATGAACGCCGAGGTTAAGGAGGATCGGAAGGTAACTCCGATCGCCGCCAAGGAAGAGCGCATCGTGCCGCAGGCTGCGGCCGGTAACAAGTCGGCCTGATCACGGTGGCGCGCACCGCGGCGCTTATCCACTCAAGGCACGCTTTTATCCGTCCCTAACCGGAGACGCATTGAAATGCTTAAGATTCCACCCGACTGGGGGACATTCTGTGTTCTCATTGTCTCGTTCCTGGTTTTCTGGTTTATATTCAAGCGGCTTTTGTTCGACCCGTTCCTGAAGTTGTTGGCGGACCGCGAGCGCAGACTCAAGAGCCTCAAGGATCGCACCGAACTGCTCATCCGTGAGGGCCGGGACGCACATGAGCGCCATGAACGTGAATTGATCGAAATTCGCCGGGAAGCATTGGCTGAGCGGGAGGGAGAACGCCGGCGTGCCGAGGAAGAGGTCTCACGCCTGGTGGAGGAGGCACGATTGGCAGCCAAAGACTCAATCGAGCAGGTACGCAGTGAAATCGAACGCGAGTTGCGGGCGGCAGAGCAACAGCTCGCCACACTAGGCGATAATCTCGCCGCGGAACTCGCCGAGCGGGTGCTGGGACGTCCGCTCAAAAATGGGGGACCGCGCGTTCATTCGCCCAACTGATTTGATGAAGCGCAAAAGCATACTTTCAATTGTACTAGGCGTCGGGCTCTTGAGCCCGACGCTGGCGTTTTGTGCCGAAGGCGGCGCCGCCGAGAGTGGTTCCTGGGTCGCGTTGATCTTTTACATCATCAACTTCGCGATCTTCGTTTATATATTGATGCACTTTGCCGGACCGCTGGCGGTCAAGTTTTTTCATGACCGCGCCACCGAGATTCGGGAAAGCATCAATCTTTCCGAGTCCGGGTTTCGCAGCGCCAGCCAGACCGCTGAACGGGCCGAAGCGGAGTTGAGAGGACTGGCCGCGGAGAAGGATCTGTTACTCAAAGAGATGCGCGCAGAGACCGCGCGCGAAGTCGGCCGGATCCTGGAACTGGGGCAGATGGGAGCGACGCGGATCCGGCGCGACGCCGAGATGACCGCCCGTTCCATCGCCGACAACGGCCGCCGCACCGTTCAGGCCCATCTCGCCGCCGCCGCGACGCGGATGGCCCGGCAACTCATCACACGAGCCTTTACCACGGCCGACCAAAGCCGGCTGGTGGGCGAATTTCTCGACACCGTGCGCGAGGAGGCCCGGCCGTGATCAGTTCCAAAGTCGCCAAGCGTTACGCGCAGGCGCTGCTCGAGCTGGCGGCTGAACAAGGCCAGCTCGAAGCCTGGGGCGCGGAATTGGAGCGGTTGGCGCAGGTGATTTCAAGTCCCGAGTTGATCGCCCGTCTCAGTTCTCCCGAGCTTCCCGACCAGGCGCGTCTGGAGGCGGTGACGCTGGTGGCCTCGCGTCTGGACTTGAGCTTTCCGCTGCGATCCTTTGCGCTGGTGGTCGCGCGGCATGGCCGGATCACGTCGATGACGGCGATTTCGCAAGCCTACCAGGACCTCCTTGACCGGCAATTGGGACGGGCGCGGGCGACGCTTACATTCCCCGCGCCGCCCGGCGATGCGGACCTGAGGATGGTGGTTGAGGGTCTGGAGCGGCTTTCGGGCAAAAAAATAATTGCGGCGGTCAAGGTTGATCCCGGGCTGATTGGCGGGGTGGTGGCCGAACTTGAAGGCCGGACGTACGATGCTAGCCTGGCGACCCGGCTTAATGTTATGGAGCGCCAATTGAGCCGGTAGTCCCGGTTTAGGACGATTGATTATGGCGGAAATCAGACCAGCGGAAATCAGCGAAATTCTCAAGCAGGAAATCAAGGGCTTCGAGACCCGGGTTGACGTGCGCGAAACCGGCCGCGTGCTGTCATGCGGTGACGGCATCGCGCGGATCTATGGTCTGCAGAACGCGGCGTCGGGCGAATTGCTCGAATTCCCCAAACAGACCTATGGGCTGGTCCTTAACCTCGAAGAGGATAACGTCGGCGCGGTGCTGTTCGGCGAGCCGGAATCGGTGCGCGAAGGCGACGAAGTCCGGCGCACCGGGCGCATCGCCGAGGTTCCCGTGGGCGAAGAGTTGCTGGGCCGCGTGGTGAACGCGCTGGGCCAGCCGATCGACGACAAGGGGCCAATCCGCTCCACCAGCACCCGGCGCATCGAGCTCAAGGCGCCTGGAATCATCGTCCGCCAGCCGGTCAAGGAACCGGTCCAGACCGGCATCAAGAGTATCGACTCGATGATCCAGATTGGTCGCGGCCAGCGCGAGCTGATCATCGGCGACCGCCAGGTGGGCAAGACCGCGATCGCGCTGGACACGATTATCAACCAGCGCGGCCAGAACATGCACTGCATCTATGTGGCAATCGGCCAGAAGCGCTCCACTGTGGCCCAGGTGGTGGAGCGGCTCAACCGCTATGGCTCGATGGAATACACCACCGTGGTCGCCGCGACCGCCTCGGAAGCCGCCCCGCTGCAATTCATCGCGCCTTACAGCGGATGCGCGATCGGCGAATACTATCGCGACACCGGCAAGCACGCGCTGGTGATTTACGACGACCTTTCCAAGCACGCCCAGGCCTATCGCCAGATGGCGCTGCTGTTGCGCCGTCCGCCGGGCCGCGAAGCGTATCCCGGCGACGTTTTCTACCTGCATTCACGGCTATTGGAACGGGCCGCCAAGATGAGCGCCGAGTACGGGGGCGGCTCGCTGACCGCGCTGCCGATCATCGAAACTCAGGCGGGCGATGTTTCAGCCTATATCCCCACCAACGTCATTTCGATTACCGACGGCCAGATCGTGCTCGATACCGACCTCTTCAACTCCGGTATCCGTCCGGCCGTCAACGTTGGCCTGTCGGTCTCACGCGTCGGATTTTCGGCCGCGCCCAAGGCGATGAAGCAGGTTGGCGGCACGCTCAAGCTCGACCTGGCGCAATATCGTGAGATGGCGGCGTTTGCGCAGTTCGGGTCGGATCTCGATGCCGCCAGTCAGCGCCTGCTGCATCGCGGCGAGCGCTTGACCGAAATGCTCAAGCAGCTTCAGTATTCCCCGCTTTCGATGGAGCAGGAGGTCTTGATCGTTTTGGCCAGCAACCAGGGCTATCTGGACAAGTTGCAAGTCGATCAGGTCAAGATGTTCGAACGCGAGCTGTATTCATCCTTTGACTCGAAGCATTCCGACCTCCTCGAAGAGATCAGGGTCAAGCGTGAGCTGTCCGATGAACTGCGGGCACGAATTATCAAGGCGCTGGACCAGTTTCTCGAGACCTTCAACGCCGAGCATGCCGGGACCTTGGCAACGGCGGCAGCCTAAGCCGGAGACGAAGCTGAGCAATGGCAACCCTTAAGGCGATTCGCCGGCGGATCGCTTCGGTCCAATCGACCCAGCAAGTTACGCGGGCGATGAAGCTGGTTTCGGCGGCCAAGCTGCGCCGCGCCCAGGAAGCCCTGCTCAAGGATCGGCCCTACGCCGAGAGCCTGTCGCGATTGGCCGGCTCGCTGCTGGCGGGTCAGCAAATGGCGCCGCCGCCCGATGCCAAACATGCAGGTCTGATCACGGTCATCACCTCGGATCGGGGACTGTGCGGCGGGTATAACGCCAACCTGGTCCGCAAGGCCGAAGAGCAAGCCGACGAGATGCGCAAGGAAGGGATCGAGCCCGTATTTTTCGCGGTCGGCCGTAAAGCCCTGGATCACTTCAAACGCACCGGCGCCAAGCTTGGTGGCCAGCAGATCAACAACACCCCGCGGCTGGCGACGATGGAGTTGGCCAGCTCTCTGGCGGAGATGATGCTGACCGAATTTCGCGCCGGGCAGTTTGAGCAAACCGCGGTGATTTACAGCCAGTTTCATTCCGCGCTGACGCAGCGCCCGACTTACGAGCGGGTCCTGCCGGTGGAGACCTCAGACAAAGAGGTGGAGGGCGTTGCGGGGACGACCGAATATCTGATCGAACCCAGCCGGGCCGAACTGCTCCCGCTGATTATTCAAAGTTACGTCGAGTCGGCGGTCTTTCACGCCCTGTTGGAGGCTGAAGCCAGCGAGCATGCCGCCCGCATGACCGCCATGGACGCCGCCAGTTCCAACGCGGCGGACATGATCGGCCGGCTCACGCTGGAGATGAACCGGGCGCGCCAGGCAAATATCACGCGCGAACTGATGGACATCGTCGGTGGCGCCGAAGCATTGGCCGGCTAGGCGAAAACAAAAATTCTCGGACTAACGAAATTCCTATGAGCAACGGAACAAACGGACAGATAGTTCAAGTCCTCGGAAACGTGGTCGATATCCAGTTCAGCAACGGCGCGCTGCCGTCGATTCTGAACGCCTTGCGGGTCACCAACCCGGCCTTGGGCGACAAGCCCGGCAACCTGGTGCTCGAAGTGGCGCAGCATCTGGGCGAAAACACCGTGCGTTGTATCGCGATGGATTCGACCGAAGGCCTGGTGCGGGGGATGGAGGCGATCGACACCGGGGCGCCGATTGCGATTCCGGTCGGTCCCGGCACGCTCGGACGGCTGATGAACGTCACCGGCGATCCGGTGGATGAAGCCGGTCCGATCCCAGGCGGCAAGATGCCTATCCATCGTGTCGCCCCCGCCTTCGACGAGCAGGCGGTCGAGGTCGAAATTTTCGAGACCGGCATCAAAGTTATCGATCTGATCTGTCCCTACTCGCGGGGCGGCAAGATCGGACTGTTCGGCGGCGCCGGAGTGGGCAAAACCGTCACCATTATGGAGTTGATCAACAACGTCGCCAAGCAGCACGGCGGCGTGTCGGTGTTCGCGGGTGTGGGCGAGCGCTCCCGCGAGGGCAATGACCTCTACCTGGAACTCAAGGAATCCGGGGTTTTGACCAAGACCGCGCTGGTTTACGGGCAGATGAACGAACCGCCGGGAGCGCGCGCGCGGGTCGGCCTCTCCGGCGTCACCGTGGCCGAATACTTCCGCGATGAAGAGGGCAAGGACGTGCTGCTCTTCATCGACAACATCTTCCGCTTCGTGCAGGCCAACTCGGAGGTTTCGGCGCTGTTGGGCCGCATGCCGAGCGCGGTCGGTTATCAGCCGACCCTCGGTACCGACCTCGGCGCTTTGGAAGAGCGGATTACCACCACCAAGAAGGGCGCGATCACCTCGGTTCAAGCTATCTACGTCCCTGCGGACGACCTCACCGACCCGGCGCCGGCCACCACCTTCAGCCATCTGGACGCAACCACAGTCCTGGAGCGCAAGCTGTTCGAGAAGGGGATTTTCCCGGCGGTGGATCCTTTGGGCTCCACGTCGCGCATCCTCGATCCTCAGATTGTCGGCGATGAGCACTACGACGTAGCCCGGCGCGTCCAGGCGATCCTGCAGCGTTACAAGGATCTGCAAGACATCATCGCGATTCTCGGGATGGACGAGTTATCGGCCGAGGACAAGCTGGTGGTGGCGCGGGCCCGCCGCGTCGAGCGCTTCCTGTCGCAGGCGATGCATGTGGCGGAGATCTTCACCAACACGCCGGGGGCCTATGTGCCGCGCAAGGAGACGGTGCGCGGGTTCAAGGAGATCCTCGACGGCAAGTGCGATGACCTACCCGAGCAGGCGTTCTACCTGGTAGGCACGATTGACGACGCCCGGGCCAAGGCGGAACGGCTGGCCCGCGGCGAGTCGCGCTGAGGACGGCATCAGATGGCTGACGCCGTGCTACCGTTCAGGCTAATCACGCCGACCGGGGTGCTCTTTGACGACGCGGTGGCGGAAGTGACCGCGGTCAATCCGATCGGTGAATTCGGGGTGCTTCCGCAGCATATCAATTACATCACCGCGCTGGTGCCGTGCGTCGTGACGGTCAAGCTGCTCAGCGGACAGTACCGTTTGTTCGTCGTTTCCGGCGGCCTGGTCGAAGTCAAGGACGGTGTGATGACGATCCTGGCCGCCACCGCCGAGAATGCCGAGGACCTGGGCGCGGACGACCTGCTCTACAAGGATGTCCTGGCGGCCGAGGAGCGTTTGTCTCACATCAGCTTTTACGAACCGACGTACGCGAATTCAGTGCGGTCCGTGCAGTTGGCCCGCGCGCGCCACAGCGCCATCCAGCAGCTCGCCAACCCGCATTAACCCTGCTCCCTCTTCTATCGATTCTATTCCGTAGGGAGAGGAGATGTAGCAGCCCGGCTCTATCCAATGTGCTGAGAACGCACGTCGTTCCAACTGGCTAATCTTTCTTTCCTGATGCCTCGATAGCGCGGGTTCCTGACCTCAGGCAGCTCCCGACGATTTGTGCCTTGTCCGGGCACATCTGTCCCCGCGTTTTTCACGTCTTATGTGTAAGGTCACCGCGGCAGCGGAGTCATCGTTAACGAGCTCCGGGACAAATCAGTCGACGAGGCCATGCGCGAGAACCTACAGGCCATGAACTGTCAAAAGTAAGTTAGCGATAGTATGGTGGCGAATGCGAATGCATAGCGGCTGGGTCGTGGTCGTGCCGATACTGGGCCTGCTCAGCTTTTGCGCCTGCAGTTCCCTTCGATTTACTCCGGTGTCGGGAGCGGATGCCGACACCGCCTGCAGAAGTTTGTCGGATTCAGCGTATCACCATGCTTGCATCTATTTGTTCAACGAGGCGCAGCCGACGTTGGTCGCGGGACCGGAAATCCTGGCGGTCAAGCCGGAAGACGTCGCCGGCGTCAGCGCCGATGCGATTAAGCAATCCAGACAGCCTTCGAAGGCGGGAAAGATCCTGCGCGCGGAGGTCACGGTAGATAAGACGGTTGCCGCAACCGTGAACCAGGCGGGCGTCCCGGCCGCGCTGGAATTGGACGGACAATCCTATTTTGCCCTCTATTACCTGGCTCCGCCGCGCAGTTACCTCTTCCCTGGTGGCAGCGTAGTCGAGTTGAAGGAGGTCCCGCAGTCGATACGCAGGATCGCGCTGAATCAGGAGCCGCGCAGCCCATGGCCGGTTATCTTCAAGCCTGACGGAGACACATCATTCGCGGCTCCCCAGACACCCGATGACCCGCCTGCCGCGCTCAATCGCCAAGCCTTTGCCGGCGACGCCGGGAGTGTGCGACGCCAGCTCACGGAGACGTCAAACGGCGAGGACAACGCCCGCGCTCAACGGGTCCTCAGGAAGCTGGCGCCTGGCGCAAGGATTCCCGGCGTCCAATGGCAACTGGTGGTGTTTCGCCGCGATGCCCCGCAGGCATTCGCCGTTCCAAACGGAACACTATTTGTCAGCGACGGATTAGTCCGGAGCGCCAGCGACAACGAGTTGGCGGCGGTCATTGCACACCTGATGGGCCACGTGCGCTATGGCCATTATCGCATTGAACCTCCGGCGCCTCCCGAGCCGGCGGCATCGCATGCTCAGGAAAGTGATGCTTCCGGGCATCAATCGGAAATCGATTGCGCGGTGAAGATGGCTAAATTCGAAACCGTGGAATCGCTTGCGGCCGGCCTTGTCGGCCTCGCCACTATGCCCCAAGTTGCTGTCGCTATGGGGCCGGCAGCTCTTCTCAATGGTCCGGTGCTGGCCCTGGGCACCGCATTTATTGTCGCCCCTATCGCCATGATCGCGCATCCGCAGGACATTTGCCGCGGCGATTTCACAGGCGCGATGGAGAAAACCCTGGAGCCCCGGGAGGCGCCTCCCGGCCCGGCGGCGCCGGTCAAGCCGTTCGTTGACGTGAGAAACAATGAGAGACAGGCGAATTACGCGGCGGCCGGATATTTGCGCCGGGCCAGCATTGCGCCAGAGTCGTTGTTCGACGCCATGATGAAAGTGAAGATGTCGCAGTCCCACGCGGTGAGTTCGTCAAACGATTCCAGGACCGATTTCGAGGCGATGCAAAATCACGGCGACAACGGCGCCGCGGATTTCGGCCGCATGCTGGATGCCGGCCAGGTCTCTGACCGTGCACCGTAGCTGTCGTGCAATGCCGGGCGAATCCTTGCGAACTGGACTTTCGGCGGGCCGGCGCGGCAAGATGACAAGAGGACTTGCCCAGCGGCGGCCGCATACCAATCGATGGAAGCTCCTTCCGAGAAACGGGAATCGTCACAATCCGGCTTTGCCGGTCTTAGGGTCGTTGCGTTCGAGAGCCGGATGGCGCAGGAGGCGGGACGCCTGATCGAGCGCCACGGCGGGGTCGCGATAATGGCGCCCTCGATGCGCGAGGTGCCGCTGGCGGAAAACTCCGCGGCCTTCGAGTTTGCGCGGCGGCTGCTGGCCGGCGCGCTGGACGCCGTCATCTTTATGACCGGCGTCGGCGCCAAGGCGCTGTTTGAGGTGCTGTCCGGTCAATACCCGCAAACTTCCGTGGTGGCGGCTTTGCGAGAGGTCACGACCGTGGTGCGCGGTCCAAAGCCCGCTCGCGTGCTGCGCGCGGTGGGCGTTGAACCCACCTTGGAGATTCCGGAACCCAACACCTGGCGCGAAGTGCTGGCGGAATTGGCCCGGCATTCCGAACTCGCCGGCAAACGCATCGCGGTGCAGGAATATGGAGTCTCCAATCGCGATTTGATCGCCGGGCTGGAGGCGCGCGGCGCCGAGGTCGTACTGGTGCCGATCTATCGATGGGCGTTGCCCGAGGATCGGGAGCCCTTGCACCGTGCGCTTGCCGCAATTGCGTCCGGGGACGCCGAAGTGGCCCTGTTTACCAGCGCCACTCAGGTCAGTCACGTGCTCCAGGTTGCCGAGGCGCAAGGATGCGCGCCCGCCATGCGCCAGGCGCTTGGCGCCATGGTCGTGGGGTCGATTGGTCCGGTCTGCTCCGCCGCGTTGCGCGAGCATGGCCTGCCGGTCGACCTTGAGCCATCGCATCCCAAGCTGGGCCATCTGATCAAGGAAACCGCGGCGCGCAGCGTCGAGTTGCTGGCCCGCAAACGCGGCGGACCCGCGATTGTGATCGAATCGGCACGTGCGCGTCCCGCCGCGACCGGAGTCGCACCAGCGGGCGCATTCGATGACCATCCGATGATGCGCGCCTGCCGGATGAAGGGAACTCCCTACACGCCGATTTGGCTGATGCGCCAGGCGGGCCGCTATATGCCGGAATACCGTCAGGTGCGCGAGCGCTTTTCGTTTCTGGAAATGTGCCAACGCCCCGACGTGGCGGCGGAAGTCACCGTCAACGCGGTGCAAAGACTCAAGGTCGATGCCGCGATCATCTTCGCCGATATCCTGCTGCCCCTGCTCCCGATGGGCGTGGGACTGCACTATGAAAAAGGCGACGGCCCGATTATCGATCGGCCGGTGCGCAGCTATCGGCGACCTCGAGCGCATCGGTCCGATCGATGCCGCCGGTGCGCTGGGCTTCGTTGCCGACGCGATCAAGCTGGCGCGCAAGGGACTGGATGGCAAGGTGCCGCTGATTGGTTTCGCCGGAGCGCCGTTCACCCTTGCCTCTTACCTGATCGAAGGCGGTGGCTCGCGCCAATATCTCACCACCAAGCGGCTGATGTACAACCATCCCGAGGTATGGGCTGGCCTGATGAAGCTGCTGGCGCGGGTGACGTCGGATTACCTGGCGATGCAGATCGAAGCTGGCGCCGACATCATCCAGCTCTTCGATAGCTGGGTCGGCAGCCTGGGGCCGGACGACTACCAGAAGTTTGTGCTTCCCTACACTGCGGAGATAATCGGCCGGCTGCCGGCGGCGGTCCCGGTGATCCATTTCGGCACGATCACCGGAAATCTGCTGGAGCTGATGCGCGCGGCGGGCGGCGACGTGATTGGACTGGATTGGCGGGTCAATCTGGCCGAGGCCTGGGCGCGGCTCGGTCACGGCGTCGCCGTGCAGGGCAATCTGGATCCGATTGCGCTGTTCGCCGGAGTGGACGAGATTCGCCTGCGCGCCAAGGCGATTCTCGATCAGGCGGCCGGCCGCCCCGGACATATCTTCAACCTCGGCCACGGAATCCTGCCCGAAACTCCCGTCGATCACGTCATTGCCCTGGTCGATATGGTCCATGAGATGAGCCAGCGATGAACCCGCCATACGACGCCGTGCTGATGGTCGGATTCGGCGGGCCCACCCGCCCCGAGGAGATTCGTCCGTTCCTGGAAAACGTGGTCAGGGGGCGGCCCATCCCGGCGTCGCGACTTGAAGAGGTGGCTCACCATTATGAGGCGATCGGGGGGCGCTCTCCATACAACGAGCTGACGCGCAGGCAGGCCGACGCGCTGGGCGCCTTGCTCAAGCGCGAAGGACCGGCGCTGGCGGTTTACGCGGGGATGCGCAATTGGGCGCCTTACGTAAAGGACGTGATGCGCGAGGCGGTCGCCGGCGGGGCCCGGCGAATCTTCTGCTTCCCGATGGCGCCCCATCGCAGCGAGGCAAGCTGGGAGCGCTACCAGGAGACGGTCGCGCAAGCGCTGGCCGAATTGGGCAACGACGCGCCGGCGGTCGCCTATCCCGATCCCTGGCACGACCATCCGCTGTTCATTCGCGCGGTGGCGTCGCGCATTGGTGAAACTTTGGAAGGCCTGGATCGCGCCGATCGTGCCCGCGCTCAAATAATTTTTACCGCCCATAGCATCCCCGTCGCGATGGACGCGCAAAGCGGATACTCCGCGCAGTTGACGCATTCGTGCCGGCTGGTTGCGGAAGGGCTCGGGATTGTGCGATGGCGGCTGGCGTATCAGAGCCGCAGCGGCAATCCGCGCGACCCCTGGCTCGAACCTGATATCGGCCGGGTCCTGGCGGAACTCGGCGGGCAAACAGTGGTGGTGATGCCGATCGGCTTTATCTGCGATCATGTCGAGGTGCTCTACGACCTGGACGTCGAGGCGGCGGCAATCGCCCGCGGCGCCGGCGTTACGATGCGGCGCGCGCCCACGGTCGGGGACCATCCGCTGTTCATACAAATGGTAGCCGGCCTGCTGCGGCGCGGCCTTGCGCGCAAGGCGGGTTGAACGTCAATTGGACACAACGCGATGAGACACGTCGTCGTTATCGGAGGAGGAATCGCGGGACTCGCTGCCGCCCACCGGCTCAAGGAGTTGGCGGGCGAGCACGATAATCCGCCTGCGGTGACCCTGCTGGAGCGCTCCAATCGGCTCGGCGGCCCCATTCAAACCGTGCACCAGGACGGGTTTGTGATCGAATGCGGCGCCGATTCCTTTCTCTCAGAAAAGCCGTGGGCGCTGGCGCTGGCGCGGCGCCTGGCTCTGGAAGATCAACTGATCCCAACCGGAGAGATGCGGCGCACGATGGTGGTATGCCGCGGCCGGCTGACTGGAGATTCCGCTGGGCTTCAACCTGCTGGCGCCGATCGACCTGATGCCGGTGCTCAAAAGCCCTATCCTGAGTTGGCGCGGCAAGCTGCGCCTGGTCCTTGAACCGGTGATACCGCGCCGCGCGGCTAACGATGATGAGAGTATCGCTTCGTTCGTGAGCCGGCGGATGGGCCGCGAGGTGCTTGAGCGCCTCGCGCAACCGTTGGCCGCGGGCATCTATACCGGTGACCCCTCCGTGCTCAGTATCGAGGCTACCTTACCGCGTTTCGCCGAGATGGAGAGCCATTACGGCAGCGTGATTCGGGGGCTCAAGGCGGTGCAAAAGAAAACCGCCGCCCGCAAGGTCAGCGGCGCGCGCTGGAGCCTGTTTTTGAGCTTCGCCCGAGGGATGCAGACCTATCGTCGACGCGATAGCGCGCCAATTGCCTGACACAATCCTGATTAATACGGGCGCAAAGTCGCTCACGACGGCGGGGACCAAATGGCGGATTGGGCTGAGCGATGGGACCGCCGTGGACGCGGACGCGGTGATCTGCACGGCGCGCGCGGGCGACGCCGCCGCGCTGATCCAGCCGTTGGACGGCGAACTCGCGCGCCGTCTTGGGCGGATCGGCTATACCTCGGCGGCGACCGTCAACCTTGCCTACCGGGAGTCGGATTTCCCGCAAATCCCCCACAGCTTCGGTTTCGTCGTGCCCGTTATCGAAGGCCGCCGCATTATCGCCGGTTCGTTCTCGAGCCTGAAATTCGCCGGCCGCGCGCCGCAAGGATGCGTCCTGATGCGGGTGTTTTTGGGCGGCGCCCTGCAAAACGAAATGATGGCGCTGGACGACGACGCGATGGTATCGGCGGCGCGCGCGGAAATCGCCGCCCTGCTCGGGGTCAGTGCAACTCCGATCCTGACCCGGGTTGCGCGCTGGATCGATTCGATGCCGCAGTATGCGTTGGGCCACATGGATCTCGTATCTGAAATCCAGGAGCGTGCCGCGGCAATAGCCGGTCTTTATTTGGCCGGTGCCGCTTATCACGGAGTCGGCATCCCCGACTGCGTCCACAACGGCGAACAGGCGGCTGAAGCGGCCTGGTCCTATCTCGAAACGACCGCGCGCCAGAGCGCGGCCTGATCGTTACCAGCGTGAATTCCACTGCCTCACTGACCGGCACCGGGACCTCCGGCGGCACAGTGTGGCCGGCGGTTATCGCCCACGCCGACATGGACGCTTTTTATGCCTCGGTCGAGCAGCTCGATCGCCCCGAGCTCAGGGGCAAGGCCTTAATCGTCGGCGGCAGCAGCCGCAGGGGCGTGGTGACTTCGGCGTCCTACGAAGCGCGGGCGTTTGGCGTGCGCGCGGCGATGCCGACGGCGCAGGCCCATAAACTGTGCCCGCACGCGATCTTCGTGCCGGGACGCATGGAACGTTATTCGCAGATATCGCGGCAGATTCGCGCGGTGTTCGAAAGCTTCACCCCGATTGTCGAGCCGCTGTCCCTGGACGAAGCCTTCCTGGATCTCACCGGCACGCAACGGCTGTTCGGATCGCCGATGGACGCCGGATGGGCCTTGAAGCGCGAGGTCCATCGCCGGACCGGACTGGTGATCTCGGTCGGAATCGCTCCGATCAAGATGGCCGCCAAGATCCTGAGCGACATGTCCAAACCCGACGGCCTGCTGATGCTGGGTCCTGAGTTTGTGCGCCCGTTTCTGGAACCGCTGCCGGTCGAGCGCTTGTGGGGTGTCGGTAGAGTTACGCTACAACGCCTCCATGGCGCGGGTATCAGGACGATTGGCGATCTGGCGCGGACCGATACCGGCGCGCTCGCCAGCCGCTTCGGATCGCTTGGAACCCATCTGGCGGAGCTGGCGCACGGACGCGATCCGAGATCGGTGGTCGCGGATTGGCAGCGCAAGTCCTATGGCGAGGAAAATACCTTCGAGCACGACCAGGAACTCGACGCGGCCAAATTACGGAGCACGCTGATCGCGCATGGTGAAGCGTTGGCGCGCCGCCTGCGCGCCGATTCGGTGCGGGCGCGCACCATTACGCTGAAGCTCAAGCTGGCCCGGCCGCTGGGCGAAGGACGTTATCCGCAGATTACGCGCAGCTTCTCGCTCAAGGGCGCCACTGACGACGGCGCGGAGATCACCCGCGTGGCCTTGAGCCTGCTCTCGCAGGTCAAACGCGGGGAGAAGATTCGTCTGGCCGGAGTTCAGGTCCACAATCTGGAGCGCGCCGAAAGCGTGCAGCTAGGCCTGTTCGGCGCGCAACGTGTCGAAGCCAATAAGCGCGCCCGGCTTAACCTGGCGCTGGACAAGGTCACCGAACGCTTCGGCCACGAAGCGATTTCACGCGGCTTCGCCCGCGCCGAAAAAGCCGCACCCACCACGCGCATCAAATAATTGGGCTTAGCTTTCCCAGCTTTCGATCTTGAGTCCCTCGACGCTCGCGAACTCGTCGCGGTTGCGGGTTACGAGGTCGTCCGGCTTCGCGCGCGCCGGAAAAGCAGCGCCCAGCACGCGGTTGGAGTGACCGCGTTTAGTTTAGCGTTCCCGGCCTTCGATCCTGACTAATTCTGCAAATGCCACTGCTCGTTGATCTGGTCGCCGTTGGTATTGCTCAGCAACACCAGTTGGCCCGCCTGGGCAATCGCCAGACTTTGCGTATAGCTGCCGCTCGTGCATCCGGGCGTGCTGGTCGTAAAGGTTACGGAGGCAGTGCCGCTGCCGTCAGGCATGACGGTGTACGTGCCCTTGATGGTGGCGTCACAAGGGGTGGTGACGACGGTATAGGTCTCATGTCCGGTCAGGTTCCCGGCGCCGTCGGCGACAAAGATTCCAGTGCCCAGGAAGGCCAGGAGTTGAGTGCCGGTATTGATCTTACCCGAGAAGATGCCGGCGAAGCTGCCCTTCATACTGGCCAGGGAAAAGCCGGCCGCCCCCGCATTTCCGCTACCGCCGCAGGAGACGCACAGCAAACTCAAAGCGGCCAAGACGCCCAAAGTTTTAACTTTCATTGCCTTTGAATTCTCCCAAATCGATTGCCGTTATCTTTGCGCCATGTCGACTCAACGACCCACTTCGAATGCGTTCCTTCCCGGTCAGGATCTGCTGAGGCCCTGGAAGGCTTGGTTAAGCCGCTATCCTTGCGCGAGAAACCAAACTCGAAGGATATATGCGGCTGACGGTGGAAGTAATGGGGCGGCACCTCGCCGTGCCGGAGGCGCGCTTGTGGGCGCGTTGCTGACAGTAAGTATCGGCCGGCGCATGATCTCCTGGGGCTTCGCTAAAGCCGAAAAAGCGGCGCCGAGCACGCGCATCAAATGATCGCGTTTTTGTTGAAAGGTAAAGGCCGGTCGCGAAGTTGGGTGATACGTCCGCCTTCTGTGGCGAGATATGGAAGTAATGCAGGTTTTCTCACCAGATTGTTTTGAGCAGTTTGCTATCTTGAATTCCACTGTCGCGAGTAACTAAAGGAAGGCCCTCGGCGCGCGCCGTGGCGCCGATCAACCGATCCACTGGATCCGCGGGGAAATCGCCGGGAAATTGAGTTGCCAAGGCCGCAATCGCCGGCGTTATTGGCTTTACGACTACGCCGCTTGAATCAACTATCAAACGTATAGATTCTTCGATCGTGCCGCCGGTCCGCAGAAGGCCCCTGGCGAAAAGCAGCGCAAGTTCCCACAGCGTTATACTTGCGATTGCGAGGCCATCGCGTCTGTGAGCACGCCGGATCGCAGAAGCCGCTTCAGGCGAAAGGCGTTGTGGCTGTCCCACTAGCCACACGAGCACATGAGTATCCAGCAGGATCATCGCAGCGCATCCCAGCCCTCCACTGGCTCCAGCGGCGATTCAATGTCTCCGGTGATTTCCAAAGTTCCGGCAAGACAGCCAAACAAATCACCGGAGGGTGCTTCGGCCGGAACCAGCTTCGCGACCGGGCGTCCCTTCTTGGTGATAATCACCGTCTCACGCGTGGCTCGCACCTCCTCCATCACTTTTAGGCATCTAGCTTTGAATTCCGCAGCCGGCATCGTTCTCATGACCATGACCTCATGTCTATGGTCATAAATAGTGGATTGCAGTGTGGCCGCTCAACCCGCGACGGCGGTCTGTGCTCAGACCCAACCGTCGATCTTCAGGCCGCTGGCCTTCTCGGCCTCCTCGCGTGACACCTGCCGCATGGTCTGGCCGAAGCTCCAGACATGGCCCTCCGGATCTTTGGCTGAATAGACCCGGTCGCCGTAAAACTGATCTTCGGGTTCGCGCACGATCACCGCGCCTGCCGTCCGCGCCCGCGCGCAGTGGGCGTCGAGTCCGTCCTTAAGATGGACGTGGATCGACTGCGTGTTCTTGCCGCCGACCGAGGCAGGGCTGGCGACAAAGTCGGCAAATTCGCCCCCAACCATGATATATCCGTCGCCGAATCTCATCTCCGAGTGGACCAGCTTCCCGGTGGCGTCGGTGATTACCATCGTACGCTCGAAGCCAAAGGCCTTCTGGAGCCAGTCCAGCGCGGCAACCGGGTCTTTGTACAATACCGCCGACCCAAACGTGGGACGTTGAAATTGATCATCCATGGCGGTTCTCCTTCGCGCTCACCTCAATAATACCCCAGAAGCGATCCGCCTCTGCAACCAATCGCCGCACGCGCTCCGGGCCGCGGCCGATGCGCGCCGGCTTTTGGGCAACAGCGGGTTTCTGTTACTCTCCAACCCCATTACGAACGCTCTATGAAGACCCTCGCCGATAGAACAGCGTCCAGACCAAGAACTCCCGTGCTGACGGAAATGTTCGAAGATCAGGGCAAAGCGCGCCTGCGGCCGCCGCTGAAATGGGCCGGAGGCAAGCGCTGGCAGGTGCCGCATCTGCGTCCGCTGTGGGCAGCTCATCGCCATCGACGCCTGGTCGAGCCATTTTGCGGTGGGCTCGCGGTCACGCTGGGTCTGGCACCTCAGCGCGCGCTACTTAACGACATCAATCCGCACGTGGTTAACTTCTATCGCTGGCTCAAACGCGGCCTTACCACATCTTTGGTAATGACCAACAACGAGCGGCAGTACTATGAGCATCGGGAACACTTCAATCAGTTGCTGCGCGAGGGAGACGGCGACAGCGCGGAAGCCGCAGCGCTCTTCTATTATTTGAATCGCACCGGCTACAACGGCCTGTGCCGTTTCAACCGCAAGGGCGTCTTCAACGTCCCCTTCGGCCGGTATGCCCGAATCCGTACACGCGAGACTTCACCGCCTATCGGCAACTGTTTGCTAACTGGGACTTCATCCAAACCGATTTCGAAGCCATCCCGCTTAAGCCCGACGATTTTGTTTATGCTGATCCACCCTATGATGTGGAGTTCACGCAATACTCCAAAGATGGTTTCAATTGGGACCAGCAGGAGCAAACGGCCCAATGGCTTGCCCGCCATCCCGGCCCAGTCGTGCTTTCAAACCAGGCGACCGAACGGATCATCGAGCTCTATGAGAGCCTTGGGTTCACCTGAAATTTCTCCAGGCGCCGCGCATGATTAGTTGCACTGGCGACCGCACGCCGGCCCGCGAGGTGCTCGCGCTGAAAAACCTGTGAACCAGGACCGCCGGACCCGGACGGTGCCCCGCTCTCCCTCGAATACTCCCTTTGATTCGGGGAAGGTATCGCCGGATAATTGAGGTTTCCAAAGCCTGCAACGTGAGGGTCGGGGCCGGACTGTCGACGGACCCTTAAGCGCGCGCGATATTAAGAGGACGTAAATCACCCATGGCGGCAAAGACGCTGTTTGAAAAAGTCTGGAACGAGCACGTCGTCGATCAGGAGGCCGGGCAGCCGGCGCTGCTTTATATCGACCTCCACCTGGTTCACGAAGTGACCTCGCCGCAGGCTTTCGAAGGGTTGCGCACGGCCCGACGCAAGCTGCGCGCGCCCCATCGCACTTACGCGACCCAGGACCACAACGTTCCGACCACCGACCGCAGCCTGCCCATCGCGGATCGGGAATCGGCCCTCCAGGTCGAGGCCTTGCGCAAAAATTGCAAAGAGTTCGGCGTCAGGTTGTTCGATCTCGGGGCCAAGGAACAGGGCATCGTCCACGTGATTGGACCCGAACTGGGGCTGACCCAGCCCGGGATGACGATCGTATGCGGCGACAGCCATACCTCCACGCACGGTGCATTCGGCGCGCTCGCGTTTGGTATCGGCACCAGTGAGGTGGAGCACGTGCTGGCGACGCAATGCCTGTGGCAGGAGCGTCCGCGCACGATGGAAATCCGGGTCGACGGCAAGCTGGGGCTGGGCGTCACCGCCAAAGACATCATCCTGGCGGTGATCGGGAGGATCGGCACCGACGGCGCCACCGGCTACGTGGTCGAGTACCGCGGCGCGGCGATTTCCGCGCTTTCGATCGAAGAGCGGATGACGGTGTGCAACATGTCGATCGAAGCCGGCGCGCGGGCCGGAATGATCGCGTCCGATCGCACCACGGTCGAGTATTTGCGCGGACGCCGCTACGTCCCGCAAGGCGCCGAATTCGAGCGCGCCGCGCAACGCTGGCTGACCCTGAGCTCCGACGCCGGCGCGGCCTTCGATGCGAGCGTGGTCTTCGACGCCGCGGCGATCGCGCCGCAGGTCACCTGGGGCACCAATCCCGGCATGGTCATCGAGGTGACGGGCAAGGTGCCCAATCCCGCCAGCCTCAGCGATCCGTCCCAGAGCAAGGCGGCGGAGCGCGCCCTGGAGTACATGGGGCTTAAGCCCGGCGTTCCGATCACCGACATCAAGGTCGATCGGGTGTTTATCGGATCGTGCACCAATTCACGCATCCTCGACCTGCAGGCGGCGGCGCAGATCGTCAAGGGCCGCAAGGTTTCCAGTCACGTGCACGCGATGGTGGTGCCGGGCTCGCAGCAGATCAAGGCGCAAGCCGAATCACTGGGTTTGGATCGGATCTTTACGCGAAGCCGGCTTTGAATGGCGCGAGTCCGGATGCAGCATGTGTTTGGGCATGAATCCGGACATCCTGCAGCCCGGCGAGCGCTGCGCCAGCACTTCCAACCGCAACTTCGAAGGGCGCCAGGGCAAAGGCGGCCGTACGCATCTGGTCAGCCCTCAGATGGCGGCGGCGGCCGCGATCGCCGGCCACTTTGTCGACGTCCGCAATTGGGCCTGAGGGGAATGGGTAATATGCGCGTATTCAAAACCTTTACCGGCCTGATGGCGCCGCTGGACAAGGCCAACGTCGACACCGATCAGATCATTCCCAAGCAGTTTCTCAAGGCGATCGTGCGCAGCGGTCTGGCCAAAGGGCTGTTCTTTGACTGGCGTCTGCGGCCCGACGGCTCCGACAACCCCGACTTCGTGCTCAACGATCCCCGCTACAAAGGCGCGTCGATTCTCGTGGCGCGCGCCAACTTCGGCTCGGGGAGTTCGCGGGAGCATGCGGTCTGGGCGTTGGATGACTTCGGGTTCCGGGCCGTGATCGCGCCGTCCTTCGCCGACATCTTCCGCAACAACTCGATGAAAAACGGGCTGTTGCCGGTGATTCTGCCGGCCGCCGACGTCGAGCATATTTTCACCGTCGAAGGGGAGCATCCGGGCTACAGCCTGACGGTCGATCTGGACAAACAGACCGTCAGTGACGCTTACGGCTGGTCGGCCCATTTCCAGATCGAACCGTTCGCCAAAAAATGCCTGCTCGAAGGCCTCGATGACATCGGTTTGACCTTGATTCAGGAGGCCAAAATCGCTGCCTACGAAGCCGCTCATCCGGTGCCGTATCCGGCGGACTAGGAGATCGGCGCAGGCAGGCGCGTAATCCTTGAAGTGCATCAGACCCTTCACCCTTTCGCTCTCCCGCAACTAAACGTGGGCGAGGGAACAGAAAAAACGCTGATCGCACATCCGCCGGGCCGGATGCGGTTGGATGCGTATCTGGCGCGCGAACTGGCGCCTGAATATTCGCGTTCCCAAATCTCCAAGGCGATTAAGGCCGGGCTGGTGGTGATGAATCAGCGGACGGCGCGCGCCGCCGATCCGATTCATGCCGGCGACCGGATTGAGTTCAAGGTCCCGCCGCCCGTGGCGCCGGCACCCGCGACGGCGCCCGCACCCGATATAGAGGTATTGTACGAAGATGCGGACGTGATCTTCGTCAACAAGCCGCCGGGCATGGCGGTGCATCCCTCGGCGGGGCATCCGCATTCCACCCTGGTCGACGCGCTGGTCGCGCGCTTTCCCGACCTTTCCGCGGTGGTGGAGTTGGACGGCAGTTGGCGGGCGGGCATTGTCCATCGGCTGGACAAGGATACCTCGGGCGTGATGGTGGTGGCGCGCAACGGCTTTGCCCGCGCGGCGCTGTCGGGCCAGTTCAAGCAACGGACCGTGGAGAAGATCTACCTCGCCCTGGTGGCGGGCCATCTGAGCCGCGACCGGCTGACTATCGACCAGCCCATCGGGCGCCATCAGACCGAGCGCAAGCGCATGTCGGTCAGATCCAGAAGCGGGCGCGACGCGCTCAGCGAGGTCAGCGTCGTCCGCCGCGGCGCCTTGGCGTTGGCCACCGGCGCGAGCATTGCGGTAAGCCTGGTCGCAGTGCGGCCGCGGACCGGGCGGACGCATCAGATTCGGGTGCATCTGTCCTCGGTGGGCCATCCTTGCCTGGGCGATCCCTTGTATGGCAAACAGGAGCGCGATCAACTCCCGCTGAGGCGTCAGGCGCTGCACGCGTTTTATCTGGCGATTACCCATCCACGGACGGGCGCCCGGTTAGGTTGGTCCGCGCCGATCGCTCCGGACTTGAGGCAAGTGCTTGCCGCATGCGGTATCGACACCGGCGATATTGGGGCCGCGGTGCTGGGTGCCGGAGAGCGCGCGGCCGTGAGGGACAGCGCACAGAAAGATGAGAGGCGGCTTGGCCAATCGCCATGCAAAGTGTAGGGATAGCAGGCCTAATACCGGTTGACAGATTGTTCCAGGTTGGTTAGCCTAGCTGTAGGTCTCTCACCAAGACTCCTTCGGGGATCGGGATTCGCAGCTCGCACGCCCCCCATGGAACCCGCCGTTACCCACGCGCGAGGCGCGTATTCTGTTTATCAAACTTCGTCTGACGGGGAGCGGGTACAAACTTTGTGCGGCGAGACCACAACATCCGACAACGGATAATATTTTCCCAGCCGTTTGGTGGAGGATTAGTTGCAGCAACCATCAGGTAGAAAGTATCGGGGAAGGAACTTGGGCAAACCGCGAGGGGTGCACAAGGGCGACGTCCCGCAGATGGATGAATCGTCGGTTCTTCATGGCCCGGGCGAATCGCCCAGGAACGGAACCGAGGAAACCAATGGCGATGGCGGGGCTGGCCTTACTTCCAACGGGGGCGGAGCATTCCCAAGTCCTGCGGCTACCAGTGCCGGCCCGATCCTGAGCGGGTTCGCTTCCAGCACCGGGGTAGTAAACGAAACCGGGGTGCTCAATCTCAAGGCGCTCAAGAGCGCCAAGATCACCGAACTGGCCCAGATCGCCCGCGATTACAACATCGACGGGGCGCCCAACATGCGCAAGCAGGAGATGATCTTCTCGATCCTGCAGGCGCAGTCGGCCAAGAACGGTTCGATCCTGGGCGAGGGGGTGTTGGAGATTTTGCCCGATGGGTTCGGCTTCCTGCGCGCGCCCGATTACAACTATCTGCCCGGTCCCGACGACATCTATATATCGCCCAGCCAGATTCGCAAATTCAATCTGCGCACCGGCGACGTGGTCTCCGGGCTGATCCGTCCGCCCAAAGAAGGCGAGCGTTACTTCGCCCTGCTCAAAGTTGAGTCGATCAACTACGAGGAACCCGACAAGGCGCGCGACAAGATCCTGTTCGACAACCTGACGCCGCTTTATCCGCAGGAGCGCATCAAGCTCGAATTCGATCACGAAGAATATACCACGCGGGTTATCGACCTGGTGGCGCCGATTGGCAAAGGCCAGCGCGGGCTGATCGTGGCCGCCCCCTTTACCGGCAAGACCATGATGCTCCAGGCGCTGGCCCGAGCGATCGCGCACAATCATCCCGAAATCGTGTTGATCGTGCTGCTGGTTGACGAGCGGCCCGAAGAAGTCACCGACATGTTGCGCTCGGTCAAGGGCGAGGTGGTCAGTTCGACCTTTGACGAACCGGCGACCCGTCACGTTCAAGTCGCCGAGATGGTGATTGAAAAGGCCAAGCGCCTGGTCGAGCACGGCCGCGACGTGGTTATCCTGCTCGACTCGATCACCCGCCTGGCGCGAGCCTACAACACGGTGGTACCGCCCTCGGGAAAGATTCTCTCCGGCGGTGTGGATTCCAACGCCTTGCACAAGCCCAAGAAGTTCTTTGGCGCGGCCCGCAACACCGAAGATGGCGGCAGTCTGACGATCATCGCCACTGCGCTGGTCGATACCGGCAGCCGGATGGATGAAGTGATCTTCGAGGAGTTCAAAGGCACCGGCAATCAGCAGGTGGCGCTGGACCGGCGGCTGCTCGAAAAACGCATCTTCCCTACCGTCGACATCCAGCGCTCGACCACGCGTAAGGAAGAATTGCTGCTGCCGCGCAGTACCCTCAACCGGGTTTGGATTCTGCGCAAGCTGCTCTCGCAGCTCAACGCGGTGGAGGCGATGGAGTTCCTGCTCGACAAGATGCAGGGGACCAAGACCAACGACGAATTCCTCGAGTCGATGAACAATTAGCAACCGGGCACAGCTTTGCCGGCGACCCGGGCTCTGGTAAAACCAAAGCTAGCCAATAAGGAAAGACAGAGAACTCATGACCGAGATCAGCATGAAGCAGCTTCTCGAAGCTGGGGTTCATTTTGGCCATCAGACCAGCCGCTGGAATCCCAAGATGAAGCCCTACATTTTCGGCGCCCGCAACGGCATCCACATAATCGATCTGCAGCAGACGGTTAAAATGTTTCGCGGCTCCTATGACTTTGTGCGCGACCTGGCGGCCGCGGGCGGCAGTCTGCTGTTCGTCGGGACCAAGAAGCAGGCCCAGGACATCGTGCGCGAGGAAGCCGAACGCTGCGGGATGTTTTGGGTCAACAATCGCTGGCTCGGCGGGATGCTGACCAATTTCCAGACCATCCGCGCTTCGATCGATCGCCTCAAGAAGCTCGAGGAGCAGATGTCGGATCCCGCGATGGTCAGCGCGCTGAGCAAAAAAGAAATGAGCGATATCGGACGCGAGCACACCAAACTGATGGCGGTGCTGGGAGGAATCAAGAACATGCGCCGTTTGCCCGACGCGCTGTTCGTGATCGACACCAAGAAAGAAGAGATCGCGGTGGCGGAAGCCAACCGTCTCAATATCCCCGTAGTGGCCGTGGTCGATACCAATTGCGACCCTGATCTGATCTCCTACCGCGTACCCGGCAATGACGACGCCATCCGCGCGATCAAGCTGTTCACCGCCGCGGTTGCCGATGCGGTAATCGAGGGCAAGCAGATCCAGGAAGAACGGCAGAAGGGTGAGGCGGACTTGGGCGGTGGCGCGGAAAGCGCGGCGCCGACGGCCGAATCGCCTCAGGCGGTCTAAGTCCGCGCAAGCACCGAATCAGGCCGCAACAAAACCAATGGAAGGCCGGGCCGGATGAACTGTCCGGATGCCGGCGCTGAGGCTTACGAGCCGATCTTCAGATAAAAGGAATTTTCATGGCTGAGGTCAACGCCAACGTCGTCAAGGAGCTGCGCGAGAAAACCGGCGCGGGTGTGATGGACTGCAAGAAGGCGCTCGCGGAAAGCGCGGGCGACCTCGAGCAGGCGATTGTCTGGCTGCGTCAAAAAGGTATCGCGGCGGCGGCCAAGCGCGCCGGCCGGGTCGCCTCCGAAGGCTGCGTCGGTTCCTACATTCACGCCGGCGGGAAGTTGGGCGTGCTGATCGAGGTCAACTGCGAGACCGATTTCGTGGCCAAGACCCCCGAATTCCAAGCCTTGGTCAAGGAGTTGGCGATGCAGGTTGCAGCGGCCAATCCACGCTGCATCAGCCGCGATGACCTCGCCCCCGAGCTGATTGCTCAGGAACGCGAGATTTATGCCGCACAATCCGCGGACAAGCCGGCGGCGGTAATTGACAAAATTATCGACGGTAAAATTGAGAAATTTTACCGCGACGTTTGTCTGATGGAGCAAGGCTACATCCGTGACCCCGCCCGCACTATCAGGGACATCGTCCACGAGTACTCGGCCAAAGTCGGGGAGAAGGTCGAAGTGCGCCGCTTCACGCGGTTTCAACTCGGCGAAGGCTTGGACGGCAAGGCCCAGAACTGATTCGACGCAATTAATTCTCACGCCCATTAACCAGGACAGACGGTAGCGGCTGTGTCTGAACCACAACTCGAAAAACCCACGCCCCGCTACTCCCGGGTCTTGCTCAAGCTCTCCGGCGAAGCTCTGGCTCCCGCCGGCGGGTTCGGTATCGATCATCTGGTGCTTTCCAGAATCGCGGCTGAAGTAAAAGAAGTCGCCGACCTGCCGGTGCAGATTGCGGCGGTGATCGGCGCCGGCAACCTGATGCGCGGCGCCAGTTATGAAGCGCGCGGGATGGACCGCACCACCGCCGACCACATGGGGATGCTGGCAACCGTGATCAACTCGCTGGCCCTCCAGGATGCCTTCGAACGGGTCGGCGTAAACACCCGGGTGATGTCGGCAATCGACATGCAGGCGGTCTGCGAGCCCTACATCCGCCGCCGCGCCATCCGCCATCTGGAGAAGGGCCGCGTGGTGATCTTCGCTGCCGGCACCGGCAATCCGTACTTCACCACCGACACCGCCGCCAGCCTGCGGGCGATGGAGGTGGGGGCGGAAATCATCCTCAAGGCGAGTCATACCGTCGACGGGGTGTACGATCGCGATCCGATGCTGGACGCCAACGCCAAGCGCTTCGACCGGCTGACTTATCTCGATATTTTAAAACAAAGTCTCAAAGTCATGGATTCAACCGCGATTTCCATGTGTATGGACCATAATCTGCCGGTGCTGGTTTTCAATCTGCAAAAAGTCGGTAATATAAAGCGTGCCGTTTTGGGAGAGAATATCGGTACTTTGGTTAGCGAGTCCTGAGCCATGAAAGACGAAGTCATCGAGGAAGCTCGCAAAGAGATGGAGCAGGCCTTGGCGGCGTTCAAGCACGAAATGTCGCGGGTGCGCACCGGACGTGCTTCGACCGCACTAATCGAGAATCTCTCGGTCAATTACCACGGCGCCAAGGTCAATCTGCGCCAGGTCGCAGGTTTGGCGGCGCCCGAGGCGCGTCTGCTGGTGATCACACCGTATGACCGCAGCTCCATTCACGACATCGAGAAGGCGATCCAGCAAACCCCTGAGCTGGGTTTGACGCCGCTTAACGACGGCAAGGTGATTCGTCTTCCGATTCCTGAATTGACCGAGCAGCGGCGCAAGGAGCTGGTCCGCCATATCCGCAAGATCGCCGAGGATTTTCGGGTCTCGATGCGTAACCATCGAAGGGACGCCAACGAGATGCTCAAGCAGCTGCACAAGGAGAAAGAGCTCGCCGACGACGATCTGCGTAATGCGGAAGCCAAGGTGCAGCATTACACCACTGAACACATCGAGAAGTTGGACAAGGTTCTGAGCGGCAAAGAGGCGGAGGTCATGGAGGTTTGATGTCCGCGCGGGGGTTCAGGCGCAACTAACGGGCGCTGAGAGCATCAAAGTTGGGATCGCTTCCCTTGAATGAATTTCCGGGACTTTCGCTGGATCCCGGACGTTTGCCACGCCATGTCGCGATCGTGATGGACGGCAATGGACGCTGGGCCACGCGCCGCGGGTTGGCCCGCTTCGAGGGGCATCGCCGTGGCAAGGATTCAGTCCGGGCGATTGTTGACGCCGCCCGGGAATTGGGAATTCCCTATTTGACGCTGTTTGCTTTCTCCAGCGAAAACTGGCAGCGTCCGGGCGCCGAAGTGCGCTTTCTGATGCAACTTCTGCATCGCTATCTGATTACCGAGTCCAAGCGCATGATGAAGCGCGACATCCGGCTTATTGCGCTGGGCGACTGTACGCGGTTGCCCCTCCAGGTGCAGAAAGCGCTGCAGGAAACCGTGGAGTGTACGGCGGCTAACCGCGCGATGACGGTTGCGTTGGCGGTTTCATACAGCGGCCGCCAGGAGATCGTAAGGGCAGCCAAGCGGGCCGCGGAAGAAGTGGCGGCGGGCAAGCTGCGGATAGACGAAATCGATGAGTGCGCGATCGCCAGCCGTCTGGACACCGCGGGGATGCCGGACCCTGATTTGCTGATCCGCACCTCGGGAGAGCTGCGCCTTTCCAATTTTTTTCTGTTCCAGCTCTCTTACACTGAACTCTACTTCACGGAGACCTTGTGGCCTGATTTTCGGGAGCACGAGTTTCTCGCCGCGCTATACGCCTATCAGTGCCGCGAACGCCGGTTTGGCGCCGTGGAACCGTCCTCGCGCCCACCGTTGCGTGTTGCGAACTAGAATCGTTACCGCGGCGGTGGTCCTGCCGCCGCTGCTGGCCCTTGTCGTCTTTGCGCCGCCGTGGGCATTCAGCCTGCTGATCGGCCTGTGCATCGCTTGGGGACTTTACGAAGTCGGCGAGATGATGCCGGCCGGCACTGGCGGCGCCGCGTTGATCGTCGCCTTGGCCGTGGCGGGCGGAGTGCCGGCGGTCATGATGCTGGGCTGGACGCACGGCGGAATCGCCGCGCTGGCTTGGACGGTAGTGTTCGTGATGTGCAGCCTGATCGTCCGGCTCGAGTTGCACGGCGCCGGCCCGACCGCATCGCCGCTGTTTCTGGCAATTGTGGGTGGCCTTTATGTTGGAGCGCTCTATCCGTACCTCGCGCTCCTGCGCAATATGACCGGTGGCGTGGGACTACTGCTGCTGATGCTGTTGACGGTAATGGCGGGCGATTCCGGAGCTTATTTCGTCGGCCGATCTCTGGGCCGGACCAAGCTGGCACCTGGAGTCAGCCCAGGCAAAACCGTGGAAGGAGCGATGGCTTACGTCGCTTCAAGCGTGGTGGCAGCGGTGATCCTGAGAATTCCATTAGGCATCCGGTGGAGTGCCGGCGCCACAGTGGTCTTCGCCGTGCTGCTAAGCATAATGGCCCAGCTCGGAGATTTGGCCGAGTCGGCGTTGAAGCGAATGGCCGGGGTGAAGGATTCGGGATGGCTGTTCCCCGGTCATGGCGGTCTTCTGGACCGCGCTGACAGCCTAGTCTTCGCAGCGGTTTTTGCATACTATTATAGTCGGTGGCTGGGCCTTGCCGCCGCTTAAGCACCGAGGCTTGGATGCTGACCTCAATTATTTCGGCAGTTGTCATTCTTGGAACGCTAGTACTGATCCATGAAGCCGGCCATTTCGCCGTCGCCAAACGCTGCGGCGTGCGGGTCCTGCGCTTCTCGATTGGATATCCCCCCAAACTTTTTGGCTTCCGCCGCGGTGAAACCGAATACGCTATCGGGGGCACCCCCTTTGGCGGTTATGTGCGGATGCTGGGGGATGAAATCGGCGACGAACTGGGATCCTCCGACGTTGCGGTCTACTTGACCGAAGTCGCCCGCGACTTGGTGCAAGCCGCCGAAAACACCGCTGTCGTCGAGCCGGAGTTGCGCGGCGTAGCCGCCGCCAACGGCCAGTCGGAGGTCATGGCCCAGACGGGCGGCTCCGACGCGCTGGAGCGGGACGCCGCCGAATCAAAGGTTGACCAGAAACTAGTTGACCGGAAATTAAATGACCAGTTGGTTGCGCTCACCCAGGCTTTGGGGCGCAGTCCGGATCCCGAACGGCTGATGCGCAAGATGCTGGGCCGAGCACCGCGACCCGAAGAACGCGATTTACTCGACGAAGTGCAGCGGCGAAAGGATGCGGCCGAGGCGATCAAGTTTCTATCTGAGCACCGCACGCCGGGGTTGATGCGGCAAATCGAAAAGCGCTCGTTCCCGACCCAGAGCCTGGCCAAACGCTTCGCTATCGTGCTGGCCGGTCCCGCCGCCAATATTGCGCTGGCGCCGGTCTTGCTTACGATTGTCTTTATGTACGGTGTGCCCCAGTTCCTCCCCGTGGTGGGTGAACTGCAAAAGGGGATGCCCGCTGCCAAAGCGGGACTGCACGACGGCGACCGGGTCATCTCGATCGATGGACAGCCGGTTCACAGTTGGGACGATCTGTCGGCGGGCGTGAAGAAAAGCCACGGTGTCGCGCTCAATATGGAAATCGAGCGCTCCAGCGGCGCCCGCCAATCGTTGACGATTACTCCGGCGCATGTCAGTTCGAGCGATGGGCAATGGATTATCGGGGTCCTTCCCCGAGGTGACAGCATCGTGCATCGTGAAGCGCCGTGGGTCGCCGTCCCTCATGCGGTGACGGAGACGGTCAGGATGAGCGGGATGCTGATCGTCGGAATCGCCAAGATATTTACCGGCGCCACCCCCGTCCGCCAGGCGTTGGGCGGCCCGATCATGATCGCCCAGATGGCGGGGCGCGAGGCGCGCCAGGGATTGGCCAACGTCTTGATGTTCACGGTGATGTTGAGCGTGGAATTGGGAATCATCAATCTGCTGCCGGTTCCGATGCTCGACGGCGGTCACCTGTTCTTCTTCGTGGTGGAAGGTTTGCGCGGACGCCCGCTCAAAGTTCGCCACCGTGAGATCGCCCAGCAAGTTGGGCTGTTTCTGCTCGTGATGCTGATGGCTTTCGTGATCTTCAATGACATCTCGCGGATTGTTCAGGGCTGAAGTTCTCCTCGCGCGCAGTCGCTCGGTCGGCCCGGTCCTCGGGCTGGAAACAGGCGGTCCACAGGCCAGCCTGGCGGTCGCGTCGGGCGGAGCGATTATTGCCGCGCTATCCCCGCCGCGCCAAGCGCATGGTCAGGCGGTGGTAGGTGCAATCGACGAATTGCTCGGGCAAGCCGGCCTCACGATTAAGGAATTAATCGCGATTGCGGTTGGAATCGGTCCGGGATCCTTTACCGGTTTGCGAATCGCGCTAAGCTACGCCAAGGGTGTGGCGTTGGCGACGGGGTGCGGGGTAGTCGGGATACCAAGCCTGGACGCATTGGCTTGGTGTGCTCTGACTATCCCTGAGCTGGCGCTCGATGCCACGATTTGCCCGGTTCTCGATGCGCGTAAGGGCGAGGTATACGCGGCTCTTTACCGCAAGGTGGAGAACGGGCTAGAGAAGTTATCCGGCGAGTTCCTGGCCAAACCCCAGGATTTGGCCAGACAGATACAGGGTGAGGCGGTTTACCTCGGCGAGGGCGTCATCAGCTATGGCGACGCGTTGCGCGAAGGGGCGAACGACCACCGAGTGATTTTCGCTGATGTGGGCGTGACGCAGTCAGCCGCCGCGATGATCGCGGCGCTGGGCGCCGCGCGGGTAGGGCTGGGCCAGCTTGACGCGGTCGGCAGTCTCCAGCCCCTGTATGTGAGGCCGTCTGAAGCCGAACTAAAAAAGAAGCACGCGGCAGGTACTGCCGGTTTGGAGGCCTTATGGAGCACCGAGAAGAAGAGCTTATCCGCGAGCACTGCAACCATGACGAAGAGCTGAGGACGCTGTGGGAAGAACATCTGCAGTTCAAGCGTCAGCTCGAAAATTTCCGCGACAAACCGTACCTTACCGCCGTCGAAGAGATGGAGAAGAAGAGAATTCAGAAAATCAAACTGGCTCATAAGGACCGCATGATGGAGATCCTTGCGCGCTATCGCCAGTCGTGAACACAGCCGGCTGCGAGGAGTTACAGACGCCTGGCGTCGAACCGATGCCCAGTCATACCATAAGCGTTTTAGTTGAAAACGAGTTCGGCGTTCTGGCCCGGGTGGCCGGCCTGTTTTCCGGACGCGGATACAATATCGAATCGCTGACCGTCAACGAGGATCCAATCGATCCGACCGTGTCGCGGATTGTGCTGGTGACCTCGGGTGACGACCAGGTGTTGGAGCAAATCAACAAGCAGCTCAACAAGCTGGTCTCGGTTATCAAGATCATCGATTTCAAGGACGTCGAAACCATCGACCGCGAATTGGTGATGGTGCGGGTGACGGTGGATGATCGCACCCGATCGGAGTTCGACTCGATCGTCTCGGCCTTTCGCGGAAAGATCGTCGATATCGGTCAGCGCTCGACCACGGTTGAGCTGACCGGCGACAGTGAAAAAATCCAGGGCTTCATCGCGCTATTGCGCCCGTTGGGGATCAGGGAGATCGTGCGCTCGGGCAAGATCGCCATGGCCCGCTCGGTCCAGCTAAACGGCGGCGCGCGCCGCGCAAAGGATAATTCTCCATGAAAGTGTTTTTCGATCGCGATGCCGATCTCAGCGCCTTGAGACCGCACAAGATTGCCGTTATCGGATACGGCAGCCAGGGCCACGCCCATTCGCTCAACCTGCGCGACAGCGGCATGGACGTGTGTGTCGGCCTGCCCAAGGATTCCAAATCGTGGAACAAGGCCACGACCCAGGGCTTGCCGGTGTTCGAAACCGCCGAGGCCGCCCGGCGCTCCGACGTCATCATGATCCTGGTTCCCGATGAAGCCGGCGCGGACATCTACGAAAAAGAGATCAAGGCGGGACTCAAGCCCGGCAAGTATCTCGCCTTCGGTCACGGCTTCAACATTCATTTCAAGGCGATCTTGCCGCCCCCGGACGTCAATGTTTTCATGATCGCGCCCAAAGGTCCCGGCCATCTGGTCCGATCGGAATATACCAAGGGGCGCGGCGTGCCTTGTCTGCTCGCGGTGCAGCAGGATCCGACCGGCGATACCACCAAAGTCGGACTGGCCTATGGGTCGGCCATTGGGGGCGGACGCGCCGCGATTATCGAAACCACCTTCAAGGAAGAAACCGAAACCGACCTGTTCGGTGAGCAATCGGTGCTGTGCGGCGGATTGACCGAACTGATCCGGGCCGGATACGAGACGCTGGTTGAGGCCGGTTACGCGCCTGAAATGGCGTATTTCGAATGCCTGCACGAGGTCAAGCTGATCGTTGATCTGATTTACGAGGGCGGTATCTCCAACATGCGCTACTCGATCAGCAACACCGCGGAATATGGCGATATGACTCGCGGCAAGCGGGTCGTGGGTCCGGGCGCGCGTCAGGCGATGAAGGAGATTCTGGCCGACATCCAATCGGGCAAGTTCGCCAAGGAATGGATCGGCGAATACCGGGCCGGGATGCCGAACTTCCGCAAGCTGCGCCAGGAGGGCGAGCAGCATCCGGTCGAGGAAGTTGGCCGCCGGCTGCGCTCCTACATGCCCTGGCTCGCGAGCGACCGGCTGGTGGACCGGGCCAAGAACTAACCGCCACAGTGTCGGATTCTTTATCTTATCAGGCGCCGCGGCCGGCCGTTGGTACGCCGCGGCGCTGGCTGCCGCTCGCCCCCGAAGGGGCGAAGATCGCGCTGGGCCTGCTGGCCATCGGGCTGGTCCTTATTTTCGCCCGTCTCCACGTTGTCGGTGCTATTGTGTTGGTAGCGGGAGTCTTTGCGACCTGGTTCTTCCGCGATCCGGAACGGGTTGCGCCTGATCGGGATGGTATCGTCATTTCGGGCGCCGACGGCAGAGTTGTGGACGTCAGCGAAGGAGCGGCGCCGCATGCGCCGCAAAGCCGTTACAGAAGAGTATCGGTGTTCATGTCGCCGCTTAATGTTCACGTCAATCGGGCTCCCGTGGAAGGCGAAGTAACCGCAATTAAACATACTGCGGGCGAATTTCACGCCGCGTTCAGCGACTACGCCAGCGAGCACAACGAGCGCAATCTCATGGTTTTTACCGACAAGCAGGGACGTTCGCACAGCATGGTCCAGATTGCCGGCTATCTGGCGCGGCGGATTATTTGCCGGATGCATCCGCACGAGCCCGTGCTCCAGGGGCAGCGCGTCGGCATTATCATGTTCGGTAGCCGGGTCGATCACTTCCTGCCTCCCGAGTACCGCGTGACGGTCAGAGTTGGCCAGCACGTCAAGGCGGGCGAGAGTGTAATTGGAGAATTGGCGCAATGAAGGATCGCAGCATCGAGGCCGGACGCCGGCCCAAGATACGTCTGATTTCCAGCCGCCTCAAAGTCCGCCGGGAGGTAGCCGAGCCGCTCAAGCGCGGCGTTTTCCTGGTTCCCGCCGCGATTACCTCATTGGGGCTGTTGTCGGGCTTCTACTCGCTGGTCTCGAGCATCAACCATCATTTCGAACTGGCCGCGACGATGATCGTGGTGGCCTTCATTTGCGACGGACTGGACGGCAGGGTGGCGCGCGCCTCGCGCAGCTCCAGCCAGTTTGGAGTCGAATACGATAGTCTTTCCGACGTGGTTGCGTTCGGCGTCGCGCCCGCCGGCCTGATTTACATGTTTGCGCTCAGTTCGATTGGCAACCTGGGATGGGTGCTAAGTGGAGCCTATGTGGTTTGCGCGGCGCTCAGGCTGGCCCGCTTCAATACTCAGGTGGGGACTGTCGATAAGCGGCGCTTCGTCGGTCTGCCGGTTCCCGGCGCCGCCGCAATGATCGCCGGACTGGTCTTGGCCTACAGCTATTTTGAGTTCGATTCGGCCCGCCTGCTGGGGGCCTTCGCTGCGCCGCTGACGCTGGCGCTGGCCTGCCTGATGGTTTCGCGGGTTCCATATCCGAGCTTCAAGTCGATCAAACATCGCGACCGCATTCCGCTCGAATTGCTGGCGCTGGTAATAATCGGCGTGGCCCTGATGATTACCATGTCCCAACTCACGCTGTTCCTGTTGGCCAGCGCCTACGTACTTTCCGGACCGTTCCTGTTTTTGCGCGGGCAACGCATCGCGCCGATAGCGGCGGACGGCGTCCTCCATCAGACCTCCCCTGCGGCGGCCGCCACCGGGGACAAAAGCACGCAATCGCTTGAGGCCTGAATTTAGTTAAGGGCGGTTGTTTCGTTACTTGCGGGAGTAGCTTACCGGGGCCGAAAATCAATTGCTTAGTACCCAACTGCACGTATCAGTAATGCTTGGGAGCGGTTCTAATCTTTATTTTGACCTTAACGGTGACACGGTCTGTGTCAATCTCTGGTCAGATTGCCTGAGTTTGCCTGAGGTGTGGCGCGACCGACTCACTGCTCGTTGAGCCAAGCCACAAGACGCTATCCGGCGGAATCAGGAGTCCGCTCGCCAGCATAGTGAAGGCGAGCAAGTTGGAGACGGCGCTTCGCATAGCCGGCTCACAAACAAAAGACGTGTCGGATCATATTAGAGGTCAACGATCAATGAACGAGTGCGCCAATAGCCCTGAAAGGTGACGCCAAATAATTGTGAAAGTGACACCGAATCGATGCTCCGGGGAAAACCGCAGCTTGTGACGACATTCGTGCCCTTGACTTGGATTACGCGGATCGGGAGAGTAGTAAGCATGTCAAACCTGCTTCCAGCGCTGCTCCTTAGCCTGGGCCTTACGTGGGCCCACGCCGCGGGCGTCGCTGAGCAGGCCTGAACGAACAGGCTGAAAGCTTAAAGCATGGACGCCTCGGGTGATGGGCCGAACAAGCACCCGGGGCGTTTTTGTTTCCTGGAGACTTTGTTTCGGCTCATCTGATCCCGAGGGCGGCGGGAGAAAACGCAATGGCAAACATGGACCCGGGCGACGGCTCGGACTACGTGCGGATCTTCGATACCACCCTGCGCGATGGCGAGCAGTCGCCGGGAGCGACTATGAACGTCGCCGAGAAAATCGCGATTGCGCGCCAGCTCGAGCGGCTTAACGTCGATGTTATCGAGGCCGGTTTCGCGGCCTCCTCCGACGGCGACTTCGAGTCGGTGCGCAAAGTCGCGGAAGCGGTCACCGCTCCGGTGGTGCTGAGCCTGGCGCGCACCCGCGAACTGGATGTCGATCGCGCGCTACAGGCGGTCGAAACCGCCCGCAATCCCGGCATCCACATCTTTATCGCTACCTCCGACATCCATCTAAAATACAAGCTGCTGATGAATCGCGAGGAAGTCCTGACCTCCGCAGTGTGGGCCGTGGAGCGGGCCAGCAAGCATCTCAACCACGTCGAATTTTCCTGCGAAGACGCGTCGCGCAGCGACTGGGATTACATGGTGAGCCTGGTGCGCGAGGTGGTGGCCGCCGGCGCCACGGTGATCAATCTGCCCGACACCACGGGACACGCCATCCCCGAGGAATACGGGCGGATGTTCAGATATATCATGGAGCGCGTCCCGGGCGCCGAAAAAATCCGTTGGAGCGCCCATTGTCACAACGACCTGGGCATGGCGGTCGCCAACTCTCTGGCTGCTATCCAGAACGGAGTGCGCCAGATCGAATGCACCATCAATGGTATCGGCGAACGCGCCGGCAACACCTCGATGGAGGAGGTGGTGATGGCGCTGCGCACGCGCAAGGACCTGTTCGGAATCGAAAGCCGCGTCAACACGCGCCAGATTTACCCCGCCTCGCGCCTGCTCTGCCAGGTGATCGGATGGCCGGTTCCGCCCAACAAGCCGATTGTCGGTGACAACGCCTTTGCCCACGAAGCCGGTATCCATCAGGACGGCGTGCTCAAGCACAAGCTGACCTACGAGATTATGAAGCCGGAGGAAGTGGGCATCCCTTCCAACAAGCTGGTCCTGGGCAAGCATTCGGGCCGCCACGCGTTCGTGGACCGGCTGGGCCAGTTGGGCGTGGATCCGGCGGCCATCGACGTCAACAAGGCCTTCGCCGAATTCAAGGCGCTGTGCGACAAGAAGAAGGTCGTTTACGACGACGATATCCTGGCGCTGGTCACCGAGGAATCCAGGCGCAGCGCGGACTATTACGAATTGACCGGGCTGAGCGTGAATTCCTCGGATAGCACTCCGCCGCATGCCGAGATCGTGATGCGGGTCGGGGGCGAGGAAAGTCGCGCGGACGCGACCGGCGACGGCATCGTCGATGCCTGCTACAAAGCCATCTATCAACTCGCCGGTATTCAACCGGTGCTGGAGCGTTACGCCGTAAAGGCGATTACCGGCGGTACCGACGCGCTCGGCGAAGTGAGCTGCCTGCTGCGCTATAATGGCGTCACCGTACCTGGCCAGGGTGCCCATAGCGACATCGTGATGGCCAGTGCCTTGGCGCTGGTCAACGCTCTGAACCGGCTCCGGTTGGGGATGAAGAACAATCCCCGGCCGATCGACGACGAAGGTCCCTGACCGGGCGATGCCGCGGGCTTGCCGCGACCAACGGGTTAGGATAATTGCTACCTCAAGAGACTGATTATAAGGATTGCAACTGCCGGTCGTTCATTCAAAGAGTGCGGCCTGCCAGTTAAAATAATCTAAACCAAGGGACGCCTGAGTTCAGGAAGATTTGCCACCCCATGGCGGGTGAGCCGAGTTACCAACTCTTACTTCGACAGATGGCCAACAAGATACTGGTCCTCAAGGGCGACGGCATCGGACCTGAAGTCGTCGGTGAAGCATTACAGGTGCTCAAGACGGTTGCACGCCAATCGGCGCTGGAGCTTGAGTACAAGGAAGCCTTGGTGGGCGGAGCCTCGCTTGACGCCCACGGCACGCCGTTGCGCGACGAGGTGCTGAAGACCGCGCAGGAGTGCGATGCTATCCTGCTGGGCGCGGTCGGCGGGCCCAAATGGGACAATCCCAGCTCTGATAAACGCCCTGAACAGGCGCTGCTGAGCCTGCGTAAAAACCTTAACCTGTACGCCAATCTGCGTCCGGTCAAAGCCATCAAAGAGCTGATCCCGGCCTCGCCGTTGCGGCCGGAAATCATCAACGGGGTCGATTTGGTGGTGGTGCGCGAACTGACCAGCGGGATCTATTTCGGCACTCCCAGCGAACGGCGTACCGGCCCCAGCGGCCGCGAAGCGGTCGACACGCTCTATTACAGTGAGGCCGAGATTACCCGGGTGGTCCGCTTCGCTTTTGAACTGGCCCGCCAGCGCCGCAAGCGGCTGGCCTCGGTGGACAAGGCCAACATCCTGTCCACTTCGCGCCTGTGGCGCGAGATTGCGGGTGAAATCAGCCGCGAGTTCAAGGAGGTCGCCTGCGAAAACGTTCTGGTCGATTCGATGGCGATGCATCTGATCAGGCGTCCGCGCGACTTCGACGTGATCGTCACCGAGAACATGTTCGGCGACATCCTCACCGACGAAGCGTCGATGCTGGCCGGGTCGATGGGATTGCTGCCCTCGGCCTCGTTGGGCGACGAAATCAACAGCGCCGGATACCCCATCGGGCTGTACGAACCGATCCACGGCAGCGCTCCGGACATCGCCGGTCAGGACAAGGCCAACCCGTTGGCCGCGATTTTGTCCGCCGCGATGCTGCTCGAGCATTCGCTCGGAATGCAGTCGGAGGCCGAAGCGATCAAACAGGCGGTCGAGGCGGTGGTCCGGGACGGTTATCGTACGCCCGATCTGGCTGCGCCGGGCGCCAAGATGGTTGGATGCAAGGCGATGGGCCGCCTGGTGCGTGAACGCCTGGAGAGCACTGAGCTGGAAAACTGATGGCGTCGCGAGGCACCGAGACGTTACGGGTGGCGATTGTCGGCGCAACCGGCGCCGTCGGCGGACAACTGGTCGAATTGATTGAGGAGCGCGCCTTTCCGTACGCCGAGATCAAGCTCTTCAGTTCCCAGGCCCACCTCGGCGAACCGATCGAAGCAGGCGGACAGACACGGCGCGTGGCGGTTTTGTCCGATCCTTCCGAACTGGCGGATTGCGACGTCGCCTTGGTGGCGGTGCCGCGCGCGGCCGCCGAAGAGATCGTTCGCGCCGACCCGGGACCAATTATCGTGGATTTGAGCGCCGCGATGCTGCCGCCCGTCCCCGCGTCCTTCGTCGCGCCGGGCTTTACCCCGCGCGACCAGGTTCGGGCACTGAGCGGCGCCCGGCTCTTTCACACCCCGCATCCCGCCGCGCTGGCGCTGGCAACCATGATTAGCGCCATGGGCGCGATGCCGTTTTGCGCGGCCACGCTGATGATGGGCGCTTCGTCGATGGGCCACGGCGCCGTCGGCCATCTGGTCCTGCAGTCGGCGGATCTGCTCAATGGCAAGCTGGACCTTAAAGAGGAGGAATCGCAAACCGCCTTCAATGTCGCCCCGTTTCCGGGCGCCGCGGAACTGGGAAAGGCACTGACCACCCAGATCGCGCGGCTGGCCGGCGCGGTCCCGCAACTGGCCCTACAAACTGTTTTGGTTCCGGTTCTGCATGGCAGTGCGATCGTTCTGGCCTTGCCCAATGCCGCGAGCACCGATACCTGGGCCGCGGCACTGCGCGCCGCGCCGGGGGTGTTGTGGGTCGACAATGACGAGCCGCCCACCCTGATCGACGCGATCGGGCAGGAGGCGCTGCTGTTGAGTCTTGTCACCAGCGCTGGCGGAAGCTCGCTGTGGTGCGTTTTCGACAACGCCCGGCGCGCGGCGCTGACCGCTTTGTGGGTTGCGGAATGTCTGGTTCCGGACGCCGCGGAAAAACTTAACTGACCACCCCCGGGAATCCGCCGATGCGTGTGCGGCTGACCATCGAGTACGACGGGACCCGCTACCGCGGCTGGCAACTGCAGGCTAGCGATGACACCCTCCAGGCCCGCGTCGAGGCGGTCCTGGAAATTCTGTTCAATCAGAAGATTCGCGTCCAGGCGTCGGGAAGAACCGACGCCGGAGTGCATGCGCTCGGCCAGGTCGCCGCCTTCGACGCACCACCCCGTTTCAGTCCGGCGGAACTGATCCGGAGGCTCAATGCAATGCTGCCCCCCGATATCGCGGTGCGTGAAGCAGTTGAGGTGCACAATAGTTTCGACCCCCGCCGCGAGGCCTGCGCCCGGGTGTATGAATACCGCATCATCAATCGCGAACTGAGGTCGGCTTTAGAGTATCGCTACACTTGGCATGTCCGCGAACCGCTGGACCTGGCCGCGATGGAGACGGCAGCCGGGCTGTTCCTTGGGGAACACGACTTCGCCGCTTTCCGCACGCTGGGGACGGAGACCAAAACCACGATCAGGCGAATTCATCGCAGTCAATGGGAGCGGCGCGCGGATCTGCTCGTTTACCGCATAGAGGGAAACAGCTTCCTGCGCCGGATGGTGCGCTCGATGGTCGCGGCGATGGTCGAGGTGGGACGCGGCCGGATGAGCGCGGCGGCGATAAGCGCGCTGCTCAACGGTGGCGGCCGCGCCGACGCGCCGGCGGCGGCGCCAGCCTGCGGTTTGTTTCTCGTCGAGGTACGTTATCCACAGTTGTGATTCCTGGCCGGCGCTGGCGCCGGGCCGGGCTTGCCGTCCGCGGACGCTCGCGCCGGCGCACCCGGGCGCGGTCGGCCGCATTGTCCGCTGGCCCGGGCGCCAGCGGATGAGAGCGTCAGCCAGCGTCTGATTGGCGCTGCTGGAGAAGCGAAAACGCAAGCTGGGTAAGGACTTTTGAATTTACTCAGAGGCCCTACCCGCCGGCTGATCCGCGCCCGCAATGCGAATCGTGATGTCTGCCGCATGCGATGCGCCAAAATCTCCGGCGTGTCGGTGGCTTCGCAACAGGATGCGTTCAAAGCCGTTGGGGCACAATAGCTAGCTTGCGCGCCTGTTCAAAAACCCGCTTGCCATCGGCAAAAACCAACTTTCATTACTTGAAAATTCTGCCGCAAGGGTTAGCCTCGATTTCAGCCCGGCAGCAAAACCCGTTGGCAGGAGGTGGATCGATGACGCAAACGCAGGTCTCAACTTATTTGTCGGACAAGGTGGGGATCACCAAGAAGCAAGCCAAGAGCGCAGTCGAGGAGTTAACCACTTTGGTGGTTCGCGAACTCAAGCGCGAGGGCTCGCTCAGACTCGCGGGACTGGGAATTTTCCGCAAACGCAAGACCAAGGCGCGCATGGGCCGCAATCCCGCAACCGGCCAGCAGATCAAGATTCCGGCGCGCACGCGGCTGCGCTTCACGCCGGCCAAGGCGCTGAAGGATTCAGTCCTCGGCGCGCGCTAAGCAGATGCCGGCTTACGTGGGCTAACGGGCGGACTCCCTTTGTCCCCAACGGCGAGGCCCGGTCACGGCCTCGCCGTTGCGCTTTTCCGTAGCGCTTCTTCTCCCTGCGCCGCATTAACGTTTGCGGTCGGCCAGGTTAACGAGCACAGTTTGAAATGCGGCTGTGCGATAGGCAAATGTCTCCACAACGACAGCCATGAGGAACAAGCGATGATTGAGAAGCGGATCGTGAAAAGCGAACGCAAAACGGCCGCCGACTCATCCCGGCGCGATCCTACGTGAGGACGTGTTGCCGGCGCTGGCGCTGTCGGTGAGCGAGGCGGCCCGTCAGCTCGGCATAACGCGCCAGACCCTTCATCGTATCATGGCCGAGAAGACATCCATCACGCCCGAGATGGCGGCTCGACTGGGTCGGTTCTGCGGCAATGGGCCAGGACTTTGGCTGCGGATGCAGCAGGCATATGATCTTTGGCGTGTCGAGCGCGAACTTGGTGCCGAACTTGAACGAATTCCCGTTCACCGAACATCGTCCGCGGCGTGAGGGCCAAGACCAAGCGTTTCGCGAGTGACAGTCCTTGCCGTTTGACGTCTTCGTCCTTTGATCACGTTTAAACCGGATACCACAGCGATGTAATAAATGCTTGGCAGGCATTCTCGAAGGCTGTTCGTCATACGGCTTGACCGGCTGGCAAGCGGATACGATCGGACCAGTTGCAGCTCCGATTTTCAGCGTATTAGTACGGATTCATTTGTCCGTCTTGCCGGGATTGCGCGCGGGTTTCGCCGCGGAGTCGGATCGCAGGGCCCTGGCCTTTTGGATATATTCCCGGATGCGGATTTCGTAGCCGCGATCCGACGGCTCGTAGTAGCGGCGCGATAGCAGATCTTCGGGCAGATAGTCCTGCGTGGCCAGCGCGCCGTCGTAATCGTGCGGATAGCGGTAGCCCGAGCCGTAGCCCAGTTCGCGCATCAGCGGAGTCGGTGCGTTGCGCAGATGCATCGGGACCGGCAGCCCGCCCAGCTTGCGCACGTCCTCGCGCGCGGCCAGCATCGCGCGGTAAGACGCATTGGATTTGGGCGCGCTGGCCAGATACGTAACGCCTTGGGCCAGCGGGATCACGCCCTCCGGCATGCCGACGAACTCCACCGCGTCTTTGACCGATGTTGCTACCGTCAGGGCGCGGGGGTCGGCGTTGCCGACGTCCTCGGCGGCGAAGATCACCATCCGCCGCGCGATAAACATCGGATCCTCGCCCGCCTCCACCATTCGCATCATCCAGTACAAGGCCGCATCGGGGTCGCTGCCGCGCATGCTCTTGATGAACGCCGAGATGATGTTGTAGTGCTCCTCGCCCGCCCGATCGTAGATCAGTGCCTTGTGCTGGGTGGCTTCGCGTACGTGATCCAGGTCAATCATCGACGATCCCGCCTGACGCGCCAGCTCGGCCGCGATTTCCAGCGCGTTGAGCGCCTTGCGGGCGTCGCCCCCCGCCTGTGCCACCAGCTCATCCAGCGCGTGGTCGGCCAGGGTCAGATTGAAGGCGCCCAGCCCGCGCTCGGCATCTGTCAGGGCGCGCTTAATCAGGATACCCAGATCGGCTTCCGACAAAGGGTTGAGCACCAGCACCTTGGTGCGCGACAGCAGCGGGCCAATTACCTCGAAGGAGGGATTCTCGGTGGTGGCGCCGATCAGGGTTAGCAGGCCGCTTTCCACGTGCGGCAGAAAGGCGTCCTGCTGAGCGCGGTTCCAGCGATGAATCTCGTCCACGAACAACACCGTGCGCTGGCCGTCGGCGGCAAGTTGGCGCCGAGCCAATTCGATGACCTCGCGCAGATCGGCGACGCCCGACAGCACCGCGGAGATCGATTTGAACACTGCTGCCGACTGGTCCGCGACCAGCCGCGCCAGCGTGGTCTTGCCGCTGCCCGGTGGTCCCCAAAGGATTATCGAATGCAGGGTGTGTGAAGCCGACATCTGCGTCAGCAGCTTGCCGGGTCCGAGCAGATGTTCCTGGCCGACCAACTCATCGAGGCTGCGCGGGCGCATCCGCTCCGCCAGCGGCTGGCCGCGCGATGGCTTGGAGGGAAACAGACTGGACTGTTGCTGCGCCTTGCGCGAGCTCATCGTTATAAGAGTATCACAGCCGGTCGAAGGGGCTAATCGACTCGGTCAGTCTTCGTCGAAGCCCACTGGCAGGCTTGATCACACCGGCGGCGCGAGAGCGCAACCGGGCGACCAGCCCGGGAACCATCGCGGTGAGGTCCGCCGGCAGAGCGGTGAGGACAGCATCGTCGAATGCGAGGTTCAAATACTCCAGCGCGAGTTGAGCGACTGCCTCACCCTGGCGGAAGTCTCGCTTGCGCTTAAGCGGGCTGCGGGTCGGCTGGATTGACAACCAGAGCTTGTGCAACGCGAAAACGCGTGGCTCGGGAACGACGAAGCGCACCGGGAATCCGTTTTCGGAGATCACGATCTGGGTCATCGTGGGAAGCACGGTGAGCCACTGCAGCCCTGGCAATTGTTGAGCGATCAGATCGCGGCCCGCGCCGACGCTAAACCGTGCCGTCCCTCTATCAGATGCGGGTTTGATCAATTCCACCGCAAAGCCACGGGCATTGACGGCCCGGAATGACCGATCCGCCGCCAGCTTGAATGTTTTATCCACTTTTCGAAGAAGTCCGATAAGACCGAGCTTGCGGACCGACTCGACCAGGTTCAATTGTCTACCGCTGTCAAGGAAAATGTCGAAGTCCTCAGTTTGGAGGAGCCCGGCGCGAAGGTGGACGCCGGCCGCCATTTCATACGCGTACAGCGCGTAGCTTCCGAGCACGAGCAGATGCGCCCCCAGCAAACCGTTGGTGTCGAGCAAGCGAACGATGTCCGCCCCAAGACGCGGAACCCGGTTGACGCCCCCCGCGACGCAGAAGCGGGCCAGCCTGCGTACCTCTGTTCCAAGCGATTTGAACCGCGAATTCAGATCGTGCTTGTGCCGAACGAAATCGCGGTAGGTCTGCTCGGTATGGCGTGAGCGCGGACCCATCGATTGCTGGGATCCGTAGCGGTCGAGGCTGCGGATTAGATACTCGCCGGAACCGGCCTTTTTCCAGTGCATTCCGCCGCGGTAGGCTTTGCGCTCTTCCCTGACTTCGACAAACTGGGCATAGATTTCGGCGGCGTCCAATACTATCCTACGCTGCTCGGCGGTAAGTTCTCGCAACTTCAACCGAATTTCCTTTCATTTCATATTACGTTAAAAATGAAAGGAAAACCATTGGGCCACAGAAACAAAGCCCGTACGTTTCAGGTAATTCCCAAGCTTATTTCCCTTCATGCCCAACGTTATCGATTTGAAAGGAAATCAGGTCGCGCGTAATCGTTGGCATTCAGTCCTGCTGCCATTTGCGCAGATGGACCAGGACGCCCGCCGTCAGCATTCCGGCGCCCAGCATCCCCGCCATCAGCACGATGACCAGCAGACCGAAGGGGGCCTCGTGCGGCGAGACGTGTCCCACCGCGACCGCCATCACACCCAGCATCCCCGTGAGCAGCATCACCCCAATGACGATCAGGAAGTCAGCGACAACTCTCATTAAGTAGACAGTAGCGACAAGCGGCGGGCGCGGCCATAGGTATGCGCCTTGATAACAGCGTTTGCACCTCAGGCCGATCATGGTTTACGGTTCGGGAAAAGCGGCACAACCGATGATTGTTGGAATAGATATTGGCGGTTCGACTACCGACGCGGTTCTACTCGACCAGCCCGGGATGGCGGTAGTTACGATCGAACTGACCGATCCGGTTGCCGCCGCGGCCGGCGCCTTGGGCAAGATGGTCAGCGAATGCGGTCTGCGCCTGGAGCAGATCACCAGCGTCGCCGCCACCGGCGCGGGGGCTCGCAGCCTGCCGGACACGTTGTTGGGCCGGCCGGTGGTCAAGGTGGACGAATTCACCGCGATTGGGGTCGGTGGCAGCACGCTGGCCGGCAAGGAATCGGCGCTGGTGGTGTCGTTGGGTACCGGCACCGCAATCGTGTCGGTGCGCGGTAAGAAGATCGAGCACGTCGGCGGTACGGGGGTGGGTGGAGGCACGTTGCTGGGCCTGGCGCGTCATCTCCTGGGCGTCTCCAACATTGCCACGCTGGAAGCGATGGCGGCGCGCGGCGACCTGTCGCGAATCAATCTCACGGTCGGCGATATCGCAGGCGGGCCGCTGGGCGATTTGCCACCGTCCAGCACCGCTTCGAATTTCGGCAAGATCGGCAGCGACCCCTCGCCCGAGGACAAGGCGCTGGCGATTATCAACATGATCGCGGAGGTCGTGGTGGTGCTGAGCCTGAGCCATGCGCGCGCCTGCGGTCATCGGGATATCGTGTTGACCGGTAAGCTGACGCGGACCATCCAATTCGCGCGCCGCTTTCCGCATATGGAGTTGATGTTCAGCCGCGGGTTTACGATTCCCGAACATGCCGCTTACGCGACGGCGATCGGCGCCGCCCGCGCCTGCCGACGGTAGACGTGGATGGCATCTGAGCTGCTCAAAGGGTTTCGGATGCTCGACCTTACCGACGAAAAGGGAGCGGTGTGCGGCAAGATGTTTGCCGACATGGGCGCCGAGGTGATCAAGGTCGAGCCGCCCGCGGGATGCACCACGCGGCGCATCCCGCCCTTTTTGGATGACCGACCCGGTGCCGATAACTCGCTGTACTTTTGGGCCTATCAGGCCGGAAAACGCTCCGTAACTCTGAATCTCGATTGCGCCGCCGGCCGCCGCTTGCTGATCGATTTGGCGGCCAAGGCGGACTTCCTGGTCGAGTCTTATCCTGACGGTTATCTCGAAGCGCTTGGCTTGGGCTACGAGGCGTTGGCCAAAGTCAATCCGCGCCTCATCTACACCTCGATCATTGCCTTCGGCGACCGCGGCCCGGGCAAAGATTATCAGGCCGCCGATATCAACATCTGGGCCGCCGGCGGCGCGATGTACCTGATGGGCGAGGAAGACCGGCCACCACTGCAAATCAGCGCGCCCCAGGCTTTCCTGCACGCCGGAGCGGAAGCCTCGGCAGCCTCGTTAATCGCGCATTATCCGCGCCAGACCAGCGGCGCCGGCCAGCGCGTCGTGGTCGACATGCAGGCCTGCGTCGCCTGGACGCTGATGAACGCGCAGGCGTTTCCAATCATGCATGGGGCCTCGATGAGCCGCAACGGAGTTTACTCGGGCGCGCTGCGCCTGCGCCGCAAGGGGGTGTTCCGCTGTGCCGACGGCCATATCTCGGTGATGTTTTCGGGCGGCGCCGCGGCCAGCTCGGCTAAAGCGATGGTCGATTGGATGGACGAAAAAGGCTTTGCCGCCGATTGGATGAAGCAACAGAATTGGCGGGTGTGGGCTCCAGGCGTGCTGTCTGACGCCAGCGAGGAAGAACTCCGGCAAGTCGCCGACGTTGAAGATCGCATCGAGCGTTTTTTGCTGACCATGACCAGGCGCGAGATCCATGCCGAGGGCTTGCGCCGCCGCATCCTGCTGGCCCCGGTCAATTCGGTGGCGGAAATCGCCGCCGACGAGCAGCTCAAGGCGCGGGACTTTTTCGTTCCCGTTGCTACCGGCGATCCCGGCCGCATAACCCTCACCATGCCCGGGCCGTTTGCCAAGCTGTCGTTGACGCCGATCGGGCCGCCGTCACGGCCGCCGCGTCTGGGCCAACACAATCAAGACGTTTACGGAGCGCTGCTCGGTCTGAGCGCGGCGGAAATCGTGACGTTGCGCGCGATTGGCGCAATCTGAGCGCAAGGAGCGACGGACGATGGCAGATCGAGCCCTGGCCGGTATTCACGTGCTGGATTTCACCTGGGTCGCGGTCGGCCCGATCATCACCCGGTATCTGGCTGACAATGGCGCCGACGTGATTCGGATTGAATCGAGCACGCATCTGGATCCGCTGCGGTTTGCGCCGCCCTGGCAGGACGGAAAATTCGGCATCAACAACAGCCAGTTTTTCGCCGATTACAACACCTCCAAGAAAGGGATCACGCTGAATTTGAGCCAGCCCAAGGCGCGCGAGCTGGCGATGCGCCTGGTGCCGTGGGCCGACGTGGTGATCGAAAATTTCACCCCCAAGGTGATGCGCAACTGGGAGATGGATTACGAGCGCCTGCGGGCGGTGAAGCCCGACCTCGTCATGCTCTCGAGCTGTCTGCAGGGACAAACCGGGCCGGAGGCGATGGCGCCGGGCTATGGCATGTTGATGGCCGCGCAGTCGGGATTTTATTACGTATCGGGCTATCCGGGCAGCGATCCGGCTCCGCCTTACGGTGCCTATACCGACTATGTCACACCCAGGTTCGCCACTTCGCTGCTGCTGGCGGCGCTCGACTACCGCCGGCGCACTGGACAGGGGCAATACATCGACATCGCTCAATACGAAGCGTCGCTGCATTTTCTGGCCCCCGCCCTGCTGGACTATTTCGCCAACGGACGGGTGCTGGAGCGTCGCGGCAACCGCAGCGACCGTTATGCGCCGCATGGCGCCTATCGATGCCGCGACGAAGCGGGCGCCGAACGCTGGATCTCGATCGCGGTCGGCGACGACCGCGCCTGGCAGGGGCTGATGAACGTGCTGGGCAATCCTGCTTGCGACGAGCGCTTCGCCACGATGGTGGGACGGCTGGAGAACCAGCCTGCGCTCGATGAATTCATCTCGGGCCAGGTGCGCGAGTTGGAGGCCTGGGATCTGACTGCCCGGCTGCAACAGGGGGGCGTCGCGGCCTACCCGGTCCAAAGCTGCCTGGACCTGCATCAGGACGAAAACCTGCAAGCGTTCGGATTCTGGAACTGGCTCGAACACAAGGAGATGGGTCCGGCGCCCTACATGGGCTCGCAGCATCGGCTAAGCGCGACGCCCGACGATCCGCGATGGGCCGCGCCAACGCTCGGCCAGGATACCGATGAAGTTCTGCAAACGATGCTCGGGCTGGACCCGGCCGCAATCGCGCAGTTGCGCAAGGACGGCGTCATCCAATAGCGAACTATATGGCCGCGGGCGGGCGCGGGCTATGATGAAAGCAGGCGCGCTGGCGCGCCTACATTATTGGAAAGAGGTAACTGAGCCATTCCACAGCATAAGGCGTCGTTTGGACCTGGCAAGGGGCACGCAGTCTGCGAGCTGCAGCGTTTACAGTTTAAATCGCAGGAAGGGATCCGCCTGGCGCGCGAATTGTGGGAAATCCTGCGCCGCAAAAAAGGTTGCTCGGTGAGCCGCCTGTATCATTCCTTAAACGATGAGTCGCTGTGGTTGGCTTATTCCGAATGGGACACCCTGACCGAACTGGCGGGAGCGCGGCGCGAGGCGGCCCGCTCGCCGCTCAACCGCCGCCTGCATTCGATGCTGCAAGCCAGCAGCGAGCGCGCCTTTGAACCGTTCGGGCCGGTACGCAGTACGCATGGTATCAACTTCGCCAATGCGCCGACCGCGATGCTCATCAACCTTACGGGCGAGCTGGAAGAGCCCGAGGCGGCGCTGGCCTTTCTGACCGAAGCACCGGGTTACATCTCGCACATCCTGATGCATGAAGTGGGCAAGCCCGAAACGCTATGCTTCGTCCACTTCGACAATCTGCAAAATGCGCAACAAGCCGCGCAAAAACTTGGCGAGCAGCCCACTGTGCGCGACCTCCAACCAAATGCCGAGCTATTCGTGGTTTAGGCGGCCGCGTCGCAGCGAGCCGATCGCCGGCCACAGGAATGGAGCATGCATAGTTAAGGGTGCCCTTTCAGAGATCTGTCGGATCAACTCAAGGCAGTTGTGGCGGGCCGATGAACGGGGTCTTTTTCGGAGCCGCCGCCCCGACCAGTTCGGTTACGCTGTTGCCGCCATTGTTCGCGATCCAGACTTGGCCCGAGCTGTCAATCGCCACGCCACGGGGACGATTAAAGTCCGAGCCGGCAGGGGCAAAATTGCCCAACAGTGTTCCGTCGTTGTTCAGCGCGGTTACACTACTGACATAAGTGTTTGTCACCCAGACATGGTCTGAGCCGTCAATCGCTAGGTTATATGGGGCACTAAAGTTCGACCCGGCCGGAGCAAAATTGCCAAACAGAGTCCCATTGCTGTTCAGCGCGGTCACGCTATCGCCTTTGCTGTTCGTCACCCAAACGTGATTTGCGCTATCGATTGCGACGCCATAGGGCCCGTTGAATCGCGACCCCGACGGGAAAAAGTTGCCGAACACCGTCCCATCGTTGTTCAGCGCGGTTACGCTATCGCGGAAAATGCCTGAAAAGTTCGCCACCCAGACATGGCCCGAGCTGTCGATCGCCACGCCCAATGGCTCATAAAAGTCGAACAGCCCTGGAGCAAAGTAACCAAACAGCGTCCCATCATTGTTGAGCGCGGTTACGCTATGGCCGAATCGTCCGAAAAAGTTTGTCATCCAGACATGGCCCGCGGCGTCGATCGCTACGCCAAACGGCTCGGAAAAGTTGGACCCGGGCGGAGCAAAGTTGCCCAACAGGGTCCCGTCGTTGTTCAGCGCGGTCACGCTGTTGCCTAAAAAGTTCGGCGTCCAGACGTGGTCCGAGCTGTCAATAGCGACGTTGTACGGATAATTAAAGTTCGACCCGGCGGGCGCAAAGTTGCCCTTAAGTGTCCCGTCGTTGTTCAGCGCGGTTACGCCATTGGTCCCATTGTTTGCCACCCAGACGTGGCCCGAGCTGTCGATCGCCACGCCATCGGGGAATCCAAAGTTCGACCCGGCAGGCCTAAAGTTCAGAGGCATCGACCAATCGTGCGGTGCGGATGCCAGCGCGGGGCTGAACAGATTGGCTTGGGTCGCCACGTCGAAGACTCCGGCAACCGATACCCGTGCCGCATTCAGTGCGATCGACAGCGCCGCCGCCAACGTATCCGCAACCGACCCGATTCCGCCGCTGCACCCCCCGGCATTGAACGTCGCCCCTGGCAGCGCGCAATCGAAGAGCTCCTTGCACTGCGCCGAAGCAGCTCCGTTGCTCTGTACGCAGGCCCCCAGCGCGTTGGCAATCGTGTTAAGATTGCGCTCCGGCGCCGTACCGCCTCCCCCCGGCGTCGTGCTGCGCGCGGTGCCATTGCTCACATCCACCAGGTTGGGAACCGTGGCGAAGGCATTGGCGAGCCCAGCCGCGTTGGTCGCCGGTGTCCCTACCGTTCCGGAAATGGTCTTGCTCAGGAACTGCGCCAGCGCGTACACGGAGCCGGCGGTGGTCACCTCGTTAATGATTACCGGGGTGTGCACATTGATACTGCCGCATCGGCCAAGCGCCGCCATCAGCATCAGGCTGCTGTTGCCGCCCCCGCCCGCGTCGCCACCCTGCGCGGTCAGATAAATCTGGGCGTTCGCCGAGGGACAGGTCAGCGCAATGCCAAAGCTCCCGTCTCCAGCGCTGGTGTCGGTGCCGAGCTCGGTCGCGCCGGTACCATAGCCGCTGTTTCCGGCCTCCCACAGCGTCACGCTGGAACCTGATACCGGATTCGCCGCGCCCATCACCCGGCCGCCGAGACCTGACACGCCGGTTCCACTAAGAGGAACCAGGGTCGGCGCGCCGGCGCCGGTGCCGATCGTGAGCTGCCCGGTGTGCGGTCCCGCGCTCAGAGGCTTGAAAGTAACAAAAATCCGGCAGCTGCCAAACATCGGGAGCCGCGCCGGGCAGTCATTATTTTGCGCGAAGTCGCCGCTGACCGAGACACCGCTAATCGATGCCCAAAAGTAGGTGCTCACAGTCACCCGCAAGGGACCGCCAGTATCCCCCACCGCTACGGCGCCGAAAGACAGCGCCGATGGCGAAATAGTCACCGCACCGGCAGGCCGCGGCAGCAACAGTGCCACGACCACCGCGGCGGCAAAACAGCAGACTTGCAAACAAGTGCGTTTCATCGGGTATCCCCTTAGGTGATTGAACGCGTACTTAGCATAAATCTGGCGGATTATCCTCGTAGCGAACGACGCATGAACGACACGCACCAGTCCACCACCGACCCCCAAGCGTTGCTGGCCCGTAAGGGTAAGCAAGGGGTCCAAGCTGACTTACGCCGGACGCGTATTGATGGAGAACCGCCATGTCTTGGCCGTCAACGGCGGTATAACTCGAGCCACGGGGCGCGCCGAAGCAGAATGCCGGTGTTTCGGAAAGTTGGTACGAAAGCGGACCCTCGCGGTCGCCGGCAAGGGCGAAGGTGAACACGAGCAGGCCGATCAGCGCGCGGTCGCGCAGGCCGACCCACGGTCTCGGTGTTGCTAGTTGTCGAGGAGCTGGCGCGGCTCGGGCGCGGTCAGTACCGGGGTCTTGCCGGTCCGGACCAGTTATTTGGGGCCGCGCACCGCGGCGGTGGGATTCACGGCGAGGCTCAACCAGGTAAGGGTCCGGCGCGGAGAATCGGGGACTGGATTGAAATCACCGGCGTCGGCTTCTTCGATTTGAGCATGGTCAGTGCGGCGTCGCGCCGAACGCCATCGAGCTTCACCCGGTGCTGGCCGTTCGGCGCGTCGCCAATTGATGAAGGGTCCGAAACTCACCGTTTCGATGCCGGGAATGAGCCCTCAATTTGGGTAGATTTCTAATGTGATAAAAATACATTTTCATGTTAGAAACCCCCCATGGCGGGGGTTATGGCGAAGGACCTCGAGCGTGGTGGTTGCGTTGCCGGTGTTGCTCGCTGGTGAATTCCAAAGGCGGCGGCCCGAGCCACCGGTTCGCATCCTGTCTGATCGGCGCGGTAGGATCGGATTGTGCGTTACGAACTGTTAATTGCGTCGCGCTACCTGCGCTCGCGGCGCAAGTCCACGTTCATTTCGATTACGACCTTCTTCACTGCGATTGGGGTGATGATCGGCGTCGCTGCGTTAACCATCACGATCGCGGTGATGAGCGGTTTCGAGGGCAATCTGCGCAGCCGGATCCTGAGCCTCACTCCACACGTCCAGATCGCGCGCTACGGCGGTCTGACCAACTATATCGAGGTCCAGGAACGGGCGAGCAGAGTCAAGGACGTCGCCGGCGCCGACGCGTTCATTGTCGGCGAGGCGATGCTGAGCTCGAAGAGCCAGGCCCGCGGGGTCGTGGTGCGGGGAATCGAGTCATCCAATCCCGCGGCGACAGCCGATCTGCGCCGTTACCTGGAGCAGGGCAGCCTGAGCAGCCTCAGGCCGCCCGCCACGCCGTCGCCGGGCACGCCGCCGGTCGCGGCGGTCGCGATTGGCGCCAGCCTGGCGCACAAACTGCAGATCCATGTCGGCGATGACGTACGAGTCATCTCGCCGCAAATTTCAGCGACCTCGGAAGTCACTGCGACCAGCGCTCCATTTCGAATTGGAGCGATCTTTACGTCGGGGGTGCAGTTCATCGACCAAACCGTGATCTTCATGGATTTGGGCCGGGCACAGGCTTTTTTTGGCCGCCTGGGCCGCGCCGACGGAGTCCAGATCCATCTTGCCAATCTCGATAACACGTGGCGCGTCACCGACGAGTTGCGCAAGATTTTCCCTTACCCGCCATATCGGGTCAGGAACTGGATCCAGATAAATCAGGCGGCGTCCGCGGGATTCGCGATGCTCAAAACGGTTTACAGCCTGGTGCTGGTCATGCTGATCGCGGTGGCGGCCTTCAACCTGGTCGCGATGCTCATCATGGTGGTGATGGAAAAGCGCAAAGACATCGCAATCCTGATGACGATGGGAGCCACGCGCGGCGCGATCCGCCGTATTTTCCTAATCAAGGGACTGATCGTCGGCGCGGGGGGCACGATCGCCGGATTGCTACTGGGAGCGATCGGATGTTTCACCCTGGCCCACTACCATTTCATCCACATCCCGCGGGAGATTTATGGTATCTCCACTCTGCCGGTTGCGGTCTCCCTCGGCGCCTTTGCCTGGGTGGCGGGGGCGGCCATGCTGTTGTGCTTCATGGCCGCGCTTTATCCCGCGCGCCAGGCGTCCAAGCAGTTGCCGGTTGAGATCATTCGCTGGGAATAATCCACCGCATCGGCGCCATCGCGGGCGCCTGCCAGGTCAACGGCAATGAGTGGGAACCCGTGGGCCGGGGCCCGTCGGGCCGGCATTCAATCGCGGGGCGAAACCGAATCAGGGCGGGGCTTGGCCGCCAGCCGCGACTTTCGGATCACCAATGTCTCATGACCGCGCACCTTGATGGTGCGCGCCGGTTCTGAAACCGCCGTCTTGCTGGTAGTCCGGTCGTCCCTGAAACGGGAATTACTGGGACCCCCGCGCTTACGGCGCCAGTTGCTGAGTTCTTTGGAAAGCTTTGACGCCAGATCGGCATCGCCGTTCTGGCCGTTGGCGTCCAGCGCCTCGCTATCCGCAGGATTATTCGACATCTCTTGGGAACTCATTTAGCTCCCTTCTCCCCTGGGCGGCAAATTACCCAACTTCGAATCGTAAGGCTGTACGGATCCGGTTAGGCTCGGCTTTAGGTTCTCGGCTCTGATTGAAAGACCAAAAGGCTTTTTGCGAATTTATGTTCCTGGACTTAGTAGGAAGAGCGATAGAAATCGACGCTTTGGAATGGACTTTTGGATCGTTCGGATGCCCGAATCTTTTAAATAGCCAATTCTAATGTACGCCAATCGCTCTATTGTTGGAAGAGGCTCTGCATCCGCAACGCCAAGCCGAGATCGCCCGCGATGCGCAGCTTGCCGCTCATGAATAGCATCTGGCCGTTGGCTTTGCCGCTGACCATATCGAGGTAATCCTGCGCCACCATCGAGATCGTGATATTGGGCGACGCATGCGTCCCTTCCTTAACGTCACAGGTCTCGTTTTTGATGGTCACGTACCACTTGCCACCGGTGTCGCCGGAGAGATCGAACTGGTAGACTGCATCCAATCCCTTGGCGGCTTCCTTGTTGAACGCGCTGGGCATCTGGTCGAACGCCTCTTTGCACGAAGTCGGAGTGGATGCCATTTTTAGTCTCCTCTGCCAGAACGCTGATCGCCCAAGGTCCGATAATGCGGCCATCTAAGCGCTGGATTGGTAACTTGTCAACACATACAGCTTGGATGCGGTGAACTTTTCTCGCAGCAGTCATGAAACTTCGCCCCATCGCGAGACCGCCCTGGCCGGCGCGGAAAAAAAGAGTTTCGTGCGCAACACCGCATCGGGTGATTTCGCAGCCTACCTAGAAACCGAAAATTCCCTTGGGAACCACCCTGATTAGATTGGTGCGGACTCGTACCCCTGCCGCGCCTTCGGCGATTGTCACCGCGTGTTCCTTCTGCGCCTCGGTGCTGACCTGGCCATCAAGATAGGCATCCTTGCCGATTACCTTAACCGTTACCTGGCTCAAACCGGCACCCTGAAGTTGCGCGCTGATGGCCGCTTCCTGCTGCGCCCAGACCGCGGTGTCGGTCTGCATGCTATCGATTACGTCGCTCACCCCATCCACGCCTCTAATCGCGGCGAGGGCCGCGCGGCGCGACTTGGTGTCAAATACCTTGCCATACAGCGTCACCACACCGCCGTTAGTGTAAGCCTTGACGCGGCCGAACCGGCGGTCGCTGCGCAAGCGGTCCTGAACCCGGGTCAACAGATCGACCCTCGGAGGCCTGGGTGGCGCGTAAGCCGGCGCCTCGCGGTGACGCCGCCGCGGTCTGTAAGGTTCGGGTGCCGATGGCGCCATGGGCGGAGCCATCGGCGCCATCGCAGGGGGCGTAATCGGTTCCGTGGCCGCCAAGGCTGGGCTCGCCTCGGGAACCGGACTGGCCGGCGCCACCGGAGGAGGAGGCGCATTGGCGTACTCCGGAGTTTCGCCGGGGCTTAGATGAGCGATCTTGTCGGCCAGCGCCGATTCCACCGCGGCTCGGTCCGCGGAATCACGGGCCAGCACCACCGGATAACTGACCTCAACCGAGCTGCCACTGAAGGGGGCAAAATGCCATCCCATCATGGTTTTTATCAACTCGCCGTCCAGGGCGGGATTGGACGCCGTGGAAGTTTTGATCGAGCCCGCGACCACCTCGCCGCCGGGATTTACGGTCAGCGTCGCCAGCGCGCCGTCGGACAAACTGCTGTCGCCGGCCAACGCTTTCTTGTAAGTGTCGAGCACCGCGGCGGAATTATCATTGAAAAGCTTGCCCGCGGCATCCACGTTGCGCGCCGGATCCGACGCCGATTCGCCGGTTACCTGAACCGGGGTGTTGGTGGCCAGCGCCGCAATCGGTCCGCTTACCGGCGCAGGTGACGCCGCCGGCGGCGCGGGCTTGGGTGCGATTCCGGTGCTGCTCAGGTGAAGCGCGAACCACGCGCCCGCGGCCAACGCCACCATCGCGGCGATCAGGTAACCGGTCCAGGCGAAAAAACGCCTGAATCCGGAAGGCTCTTCCGCGACAGGTGCTTCGTCGTCGAAGGTATGCTGGATGGTCGCCCGCGTCGGGGCCTTACCAATGCCGGTTTGCTTGGGTAGTTCGAAGCTTGGGGTGTAGCTGGTCTTGGATGACGGGGGCGGTAGCGGCGTCTGGGCGACGCCCAAGCGGGTGCCGCAGAACGAGCAGAGCTCCTCTCCCGGCAGCGCCTTGCCCCCGCACACCGGGCACTCGATCTGCGGCTCCGGAGCGGCGGGTGCCGCCATCTGCACGGTTGCGTGAGGTGCGGAGTCCGCGGGCACCAGCGCCGCACCGTCGGAGGAGCAAAATCGCTCCGCGTCGGGGTAGGTATTCGAACATTCAGGGCAGCGCTTCATCTAATGACCTTCCGCCAGATGCCGGGAATTCTACCCCAAGGATATTCGTCTGGCACGCAACGCAAAAGCACCTTGCACCGAGGTCCAGGGCGGCAACGGGCAACGTGTTGCCGAAATATTCAAGCCTGCGGGGGAGCGACCGAAATGAAGGCGAGCTCCGATTCACCTCTGGATCGGGGCTCGTCTTCTCGAAGCTATTCTTGAGATTCGTTTTCTGAAACCGCAAAAGGCGCGACTGATTGGTCGTGTCAGGAATGGTCTTCCAGGCGGAACCCCAGGGTAATGGCGACCTGGTAAACCGGTTCCGAGTTGTTTTTTACCTGTCCCCTGACTCCGGTCACTTTGAACCATTCGATATGGCGCAAGGTCTGAGAGGCTTTTTTCAACGCATTGCGCACCGCGTGCGAGATGCTGTCCTCGGAAACCCCCACTATCTCTATGATGCTGTAGGTATTGTTTGGCATGATCTTCAGGTAAGCGGTTGCCCCTCCAGCCGGAAGCCCAGTTTAACGCTGACCTGGAACACGGGCTCGGAGTTGTTCTTTACCAGCCCCCGCACTTCAGTCACCTCGAACCAATCGATGTTGCGGATAGTCTGGGAAGCCTTTTTCAGCGCGTTGCGTACGGCCTGCTGCACGCTGTCCTCGGAAACTCCCACCACGTCGATTATCTTGTATGTTTTATCCGGCATCTACACTCTCCTTTGAAGGCGGTTGACAGTACCTCCACCAACTACTCCCCTATTGAAGCTTGTCGCAAGTGATTTTGATGCGCCGGCGGCGCCGCATGCAGCGGCTGGCCGGCCAACTAGGGTTTCGGAAACGAAGCCGCCAGAACGGCCGGATCCTCGATCGTTCTCATGTCGAGCTGAAACACGCCGTCGGTAATCCTGCCGATGATCGCCGGTTCGGCGTGCCGGAACATCGCGGCGACCACCTCGGGCGAATGGACGCGATGGCTGATTTTGAGCACCCGCGTCTCAATCTCGCCGCCGGGCATCGCGCCCGAACCGATCTCGGAGGTCGAGGGCGCAACGCTCACCGAAAAGCCCTCGCCCAGCCGTTCGCACAGGAGGTCGCGGGCGCGAAGCGCGACGGTTTCCAGCTCGTTGACGGAACGCGTCAGCAGGCGCAGCACCGGGATGCTTTCGACCAGGTCGCCGGCCCGGCGATAAATCCGCAACGTGGCTGACATTGCGGCCAGGGTCAATTTATCGCAGCGCAGCGCGCGCTTGAGCGGATTACTCCGGATCTTCTCGATCAGTTCGCGCCGGCCCACGATTACGCCGGCCTGCGGACCGCCCAGAAGCTTGTCGCCCGAGAACGTAACCAGGCTCGCGCCGGCGCTGACGCTTTCTTCTACAACCGGTTCATGATGCAGGCCAAAGCGGCGCAAATCGACCAGCGCACCGGAACCCAGATCCTCCATCACCGGCAGTCCGCGTTCGGCCGCCAGGCGGCATAGGTCGGCCATCGACACTGCGGACGTAAAACCGATCACGCGGTAGTTGGACGGATGCACCTTGAGCAGCAACGCGGTGTCGGGTCCGATCGCTTCGGCATAGTCATGCAGATGGGTGCGGTTGGTGGTGCCGACCTCGCACAGGCGCGCGCCGCTTTTGCGCATTACGTCGGGGATGCGGAAGGAGCCGCCGATTTCGATCAGCTCGCCGCGGGAAACAATGACCTCGCGTCCCTCGGCCAGCGTGTTGAGTGCCAGCAGCACGGCAGCCGCGTTATTGTTGACGATGGTCGCCGCTTCGGCGCCGGTCAGCGCCCGCAGGTCATCCTCCACCATCCGATCCCGGTCGCCGCGGCGGCCCCGTTCCAGATCGTATTCGAGATCGATCGGCGAGCGCGCGGCCCGGCTCACCGCGTCAATCGCGGCTTCCGCCAGCATCGCGCGGCCAAGATTGGTATGGATCACCACGCCGGTGGCGTTGATCACCGGCCGCCAGGCAGGAATGTCGGCGGCCAGATATTGCTCGGTGCGGCGCACCACCTCCCCCAGCATCGCCTCGCGGCTGGGCGCAGTTGGCACGTCGCCGGCCGCCAATGCGTCGCGCAGGCTGGCCTGTGCGGCCCGCACCATCGAGACCAGGTAATTCCGGTTGACTTCGCGATGCGCCTGCGCGGCCGCCAACGCGCGCAGACACTCATCCACCGAAGGCATCAGGCGCAACGCTTCAGACACGTCGGCAGTCTGCGGCATAGGCAGGCTCGATCCGGCCAGGTCAGTCCTGCTCCTCGACTTCAAACCCCATGCGCTCGATCATCTCGCGGGTGGCGTCCGCGGCCAGACCGGGAGTCGTGAGGTAGCCATCGATAAAGATCGAATTGACCGCGTACAGCGCGTAACCCTGAAGGTCGCCGAGGTTGAGTTCGCGTCCGCCGGCGGCGCGAACCTCGCTCCTGGGATTTAGCAATCGAAACAGGCAAATCGCCTTGAGGCATCGCTGCGGCGTCAGGTTGTGCTGATTTTCCAGCGGAGTCGACTTGATCGAATTGAGAAAGTTGACCGGTACCGAGTCGATCTTCAAGCGGCGCGTCGCATAGGCCAGATCGAGCAAATCCTCATCGCTTTCGCCCATCCCGACAATCCCGCCGGAACAGGTGGCCAGTCCCGCGGCGCGTACGTTTTCGATTGTTCGGACGCGGTCGTCCCAAGTGTGGGTGGTGCAGATTTGCGGATAAAAACGCCGGCTGGTGTTGAGATTGTGATTGATCCATCCCGCGCCCGCGAGCTTCAGGGTGTCGGCCTGATCACGCTCCATCAGGCCCAGCGACAGGCAGATTTCCAGACCTGGAAAACCGTCGCGGATGCGCTCGCAGGCCTCGCCCAGATGTTCGATATCGCGGGCATCAGGACCGCGGCCGCTGGTTACCATGCAGTAGCGGCGCGCGCCGGCTTGGGCGGCGCGGTCGGCTCCTTCCATCAGGCGCTCGACGCTTTGCAGCTTGTACACCGGGATGTCGGCCTTGGACAGCTTGGACTGCGAACAATAGCCGCAATCTTCCGGGCAGATACCACTGCGCGCATTGCGCAGCATGCACAACTTGACCCGTCTGGCGAAGCTCGCCTCGCGCACCTTGAGCGTCGCACCCAGCAGATCGTTCAGTCGTTCGTCGGGACAATTGAGAATGGCCGCCGCGGTTTCCCGATCCAACTCGGCACCGCCCAGCACTTCTTCAACGATTCGATCCAAATCCAGGTCTTCGAATTTGACCATGCAATCCACCTGTTCAGGTCCTGCGCCAGACCACGACAGCATCACTTCTGGCGGCGCCACCGCGCAATGGTTCCGGCACCGCCTGCGCGCATCGTTAGCAATCTAACCGGAACCGCCCGGCGATTAAACTGGCCGCAAATGGCCCGTGCGGCGATGGGCAGCGTCCTTTCACAGCTAAAATCGTGGACCGCGCGGCCCCAGTTGGGCAATAAAGGCCAGGACTTGATGGCTCGCCAAATAAAACCGATACCAACTATAGTGTCGGCCGGCTGAGCATTTCCAGCCAGCCTGCCGCCACCAGGGCAATGACGCCTGACCGGCATTGAGGATGCAATCGATGGATGACGCGCGACCACCACTGACCGGACTCAAGGTGATTGACCTTACCCGTTATCTCGCGGGGCCGTTCGCAACCCAGACCCTTGGCGATTATGGCGCGGAGGTAATCAAGATCGAGCCACCCGGAGATTCGCGGGCGCAGCTGGGCTCGGGCGGAGGAGCCGACAATTATTTCTTTTTGTGCACCAACCGTTCCAAGAAGAGCGTGGTGCTCGATATCCGGAGCGAGGACGGGCGCCGCGTGCTGAGCCGTCTGGTCGATGCGGCCGACGTGCTGATCGACAACTTCCGCCCCGGAGTGATCGAGGCGATGGGATTTGGCTATGCAGCCGTCTCCAGCCGCAATCCGCGCATCATCTGTTGCAGCATCTCCGGCTTTGGATCGACCGGGCCGTTGCGCGATAACCCCGGATTCGATCAAATCGCGCAGGGGATGTCGGGCTTGATGAGCGTGACCGGCACCCCGGAAAGCGGCCCCACTCGCGTGGGAATCGCGATTTGCGATCTGTTGGGTGGAATCTTCGCGGTCCAGGGAATCCTGCTCGCGCTCGAGGCGCGCCATCGCAGCGGCCGTGGGCAAAAGGTCGAGACCTCGCTGCTCGAATCGATTATCAGCGTCCTGAGCTGGTCGGCCGGGATCTACTTCGAGACCGGTAAGAATCCGGTCCCCGCCGGCAATCACCATCCGCTGGTCTCACCGCACGGGACGTTCCAGGCCGCCGACCGTCCTTTCAACATCTCGGTCGGCAACGACACGATGTGGAAGAATTTCGTGGTTCTGATTGGACGGCCCGAACTGCAGGGCGACGATCGTTTTCGAGGCGTCAGGCGGCGGGTCAAGAATCGCGCCGCGCTGACCGCCGAGGTCAACGCCGCGCTGGCTGCCCATCCGGCAGACTTTTGGATCGACGAGTTGAATCGGGGGGGAATTCCGGCGGGACCGATCCTCACGCTGGAAGAGGTTTTTGCGCATCCGCAGATTGCCGTCCGTGAAATGCTGCTGCGGATTCCGCATCCCACGCTGGGGACTTATCTGACCACCGGCCTGGCGGCCAAACTGGCGCAGAATCCAGGGCGGATTAGCCGTCCGCCGCTGTTCGGAGAGCATACCGACGAGGTGTTAGCGGCCCATGGGATTGGCGCGGAGGAGCGTGAGCGTTTGCGCGGGACCGGCGCGATTGCCTGAGCGCTACTGACATAGTCACGATGGATGACCGCGAAAAAGCGGTGACTACGATTTTGGATAGGTCAAAAATCGCTCTTTTTTTCGATTTTGGTGGTGAATTTCCAGAAGCGGACATTGATCGCCAGTCATAGGTTTAGGGCGTCCCGAAAGGAGGGGATGCCCGATGCGTATGACGCTGAAAGCACTGTTGGCCTGTGTCCTGGCGTTGCTCCCGGTTGGATTGGCGCGAGCCACTATTAACCAATTAGAGTCCGCGGGCAATACGATTACGGTAGCGGCTGGCTCCTCGAGTTCGGTTAGCTCGGGAGACGTAGTTCTGGCCTGCTCGGGCGCGGTTAACGTAGCGGCGGCCGATGCGCGACTAAGCAGTCCTGACGGCACCGTCTTCACCATTGGGCAATTGCAGTTGACGATCCGCTACCTGAACGCTGAACACACCGTGCTGGGGGCGATCAATTTGCCGACCGCGCCGACGGTGGGCGATATATCACTGTTTGCCAGCTCCCTGTTTTACGCCGCCAGCCTCACCACGCCGATGACATTCGCCACCACTGACAAAGCTGGGACCTCTCAAATTCTGATCCGCGCCACGGCCATTGTGCAAAACACGACGGCGGCGGCGCATGCCGCGGCGCTCCAACTGAACGTCTTGTTCTCCGGCTTTGACTGCTAAGCGGCGCGGTCGCGGCAAGGAATATGCTCGTCACCCAACTCCAGGGACAACCCATGCGGTTGGCTTAGTGAGGAATAAAACATCATGCGTAAAGCGCGTCTTGTGATCCCGATGACATTGGTTGTGAGTGCCCTGGTGATGGCGTCGGCTCATGCTAACGTTTACATGACCAACAATCAGGCCACGCCGGTACCGGCTGGCCAATCGCTATTGATCAGTTCCAGCGACATCCTGCTCACCTGCACGAGCACCGCGAAGGTGGTTGCCGCGGATGTCCAATTCACCAGCCCTGATGGTGCAGTATTTACCATCGGACAAATGCAACTCAATGTACAGTACCTCAACGCTTCGTTTACCCCGTTAGGAACGATTGAACTTCCGGCTGAGCCCAGCCTCTCCAACGTTCCGGTATTCGATAATACCACGTTTTACGCCACCAGCTTGCTCACCCCGGCCTCGTTCGATCGAGGCGACATCTTTCCTACGGCGTATTACATCGTAATGAGTGCCACGGCGATTGTTCAGAATACCACCGGGGCCGCCCATACCGCGACCTTGGCCATTGGTGCGCTATTCAACAGCGGCGGATGCGGCTGAGTGGATAGGAATGCGTGGATAGGAGTGAGTGGATGGGGATGAGCGGGCAAGGCGAGCCCGCGCACGGCAGGTCAGCGCTGCGGAGACACGAGTTCGGGTGCGACGGCTTCATAACAGGAGTGTGCATAAATGTATAGTACGCTTTATACCAAGATTCAGTCCGCTTCGGTCCTGGCTTTGTTGATAGTTATTACAGTGAGCGGAACCGTGCGCGCTCAAAACACTTACCGGACCGCGAACCAAACAAGCACACTCGCTGGGGGGACGTCCATCTCTATCACCTCTGGAGATCTGCCGATTCGGGCTCTGCAACCCAGCTAATCTGGTCAACGCCGATGCGCGCCTGTCCAGTCCCGACGGCGCGGTCTTTACCATCGGGCAATTGCAGTTGTCAGTTCGTTATCTTGACTCCAACAGGAACGTGTTGGCCGCGATTACTCTTCCGACGGCGCCCGACGTCGGTGACTTAGCTATTATGAAAAGCACGGGCTCTTACTACACCAGTTTGTGGACCCCGATGACCTTCAGTTCGACTGACGTGTCGGGGGCCTTCACGGTCACGGTCCGCGCCACCGCGGTGATCAAGAACACCACCGCCGCGTCCCACCGCGCGACACTTACGATGGACCTGTTGTCCAACGGCGGTGGCTGCTAGGCCATTGGCGCCGGTCAGCGCCGAAGGTGCTCGAGCAAAGGGAGTCCGGCAGGTTGCCGCACAAAAGGGGTGAGCATGATGCGTAATACGCTAGTCAAATTCCTGGTAATAAGTAGCGTGACCCTGACAATGATGAGTTCGGCTTCCGTGGTCCTCGCGAGTAATTTCTATCAAAGCGCGGGTCAGAGCACGAGCGTGCCTGCCGGAGGTTCGGTCTCGGCAACTTCGGGTGACGTTACGGTGGCATCCGATATTGCGTGTCCCTCAACGATGGTGTTCAGCGCGGACGGGCGGGTTGCCAGTCCGGATAGCGTCTCCCTTACGATTGGGGAATTGCTCATCACCGCGCGCTACCTCGACGTCGACCACAATGTGCTGGCCGAGATTACGGTGCCAACCATACCCAGCGTGGCGAACCTGGCCCTGAAGCCCAGCAGCTTATATTACAATACCGCACTTAAGGCCCCGATGTCGTTTTCAGTCTTCGACGTGGATGGAGCGGTGAATTTGGAGTTCCGGGCCACTGCGATTGTCAAAAATACCAACACGACGGCCCACAATGCCGCCGTGCAGATTGACGTTGTGACCACCTGCCCGGCGCGACACACCGACGCCGACCCCGACCCTGATCGCGTAACCGGCCCGGTATCCGCTATCCATCCTCGGACACCTCCTTCGGTCGGCTCAACCAGGAGGTGTTGTTTTTCCAACCACGTCCTGCCATTCGGCGCAGCCGGACGCGGCGCAAGCGGTGTTATCGCGGCGGCTTTGTGCTACAGCCTTAGCGTTGATCGCCATCTGTGGTTGCGCGGTATCCAGCGATCGCCGGCGCGCCTTGAGCTTCAGGAGGATTCAATGAAGGCAGCGGTGTTTTACGGAGTGGGCAAGCCACTTCAAATTGAAGAGATTGATATCGACGCTCCTCACGGGCGCGAGGTGCTGGTGCGTTTGGTCGCAAGCGGCGTCTGCCACAGCGATTTGCACGTGGTCGAAGGGAAGATGCCGTTTCCGCCTCCGATCATTCTCGGCCATGAGCCCGCCGGGATCGTTGAAGCGGTGGGCGAGGAGGTTACCGATTTCGCTCCCGGCGATCACGTGATCGCGCGGGTGACGGTCTTCTGCGGCAATTGCACGATGTGCCTGTCGGGCGCCCCCAACCAATGTATCAACCGCGTTTCGACTCAGCGCAAACCCGACCAGCGGCCGCGCATGATGCTCAACGGCAAGAAGATTAGCGGGTTGGCCGACGGGGCCGGCTTTGCCGAGAAGATGCTGGTGCACGAGCACGCGCTGGTGAAGATCGACAACGACATCCCGATGGACGTGGCGTCGCTGATTGGATGCGGGGTGATGACGGGTGCGGGGGCGGTGTTCAACACCGCCAAGGTGCAGCCGGGAACCACGGTCGCGGTGTTCGGTGCCGGTGGTATCGGGCTGTCCGCGGTCCAGGCGGCCCGCATTGCCGGTGCGCGCCGTGTCATCGCGGTGGACATCGCGGAGAACAAATTGGCGATTGCGCGCCGGCTTGGCGCTACCCATACGGTGGACGCGTCGAGCACCGACCCGGTCGAGGGCGTCCGTGCCCTGAGCGACGGCGGGGTGGATTATTCCTTCGAGGCGGTGGGGACCAAGAGCACCGCGGAAGCGGCGATACAGTGTCTCGCGGTGCGCGGCACCGCCACTTTGATTGGTTTGCTTCCGGCGGGTCAGACGGTTGAATTCACTCCCGGCTTCGTAATCAGCGGTGAGCGCCGCGTGCAGGGATGTCTTTCCGGCTCCACTCGCTGGCGCATCGACGCGCCGCGCCTGGTGGATCTCTATCGCCAGGGCCGCCTTAACCTCGCCGACATGGTCTCCCGGCACGGCCGGCTGGAAGATCTGAATGAAGCGTTTCGGGCCATGAAAGCGGGCGAAGTGGTGCGCACGATCCTGATGTTTCCCGAATAATCGGTTGGCGTGCGCAATCGACTAACACGCAGCCGGGACCGCGACTGATTCGCGCGCGATCCCCGGCAAAGCTTTGACGCCCGCAGTGGCCCCGCCCAGCTCCGGGGATGCGAAGGTAGCCGTTATGTTTAATTTTGAAGATCGCGAAAAGGTGCGCGAGCTTTACGCCCGCTTCTGCCACGCCATCGACGAGGGGCGTTACGAAGAATGGGTCAACACCTATACGCCCGACGGCGTGTTCGACTCTCCCGTGGTGGGGCGCCATGCCGGCCGCGAGGGACTGCTCAAATTCACCCGCGACCTGGCCGCCAGCGACATGGGCAATGTCAAACAACGCCACCTGGTAACCAACCTGATTCTGTCGCTCGAAGCCGATCGGGGCACCGGTCTGTGTAACCTGACCGTTTACGTCACGCGCGACGGCGTGACCACGTTGCTGCTGATCGGCGGCTACCGCACGCAATTGCGTAAGATCGACGGCGAGTGGTACTTCGCCAATGTCACCCCGTTTGTCGATACCAAAACCCCGGACCCGCTCGCGTCCCGCAAATAGCCCGGGCCAGGCCGCCGCATTTCACCGGGCCTGCTTGACCCGTTGGTTGAACGTGTTATAAAAGGCGAACACGTTATGATATTAGAACGCGCCGAAGGCCTCCGCGACCGGCAGATGAGAGAGCGCCGGTCGCGCATCCTCGAAGCGGCCCAGGAACTGATCCGCGATACGGGAGGCACCGGACTGTCGATGCGCGCACTGGCCAGCAAGGCCGAGGTCAGCCTCGCCACGCCCTACAACCTGTTCGGCTCCAAGGGCGGGGTGCTGGTAGCGCTGCAATTCGGCGCGCTGGAGAAAATTGAACGCGCGATGGAGGAGCTGAGCGCGCGCGATCCGATCGAGCAGGTGCTTGAAGTCGCCGAATTCGGGGTCAGGGTGTACACTGGCGACACGGCCTTTTACCGGCCGATGATGCAGGGGCACTTCCTGGCGAAATGCGGAATCGAGCAATCGCCGCTCCATCCCCGGATCGTGACGCTGTGGCAACGATCGCTGGAAGCCGGGATTAAGGGCGGACGTTTGATCGCCGAGGCCAATCCGGAGTTTGTCGCCCGTCATCTGGTGATCTGCTTTTGCGGCGGTCTGGTGCTGTGGCTTCAGGAGACGCTGGACGGCGAAGGGTTTCGCCTCCATGTGCTTTACGGGTTTGTCCTCGCCCTGCTGGGCGTCGCCACCGCGGCGGGCCGCCCCAAGCTGATGAAGCGTCTGCACGAACTGCAGCGGGAGCTGCCCAAACAGGCCGGTGGGCTGGATCTGTCCGGCGGCCGTTCCAATAAACCAAGAGCGATCCAGGCCACATAAACGAGTGTGGCCGCGATTCGGTTGCACCGCCCAAAAATTTGCAAGGAGGTTCGCAATGAAAAGTTACAACGTAATTTCCTCCGACGACCACGTGGAAGAGCCCAAGGATACGTGGCAGAGCCGGGTCCCGGCCAAGCTGCGCGACCGGGCGCCCAAGGTTGTGCGGATGCCCGACGGCGACGCTTGGGAAATCAATGGCGTCAGGGGCAAAACTATCGGCCTGGAAGCTCAGGCCGGCAAGAAGTTCGAAGAGTACAAGGCCTCGGGCGAATCCTACGACACCATCCGCAAGGGCTCGTATGATCCCCACGAGCGCCTGAAGGACATGGATACCGACGGGGTCGACGCGCAAACGATCTTCCCCAACGTCGGGTTGGGTGTCTTCACTATGGAGGACACCGAATTGCAGTTCGCCTGCATCCGGGCCTACAACGACTTCCTGTCCGAGTTCTGCTCGGTCGACCCGTCGCGGCTGATCGGAATCGGCCTGATTCCGACCGACGACGTCGCGGTTGGGGTCAAGGAAGTTGAGCATGTGGCGAAGCTGCCCGGACTGCGCGGGGTCATGCTGCCGACGTATCCACGCGGCGAGCCGCTCAATAGCGCGATCTATGATCCGATCTGGGCGGCGGCTCAGGATCTGAATCTGCCCGTCCACATCCATCTGCGCACCGGGGATCGCCGCACCGCGGCGCTGTTCAAGGCCAACAATCTGCGCGGCGCGGTGCCGGCCTTGCTCAATATCGCTTCGCTGGCCAATTACGAAGCGTTGTCCCAGGTCATCTTTGGCGGAGTGCTGGAGTTGTTCCCGAAACTGAAGTTCATCTCGGTCGAAGGCAATATCGGATGGCTGGGCTACTTTCTGGAGAAGTCGGATCGGACCTACCGGCGCCATCGGCATTGGACCAAGCTCGATCTGCCGATGCTGCCCAGCGAGTACTTCCATCGCCAGGTCTTCGCCACCTTCATCGAGGACAAGATTGGGGTCAAAATCAGCAAGGACATCGGCGTGGACAACCTGATGTGGTCCTCTGACTATCCGCACACCGATACGACCTGGCCGAATTCGCGCGACTACATTAAAGACACCTTCGAAGGCGTGCCGGAAGAAGACAAGTACAAGATGGTAGCGGGCAACGCCAAGCGGGTTTACAACCTCGGCTGATCGGGATTTTATATTGCCAATCGGGGCAGGGCGGAGTCGCGAGCCATAATGGTGGGTGCGCGACCCCGCCTTGCTTTTTTCAGGACCTGATTGAATCAGCCTCGGCGCTGGGGAAATGTAAACGGAAACGCCGGCTCTAACGAAGCTACGCCCGCCGGCAAGCGGGAAGGAGAGGCATGGATCGCAGGAAGTTACTAATCGGGGAAAAATTCGGTCCGCTCCAGGGCACCCGCATCATATCCTCAGGGGTATTTATTGCCGGACCGTTCGCGGCGGAAATCGCCGCCGAATGGGGCGCCGAAGTTATCCACGTGGAGCGGGCCGGTGAGAGTGGCGACCCCTATCGACTGGCCGGAATCAAACTTCCCAACCGCGATCCCTCCAAGCCGCCGGTCACGACCAACTGGATCCAGGAACGGCGCAACATGTTGGCAATCACGCTCGATCCCTCCAAGCCGGCGGGACGCGACCTGTTCGTGCGCCTGCTGGGCGAAGCCGACGCCTGGATCGAATCCTCCAAACCGGGAACTTACGCGCGCTGGGGACTGGACGACGCCGCGATTCTGAAGGCCAATCCGCGCCTGGTCATCACGCATATTTCCGGCTACGGCCATAGCGGCGATCCGGATTACGTCAAGCGCGCCTGCGTCGATTCAACGGCGCAAGCCTTCGGCGGAATGATGTATCAGGCGGGCTTTCCCGATCCCGAGCCGCCGGTGAGGGCGCAGCCGTGGACCGCGGATTACATCAGCGGGTTCTGCGCGCTGTCGGCCACGCTGGCCTGCATCATGAACGCCCGGGCCACCGGTCAGGGACAAGCGATCGACGTGGCGATGTTCGAGGTGATCCATAAGATAATCGGGCCCACGATGCTCGAGTATTTCCAGACCGGCCTGATTCGCGAGCGTGTTGGCAATCGGGCCACGGCGATACAACCGCTGGACACTTTCCGCGCCCGGGACGGATGGCTGATGATAGCTTGCGCCCTGATTTCCCACGGCGACAAGATCTGCACGATGCTGGGGCTCGACCCCCGCCAGGAGAAGTGGAAAGGAATTACCTACAAAGTGGACACGCCCGAAGGATGGGAACTGGACGCGCTGTTCCGCGCATGGGTGGCCGATCGCACTTCCGAGGAAGTGTTGGCCGTGATGCGCGACCTGAGCATTCCGTGCGCCAAGGTGATGAACAGCAAGGACATGGCCGAGCATTCCCATTACGAAGCGCGGCAGGCCCATATCGAATGGGAAGACGAAGAAGCGGGTCACGTGCGCGGTACCGGCATCGTGCCCAAGCTTTCGGCCACGCCGGGCAAGATTTGGCGCGGTTCTCCGGCGCTCGGCCAGGATAACCGCCTGGTTTATGGTGAATTGCTCGGCCTCAGCGCGGAGCAAATCGGCAGCCTGAAACGCGACGGCATCATCTGATGGTCACGCGCGCCGCATCTGGCCACGCGGTGGCGGCCCGCGGTGATCGCTTAGTTCGCTCTGCCGGCCGCGGGAGCGTCGGCTACCAACGCCGGGGGATCGCACTAAAGGCGTTTCAAGGCGGAATTTCATTTAGTATATTTCCTAACGAGTCCGAACGATAAACGACCACCCACAAGGAGAGACCGATGCAAACGCCTGGAATACTGGTCATGAGCAGAAATGGCAAAGAAGGTCTGGGCGCGATGGCGGAATATGCGCGGACCGCGGAGCAGATCGGTCTGCGCAGCTTCCTGGTTACGGAGGGACCGGCGACCGACGCGTTGGCCGTTACCCAGCATATCGCCTCGATAACCTCGCGCATCCAGGTGGGTACGGGAATCGCGAATATCTACACGCGGCATCCTTCGGTCACCGCCGCCCACGCGCTGACTATCGACGCTCTGGCTCCGGGACGTTTGCTGCTCGGACTGGGCACCAGTCACCGGCCCGTCAACACCGCCTATGGCATCAACATGGACAAGCCGCTCACCGCGATGCGCGATTGCGTCGCGACCTTGCGCAAAGTCTTTCGCGGAGAGCCGCTGATTAATCGTGCTGGATTTGTACCGATCAAACCCGAAGGGCAAATTTCCATTTACATCGCCGGCATCTCGCCAAAGAGCGTCGAGCTGACCGGCGAGATCGCCGACGGCGGCCTGCCGCTGAACTATGGTCCGCGCGGCTTGAAAGAAGTCGTGGACGGGGTCAATCGGGGCGCGCAGCGCGCCGGCCGCGATCCCAAAGAGGTTTCGATCGCGCTGATCATGCATTGCTGCGTATGCCCTGACCGCGCGCTGGCGATGCGGTCGGTGAAGCGCGCCCTGGCGATGTATGGTTCGCTGCCTTTCTACAATCGGCTCTTCGTCAGACAAGGATTTGTGCAAGAGGCTCAAGCAATAATGGCGGCCGCCGCCAACGGCGACATGGCGGGCGCCGCCGCCGCGGTTTCCGACCAGATGGCGCAAGAGGTTGCCGCGATGGGCACGGCGCAGGACTGCAAAAGCAAGGTGGACGAATTCGAAAAGGCCGGCGCGTCCTACGTGCTGCTGTATCCGGTGCCGATCGACGGCAGCTACGACCGCGGCGTGCGCGCGGTTCTGCAGGCGTTCGGTTCCTAAACCGCCGCCGCCTGCGCAATATTTCGATACGGCCGATTATTGCCAATCATTTTGCAGAAGAGATGAAAACGGCGGGCCCTTGAACCCGAACCTGCCGTTAACTACCGGAGAGCGACCGCTCGGGACAGACGGGTATTTAAAGCGGTCTGCGTTTTGAATCTCCTGGTGTGCCAGCGCGTTTTCCGTGCTTGAGGTGTCCTGCAAATACCGAAGAGGGTGCAAACCCAGGCTGTTTGCAGGACAACAACGCGGACAGCACGGTCCAGAACATTCTTCGACACTCCGATTCCGGATGGCCATTATCACGAACCCGTCATCCGAAATGTGCGTGGGTGTTGACAACCTCGCCGAAAAGACGATATTGAGAATTAGTTTCAGTTTCAGCGAGGTCTGTTCGAGATGTTTTATAAAACCTTAATCTTGACTCTGGCGCTGCTCGTCATCGCCACCGTTGCAACCAACTCACGCGCCGACGATGCCATTGCCGAACTCCGTTTCGATCAGCATCAGTTCAAGCCGCTGAAACTCGACGTGCCCGCGGGGCGCCCGTTGATTATCAAGGTCGTTAACGGGAGCACGGAAACGATCGAGTTCGAAAGCTTCAAGCTTAATCGGGAGAAAGCGGTCACTCCCGGTGAAACCATTATCGTTCATCTTCCCGCGCTGTCTCCTGGCACCTACGACTTCTACGACGATTTCCATCAGGACGTGCCCGAGGGAACCATTGTGGCCAAATAGGCCGGCAGCTTCGAGAAATAAAGATGCATGAATATACGGAAAGTTTCGTGGATCGCACTGGCAGTTTGTGCCGCGACTCTGCTTGCCGCGCAGCTGGTTCAGATGCCTGCTCTCAACACGGCCGGCGCCGGAAGTTTAGCCGCTCCCGCGCCGGTCAAATCCTTACTCGAAAGAAGCTGCTTCGACTGTCATTCCGAACAGACCAGATGGCCGTGGTACAGCCATGTGGCGCCGATTTCGTGGCTGATTTATCGAGATGTGGAACGGGGCCGCAAACAAATCGACTTTTCGCAGTGGTCCAGTTATTACCCAAACACCAAAAGGCACAAGCTGGGGTGGATGGGCCGCGCCATCCGCGAGGACAGCATGCCGCCGACAATCTATCTCCTGCTTCATCCACGGTCACGGCTCAGCCCGCAGGATCGCGCGCTGCTCGAGCGTTGGATCGACGGCGATTTATCCCATTCCTGATGGCAAAGCGGACCTGTCTTGGCTCAATTGCATTCGGCTTATTGATGTTGGCGCCGATCTTCGCCGGTCGCGCGGCGGCCCAAGTCGATCCGTGGGAATTCGAAGTCTATCCATATCTGACTGAACCGCGCGGGACCCTTGAGGTGGAAACTGACAACGCGGTCGTAGCCAAAGGCCACGATACGCCCGGTACCGGTACGTCCGCCGGAACCTTTCCCAGCCAATCAACTTGGTACAACCAGTATGAACTCACGTATGGTCTCACCGATCGCATAGAAGCAGCCGCTTATCTCGATCTGGCAATGCCCAGTAACGCCGGACTGTGGTATGCCGCCTCGAAGTACCGCCTGAGAGGCCGTCTGTTCGATGAGGGTGTTTTGCCGGTCGACCTGGGTTGGTATATCGAGTTGGAATGGCATAAAACGCCACAGTTCGACGATACTGAAATGGAACTTGAGCTGCGTCCGATTGTCGAGAAAGACATCGGCCGGTGGTCGATTATGGCTAATCCGATATTTGAGAAGCCGGTATTTCTCGGTCCCAACAAGAATAAAGGTTTCCAATTCGGCTACGCCAGCGGCATCTACTATCGCTGGCAGCGTTACCTGTCACCCGGGATCGAGTTCTATGGCGCGCCCGGGAATATCGACGACAATACGCCGCTAAAGGAGCAGGAACATTATATATTTCCTGTCATCTGGGGCCAGTTGCCGCACGGTATCGAATACAACGTCGGCCCCGGTTTTGGCCTCACGCGCGGCTCCGATCAGATAATTATGAAGTTCAACCTGGAGCTGGAAAGATTCGTCGGGGCAATCTTCGGACCGTCATCGGAGACGGGCTGGTTCTTCTAACCGCAAGGCCAAAGCAAGGTACCTTGTACCGCAGCCGCGCGGTGCAGGTCTGGTTCTGTTCTCTGGTCTACATTCAGTTGTGGGAGAAGAGGAGGGTTCTGACACACCTGAAACAATACACGCGCGGCGCAGAATAAGATTCGGTAACCGTAGAGCATCTTGACAGTGCATCTGCACCCTCACCCGTCACGCGACTTGCTGACGCAAATCGCGGGCTGACCTCTCCCGGCCTGCGCCTGCGGTACCTAAATCCGCAGGCGCAGGCGAGGTTATCTTTGGACGTTTGTCGACAGCCTCGCGTCATGCGGGAGGGTACTGGGCATTGCGCTATCTTAACCCGGATTAGCCCAATCAGCGTCCTTCATCTCCCGCCAGGCCTGATCGAGGACGCGCCCAAAGCCGCGTTCGAACCGGACGTCGCCCTCAAGTACTAAGCTGTATCGTGCGCTGGACTGCGCGATGGTTTTCCAAATGCCAATGTGTGAGCAAGCGACTGCGATCTCCGCTTGGCTCATCCTAATCGGGCGCTCGAGATCAAATACATCGGGGACCGCATCGGGCTGCGGTTCGACGAATAGCTGGTCGCCCAGCGTATAAAACGGTTGAACTACAGTGCGATCGACGAGTTCTGGAGGATCGGCCTGCGCGTCGCATGCGGAGTATCGAACAACGCGGTCGAAAAGCGGCATGCCCCGGGCATCTAAGACCCGACCGAGTTCGTGCACATATCGGTCCAACGGCTCGCTTGTCGGTCTAAGTTGATGACAAAAATCGGGCCGATTCCCGATCGCAGAGCATCAAAGCCCTCGCCAAACGTCACGGACCGCTGCCGTGGGAAATGGGATCGAGCGCGCAAGAATAGCGCATGGATAATTCGCGACGCTGAGGACAACGGCTTCGAAAGATTCACTTAAACCCGCATAACCGCCCCGGTACCCGCATCTGCCGACCTTGCCAAGATCACGAAGCAAAAAGCAACAATCTTGACTCTCGCGAGTTTGCTCTGCGGCCTGATGCTAGTGCTACCCACTGTATGCTACGCGCAAGACTAAGGGCACTCGCCGAATATCTCTGATGCCGATGTGTTCGCCAATATATCAGTGGTGGTATTGCAGATCATTCCCTTGAGGCTACTATTTTGGTCATTGGGTATCGTTCCACATTGGACTCCCACTGCACAGTTTTTTCCGGTGTAGCCCAAATTACTGTTAGTACCAAATCCGCAGATAAAGGGGGGAGGAGCGATGAAACGGGGGCTCGGTTGCAGCAAAGGCGAATCGGTCTTTTCAACGCGGTTAAAGCACTGAACATAGACAGACGTACTCAACACTGGATCGCGGGTTGTTGATGTCGAAGGTGTGTCGTTAAACTTGAGATTGCCCTCGCTATCCTTCACCGCCGTAAAAAGATAGACCGCGTTTCTCGGGGGAGTCCCTGCATGGGGAGTCCCTGCATCAGCATTCTTATCCGGGACAATGCTGGTCCCATCTATGATTACCCCTCCCAACACATGCAGACCTTGGCTGGTCCAGAAAATCGCCGACGATGCGCCGCGTTGTGCCGTTGCGAGAAGTTCCTTACGAAGTTGGTCAGCTACAGTTGTGTTATAATTTATCGGCAGGGTGGGCTTGGCGTTTTGTCCGTTGCCCAAAAACTCCCACAGTTGAGTATTCACATCATTAGGATCGTTGCCGACCTTGGTAATCGGATCCGCTCCTGACATCACTGATTTTGCCAACGGCGAGGCGGTATCGAATGCATTCGAAGCGCTCGCGCAGTTCGTGTTGCAAGGATTTTTTGTGACTTTCGATGTTGCATAGACTTTTGTGACCCTACAAAAACCATTGCGACTCACAAAGGCGGAAACCATTCCGGACTCCGGGTCGCCGCTGTTGTTTTCTGCGTAAAGGTCAGCGTGCCTCGTCCCTGTCGGCGTTAGTGCGAAAATGGGCCCCGGTGGGTTTGGAGGATTCGTATCCTCCGCATGTCGAAACGCTAAAACGACTGGCGTGCAGGTCTGCGCCGGAGCAGCAGAAGCACAAAAAACCAGAGCTCCGAAAAGGACCAGAGCACAACCCGAAGTTCTAACCTTGCTCATCGCTATTCTCCGGTTCATGTTCATTTCATCACGGGCTAATCTTGTAAATGGTCCCATTGTTTGTGGGTCCCCCCGTAACCGTGGTTCCGTAAAAGATGCCGTCGGAGGTTACGAGCAGGCTCGAATCGGGCCCCTGTCCATCGGCACCGCCGGCAAAGCTGTACAAGACGTTCAGCACGCCCGCTGGAGTGATGCGGAAGAAAGTGCCCAAGTTAAAGTAGCCACCGTAAAGGGTAACCCCGTATAGATTTCCGTCATTTCCCACGCGAAGCCGGCAGGAAGGGTTCTGCCCATCATCGGGAGGACCCGAAAAAGAATGGATAACGGTGGTAACACCAGAACTGGGTTCGTACCTGAAGATGGTACCGAGTCCACTTGCTCCACCGGAACTCGTGGACCCGTAAAGAGTCCCATCGGCTACGTTGCGAAGCTTCACTCCAGGATATTGTCCATCCGTCGCCCCGCCGGCAAAAGAATGAACGGTCGCATAGCCACTACCATCGGGAGCAATTCGAAAAATGGTGCCGAAGTTGTCCGTCCCGCCATAATAGGTAACACCATACAAATTACCATCACTGTCGTTGGACAGACCCGCCACAGGGGTTTGTCCATCTGCACCAGCGGCGAAGGAATGGAGTACGGTCTGCTCACCCGCAGGAGTCATCTTGTAAACGGTGCCCAGATTGTTCGCTCCACCAGAGGCGGTGGTTCCGTAATAGTTGCCATCGGATAACAGGCTCAGTCCTTGTGGAGTTGCGCCACTACCCTTCCCTCCGAAGGAATATAGGACCGTTTCACCTCCATCGAGGGTGATCCTGAAGAAGGTGCCCCCACCGAATGCTCCTCCTGCAGTAGTAGTCACGTAAAAGGCGCCATCGTTACCGAGTTCCAAACCTGAAGCAGGATACTGTCCGTCAGCGGTGCCGCCCGCGAAAGAATAGAGGACGGTCTTCGCACCAGCAGGGGTAATCTTGTAGATGGTGCCCAGATTATTCGCTCCACCGAAGGTAGTGGTGCCATAGAAATTGCCGTCCGGTCCGGCAGTGAGACCGGAGTCCGGATAATTGCCGTCAGCACCGCCGGAAAACGCGTAGAGCGTTGCCTCAGGTCCGGTCGCACAAGCGACACTTACATTGGTGATGTTGGCATGCGCGATTACGCCGCTGCCGTTGGTTACTGTGCAAACCTGGCCAGGTGGTGGGGTTCCAATGAGAACGGAGTACGTACCGCCGCTCGAAGAAGTGAGGGTAAATTTGAATGATCCATTGGATGATACTGATAGTGCGTCTATTTCATTATTGACTAGTATCAGATTGCCCGCGGAAAGACCCGATGCTGTCCCGCCGATAGAGAAGGCAGTCGGACCACTTGAGCTTGAGCCGGAGGAGCCACCGCAGCCCGCAAGTTGTAAGGTGAAAAGGCCAAGCAGAAAAAAGCCAAAGAGCTTTGTGACATCCAGGCTGACATGCGCACGAAGCTTCTTAGCGGTCTTGAAGATGAAGAATCGCCTGCTGGTAGCAAAGCGGTCAGCAGCTGCCCTGAAATTGCCCATATGCACCCCGCAAGAACTGACTTGATTAAGACGCCTTTCATCATTTGGGCGAGCCGGCACTTTCCGAAGCCGAAGCGCTCGAATGGTTAGATGAGTTTGCTAACCGGGCTGGTTGTCAGTCCAGGTGAAAGCGGTTATCTTCCAGGAGGCTCGGTTCCGTTGTAGTACGACGTTGACCAATCCTGTGAAGCTTTCAGGTCGGCCGTCGTGTTTGAGGTTGAGCACGACAGGTACGATGACATTGGCGAGCGCACCTTCAACATCGTTTGTCAGCGGTGTACCAACCTCGAAGTCGTAGTCTGTGAATCCCTGGCTTTGGTTGTAAATATCGAGGTCGGAAAACCATTCTCTAAATGCCTTCTTGCCCTGCCAATGGAAGCGCGGAAAAGCGTCGGTCACACACGGCTCTTGGTCGAAGAGCTTTGACGCTGCCCGAATCTCGCCCATGTTCCAATCTGCGAAAAAGGTCGTCACTGTTTCAAGTGGGGATGAATCGGGGGATAAATCGGATTCCCCTACGGCCAAAGATGGCAATTCGAGCGTCAAAAGAAATACCAATACCAAAACAATTACCTTCATCGGGTGGTGGCCTTTCCAAAGACGGTTAATCATAAAGCTGCCTCACTCAAGAGAGGTTTTAACCGGAATTTCCGTTTTGAGCCTCCGATGCGAGCCGCTTCTTAGATCAAACTGCCCCATTTGGCAAGGGTTTCATCCAGTTTTGCTCGGTGGTGGGCTCGAAACGCCAAACCGACCCCTAGCGGCGCGCCTGGCAGCATGCAACCCCCTGAAATGGTGTTTGTCCAGTCGATTCCGCAGACACTTCTCCATCCCCCGACCACGCCGCCAAGGTCTGCCGCGCTCTCGGGCCACCTATCCCGCTGGCGCCGGCAGCGTCATAATTCTCTGCAGCATGCCGCCAAACAGTCGCCGCGTCAGCTGACTCTCCGCCAGCAGCAGCCAGTAGTACCGAGCGTGCTTTATCAACCGCCCGCCGGTCTTGACCAGCCGCTGCTGCAGGCTGGTCAGCGACCAGTTGCCGATCTCTCTGGGCAGCGCCAGCCGCCGCCACAGGTTGCCGAGGTTATAGGCGATCAGGCTCAGCCACAGCCGCACCTGGTTGGCGCTGAAGCGGTGGCAGGAAAGCCGCGTCATCGCGACCGCCTGCTTGCCCTCTTTGATCCATTGCTCCGCTGTTGCGCGCTGGTTGTAGAAGCGTACCACCGCCCAGTTTGAAGTTTGGAAGTTGGTCACGATGAAGCCAACCCGCGGGAACAACTCCCCAAAGTGGAACTCCACCTTTGCCACCACGCGGCGTGCCTTGGTCCAACTCGCTGCCTGGTAGAGAAAGCTCTTGTAGCGGACCACTGGCTTGTAGCTCGGCCTTCCCACCGGGCGGATCAACAAATTTGTGATCCTGCGCTCCAGGTTGGCGTTGGCGGGAAGGCGGATCGCGTACTTCACCTGCTGCGCTTCATGCGCCTCGTAGATCTCCGGCCGGGCGAAGGCCGCGTCGCCGCGGAAGGCCACGTCCTTGCCCAGCGCCTGCTGCCGGTCGATCTCGGGCAACAGGAGTTCCTCCCAACCGTCGGCACTGTGGACGTTGCCCGGGCGCAGTTTCGCCGCCACGCAGTCGCCTTGGTCGTTGAACAGCAACAGCGGATGATAGCAGGTCGACTCGAAGTGTCCGTTGTAGGCGCTCTGCTCCTGGTGGCCGTAGACCGGGATTTCGGTGCTGTCCATGTCCAGCACTACCCGCCGCCGTGAATCGATGGCTTCCCCCTTGGCGACCAACTCCCGGTTGAGCGCGGCTAGGCCGGCCAGATTTTCTGCTTGCGTCAGCAGTTCGGTCTCGAAGGACTGCACGCGCGAGGTCAACGCCGCTCCGCGCTCCAGGACTTTCTCGGAGCCGATCAGCCGAAACGCCGGGTCTTGGGACAGGCGCTCGGCATCGTTGACATCCTCATAGCCCGCCAGGCGGCTATATATCGACTGCCGCACGAGGTCGGCCAGCGGCAACTGCGTGTTCTTTCCCCGCCCGTCGGTCAAGTGCCGTTCGATGAGTTCGCCGAACCCCAACCGTTCGTCCAGCTCACGCACCAGAGCAAGCCGCCGTCGGAAGTAACGCGCGAACCTTGGAAGTCAACCCTCAACCGGCTATTGAACGAGAGCTCAAAGGGCTGTTTTTGCGTCTCACCCACCGCCGCTCCACCTCCCCACCGCCACCATCGCATGCAAACGCACGTCTATCAGGGGCTTTGCAAGATTCTACCAAGTTGGTAATCAACTTGGAAAACGGAAATCCGGGCCTTAAGGGTCCAAGTCAGTCGGACGGGTCTCCCTGCCGCCGCTCAGCGATGCTCCGGGATCTACCCAGTCCGTGGTTCTGGTCTGCTGCTGGCTTGAGATTTTACGGTAACGGAATTACCGCGGCGGCCGGGGTCCAGAAAGTCTTGCCATCGATACCGCCGGTGGGACTGGCGCCGAACACCGGTTTGGACAGGTCCAACCGCACCAGAAACAGAGGGAGCGTCGAGCCCGGAGTCCAGCGATGGTAGAAGATCCAGTCGTCCGCGAGCAAATAGGCAAAATTGCGGCGCGGATCGACCGTCAACGAGCTTGGACTATCAACGGCGCCCAACGGACTCTTGACGCCACCGATTGTAGTTTGCGGAATCAGTGCCGCCGCGATGGTGTAGACCGAAGCCGCATCGGGCTTGGTTCCCGAACCTGGTTGGCCGTTATTATCCAACTCCCCCACGATGGGTGCGGCCGGCATCTGAACCAGCTTGAAATTGGGCCCGAACTCGTCGGCGATCACCGCCTGATGAGTCACGCAGTTGATGACGTTCTGGCCGCCGGGACCAAAACCCAAGCCGTAGGTAGTCTCGAATCCCAGCCCCTGAACACCGATTGGGTCCGCGGTGGCCGGGTTCTGGGTAGTATCCAGGGTGTTGAAGTTGAAAGCATACACCTTGTCGGCCCCGTCAAATTCACTATGTATTACTATGTTCGTGGTGGAATCGAACGCGACGCCGTCGCTGACGCCCTTGTTCGGAACTCGTTGAAAGGGGATCTCTCTCAGGGGACTTTTGGTGGTATCGATCAGGTCGTCGGTGCCCAGGTTGGAGATAAACAGAAGCCCGGTGTCAGGATTGAGCGAGATCGATTCCGCGGCGAGGTCCAAATCCACTATCGAATGCGGATTCCATACCGGTGGGCTTTTCGAGGTATCAAGAATTCCCAGCGCGGCCGTGCCGGCAACTACCGCCCGGTTGTTCTTGAGGTCCTCGATGATGCCGCCGCTGGTCGGTTGCTTGATAATGGGGCCCCAGGGGCCATTGGCGGTCGGCGACCGCAATAGACTGGAGATCTCCGGGCGGCGCATTTTAGCCCACTGGCGGGTTTGCAATGCGCGCGCCAGGGCCGACCATCGGGCGCTCGAAGTGCTGGCGTCCGTCGCTTCGGGTTCCGATCGTGAAACGGCCGCGCCCGTCTGTTGCACCAGTCCGGTGGCCACCACCCTACTCATCACCGACTGGGTACTGGTGTTTATCTCATATATGAAAACCCGGTCATCAAAGGTGCGCGCTTGCGCCAGGATCGTTTGATTGAATGGGTTGTAAGTCACGGATATCGGCTGCACGGAACCGACCAGTGAAACGGTTCTAAGAACCGGAGAACCGATTCCCACGGTCAAATCGACTACCACCAATTGCGCATTGCCGGCTTTATCCAACGAGTACACCGGGACATAGCCGATGTTATTAATCGGGTCGATTCCGATCATCGTTTGCGACGAACACGCCTGCGAAAATAGCGGGCTGACCGGGGTGGCGGTCGGCGACGGCGTGGCCGGAACCGAGGTGGGGGTTGGCGAGGGCGGCGCCGCGGAGGGAGTCGGGGTCGGCGTGGCGGCCGCGCATTTCACCGCGGTGAAGGCCCCGCCCGGTCCGTTACCGGAACTGGTAAATGGTAAGAACGGGGGATTCAGTACTTGGACGTAGGACAGCCCGGGCACGAAACCCGTCCCGGAAAGACTGAAGGTGAATTCGGTCGAAGTGGCCACACTGAGCGGGATCTTTGCCGCACCGCCGGAAATTCCGCCCAGGTTGACCGCGCCACTGGCTTGCCGATTGAAAAGGTTGATTACGGTGAGGTCGGCGAGTCCAGGTCCATTGACCGCGAAGCCGGTCCCGTCGACCGTTACCATGCATCCGGTTTGTTTAATGCTCGCGACCGTGACCCCAGCCCCGATCGGCACCGATACCGCGTTGCTCTTGATCGCGTAGTCGCCCGCCGCTCCGCGGTTGGAAACTACCAACGAGCCGGGTCCGGTTGCGGGGCCCCCGGCACCGGCCGCGGGCAGGACTATAGTCAGGGCTGTCGCGGTCAGTCCGGGATTGCCCGGGCCCAGAAAAATTGTCGAGATCTTGCCACCAGGGCAATCGCAGAACAGGTCGACCGCGACTCCGTGAACGAGGTCGAAGCCATTGCCCTTGAGCGTGACCGTGGTGCCCGGCAACAGGTGAGTTTCAACATTGTCCGTCGCATAGGCTGGGTCGGTACTGGTCGCGGACAGCCCGATTCCATTGATCCCGATCAGGTTGGGAAACCCGTCGGCGTTGTTGCCGAAGAGTTGGGCCGTCAGCGCGTTGGACTTGGCAAAGCCTTGATCGGTATCCACCACCTGCACCGCAACCACTCCCTGCCCCAGAAAGAGCGTTCCCTGGGGCGAAACTGCGGTGGGCACCGGCACGGTCAGACTGGTGGAACTTATCGGCTTGACCGGATTCAGGGGACCAAAGTTGACCGCGCCGGTCGGCGTGGCGACGAAGAAGTTGACCACCGAGCCGTCGGTGAAGCCCGACCCTTTGATGGTAAAGGAAGCCCCAACCACGATTGAGGGAGGGAGCGAAGTAATCGCGGGAGTCACGGCGGCGGCCGGCGCGCTCACGATGCAAAGGGCGACCAGCATCACCGCGATGGTGGACCGGATGAGCGCGCTGGCCGAAAGCCTGTTCATTACTGTCCGTTATTGCGCGGGGCTATCGCTGCAGAGTCAGCCGCCGGCTCGGCCGCGCTTGCGGTGGTCGAGCTTGCGACCACCTCATAAGGCCGCATCATCTCGTTGTCCTCGTGCTCAAGGATATGGCAATGCCAGACGTAGCGTCCCGTGTAGCCCTCGAACTTTGCGATAATGGTGTTTACGAATCCCGGGTCAGCGCGCACCGTGTCCTTCCATCCCGCTTCTCCGGGGGGCGGCGGTACTGGCGGCCCAGTATAGACCAGGGTGCCGGCCTCAAGTTTTGCCTGATCGAACGGCCGGCGATCGATAATCTGAAATTTGACCAGGTGGATATGGATTGGGTGCGCGTCGCCGGTCCCGTTAATCAGGTTCCAGATCTCAACGGTGTTAATCACCGGCGTCTCTGAAACTGCCTCATTCCAATACTGATAATTGAGCAGGTCTACGAGTGGATATCCGATTGAGTCATTCAACTCGACCAGTCTGAGGGTCCGGGTCTGAACCGCCAGCGATGGGTCGGTTTTTGCGAACGGCGCCAGGGTAGCGGGAATAACACTGGTATCCTTGCTGGTGGTCGAGGTGGCGACGCGGAATTGCATCACCTGATTTGGGAGGATCATGCCGCCGGCCGGATAGGGTGCGGCCGCGTCATTGTTAACTACGATTTGCTTGCCCGCAAACGCGGTGAAATCGATTACCACGTCCACGCGCTCTGACGGTGCGATCAGCAGATGGCTCACCGCGACCGGCGCAGGCAGCAGTCCCTGATCCGTGCCAATCTGGTAGAAGGGCTCGCCGGTAGAAAGCGTCAGGCCGTAAAAACGGGCGTTGGATGCGTTGAGAATCCGAAATCGATACCGGCGCGGTTCGACCGCCATATAGGGAAAGGCGCGGCCATTGACCATTATGGTATTGCCAAAGAATTCGGGTATCCACGGATTACCCGGCCGTCCCGAAGTTGGATAGTTAAGCTGGCCGGCCGCGTCGAAGCTCCGATCTTGAATGACTAATGGAATTTCATAACTTCCCGACGGCAATCCCAGGCCCTGCTCGATGGAGTCATGAATGATGTAGACGCCGGCGAGACCGGCGAAGTTGTTGAGCCGCACGATGCCCAGCGCATGATCGTGATACCACAGCGTCGTGGCCTGCTGTTCGTTGGGATAGAAGTACAGTGCCGATTTGCCCGGCGTGAACCAGGCCTCCGGGTAGCCGTCGCTGTCAGGTTGCACCTTGGCGCCGTGCAGATGGACCACGGTGCGCACCGCGGGGTTGGTCTTTTCGGCGCCATGAATCGTGGAATCGACCGCAAGCAAGTGCGTGGTTGGCAGCGCGTTGATCCAATCCACCAATATCGCGCTGCCGCTTTGGACTTGAAAAGTCGGCCCCGGCACCGATCCATTGAAGCCCCAGACCCGGGTCGGCCACATCGCGCTATGAACCTGATGATAAAACTCGGTCATCCGCATCCGGTAGATGGGCGCCAGATTGCCATTGGGGTCGACCTGGGTGCCGGAGGGCACCGCGGCCGGCATGATTGGCAACGGGTCGACGAATCTGGGCAACTGGTTGGAATCGAAAAGCGGACGGCTGTAGACCTGCGGCACCAGGTGACGCATCCGCGGATTGGAGAGGAAGGCGGCGGTCACCAACGAACCGCGCCGGCAATACTGTTGGACGCCATAGGACAGTGACACGCCCGCCAGCATTCCCTGGCGAAGAAACTCCCGCCGGCCGATAAGCCCCATCCTCTTCATGCGACTGAGAATTAGTATCAGAATCGTTTGGTAAGTCAAGCCTGGGAAAATGATGAAAACCCAAGCGATGCCATACTACGATGGGCGTCAGTGATTAGGACGCCAGCGATTCCGGTGGCAAATTCGGCGGTTCCCACGCGGTTAGTGAAGAATTGCCAATCCAAGCTCGTTGACTGTCGATCCACTGCACAATTTGGCGTACATGCTCGCGGATGACCGCATCTTTTTATCATCCATGGATTCCGGCGAGCACACGGCCATCGTTCCTGGAGCGAGTGGACCTCGCCCAGACGGTCTTTGGCGCGGGTCCATTGGTGGTGCAGACCACGCGACCTTCTGGAAGCCGGCCATCGCCGTAATTCAGCATCGCCCAGCCGGCCCCGCTGGTAATTCTCCCGCGCTGCCGCGCCCGCTGATGATGGAAAAGCGGAAATCCTTTATCCGCAGCCTGCTAGGCGCCAGTGCCGGCGACGTCAACCATGATCTTCATCGCTTGCTGGCGGTTGAGCGGGACGATGCCTCGGTCGAAAAAGCCATCGAACGCGACCGTGGAGACCCATCCTTCGAGCGGATAGGCGCCGCGTGCCATCAAGTCCATCACCTTGGGAAAATCGTTGCAGTAGGTTTTGCTGCCGGTGACGTTGACCTCGCCGGCCAGCAACATGATCGGATTGAACGGGAACGGCTCCATGTGCATCGCGACCACCACCAGCGAACCCAATGGGGCCGTGCTGGCCATCGCCGCCTTGAACGCTACCGGAATGCCGGCGGCGTCGATCGACGCGTCCGCGCCACGCCCATCGGTGAGATTTCGCACCGCTTCGACCACGTTCTGGCTTTTCGGGTCGAGCACGTGTTCCACCCCGAGGCGGCTCATGATCGCACGCCGCTCGGGCGACGGCTCGGAGATAATCACCCGGATATCGCCGATCGCCTTTAGGCTCAAAAATACGCCTACCCCAATCGGTCCCGCGCCATGTACCGCGACCGTCTGTCCGGGTCTGACGTTCGCGCGCGCCACGGCGTGAAACGATACCGCCATCGGCTCGACCAGGGCGCCGTGCCGGGCCGTTACACCGTCCGGCAGCTTATGCGCCATCGAACGCGGAATCACGGTGAACTCGGCCAAGCCACCGCCGTCGCGGTTATAGCCGTGAATCGCCCCCAACGGACAATGGTTGTATTGGCCGGCGCGGCACCATTCGCAGCGCCCGCAGGTTTGGATTGGTTCGACCGCGACCAGATCGCCGACCTTCAGATCGTCGACACCCTTTCCCAATTCGACTACGGCGCCCGAAAATTCGTGGCCGAGCACGACCGGGTTATGGACCCCGGTCAGCGGATGAGGCGTGGTGCGGGTGACCATCGGACCGTGGTAGTACTCGTGAAGGTCGCTGCCGCAGATGCCGTTGTAGAGCACGCGCAGTTTGATCTCCCCCGGCTTTGGCGACGGCTCGGGGAGGTCTTCGAACCGCACATCCTCGCGCCCGTGATAAACGATGGCACGCATAAACCCTCCGTTGGCGCCTGATCGACGCCGCTGGCATAAAGCGTCGGGCTCCCCCGCGGCCCTGATACTTTTAGCTATCACACAATGGTGAAAAAGTATCGGCGTTGCGGGGTGCGCCGCCTGCCCGCGGAGGGGTTTCGCGCAGATTGCGGGCTCGTTTAGACCGGTCGGCAAGCGGCCCGGATGTAGCGCTTTTTATCTGCTCACTCGCCGCGCCATACTGCTTTGCGTTTTTCCAGGAACGCGCGAACGCCTTCCTTGGCGTCCTGACTGGAGCGGACCTTGACTGCAAGTTCGTTGAGGTCGTCGTGCTCGGCTTCGAAAGCGCGGCTGATCGTGCGTCCAATCATGCGCTTCATCGCGCGGACTGAAAGCGGGGCGTTGCCCGCGATTTTTTCCGCCCACTGGGTAGCGGCTTGCGCGAGTTGAATCGTCGGGCACGACCTTGTGCACCAGCCCCATCTCGCGCGCCCGCGCGGCATCAACCGGCTCCGCGAGGTACATGATTTCCGCGGTGTTGGCAGCGCCCGCGATTTCGGCGAACCGCCGGAAGACCGCGTAGGTCGGCAGATAGCCGATCCGGGCCGGAGTCATCCCCAGCTTCGCGCTTTGTCGCGGCGATGCGCAAGTCGCACAGCAACGCTATAACCAGGCCGGCGGTCAAAGCGTCGCCATGAATCGCCGCGATTACCGGTACCGGCAGGGTTTGCAGCCGGTGCAGGATTTTGTCCGGCGCGAAAGCCGGGCCTCCGCCGACACCGGCGCCGCCGGCCCGCTCGACGTCGCGCAGGTCGAGCCCCGAGCAAAACCCGCGTCCTTCCCCTTTGACGATCACGGCACGGATTTCGTGGTCGCTCTCGATCATGGTGAAGGCCGCGTCGAGCGCTTCCAGCATCGCGATGTTGATCGCGTTGCGTTTTTCGGGGCGGTTGAGCGCGAGGGTTATATAGTTGGTATGACGTTCGATTTTTAAAACTTCCTCAGCCATCGGAGTGCCTCATCTCTTTTTTCGCATTCTGTCATTTGACGCTGCGGTTGCCGAGCAACCGGCCGCCGCGCGTGACGCCATCAGAAAATCGCGAGCGGGTTTACCGGCGAGGCGGTGCCCTGGACCAGCACCAGCGGCGCCATCATGAACATGAAGTCATAGCGGCCCCGGCGGTGACAAGTCTCCGCCAGTTCCTCAAGGTCGGCGTTGTCGATCAGATGGATACCCATCAACGCGATCGCGCCCACGTGGATCGGCGCCATCGACACTTCGTAGGGACTCGGCGCCAAATCGTTGTGACCGTCGCCGCCCAGCACCGCCACCCGGCGTTCATGCAGCCATCCCAGGCACGCGGCCTCCAGGCCGGCGCATCCTTCGCGCACGTTCCAGGCGCCTTTGACCCGGCGCCGGAGTGCGCGGCCGGTACGGACCAGCAGGATATCGCCCTCGCCGACCTGTGCGTGATGATCCTTTTCGGCCGCCTCCAGGTCGGCCGGCACGATGCCATCGTCGTTTTCGAGCCATTGCACTTTGCGCACCCGGGGGATGTCGAGGAGCACGCCGCGGCCGATGATGCCGCCGCGCAACAAGTCGATTGCGCAGCGCCGTGCGCCATGGGAGGTGACTTCGTCGGCATCGAAGCCGTTATACATTTTGCCGCGCCAGAAAATATGGCATAGCGCGTCGAGATGGGTGTTGGTGTGGCCGTGCGGCGAAATCGTAAAGAAGTCGGCCGAATGGGGAAATGCGTCCAGCTTACCGTCGGGCCCGGTCTGATGCATCAGGTGGACCACGGGATGAAAGTTGTCGGGCGCCGCAATGGTATCGAGCGGCAGCGACAGCGACACGCTATGCCCGCCTTCAACCATCCGCGCCGCCGCCGCGCGCTTGGAGTCATCGATGTAGTTAAGCGCGCCGCGCTGATCCTCTTTGCCCCAGCGTCCCCAATTGCTGACGCGCTCGAGCAAGGCCTCCAGTTCGGCGTCGCTCATGGTCGGCTTCATGGTGTCCGTCTCCTTTTGACCGCGCATCGTTACAGCCCACGCTGTCCGCAAGCTAGTGGACGCACCATACCGCGATTTGGCTGCAGGCGCGAAGAGCCTTTGCGCACCGCCGCGGGATCGTCGATGATGAGGTCCGGTCTGAACTCCCGCTGAAGGAGGAAATCGCCATGTCTGAAATCGTGAGCAAATGGGCTTACACCAAGGGCCTGCATGATCTGGGCAATGGTTCCTACGCCTACCTTCAACCCGACGGCTCGTGGGGCTGGAGCAATGCGGGCCTGATTAGCGACAGCGGCGAGTCGCTGCTGGTCGACACTCTGTTTGACCTGCCGCTGACGCAGGAGATGCTGGACACGATGCGCCGGGCGCAACCCGCAGCGGCGCGAATCGGCACCGTGGTCAACACCCATTCCAACGGCGATCACACCTTCGGCAACCGGTTGGTGGAAGGAGCGGAAATTATCGCTTCGCGCGCGTGCGCCGAGGAGATGAGTCACGATCTGGGCGACCCGCGCCGGCTGGCTGAAATGAAACGCGGCAATGATACCGGCACCGAGGTGGGAGCGTTCATGGCCGAAATCTTCAGTCAGTTTGACTTCGAAGGTGTCGGATACGTGCCCGCGCCGACCATTACCTTCGAGGGTCAACTCGAACGGCGGGTCGGCAACAAGACCGTGCGGCTGATTCAGGTCGGTCCCGCGCATACGCGTGGCGACGTGCTCGCCTATGTCCCTGAAGATCGCGTCATGTTCACCGGCGACATCCTGTTCATCAACGGGCATCCGATCATCTGGGCCGGTCCGGTGAGCAATTGGATCAAGGCCTGCCAGTTGATGCTCGACCTGGATCTCGAGACGATCGTGCCGGGCCACGGACCGATCACCGACAAAGGCGGGGTGGCTGCCGTCAAAGGCTATCTCGAGTACATAAGCGCGCAAGCGCGCCGCCGTTACGACGCCGGCATGGGCATGTTCGAAGCGGCTCAGGACATTTCGCTGGCCGATTACTCGTCATGGGGCGACGCCGAGAGAATCGTGCTCAACGTGGCGGCGCTGTACCGCGAATTCGGCGGCGGCAAGTCCAAGGGTGGTCCGCCACCCAATCTGTTCGCGATGATGGCCCAGCTGCGCAACAGCCGCCGCCGCTAACCGCTGGGCGGGCAGAGACACGCCCGCCCCACTGTAATTTGCGCCTTAAATCACTGCCATAACCATCGAGAGATATTCAGCGCGCGGCATTAGGCGCCACTGGCAAACTTGAGGTGAATTCAGTCGGCGCCGCATAGACCCAGGCGGCTCAGAATCAACTGAACGCTCGACACCAGTTCGGTCGGCGGCTTGACCCCGCGCGGGCCGGACCGGCGCGGCCGGGGATTGGCCCGCATGCGCCGCCGAAAGGGGATCACCTTGCCGGTGCCGGGCTTCTCCTCTGAAGTCTTGTTTTCCAATTGCCTGGTCCTCTCCGAGCTTTCCGCTGCCGACGCAGGCTGCGACCCGCCGCGCCGCTCACCGTTCGATACGCATCCGCCATCTACCGTCGCCGCCGATGCATTCCAGGACCGAATAACCCTCAGCCTCGGCCGCTGTGGGAATGTCGCGCACGCCGCGGGGATCGTCAAGCACCAACTCCAGCACGTCGTGGCGGCGCATCTGCTCCAGGCGAACCTTGGCCTGCGCCCAGTTCAAGGGGCATTTGACGCCGGTCAGATCGAGGTAAACGGTCTGTCGAGGACCAAGAGCCACACTCCGGACAATATCACCATGTTGGCCGTGCAGGCTATGCGGAGTCCAACCAGCACGCAGGTACCGGTGACCGCCTGATGGAGTTAGTTGACGGCGATTGTAGGATGTGTCTGAATGCAAAAAAATGGTTGTCTGGCGGTACCACAACGGACCTAAAAGTCCGATAGATGGCCCTGGAAAACCTGTTCACGATTGAAAGCGGCGGCCTATGCGAACGCTGAGGGCAATCTGGATTCAATGGGGGTTTTTACTGGTTACCCTCGTAATAGTGGACATGCTTCTGAGGGTGTTCTTCTATGCCACCGCAAAACCCCGGCTGGACTGGCGCGCCGCCGCCGATGGCTACCAGAACGCTCCTTGGGCCCCCGCGTATTTTGCTGATTTGTCTGGCTTCTCGGTAAGATGGCAGCCGTTTGTTTATTGGCTTGGAGCACCGTACCAGAGCCGCTACTTGAATATCGACGAGAATGGCGTACGCCAGACTTTCGGCGCCGGCCCCTGGCAGCGCAGCCAGCACGACGCCATACGAATCTTTACTTTCGGGGGCTCCACCATGTGGGGCGAGGGATCACGCGACGACTACACCATTGCGTCCTGGCTCCAACGGTTTATCTACCAGACCCCCTATCGGGTTGGGATAACGAACCTCGGCCAGGATGCTTACGTCAGTACGCAGGAAGTGCTCCTGCTCCTTGAACAACTCCAGAAGGGCAACATCCCCGACATCGCGGTCTTTTACGACGGCTTCAACGACAGCGGTTCCGCCATGTCCAGTGGGACGGCTGGCGTTAGCTTCGATGAAAACAATCGCCGAACCGAATTCAAAGTTTTTAACCTGTGGGCTAACGATGATTCCCTCCTTTTCAGGGAGACGGCCTTCGCTCTGATCAGCAAGTCAGGATTTGGCCAGTTAGCCAAACGGATTCTGCTGCGGCTGGCACCCGGCCGTTTCAGGGAACTGCGAGGGGAGATGGTGACCGTCGATCGCAATTCGAAAATCGGTCCCGGGGGAGAGAGCGCTCAGGTTCAGGACGCGGTCGTGAGCATATACCTGGCTAACAAACACATCGTCGAGGCGCTCGGACGGAGCTTCGGCTTCGAGTCCCTGTTCTTTTGGCAGCCCACGGTTTACACCAAAGCCAACCCCACTCGGTACGAGGCGGCGCAAGGTTGGTTACCGGGAGACAGGCAATTTCTGGACGGGATTCATCAGCGCATCGCCGCCATCGCTGGCGAGGAGAACATCCACGACCTGAGCGCGGTGTTCGGCAATTCCGCCCAGCCCTACTTCATCGACGAAGCCCATGTCACGGAAGCGGGCAATCGTATCGTCGCGCAGGCGATGCTCCCTTACGTGTTAGCGGCGGTCAAGGAAAAGAGCCACGAAGCCTCGCCGGTCGCGGCGGCCGGCCAAATCCGGCCGCACTGAGGTGGCGCCATCGGGCGGGGGCCTTCAGGCGCCGATCTCGACCGCCCGCTGGAGCATCTCCCGCAGCGCGTCGGCGCTTTGCGCACCGACCATCGGATAGCCTCCGATTATGAAAGTGGGCACGCCGCTGATGCCGCGTTGACTGGCGATTAGCGCGTTGTTCTTGAGCCGCATCGCGTAGCGGTCCTCGGCCAGCGCCTGATCGAGCCGGGCCGGGTCAAGGCCAACCTCGCGGGCCAGTTCGCGTATCACAGAGGTGTCGCCGATATTGGCGGCGTCGTGGAAATAGGCGCGAAAGACCCGTTCCTCGAACGCCTCTCCGAGCTGATGGTCGATTGCGAACTCCTGCGCCGCCAGCGCAAGGTAGGAATTGGCCAGAATCGTGGGCGGCCGCATCTCAAGACCGGCCTCCGCCGCCAACGACCCGATCATTTGCCATCCCGCCTTACGCCTTTCTTCTCCCATTGCGCGGTAGTACTCATCCACGGCGATCCCCTCGGAGGGCCATTCAGGATGGATTTGAAAGCCCCGCCATTGCACCTCGAGCTCGAACTCGGACTTGAGTTGGTTGAGGGTATGAAGGCCGATATAGCAGAACGGGCAAACGAAATCGCTGAATACCGCCACCTTGGTTGACATCGCCGTGACCATCCTTTTCCCAATTCTCGCGTCGGCATCGGAACCCCGTCCGAGCGGATTTCCATATAATAACCGGCGCCGTGCGGTTGGTGTCGGATCAAAATTGGTCTTCTTCCACCCCGGCGCGCTATGCTACTAGCATTGCTCAAATGGTTGCCAAGTGACAATGGCAGCAGGAGGAAGCATGATCCTCGACAGCCTCAAGCTTGAGGGCAAAGTCGCGATAATAACCGGCGCGGGGCGCGGCCTGGGCCGGGCGATGGCGATTAGGTTCGCCCAAGCCGGAGCCGACGTCGTAGTGGCCGCGCGCACCCTTTCCGAGCTGGAGCAGACCGCCGCCCAGGTTCGCCCCACCGGCCGCAAGTGCGTGGTCGCGCAAACCGACGTCACCCGCTCCGATCAGGTCAATGCGATGGCGCAGGCGGCGCTGCGGGAGTTGGGCCGGATCGATATCCTGGTCAACAACGCCGGCGGCTACACCAAGGATATGGGCAAGCCGCTGCACGAACTGACCGATGCGGACTGGCACGACGGCATGGATACCAACCTGACCAGCCAGTTCTACTGCTGCCGGGCGGTACTGCCGCAGATGGTCAAGCAGGAGCGCGGCAAGATTATCAATATCGCCTCCGGTTGGGGCCTGCGCGGCGGCAAACGTGTGTTCACCTACGCTTGCGCCAAGGGCGCCGTGCTCCAGCTCACCCGCTCGCTGGCGGTGACCTACGCCAGGAAGAACATTTATATCAACTGCATCGTGCCCGGGGTTTTCGAGGGCGCGGCGCAATTCTTCCAGGGCGGGAAGTTTATCCCGATCGGACGAATTGGGCAGGACGCCGAACTCGGCCCGTTGGCGCTTTTTTTGGCCTCCGACGCTTCCAATCACATGAATGGCGCATTTATTACGATCGACGGCGGCGGCCTGGCTGGAGGAATCAGTCCCACCGGCGCGCTGCCCCATCAAATCGGCTGACAGGGTCTCAAACATGGCGGTCAACGAAGCTTTCAAAGAGTTCTCGATCGAAGGGAAAGGGGCCTTGGTTATCGGCGCCGAGCTGCCGCTGGGTCGCGCTGCCGCTCAAACGCTGGCCGAGGCCGGGGCCAATGTGGTGCTGGCGTCGCAGGATCCGGGCACCGGCGACGCCCTCAAGGAACTGTCCAAAAAAATCGCGGCCACCGGGCGCAAAGCGGTGGTCAAAATCCAGACCGCGGCTACCCGCGCCGACCTCAGCGCGTGCATGGATCTGACCGTGAAGGAACTCGGGTCGCTGGACATCCTGGTCAACGCTCTGGATGTTCCCTACTTCGCGCCGGTTGAAGCCACCGACGATACCGCCTTCGAAAAGGTCATCGAGAACAATTTGAAGACGGTGTGGATGGCCTGCCAGGAGGGCGGACGCACGATGCTCCAGCGCGGGGGCGGCGTAATCGTCAACCTCACTTCGATAATGGCGGAGCGCGGGGTCCCCAACGCCAGCCTGTACGGCGCGGCGCAAGCGGCGGTGCTCAATCTGACGCGCGGGCTGGCGCTGGAATGGGCGCGCAAGAACATTCGCGTCAATGCGATTGAAATGGGCTGGGTGGAAGACGACCGCAGCCCTGCGGTCAACGACGAGAATTTCGGCGCCACCTTGATCAAATATCTGCCCGAGCAGCGGCTGCTGAAGCCCGAAGAACTCGGTGGCGCGCTGCTTTACCTGGTCAGCCCGGCCGCCGCGTACGTGACCGGCCAGTCAATCGCGATCGATGGTGGTCTGCTCTGCCGGGTCTAGTTAGTCCGTGCGATGCGCGTCCTGGTCTTCAACTGCGGCAGTTCTTCGCTGAAGTTCGAATTGATCGAAATCGACGCTGCCGGCGGCCGTGGCGAAAGCCTGGCCCGCGGCGAGGTCGAGAATATCGGAACCCGCGCCAGCTACACTTATCGCCGCGCTGACGCAGTGGTGGCACGCGGTGAGGTCGCACCTCACACCCATGAAGCCGCCGCGCAGCACGTGCTCGCCTGGATGCGATCGGAAAAGGCGGGCTACCTGGACCACCTCGACGCCGTGGCCCATCGCATCGTCCACGGCGGCAGCACGATAACTCAGCCCATGCTGGTCGATGAGCGGGTGATGAACGCGATCGAGCAGGCCTCGATCTTTGCGCCGCTGCATAATCCGCCGGCCTTGGCCACCATGCGCGCGGTCAGCCGCGAACTTCCCGCGGTACCATCGGTGGTGGTGGCCGATACGTCCTTTCATCAGAGTTTGCCGCCGCATGCCTTCACCTACGCGATTCCCGCGGCGCTCGCGGCGCGCCATGGCATCCGGCGTTACGGATTCCACGGCATCGGCCATGCCCACATGCTGGAGCGATACGCCGAATTATCCGGAAAACCGGTGCGGGAGCTGGATCTGATTACGCTCCAGCTCGGCGCGGGATGTTCGATTACCGCGATCGCCAAGGGACGGTCGGTGGACACCTCGATGGGCCTTACGCCGCTTGAGGGACTGATGATGGCCACGCGATCGGGTGACATCGATCCGGCGATCGTGAGCTTCCTGGTGGCGCGTGAAGGGCTTTCCGCGAAAGCTGTTGAAGAGCTTTTGAACACCAAATCCGGTTTGTTGGGGGTCTCCGGGATCTCCTCGGACCTGCGGGAAATTGAGGCGGCGGCGGCGCGCGGCGAGCAGCGCGCCGCCTTGGCGATAGACGTCTTTTGCTACCGTGCGCGCAAGTATATCGGTTCCTATATGACTGCCCTGGGAAGGGCCGACGCGATCATCTTCGGGGGCGGGATCGGTGAGCATTCCGATCTGGTCCGCGAACGAATCTGCGCGGGCTTGGGCGTCTTTGGCGTTACTCTCGACAGCGCCCGCAACCATGCCGCAAACGCCGGTGAATGCCGCATCAGCGCCGCGGATTCCAAAATTGACGTGTGGGTAATTCCTGTGGACGAGGAGCTACAGATGGCGCGCGGCGCCGCCCGCTTGCTCAAAACGGCGGGGCATGGTTGATGATCGCGAAAGTTCGCTGATCTTTTCTGCTGGGAAATCAAAGGAACCACCAATGAAAAGCAACCAGTGGGCCAACCTTGGCTGATTCACCCGCAGTAGCCGAGGGGGCGGACTCCTCCCCGCGTCGAGCCGCACGTCGCCTGCGCTCCAACGTCGTGATCGGCGTGGCGATAGTGATCGCGTTGGTGGCGGTAAAGTTATTTATTGCCGAGGACCTGATTAGAAGCGTGCTGCGATGGATCAGCGGACTTGGTCCGTTCGCTCCCTTGATCTTCATCTGTATCTATATTGTTGCGCCGGTTCTGTTCATTCCCGGGGCGATTCTCAGCATCGGCGCCGGAACTGTGTTCGGACTGCTGGCCGGGTCGATCTACGTGTCGATCGGTGCGACTCTGGGCGCCACTTGCGCTTTCCTGGTTGGCCGCTACGTCGCGCGCGGATGGGTGGCAAAAAAGCTTGAGGGCAACGAGAAATTCAAGGCCATCGATCGCGCCGTTGCGCGCGAGGGCTGGAAAATCGTCGGGCTGGCGCGCTTGTCTCCGTTCTTCCCCTTCAACCTGCTTAACTATGCGTTTGGGCTTACCGAGATCTCGCTGAAAGATTATTTCTTCGCCACCTGGGCCGGCATGATTCCGGGCATTATCATGTACGTTTACCTGGGCTCGCTGGTCCGCGACGTGGCCCGCATCGGGGTGATGCCGGTGCGGCGCACACCGGCTCAATGGACCTTCGAGGTGGTTGGTTTCGTCGCGTCGGTCGCGGTGGCCGTCTATGTCACCTACGTGGCCGGCCAGGCGCTACGCGAGAAAACCGGCGCCTGAAGGAGGTCCTGCGGTGGCCGAGCCTGCGACCGCGTTATCCATCGCTCCGGCGGACATCCACAATCAGACCCTGATCGCCAATACTCACCCGCCCGGCTGGGTCAATCCGCCGCCCGCGCCGCGCTACAACATGGTGGTGATCGGCGCGGGCACGGCGGGATTGATTATCGCCGCCGGGGCCGCCGGTCTGGGCGCAAAGGTGGCGTTGATCGAACGTGATCTGATGGGTGGTGATTGCCTCAACACCGGCTGCGTCCCCTCCAAGGCGTTACTCCGATCGGCGCGAGCACTGGCCGGCGCGCGGGATGTGTCGGCATACGGCGTGGCGGTCCCGGACGGTGCGGGCGCGGATTTTCCCGCAGTGATGGAGCGGATGCGCCGGCTGCGCGCCGCGCTCAGCGCCAAGGATTCGGCGGCCCGTTACCGCGATCTTGGCGTCGATGTTTTTATCGGCGCGGGTCGTTTCTCGGGTCGCCACTCGATCGAGGTCGGAGGCCATACGCTGCGGATGCGCCGCGCCGCAATCGCGACCGGCACCCGCGCCGCCGCGCCGCCAATCCCCGGCCTTGCGGCGGCGGGTTTTCTGACCAACGAGACAGTGTTTTCCCTGACCACGCTGCCCCGCCGCCTGATTATTATCGGCGGCGGTCCGGTTGGATGCGAACTCGCACAGGCCTTCGGGCGCTTCGGTTCACAAGTCGCATTGCTCGAAATGGCGCCCACGATCATGCCGCAGGAGGATCCTGACGCTGTGCGCATCCTGAAGGATTCCCTGTCGCGCGCTGGGATCGATGTGCATGAGGGCGTGCGAATCGAATCGGTGCAGTCCGGCGCCGACGGCAAACGGGTGCGGATTGAAGGAACCGAAGGCGAGCTTGAGGCGGACGAGATCCTGGTGGCGGCGGGACGGATGCCTAACGTGGAGGGACTGAACCTCGAAGCCGCCGGAGTCGATTACGACCCGCGCACCGGCGTGAAAGTTGACGATCGTCTTCGCACCAGCAACCCGCGAATTTACGCCGCCGGCGATATCTGCTCGCCCTACCGCTTCACCCACGTCGCCGACGCCGCGGCGCGCATCGTGATTCGCAACGCCTTGTTCATGGGCCGCCAACGCGCCAGCGCCTTAACTATTCCCTGGTGCACCTACACCGACCCCGAGATTGCCCATGTGGGCTTATACGAGTCACAGGCGCAGGCGCGCGGGATCGCGATCAGAACTTTCGTGCAGCCGCTGAGCGACGTCGATCGAGCGGTGCTTGACGGTGAAACCGCCGGCTTCGTGAAGGTCCACGTCAGGGAAGGCACGGACAAGATTGTCGGCGCGACGGTGGTTGCCACACACGCGGGCGAGATGATCTCAGAGCTGACCCTGGCGATGGCCGGCGGGCTCGGCCTGGGGACGATCGGCCAGACCATCCATCCGTATCCGACTCAGGCTGAAGCAATTCGCAAAATCGCCGACGCCTACAACCGCACGCGCCTGACGCCGCGGCTAAGCCGTCTGTTCCAGCGCTGGATGTCCTGGACCAGGTAGGCTAATGCCTTGGATTCGAATGGCTCCAGATGCGGCTTAAGTCTGCCACACTCACCTCTGAGGCTCTTCGTCGGCGAGTGTGATCTCGATGTCACCGCGCAGTCTTCGTGACTAACCAACCGGGGGCGAGGAGATTGCCTCCAACTCCATTCCGGCGGTTTCCGGGAACCATAACACCACGCCGAACGGTGCAATTATCCAGGCGATGGTGAGCAGTGAGACCGCGGTCCAATGCGAGCCGGTGAATCCGAACAGTAGCGACTCCATCCACAATCCCAATGCGGCGCCCAGGGTTGCGGCCACGGTCACGGTGCTGGTTGCGGTGGAGCGCTGCCCAGTCGGGAACAACTCCGCACCAAAGGTATTGAGCAGCGTGGTGGACGCGGTATCGCAGAACAGTTGGGCAATCCACGCCGCGATCATCACCGCCCCGCCGGTGTGTAGAAAAAGCAGCATCAGGAGCGGTGCCGTGAAGGTGAAGCCAGCCGTCATCGTGCGCCGGCCCAGCCGGTCGCTCAGGCGGCCCGCGACGATGTTGCCGAAGATTCCCAGCGCGCCTCCGGGGATTACCAGCGAGGACACCATCGCCGGCGACCAGTGATGAACATCCTGGAGGTACTTGAAGGCCAGAAAAGCCGCCGGCGTACTGCCCATAAAATACAGAAAGGTCACCACCAGCACCGGAAGCAGGGAGCGCGGATAGTTGCGGAGCAATTCGGCCAGGGGTGTGAAAAATCCAACGGCGCCACGGTTTTCGGCCGCCTGACTGAAGCGCTCGGTTTCAGGCAGGTGGCGGCGCAGCGGCATGATCACGGCCAAAGGAATCAGGGCCAGGAGGTACAGCCCGCGCCATCCAAAAGGAATTACATCGATCAGGGCAAAGACTATCGCCGCCAGGCCGTAACCGCTGATCGCCAACGCACCGAGCAAGCCAATGCTGTAGCCGCGGACGGACGCCTCCACCACCTCCGATAAAATCACCAGCGCAACGGCAGCTTCGGCGGCGGCAAACGCGCGCGCCACGAACTGAAAGGCCACGAAGGTCCGGACCCCCGGGGCAAGCGCGCTAGCGCCAGTAGCTACCGTATAGAAAATTACCGAATACAGGAGCAGGCGGCGCCGCCCGAAGCGGTCGGCGTATGACGCAATCGGCAGCGCCAGAAGATAACCGAGCCGGATGACGGAAAGCACTACTCCGAGTTGACGGTTGCCGATCCGCAAGCCGTGCTGTATCTGCTGGATCGCCAGGCTGAGCAGGGCGCGATCGTAAACTTCGAAAAATCCCGCGGTTGAAACGATGCCGAAGATGCGCCATTGGCGCGATGTCAGCGGGGGCAGTTGACGGCGTATCCAGGAGGGCCGGGGGCGGGCCGGATTCTCCCCTATCACCTGGTCCAGGTCAGACACTGGAGTTTACAAAACCACTTCGCGGCAGCCGGCTAGAATTTTGGTTCGCCGCTGGCCCATGCGAGGTAACCGGCCAGGCCAATCAGATAAACCGCCGCGGTGAGGTAGAAGACCGCGCCAAAAGAGCCCGTGGTTTCGAGGATCAACCCGGTGACGGCGACACCGACGATGCCGGGGATGGTCGCGGCGGTATTGGAAATCCCCATCAGGATTCCGGCGTAGCGCGGTCCGACATCCAGATGATTGACGCCGAACGCCGCCAGCGACATCGCGCCGCAGCATGCCGACACGGTGACCAACGTCAGTGCGATGGCCGGATCGGTGACCCGGGGAAGAAAGAGCAGCGGCACCGCGCCCATGGAGAATCCCGCGGTCTGGATTAGCTTTCGCACCGTCGTGACCGTCATTCCGCGGGTCAGCATCCAGTCGCTAAGCCAGCCGGCCAAATTGCCGACCACGAAGGTCGCGGCCCACGGAATCAGGGAATATTCGCCAACCCGTTCGATCGGCACCTTCAATGCGCGGTGCAGGTAGGTCGGCAGCCATAGCAACAGGATGTAGAAGCCCCAGTTGTTGCAGACATGGGCCAGCACGATTGCCCAAACCGCCTTTTCGTGCAGGATTGCCGCCCACGGGACGGACGGCGGCCGGTTCAGCCGCGGGCGATCGGCCAGGATCAATTCAAGCTCGGCCGCGTCCAGGCCGCGCGCGTTCTCCGGCCCATCATCGGCCTTCAGGAACCAGGCGATGAGCCAGATACCACCCAGCGCGCCACTGATATAAAAGACCGCCGGCCATCCATATCTGAGGATCAGCGGCGGGCTGCACAGCAACGCCACAATAGTGCCAAGAAAAATGCCGGTATAATTGAGCGCCAGGGCGCGTGATCGCTCCCGGGCCGGCGCCCATCGCGCGGCCAGACTGTGGATGGCGGGAAAGTTGACGCCCTCGCCGATGCCCAGCAGAACGCGGGCACCCAAGAGAATCGGGAGCGACGCCGATGCTGCCAGCGGAGTCACAAAAGTCGCCAGCGACCAGCACGCGACCCCAAATCCCAGGACGGCCTTGCCGCCGAAGCGGTCCGCCATCCATCCGCCCGCTAGCTGGGAAACGATATAACCCCAGAAGAACGCGGAGAGGACAATCCCTTGGGTGGCGGGCGAATACCCCAAGCCGCGGGCCATTGGAATAATCGCGACCGAAACATTGACCCGATCGACATAGCAGATGATCGTCGAAAAAAAGAACAGGCCAATTACCGTGTAACGGCGCGGCCATCCCCCGGGCGCAAGCCTCCCCGCTGGCGCCGCGCGTTGAGCTACGGCGGACATAGGGAGGCGAGCCTATTACAGAGTCGCGCACAAGACCAGCGCGTGCGCGATGTGCGAAGCCCCGGCCATCGGCGGGCTTCGCGCGCCTTGATTGGCCTAGCGGCCCAAGGCTTGGCGGATCGTGGTCAGAATGTAGACGAAATCGCGCGAGCTTCTAACATCGCCCATCAGCGCCACGTGCGAGAGCATCTCCATCTCTTCGCCGATGATGTTATGGATGCGGCGCAAGCGATCGTCCTTGCGGAACTCGTCCCATGCCGACATCGCACTGTTCGGGGCCTGCTGCGATAGCAACGCTTTGGCGCCGGGGTTGGCCAGAAAGAACATCTCCCGCCGATCCAGCCCCAGTACATCCGCGAGTTTGGTGACCACCTTTTCGGACGGATGCCGTTTGCCGGACTCAAGATGCCCGATGTAGGGGGTCGAGGTGGAGATCCGACGTGCCACTTCTTCTTGAGTGAGGTCCAATTGGCGGCGGCGGTCGCGGATCACTTGTCCGAAATTGCGGGTCTTAACCTTGGCCATGATTGCTCCCCCTGCCGCAAAGACGCTTTGACGCGGCCGAATCAGGTCCGTCCGAACGTTTATAGCGGTGCAGGCGATTTTTTAGATTTTTCCGTTCTACCATCAGGTCAACTTCGTGGCAACTGAAAGGCGACTAAAGAGCCTGACAGTCACTCAACAGGTATAGCCTATCAGACGGCGGCCGCCGGGAGATATTCAATTGCCGTACATATTATTCGCGCGGTCGACCTGGATGGTGAATTTCTCCGCTCGCGCGGCGTTAATCGGCGGTGAGGAAAACTGGGTGCTCTGTCCCGGTCCAAGCCCTGCTAAAGGTAGGTTCTGGCGCGCAACAAGATGTCCATTACCGTCAAACAGGCGCAACTGAAGCCCGGCAGACTGCGTTTGGGAATCGGTATTAGTCACGGTTCCGCGCACATATACCTGATTGCCCCGATGTTCGAGCCGGCCGCCGCTAACCTCAAGTGTCTCCACGCGCGACAGCGAATAAAACACGAAGCCAATAAACGCGATAGAAACCACCAGGATGATAACGGATGAAGGGCGCATCTTTGTACAAAAGACCAGCTAATAGTCAATATGAGCGCGGCAATCCTAACACATGCTCACTTATATAATTGAGCACCATTTCCTGGGACACCGGAGCAATTTTGAGCATCCGGCATTCGCGAAAATAACGCTCGACGTCATATTCGGCCATATACCCGTATCCCCCCAGAGTCTGCACGGCCCGGTCGCATGCTTCGAAACACGCCTCCGCGGCTCTGAGCTTGGCCATGTTGGCTTCGGGCCCGCACGGCTTGCCGGAATCGAATAGCCACGCCGCCTTCATCACCAGCATCTCGGCGGCTTCCAACTTGGCATAGCAGTCAGCCAGCGGATGGGCGATGGCCTGGTTCTGGCCGATCGGGCGTCCGAACACAACGCGCTCCTTGGCATAGCCAACCGCTCGGCTCAGGGCCACGCGGCCGATACCAACCGCCTCCGCGGCCACCAGGATCCGTTCCGGATTGAGCCCATCGAGCAGGCAGTAAAAACCGCGTCCCTCCTCGCCGACCAGATCGCCGGCGGGCACTTTGAGATTGTCGATAAACAGCATGTTGGTATCGACCGCATGACGTCCCATTTTCTTAAGTTCGCGGACTTCGACCGCGGACCGGTCCAGGTCACACAGAAACAGGCTCATGCCCGCGGTCTTCTTCGACACCTGGTCGATCGGGGTGGTGCGGGTGAGCAGCAACATCTTGTCGGCTTCCTGGGCCTTGGTGGTGAAGACCTTCCGGCCGTTGATGATGTAGGAGTCGCCCTCGCGGCGCGCACTGGTCTTTATATGGGTGATGTCATTGCCGGCGTCGGGCTCGGTTACCGCGAAGGAGCAGTGCAGCTCACCTCGTGCGATGGGCGGCAGATAACGGCGTTTGAGTTCCTCGCTGCCGTGATGGATGACCGGGCTCATCCCAAAAATCGTGAGGTGGATAGCGCTGGCGGCGTTCATCGCCCCGCCGGAAGCCGCCACCTCCCGCATCAACAGCGCGGCTTCGGTGATGCCCAGACCACTGCCGCCGTATTGTTCAGGGATGGCGATCCCAAGATAGCCAGCCTGTGCGATGGCATGGTGAAACTCATGCGGAAATTCGTGGCTGGAGTCCTTCTCCCGCCAATACTCATCAGGGAAGTGCTGGCAGAGGGCCTGGACTTGGCGGACGATCTCTTCTTGCGCGGGGTTTAATTCGAAGTTCATCGAAGCCATCCTCCATCGGCCCCAATGCTATTGGCCGCTGGGCATTTCAATCAAGCCGTGCACCTCTTCCGGTTTGGGGCACGTTTCCGGTGAGGCGTGGGCGATCGGATCGTCTGGCCATTTCGGGAGATCCAGAAAACCACGATTGCGAGATCAAGTGGCAACTGCCCATCAAATAGGCGGTGGGTCTGGCACCCTCGCCCAAAAGTCTCAATAAGACCTTCTTTTTCGCGTCATTTTGGACGGTACGTTTCTTGTGTATCGGCCAAACCCACCGGTGTCGTGAGCCGTCCCAGCGTGGAGGGCCACGTCGGTTATTGAACGGTGGCGCCAAGACGCGCCTGAAGGAGGATGTAGTGACGAGGATCAAGACGATTCGACTAACCGTGGTATTCGGTTTAATCACGGCTTTGGCGGTCATATCCGGCACCAGCCTGACCTCGGCTCAGGATGCGGGCCCGACCGTGGTCGCCAAGCGAACGCGTCATCATCGCGTGATCAGAACTTACACGACGTCGACGGTGGCGCCTGCCGCCCCCACCGGACGCTCGGTGGACGAGTTGTCAGGCGAGGTGAGTAACCTGCGCAAGGAAACTGTCGAAAACACTAACGAGGTCAAGCAACTTCAGCAGGCGGTCGTGGTCACGCCACCGCCTGCCAACACCGCGCCCAAGACTATCGGCGAGCACGTCGCGTCGGTCGAACATGACCTCGGCGACGTCAGAAAGACGCTTTCCGACCATCTGGGCGTGCACATTCACGGCTTGGTCGATGGTACCTACGACTACAACATGAACCAGCCCAACACCACGCCGATTCTGAGCAGCTCGGGCCGGGTCAACCAGTTGCGGGCGTTCGACCAGGATGCCAACAGCTTCAACTTGCAGCAGTTCAACCTCCACATCGATCGGACTCAGGATGGCGGGGTGGGCTTCGTCACCGACCTGAATTTCGGCAAGACCGCCGAAGTGCTGTGGGCCTCGACCCACTATTCGAATTCGCTTACTCCACAGTCAACCCAGGAGTTCGATCCGACCCAAGCCTATCTGACCTACACCATTCCCCTGGGCAAGGGCATCAACATGCAGGCGGGCAAATTCGTGACTTTGTTGGGCGAGGAAGTCATCCCGGTTTACAACAACGTCAACTTCAACGAGTCGCGCGGCCTTCTGTTCACTCTGGGCGAGCCGCTTACGCATACCGGGGTCCGGGCGCAGTACTCGTTCAGCGACAAGATCGGTTTGACCATGGGCGTCAACAACGGATGGGACGACCCCTCCGACAGCAACGACGGCAAGAGCGTGGAAGGGCAGTTGTCGATAACGCCGACCGATTCGTTGTCGATCCTGGTCAGCGGCACCTACGGTGCGGAGCAGGCCAATCATGGCAACTCCAAGCTGGGCGCGATCGACCCGATCGTGACCTGGAAGACTCCGCTTAAGGGCTTGCAGCTAATCGGCGAATATCTGTACGCGTCGGAGAGCGCGCCGATCGCGGTGAGCGCGTTTCCCAATTCCTATGGCAACCAGCTCACCGGCGTCAGCGAGCTGTTCAAGTCGGCGGATTGGCAGGGGTTTGCGGGCTACGCGGTTTATGACCTGAACGAAAATATCGAGTTCGCGACCCGCTTTGAATGGTTCCGCGACGGCCAGGGGGTCAGAAGCGGACTGCGCCAGACCCTGTTCGAGGTCACCGAGACGCTCAATTACAAGGTGCCGCTGGTCAATGGACTGCTGGCGCGGCTGGAGTACCGGCACGACGCCTCCAACGAACATCCGTTCTACAGCAACGACCCGCTGGTCACGAACGCCGCCGGTACCTTGCTGCCCTCCCACACCTACACCGGCCAGGATACTTTGCTGGCCGCTGCGATCTATCAGTTCTAAGGACGAGGAGTGGTGAAGACGGGCGGCGGCCGCACTCCGCCGCCCGTCTTCTGTGGAGGCAATTGCTTTGCTACCGGCTCAGGGTATGCTGGTAGCCGATGAGACTCCAGATCCAGGGACTCATCATCATAGGCAGAGTCCCATCACGGGGACGCTGGCATGCACAAGGTTTGAGCGAATGCTGTTTCGTTGAGCATTGCTTTTGGCCTGTTTTCGTGGCAGAAAACGGGATCATTCCAAAACATGGTGGTTTCTTGCGCAATTGAAACAGGAACGATTATTGAACGCAGTTGTTAATTTGCGCTTGAGAAGCATCTGGAGCGCATGGCGAAATCCAAGCAAGGAAACACTCTCCGCAAGCGGCAAGGAGGAAGATTAGGTCTTATGACTCCAAAACAAGTCCTTCAAATGATTAAAGACAAGGGCGTCGCGATGGTCGACATCAAGTTCATGGACCTGATCGGCACCTGGCAACATTTCACCGCGCCGATTTCCGAATTCAAGGATGAGGCGGCATTCGAAGAGGGGCTGGGCTTTGACGGTTCGTCGATCCGGGGCTGGCAATCGATCGAATCCAGCGACATGTTGGTGGTGCCCGACTCCGACACCGCGGTGCTCGATCCCTTTACCAAGGATCCGACATTGACCCTGCTGTGCAATATCGAGGACCCCATCACCCGCGCTCCCTATAGCCGTGACCCGCGCAACATCGCCCGCAAAGCCGAGGCTTATCTGAAATCCACCGGGGTCGGCGACACTGCGTACTTCGGCCCCGAGCCGGAATTCTTCATCTTCAACGGCATCCGCTTCGACACCAACCAGCATTCCAGTTACTACTTTATCGATTCCGAAGAAGGGGTATGGAATAGCGGCAAGGAAGGCGCCAACCTGGGCTATAAGCCGCGCTACAAAGAAGGCTACTTCCCGGTGCCGCCCACCGACTCGCTGCAGGACATCCGTACCGAGATGGTGCTGGTGATGGAACAGGTCGGCATCCGCGTCGAGAAGCAGCATCACGAAGTCGCCACCGCCGGTCAGGCCGAAATCGACATGCGCTTCAATTCACTGGTCAAGATGTCGGACTGGCTGACCTGGTACAAGTACATCTGCAAGAACGTGGCGAAGCGCCACGGGATGACCGTGACCTTCATGCCCAAGCCGATCTTTGGCGACAACGGCTCCGGCATGCACACCCATCAAAGTATCTGGAAGGGCGACACGCCGTTGTTTGCGGGTTCGGGCTACGCCGGGATGTCGGAAATGGCGATGCATTACATCGCTGGAATCCTGCATCACGCTCCCGCGCTGGCGGCGTTCACCAATCCGGGGACGAACTCTTATCGCCGCCTCGTGCCCGGTTTCGAGGCTCCGATCAACCTTGCCTATTCGAGCAGAAACCGTTCGGCGTCCGTGCGCATCCCGATGTATTCACCCTCGCCCAAAGCCAAACGGATCGAGGTTCGATTTCCCGACCCGACCTGCAACCCGTACCTGGCCTTCTCGGCGATGCTGATGGCGGGGCTTGATGGCATTGCGCGCCGGCTCGATCCCGGTCAGCCGCTGGACAAAGACATCTACGCGCTTACTCCGGCGGAATTGGCCGAGGTGCCGAGCATGCCGCCGTCACTCGAAGCCGCGCTGGACAACCTCAAGCGCGACCACGAATTCCTGCTCAAGGGCGATGTCTTCACCTCGGACCTGATCGAGACCTGGATCGACTACAAGATGAGTCACGAGGTCAGCCAAACCCGGCTGCGCCCGCATCCCTATGAGTTTGCGATGTACTTCGACGCCTGAAGCATTGGCAAACCTGATCGGCAAAGATTGACGCCATAAAAGGGCGGCGGGCGCTTGACCTGCCGCCCTTTTTGGTTGCCGCGGCACAGAGCCCGCCCGCCGAGGAATGAGACGGTCAGAGGTTTGATTCGCGCCCCTTCCAAGCTGCGCCGGCACCCGGCGCCTCATCTTCAGGAGGTTGACCCTGAGCGACCCGATCAGTAGAAACCGCTTTGGCTATGAGTAGCACGCCCCCTATTAACGCCAGTCCTTCCAACCACGGGGCACCGTCGGCATTGGATCCGATCCAGTTCAGGGAATATAAGATTTTGGCGCGCGCCGCGCGCTTTTTCGGATCCGGAGAGGTTTCATGATTTCTGGAAGATCGTTAAAGGTGGCAAGCCCGGATCGCCGGGTGTTGAAACCCTGTGGCCGGATAAAGAGCACGAGCATCAAGACCGCGTTGGTCAAGTTGGCCAAGGCCCCGGTCAATAACGATGAGTGACGCCAAACCCATCGTGGAAAGCAAACCCATGGGCACAGCCCAAACCGGGGCCGTTCAGCCCGCGGAAAAGGTCAGCTTGGCCGGACTCTTCAAGCTGTTTTTGACCATCGGAGCAATCAGCTTCGGCGGCGGCGTGGTGGCTTACCTGCGCGAATACATCGTGCGCGGGGAGCGATGGATGGATGACGATGAGTTCCTGGACGCGCTGGAAGTGGGGCAGACCCTTCCCGGTCTGATCGCCGTCAATCTGAGCGTGATTGTCGGCGACCGTATCAGGGGCGCGAGGGGAGCCGCGGTCGCCGCGATCGGAATCCTGCTTCCCGGCACGATAGTGGTGATGACGGCCGGTATCCTTTACATGGGCAATCGGCAAAACGCCAATGTGAATCATTTCCTGGGGGGAGTCGCCGCCGCCGCGGTCGGATTGCTGACCGCTGTGGCTCTGCAGCTGGGACACAAGCAACTGGTGCACTTGCGCGACTTTCTGCTGGTGATGGCGACCTTCATCGCCATCAGTCTGCTTCATCAGTCGCTGGTAGTGGTCATCCTGGTGGTGGGGCCGATTGCCGTGATGCTCTACCATCCCACCACGCACAAACGCGGGGAGATCCGGCCGCTGCGGCACAAAGAACCCGTCCGCCTGGGCCATCACTGAGGATTCGAGCCGTGCAGGCAACGAAGCTTTTGAAGCTGTTATGGGTGTTTGCTCTGCTGTCGCTGGTGGCGGTGGGAGGCGGAACCGCGGTCCTGCCGGAGATGCGGCGGATGCTGGTGGGTCATTTTCATTGGCTGTCCGATAAGCAATTTCGCGATATTTACAGCCTGGGCCAGGTTGCGCCCGGTCCTAACATGCTGATGATCCTGGTCATCGGCTATCGCCTGGCCGGCGCCTTGGGCGCCGTAGTCGTCGGTCTGGCGTTCTTTCTCCCCGACTGCCTCATCACCTTTTCCGTCAACCGGATTTGGAAGCGCTTCGAAGGCAATCCGTGGCGCACCGCGATCCAGCGCGGGATGGCTCCGGTCGCGATCGGGCTGATGCTGTCGGGAACCTACACCGTGGCCAAGATCTCGATTACGGATCTGGTCACCGGCCTGATCGCCGTAACGGTGTTCACCATCTTGTATTTCCGCCACGTCAACCCGGCCATCCTGATCATAGTAGGCGGCGCCATCGTCTGCGTCTTGCGCGCTCACTAAGCGGCATCTCGTGAACTAAATCGAAGATGAATGAATCGATGCCATAGCTGTTGGGCATGTCAATGCGTCATCCGCACACGCCTCGAATCGATACACAAACTCTAGCGCCAGGACTTTGATCCGGTCGCCGGTATCCAAGGTTTTCAGATTCAATCCGCTGAATGCGGCAAAGAAACAGACCGAGCCAAGCGCTACAATAAGACCAGCTCACGCGCGCGGACGCAGCTCGAATGCCTTCGCGAGCAGCTCGTATGATCGCATGCGCGCGCGATGGTCGTGCACGATAGTCACGATCATCAGCTCCTCGATCTGCAGCACGCTGGCCATGTCCACCAGCTGCGCGCGGACCTGCTCGGGATCGCCGACGATGTAACGGGGCCACTCATCGTCGCCGGCCGCCGGGCGCTGTTGGTCCGGGCCCAATTCGGCGATGGCTTCCTCCGGCGTGGGGATTGGACCCAGCTCGCCGCGCCTGATGCGATTGCGGAACAGGCGCGAGCTACTCAGCAGTCGCAGCGCCTCATGCTCGGTATCGGCGCAGATCGCTCCCAATGCCAGGATCGACTGCGGCTCCGCCAGCTCCTGCGATGGTTTGAAATGCTCGCGGTAGTACTCCAGCGCCATCCGCGTCGGATGCTGGTTGATGAAGTGGGCGAAGGCGTATGGCAGCCCGAGTTGGGCGGCGGCCGAGGCGCTCCACATGCTGGAACCCAGCATCCAGACTTCGGGCGCGCCGGGCATATCGGGCGAGACCTTGATCCGGCCGAAGGGATGTTGCGCCGGGAAGCTATGCTTGAGAAAGGCCTGCAATTCGGCCAACTGCTGGGGAAAGTCGTCGGTCTCGGGCTGGCGGCGGTCGCGCCGCAGGGCGTAGCTCTCCAGCGGCGAGCCGCCGGGCGCCCGGCCGATACCCAGGTCGATACGACCGGGATACAGGGCATGGAGCATGCGAAAGGTTTCCACGACCTTGAGCGGACTGTAATGCGGCAGCATCACACCGCCTGAGCCGACGCGGATCCCCGAAGTCCCGGCGCCGACCAGCGCGATCAGAATTTCCGGCGCGGGGCTGGCCAGCGCGTCGATCGCGTGATGCTCGGCGATCCAATAGCGCTCATAACCGAGCCGGTCCGCCAGACGCGCCAGTTCAATGGTGTTGCGCAGTGCGTCGCCCGCGGTGAAGCCGGCGGGGACGGGTGACTGGTCGATCACGGAAAGTTTCACTTTAATCCCATCAAAAGCTTATCAGGTTCCCGAGCACGGCGCGGCACCCGGCTGTTTGGCCACGACGTGAAGCGCGGTCAAAGAGGGGCCATTCCAATGGCCCGCGCCGCGCAGTCGAGTGTCGTCGCAGAAATAGCCCGGCGCCAGGGCCACCGCCTTGCGATAGCTTTGCAGCGCCTGCTGCTTGGCTCCCATCTTCCAGTAGCCGATGCTCATGCCGGCCAGCGCGTCGGGGTTGTTAGGGTCGGTCTGGTTGGCGATCTGCCACTGTGCCATCGCGGCGCTGACATCATTCTGCTCGAACAGGAGGCTCGCCAGGGCATTGTGGATGGCGACGTTGTCAGGCTTGAGGCTGGCGGCGATGCGCAGTTCCTTGATCGCCGCGCCGGTATCGCCGGTTTCATTGTACGCGTCAGCCAGGTTGCGATGGGCCGCGAAGTCGGTGGGATCGAGCGCCAGCGCCTGGCGATACTGGTAGATCGCGTCGCGATCGTCGCCGCGGATATGCAACGCCACCCCGAAGTCGTTGTGAACGCCGGCGTTGCCGGGATCGAGCTTCACCGCCTCCTCGTACTGGTCCAGCGCACCGTTGACATCGCCGCTTTGGGCCAGCGCCCGGGCCAGCAGGCGATGCGTCAGTTTGTTGGACGGATCGATTTGCAGCACCGCCTGATACTGTTCGATTGCGCCATGCGTGTCGCCGGTTTGCTCCAGCAACACCCCCAGATTGTTGCGGGCTTTCAGGTCCCGGGGGTTCTCGGCGATCGCCATCCGGAACTGCTCAATCGCGCCGTCGGAATTGCCCTGACGGAACAACAGCACACCCTGATTGTAGTGCGACGGCGCCGCACCGATTCCACCGCCCGGAGGAATCACGGGTTGCGCGGCGCCTGGAGCGGGAGGGACAATCTCGCCCATAGCCGGCGGCCGTTGCGGCGCGCCAATGCCCGGTCCGATCGGATACTGGCTCGCGGTCCCTTCGGTGCCCGGCAGCACCGTGATTACCTGCTTGGGATAAGTCGGCGTGCTGGAGCATCCGGCAGCCATCAGGGGGAGCAGGGCGATGGCCGGCACAAGCAGGCTGCGGAAAAAAGGATTTCCGCGGCCTGCCAGACGGCACCAGCGCGCCGGGCGATTGCGCGTTCGTCGCGGTGCCTCAACTCTAATCCGCATCGTCGATTCTGTAGCCGTGCTGCTTGAGTTTGGCGCGGATCGATTCGATATGGTCCATGCCACGGGTTTCCAGTTCCAGTCTGACCAGGGCGCCGCCCAAAGCCACGCCGCGCTGGGTGCGGTCATGATCGATGGCGCGGACGTTGGCGCCCAGCCCGCCAATCAGCGCCAGCACCCGGCTTAGTTCTACCGGACGGTCGGCCAGATGAAGATGAAATCGGTATAGCCGGCCGGCTTTGACCAGGCCGTGGCCGATAATCCGGTCAAGCAGGTTGATATCGATGTTCCCGCCGCTGATTAGCAGCACAACCCGCTTGCCCTTAAGCCGGGGCTTGAGCTTCAGTGCGCCCGCCAGAGCGGCGGCGCCGGCGCCTTCGGCCAGCAGTTTCATACGCTCGAGCAACAGCAGCACGGCCTCGCCGATTTCGAAATCGTCAACGCTGGCAATCTCATGCACGCGCCCGTTGATCAGTTCGAAGGGCAGACGGCCGAGTCGGCCCGTCGCGAGTCCGTCGGCGATGGTCTCAACCGGACAATCGACCGCGCTGGCCTCGCCGCGGCTTAAGCTGACGCTGAGCTGGGGTGAACCGGCGGCTTCGATTCCGAACACCGCGGTATGCGGCGATAACGCCGCCAGGGCCACGGTCACGCCCGCGATCAGACCGCCGCCGCCGACCGGCACAACCACGACGTCCGCCCCTTCTTGCGCGATTTCGAGCCCGGCCGTTCCCTGTCCGGCAATCACCCAGGGGTCGTCGTAAGCGTCAACGAAGGTGGCGCCGGTATCGGCGCATAGCTGCGCCGCCGCCAGGCGCGCCTCCTGGTAGTTGATTCCCTTCAGCAGCACCTGTTGGCCGTAGCCGCGGGTCGCCTCGATCTTGGCGATCGCGGCGGTCTCCGGCATCACGATCGTCGCCTTCACTCCAGCCGCGGTCGCGGCGAAGGAAAGCGCCTGGCCATGATTTCCCGCCGAGGCCGCCACCACCCCGCGGCGCGCCTGCTCGGGCTCCAGCGCCATCACGCGGTTGTAAGCGCCGCGAATCTTGAACGAGCCGGTCTTTTGCAGGTTCTCGGGCTTGACCAGGACCTCGGTTTCGAGCATGCGCGAAAGCGTCGCGCTGGGCTGCAGCGGAGTTCGCTTCAGCACCGGCGCGAGTCGCCGGCAAGCCGCTTCTATGTCACCGATGCCGACCGTCATCGATCAACAGGATAGCCTGCCGACGGCCACTTGGAATCGATTCAGCCGGGCGCCGGGACTTTTTTCAGCCGGATGCCGACTTTTGTCAACCAGTCCGCATCCGTTTTGTCCGGGTTTGTTCGGCACCTTGTCAGTGGGCCATCGGACGAAATTGATGCGGCTTGGAGGAGCCCAGCCAGTCACCTTCGAATTCATAGCGCGTGCAATCGCCGCGGCGGTAGTCGAGATCCAGCAGCAGGTGGCGGATACCCCGGCTCTTCATCTGCTTGATGATCGCAGTCAGGCTATCCTCATCGCCGGACGCCACCGCGGCAATCTCCCAATCCTGCCCCGCGCTGTCGCGGCAGAATTTCCGGGCGGCGGCCTCGCTGGTGAAGGCCACTACCCCGGCCCATGGCGCGATGTTTTCCCGGTAGGCCACCAGGGCGCCGTCGCGATCGAGCACGAAGTGAAGGTCGCCGCCGCCGGGGAACTGTTTCACCCGCGTTCGACCTTCAAGGCGCCCGAGCGAATCGCCGCCGCACGCTGCTTCACCAGCGCCGGGTAGGTGTAATAGTGGTCGGCGCTCAGCCGCAGGAAGGATTGGATGTCGACTCCCTCCAGATCAAGGCCGGCGATCGTCTGCTCGGCCGCGCCGCGATCCTTGGCCTTCACGATCGCATCATAAAGCTCGCGCCCCTGATCGGACTGGAAGTCTTCGCGGGCGGGCAAGTCGGCGGCAGCTATCCGGCCGCCGTGCAGGTTATCAAGCATAAAGCGCAGCGCCTTGAGTTCATGGCGCAGCAAGTCAACTTCTTTAAGCGGACGGTCCATCGTAATGAGATTATTCCCCCCAAGCGCCGCTCTCAACCAAGTCAAGGCGGTCCGGCTGCCCATTATGACCCCCGATTCGTCCGAAAAGCGTCGAGAGGCCCAGCGAATCGCACGCGAGGTAGGTTTTGGAGTTTATCGACAGTCTCTGTCCGGGGAGAAAATTCAAAACAGAAATCTCACAAACTCCGACAACAAATTGGAAAGCCTCTCGCACGCGACCAACGAAGTTTTTCTGCTCGTGCGGCGGGCAAGTTTGGCAACCTCCTCCCGCTCACGACAATCACCGCCTCAACCAAGTGTTCGACCACGAACGGGACCTGCTTGACCAGCCCGATTGGAATCGCCGTGGACGACACCGGCGATATCTTCGTGGTGGACGCCACGCCAAGTGTGAAGGAATATCCGGCCGGGACCACAGGGCTGACCAGCGCTCTTCCCGAGCACACTATCTTTGGACCGGACACGGACCTGAACAACCCGGTGGGTGTCGCGGTGGATCATCTTGGAAACATCTACGTTACAAATGACCACGACGACAGCATCCATGAATTCGCCCCCGCAAGCGACGGCGACGCTGCCCCTCTAGCAATCATTCAAGGAACCGGCACGGGGCTGAACCAGCCGCGGTACCTCGTGATAACGCCTAGGGTATCAGTGGTCTGTGTTACAGGTGTTGTCCGGAGAGGCGCGCTTATCGGATTCGCCGCCGCGTTCACCCTCCCGGCATTGGTTTGTCATCAGCGCACAAATGGCAGGTGCGCGCAGTATAGCCAGCCGGCCGCTCCGCTTTGCACGCGCTGTTCGCGCAACACTCTGAACCACGGCCCGGCCAGGCGGATGAGAGCTCCGCTCACGGCGGTATTGGAGCTGACTCCGCCCGCTCCCATCAGTTGCTCGATCACGCTTGGCCGACGGGGTAGGGTGACCAGTTCGACTGGTTGGTCGGCAGGCAGGTTGGCGCGCTGCTTGGCCTCCTTTAAAGCCGCGTCGAAGTCGCCAAGCTGATCCACCAGTTTGAATGACAGCGCCTGCTGACCCGTCCATACACGCCCCTGCGCCACTTTTTCCACCTGGTCCACGCTCAAATGCCTGCTTTGAGCCACGCGCTTGACGAACTGCTTATAGACGTCGCCCAAAATCCGATCTCGCATCGTCGCTGCCTGTTGGGGAGTGAAATCATTGAACGAGTCGAACATCGTAAAATTATCGCCTCGGGAGATGGTATCGGTGGTGACTCCCAGCTTGGCCATCGCCGGAGCGACATTGAATTTGCCGCCGAGCACTCCGATGGAACCGGTAATAGTTCCCGGATCGGCGAAGACCTTGGCAGCCGGCGTCGAGACCCAGTAACCGCCCGAGGCGGCGTATCCCGACATGCTTACCACCAGCGGCTTCTTGTTCGCCGTCAGCTCGACTTCGCGCCGGATCAGTTCCGAGGCCACCACCGAACCACCGGGTGAATCGATGCGGAAGATCACCGCCTTGATCGAGTCGTCGTCGCGGGCCTGCTCCAAGGCGTCGGACATGGTGGTCGAGCCCATGGAGGCTCCGCCGGGCGAGGTCAGCGGGTCGTAACCACCTTCACCGCGGTCGATCTCGCCGGAGCCGTAAACCACCGCGATCCTGGCGCCGGCTTTGAACCCGCCGAGCATCTTTGGCCGCACGTAGGAGAGATAATCGACGGTTTCGTGCTCGGCGCCGCCCCATTTCTCGACCCGATCATCGAACTGGTCTTCATACTCGACCTTGTCGATCAAACGGGCATGAATACCGTCGTCAGGCGTCAGCGGCGCCTGGTTGACCAGGGACTGGACCGTGGCGGGCTCAAGATGGCGCTGCGCGGCGATTTGCGCGATAAGCTGGTCGAACATGTTATTGATCAGGCCCTCGTCCGCTTCCCGCTGGGCCGGAGTCATCGATTTGTCCACGAACATATTGGCGGCGGTCTTGTACTTGCCGATCGCGTAAAGTTCGGGCTTGACTCCAATCCAGTCCAGGGCGCCGCGCAGGAACATCTCCTGGATGCCGATTCCCACCAAATTCAACTCGCCCTGCGGCATCATCGAAACCTGACCCGCCGCGCTCGCCGTCATGTAGGCCAGGTTGCCAGGTTGGAATTCACCCGCACTCTCGATATAGGCAGTGGTCCACTTGCCTTTTTTTGCGAAGCTGGAAACGGCGCCGGCAATCTCCTGCGCCTGCGCCAACTCCATTACCGGGTCGATCACCTTGATTGATAGACCCACAATCCGCGGGTCGCGCTCGGCATTGTGAATCGCGGTGCGGACGTTGTTGAGTGCGGTCTGATTGGTGCCGCGCAAGGCGCCGACCCAACTGCCGGAATCGCGTTCGACCACCGGGCCGTCTAATTTTATTTCCAAAACCGAGTTATTCGAGATGCGATGGCTGTAATAATCCACCACCACGGCGAGGATGAACAATACCAGCGCGGTTGCGGCTGCCCGCACTACCCATCGCAGTATTCTTCTTAACATAGCTTGGTCACCTCAGGTGCCATATAAATGCGGGATTGCGAGGCATATTCGCCGATCCATTCGAGCCGTAACGATATGCAAGGTTGAAAAGCCGTTCCGGCCACATTGATGATAGCCAACCATACCTGATTGGATGGGGCTAGACTTACGGTCCCGACAGCAAGCGGTTGGCCGGCCATTCATCGGCCGTGGGTTTGACTGACGAGAGGGCGCGATTAGATGCGAAGTTTGAAGATCCTGATACCAGCTGTGGCGGTGGTTGCGATGGTGGTCTTTTTTTCCCATGGACGTGGCCGGGCCCAGCTCGCCACCAACATCCCAACCCCCTCTCCGCAACCCACCGCGATGCCGACGCCGCGGGCGCTTAACGTCACGCGCCTGTTCCATTGCAACTGTACGTCCCCCGGTAACCCGGTGCTATGGGCGGGCAACGTGCAGGCGAGCAGTTATTTTCAGGCCCGCCAAATGGGCACCAGCCAGTGTCTGGCCTACATCGGAGGCAAGCCGCTTTCACCCCTGATCCCCACGCCGGCGGTCGCTTCTGGTGCGCCGCCGACCTTCGCGCCATTGACCGCAAACCCATGCATGAATTGCGCGTGCAATTAACGGCGAGCCGCTAGCATGGCACCGGCATTGGCAAAACCCGGTGGCGAGCCGCTCCTGCTTCATCAATGCGCGACTTTGACCGCCGAACATTACCGCATCATAACCCTGTGCTTCTTTGCCTGGATTTTCGACTTCTTCGACCTGGTCCTCTACTCCTTCCTGTTGGTCGGGATTGGCCGTGAACTCCATCTGAGTGCTACCGATTCCTCTCTGGTGCTGGGCTTTTCCTTTCTGATGACCGCGTTGGGCGGCGTAGGGTTTGGGCTGCTCGGCGATCGCGTCGGGCGCAAGCCGGTAGTTGTGGCGACGACGCTGATTTACGGGGTGGGAACGCTGGCGTGCGCCAGCGCGCATTCGCTGGGCGCGTTGGTGGCCTGGCGGACGGTGGCCGGGCTGGGCATCGGCGGCGAATGGGCCGCCGGGCAAAGCATGATCGCGGAGACGATCCCGGCCCAACATCGCGCGCGCTACGCTTGCTACGTACAGACCGGAGCGCCGTTGGGAATACTGCTCGCGGCCATGGCAGGGGGGTTTCTGCAGCCCTTGATCGGATGGCGCGCGGTCTTCGTCCTGGCCGCCCTACCGGCGCTGGCGGTTGCCCTTGCGGTCTGGAAGTGGCTGCCCGAAAGCGACGTATGGCTGCGTCAGGGCAGCACCGGCCGGCCGGGGTGGCGCGAAGAATCACGCTGGCTCACCTCCAATCGCCGCGTCCTGTTGGTCCTGTTTGTGATGCTGCTCATGAATTCGGAAGCCTACTGGTTCACCTATAGCTGGTTGCCGGGCTATCTCGAATTGAGCCGGGGACTGACCGCCCAGGCCAGCGGCCGGCTGGTGGTCGGGATGCAAATCGGGGCCGTGCTTGGCTACTTGAGCTTTGGGCTGTTTGCCGATCGCTTCGGCCGGCGTCCGGTGTTTTCCGTCTTTGGAACGATGATGGCGCTGGGGTTGCTTCCGGTGACCATCCTGTGGCCCTGGACCGTACGGGTGCCGGGTCTGATCGTATTTTCAATGGCGATAACCGGATTTGGAACCGGGATCTGGTCGGGCCCGGGAACCTTGATGTCCGAACTGTTTCCGACCCGCATGCGCAACACGCTCCTGGGTCTGCTCCTTAACGTGACGCGCGGGATCCAGTTTTTCACCCCCTTGATGATCACCGCGCTCAGGGCGCGGGTGGGCTTCGCGGCCGCGCTGGCGGTCGGGTCGCTGTTCGCGGCGCTCGGAGCGATAGTGGTATGGCTGTTGCCGGAAACGCGCGGCCGGCTGATTACCAGCCTGGACACATAGTGAACTCGAAAACCGATTTCGGGAGATAGACGATGCTCAAGCGCTTTTTTCATCTCAATCTGAACTGTAAGAATTTCGAACGCTCGCTGGCGTTCTACAAGATGCTCGGCTTCAAGGTGGTCCGCGACGTCGGCGAGGGCGGTGGCAAGGTTTTCGAGCGCGGGTTCCACATCCCCAACAACAACGCGCGCGCCGCGATGCTGGCGCTAAGCGACGATCCGGCCGCCACCCAACTCGACTTGATCGAATGGATATCGCCGCCCACCGAGGGCGATCCACCGCCGAACCTGTATCATGCCGGCGTGGCCCGCATCGCGATTGAGACCGACGATATCCAGGCCGAGTACGCGCGGCTTAAGGCGGAGGGGATCGAATTCATGTCCGAGCCGCAACGGCTCCGTCGGCCCGATCGCACGATCTGGTTCGCCGTTTTCAAAGATCCCGACGGCAACTTCCTTGAACTCTACCAGTGGAGCCTGACCGCGTCGCAGCCATAAACTCTACTGGCCGCGCAGACGGACCTGGACCTTGGATGGCCGATGGGTTTTGAACTCGGGAATGACGTATTTGCCCATCAGCTCGATGGTTTGCATCACCTTGTCGTGCGGGATCTTGAGCGGATTCGTCAGACAGATCAGAGTGTCGCAGCCGGCCGCCTCGTAGCGCTTGCAGGTTTTGGCCACTTCGTCGGGGTCGCCGACCAGTACCGCGCCGCTGTCCTTGAGGTAACTGAAGGGAACCTGTTCGAGCATCCCCTCCCGGCGCCGGGCCAGTAGCTGTCCGGTGTAGTCATAGGTGCCCAGTTCGGCTTTTTTTTCCTCCTGCCATTCGGCCAGGCTGGCAATCAGCTTGGAGGAATGCGACGGGTACCACTCGAAGGATTCCCTGGCCACCGCATAGGATTCTTCTTTGGTCGGCGCGCAATTAACCATCGTCAGGCCGCACGCCTGATCGTTGAGGAACTTGCCCAGCGGCTTGGCGCATCCGGCGATCGCCTTGCGATAGGTCGCGATGTTCTCCCCCAGTTGTTCCGGTGGCAAACCGACCGTGAAGGAAAGCAGCCCCAGGCCCAATTCGCCTACCACTTGATGGCCCGCCACACTGGTGGTGGCGGAGTAGATTGGAGGATGCGGCTCCTGCAACGGCTTGGGGATGACCGGCCGCGGCGGTGACTGCCAGTACTTGCCGTTCATCCCGTATTCCTCGTTGGTCCAGGCCCCGACCACGTGCTCGATCGCTTCCTTCCACATGTCGCGAGTGTCCGCCGGATCGATCCCGAAGCCCTCGAGTTCGGCCCGCGTGGCCGAGCGTCCGGTGCCCAGGTCAACCCGGCCGCCGCTGATGAGATCGAGCACGGCGGCCGATTCAGCCGTGCGCAGCGGATGGTTGTAGGGTTTGGGCATCAGGCGAACGCCATAGCCAATCCGCAGATTTTTGGTCCGTGCGGCCACCGCGCCGTAGAGCACCTCGGGATTGGAACAGTGGGAAAATTGCTTGAGAAAATGGTGCTCGACCGTCATGAAACTGTGAAAGCCCACTTGGTCGGCGAGCACCGCCTGCTCCAGCGTGTTCTGATAGGCGCGATACTCCGCGAGCGGATCGGTTGAATCGACTGGAATCTCATAAAAAAGGCAGAATTTCATTTTTTAGCTCTCCCCTTCTTGTGGTAACGGCCGTCGCTTGGATCGTCCCTGTCCCCGACCCAACTCCACGCCCGCGTGCTGTTGAAACGGATTTTTACCGCCTGCTCACTCTCTCTTATCTCCCTCCTTTGGAGAGACGATCAAGTACGAAAGCCAGTTTTTAGGCAGGATGGCCGTAACGCTTATGTTCCGTAGCGCCGGCCTCCGGGCCGATTCCTTTCTCTTCAAACGCCAGGTTACGAAGTACACAGTATCGGGCCTCCCGCCAGTGAAGGCGCCGTCGGTACATCGTTGGGTCATGTGCAGGACATCGAAAAGGACCGGCACGGAGGCCGGCCTACGAAAAGAACCGGCACGCGGAACCTGGGCCTGGCCTCCAGCCAGTGGTCCTGCATGCCGGCTGACACTCCGCCCGCCGCATCATTCCGTCAGGATGTCGGCGAGGACCTGGGCGGCGTGATCGCGCGGATTGACCTGCGGATAAGCTCGCGCAATCTTCCCTTCTTCGTCGATCAGGTAACTGATGCGGTTGGCGTAGCCTGCCTTGGGATTGTCGCACGCCCCATATGCAAGGCCGAGACTGCGGTCGGTATCGCAAAGCAGGGTGAAGGGGAAGCCGAATTTCTTCACGAATGCGGCGTTATCCTCCACGTTGTCGAAGCTGACTCCGAGCACGACGATGTTGTTCTCCTGATAATAGCTGTACTGATCGCGCAGGCTGCAGCCTTCGGCCGTGCAGCCGGGAGTATCGGCTTTCGGGTAAAACCAGAGCAGCACCTTATGGCCGCGCAGGCTCGACCGGGTCAGCGTGTTACCTTCATGGGTTTTCACCGTAAAATCAGGGGCGATATCACCTGCTTTTAGCATCAGTTTTTCCTCCTCGCACGACAGGTCGCGGGTCCCATCCATGAAATCTACCGCGCTGGGCGATTAACGTCATCCCTCGTTATGAGTTCCCGCATACCAACCTGCAAACCCGCGCGATGGAATCCGGCGGGCGCTCTCTGGTAACTTGCTCAACCATGAATCGTCAGGGCGAGCTCGAGTTCACTCCCCGCCGTCCAGCCAAGGCGCTTACGGTCACGCAGCTGGTGCGGATGGTGCGCGAGACGCTCGAATTGAACCTCGACGAATGCTGGGTGGTGGGAGAGGTCTCCAACGCGCGGCTGGCTCCGTCGGGGCACCTTTACCTGACGCTGAAGGACGCGCGCAGCGCGATTCCGGTCGTGATGTTTCGCAGCGCCCATGAGCGCCAGCGCTTCCGGGTCAATGACGGCTTGCAAGTGTTGGTGCGGGGCCGGGTAAGCCTCTACGAAGCGCGCGGCACCCTGCAATTCTACGCCGAGGAGATTGCGCCGCGCGGCCTGGGCGCGCTGCAACTGGCGTTCGAGCAGCTCAAACAGCGACTGGCCGCCGAAGGCCTCTTCGACACCGCCCGCAAGCGGGCGATACCGTTCCTGCCCCACACCATCGGCCTGGTAACGGCGCTGGGCGGAGCGGCCTTGCGCGATATGCTCTCGATCCTGCTCGGCCGCAATCCCAACGTGCATCTCCTGATTCGTCCGGCCAAGGTGCAAGGGATGGGCGCGGCGCCGGACGTGGCGCAGGCGCTGGACGATCTCAATCGTGACGGGCGTTGTGAAGTGATCATCGTCGGACGCGGGGGCGGTTCGCTGGAGGACCTATGGGCCTTCAACGAGGAAGTACTGGCGCGCGCCATCTATCGCTCCGCGATTCCGGTAATCTCGGCGGTGGGGCATGAGATCGATTACACCATCGCGGACTTCGTGGCGGACCTGCGCGCGCCTACTCCCACCGCCGCGGCGCACATGGCGATGCCGAGCAAGGGGGAGCTCAAACAGCGCGTCGACGAAACCGCGACCACCTTGCTGGGGGCGTTGCGTGGCGTCCTGGCGGCCCATCGCAAGGAGGTGCAGCAGCTTGCCAGGGGAGTGAAAAACCCGGCGGCGATGCTGCGCCAGTATCGCCAGCGCGTCGATGAGGACGGGGCGTCTTTGCACCTTGCGATGAGCCGCGACGTGGCGCATCGGCGCCGCCAACTGGCGCATCTGACCGAGCGGCTTCGCGCTCCGCTTCACTTGGCCCGCGAGGTGCGGATGCGCACCGCGCGCGCGGCGCTGCATCTGGCGCGCAGCTTGACTGCGATGGTCCAGGACCAGCGGGTGGAAACTGCCCGGCTGGCCGCTCAACTGAGCCGCACGCCGCTGCGCCAGCAAGCAGCCGCTTACCGGCGCGAGCTTCACGCCCAGCACGAACATTTGATTGCGAGCGCGCGGCGGACGGTGGAGATTCGGCGTCAGCAGCTGGCTCAGCTGGCCGGCCGCCTGGATTCGATGTCGCCGCTGCGGGTGCTGGAACGCGGCTACGCGGTGGCGATTAACCGCCGCGACGGTAGTCTGGTAACTGACGCCAACGCGGTGGAAATTGGCGATGACCTGGAATTGCGGCTCAAGCGCGGGCGCGTTTACGCGGTAGCGCGGGCGCGGGGAACATGATTTTGAGCGATGCCTGATCAGGAAAAAAAATTCGAAGACGAACTCAGCGAGCTCGAGACGACGGTGGCGCGGATCGACAGCGGCGAACTGTCGCTGGAGGAATCGATCAAAGCCTTCGAGCAGGGCGTGGCGCTGGTGCGCTCGCTTAACCAGAAACTGGAGCAGGTCGAAAAGAAAATCGAGGTACTGGTGCGCGACAGCCAGGGCGAATTGCGCACGACGCCGTATCGCAACGAGGTTAAGAATGAAGACGACGAGGACCCGTCTGCGTAGCCGCAACGATCGCGATTGGTTACGGCCAGGATTGAGCGAAACCCGCCGCGTCACGCTTTCGATTTGATAAAGGCCATCAGGCGATTGTTCCGGCGGCGTAAAGTTCGTTGAGGTCCGGTTCTCCCACGCCGATTTCACTAAGCACTTCCCGGGTATGCTGTCCCAGCAGCGGCGCGGGAGCGGGCGGCGCGGTTGGGGTGCGGTCGAAACGGGCCGCGGGCCGCGGTTGTCGCATCGGGCCGGCATGCGGATGTTCGCTTTCGAGAACGATCTGGTTTTCCTTGACCTGCGGATGCTTCAGCACCTCCGCGCGGTTGAGGATCGGCGCGCATGGAACTTGGTGCGCCTCCAGGCGTTTGAGCCAATCCGCCGAGTTGCGCGTCTTGAGCACCCCGGCCATCAACTCCAGGCGATCCTCGGAGGTCCTTTCGCGCCCGGCGGGCGTTGCGAAACGTGAATCGGTGGCCCACTCCGGATGCTCCAGCGCCGTGGCCAGCGCCTGCCATTCCTGATCGGAATTCGCCCCGGCGGTGATAAAGCCGTCGGCGGTTTCGAACACCAGGTCGCGGATGCGGGTCGGCGCCGGATGGGAATCGTATCGATCGCCGAAAAAAGTGTAGTGCGCCATCCCTTCCGCCCATAGGAACGAGATCACCGCGTCGAGCATCGCGAGCTTGACGTGCTGGCCCTTCCCGCTGCGGGTCCGTTCCAGCAACGCCGCCGTAATCGCCTGCGCGGCGGTCAGCGCGGTCACCTTGTCGGCGATTATCAGGCGGATCATTTTGGGCCGGCCGGTAACCCCCTGGATCCACGCCAGGCCCGACAGCGCCTGGATCACGGGATCATAGCTGCGCTTGTGAGCGTAAGGGCCGGTCTCGCCAAAGCCGCTGATCGAAACATAGATGAGATCCGGTCGCACCCGGCGCATCGCGTCTTCCCCAACCCCCAGCTTGCTGGCGACGCCGGGGCGGAAGTTATGCACCAGCACGTCGGCGGTGGCCACCAGCCGCTCCATCACAGCGGCGGCGCGCCGATCGTTAAGATTGAGCACGACCGAGCGCTTGTTGCGGTTGGCGACCGCGAACATCGGGGCCATCTGGTGCCGCGGTCCGGCGAAGGCGCGAGTCAGATCTCCGATTCCGGGCGACTCGATCTTGATCACATCGGCGCCCTGGTCCCCCAAGATCATGGTGGCCATCGGACCAGCGATCATCCGCGTGAGATCCACGATTCGATAACCGCTCAGCGGTCCGCTCATCGGTTTTGCACCTCCCGCGGCTGCGCCTGGACGCTTACGCATTTCAGTTGCGGCGAAGCCGCTTTCAAAACTTCTCTTTGAACGGGCGCAGTTCCATCTCCATGGTCCATGCGCTGCGATCCTGATGGGCGAGATGCCAGTAAGTCTCGGCGATCGCGTCGGGATTGAGCAGGTCCTCTTTATTCGCCCCGGGTCTTTGCCGATGCGGCAGGTCGATGCCGCCGTCGATATTGATCCAGACGACATGGATCCCCTTGGGCCCCAGATCGCGCGCCAGCGATTGCGCCAGGCCGCGCTTGGCGAAGCTCCCCGGCCCAAACGCCACCGACCTTGCGCCAGCCTTGATTCCCGCGGTCGCGCCGGTGAAGAGAATCACGCCGCGCCCGCGCGCAATCATGCCGGATGCGCATTCCTTCACGCACAAAAAGGCGCCGAGCGCGTTGATCCGCAGCGAGTTCTCGAACTGCTCGGGGGTGACCTCGGCGATGTTGCCAAAAGGGCCGGCCGCCGCGTTGTAGAGCAATACATCGGGTTCGCCCAGGCGCTCGCGAATCAATTTGAATGCCGCCGCGACCTGCTCGCGATTTCCGACGTCGGCCGCGATCTCAAGGGCATTCCCGCCCGCGTTGCGGATCTCATCAGCCAGGGTGCGCAGGTAATCGGCGCTGCGCGCGTTGATCGCGACCGCGTATTCTTTCGCGAACCGCCGCGCCAGCGACGCTCCCAGCCCTGGCCCAACTCCAATTACTACCGCGACCGGCTTTGGTCTCGATTCATCCATGGAAGTCCTCCTGGATCGGATGCGTTTCATCCCCGGACTTAAGAGTATCAGGGGCGCACCCCATAGTGCGCGCGATTCAAAACCGAGTCCGCCGCTCCACGAAGCAGCTTAGCCGCAACGCGAAGAGCGTGCTGAGGGCCGGGCCTGGGCGACTTCAAGCCCGGACTGCGGCGCATAGGCATTCAGTCAGGCGACGCCGCGGCGCAGCAGTTCGCGAGCCTGTTCGGAGCCGTCCAGGAGCCGGTTCGTGCGGCGCGCGACGCGCCAGCCACTGTCCATGCGGAGCAATTCCCAGCGGTTGGATGACACGCGCCAGACTTTGTAACCATCGGCGTCGTGAGCGAACACGAACGAGTAGCAGGTCGCGACTGCCGTATCGCCGCTGATGGTTACGTGAGGCGACGCCGTCAAGTGTGCGGCGCCGCTTTTGATCAACGATTGATGCCCCTGCCCTTCGTACATCTTTTGCAACTCGTCATGGCCGGTCAGGCGAGCCAGATCTCCCACGTCATACACGCCATCCGCCGTCCAGACGTTGGCCGCCGCCTGACTGGAACCGCTATCGGCAGCGGGACCATAGGTGAACAGCAATTGGTAGATGGCCAGCCGATCCTCCAGTTCGCCCACTCTTTGCTCCAGGCTTCGCACCGTCGCTTCGAGGTCTTTCATCGTACTTTCCTTTAAACCCACAACGTCTTAATCGGGTTTTCCTGTTGCGTCCAATGACCCGCATTTGCCTCAACGCCAAACCCTTTGCAAACGCAGCGGCGGACCGCCGCCAATCACGACGGCTTGACCCGCGGATGCTCCATCGCCGACCCAACCGCCCCGAACACCTCGAAAGGATCGCACGACTGGGGACTCACGTTGAGCTGCGATCCATCGGTCAAAACCAATCCGGCGCGCGGCGCGGCGCTGCCTCTTTCGCGAACCATGCCAATCCGGACTTCTCTGACCCGCGACAATGGAACCGCGGTGCGCCGATAGCCTTTCGACAGAATGACGCTGTCGTCGGTAACGGTGACTGCCAGGAGGCCAAAGAAGCGGCCAGCGGCATACATCGTAGCGACCACAGCCACCACCAACAGCATCTGGTAGGAAATATACGCATAGCCGAGCAAAAGCAGAACTGCGCACAGCACGACCATCACGGTATCGTTGCGCGTCACGCGCGTGCGGATGGTACATGGAAGCGCGCGCCGCCGTGAAACGGTTGGAACCCGCGCGACGGCGATATCCAGCAACTCGGCAAAACCATGGACCTGGGATTCGACCGAGAATGCCGCGTGCGTGTTCGGACCGAGCAACTCAAGCCGCGCCGCCCAGGGGCGGTAACGCAGACCGGTAACATCGGTCAATGGCAGCGGTGAACGTCGCTGGCCCAGCCGCGGTCGTGCATACGCGATCGTGTCCGCTGTGATGACCACTACGTAGTCCTTGAATTTGAGGTAGCTCCACGCCCAGTGGACGCCAAAAGCCATCGCCAGCAATCCGCCCCCAAAGAAAAAATAGGAATCCAACGAACGGTTTGGACCGGACAGTCCGAGCGGGTTAGTGGGTCCGCGCGCCAGGCTGCCGCCCGCCCACAACATGAACGCGCCAAAAGCGATAAACGGAACGCTGCCAATGGCCTTGGACAATCCCAATTCCTGGGGAAAAGCGAATTTGCGGACCCCGGCATCGCGCGCGTCGCCCTCCTGCATCCGATTAGCTTCCACCGTCGGCCGGCGCGGTACAATCATCCCGACTGGGCGGGCTCACGCTGGCGTCAGGAGGCGGGCCGTCAGGCGAGACCACGACACAGAAAATTCGCGGTCCTGTTCCGCGCCGTCCAGGAGGGGTTCATCATCCGGAGCGACGCGCCAGTCGTCGTCCCCGAATCTGCGGCTACGAGTGTATTTTCATTTCAAGGCTAGTTGCGGCGCTTGATCGATCGCAGCGCGGGCATCACCTCGTGAGCAAAGCGCGTCCACGCCTCGCCGACCTCGGTGTTATTCATTCCACGGGTGCTCAGGCCGATAACGATACTATCCAGTCCGGTGCCGACGAGTTGCGCGAGGCGCTCGATGCAATACTCAGACGGCCCCGCGACTGCCCACCGGTCCACGAATGAATCGGTGATTACGTTGATATGGCTGGCTTCCGCGTGTCCATGACCAGCCATGTCATAGACGCGTCCGATCTCCTTTACAATGTCGCGGTCCTCTGCCGAAACGATTCCTTCCGACGCGCTGGGAGCCATCGCCGAAAACCTTGCGAGCGGCGCGATGGAACCTCTGATCAAGCGGCGCGCATAGGCGGCGTCCGGATGCACAAAGACCGGGACGAACGCGCCCAAGCGCAAAGTCGATGGATCCAGTCCCGCCTGTTTACGGGCCTGGCGTGCGCAATTGATCGCCCAGGCCATCCGCTGGGGTTCGGCGCCGACCGAAAACGATACGCCCTCGGCGATGCGCGCGCTCATCGCAATGACTCGTGGCCCGGTGGCGGCTACGTCAACCGGAACCTTGGGCAGCGCAGGGTCGCGGCCGATCCAGTCGCTGCGGCTGCGAATCGCCATTATCCAGCACCACTTCTTCGCCGCGAAGGTAACCCTGAACCTGGAGGATGTAGCGTTCGAACATCGCGCCGCTATATGCGCGCTCGCCGATCAGGTCGGCAGCCGAATCGCCCCGGCCAAGCCCCAGGACCGCTCTGCCCGCGGACTCCTGCTGCACGGTCGCGATCGACGCCGCCATCACCGAGGGATGGCGCGCGACCGGAGTTGAGACCATCGTGCGCAGCCGCAGACTGGTGGTGGTCCGGGCCGCCGCTCCCATCGCGACGTAAGGGTCGTAGTAGATAATTTGCGTATCGGCGAATCCCATGCCGTCGAACCCGAGTTCTTCGATTCGCCGCGCCGTCTCGCCGATCGATCCGGCCCATACGAACATCGGACCCGCCCAAATCTCAAGGCCTTGTGTGCTCATCGAATCCGTCCCTGGCAAGATGGAGTTCAGCACCCTGCTAGCATGCCGCTTGAAACTTTTTCAAACTGGCGTTTACGCCGCATGCCGGCACGGAGCCTGCTTCAGACCCTGTCGCACTCGTGCGTGATTCAAGCGCCCAAAACTCCCGCCGTGGTTAACGGACGTTCCGAAACGATCTGTTACTGTTGATTGCACCGAACTCAGGAATTTCGGATATACTCGCTCCGTTCATGCGGTCCCCGACGCCTTTGCTGCCAACATGCGGCGCGCGTCCCCTGGGACTGACAAGCGGCCGGAAAGGAGAGCAGCAGATGAAGTTCGGAATGATCGGGATCGGATGCGCCGCGGGAATCACACCGGGTGGTATCCGCGCCATTGCCACGACTGCCGAGCGCCTTGATTTCTCGACAATCTATGCCGTCGAGCACGTAGTTTTTACTGACGATTATGAACGGCTGTACCCGTATTCGCAGGCCGGAGAGCTGCCCGGGCCCACTCACATGAACCTGTTCGATCCGTTTATCGCGCTGACTTACGCGGCCGCCTGCACCACGCGTGTCCGTCTGGGGACGGGGATTTCGCTCATACCGATGCACAATCCGGTGATTCTGGCCAAGGAGATCGCCTCGCTTGACCAGCTCTCGGAGGGGCGCTTCATGTTGGGCGCGGGTATCGGATGGATGGCCGAGGAGTTTCGCGCCGCCGGGGTTCCTTTCGAGGAGCGCGCCGCCCGGACCAACGAATATATCGAGGCGATGCAGCAACTTTGGGGCGAGGAACGCGCCAGCTACAGCGGTAAGTTCGTGAACTTCAAAAACATCCGCTGCAATCCCAAGCCGGTCAAAGGCGCCCAGTTGCCGATCACCGTCGGCGGCGAGACCACCGCGGCGATGAAGCGCGTGGCGCGCTATGGCACCGGATGGTTCGGCTATATGAACTCTCCCGAGATGGCCGAGGAGAAGATCAAGAAGCTGCACAAGATCCTGGCCGAACACAATCGCAAGCCCGAGGAAGTCGAGATCATCGTCACCCCCAACGATCCCAAGTACGCAACGCCCGACAGCCTCAAGCGCTATCGCGACGCCGGCGTGAACGAAATCACAGTCTCGGGATGGTGGCGTCCGTGCTCGGATGAGCAGAATCGCAAGAACGTGGAGCAGTTGGCTAAGACCTGGCTGGACCCGATCAACAAATTGGGCTGAGCGAGAGGTGACCTATGGACCAAAACGTGCTCGGTTTGGCGGGCAAGCCCGCCTTGGTGATCGGCGGCGGATTCGGGATGGGACGCGCCAGCGCGCTGTTGCTGGCGCGGGCCGGCGCCAACGTCGCGCTGGCCGACGTTATCGAAGAACGGGCGCACGCGGTCGCCAGGGAAGTCGAAGCTCTGGGCGTGCGGGCGCTGGCGCTTACCGGTGACGTTACCGACGCGGCGCAGGCTGAGCGAATCGTCGCGGAAGCCACCAAGTTCCACGGCGGTCTGGAGGTCCTCATCAACATGGTCGGGATGGCGACCTGGGCCGAGTTGCTCGATACCGGCGAAGACGCCTGGGACCAACAGATGCTGATCAACCTGCGCCAGCATCTCTACGTCGGCCGGGCGGCGGCGCGGCGCATGATCGAGCAGGGCACCGGAGGACGCATGGCGTTCGTGGCCTCCGTCAGTGGCATCTACGGCGCCCCGTTTCACGGCGCTTATGGCGCGGCGAAAGCCGGGCTGATGGCGCTGACCCGCACGATGGCCAACGAATGGGGGCAGCACAATATTCGGGTCAATGCCGTCGCCCCCGACGTAATCTCGACTCCGCGCCATCCGCAGAAGATGAGCCCGGAGGCCGCTCGCGCCGAGGGAGTCCTGCTCGGACGCATGGGGGAACCCGAAGAAATCGCGGGAGCGCTGGTGTTCTTCGTGTCCGATCTGGCCAGCTTCGTCACCGGTCAGACCCTGATAGTCGACGGCGGAGTCTACGCCGCCTTTCCCCATTTCCGCGCCGTCCAGGGCCAGATCACCCGCAAGAGCGGCTGATTTAGACCGCGTCTCGCCCCAATCAGTGGCAGCCCGGATCCGTGGAGCTGGCCCCCGGCGCGAGCTTCGGATCGACGTTGGCGTTCATCGACGGAGCCCCATCAAAGTCGAACATGTCTTCGAGATCGTTGGCGGCGGCGTCGCGCGCGGTCAGGTGCTTGCTCGACAGATAGCGCTTTTCGATCAGCGCCAGAATAGACGTGTGATCACCTACAGTGTGCGAAACGTACGACGGCTTGGAAAATGGTGAGATGGCGACGAACGGCACGCGGATACCGTATTGGTCGAAGCTGGTGATACAGGCTTCGCCGGGCTTGGCCTGAAGGCAAAGCTGCTGCGCCTCTTTGCTGCTGTCAGAACATTGCTGTCCCTTGCCGGGCTTTTCGGAACTCGGTGGACTGGAAGCGTCGGCGCACAGTCCGGGAGGAATACTGTCGGGCGATGTGGCCCCGGGTGGCGTGACATGATCGTAGGCCCCGCCGTGCTCATCGTAAGTCCAGAAGATGATCGAATCCTTCCAGTCGGGTCCGCTGCGGACCGCGCTGATCACGCTCGCCACCAGCGCCTCTCCAGCCCTGATGTCGAAGGGCGGATGCTCACTGTCGTTGATACTGAAATCGACAAACGAGACTGCAGGCAAGTCGCCCGAGGAAGCCTGCGACATGAAATCATCCAGGGTCTGAAAATGGGGCGGTGCTGGGGTTTGAAACAGACCTCCATACGGGATACCCAGTTCGGTAAGACCACCCGTTTCAACATATTCACCCCACGTCACGCCCTGGTTTTCGAGCAGGTCGAGGATTGTTCCGTTGATAGGTTGGTAACCCCCCACCGGCGGAATGGACTCGCCCGTTGTGGTCACCAAATGACCGAATGAAGTTGCCGCATACAAGTACATTCTATTGGGCACGGTCTGAGACGGAACCGAGGCGAAATAGCGGTCGTTAACGGAAAATGTTTGAGCCAAAGCGTAATAGTAGGGTAGATCCGCCTGAGTGTAGAATCCGATCGTATCGTCGTCGGTGGGCGATTCCCCGGAGTCGATTTGTTCGGTCAGGTCATTGAGCGCCACAAACCCATTATTGGTCCCATGCAGGCTGTTATTGGGATCGTCGAGGTTGATCTCGTAATGGACCCCAAGCCAGCTATGGTCCAGGTCGGGGGATACACAAAGACGTGGATCGTGAAACGCCACCACGGCCGGAGAGCCGTCGGTTTCCGGGTTGGAGTTACTGCAGGTCAGTGTTCCGCCGCTATTGGTGCAGGTCAAACCATCGACGCACTTGTTGTCGCTCGAAGCGCAGGGGCCGGAGTGATACGGCGAGCTGGGAGCATAAGCCAGCGCGCCCAAATAATTATCGAACGAGTGATTCTCCTGCATCATCACGATGATGTGGCCGACCTTCGCCAGTCCCATCGCGCCGGGCGGTGGCGTTGGCGCTCCCGAACCACCGGAGCCTCCGCCGCAGCCAGCCAGCCCCATAAGTCCGATCGATAAAACCAGCGAAAGAGGCGTTCGGTATCGTGCTTTAGGCGCCAATATGCGTACGTTCATGGCAAGGACGCGAATGCAAAACATATGCCTACTATTGAACGCGTTAACGCCTATTGTCTCTTAAATTCAGGAAGGACAGTGGCATGTACCACGCAAAAACTCCTCGGTAAATATTACCCAGCTACAGCTTGGAATGCCGGGCCGGGCCGTCCTTTATGTAGGTAACCATGCCGGACGGTCATATGAAGGAACCGTCGTGCTAAGGATGGATCCACGATTTCCAACTGTCGGACCGGGTCGCGGATGGATACTTTACGCCCGCTTCTGCTCCTTGGACGGGTCGTAGGCGAAGTGGCGGATGTTTTCGCCGCCGGCGTGGTAGGCGTAGTCCTTGTAGGCTTCGGGAATCTTCGGCTCGACGCGCCGCTTCATCGCCTGCTCGATAATCGGTTCGAGGCGCTTGGCTTTCTCGCGCACGTATTTCTCGTCGCGCTCCCTGAATTCGGGCACGATGGTCTTGCCAAACAGTTCGAAGGACTCGCAGATGTCTTCGTGCTTGAGCTTGCCGGCCTGCGCGATGAAGATTACCTGGTCAACTCCGGAAGCTTCGTAATCCAGCAATACTTTGCGGATTTCATCCGGGGTGCCGACGCAACTGGGGCCAGAGGAGTCGCCGCCGACGAGCCGCATCAGTTCGGGCGTCGGGGTATTCTTGAACTTCTCCCACAGGTTGGTCTCGCCCGGGTGATGGAATCCGTCCACGTAGTAATGCCGGAAGCAGTAGCCGAAGAAAGTGCTGTTTTCAAAGGCCAACTGGCGGGCCCGGGCCCCGTCACGATTGCAGATGAAGGCGGACAAAAATCCCACATTAGGATTGACCGCATAACCGACCGGATGACAATCCTCCAGCGTGGCATAGTAATCGCGCGTCCACTTCTCGGCGTCGGCGGGTGACAGGAAGCCGAACGTCAGCGCGCCAGCGCCCATCCGCGACGCCATCACGATGGTCTCCTGGCGCGAGCAGGCGATCCACAGCGGCGGATGCGGCTTCTGGATCGGCTTGGGAATCACGTTGCGCGGCGGCATCTGAATGTACTTGCCTTCGTGTCCGCGGAACGGCTCTTCCACCATCATGCGGCAAATCACACCCAGCGACTCGTGCCACATCGCCCGCTTTTCGGCGCGCGATACGTGAAAGGCATCCAACTCCGCAAAGCTCGAAGATTCGCCGGTGCCGAATTCCGCTCTGCCCCGGCTCAGCAGATCCAATGCCCCGACCCGCTCCGCCACGCGCGCCGGGTGGTTAATCGGCGGCGGCAGCAGGGTAACGCCAGACCCCAGATGGATCCGCTTGGTGCGCTGACTGGCCGCGGCCAGGAAGCTTTCGGAGGCTGAAGAGTGCGAATATTCCTCCAGGAAGTGGTGCTCGACTTGCCATAGGTAGTCGATCCCGATGCGGTCGGCGACTTCGAGTTGCTCCAGGCCGTTTTGCCAGGAGTTCAATTCGGATTCAGGATTCCAGGGCCTTGGCGTTTGCAGCTCCATCAGAATTCCGAATTTCATCGCGCACCTCCCCCGAGCAATATTACGTACTTGCCAAGACGGTGGCGGATTGGCCGCCAGTTCGCCTGAGATTGTTATCATTAATCGGATGTTGCGATTTTAACAAGCTGAACAATTGCTCAATTTTCTTTAATGGTTTCTGGGCCGCGGCCGCTGTGCTAAAGCAGCGTCAAGATGTGAGGGCATAAAATCGTCAATCGAGAAGTTAGCGTCCGGGAGAATGTCCGATGAGTTTCAAAGGAAAATGCGCTATCGCCGGTCTGGGAATGACCAAACTGGGGCAGGTTTACGACAACGATGGTATGGGATTCGCCATCGAAGCGGTCCGCCTGGCTTTGGACGACGCCGGGCTGAAGCCATCAGACCTCGATGGGCTGCTGGTCCAGCCCGGGGTCGCCTGGCGCGAAGCCGAAGGCGGTCTTAGTTGGATGGCCAACACCGAGATGCAGGAGATCATGGGGCTGCGGGATCTGAGACTGATTGCCACCATGAATCTGGGCGGCGCCACCGCCGGTGCGATGGTCGCGTATGCGGCGCAGAGTATCGCGGCCGGCATGGCCAACGCGGTGGCCTGCGTGTTCGCCGACAATCCGCTGAAGGCGCCGCAGCCCGGAGTTGAGAGCCGCACCGGCGCCGCGTACAGCCAGGCGTTCGGAATCAATGCGAGCGTCGGTCTTTTTGGCGCCCCGGCCGCCTATGGGTTAGTCGCCAAGCGCCACATGGAACTGTATGGCACCACCAGCGAGCAGTTCGGCGCGGTGGCGATCGCGCAACGCAACTGGGCCAATATGAATCCGCTCGCCCATTTCCGCGACAAGCCGCTGACGCTGGACGATTACCTGGCGTCGCGCTGGATCTGCGAGCCGTTTCGTCTGCTCGACTGCTGCCTGGTGTCCAACGGCGGTATTTGCGTAATCGTCACCTCGGCGGAACGCGCGCGCGACCTGCGCAAGCCGCCGGTTTACATCCAGGGTGCCGGCCAGGGCCATCCGGGAGGCGACCCGGTCGATCGGCTCGCCAGCGGCGCGGGGCTGGCCAAGGAGGTGGCGTTCAAGATGGCCGGAATCGAGCTCAAGGATATCGACCTGGTGCAGCTCTATGACTGTTACACCTTTACCGTCCTGGTGACTCTGGAGGACTACGGATTCTGTCCCAAAGGCGAGGGCGGGCCCTTCGTTGCCGACGGACACATCGGCCCCGGCGGTTCGCTGCCGGTCAACACCGGCGGCGGCGAGTTGAGCGCCTATTACCTGTGGGGGATGACGCCGCTTTCCGAAGCAGTCATTCAAATGCGGGGAGAGGCCGGCCAGCGCCAGGTGAAAAAGCACGACATCTGCCTGGTTTCCGGCAACGGCGGCCATCTGACCACGCATTCGACCCTCATCCTCGGCGCGCGGCCGGGCCGCACGGCGAGGCGCAAAACGGCAGCCAAAGCGGTCGCGGCGTGACGCTTTGCGGGGATAGCCGGGCGCGACGTTTTTGAGCTATGGTTCGTTTTGAAAAAGGTGGCGGCGCGTGACGCAGGTGGTGGGGAATCAATCGCTGAAAGTCAGACAATCGCTTGGCGAGGAGAGCAACGATGCGACAATACAATATAGTTTCTTCCGACGATCATGTGCAGGAACCCGGCGACACCTGGACCAAACGCGTCCCCGCGAAACTGCGCGACCGCGCGCCCAGAATTGAGCGCGCCGCGGACGGCGACGCCTGGGTGATTGACGGCGTGCGCGGCCGCACCATGGGGATGGAAGTCCAGGGCGGCAAGAAGTTCGAAGATTACAAGCAATCGGGCGAGACCTACGAAACCATCCGCAAGGGCGCCTGGGATCCGGTCGCGCGGCTCAAGGACATGGATCTCGACGGCGTCGATGCGGAGGTGCTGTACCCGAACCTCGGCATTGGACCGCTGTTTCTGCTCGACGATCTCGAATTACAGTTCGCCTGCCTGCGCGGCTACAATGATTTTCTCTCGGAATGGTGCAGCACCGACCCGGCCCGGCTCATCGGTATTGGCCTGGTGCCCACCGACGACGTCGAAGTCGGCATCGCGGAGCTAAAGCATATCGCCAAGCTGCCGGGCCTGCGCGGCGCCCTGTTGCCGACCTATCCGCGCGGCGAGCCGCTCAACAGCGACGTTTACGATCCGCTATGGGCGACGGCGCAGGACCTCGGCATCCCGATGCATATCCATCTGCGCACCGGCGATCGCCGCACCGAGGGGCTGTTCAAGAGCGCCGGGCATCTGCGCGGCGCCGTCGACGCGCTGCTCAACGTCGCGTCGCTGGCCAATTACGAGGCGTTGTCGAAGGTCATTTTCGGCGGCGTGCTCGAGCACTTTCCCAAACTGAAATTCGTCTCGGTGGAAGGCAATATCGGCTGGCTGGGATATTTCCTGGAGAAGTCCGACCGCACCTACAAGCGCCATCGCCACCATACCGGACTCGACCTGCCCAACCCGCCCAGCTTTTACTTCCATCGCCAGGTGCTGGCCACCTTTATTGAAGACAAGGTCGGCATGACGATCCGCAACGTTATCGGGGTGGACAATCTGATGTGGTCGGCGGACTATCCGCATACCGACACGACCTTCCCCAACTCGCGCCAGTACATCGAGGATAACTTTGCCGGAGTGCCCGCCGAGGATCGCTACAAGATCGTCGCCGGCAACGCGGTCAAGCTCTACAACCTCGCCTGAAAAATAGACCGGCCGGACTCAGGCTTTTTCCTGGGTCCGGCCGCCGTCAAACAGCCTGGTAACCAACTCGGTGTCAAGGTACGCGATACACTCGCACACCTTCCCATCCGCCAGACGCATCACCCAACAATAGGTTTGATCGTAGGCGGTGCCGTTTTTGCCCATCGCGTGACCTTCCCATTGCACCGCGACCTTGTCGCCGTCGGCGATCACGTCGCGCACGGTGACCTTCAGGTCGGACGCAAACCGTTCGGAAAGCGACTTCACGGTCTGGCGGAAATCGCGTTTGCTGTGATAGGTGCCCGATACTGGCGTGCCGCCGATTACCGTCCAGCGGACCTCGTCGGCGATGAGTTTGAAGAATGGCCGGCCGTCACCCTGACTCCAGGCGGTGAAGGCGTCGTGAATCAGTTTCTTATTTTCCGCGGTACTCATAGCATCATCTCCCGCAAATTTCGGAGACCTTGAAGATGGACTTTACCGAGATCATTTACGAGAAAATCGACCCAGTTGCGACCATCACGCTCAATCGCCCCGACCGTCTCAATGCCTTTAACGCGAAGATGGGCCTGGAAATCAAACAGGCGCTGATCGACGCGGACCACGACCACTTGATTCGTGCGATCGTCGTGACCGGGGCAGGCAGGGCGTTTTGCTCGGGCGCGGATCAGAAGATGGCGGCGGAGGCGCGAGCGGCCCGCGCCGCCAGGGGGATGGATCCCGATCAGGCTTTCAAAAGCCCGAAACCTTACGGCCCCGATACGCTTAACGACAAGTTCGATTACATGCTCGAGCTGCGCAAACCGATTATCGGCGCGATCAAGGGTCACAGCGTGGCGCTGGGCTTCACGATGACGCTGTTCTTTGACGTCCGCATCGCGGGCGAAAGCGCCGAAATGGGGCTGCTCTTCGTCCGCACCGGACGCGCGATGGAGCAGGCCAGCGCCTGGATGCTGCCGCGTCTGATCGGGGTTCCGCGCGCGATGGAGCTGGCACTGACCGGACGTATCGTGACCGCGCAGGAGGCGCTGGCGATGGGGCTGGTCACGCGGGTGGTTCCCGACGACATGCTGTTGCCGGCGGCGCTTGAAATGGCCCGGGAAATAGCAACCAACTGCGCGCCCACGGCCCTGGCGCAGACGAAAAAAAGTATCTACCAGCATATGAGCACCGACCTGGAAACCGCGTATCGCGACAGTTACGAGGTCGGCGGCCGAATGCCCGAGACCGCGGATTACCAGGAAGCGGCCAGGGCGTTCGCGGAGAAACGTCCGCCGCGCTTTCCGGGGTTCGCCAAATCCTGAGGCGCCTGCCAGAACCAAGCCCCCATTGCGCGACCGCGCTACCAAGCACCCTGGCTTTGGCCTTTAGTCGTTTATCGACAGTCTCAAGTTACACAGAGAGTACCATCTCAAAGATCCGCATGGGAATGCCGCCACATTGCATAACACTAGGCATTTTTCGGCAGTCTCAAGATAAGTAGAGGAACAGAAAAAGCCTCTGCTCCAACGCGTTGCGCTGTGAGCAGGTGAATTGATTTCGCTTTGTGGCTGGACGCCGCTATGGTCGCGGCGACGGAGCCGGATTACGATTTTGGCGGCGGCTTGATGCCGAGCTTCTGGATCCGATAACGCAGCGTGTTGGGATGCAATCCAAGGCGATCGGCCGCGTTGCCGGTTCCCTTCACTTTCCAGTCGCAACTTTCGAGAACCCTCATGATGTGAGCGCGCTCAGCCTCCGCGAGGCTTTCTTCACGCGGCGTTGCGCGGCCGGAAACCGGAATACTGTTTTCCAGCGGTTCGTCCAAGGCCAAGGCGGTTCCGGATGACATGATAATGGCGCGCTCGACCACGTTCTCGAGCTCGCGGACGTTTCCCGGCCACGCGTAATTCATCAGCGTGCCGATCACCTTCTTCGGAACGGTCTTGATGTTCTTGCCCAGCCGGCCCTGGCTCTTGGCGATGAAGTACCATACCAGCAGAGGGATGTCCTCCAGACGGTCGCGCAGCGGCGGCACCACGATCGGAAACACCTTGAGCCGGTAATACAGGTCCGCGCGAAATTTCTCCTCGGCTACGGCCTGTTCCAGGTTACGGTTGGTGGCGGCGATCAGGCGGACATCGATCTTTTTGGTCTGGCTGGAGCCCAGACGCTCGAACTCGCCTTCCTGGATCACGCGCAGGAGTTTGGCCTGAAGTTCGAGCGGCAACTCGCCGATTTCATCCAGAAAGATAGTTCCCTGGTCGGCCAACTCGAATCGTCCGATTCTCTGCGTGAGCGCACCTGTGAACGCGCCCTTCTCGTGGCCGAACAGTTCGCTCTCGATCAAGGTCGCGGGCAGAGAGGCGCAATTGACCCTTACCAGAGTATGCTCACCGCGCCGGCTGCGATTATGAATCGCCCGTGCGACCAGTTCTTTGCCGGTTCCGGTCTCGCCCAGGATCAATACCGTGGCGTCGGTCGGAGCCACCTGTTCGAGCTGGCGGAACATGGTGCGCAGAGCCGGGCTCGTACCCACAATCTCGGTGAAATCGTGTGAATCCTTGAGCTCCTCGTGCAGATAGAGATTTTCGGCTTCCAGGCGGTCCTTGAGTTGCGCGATTTCCGCCAGGGCCTGCTTCAGATCCTCCTGGGCCCGCTTGATTTCCGTGACCGGATGGTGTGCGACGAGCAGGCGCTCCGCGGTTCGATCCCGAAACCTGCGCACGCGCATCTGGAACCATCGTTCCTGAGTCGGGCTGTGGCAAGCGTAGTCGAGGTAAAAATCATCGCTTTTGTGCTCAATGACGGACCTGATTCCTGCTGCCGCTTCCTTGGCCTCCGCACATTTTTGCGACGCCCGATCGCAGACCTCCAGGTAATTCATCCCGACGCCATGCTCCGGATGCTGGAAACCATTGGCGTCCGCAAAGTGCCTCCAGTCGTCGTTAACTCTGATGATGTTTCCCGAAACGTCCAGGATGGCCAGATTGGCCGGCAGCGCGTCGGTTGCCGCCTGGAAGAACCGCTCGGAGTCCAGGAGGTGCCGATGCAGGGTAGCATTTTCGATGCCGGTCGCAGCATAGGCGGAAATAACCGCTATCTTTTCAAGCTTGTCCCCAACGAAAGCGTCGGCCATCTGATCGTTTTCGAGATAAAGAATTCCAACGCGGCGGTCCAGATGGATGATCGGCACACAAACGACCGACAAAGGTGTTTCGCGATGCAGGTGAGGATCGGTGCTAAAGCGATGGTCGCGGCGTGCATCCCCAAGAACCACCGTTTCACCAGTGCGGCTCACATAGCGGATGATTTCGCGCGACACGGCATCGCACAAATCCAACGGCAGATGCCGAGGCAACTGGACTTCATCGGCGTCCCGGAAGGCCAACACTTCGAGCTGAATTTCTCCTCTATACTCGCGCAATAAGGCTCCGGTTCGAGCTTGCGCGTTATCCAAAAGCATGCGCGCCAGCCTCGAAGGTCGATACATTTCGAGATCGAGGTTGGTCGTCCCTGGCGGTTCAGGTGGTGCTGAAATGCCCATTGATACTTGTTGCTTGGGGAATTCTGCCATAGCGCTATTCCAGCATCCGAGTGGCGTGGACTGGCTTAGGGACCCAATCTTCGCACCTCGGGTACGAATAATGGTACCTGCTGGAGCGTCGATAAAGAAGGTGGCAAATTTCCCTTGGTAAACCACAAGAGTTTATCTGGCATCGAATGTGCTTAGTCTGTCTAACGTGAGGTTGAGGATCACCAGGGATAAGCGGGGTACGAGGACCGTCATTCATGTTGACGGTCAGTTGCGGGCGGAGGGCCTGCCGGAACTGAAAAAGATTTTTCAACCCGAAGATCGGGCGATCTCTCTCGATCTCGAGTATCTGATTTCGGTCGATGGAGAAGGGATCCAGGAGATCCGCGCAATGGCCAGGGACGGCGTTAGAGTGGTTAACGCCTCACCTTATATCAGCCTGCTGCTTCAAGGAGGTCACGACTTGAGTCATAAGATTGGCGGTCAAGGGCGGGGATCGTGATCTACGGGATTCGGTTTCGCGAGGCTCGAACGTCTTAGCCGGGACCATAGTTAACCGTTTAATTAAAATTGCATGACTAAATCGCTGAAAAGTAAGGAACCCTAAGGAGCTGTAACGCTACAAAGCAGATGAAGACCAAACATAACACCGATGCCGACAATCGAAGAATGATCAGAAGTACCGCGCGGCGCACAGTTGACCATGTCTGTTCGCCCCGCAAGCTCTGTGTACGCTGTTCGATGATTAAGGTAATCCAACACCGGTTTAAGGCCTTTCGGCAAGCGTTCGGCCGTAACCCGTTGCCGAATGAACCGCTATTCTTTGCCGAGAATTCTGGGTCTCCAGAGGCTGCGAAAAGGGATCAGATGATTAAGCAGGTTACGCAGGCTGCCGACGCCGCCACGGTTCCGCTGGCCCCCCTGCTCAAGCTCCTTGAATTGAGTTGATCGTGATAAAGGGCATCGCCGCGGCTTCGTAATTGGAGCCGCGGCACACCTACTCGCCATAGCAAATCATTGCGCCGACCAACCTCGCGCGTCTGCCACCGGCAATTGATGCGCCTGGGCCAAAGTGTTAGTTGTCGCGAAAATGGCGAACGGGTGTTGCAATGATTGATCTTCGCGACGCGGATTTCTGGCGGGATCCCTACCCAACCCTTGAGCGTGAGCGTCGCACGGGCCGAACCAGTAGAACTCACACCGGAGAACCGGTCCTTCTTGGCATCGCCGACATGGAGTTCGCGCAGACCGATTCCCACTTTTCCGGGCCGGGGATGCGCCAACTGGAGGACCTCGGTATTTGCGACGGGCCCTTTTATGAATGGCGCAAGACCAGCCTGGCCGTAATCGATGGCCCCGAGCATCAGCGGCTGCGCGGCTACGTGGCGCGCGCCTTCCTGCCGCGCGAGATGGACCGCCTTCGCGCTCTAATCCAATCCCGCACCAACCTTGCGCTCGATGCGATGATCGAATATGGCCAAACCGAGTTCATCGCGGATTTTGCCGATGACCTGCCGCTGTGGACGATGTGCCGTTTCCTCGGTATCGAGGATGAAGATCGGCTCAGGATCAAGGGGTTTCTGGCGGGCACCGAGGAAGGATTCAGCTACGATATGACGCTCCAACTCCGCCAGCGGGTTGAGGCTTCGATTACGGCGCTTACCGATTACGTCAACCAGCTCATCGATCGGCGCAAGCGCGTGCCCGGCGACGACATCGTGTCGCGGCTCTTGCAGCAGCGCGACGGCGGGGCAGGGCCGTCGGACGCGGATATTCGCGCGCTGATCGTTAACATTATCGGCGGTTCGGTGGGCTCGACTTCTTCGGCGTTGAGCAACAGTATCCTGATGTTCGCGGCTCATCCGGAGCAGGCGGCGTTGCTGCGCAATCAACCCGGCCTGGCGCGGGCGGCGGTCGAGGAATGCCTGCGTTACCATCCGCCGTTTCGCCACGGGCGCCGGTTGGTGGCCGCCCCCGTCAGCGCTTTCGGGCTCGAACTGAAACCGGGCGATTCACTGTTCCTGACGCGGCAGGGCGCCAATCGCGATCCCGAGCGTTGGGAGAACCCGGGTGAGTTCAATATCCTGCGGCCCGAGCGGCGGCATTTCAGCTTCGGTTACGGCGTCCATCAATGCCTGGGCCAGGCCGTTGCCCGCACCAATCTTCAAGAGGCTATTCCGATCATCCTGAACCGGCTTCAGGGGCTCGAAGTTGACGGTGAAGTAAAACGCGTACCGTTTTGCGTCGACGAGCGGCTTGAATCGCTTCACTTACGCTTTCGGCCTGACCGGCCGCTCACCGCGCAACCGACTGACTAAGTCTGAACGGCAAACGCCCTGCCCTTGAGACGATGCCGCGGCTGCGATTGCCCGAACTCGCATGAAGAAGTGGATATGTATCGTCTGCGGCCTGGTATATGACGAAGCTGCAGGCATGCCGGATCACGGAATCCTCCCCGGCACCCGTTTCGAAGACATTCCCGCCGACTGGCTGTGTCCTGATTGCGGTGCGACCAAGGACTATTTCGAACCGTTGGAGTGAGTTGCGTAAGATGGGCGCAAGCCGGCGGGTCAGCGAACCGAACGAGCGCTCTTCACAAGGGCAGACCAATCGTTCGGCGGATTCCCGGACGCGAGCATGCGTCGGAACCACTCGTAGGGGTCGCTTCGGCCGCCGCGCTGGCGCAAGGTGCGTTCGTCGTTAACCCAGGCGTAGACGATAAGTTGCGACCGACTGTCATGGCGGAAAAACAGTCGGAACCGGCCGAAGAACTTTACTCGTAACCAGTGCCGGTATGGTCCGCCGAGAGTGTTGCCCTGGCGGTATTCAGGCCGGCTTCGGTTGGCGGGAATTATCTCCAGCACCAGCTTCGCCAACGCCGCGAGCAATTTGACGTTGGCATTGGACCGGAAACCCTTAGGGTTCCCCTTGCGCGTCCGCTCATATGCGTCGGCCAGGTTCTTGACCTGTACGATGATTGCTTCATGGAATAGAAGCGTCCAACCATTGACGACCATGCATGAGCCTAAAGCGCGACCTCGCCCTTCAGCTTTTCTTCAAGGTCGACTCGAACCTGCTTCAGAGATCGGCGCATCGCTGCCGCGAGGCCGGCGGGAAGGTCGCGCACGCGGCGCCCGGCGGCGATGTCCTTTTCGATCAGCCCGAGAAACGCTGCAAGGGCTGGATCGCGCCGCTCCGCCTCCGGATTGTGGACCGTCACGTGTTCGTCTTCGATGCGAAAGGCAATCCTGCCGCCGTAATCGACGCCCAGCGCCTGGCGGACTACCTTGGGCACCGTCGTCTGTCCCTTGGTCGTAATCGTGCTCGTCTCTTCGAGGCTAGTCGCCATAACCGTTGCCTCATGAACGGGGCACAAATGTAAGGATAATTCCTTACATTGTCGATACGACGGGACCTTCACCATTTTCCAGCGCGAAGGCAAGCTCTCCCGATAAATTTCTGAGTGTGGTCCGACTTCCCGCCCGGGGCGCACCGTGTGGTCGTTGGGTGGCCGCACCTGGACTACCGATGCTCTTCAGATGGTCATAGGGCACAACCTTTCCATATCAGCCGGCAGCCATGATAGCCTCAGCCTGAGGTTTCCCAATGGCGGGCGCTTTAGCGGGACTCAAGATCATCGAAGTTGGCACAATGGTATCGGCGCCATACGCGGCCAAGCTGATGGCCGATATGGGCGCCGAAGTCATCAAGCTGGAACCGCCGGGCGCCGGCGATCCGGCGCGCACCCGCGGTCCCTTTCCCGGCGGCCAGCCGCATCCGGACAAGAGCGGGCTGTTCCTCTACCTTAACGCCAACAAGTTCGGCGTCACCCTGGATATCGCGCAGGCCGAAGGCCTGGATCTGCTCGCAGCGCTGGCCGAGCGAGCCGACGTCCTGATTCACAATATGGCGCCTCCCGAAATGGACCGGACCGGGCTGAGCTTCGAGCGATTGAACCAGCGCAACCCGCGCCTGGTCATGACGTCGATTGCGCCTTTTGGCCTGACCGGGGCGCATCGCAACTGGCGCGCGGAGGAGCTGACGGTCTGGTCTTCCGGCGGGGTCTGCGTGCTCAACGGCGCCGGTCCCAATCATCCCGAGCTCCCGCCGCTTAAGACCTTCGGCAGCCAGTCCGGCTTCCAGGCCGGCGTGCATGCCGCGGTGGCGACGATGGGCGCCGTGTTTGGGCGCCGGCGTGGCGCCACGGGCCAGCACGTCGAAGTGTCGGCGCAGGAGTCGCTGGTTTCGCAAAACGAAATGGTTTTTGAGTACTGGCCCTACATGGGAGTTATCGCGACCAGGCTCGGACGCAAGCCGCTCCAGCCGATGGAGGCGATGGAATGCAAGGACGGATGGATTTACGTGTGCTGCGTCGAGGAGCATCAATGGCGCAATTTCGTCGCCCTGATGGGAGACCCGGACTGGGCCAATGAAGAGATCTTTTCCGATCGGCTCAAGCGCGCCGAAAATTGGGAGGCGCTCGAAATCTTCCTGCGCGAATGGGTAGGCGAACAGACGGTACTAGATCTCTACCGCAAGGCACAGGACAAGCGCGTGCCCTTCGCTCCGGTATCGACGATGGGCGACCTGCTCAACTCCGAACATCTGAAGTCGCGCGGATTCTTCGTCGAGCTGACGCATCCGGTGGCCGGAACCCACAAGTATCCGGGCGCACCGCTTAAATACGGCGCCACCCCATGGCAGATCCGGATGCCGGCTCCGCTGCTCGGGCAGCACAATGCGGAAATTCTCGGTGGACGCCTGGGTCTGGACGCGCAGCGTCTGAGCCAACTCAAAACCAAGGGAGTGATTTAGCATGGCGCCGGGGCCGCTTTCGGGAATCAGGATCGCTGACTTCACCTGGGTGTGGGCGGGACCGTATTGCACCCTGCAACTGGCCCACCTCGGCGCCGACGTAATCCGGATCGAAAGCAGCACGCGTCCGTGTGTCACGCGGCTGCTTCCGCCGTGGCCCGGGGGCAAACCGGGCGGCCTCAATCGCTCCGGCTATTACAACCAGTACAACCAGGGCAAACGGTCGCTGGCGCTCAATTTCAGCAAGCCGGGAGCGCTTGAAATCGCCCGCCGCTTGATCGCCTCGAGCGACGTAGTGGTGAACAACTTCGCCCACGGCGTGATGGATCGGCTGGGATTGGGTTACGAACAAGTCAAAGCCCTCAAGCCGGACGTCATCATGATCTCGCTCTCCGGCTATGGCGATACCGGGCCCTACAGCGACTTTGTCGCGTACGGCCCGGCGCAGGTGCCGCTTTCAGGGCTGTCGGCGCTGACCGGTTACCGGGGCGGGCCGCCGATGCATGCGGGGTTCAGCTACGCGGACCCCAATGCCGGCGTGCATGGCGCTTTCGCCGTCTTGACCGCCTTGTATCATCGCGACACCACTGGCGAAGGCCAATATATCGATATGAGCCAGTGGGAATGCGCGATGGATGTGCTGCCCGAAGGCCTCTTGCAATACACGATGAACGGACAGGAGCCGGAGCGGATCGGCAACCGCGATCCCTTGATGGCGCCGCATGGGATTTTCAAGTGCCTGGACCGGCCGGAAAAAGTCCTGGGCTTTACGATGGATCAGTTTGTCGCGATCGCCGCCGCTGACGACCGCGAATGGAAGCAAATGGCGGGTGCGATCGGACGCCCGGAGTTGGCCGATGATCCGAGGTTCGCAACCCTGGCTGCGCGCCAGGCCAACGAAGACGAACTGGAATCAATCGTCGAAGCCTGGAGTATCAAGCGCAGTGCGCCCGAGGTGGCGCAAACTCTTCAGGATGCCGGCGTGGCGGCCTTTGTGGTCGCCGACAACAAGTACCTGTCCGAAGAAGACGAGCATCTCGGGCAGCGCGGCTATTTCGTCAACCTGCCCCATCCCGAAGTCGGCGTAAAGCAGCATTGCGGCATCCCGTGGAAGATGAGCGGCACGCCCTGCGAGGTGCGATCTGCCGCGCCGCTGCTGGGACAGCATACGGATGAAGTCCTCAGCGGATTGCTCGGCTTGAGCGAAGCTGAAATCAAGACCCTGCGCGACGCCGGAGCATTGGAGTAGCACCCACTTCAGAAGGTCGGATCTAAACGAAACGAGTGTTTAGCCCGCCACTCAAGTTTGAACGCATTCCTTTTGATGTTCTCCCCCGCGACAGGGGGAGATGGGCGCCGCTGCGGCGGCCAGAGAGGGTCCTTCTATGGCTTCGTGGCACAGGCTTCCAGCCTGTGATCTTTTTCTTCCGAAGGTTTTGGGGAAAACCGATGACAGGCTCGAAAGGGGGACTATACCGGACGTGACTCTTGGGCCGGGGCTGTTATCTTGGTTTGGACAGGTCGGCGTTCTGAGTCTCTCGGTGGTCTTAATTGGCGGTGTTGCCCTTTGGGCAGTTGGCGAACACGCCAGCCGGTACGGAATCCGAAAGGCGGTAAAAATAGCAGAACGATGTCCGATGAAACGCATGAAATTGATCAAAATAATCGAGGCATCCAACCAGATACAGTCCCAACCGCCAGTTGTCGCTGGGTTTCGACGAAAGAGGGCGGGAACGTCCTTCAATCCTTCATCCGTTTTGGAGACCCATGGAATTTTGTTTGTAGCTATATCAATGGCTTTCTGAGTCATTGGCGGACTTTCGAGGTCGTAGGTTTCGTTTCCCGAACCTGGAAGGATAATGGCACCCCTAACGGAATCGCTCCACGATGGATTAACCGTTGTGCAATCGATATCAGCGGATCGTTCACGAGAGGGACGCCGGTATCTCGATCAACCATGAGAGTAGGTTTCAAGACGCCTCGTGGGAACGCATTGAGCGCTGGGGATTGTCCACTATTGATAATATGCATTTTAACTTTCAGGGGTTGGCCAGCCGTAAGTTTCACGGCGATATCAATAGGTCCGATACCAAGCCATGGCCGTTCGGACAATTCAAGCTGAGTCTTTGCGGTTTGTGCGACGGTATGGGTATCTTCCAATGTCCAATACAGAATTACGAGACCGCCGATACCAAGAGCGGCAGCAACGAGGGTAATCCAATTCAACCACCAGGCGGCACAGATATGCCAGTTGGCAAATTGGCGCTGTTCGGCGCGCCACTGTTCTTCGCTGGTGGGTGGTTGAGCGGTCGAGCCATCAAGTCGGACCGTATTGGATCGCGGGTTATCGGATGGCTGATTGCCCTGCCCGGCGGTACCTGCCTGTTTTGGCTCTGGTGGCTTTGCTCGCTCAATGGGTTTGATCTAGATGCGGTTAGACAATACCAAAGTGAATCGGTTGTTTGCCGTCTCCTTTCTCATGTTGGCGCAGATATGAAACCTTGAACTTTCGCTTTTTCAGCCTTGCGCCGCTTGGTAAAACGCCCCTTCTGACTTCGGTAGTGCGGACTGGTTTTAAGCTCATAGGCTTTACATGTATAGCAGTAGAAGTGGAGGACTTTCTTTTTCCGCTCGCCCTCTTTAATCATAACGCCTCGCTCTCAGAAACGGCAATCTCAATTGAACCGGTGTGCGGGTCACTTTTGCCATCTGCTGAGGCAGGGCACGATGATTCTGCCTTAGCACCCTCCTAGGGCTTTTCCGACGCCTTAGTGGGGAATCGCCCTCTGCGACGGTTGGTAGGGGCGGTTCGCGAACCGCCCACTACGAGCTGCAAGCCTGTGGTGTCAGCGTCTGCGGATCGGGTCCGCAGACGCTGACAGAAAGTTCTCGTGAAACGCTGACGGACTACGCGCAGCGGATTAGCTTGCCCGAGTAGGCTTTGGTGTCCTTGCCGTCTTCGAACGTCACTTCGCCATTGACCATGATCCACCGATACCCGCGCGGCCGTTGCACCAGCCGGGAGTCGTTGTCCGGCGGCAGATCATAGAGCATCTCCGGCTCTTCGATCCCGAGCTTGTCCAGATCATAGACCAACAGGTCCGCCGCCAAGCCCTCGCGGATACTGCCCCGATCCTTAAACCCTGCCGCCCAGGCCGGCATATAGCTCAGGTGGTAATGCGCCTGTTCCAGCGTAAGCGTGCCGGTATCCCTGACCAGCCAGGTCAGAAGCTCGGTCGGATAGATCCCCAAGGTCTGGAACTTGGCGTGGGCGCCGCCGTCGGAAAAACCGGCCACGGTGCGATGCTCCAGCATCTCTTTGCAATATTCCGCCGTTGAGTTGGTGATCGGCGTGAGCCATTCGGTCTTGAAATCGTCGGCGGCGGAGATATCCAGCAGCACGTCCACGGGATGCCGGTTCTCCGCCCTGGCGATATCGCGCACGGTGCGGTCGCGGTATTTGGCGCGCAGGTCGTCGCGATGGATTTTGCGGCAGACGAAGTCGGTGATTTTGCCCGCGGCGCTGGGGCGTTTGCTGCGGTCGTAGATTTCCTTCATCTGTTGGCGCCGGACCGGATCGGTGAGCTTGGCCTTGCGCTCCTCGAGCGTTCCCATGGTGGCGTCGCGCCAGACGTCGACGTCGTCAAAAAAGGTCCATTTCTCGCTGAAGCAGCAGCGCATGTTCAGCCGCACGGTCATCGCGATCCCGACCAACGGGACGCCCTTGCGATTGTACTGGTCGACCACGTCGAGCTGGCCGCGGAAGATGTCGGGACGGCGATCGCCGGGGAAGACCGCGTTGAAGACCAGCGGCCGGTTGGCGCTTTCGGAGAGCTGCCCGCCGAAGTCCATCGCTTCCCGCGCGGACACCGCCGGATCGACGCCGTCGGTGGAGGAGGCTTGCGCGAACTGGATGTGGCCGCGCGAATGCTTGCGCATGCCCTTGGCGAAGGCCAGGTAAAATTCGTCCGACATGATGTCGGAGATCATCAGGCTGCCGTCGTAGTCGCGCTGCACCGAGGCGTTGCCGAGCAAGCGCTGCGCCGCCCAGCCGTTGGCGCCCGCCGCCATCGCTTCATCGACGATCTGGACCATCCGGGCAATCTCACTGTCTTTGGGCTTGCGGCTCTTGGCCTCTTCCCAGCCACCCATCACGTAGCTGACCAGCGGAGTGACGGGAACCAGTTGCATCATGTTCACCGCTTTGGGCAGCCGCTCGATGTGATCGAGCCATTGCGCGACGGTTTCCCAGGTGAACGGCATGCTCGCCTTCATCGCCTCGAACGGGATCGCCTCGTTGCGCTCCATCGAGAGCATCGAGCGCTCGGCATCCTTGTGATGGACCGGCGCAAAGCCGAATCCGCAGTTCCCGTTCGTGACGGAGGTTACCCCGTGCCAGCTGCCAATGGAGCACGCCGGATCCCAAAACACCGGCGCATCGTAGTGGCAATGCAGATCGATCGCGCCGGGAGCGACGATCAGCCCCGTGGCGTCGAGCGTCTGCTGGGCCTGGCTGCTCTTGAGATAACCGACCCGGGCGATCTGGCCGTCCTTGATGCCGACGTCCGCCTTGAAGGGTGGAGTCAAGGTGCCGTCGACTATAGTGCCGCCTTTAATAATTTTGTCGAATTCTGCCATGGAACCCTCCGCGGACTTCGATTTAGATCGCGCTCCTTGGAGCACTCTGTTTGCAGCGGAATGAAAGATCGCTGGTTCATCGACAGAATCAGCGATCCGAAGCAGCTTCGTCAAGTCCGCCAAAACCCGCCTGCGCCGGCCATGCGATGGGTAACAGCAGCGGAGCGCCGGGATGGCCCAGCCGGCGCGCCGAGGTTTGGATGGCTTGCGCGCGTGCGACCAGGGTTCGCCACACGCTTCCGGGGTCGGCGCTGAAAACGTAGTCGGGATCCGACGGCACGTTGTACCAGGAGTTTTCCATCATTTCGTCGTGTAGCTGGTCGTCCGTCCATTGGGCCCGCCCCAGGTAAAGCCGCACGTCTTTGGAGTCCGGTGAATCCTTGAACAGCGAGATAATCGTCTGCGGGTCCACGCTCAGGTACATGTCTTTGAGGAGCAGTGTCCCGTCCCTGGGTGCGTGGGTGCTGTGAGATACGACCAGCGGCGTCCCGATTTCAACCGGACCGCCGAAATAGGCGGAGTCGGTGCGGTTTCTTGAACGTCGCAGTATCGGAAAACAGGTTGCTCAGTTTCATTTTGGTCGGCTTGTTTACAATCAGCCCGACGACCAGAGGAGTGCCGGTGGATGGCAGCATCAGGACCACCGCATCCCGGAACATCGGGTCGGGCAGATCAGGCTGCGCCACCAGGAAATAGGTTTGCGCCGCTTTTTCAGTTCCCCGGGCCGGTAATGTCGCCACCATCAGCGCTATCGCCGGTGCGAAAATCAGCAAAAAGTATCGGGCCATGGAAGTCTTCATAAAATCAACCGAACAGTTTTCGGAACACCCGTTCAATACCGGACTTCGCCGCCTGGGCATTAGCTAAACACCCGTTCAATAGCATTATCCAATTAGATTCTACGAGTAGCGAGAGCGCGCGGCCAGTGCGTGGGTACTCTCCCGTTAGGCCGCCACTTATGTTAATGGTCGTAACTGACGTCGCAATGGTATGCCGTTGAGCCTTGTGACGCCTGCTTCCCGGCCACGCGGTTTGGCTCAAGTCGCGAATACCACGCCGGCGCATTCAGGTGAACCAATGAAATTCGGGATCTTTTACGAGTTGATCGCCTTAAAGCCCCACGACAACGCCGCGGTTATTCGCTCTTATAAGGAGGCGTTGCAACAAATCAAATTCGCTGAGGAAATGGGTTTCGAGTACGTCTGGGAAACCGAGCATCATTTTCTCGAGAAGTTTTCCTACTCGTCGGCGCCCGAGCTGTTTTTGACCGCGGTGGCGCAGAACACGTCGAAAATCAGGATCGGTCATGGCGCCGTGCTGCTGACTATGAATCATCCGGTGCGCGTCGCCGAGCGCGCGGCGGTGCTCGATATCCTGAGCGACGGCCGGCTGGAGTTCGGCACCGCCAGGGGCGTTACCGAGGCGGAACTGGGCGGCTTCATGATCGAGCCGGAGGACTCCCGGCCGATGTGGGAGGAAGCGCTGCGCATGATCCCGCCGATGTGGATGAACGACCGCTTCGAATGGAACGGCAAGTTTTTCAAGGTGCCGCCACGTAATGTGATCCCCAAGCCGGTGCAACAGCCGCATCCTCCCCTATGGGTGGCGGCTACGACTCCGCCGACCTTCGAGATGGCCGGACACATGGGCCTGGGCGTCCTGTCATTTGCGTTGACCGCGCCGGGCCAGTCGGAAAAGGCGGTCGTGGCCTATCGCGCGGCGATTCGCAATGCCGAACCGGTCGGCGCCTTCGCCAACAACCAGGTCGCGGCTTTCACCACCGCGTTGTGCCTTGAGGATGACACGGAGGCGCGTCGGGTGGGATCGTTTTCCGCCGCCGCATACGCCGAGGGTTCGCGCCAGATCTACACCCAGTGGAGCAAATCCGAAACCGGGTGGAAGGGATGGTTCGGCCGCGAAACGCTGACCGAGGCCGAGATCACCCCCGAAGCGATGGACAAGCTGTGCGACGACGGCGTGGTCTGCGTCGGCGACCCGGAGCACTGCATCCGCACCATCAAGCGCTGGGAGGAGTTGGGCGTGGATCAGATCATGTGCCTGATCCAGGCCGGCCGCATCCAGCACGAAACCGCGATGGAGAGCATCAAGAACTTCGGCAAGTACGTGATTCCATACTTCAAGAAGCGGGCGGGCGAGCAGGTTCAGCCAGCTTCGGGAGCGAATTCCTGACGCGTCGCGGCAGATCGTCATCCTGAGCCGGCGAGCAACGCGAGCCGCGTCGAAGGATCTACGCGAAGCGATTTTTCTATCAAGCGCGGCCTGTCCGACCAATCGTCGGGCAGGCCGCGCTTGCATTTCTCTCTAGACGCGAACCGATTCGTCGCGCTTGGGCGCGCGCTTGAGCGCCTCGAGGTCGACCAGCGGCTCGTAACTGGTTCCGGCGGTGATGGGGCGCGAGCCGGGCTCGCGCTCGAAGGGATCGACAATGCCGAGTTCCTTGGCGAGCTTGCGGACTTCCGGCAACACTTCCTGACCCATCAGGCGCATGCTGTTAAGGCGCTGTTCCTTGGTTAAAGGTCCCTGGGCCTGGAACAGACCAAGGACGCCCGGACGCAGGACCTGCATTATCAATCGCAGCTTGGGAATGACGGTCTTGGGTGTGCCAACGATAATCTGCAACCCGGCCAGCGCCTTATCGTAGTTGCCCAGGATTTTCGCCTTGGCTTCCTCGATGCTGATTTCGCCGCGCTGCAGGCGATGGCGCGTGTCGCTCTGCCTGCGCTCGGCCCGCCGCTTGGCTCTTTCTTCGGGTGGAAGTTCCTCGCGGGAGCGGTTGAGCGTATCCGAAGTGATGCCCAGAAAACCATAGTCGCTGGCGCTCTGGAAAAGACGGCGGTTGGCCTCCTTGGAGTTGTAGCCTGGCGGCAAAGTCCATTCCGGACGCGAAAAGTTCGCGCCGCCGCCGCCGAACAGCGCCGCCTTGCCCTGCTCGTATGCTTCCTCCTCGGTATCGGCCAGATGAATCTGCTGGAGATAGCCGAAATTCTCGCTGCCTGCCTGATAACCGTTGTCGGCAGCGACCTTGCCATAGAGGTTCCACAAGTCGACGGTCAGGTGAAGGGAAGTGCCCAGGCCGATGTAGGGATACTTGTGCTGCGCGCACCAGGTCACAGTCTCGCCGCTGATTACGCCGGGAATCCAAATCGGCGGACGCGGCTTCTGATACGGGAGCGCCCACGGATTGACGAAGCGATAAGTAAAGTGCTTGCCCTCCCATCGAAAGGGCCCGGGCTTGGTCCAGCAGGCGATCACGAGGTCGTGAGCTTCGTTGAAATATTCGCGGTTGTAGGCCGGGTTGGCATTGTGGAAGACCTGCTCGCTGCCGGCGCCGCGCACCCATCCCGGAACCAGCCGCCCGTGCGATATGAGATCGATTTCGGCCAGTTCTTCGGCCAGCCGCACGGGATTTTTGACCGTCGGCAGCGGATTGCCGAGCAACACGATGCGGATTTTTTTGGTGATCCGCGCCAGAATCGCCGCCTCGACGTTCATCACGCCCCCCATACAGAAAGGGGGTGCCATGATGCTCGTTGAGCATCACCGCGTCGAAACCGAGTTCTTCGGCATAGACCGCTTCGTCGAGATATTCGTTGTACAGGCGCGCGCCCACTTCCCGGTCGAAAAAGCGATTCGGAGTACCGAAGAAGCTGCGGCTTCTGATGATCTCTTCCTCGGGGGCGTCGCGATACGGACGCTCGGTGAAATACATTATATGCATGGCCGTCTCCTTGGGTTCAGGCGAGAAACTCGCGCACCGTCTTTATAAATTCGGTTGACTTTTCGATTTCGGGCCGATGGCCGCATTGGTCGAATACCGTCAGCTTGACCTCGGTATTCGCCAGCGCTTGCTTGTAAGCAGTGCCGGCGCTGACCGGCACGACCCGATCCTCACGCCCCCAGATGAGCTGCGTCGGCAGTCCCTTCACCCCTTGTAGAAAGTACGGCAAACTGGGGTTGTTCAGGATTGGTTCCCAGGCCAGGCGGGCGGTTTCGGTGCGGGCGTCCTCGAACGCTTCCATCCGGGTCGCCGAGCGCTCCCCGCCACCGTAGAGGCTGCCGTACTCGGGCGTCGCCTCCCGGTCGTAAACAGTGGAACTTAGCTGGACCCCGATCGTGACGGTGAAGATGTCCATGAGCTCACCCTCAGGCGGTTTGATACCCATGGGCGCCACCAGCACCATCTTGCCGAACTGGCCGCTGTTCGCCGTCGCCATTTCCGCCGCAGTCCAGCCACCAAAGGAAAAGCCGATCACGTCGATCGGCGCCAGGCCGAGGTCGCGCAACACCCATCCATAAAACAAGGCCAAATGATGCACGTTCATGATGTGGTCGACGCGCGGCGAGTTGCCCATCCCGGGCTGGATTGGGATGATCAAGCTGCGCTCTTCTGAAAGCGCATCATGCCAGTTGAGCCATCCCGGATGCCCGAGTTCTTCGTGCAGCACCAACAATGGCTTGCCGCGCCCGCCCCTGATTATTGCGAGGTCGGTCCCCGCGACGCGGGTGACTTCCTCTTTCCAGTCTGCCATCTAATGAATGACCTCCGTTTTTCAATAACTGCGCACAAGAGGCGGGCCGCCGCCGCTTGAACCGTGCCAGCGCTAGTTCTCACCTTTATACTTCCCTTCCATCTTTTCGGCCAGTCACCGCCCGATCGCGATTCGCCCTGACAACCGGACCGGATAGTTACGAAATTCGGCTTGGCAGCGAGGCCGCTGACGGGTAAAGAAATGCTCGGAGGCAAAAACGATGGAAGATGGCCGGCATGTAGCGATCGTCACTGGAGCGGCGCGGCCTTGGGGACTCGGGCGATGCACCGCGATGGGTCTGGCGGACAAGGGGCTGGATATCGCGATAGTGGACGTGCAGGACGAGTGGGGTGAGCAAGCCGCAAAAGCTGTCAGGGAAGAAAAAGGGCGCCGCGCGATCTATATCAAGACCGATTTGCGCAAGCGCGCCGACATCGAATCAATGGTTGGCCGGGTCATTCGTGAGTTCGGCCGTATCGACGTGCTGGCGAACGTCGCGGCGATCTGCCCCAGCGAGCGGATCGAGGACATGAAGGAAGAGACCTACGAGCAGGTATTCAGGACCAACTTCCTGGGCACCGCGATGTGCTGCCAGGCGGTGCTCAAGCAGATGCGATCGCAAAAGGGCGGACACATCGTGAACACCGCCTCCGGCGGAGCCATCTCGCCTTATCAGGGGCTCGGGCTCTACGGCGCATCCAAGGCGGCGATCATCCAGTTCAGCAAGGTGCTGGCGGTGGAGGAGGCGAAAAACGGCATCGTGGTTACTATCGTCGCGCCGGGACCGATGCATACCGCGATGGGACGGGAATCCGGTCCCACCGCGGAGGACCTGAAGCAACTCAGCACGGGAATGCCGCTGGGACGTCCGGTTTATCCCGAAGAGGTCGCCGAAGTAATTGTCTTCGCCGCCACCAATTCCAGTAATGCGCTGACCGGCCAGACCCTGCACGCCCGCGGCGGCGCTCTGCCGATGGTCTGACGGGACCTTCAGCGTGGACCCCGACCGAATATGGCTAAGCATCGATTAGCCGGCATTCTATTATTTGTCTCGGTCCTGGCGGTTTTCTATGCGAGTCCGGTCAGCCAACTGACGGATAGCAAATATTCGGTGTTGTTGAGCGAAACCATCCTGCGCCGACACAGCGTGGATCTGAGTTACGCGCAGCTCAAGCCAGATAACAACTTTCCCGAAAGCGTCAGAGATGGGCGCCCCTACCAGACGATATTCGTGAAACGCCGGTTGCTCTACTACCTCGGATGGGGCAGCTCCCTGCTGACGCTGCCGGCCGTTGCCGCGCTCAACGCAGCCGGCATATCCGCGATTGGCCGCGACGGCAGCTATAACCGCGACGGAGAGATGGAAATTCAACGTCTCCTTGCCGCGCTACTGGCAGCAGGCGCGATTTGGGTAATTTTTGGCATCGGCTTGTCAGCGGGATTGCCCGCCTCCTGGGCCGTTTCTATCGCGATTTGCACAGCTTTTGCGACGCAGGTCTGGTCGACTGCATCGCGGGCTTTGTGGTCGCAGACCGTAACGCTGCTGCTCGTGAGCGTTGCCATCTGGCACCTTTTGAGTTCGGAAGATGGCCGCACCGGGTTTCGGCCGGCGCTCACCGCCACGCTGTTGTCGTGGATGTATTTTGTCCGCCCAGCTTCGAGCACCGCAATAATACTGATTAGCATCTATGTGTTGCTCACCTATCCAGATGAGTTGCTGCCATACATCGGCGCCGGATCGATTTGGTTAGCCGGCTTTGTAGTTTTCTCGCTGTACTTCTTCGGCACCCCGCTTCCGCCCTACTATCATGAGACCTGGTGGATGAGTTTGGCGCAGACCCGCCATCGTCTGGCGGGCCTGCTGTTGAGTCCCTCGCGCGGTCTCCTGGTTTACTGCCCGATCGTTCTCTTTGTCCTGTATCTGGTGGCCGTCTATTGGCGAAGCCTGCGGCATCGGCGGCTGGTCCTTCTCGCCCTGGGCGTCATCGTAGTCCACCTGGCATTGCTCTCGACTATCACGTTGTGGTGGGGAGGTTGGAGTTACGGGCCAAGAGAGTTGACCGACACGGTTCCATTCTTCGCGATGCTTGGCATCCTGGGTTGCAGGGCGCTTTTGGACGACACCACCATCAGCCTTCACGGCTGCGCCGCGATTATCGCCGCCGGTATGGTCCTGTTCATCATAAGCGCGATCATGAACGCACCCGGGGCTTTGTGCGAATCAACCCTTAACTGGAACGCCTGGGCCAATATCGGCGAACACCGCGAACGCCTTTGGGACTGGAGGCATGCGCAGTTTGTGGCCGCGCTGGGCGCCGCCCCTTTTAGTGATTGGATTTCCCAGGAATTGGATGAGATACGCCGCCGTCTGCCGCAATCGGCACAGGCTGCCAACCATCTTGAACGGTCGATCTCAAAAAATAGTGGCGGACCGGTGATCGATGGGGTCAATGGTGTCCGGGTTGTGCACGGTGTGGCCGACGGTGCGGCCCAATTTGCGCCGGTCGTCCTATTGCCCAGTATTCATAATGCGCTGCTTTCATGGTGGGACGCCGATGTGCCCGAACCCGTGGTGATCACGGGGCACGGCTTCGACACCAGGCACGGCGTTGGGGTCGGGTTTTTCTGCGCCTGCTCGGGGACCGGAAACCTTGGTCCCTTCTTCTTGAATCCTGGCAATACCCGTTTGGAAGCAGACCGGATTACCGTCAAATTGCCTCGCTCGGGTTCCGACGCTCTGGCGATTGGATCTGCATTACTGATAGTGCGCAACGGCGGGGCCGACCATAAGTACTCCCTGGCGAGCAATCCCGTCTGGGTCTCAGTTGGCGCACCGATAACGGTGCGACGCGTTCTTCAATCAGGTTCGCTGATTACTGTCGAGGGCTCCGGATTTTCGCCGCAGACCATCGTGAACCTTTATGTGGGCCGGCCGGCGGCAAATCTGGGCGGGTTGGATGCCAAGGGAAAACCCAGGATTCCGCCGACACTGATCGGCGACTCCCGGCTTACTTTCATCGTGCCCGCCGACGCGGAACCGGGCCCCGCATACGTGGAGGTCCTGAACCCGCCCTACCAGGCGTTCTCGAGCTCCTTTGGCAATCCGGGGGGCGAATTTGCGCTGCCGTGACTGAACCATCACGCCGATGCGGCCGCAAAGGCTGAACCACGGCTCACATCGCGGTCAAACCGCCGTCCACCGGAATCGCGGCACCGGTCACAAAGGAGGACTGCTCCGAGCACAGCCACAATATCGCCGCGGCGATTTCATCGGCGGTGCCCAGACGCCCCACCGGTTCGATCTCGGCCATGCGCGCGCCATGGCGCGGAATGGCGTCGAAGATCCGCGACAGCATCGGCGTTTCGATCGCGCCGGGGCATACCGTGTTCACCCGGATGCCTTGGCGCGCATATTCCAGGGCCACGGTTTTGGTAAGTCCCACCACGCCGTGCTTGGAGGCGCCGTAAGCTGCCGACCCCGGGTTTCCGACCAGTCCCGCCGCGGACGCCAGGTTCACAATCGAGCCGCCGCCCTGCTTGATCATCTGGGCGACCTCATACTTCATGCACAGCCAGACGCCTTTGAGGTTGACGGCGATGACCCGGTCGAAATTCTCCTCCGAAGCCTCGGCGATCCGGTCTGCCCATTTGCCCTCGATGCCCGCGATGTTGGCGGCGCAATCCAGGCGCCCGAATTTCTTCACCGTCTGATTCACCAGCGCTTCGACCTGCGGCGCTGAGCTCACGTCGCAGGCGGCAAAGAAAGCGTCGCCCCCGGCCGCCAGAGTAAGCCCCAAGGTTTCCTCGCCGCCCTGGCCGTTGACGTCCGCGATCGCAATTTTGGCCCCCGCGCGTGCGAGTGCCACCGCGGTGGCGCGGCCCATCCCCGACGCACCGCCGGTGACCAGAACTACTTTGCCCTCGAGATTGATATTCATTTGCTCAAGACCTCCATTTCACGGAACGTCAAATGGCCCAATTAGTGGGGCTGGCTTCGGCCGGGAGCCAAACTGCGCGCCTTCTCGATTACAAATGGGCCGCGACCAGAATTGCTTCGTTGTCCATCCGCACGCTGCCGGACGCGTCGGCATACTGACGCGCCGCCTGCGCCAGCGCGTCGAGGATCCGTCGCTGCAGTTCAGGCGGATGCTTCGACAGCATCATCCGGAACGGAGCAGATATCGTGCGCCGTTGCTCGGCGAAAGCTTCTGCCGATGCGAACTCGAAACGCACGTTGATGGGCTCGACCTGCACGTCCCTGAATCCCGCCGCGGTGAGTGCCCGCTGCAGCGGCCCGGGGTCAGCCAGCTTCAGAGGACCGGGTGCGCCTGGCGGCGGCGGTGGCAGCTTGGCCAACTCCCGCACCGCTTCATCGCCCAGGCTGATCATCGGCACCTTCTGTGACGGACCCCACACCGCGGTGGCAAAATGGGCGCCGGGCGCCAGCAACTGACGGATGCGCCGTACGGCTGCGTCGAGGTCGCCGACAAACATCAGGCCCCATCGGCATAATGTTGCGTCGAAGTCGCGCTCATCGACCGCGAGTTCCTCGGCACTGGTTTCAACGAACTTCATGTTGCGAAGTCCAAGCGCCGCCGCACGCTCACGCGCCAGGTCGAGCATCGCCGGGGATTGATCCGTGGCCACGACCAATCCGGCTGGACCAACCTTGCGCGCCGCCGTAACCGCCGGTTCTCCCGAGCCGGTGGCGATATCCAGCACGCGCTGGCCGGATTCCACCCGGGCCAGCTCCACCAACCGCTGCGACACGTGTTGGCCGGCGCGCTCCAAGATGCTCCACATCTGCTTCCAGCCGGGCGCGGAGCTGTTCCAGAATTCGCGTTGCTCGCGATTGATGCGTTCGGCTTCAGTTGTCTGATCGCTCATAGGAGAATCCTTTTTGCGAGCTAAGCATCATCCGATCGCGCCCGTCAACGGGAGTTGAAGGCGGCGCGTTTTTAATGACGCGGGCGGGGGACCAGTCGCGGCACTGAGTCGAAGGTCTCCCGATAGGGTTGGCCAAGTGCCGACTCTTCGGCCCTGATTCGCACGCGCAGCAGCAAGGCGTTGCCGGCGGAGAACACCATCGCGGTGATCCAGCACCCGTAAATCATCGGCACGCAGATCATTTCCATAATCACCGCCAGGTAGTTGGGATGACGCATCAGGCGGTAGGGACCCGAGGTCACGGGGGGCGCTCCGGGGAGCACGATGATGCGGGTGTTCCAGCGCCGGCCCAGCGTGATTATGGCCCAGTAGCGCAAGGCTTGCGCGATCAGCGCGCCGGCCAGCGCAATCCATCCGACCGCACCCGCAAACGCGCGCCGGAGAACTATCGCCTCAGCCGCGCAGGAAACGATGAACAGCGTATGGAAGGCGGCCATCACCGGATAGTGGCCGGCGCCGGCTTCGATTGCGCCGCGCGCAAAAGCCCAGCGGGCGTTGCGCGCCGAAATTATCAGCTCGACGATCCGCTCCGCGCCAAGCGCTCCCAGAAAAGCCAGGTAAGCGCCGAGCGGGATTACCATCTAAGCAGCACTAACTCCGAACAGAATCCCGGGCCCATCGCCATCAGCAATCCATAATCGCCGGGCTTGGCCTCATCGGCCGCAAACAGATCGGAGAGCACGAACAGCACCGACGCCGAGGAGAGATTGCCGATTTCCCGCAGCGAGCGCCAGGATCGCTCCAGCGCATCGCAAGGCAGCCCCAGCGAGTTTTCGATCGCGCGCAACACCTTGGGCCCGCCGGTGTGGGCGATCCAATGGCGGATCGCGCCGCGATCCAGACCGTGGTCGGCCAGAAAAGCGTCCACGTCGTCCCCCAGATGCTGCTCCACGACCTCCGGCACCCGCGGCGACAGCACAATCTTGAAGCCGCTCTCCACGATGTCCCATCCCATCAGCCGCTCGGTGTCGGGATAGATGACCGACCGCGTGGCGATAATCCGCGGACCGCGCGGACCGGGATGCTCGCCGCCCCCAATCACAACCGCCGCCGCGCCATCGCCGAACAGGCCCGACGCGATCAGGTTGGCCATCGAGAAATCGTCACGCTGCAAAGTCAGGGAGCAGAGCTCGACCGAGAGCAGCACGGCTATATGATTGGGGAAGGCGCGCAGGTAGTCGGCGGCGCGCGCGAGTCCGGCGGCGCCCGCGACGCAGCCCAAGCCAAAGATCGGCGTGCGTTTGACGCACGAGCGCATCCCCAGCCGGTTGATGATGCGGGTATCGATGCTGGGAGTAGAGATGCCCGTCACAGTGACAAAAAAGAGATGGTCGATATCGGCGGGTTCCAGGCGCGCCTTGGCCAGTGCGCATCGCACCGCCGTCTCACCGACCGCCGCCGCCGCCCTGGTCCAGGCCTGATTGGATTTGGCAAAGGTATCCAACCCGGGATACTCCGTAAGCGGCAGGGCCAGATGGCGGCCGCGGACCAGCACCGCCCGATGAAACTGCTCCAGATGTCTGGAATTGCCGTACTTGCGAGTCCAGTATTCCCTCAACGCGGCGGTCAAAACCTGCTGTTCGACATAATTGGGTGGCAAGGCAATTCCGACCGCGCGGATCTCCGGGGCATGATCGGCGGTGGAGGCCGCGGACAAATCTTGTGAAGGAGCGGAATTCATTCGTTCGATAACCTCGTCCCCAAGTCCTGCCCTGCAAGGAACGGAATCGCTGGCGTAACGATGCAATTCAGTGTCCGGGCCATTTATCGTCCCTACCATCGTCGGCCCTCTCCTCGCACAAATCAATCGGCGTTCCGGCTGGGGCAAACGCTCACACCATTGGACCAACCCGCGATCTCGCGGGATAGTCCGGGGGCTGGTCGCGCTATGATCCGAATCGCCGCGGTCCGGTTAATCTTTTTGAGGGCCGCGCCAAATAATTGTAAGATGGTAGGCTCGCGACTGTTGCTCGTGGCATAAGGCAATGTCATGTCCGCGCGTATACCGCTTGCTACCTACCGGATGCAGTTTAATGCCGGCTTCACCTTGGAGCGGGCCACCGCGCTCGTCGATTACCTTCACGATCTCGGTATCAGTGATTGCTACGCATCGCCCCTGGCGCAGTCGCGCCCCGGAAGCACTCATGGTTACGACGTTACCGACCCCCGCGTGATCAACCCGGAGGTCGGCAGCGAAGAACAGTTGGTGGAGTTTGCACAGCGGCTGAATTCCCGGGGAATGGGCCTGCTTCTCGACACCGTGCCCAATCACATGTGCATCGCGCATCCTTCCAATCTGTGGTGGTGGGACGTGCTGGAGAACGGACCGAGTTCTCCCTTCGCACGCTTCTTTGATATCGACTGGAATCCGCCCAAGGCGGACCTCATCAACAAAGTGCTGCTGCCGATGCTGGGCGATCAATATGGAAGGACGCTCGAGAACGGCGAGATCAAGGTCGTGTACGAGGACGGGAGATTTCAGGCCCGCTACTACGATTGGGTGCTGCCGGTCGCACCGCGCACCTGGACCGGGATCCTGCGGCCCGCACTGGAAAAGGTCAGGGCGGCCCTGGGCGAGTCGGATCAGCGCGTCATGGAGATGGAGAGCATCATCACCGCGATAAGCTATTTGCCGCCGCGCACTGAAACCGATCCTGCCCTGGTCCGGGAGCGCCAGCGCGAAAAGGAGGTCATCAAGGGCCGGATGGCGGCGCTGGTCCAAAATTCTCCGGAATTTCGTTCAGCCATCGACGCCTCGCTTGCGGATCTCAACGGTACCCGGGGTGACCCACACAGTTTCGATCGGCTGGAGCGGGTGCTGGCCGACCAGGCCTATCGGCTCAGCTTCTGGCATGTGGCGGCCGACGAGATCAACTACCGCCGCTTCTTCGATGTCAATGAACTGGCCGCGATCCGGGTCGAGGATCCGGTGGTGTTCGAGGCGGTGCATGAACTGACGCTGCGGCTGATTAGTCAGGGATTGGTTACCGGCTTGCGTATCGATCACGCCGACGGGCTGTTCGATCCGCAGCGCTATCTGCGGACCCTGCAGGAGCGATGCGCCGCCGCGCAGGCGGGGCTGGAGCGCGAGCGCTCCGGAGCACCTGGAAGCGGCGCCACTGAAGATTCCCGTCCTTTCTATATCGTTGCGGAAAAGATCCTGACCGGCCGGAACGGCTGCATCAGGACTGGCCGGTCCATGGCACCACCGGCTACGAGTTCGCCAACCTGCTCAATGCCATCTTCGTGGACGACGAGAGCCATCATCGGTTTGAAGACCTCTATGCGCGCTTTGCCGGACGGCAGGAGGATTTCCGCGACATTGTTTATGAGTGCAAGAAACTGGTGCTGCGCGCTTCGATGTCGGGCGAGCAGAACGTGCTGGCACGCAAGCTTGACCAGATCTCGGAGCAGCATCGATGGTCGCGCGATTTCACCTCTGAACAGCCTGGGACGTGTTTTGGCCGAAGTGATCGCATGCTTTCCGGTGTACCGCTCCTATGTGACGTCCGCGGGCAGTCTGACCGAAGACGACCGCCGCCAGATTCGCCGCGCGATCGACATCGCCAAACGGCGCAACGCGGCGCTCAGCGCGTCAACCTTCGATTTTCTCCAATCGGTGCTTCTGCTGGAGCATCCCGAGGGGCTGGATGAGGCGGCGCGCCCGAACGGCTGGCCTTCACGCTGCACTTTCAGCAGCTGACCAGTCCGGTGATGGCCAAGGGCTTTGAAGACACCGCGCTGTATCGCTACTGTCCGCTGGTTTCGCTCAACGAAGTCGGCGGAGATCCGACCTGCTTCGGGCTCCCGATCGATGAGTTTCATGCGCGCAACGCCCGGCGCGTTGAACAATGGCCGCATGGGCTTTGCGCAACCTCGACCCACGACACCAAGCGCAGCGAAGACGTGCGCGCGCGTATCAATGTCTTGTCTGAAATTCCCGATCAATGGGAGCGCGCGATCTGGCGATGGCATCATCTGAACGAGCCGGCTCGGGTCGAAATCGAAGGTCTGACGGTTCCCGATCCGAACGAGGAATACATTTTCTATCAAACCCTGATCGGAACGTGGCCGTTGTCGCCCCTGCCGCCCGGCGAGCATGAGCACTATATCTGTCGTATTCAAAACTACATGGAGAAAGCGGCCAAGGAGGCCAAAGTCAGCACCAGTTGGATCCGTGCCAACGATCAACACGATCGCAGCCTGAGCCAATTCGTTCGAACCGTGATGCGGTGGGAGGCGGACAATGCGTTTCTGGCCGACTTTGCCCCATTCGCACGGCGGGTCACGCACGCGGGAATGCTGAACTCGCTCTCCCAGACCGTGCTTAAGATAGCTTCGCCGGGAGTTGCGGATTTCTACCAGGGCACTGAACTGTGGGACTTCAGCCTGGTTGACCCGGATAACCGCCGGCCGGTGGACTATTCCATTCGCCTGGCGATGCTGGCTGAAATCAAGCGCGCGGCGGCGTTCGATCGTCTCGCGCTGGTGAAGAGACTTTTCGCGAATCCCTCCGACGGCGCCATCAAGATGTATGTCACCACCGCGGCGCTCGGTTTGCGCCGCCAAAATGAGATGCTGTTTCGTCAGGGCGCCTATACTGCGCTGGAAGCCTCGGGGAATTGCATGCGCAAGGTCATCGCATTTGCGCGCGGGTCGGCGCAGGACCACGTCATTATCGCGGCGGGACGTTTCTTCGCGGAGTTCGACCCCCTGCCGAACGCTTGCACCGGGGATCGGGCATGGCAGGATACCTTTCTTTCGGTGCCCAGCGGGCTGCTGCACGAACGCTACGTCGAACTGTTCACCGGCCAGGAGATTCGCGCCGATCGCGACCGCGACCGCCGTCAACTGTGCATGGCGGACATTTTCGCTACAGCTGCCGGTCGCGATGCTGGTGCCGGCAGTGTGATCGGCGTGCGAAATTCACATACCCATGCGGTTTCCTGGACTGTCACACTTGCGGTGACGGCTTGGTATAATTGTTGATCGAAGGTTGGCCTTGATGAATGAGATGAGATGACGGGCGCACTTCGAGGAAGGATTACAGTATGGCTCGCGAGCGAAAACCTGCCGACCCGCAAGCACGGGTGATCTATGAGATCCATCGTCGCTACATCGAGGTGATGGAAGAGCGTCTGACCATGGTCGAAGAGCAGACCCGCACCAGATACATCGCCGTGATGACATCACTGACCGAAAAGCTGGCGGTTCCGGGCAAGCCCCTGTCCGAAATCGTACGCGAAGTCATGGCCGAAGCCGGACCTATCCTGTTCCAGGTAATGCAGGGCTAACCCCATCACGAAGGAAAACCGAGAGCGAGGTAACCGAAAAGACCCGATATCTAATCCTCCAGGGCGTAGCCCACTTCGCTGTGCTGGCTCAGATCGAGGCCCATCCGTTCCTGGTCTTCGGTGACCCTTAAACCGACCACAGCATCGACGAGCTTGAGCAGGATCAGGCTGCCGACGAAAGCGAAGGCGACGCTGGCTGCCACCGCAACGAACTGCGTCATGAGTTGCCCGGGATTACCGTTGAGCAAACCGTCGGCGCCGGCGGGATTGATCAGTTTGCTGGCGAACACGCCGGTCAGCAGGGCACCGGTGATACCGCCCACACAGTGGACTCCCACCACGTCCAGTGAATCGTCGTAGCCCAGGCGGAACTTGACTCCGACCGCAAAGAAACAAATGGCCCCCGCGATCAGACCGATTACCAGCGCCGACATCGGCGTCACATAACCCGACGCCGGTGTGATCGCGACCAGCCCGGCGACCGCGCCGCTGGCCGCTCCGAGTACGGTTGGCTTGCCCCGTATCGCCCATTCGGTGAACAGCCATGACAGCGACGCCGCCGCCGCCGCAACCTGCGTCGCGACCATCGCGGAGGCGGCCAGTCCGTTGGCCGCCAGCGCGCTGCCGGCGTTGAATCCGAACCATCCGAACCACAGCAAGCCGGCCCCGGTCACGGTCATGGTCAGGTTATGCGGTGGCATCGGCTCGTGCGGATAGCCAATTCTGCGGCCGATCAGGATCGCCGCTGCCAGGGCGGACACGCCCGAGGAGATGTGCACCACGGTGCCGCCGGCAAAGTCCAGCGCGCCAAGTTGATGCAGCCATCCGCCCGTGCCCCACACCCAATGCGCCAGGGGATCGTAAATGAAGGTCGCCCACAACAGGCTGAACAGCACGAAGCCTTTGAAGCTAATCCGTTCGGCGATCGCGCCGGTAATCAGCGCGGGGGTAATGACCGCGAACATGCACTGAAAGAGCATATAGACGGTATGCGGTATGGTCGCCGCGTAATCAGGGTTGGGCGCCGCTCCGACAGAATGCAAACCGAGCCACGAAAACCCACCGATCAAACCATGGTAATCGGGCGAAAAGGCCAGGCTGTAACCGACCAGCACCCACTGCACCGTAATCAGTCCCACCAGGATAAAGCTCTGCATCAAGGTGGCCAAAACGTTCTTGCGGCGGACCATTCCGCCGTAAAACAACGCCAGTCCTGGTGCGGTCATCAACAGCACCAGCGCGGCTGAAATCAGCACCCAGGCGGTGTCGCCGCTATCGATTTTGATCGCCGGAGCCGGCTTTCCCCAGGCCGGCCCAACGGTCGCAGCCATGGTCTCGCCGACCAGAGCCATCGTTGCCGCTAAGATACTCATCCCCACGATTGCCGCAGACCGGATTCGCCCCAATTTGGTCATATCTTCCTCGTCCATCGAAATGCTTCGGCGAGACTTGTTGCAGAAGTCGTCGAATGGCTCAAGCCACAAACGAAGTGAAATCCGCGGCGACCGCGCGGTGATCGACGCAAGAATCGATTCGGATCGTGAAAGCAAACGCAGACGCCGGTCAGCCCTTGGGCAGTTGCAGCACCCGCTCGCCGATCATGTTCTTTTGCACCGGGGTAGTGCCGCCGGCGATGCTGAGCGATTCGCAGCCCAAAATGCGCGTCAGCCACGCGCCCGACGGCGCCAATGCGCTGCGCGGCTCGATCAGCGCATATTGCCCGAGCAAATGGGTCGCGAACTTAACCATCCGTTGGGTCAGTTCGGTGGAGACCAGTTTGCTGATCGAAGCCTCGGGCCCAGGCTGCAAACCCTTCAGCCGGCTGCTCAGGCTGCGCATTCCGTTATACTTCTTGGCCGCCGCCTCGATTGCGAACTGGGCCAGTTGCTGGCGGATGGCGGCATGCTCGATCGCGGGACGGCCCTCGTAGTCAATTGCTTTGGCCAGTTGCACCAGTTCGGCCAGCGTCTGCTGGCTCGCACCCAGGGTCTCGCCGATACCGAACCGCTCATGCATCAGGGTGGAGACCAGCACCTGCCATCCGCCGTTGAGCGGTCCCAGCAGATTTTCCCGCGGCACCCTGGCGTCTTCGAAGAAGATCTCGTTGAACTCGGCTTCGCCGGTGATCTGACGCAACGGCCGCACCGTCACTCCAGGCGACTTCATGTCCACCAGCAGCGCGCTGAGTCCCTTGTGCTTGGGCGCCTGGAAGTCAGTGCGCACGAACAGCTGGCAGAAGTGCGACCGGTGGGCGTGGGTGGTCCAGACCTTCTGGCCGTTGACCACGAAGCTGTCGCCGTCGGCGTCGGCGCGGGTTTGGATGTTGGCGAGGTCGGAACCGGCGGCCGGCTCCGACATGCCTTCGCACCAGATCTCGTCGGCACTCAGAATCGGCTTGAGGTAGCGCGCCTTCTGCTCTTCGGTGCCCCACTGCATCAGGGCCGGCCCGGTCATTATGATGCCGAGCACATTGATGCCCACCGACAGGTTCAGACGCGCCAGCTCCTGGCCGAAGATCACCTGCTCGATAAAGGTCGCGCCGCGCCCGCCATATTTTTTGGGCCAGCTGATTCCCGCCCATCCACCTTCATGGAGCTTCTTGTGCCAGGTCTTGCCGCGCTCCCACAGCAGATCGTCGGTGAGGTTTTCCTTTTCCTCGCTGCTCAGCGGCGGCGGCTGATTGGCCTCAAGCCAGGTCCTGACCTGGCTGCGAAAAGCTTCCTGCTCGGGAGTATAGCCGAAGTCCATCGGGGCGCTCCTTTGTTCGAATCGCGGGCCCGCATCCGATTCTCAACTATTGTTTACACGAAGTCACGCGCAATCGCAGCGCGCGACGGCCGCAACTTGCTCCGCGGTTCCACAAGCGCCATCGTACTGGGCAGTGACGGATCTCAATCGCTGATTTCAAATGCGTCGCACCAGTCCGTTCTCATACCGATGCGCCGCCTGCGGGCGCTGCTGCCGTGACAAGGTCATCACGCTGGCGCCGTATGATGTCATGCGGCTGGCGTCGGCGGCCGGGGTTGGCACGGCCCAGACGATTGCGCGCTTCACCCTACGGCGCGGCTCCGTGTTGCGATTCGATGCAGACGGCGGATGCGTCGCAATTCGTGCCGGACTGTGCACCGTCCACACCGGACGGCCGCTGGCCTGCCGCCTGTATCCGTTGGGCATGGAGCGGACCGGCAACGGGGATCGCTTCATCAGGCTGGAACCGGCGCCGGGTTCGATTGGATTGTACGGCGAGGATGGCGCCGTGGGTGATTTTCTCGAGCAGCAGGGCGTGGGGCCCTATCTCGATGCGGTCGAGCGTTACGCCGAATTGATTGCGCCGATGCGCGCACGGATCCGGCAATTGGTCGATTTTGAAAGGACGCAACCCGCCGAGTTTCGCCGCGTCGCGATCCGTGAGGCCTTGGCGGAATCCGGCTACGACCACAATCGGCTCATAGAGGCCCTGTTCGATTCCGATCCGCTGTCGGGCTTCATCGTCGATGGCACGCGCTCGGCCGAGCGTCATATTGCGGCGATGGCGGATCTTATCGAGGCGGAAACCGACGCCGCCCAGATTGCCGCCGCCGCGGTACTGCTGGCCGTGAGTTTGGGCTATACCCCGGCGGTCGCTTTCGACGGCATCTCTTTTGATATGATGGAAGTGACTAAGACCGGCGTTTAGCGCGGGTCCAGAATTTGGTCTTCAGCGATGCGAACCGTGTCATGGTCGATGGTGCTGACCTGTCTTTACCTCCTCGTCTCGGTCGGTTTTGCGGGTGCGGAAGAGATGGTGCAACTTAGCGGCAATCATCCGGCGCGAATTGTGGGTGCGCCGGCCGGAGAGATTGCTCCCCATCGGATGCTCACAATGACGATAACGCTGAAGGTTCGCGATCCTGAAGGGCTTAACCGGCTGTTGTCCGAACAGCAGGATCCTAACTCACCCAACTACCAGAAATGGCTCACGCCGCAAGAATTCTCCGCCCGGTTCGGGCCCGATACAACTCAGTTCAAGGCGGTGCGCGACTGGCTCATTCGCCAGGAGTTCGAGATAGTGTCCTCCAACCTTGACCAACGCTCGATCACCTTCAGGGGACGCGCCGATCAGGCCGAGCGCGTTTTCAACACTAAAATCATGGCGTATCCGGGTGATTCATACGCCAACGTCAGTGATCCCTACATCCCGGCGCGGTTCGCGCAAGTGATCGGCGCAATCGGCGGTCTGGACAACATGATGCGCACCGTACCTGCGTCGCATTCCACGCTGCGCAAAAGCGATTAGCCGGCGATAGCCGCTCATCGTGGCAGCGGCAAAACTCTCCGCTTTTTCCTACGAATGATGGACGCTGCGACCTCCTCCGCGAGCAGAATCGGGTTGGCGCGGCTGTATTACGAAGTGCGAAGTCCCGCCGCCTTTGCGAGCCGACGTTGCCTTTCATCAAATGTGTGAAAAGCATCCGCACCCATCACAAGGGCGGACGCCACGTGAATAATGTCGAGCGTACGGGTGCCAATTTTTGCCGTCCACGCCACTGCCAGACGCTTGGACTGCGTGTAAACAGCATCTCGCAGCGGCGTCATCACCAAAACCCCGTTGCGTAGGTCAGCGCGGAAAGCCGCGTAGGCTTCGCGAAGCTCCCGCGGTAGAACCTCCTTGCGAAACAGGCGCAGATGCAGAGAGTTGACCAATTCGAGCTCTCCCAATGGGCTCAAGAATACGGGAAGCGGCGCACGTTGCATTCTTATAGCCGCCTCCATGGAGTTCGAATCCGGCATGTATAAAGACGCGAGGAAACTGGTATCGGCGTAAGCAGTCAAAAGCGGTCGCGCTCTTGGGCCAACAGTTCCGCGGAACTCATGGTCAGGGTTTTCGCACCATAAATCTTGTGCAGGCGGGCAAGGAAATCGGGCCGGCGCCGGGCCGCGGCCGACGCTACCGGCACTAACTGCGCGATCACCCGTCTGCGCTTTGTGATCTCGATTTTCTCGCCCCGTTCCAACAGCCGTTCGACTTCGGAAAAGTGGTAGCGGAGATCCCGAACACTCGCCCGTTTCATGTGATGCATCATAGCATCACGTCAGGCGTTCGCGAAGCGTGGTCTTTGACATGGCAATCCGCGATGCAGCCTGAAAAACGGCGGGCGACACTTGTACGAGTCAAACCCTCAGAGCCGCTATTCGTTGCCGGAGTCTTGTCCTTCTTCCGGAGGCCGGGGCTTGTGCTTCTTGACCGGCGCGGCGGTTGGCGCCGCAGTGGATACTGGCGACGGCGTGGCTACGGGAGTCGCTCCGTAGGCCTGGATGATCTCAGTTGCATTCGTGGACGGATCGACGGCGGGGTAAACTTTGATGATCTTGCCGTGCTCGTCGATCACGAAGGTGATCCGGCGATTCAGTCCCAAAATCGGGATGCCGTTGGCGGCGCCGTAAGCGGTCGCGATTTTCTTGTCCGGATCGAGCAGCAGCGGAAACGGTAGATTGTATTTCTGGATGAATGCGGTATGCGACTGCGCACCGTCCACGCTGGCGCCCAGAATATAAACGCCGGCGGCCTTGAACTTGGCGAAGCCGTCGCGAAAAGCGCAAGCCTCCTTGGTGCAACCGGGGGTATTGTCCTTGGGATAAAAGTAAAGGACCAGCTTGTAGCCTTTGTAATCGGAGAGTTTAATCGGCCGGATCTGGCCCTGGTAGACCATCTGGCCCTGGAAGTTGGGCGCGGACTCGCCCTCCTGCGGCATCGCCGCGCGTGCGCGGCGCGGCCTCAGCGCCATCAAGGCCACGGCCACCGCCACCGCCGCGATTATCACCAACCAGCGCATGCTCTGATCACTCCTCAGTGCGCGGAAGCGGTAAAGCTCGGCCGCTGTTTTACTTCCGCGAACCATTTCGCCAGCGGTGGAAATTCGCGTTCCAGGATGATTCCGCACGGCGCCATCACCGCCAGCACCGGGATGTAGCTGGCGTCGGCGAGGCTGAATTCCCCGGCCAGATAGGGACCGTCGGGACTCATCATTTCGACCAGGCGCGAGAGGATGTCGCGCGTGGCCGCCAGCCGCTCCGCAACAAAGTCGGCGCGCTGTTCCTCGGGCTTCTTGAGCAGCTTCTCGATAATCAACAGACCGGTGGTCGGACTGAGCTGGGTATCGAACAGGTAGACCATCTCGCGCACGTGGGCGCGCCGGGCTGGCGAAGCTGGCATCAGCGGCGGTTGCGGGAAGACCTCATCCAGATACTCATTGATTACCGAGGACTCGGACAGGAGGACATCGCCCTGCGCGGTCGCATGGATCAGGACCGGCACCTTTCCCCGCGGGTTGAGCTTGAGGAACTCGGGCGTGCGGTTCTCGCCCTTGGTGACATCGATGTTGATGCGCTGGAAGGCGAGTCGCTTTTCTTCCAGGACCAGGCGCACGATGCGCGAATTGCCGGAGGCGGCGAATTGGTAGAGTTTCAGGCGCGGACCGCCGGAGGCGGCAGCCGATGGTGTCTCACTTGCCACGGGTCAGCTCCGCTGCGATGCCCGGGCGCGGGACCCGTACCTGACCCGCCGCAAGGGCACGCATGCCGTTTGAGGATTGTACTAGATGTAGTAAAGCCATTCTTTGTAGCGCGGGTCGCGGCCGCGCAAGGCGGCGCCGAAAATCTCCTGGACCTTGCGCGTGACCGGGCCCGGCGTGCCGTCGCCGACGCGGCGATCGTCAACCTCGCGCACCGGGGTCACCTCCGCGGCGGTGCCGGTCATAAACACCTCATCGGCGATATAAACCAGGTCGCGCGGAAAGCGCTGCTCGACTACGGGGACCCCCTGGTCGCGCAGAATCGCGATTACGGAAGCGCGCGTGATGCCCTCCAGGGAGCTGGTCGAGGGTGGCGTGGTCACGCGCCCGTCGCGGATTACGAAGAGATTCTCGCCGCTGCCTTCGGCCACGAATCCGTCGACGTCGAGCAGCATCGCTTCGTCGTATCCGCCGCGCTGCGCCTCGTGGACCGCCAGCACCGAGTTGATGTAGTGGCCGGTGGCTTTGGCATGCGGCATCAGGGAGTTGTGATGAAAGCGCACGAACGACGAGGTCTTCAAGCGCACGCCGCGTTTGATGCCGTCCTCGCCGAGGTAAGCCCCCCACGGCCACACCGCGATCGACACCCGCACCTGGTTGGTGCGGGCGGCCACACCCATTTCACCTTCGCCCAGAAAAACGATCGGGCGGATGTAGCATTCCTTGAGCCCATTGAGCCGGACGGTTTCGGCTGACGCTTCGAGGAGCTGGTCGCGGGTAAAGGGAATGTTGATTTCCAGGATGTGCGCTGATTCGAACAGCCGGCGGATATGCTCCCGCGCTCTGAAGATCGCGGAGCGGCCATCGTCGCCCATATAGCAACGCATCCCTTCGAACACGCCATAGCCGTAATGCAGGCTGTGGGTCAAAACGTGAACCCGTGCCTGGTCGAAAGGGACAAACTGGCCGTCGAGCCAGATCTTGTCCGATCGCACCGCACTTGTAGCTTTTTCTGCCACCTATAACTCCCTGGCCGCGCGGGTTGGGATCCGTCGCAACCGCCGACCCAAAAAGACGCGCTCCAAGCCGATCGAATCAACAACGGGCCGAAACGTGTGGAGCGGCAGCAATCAGGCTAATAAATGCCCAATCGTTGAACAAGGCGACGACGCTTACCCAATCGTGAGATCGGCGATTATTTTGGCACCCACGAGGTCGCCGGCTGCGAACTGCTGTCCGCTACGGCGCCGGTGGCGCCTTCTTGCGCCGCCAGATGCTGTCCGTTCAACTCCGCGCGCCGCTTACGCCATCGCGGCGGCCGTCGCCGTCGCCGTTTGCGCGGCGCACCATTGTCCGGCGCCGGTGGCGCTGGCGGTGCGGGCGCCGGATATGCGCCAACCACCAAGTCGTACAAAGCTGTGGCCTCGACGAAATAAGGACGCCGATTCATCCCGCGCATCTTACGGCCCGGGTTCATCAGCCGGCTCAGAGCACCCAGCAAAAGCCGCATCCGCTCCGTGTCGCCGCGCGGAAACCCGCGCGTTCTCAACTCCTGCAGCAGATCGAAGCGGTCGCCTTCGAGCGGCTGCTGTTGCAGGCTCAAATGCAGGTCGGTGAACAGACAGGCGAGGGTGAAGGCGCGCGACGGCTCATAACCGCCCCGGATCGCCTGGTTGAGCGTAGTCAGATGGCGCACCGTGGTGCTTTCGTGAAGCGGCAGGTCGCCGGCGCGAAGATGCTCGGACAGGAAGGGCAACGCCACGTCGAGCAGCCCCAGCTGCTCCATCAGAACCAAGGCGCGCTCGGGCGGCGCTCCCGTCAAAGTGCGGAAAATTTCCTCGATCAGGCGCGGCGTGGAGGACTTGAGCAAATCCTCGCGGTAGGCCTGGATTGCAGCCCGGGTGGCGGGCTCGATGTCGAAATCGAGCTTGGCGGCGAAGCGCACGGCCCGGATCATCCGTACCGGATCTTCGCGCATCCTGACCTCGGGGTCGCTGACAGTTCGAATTACGCGGGCTTCGAGGTCGGAGAGGCCGCCGACATAATCGATCACGCGGAAGGTTTTGGGATCATAGAAGAGCGAGTTGATGGTGAAATCGCGCCGCAGGGCGTCTTCCTCCGGGGTGCCGAAGGTATTGTCCTGGCGAATCAAGGGGTCGCCGTCCTGTCCTTCGACCTCGCCGCGGCGGCGAAAGGTCGCCACCTCGATATTCTGCGCGCCGAAAAACACATGTACCAGCCGAAAACGGCGGCCAATCAAGCGCGAATTGCGAAATAGATCGCGCACCTCATGGGGATGCGCGGAGGTGCCGAGGTCGAAGTCCTTGGGCCGGCGTTCGAGCATCAGGTCCCGCACGCCGCCACCCACCAGATAGGCGATGTGACCGGCATTGATCAGCCGGTAGAGGACCTTCAACACGTTGGGGTCGATGTTACGGCGCGAGACCGGGTGCTGGGCGCGTTCGAGAATCCGCGGTTCCACTTGGCTAACTTATGCCTTACGGCGGTTAGGCTTCGACCGCCGTTGAGCGCCCCTGGACTGATCAAATTCCATCAGACTCGCCACATTCCTCAACTCAACACACCTATTATCACAATTTAAGGCTCAGCATCACCGTTCGCACGGCTTATTTCGTGACGGTGAGCCCAAAACCCGCCAGCAGCCAGTTTCCAGGCAGGGTGTTTGGGGCGAGCATCATTGAAATTGTATGGGAATTGTCTCGCCTTATTTTTTAGACACCCTGCTATGCTATTTAGATAGCGGCGGTGGTGGGTGGCGAAGGTTCGAATTTCCTCCCGGCGCTCACGTCTTAAGAACAAAGTTGACTTGCCGGAAATGCATATAATAGGTTCGATGTAGATCTTCTATGCCACAAGCTTCGGGTGCCTTTAGTACCCCTGGGGTTCTCGAACTCCTGATGGGTACAGGCCCGGTAGTACAAGCCGTACTCCTGGCCCTAATAATCTTCTCGATCTGCAGTTGGGGCATTATTATCTATAAGTTCAGACAGATTTATCAGGCACGCAAGCAGTCGGAGCGATTCATAACGCTGTTCTGGGAATCGAAAAACCTGGCCGCGATTCACAGCGCAAGCATCGATTTGAAACGCAGCCCGGTGGCCCAGGTATTTCGCGCCGGTTATCAGGAGTTGTTGCGTCTGACGCGAGCCAAGCGTCAGGTGGTCAACGCCGCCGAAGGCAGTTTCTCAACCGACTTGGGCGGGGTGGAAAACGTGTTGCGGGCCATGAAGCGCGAAGCCAATGTCGAGCTGACCAAACTGGAGTCGGGGATTACGTTTCTGGCCACCACCGGCTCCACCTGCCCGTTCATCGGGCTGTTCGGCACGGTGTGGGGAATTATGACGGCGTTTCTGGGCTTGTCGGCGGCACATTCCTCGAATATCCAGGCGGTGGCGCCGGGTATAGCGGAGGCGTTGATCACCACCGCGGTCGGCTTGGTGGCGGCGATCCCGGCCCAGATGCTGTACAATTTCTTCACGGCGCAGGTCCGGGTGTTGGCGACCGAGATGGATAACTTCACGTCGGAATTCGTCAATATCGCGGAGCGCCATTTCCTGACCTAGCGCGGCGAGGTGGAGGATGGCATTCGAGGCGGGTCAGCGCGGGTCGTTGGTATCGCAGATCAACGTCACCCCGCTGGTGGACGTGATGCTGGTGCTGCTGGTCATCTTCATGGTGACGGCGCCGATCATCCAGCAGGGCGTGGAAGTCAACATCCCTAAAGTCAGGGCGATGGCGCTCAAGGGCGAAGAGCAGCAGTTCGTCGTTTCGATCACCCGCGACAAACAGCTCTATCTGAACGACACGCGGATGAGCGACGATGAGTTAACGCAGAAGTTGACCGCCATTTCGGCCGAACGCCCGGATCGACAAGTCTTCATCCGCGCCGATGAACAGGTGCCCTACGGCGAAGTAATCCGAACCATGGCTGCGATCAAGGCAGCCGGCATTGAAAACGTCGGAATGGTTACCGCGATGCCTGAGACGACGGCCGAAGAATCGACCGGCCGCACCGCACACAGGCGTGCTCGTGGATCCGCGCGCTAAAGAACGCAACGGGTTGGGATATGCCTGGGCGATCGCAATCTCGGCGCTGGGTCATGCCGCGTTCCTGTTTCTGGCGCTGTTCGCATTGCCGCGCTGGTTTGTGTCCGAAACGACCCCGCCGCCAGCCTATACCGTGAACATCGTTGACAACATTCCGGCCGGCGATTTGGGCACTCACACCTTACCCCCGCTAGCCGGCGGTAATCCTGCGGAACCCGAAGGGCAGGCTCCTGAATCCCCCACCGATAAGCGAGCGGAGCCGCCGCAAATCGCACCCCCGGCTGCATCAACCGCGATAGAGGCCCACAACGAGGATCGCACTGCATTCGCGCTGAACAAGCCCACCGCGACCGTAGAGGCTACGCCGGAGCCGACCGCGACTGCCACTCCGACGCCGGAGCCGACCGCGACCACGGCGCAAACTCCGGCGCCCACCGTTGCCGTTGCAGCGCCTACTCCAGCGCCGACGCTGCGTCCGACCCCTCGCCCCCGGCCGACGGCCCGGCCCCGTAGACCGCGCCGGACCGCACGACCGACGCCGACGCCGCGACCCCGGCGGATGGTTGAGCCGCGCGGCAACCTGCACCATCGAAACACGTTGCCGAAGACCACGCCCAAGGTGATGTTCGCGCACACGGCGCCGCACAACGCACCGCGGACCATGAGCGTCCGGGAACGACTGCGGGAGGTGCGCGAAGAATTGCTGAAGGAACATCTGCAGCAACTGGCGGCGAAAGCGCGCAGTCATGCGGAGGCCGGATCCGGCGAATCCGATGATGAACACGCCTCCGCCAAGGGCGTCCGGAACGGGACCAGCGGCGGCGGACCGGTGCTCGGCAGCTCGGCCAGTCCGGGCAAAGGTTACGGTATCGGCTCAGGGACCGGCAGCTTGGGAATGCTTAAAGACCCTGAGTTTGTCCTGTATTATCAAAAAGTCCAGCAACGGATTAAAAGAGCGTGGAGCTTTTATGGTGGCAATAAGAATTTGACGACTTCGGTCGAATTTGCGATCGGACCGGACGGCAAAATAACCAGTGTTGCCATCAAACAGTCCTCTAACAACGCAGCGTTTGATCAATCGGTATTGCGCGCGGTGCGGCTGGCGGCGCCCTTTCCGCCCCCGCCCGAACAATATCGCAACCAATTCGCCGGAGGGATTCAGGCCGTGTTTAAATTGGGAGAACTGAGTTCGTGAATCGTTGGCCAGGCGGTCGTTGTCATACGCCGACGCGGTTGGTGGCGGCAGGGTTGCTGATGCTCCTGACCTGGGGGCACGCCGCCGTCGGCGTCGCACAGCCCATTACCATGACTATCGTTCAACCCGGGCAGGAGGTGTCAAAGATCGCGCTCTCGCAGTTGAAGAATCTGAGCGGCGACGACGACGGCAAAGTTTCCGGCCAGTTCGTGCACACCCTTTCGCGCGATTTGCAGCTGTCGGGATTGTTCAGCGTTATCGATCCCAAGGCCTATATCGAGAAGGCGCAGGATTCCGGCTATGCGCTAGGCCAGTTCAACTTCGCGGACTGGAACTCGATTAATGCTGAATTCCTGGTCAAGGGAGCGGTAAACGCGAGCGATCAACAGATCACGGTTCAGGCCTTTTTGTATGACGTCGCTGGACAACACCAACTGGTGGGCAAGCAGTACACGGGCAGCGAGGAGGATGCGAGCCGGATGGCGCGCCGGTTCGCCGACGCCATCTTGCAGCAGGTGACCAGCTTCAGGGGTCCGTTCGACAGCCGCCTGGCTTTCGTCTCGACCCGTGGTGGACGATTCAAGGAAATCTACACCATGTCGATCGACGGCGAAGATCTATACCGGGTTACCAACAACGAAACCATCAACCTGTTTCCAAGCTTTGACCATCGGGTTCGCCACGTGCTCTATGTTTCATACAAGAGCGGCACGCCAGGCCTTTACCTGTTTGATCTTGATACCCGCAAAGAGATTCATATCGGAACCTCGTTGGGAAACCTGATTGGCGGCACGCTGATGCCCGACGGCAACCATCTAGTGGCCGCGGTCGAGTCCGGCGGCGCGACCAATCTGTATCTGCTCGACCTGCACGGCAATGTCATTCGGCAACTGACGCACGGTTCCGCGATCAATGTCAGTCCCGCGGTCAGCTTTGATGGATCCCAGATGGCCTTTGCTTCGGATCGCGGCGGCACGCCGCAGGTTTATGTCATGGGTATGGATGGCGGCGCGGCCCGGCGCCTGACCTATAACGGCAAGTACAACACCAACCCGGCGTTCTCACCCAAGGGCGACCAGGTCGCTTATCAGAGCCGCGAGGGCAGTGGTTTCAACATTTACCGGATTCCCACCGCGGGCGGTTCGCCGGTTGCCGTAATCTCCGGCCAGCATCCCGCCTGGTCACCCGACGGCCGTTATATCGCCTTCAGCATCGGCCGCGGCAACGGGATTGGTTTGTATCTCATCCAGGATAACGGTGGCAAAATGGTAGGAAGTTTGACCGAGGAGGAAGGCAATGCGACAGATCCGGCGTGGTCCTGGTGGCTTGGTGAGTAACGGCAACGGTCTGCGGCTGGCGCGCTGGGTGGGGACGCTGGTGGTGGCCGTTGCGCTCGTTGGCTGCAGTTCGAAAAAGCCGGCTAATCCCAATGGCGGCCTTGAGGGCCAAAACGGAAGCCAACTGGGAGAAGGAACGATTAATGGCAGTTCCTCTTCACTGGAGCAGTTTAAACACGGCACGCTGGGGGCAGGCGGCAGCGGCGGGCCGCTGAGTGATATCCATTTTGATTACGACGATTATACCGTGCGCCCCCAGGACGGCGAGGTACTCCGCTCCAATGCCCAATGGCTGGCCAGTCACGGCGGTTCCCACGTGCAGGTCGAGGGGCATACCGACGAACGCGGTTCCGAGGAGTACAATTTGGCCTTGGGCGCCAAGCGCGCCCAAGCCGCCAAGGACTACCTCACTACCCTAGGGGTCTCGGGTGACCGGGTATCGACGATCAGCTATGGTAAGGAACTGCCGGTGTGCACCGAGCATACCGATGATTGCTGGGCGCAAAATCGCAGAGACCATTTCGTAGTCAGCCAGGCAGGCCAATGACCAAGCTCACTCCCACGCCCAGGCGAATCGCCTGGGCCCTTTTGACGGCGCTGATCGTGGCGTCCGCGGCCGGATGTGCGGACAACGCGGGCTCCTCTCCGGCGCAGAGCAGCGATTTCGAGATTCGCGCGATGATCGCGTCGGATCGACAAGCCATGCATGCGTTGGACGAGCGTATGCGCCGGATCGAGGACCAGCTTCAGGTGCTGAGCCATGGCGGCGGGCCAGCGGCCACCGGTGACGCCGCCAACGCTCCTGAGCCTCCAGCCGCGCCGCCGGCACCGGTGGCCCCCGGAGCTAGCGCACGACCCGGACCACCAGCAGCGAACCTCGGTGCTCCGCCGGCCGCAGCGGGCGCCCCGCCCGGTGCTATTCCCGCGCCCGAGAGCGCTGGACCGTCGGGGGGAGATGCGGGTGCCGCGGAAGCAGCAGCACCACCTGGAGCCGCAGCCGCCGGAAATCCAGCAGCCGGCGGTGAATCAGAAACCACTACGATAGCCACCATCGGGGGACCAGGGGGACCCGGTCCGGGCTCCGTCGTGCCGCCTAATGAAGCTGGCACGGCCGAAGCTCCAAGCGGCGCCGCCGCACCTCCGTCTGAAGCCGGGTCGCGTCCCGATTCCGAGGCTACGTCTGATGACAATGGCGCGCCCGAAGCGGGTGGCTCCGCAGGGACAGCCGAAGCCGGTAATCCCGAGGCTCCTCCCGCCGCCGCCCCGCCGCCTTCGGCAACCGCGGATGAAGGCGGACCGCCCTCGGCCGGTACCGCTGAAAGCGCGGACAATGGTGGCGGCGCTGCCGCCGGCGGCGGGGAAGAGGTGGCCGCAGTGCCGCCTTCCGCGCCGCCCGAGAACGCACCCGCCGCGGCGTCCGCCGCCCGATGGCCTCAGGATCTCTCCCAGGAATTGCAGTCGCCCGCCAACGCCAAAGGCGGCGCCGGCAAGGTTTATCGCAGCGGTCTGGAGGCGATGAAAAACCATGATTATTCCGCTGCTGTCCAGCGTTTCGGAACCGTCGAGAAGAAGTTTCCGCATTCCGATTTGACCGAACCGGCAGCCTATTTTTCCGCTAATGCGCTCAACGAGATGGGCAAGTACGATCAGGCGATCCTGCAATACAACGACCTCGTGATGCGCTATCCCAAAGGCAAGTATGCCAGTGAGGCGCTGCTCCGCGAGGCTCAGGCCTTCGTTCAAATCAACGATAAGATCGACGCTCGTCTGACGCTGCAAAAACTGGTTAGCGAACATGGGGGGACCCCGCAGGCGGCCACCGCCAACACCATGATGAAGGGCCTGGAATCCGACTAGGCCGCCCGGTTCCGGCAATCTTTATGGAAGTCATCCGCGGACTGCACCTGCTGCCGGCCTTGGAGCATCCGGTCGTGGCGTTGGGGAATTTCGACGGCGTCCACCTCGGCCATCGCGCAATCCTCAAAGCCGCCATTGACCGGGCCCATGCGGTGGGCGGCAAAGCCTTTGCCCTGACCTTCGATCCGCTGCCGGCCAAAGTGCTGTCACCGCAGCGTGCACCGCAGATGCTGATGACGTCGGAGGACAAAATCGAACTGCTGCGTGATTCCGGGCTGGACGGCGTGCTGGTCCTGCCCTTTGATCTCCCGCTCAGCCGCTTGACCCCGCGGGACTTCGTCCACGACTATCTGCTGGTCAAGCTGGGCGTGGAAGCGGTGGTGGTCGGTCATAGCGTCAGTTTCGGCCATAAGCGGGCGGGCAACGCCGCCGTGATGGTTGAACTGGGGCGCGAGTTTGGGTTCGAGACGGTGGTGGTCGGTCCGGTCAAAGTCGGTGGGTTGGAAGTCAGCTCAACCAAAATCCGCGAGTTGATCGCCGGTGCCGACCTGCCCGCAGCGGCGCGCTTGCTGGGGCGCTATCACTTTCTGAGTGGCACGGTGGTTCATGGCCGCGAGCGCGGGCGGACCATCGGTTTTCCCACCGCGAACCTCGATTCGCAAACCGAATGCATCCCGCCCGACGGGGTGTACGCCACGCGGGTCGTGCTTCCCGACGGACCATATCCATCGATCACCAACATCGGGATGCGCCCGACCTTTAACGAGACCGCGCGCTCGATCGAAGCGCACATCTTCAATTTCAGTCGCGACATCTACGACCGCCCGATCAGGCTCGAGATCATCGAACGCGTCCGCCCCGAGCGTAAGTTCGAGTCAGCCGAGGCGCTCAAGCAGCAAATCGCGACCGATCTAAAGCGCGCCAACGAGATCCTGGCCAATATCCAATGACCACGCGCTATGGCGCTGGTTCCTCTGAACCGATTCACGAATAGTTCGCGTTGGCCCTGTGTGCTTGTGTCCAAACGGTGCACCATCGTGGCGGGCGTGCGAATTGGAAGCATCGACCCGCCGAAACGATTCCTAAAGGGCCATTCGGCGGAACAGCTTTGCATCAGGTCTGAGGAGCCAGGTCGTTGCTTGCGGTCCGGAGGTTTTGGGCTGATTCCGAGCCTCACCCCCTGAGCAACGTAGGCAGCAGTAAGGCTGACATCATTGTGGTGCTTGGCAGGACATCGATCGGGCCAGCATAGCTGTTTATAGACCAAAACTCGGGCTCGCCCCGGCGCAAGACAATGCGGGTTCACTGCCAGCGCCAAACCCGGAAGCCGCGTCCATTTCGTGACGCTTCACCCAACGTGCGTTGTTGACGAAGGTGGGGTATGCGCTTTGCTCCCCTTGAGAGCGCGACCTGACTCCGACTCGGAGTAACCAAGATAGGGGGACCGGTGAGCGTCGTGCTCCTTGATGGGCGCACGGAGCCGTCACAGCCAGCTGGATGTCTGAAAGCCATTTTGTCCGCAAGTTTCTGGCGCCCGCGCTAATTGCGCTGCTGGGCCTTTTGGCTCTGCCGGGCCAGCCGGTGGCGTCGGCGGACACCATCAGATCGCTTGGCGCAGCGGTGCGTGGTCAGGGCGCCACGGGTCTGTTCGTCACTTCGATACCCTCCACCGTGCTCGTCGGTGGCAGCTTCAAGATTACCGGAAGCGGATTCAGTTCCGGCTCGGTAGTCAACTTCTTCGTCTCCAATGTCAAAGGTGCGGTAAATGAAGGTCCATTGAGGCCGTCAAGACCCATCGCCCCCACTTCACTGACGCTGGAGGTTCCCGCCGATATCCCGCTGGGCCAGGGAGTGGTGGCGCTGCAGGTGGTGAACACCGACCAGGGTTTTGCCGCTTCCAATTTTGTCTACGCGTTGCTTGCAGGGTCGGCTGCGGCAGGCATCCCGAGTCTGACCACGATCGATGGCGTGGCCCTGGCGGCGACCAGCGTTGACCCCAGCTTCGCGGTCGATAACGTCGAAACTGTGGTGACGCTCAGCACCGGCGTAACCTTGGAGGGCAGCGGCTTTGACACGGTCAACGGCGTGGCGGTGGATGTATTCTGCGCCTGCGCCGGGGGTAAAGTCGGTCCGTTTTTTGTCAATGCCGGGGACCCGGCGTTGACTGCAACCTCGGTGACCGTCGCGTTGCCGCCGATGGGGTCGAACGCACTGCCGGCCGGCCCGGCTTCCATCGTAATCAGCAATCGTGGAGCCGATGGCCAGTATACGAAAAAAAGCAACGCGGTGTCGGTGCCGATCGGGCGCAGCATATCGGTGATCGGGGTCAGCCAGGAGGTCACGACGCTGGTGGTCGAAGGCACCGGATTCTCCACGCTCACGGTGCTCAACTTCTTTGTAGCTCAACACGGAAAGGCCGTGAACCTGGGCGGCCTCACTTCACTGGGCACCCCGGTAATTCCGATCACGCTGATCAGCGACACTCAGCTTGCCTTCGAGGTCCCGCCCGGTGCCGGGCCGGGACCAGCGTATGTCCAGGCGCTTAATCCGCCTTTCATTCCATTCTCCAGTTCCGGTAACGATTCCGGAGGCGCCTTCATTCTGCTTGGCGCGCGTCCCACCTCGACGCCGACCAGCACGCCAAGTCCGACCCCCACCGCGACACCTCGGTTCGGAACTCCGACTTCCACGCCGCGTTTCACTATGCGCCCCAGTCCGACGCCCACCGCGACGGCTGCCCTTGAAGCGGAGGTTCTGATCGCGGGCGGCATCGACAATACCGTCACACCCTCGGGCAGTCATCCGGCGCTCGCCAGCGCCGAAATCTACGATGAGGTAACCGACTCCTTCAGCCCCACCGGTTTGATGGCCTACGCGCGCGTCGGCCATACGGTCACGGCGCTGAACAACGGGACGGTCCTGGTCGCCGGCGGTCATAATGCTTTCTCCTTGCGGCCGATGCCGAGCGCCGAGTTGTACGACATCAAGAGCGAAAGCTTCTCCTTCACCGGGAGCATGAACAGTGCCCGGCTTGGTCACACCGCGGTGCTGATCAGAGACGGACAGGTGCTCGTCGCCGGCGGCTGGAACGTTGATTTCTCGGCGATAGATCTCACTGACGCGTATGATCCCGCCACTGAACAGTTCACTCCCACGGAGAGCCTGGTGGATGCCCGGATCGGGCACACCGCCACCCTGCTCAAAGACGGAACAGTTCTTGTGGCCGGAGGAGCGGACGACTCCGGGTTGCTCTCCAGCGCGGAATTATGCGACCCCAATGGTGATACATGTAATCTGGTCGGGGCGATGGCGGTCGCACGCCAATCCGCCACGGCAACGTTGCTGAATAACGGCCAAGTGCTCATCGCCGGCGGCATCGCCGACACCGCCAGTTGCGCCGGATGCGCCACCGCCACGGCCGAGCTTTACGATCCCATCATGGCCACGTTCACCGCCACCGGTAGCATGCATGCTGCCCGGGTCGGTTACAGCGCCACTTTGTTGCCCGACGGCAAAGTGTTGATCGCCGGCGGCCTGGACGATCAAACCAACGCCGTGCTGGATGCCGCGGAGATCTTCGATCCGGCAAAGGGAACCTTTAGTGTGGCGGCGAAGATGGTGCTCGGCCGTTTTTACCATACCGCCAATGCGCTGGCGGACGGCAAGGTCCTGATCGCCGGAGGCTTCCAGGACACCTCAAGCATCACCAGCACGGCCGAGCTTTACGATCCGCTGGAGGGAGTTTTCACGCCGACGGGCAGCATGACCGATTCCAGGGCCGAGGCCGCCGCCGCGTACATTGCAGTTCCCCCAAGCGAAGCTCTCCCGCGCAACCAACCCAGGTACAGGAACAATGGTGCGTCGGTACAAGGGCCGTCCGCCCAGTGATGGCCCCGCGCCCGCGTATCCAACTTAAGTTCTGAGGACGACCGTGTACGCGTTCGAAGTTGAGAGCTTCGTGTCGATTTCACAGATGCGGAGCGGAAGTTGGGAACAGGCCACAGCCAACGGGGGACAACTTATTGAGCGCTGACGAATTCCTAATCGCGCGCCTCAGAAGGCGCGCTGAAAATGGACCCTCTCTGGAGCGCCGCGGCGGCGCCCTGTCTCCCCCTGCCCGAGACTGTCGATAAACTACTAAAGGGCAAAGCTGGGGGCTTGATAGCGCGGTCGCACAATGGCGGCTTGGTTCTGTTCCCTCGCCCACATTCCATTGTGGGAGAGGGCGAGGGTGAGGGTTCTGATACACCTCAAGTAGGATAAAAGCATTGGCGCATCGCGAGATTCTGCTCGCCTGACACATCTTTGCAGGCCCACCTGCACCCGTCACGCGACTTGCTGGCGCAAATCGCGCGCCGACCTCTCCCGGCTGCGGCTGCGGACCGGTCCTAGCCGCGGGCGAAGTAGGTTTATCGACAGTCTCTGACCGGGGGAGATAACAGAGAGGGGGCAGGCTGCGGAGACTTTTTCCGCAGCCTGCTAGTGTGGTGTCCCGCAAATTACTTTAATAAGTCGATGCTCAGAAGGCTCAAATTTACAGAGAAGGATTTGTTTATACGTCCCGCGGTTCATAACGTTATTTACGGGACACCACACTAGGGGCTCGAGACCCGTCCTGACAGTTGCGCAGCCAGCCGTGCGGCCTTTTCGGCCAGGCTGTGGGCCCGCAAATCATCCTGTTCCTTCAAGGCCGAACGGGCCGCGGCGATAAACGCTTTAATCCGGTCATAATCGGCGGCGTCCTGAGAATTCAGAGCGCTGCGCTTGATTGCCGACAGATTGCCTTCCACCTTCGCTAAGGTTCGTTCAATCTCACTTCGACGCTGAACGAATTCGCCTGTTGTGATTACCGTCGCCGGACTCGATTCTGCCATCGGAGTGGGCGCGGTGGCTGGCGTCGGAGTCGGCGTGTGATGCTTGTGATGCCGCGGTCTTTTCACCTCCGGAGTTGGCGTCGCAGAGGGCGTCGGGGTCGCTGAAGGCGTGGGCGTCGGTGCTGAGACTTTCACCTTTGGCGGCGGCTTGGTGGTCATGAAAGGCAGATATTCGCATCCCGCAATCGCGAACATCAACGCCAAAACTGCAATCGCTTCAATCCGTATGGGCTTCACAGGCGGTTGTTGTCTGGCGGCGGGTTAAGGACCGGGTTGGCCGGAAACTGTGCGGCTGGCAGACGGACGCGGACGGTGGTCCCTGCTTCGTTGTGGGAGACGACCTCGATAGTGCCGTGATGCAAGTCGACCGCCCGGAGCGCCAACGACAGCCCGAGCCCGGTGCCGCCGGGTTTGGTGGTGAAGTACAGGTCGAAAATTCGCGCGACTTGTTGCGCTTCGATGCCGCGCCCCTGATCGGCGATCGACACCTCGATGAAGCCGTCGGTGCGGGAAACGGCTCTCACCGTGATCCGACCGCCACCGGGCATCGACTCGGCGGCATTCTGGAAGATGTTTCTGAATGCTTCGGCAAGCAGTGACCGGTCCACGTTAAGTTCCGGGAGGGATTCATCGATCGCATATTCGACCCAGATGGTTGATGAGGTTACCTGCCCGCCCGCCTCGGTCAACAGATCCGCGACCGACACTTTAGCCAGTTCCAGATGTTCGGGCCGCATGAATCGCAATAGCCCATCGACCACGCGGTCGAGACGGTCGATCTCGTAGCGAATGCTGTCGATATGGGGACCGAGCGGGCCGCCCTGCTCGGCGTCCTGACGCATCCACTCCAGCCGGATTGCGAGTACATTGAGCGGCTTGCGAATCTGGTGTGCGACTCCGGAGATCAAACCGCCCAGGCGCGCCAGATGGCGGGAATATTCGACCACCGTCTCCAGTTCGGCGACCGGCTGCAGGTCGCGCAACGTAACCAATAGGCCCACCGCCTCGCGTCCGCGGGAAAGGGGGAAAATCGAGACCAGGCACTGACCCAGCCGCTGGGTCCTGTCCTTCAGTTCGATAGCGACGTCATGAGCTTCGGTGCCGGTGGCCAGGGCGGCCTCGACCATTCGAACCAGCGGATGGGCGCGGCCTAGTGTGCCGCGCAGCAGCCGGCCGCCGGCGGTAGAGGACCCCAGCGGCAAACGCGCCTGGGCGTCGGCGTTGGCGAACAGGATAGCGCCGTCGGCGTCAAGCAGGATGATCGCGTCGGTCATCGTGCGCAACGCCTTGAACGGTCCGCCTTGCTCGTTTTCCCAGCGCTTGCGTTCACTGAGGACGTGGCGCGAAAGACGGTTAAACTTCTCCGCCAGATTACCCAGTTCGTCGCGCCGGCCGACGCTCATCTTCATCTCATCGCCGTCCCCGCCAAGCTGTTCGACTTCGCTGGTGATCGCGGCCACGGACCTGGAGAGCAAGCCGCCAATCGCGGTGCCGGCGGCGGCGGCGATTAGAATAATCCCCAGCCCTACCACCAGCGTCGCCCAAACCAGTTGATGAACTTCGTCAGCGATCAGCGCGGTGCTGACCCCGACGCGGATCACCGCGAAGGGTTGGTTGTTGATCAGGATCGGACGTGCCAACACGTAGTTGTGCTCATGCCATAGCGCGTGAAGGAGTGGAAATGGGAGATGCGAATGCGTGGTCTCGCGCAGCGCATCGATGGAGGGCGCGCTGGCCGCGCCGTCAGTCGGGCGTTCATCGATGATGGCGTCACCCTTGACGCCGTCAATGTCGATAAAGACGATGCCCTTGGCAAAGGCCTGCACCGACTCGATGGACGCCAGCAGATTGGGGTTGGTCCGTAACGCGTTGGCCGGATCGTCACGAGTATGCGCCAGCACGGTGCGCACCTGTTCAAAGGTCTCGGACGCTACCACATTGCCCGAGTCAATGACCTCATCGGCCATCTCGTCCAGCGCCCAACTGATGTTGACAAAGGATGCGGCGAGAATTGCTCCCGCCAGTACGACAACAAACGCGCCCGCCAGTTTTGCGCGAAGGCCCATGTGCGGCAGCTTTGCAGCGCCGTGCCATTCTCAGGCAGGCCCGTGCCGCTCCTTGTCCGCTTCAAGGCGTTCCAGGCGGTTGTAGAGCGTACGCAGGCTGATTCCCAACATTTCCGCGGCCTTGGTCTTGTTGCCTCCCACGAACTCGATGGTGCGGGTGATCATCTCCCGTTCCATGTCCTGCAACGAGCAGCCTCCGATGGTCACTTCCATGACCGCCGGACCGGGCTTGGTGGGCCGCAATTCACGTGGCAAATCAGCCACGGTCAGAAGTGGTCCCGAGCTTACCACCAACGCCCGTTCAATCACGTTGCGTAACTGCCGCGCATTTCCGGGCCACGAATAAGCCTTCAGCGCTTGTTCAAAAGCGCTGTCTGCACCCCTGATGTGTGGGTACTGAGGGCCTATGATCGAGATGAAGTGGTCAACTAGCGGAGCCACGTCCTCGGGCCGCTGACGCAGCGGCGCCAGTTCGATCGAGAACACGCTCAGGCGGTAATACAGGTCACCGCGCAGCCGCCCTTCGCGCAGCGCCCGCTGCGGATTGCGATTGGTGGTCGCCAACACCCTTACATCCAGGGGGATTTCGCTGCTGCTGCCAAGGCGGCGCAGCCGGCGGTCTTCCAGCACACGCAACAGCTTGGCCTGCAGCTCGGGTCTCATCTCGGTGATTTCGTCCAACAACAGGGTTCCGCCGTTGGCGCGCTCGAAGCACCCTTCGTAGCGCCGGTCCGCGCCGGTGAAGGAGCCGCGTTCGTGCCCGAACAGCTCGGCTTCCATCAGGGTTTCAGGGATAGCCGCGCAATTCACGGCGACGTAGGGTCCGGCGCGCCGGGCCGAAAGGCTGTGAATCAGCGCCGCGGCGACCTCCTTGCCGGTCCCGCTTTCGCCGGCGATCAGCACCGAGGAGGTGGAGGGCGCAACTTTCTCAATAAAGGAAAGGGTCTCGCGCAGCGCCCGGGATTTGCCGATTAGTACCGGAGGGTCCTCACCGGTTCGCGGACGGATGCCCGATACGCGGTCCTCACCGGGACCGGGGCGCTCTTGAGCCAGCGAGTTAAGCAACGCGCGCAGATGGGGCGGATCGATCGGTTTGCGAACGTAATCGCGCGCGCCCAGCTTGATCGCGGCGACCGCTTCGGGAATATCGCCCTCTCCGGAGATGATCAGCGTGGGGATTCTGACCCCGAGCCGACGCATCTCCTTGAGCAAGCTGATTCCGTCACGCCGCGGCATTTTGAGGTCCGAGATCAGCACGTGCGGATCATAGGCGGGCAATCGACCCAGAGCGTCCTCACCGTCGATCGCGCCGGAGACATCGAATCCCCACGTGCGGATCATTCCGCACCAGGCCTGAAGCGTAGTGGGGTCGTCTTCCACCACCAGTATTCGAGAGTTATCAGCCATGCGTCACACAGATACTGGAGACCAACCTTATCACAACCGCAAGAGCGGCCAAAAGTCATCAATTTGCGCCGCTGTTCTTTAAAAAAATGCGCGCTCGCGCGGATTCTAGCGTCCGATTCGCGGCGCAGTGGGATTCAGTACCACCGCGGGCCGATAAAGGCGCCGTCCACGAAATGCTTGGTGGCGGTCGCAGCCTTGGGATTTTTCCGCGCTAGCACCCGCGCCAGTTCGCGCGCCTGTTCGCGCAGCTCAACCGCCTTGACCACCTGGTTGACCATCCCAATGCCGAACAGTTCGCGGGCCGTGTAATGCCGGCACAGAATCATCGCTTCTTTCGCCCGCCAAGGTCCCATACGCGCCGCCATCACGTGAGCGGGACCGCCGATGTACGATTGATTCAGGTCCACCTCGGGCACCCAGAATTCGGCCTCTTCCACCGCCAACACGAAGTCGAACGCCGCCACGATTGCCCAACCGCCGCCAACCGCGTGACCGTTGACTGCCGCGACCGTCATGCAGTCCAGACGCGTAATGAGGTCGAAGACGCGTCCGATCACCCGCGCCAGGCCTTTATTGCGTTCCAGGACGATGCGCACCCGTTCCTTGGGGTCGGTCACGCTCTTGGGCACCGAGAGATCGGCGCCGGCGGAGAAGACTGGACCGGTGCCGGTCGCGATCAGGACGCGGGTTTCGCGGTCGTCACGCACCCTGCGGATCAGCTCTTCCATTTCGCGCATGACTTCATGGTTCATGAAATTGCGGTGCTCGGGCTGATTGAAAGTCAGCGTCGTGATCGGCCCCTCTTTTTCGAATAGAAATGTCGCGCTCATATTCACCTCGATCCCGGGCGTAATGGCGGAGCCGCGGCTCCCGTTCCCCAATATATCGCGCGAAGCGGCGGCTGGCGGAAGCTGGACGGCGGCGACAGCTTTTTGGGACACTCCGCAATTAATCTGGAACATGGGCTTTGGCGCCATTGGAACAAATTCCGTCCTGCGGGGAGATTCGAAACTGTGGCTCAAATCGAACGCGACGGCGGTGAGGCGATCGCGCTTAGGCTCGACGCCGGAAGATTTGTGTTTGCAACGCGGATGCGTTGATGGAACGCTTAGGTAAGGGTTCATAATTCCACACATCTTGGTGAAATCTATGAAAATCGTCCGTGTCAGTCGCGCCGGTGGAAAGTTCGAATTGATGGAAGAGCAAATCCGCGAACCTGAACCCGGCTCGGTCAGAATCAAGGTTCAGGCTTGCGGGGTCTGTCATAGCGACCTCTTCACCAAGGAAGGCGCCTTCCCGGGAATCGTCTATCCGCGCGCGCCGGGGCATGAGGTCGCCGGCGTAATCGACGCGGTCGCAGGAGGCGCGGGGGCCTGGAAAGTCGGCGATCGAGTCGGAGTTGGATGGCACGGCGGCCATTGCGGACAATGCGAATCGTGTCGCCGCGGCGATTTCATCAGCTGCGAGAAGCTGCGGATTCCTGGAATCAGCTATGACGGCGGCTATGCTGAATTCATGTCGGCGCCGGTGGAAGCGCTGGCCCGTATTCCCGCCGAACTGACCCCGGAGGAGGCGGCCCCGATCATGTGTGCCGGGATTACCACGTTCAATGCACTGCGACATAGCGGCGCTCGCGCCGGGGATGTGGTCGCGGTGCAGGGCATCGGCGGGCTCGGGCATCTGGGAGTCCAATTCGCCAGCAAATCCGGTTTCGAGACCGTCGCTATCGGGAGAGGCACCGACAAGAAGGAACTCGCGCTGAAGCTGGGTGCGCGAACCTACCTCGACAGCGCCACCCAGGATATCGCAAAGGAGTTGCTGAGCCTGGGAGGCGCCCGCGTGATCCTGGCGACCGCGCCGGATAATAAGGCCATTGGCAGCCTCGTCGACGGCCTCGCAGTTGACGGCAAACTGGTCATCGTGGGAGCGAGCGCGGATCCGTTTGCGGTTTCATCCTTGCAGCTGATCGGCGCGCGCAAGTCGATCATGGGCTGGCCGTCGGGGGTTTCGAAAGATTCGGAGGACGCGCTCAGATTCGCTGCCAGGACACGGCGTGCGGCCGATGATTGAGGTCTTTGCGCTGGAACGAGCGGCCGACGCTTACGACCACATGCTTTCCGGCAAGGTGCGTTTCAGGTCGGTCCTGAAGATTTGAGCCCGCTGCGCCCGATAGCTCGGCGAGTGCGATGGTGAACGTGACGCAAGATTCGACTGACCCGATCCTCGCCACTATACGCCGCTTCTGGGGCTTTGAGACGCTACGGCCGCTTCAGGCAGAGGCGATCCTCGCCGGTCTTGAGTACCGCGACTCGCTGGTGGTGATGCCGACCGGAGGCGGTAAGTCGCTCTGCTACCAGACGCCGCCGGCGGTGGCCGGACGCACCGATATAGTGGTGTCGCCGCTCATCGCGCTGATGAAGGATCAGGTCGATGCGTTGCGCGCCTGCGGCTATCCCGCCGTCGCCCTGCATAGCGGGATGGACTTCGCCGAGCTTCGCGATGCCGAGCGCGAGATCGCCGCCGGCCGTCATCATCTTATATTCGTCGCACCGGAACGGTTGCTGACGCCGCGTTTTCTCGAGCTGGCCGCGCGTCTGAGCGTCCGCGCGTTCGCGATTGACGAAGCGCATTGCATCAGTCAGTGGGGCCATGACTTCCGGCTGGAATACCGGCAGTTGGCGCAACTCAAGACGCGTTTCCGCAACGCCAGCCTTCACGCCTATACCGCGACCGCCACCGAGCGCGTACGCCGCGATATAATCGAGCAATTGGGGCTCGACGATCCCACGGTGCTGGTCGGCTCCTTCGATCGCCCCAATCTTCTCTACCGCGTGATCCCAAAGCTGGACGTCAATGCGCAGGTTGCCGGACGTGCTGCGCCGGCATGCGGGCCAGGCGGCGATCGTTTACTGCATCAGCCGAAAAGAAACCGAGCAAATGGCGCGGTACCTGGACGCCGGCGGCATCCGGGCGGCTCATTATCACGCCGGAATGCAGCCCGAGGATCGCCGGCGCACGCAAGATCGCTTCGCCGCCGAGGAGATCGACGTGGTTGTAGCCACCGTCGCCTTCGGCATGGGAATCGACCGCAGCGACGTCCGCTGCGTGGTCCATGCGGCACTGCCCAAATCAGTCGAACATTATCAGCAGGAGACCGGCCGCGCCGGCCGTGACGGGCTGCCCGCGGAATGCGTGCTCTTCTACTCGGCCGCCGACGTATTGCGCTGGCACAGCCTGATGGAGCGCAGCGCCGAAGAGACGCAGGCTGCCGCGGAAGTGGTCGAGAGCGGCAAGCAACTGCTCGATCAGATACGTCGCTTCGCCACCACTCTTCGATGCCGCCATGCCACGCTCTCGGGCTACTTCGGAGAAACCTACCAGGCGTCGAGTTGCGGGGCCTGCGATTTTTGCCTGGGCGAGGTCGAAGGCGTGGCCGACGCCACCACGCTGGCGCAGAAGGTGCTTTCGTGCGTGGCGCGGGTCGAACAACGCTTCGGAATCGAGCACGTGGTCGACGTGTTGGCCGGCGCCGACAACGAACGGGTGCGGCGCTGGCGCCACGAGCAGCTTTCCACCTACGGGCTCCTCAAGGACACCCCGCGCAAAACCGTGACCAATGCGATCTATCAGCTGGTTGACGCCGGGGTTCTGGAGCGCACGGCAGGCGATCGTCCGGTGCTGAAGCTGAACCCGATCTCATGGGAAGTCCTGCGCGGCCAGCGCCCGGTCCAACTGCTGCAGGCCAGCAAGCCGAAGGCGACCCGGACCCGGCTCGAAGTAGCGAGCTGGCGCGAGGTTGACGAGGGGCTCTATGACCGCCTGCGCGCGCTGCGCCGCGAAATCGCCGCGGCGCGCGGCGTCGCCGCCTTCGTCATTCTGCATGACTCGACGCTGCGCGAACTCGCCAGCGTCAGACCCGTGACTGCGGAGGAGCTCCGAAGCATCAGGGGCATGGGCGAGCGCAAGCTTGCCGATTTGGGCGCGCAGTTGATCGAGTGTATCGCGCAGCACAAGCGTGATGAGCCGGAGGCGCGGAAACCGGGTGGCTAATATGGTACAACTGGCTACAAGGTCGTGAGGCCATGGCTCTGCCGAAGAAACGAACCGACAACATTTCCCAGCCCACGCTTTACCATCGGGATTCCTATTCTTGGGCCTGGCGTTATTGGCGAAAAGTAGCGATTGATAAGCTCGACCTCGACGAGAGTGCGATCCCGGAGCAGCAGTTGTGGACCTTTGAGCAGGTGGTAGACGAGAAATTTGAACCCCAAAGAGTGCGGAATTCCAGGAAATAGTCACGAAAAGCCTCGGATTCAATCACACGATCCGCGGTGCGATTGGAGCATCCTATGCGAAAAATCCTGATTGGCGCGATCGTCATCACCGCGATCATTTGTCTGGGCGGCGTGCGCGTCGTTATCGCGGACCAAGCGGCCGTCGATCAGGCAACTCAGGCCGGCGATGTGTGGCTGAAACTGGTCGATGCCGGCGATTACGCGTCCAGTTATCAGCAGGCCGGCAGCCTCTTCAAAGATCGTGTCAGCCAAGCCAAGTGGAGCGAAAAGGCCGGTGCGGCCCGCAAGCCGCTGGGCAAGCTGGACTCGCGGCGAATGAAGACGGCGCAATACGGAACCACTCTCCCAGGCGTTCCTGACGGCCAGTACGTAGTTATCCTGTACGACACCTCGTTCGCGCATAAGAAATCGGCGATCGAAATCGTTACCACGATGCTCGACAAAGACGGCAAATGGCACGTGGTCGGTTACTTTATTCGTTGATCGCGACTGATGTGAATATCTACTCCCGGATTTTCCTCGTTTTCCGTTGACCCTGTTCCGGCTTCGGCGCCCGCTCTCCAACGCGATTACGAACCGCAGCGTTGCTTGAGCCAGACGGTCACTTCCTCCCTCGCTTTTTTGGATTTGTCCAGGACTGCCTGCATTCCGCATTCCGCCGCCTTGCACAAATTGCGGCAACCTCGGTCGTGCGTGTCGAGGTCGCAGGATATCTTGCTTCCGGTTTTCGATAACTCAGGTCGTCTCATGGCTACGAGCAATCGACGCACCTGGAATGGCTCAACAGCGACAGCGGGCACCCTGGTCCGCAGTTCCGCTCTTTCCTCATCCTCGACAAGCAGGGCAACGCGCTGTGGGCGTCGGGGCGGACGAATGAATTGGGGTTCCTGCTCGACGGCTTAACCGACAACGTGCTGGAAAGCGAACAGCCGGTAAACTTTCCCAACGCCCCAATCCAGCCGCATTATCAGGTCATCGATTCGAGCAGTGAAGTCCAAATTTACCAGGAATTGATCAGGGATTCGGACGAAGCTCTGACCACGAGTTTTCTCAAGCGGGTCAACGTCGTGAAGGACAACCGCATCCGGCCCAAGGGATTCGACCCTCAACTCTTCGCCCGGTCTTCATCGCAATATATCCGCGACCTCGCGAAACTTACCGCGGAGGAGGCCGCGGATCCTTACTATACGGATCCCAAACTCACTGGCGCCGATACAATCGAGTACCGGATTCCTTCAGATCCTGACACACTGAGCCGCGCCGACCATGTCCAGGTCACCCTGTATTATCAGTCGATCCCGCCGTTTTATTTGCAGGACCGCTTTCACGACGCGACGCAGGGAACAGCGCGTCAGGACGATATCAAGCGCCTATACTATATAACCAGTCATCTGAATCTGGACGACGCGAAAAGCGAAAGCGGCGAAGCGGTGCTCAAAGGATGGAAACTGCGAATCATGCAACGTGCGCGAGCGGTCCCGTAGGCGTCTCATCGGCGTAGGCGGCCGGCACACGTCGGCGCCTGCGCTGCGAGCGCCTTTTTCCTACGACGATGTGTCAAGAGGTCAAGCGCGCGATTAAGCTCATGGATATCTACTCGCACAAAAATACAGAAAGTCCGGACGAAAGGTTCGGAGCCTCAGCGAGTTGCTCGATCAGCGTGCGCCTGCAACAGCTTGTTCAAAATGTTTTCATAATTTTCTCCCTTCGAATTCAACGTGAGAGCGCCAATTAATCAACATCCGCCGAGAGGCAGGAATAGAATCGCGAGAGGATTGGCCCGCGGACTGGCCGATTGCAGAGTTCCGGGACGCGGGCTTCCGCCTGGTGGCGGAGTTTCAGTTACTTCCCTACCAGAATTTTCTCGAATTCGAGCCCGGTTGATGGCCGCTCCAGGGAACCCCCGCAGGGCATTTCCGCTGCGCATCTGATCCGCAAGAGTGCGGAGCGCGTTTTCGCCGGGAATCCTCCGCCCCACATCACCGCCGGGATGATAAACTTGCAGGGCCAGGCTTCTTGATATAGGTATTGGTCGAATCTGATGGATTTTAGCGAGGGTGGCCTATGATTCGACGCCTTAGAGGAAAAATCGCCAATTCAAGTCAGAACCTGGAGGTTGGTTCACCAACCGGCGGGAGCGCACGGCGACAGGTTTCCAGCCGGCGCGCTTTCCTTAAGGGATTTGGGACGGCGGCTTTGGCCGGAGCGGTTCCATTGGCCACCGGGCTGGTGCGGGTCCAGGTGGCGTCCGGCAGCCCGCTATTGAACGTCGATGCGCGCCCCCACGAGGCGTTCCGCAAGCGCGTCGATGCGGCGGTAATGGACCACAAGGTTCGGGTGCCGCCGCACAACAATAACAGCGACGAGACGCGATACCAGAACGGAATCGCGAACTACACCAAGGGCTTCCCGCACAACCAATTCGGGGAGGTTGATGCGGCCGCGTATTCGGCTTATCAGGCTGCGGTGGAGACCGGAAAGTCCGCCGACTTTGACCATCTCACGATGGGTGGCAGCGTGCCGCTGGTCGATCCGCAGGCCGGGCTGTGCTTCGACCTCGAGACTCTCGACGTCTCCCAACACTCCATTCCGCCTTTCGATACCTTGTCCAGCCCCGGCATTGCGGCTCAGGCGATTGAGGTCTATTGGCAGGCGCTGGCCCGCGATGTGCCGTTCGCGGACTATGGCTCGGATCCGACGGCGCTGGATGCGGCCGCTGAACTGGGCAGCCTCCCCGCCTTTCAGGGTCCTCGCGATCACAGGGGCAAGGTGACCGCGCAGACCCTGTTTCGCGGATTCACTCCGGCAGATGCGGTCGGCCCTTACGTTTCCCAGTTCTTTCTGCAGCAGTTCACCGTCGGCGCAATCCCGGTGTCAGGATATATGACCACTCTTTCCTTGCGCGAAGGTGGTTCCGATTACCTGACCGGTGCGACGTCCTGGCTGAAGGCTCAAAACGGTCAGACGCCGTTTGCCAGCCCGCATCCCGACCCCCAACTGCGATACCCGCGCAACGGACGTGACCTGGCGGAATACGTTCACAATGACGTGCTCTATCAGGAATATCTGAACGCGGCGCTGATGCTGGCGGGTTTGCATGCTCCGCTTAACGCGGGCAATCCGTATGCAAGCCTGAGATCGGAATCGGGGTTTATCACTTTCGGCTTTCCGATGATTCAGGTGCTGGTGGCCGAAGCGGTGGCGCGCGCCATAAAGAACGCGTGGTTCCAGAAATGGTTCGTGCATCGTGTACTGCGTCCTGAGGAATTTGGCGGGCTAATCCACTTCACCAAATCCGGCTCCAGGGATTACCCGCTTCATCCCAGCGTGCTGTTATCCAATGCGGTTGGGACTACCTTCGACCGCACCGGGCATTATCTTATCCCACAGTCTTATCCGGAAGGATGTCCGCAGCATCCGTCATATCCGTCGGGACACGCGACCGCGGCAGGTGCGGCGGTGACGATTCTGAAATGGTTCTTCAATGAAAACGTCCGGATTGTGGATATCGGTACGCCCGTGGTCGCGACGCCCGACGGAATTGGTGTGACGGCTTACACCGGTCCGGACGCCGGACAGATGACGGTCGGCGGGGAGCTCAACAAGCTGGCGTCAAACGTGGCTTTCGCCCGGAAATTCGCCGGAATCCACTGGCGGCAGGACGCTATGCAGGGAATGCTCCTGGGTGAGCAGGTCGCAATCAGTCTGCTGCGCGACCAGGCCCACCTTTACAATGAGGACTACCACGGGTTTACGTTTACCACATTCAACGGCGAGAAGATCACCGTCTGAAGTTCCACGCGCGGCGTTGGGATCGCGGGTTACAAAAGAGCGGCAGGCGAAACCGGATGGCTTACCGTGTAACTGAGCCATCCGCGCGCATGGCGCAGTCCCGCTTGCCTATTCGGCCCAAACCGGCAATCGTCCCGAGCGTCTCACAGTCATGATGCTGCAGGACAACAATCTCGCGCATGATTAGACTCCGTGCCGCGGTCGGATCGATAAGCGGACCCCTCAGCCGTGGGCTGCGGCCTTGCGGCCGGACACCAGGAACTGCGGCAGCAAAAACAAATAGCGGCCGCTTTGGAGCGCCCGCTCGAGGTCCGCTAACCACCCTTCGACCGCTGCGGCGGAAACCTTGCCCGAATCGCGCGCATAGCGCGCGATGCTGTTACGCAGCATCCCGGCCATCAGTCCTTTGCGGTCGGGATTCGCGAACACTTTGACTTCCACCTCGTGGAGTCCGGCGGCCAAAAACAGATGGAATAGCCGACGCCCGATTCGCCCTTCGTTTATCGCGATCGCTTTGGCCGCATTCAGGATGGACTCCGTGCGTTCACGGGTTTCTTCCCCCAATTCCACCGCCATCATCTCCCAGTCGCTGTCCACCGCGACCACCATCCCGCCCGGCGCGGTCACGCGCGCCATCTCCGCCACCGTGGCAGCGGCATCGTCCACGTATTCGAGCACGTTCTTGCACCACACCCGATCGAAGCTGCCGTCGGCAAATGGCAGGGGCGGGAATTCGCAGTGCCGATAGTCGATTGCAGATGCCAGGCCGGCAGCCGCCGCGCGCTTGCCAGCGCGCTCGACGAATTCGGCGTTGATGTCGGCACCGGTTGCGTGGCCGCCCGGCAGCACGCGCTGCGCGATCGCCATCGTAGTGTGGCCGGGCCCCGAGCCAACATCGAGCACCTTCAGGCCGGGTTGAAGTTGCAGCGGTTCGAGCAACCGGCCCATCGCCGGATGGAACTTCAACAGGTCGTCATAAACCGCGTGCCGATCCGGTTCGATGTCGATCCAATGACTTTTGTAATATGGGTCGGACATTTCCATCCGCCTCCCGTCCGCTAGACTGCGATCACCATCCCGTCGGTGGCCATTTCGAGACCGACCTCCGACTCGCGCTCAAGCACCTCGCGTCCGAGATGGGTAAGCACCAGGCGGCGCGTGTTGAAACGATGGCGTTGGGTGATGAATTGCGCATAACTGATATGGAAGTCCAGCCCCGGCTGGTCGAAGTATGTACACTCGCACAGAAACAGGTCCGTATTGGCGCTCAGATCGATGAGCTGGTCGGTCCATCCGGTATCCCCGGAAAAGACAATCGCCTTGCCGCCCACCTCCACCCTGAAGGCCAGCGAGATATCTTTGACGGTGTGCGGCGTCCTGATGCTTCGAATCGGCAGTCCGGCCACGCTCTGAGTTCGCCCCGGCTCCAGTTCGACGAAGTCGAATTGACGCGCAATCTCCGAGAAATCGCTCTCTGGATACATGGTCCGGGACAGCTCCCAGATTCGCTCCTCCAGGTGGGGTGGCCCGGCCAGAGTCAGCCGGTGGCGCAGCGGAGTTTCATACATGTACTCCAGGATCAAAAACGGCAGGCCGCAAAAGTGATCGCCATGAAGGTGGCTCACCAGCACCACGTCGATATCGCCGGGCGCGATTCCCACGCGCTTCATCGACGCCAGCAGCGTCGGGCCCGCATCCATCAGAATCTGCGTCCCGCCCGCGCTGATAACGTAGCCGGCCTGGAACCGGCCCTTGCTGGCGAAAGCGTCGCCCGCTCCCAGTATCGTGACGTTCACCGGCATCGCCGCAACCTTTCAATCTTCCGCATCTTTGGCGATTTGCTGTGCATCTGCGCTCCTTCCCATCCGCCCATGTTAGTCGCTCATTATGACAGACGGCAAACGGCGCCAAGTTATAGCTGTAGGTTGGCGAATCCTGAATAAAAGACCAGAAAACCGCAAAATCGAAATTCGAGATTTTTCCCGCCTAAGGGTTCCGGCAGGAAATGCGCCGCGTCAGGGCGTCGGTGGCGCTTCCCGATGCGCACTGGCCGGTGGACCCGGCGGCCGCCCGGGTCGTGCCAGCAATTCGCACAGGCGCCCGGCGATCAGTTCCCCCGCGTAGCGATGGCCATTCTCGTTCCAGTGGCCGGACCCCATCCGGGTGTTGCTGAATCCGTGCAGGAACACATGATGGCTCTCGGCATAAGCCTGAAAGGGCGGCGCCAGATTCAACACCGCGAAGCCGCGACGCTCGCCCAGCGCCTTGATCCTGAGGTCAGGATAAAACAGGTTGTCCACTCCCATCTGCTCCATGTAGGCACGCCGGAGCGCGGGATCGGGATTGACCTGGATACCGTTACTGAGCGTGACCACCAGCAATTGCGCGCCGTGCGCCGCGGTCTCCTGATGGACCAGCTCAAGCTCGCCCTCCGCGACTTTCCAGGCCTCGCGCTGCACCGCGGTGGCAGGCGGCTGGTAGATCCAATTGTCGAGGCCAGGTTCGAATGCGGTGTTGGGAGGCAACTGGACCAGTTGCCGATGCGCCCGCAGGCTGGCCCGGATGTCGCTGTGCAACTGGCCCAGCACGTTGAGGGCCGCCGAACCCCGCGACTCATAACGCATCATGCACTGAAAGCGGAACCAGGGGGATTCCTCGAAGGGTCCCGACAGCACCAACTTGCCGTCACGATAGGTGAAAAACGGCTGGCATTGGTTCCGTTCCAGATCGATCGAGTCATTGCGAATATCATTGCCCGTGCAAACTGCAATTACGACCATGTCGGGGGAGAACTGCCACACCCGGTGGCGCAGGGTCATCAACTCCTGTGCGGTACCGTAACTGTCGCAGCCAAAGTTGAGCGTTTCCACGGTTTTGCCGGCCAGCGCGGGACAGCTCGCGAGGCGGCGTTCGATAACCGCACAGAACGTGTGGTCAAGGGAGACGTGTTTGGCCTCGGTAAAGGAATCGCCCAGCATCGCGATCCGGAAGGTGTTCGGCGGCTTGCGATAGGAATGCTCGCGGTCGCGCAAGCCGGCGCTGCTCACCTGTACAAAGGCCCGGCCTTCCTGGTCCTGCAATCGGGAAGCGTTTGGCCGCAAGGTCCATCCGGTGTTGCGATCGTAGGTGTATAAACCGGAGCCTTCCAGACCCAACAGACGCAATCCGATCTCGAGCGTCGCCAATGCCAGTAGTACGCCAAACAAAACCAGCCCCAGATGGGCCGCCGCGGTTAGCAAAAGGCGTCGAGCGCGCGTCCACGCACCGTTGTCCGAATACGATTCGATTGAGTCTCACTCCAGTTCGCAGCGTGCCCAATTTGCCATACGCGCAGCCACCCTTCCAGACCCTCGGCGATAATCCGCTGAAGCGGCTGACGCAATTGAACGCCTCAACGATTCGCAATTCCAGGTTAAGAAGAGGAACAGAAAAGGACCACTGCCCCAACGCGTTTGTGCTCGGGGGACCTGAAACTATCTTTGCGTTGCGGCTAAAACACCGCGATCGGATTGACCGGCGAGGCGGTGCCGCGGACCACGATCAGCGGCGCCATCACGAATTGGAATTCGTAGCGGCCCAGCGCCTTGGCTCTTTCAGCCAGGGTATCGAGGTCCATGTTGTCAATCAGATGCACGCCCATCATCGCGATCGCGCAGCTGTGGATCGAGACCCACGGTTCTTCATAGCCGTAGGGCATTGCGTCGCTTACGCCGTCGGACCCGAGCACGGCCACTTTGTGATCATGCAGCCAGGGCAGACAGGCGGCGTCCAGGCCGGCCATTCCCTCTTCCGGGCTCCAGGCTCCCCGAGTCTTGCGCTGGCGCGCGCGGCCGGTCCGCACCATCAGGACATCGCCTTCCTCGACCGTCACCCCATGCTCGCGCGCGGCGACGTCCAATTCTTCGGGATAGATGTGCGCGCCGTTTTCGAGCCATGGAACGTCGCGTAACTTCGGGATATCCAGCAGCACTCCGCGGCTGATCACGCCGTTGCGGGTGACGTCGACCGCCAGCTTGAGTGCGCCCGTGGACCCTACTTCCGCGGCGTCAAAGCCGTTGTACAGCTTGCCGTTCCAGATCAGGTGGCAGAGCGCGTCGAGATGGGTGTTGGCGTACCCGTGGGTGTTGATACCCAGGTAATCCGCCGTAAAGGGCGGGGGTGCGGGGAGCAGGTGGGCATCGTGACCGGACTGGATCATCAGGTGGATGACCGGGGTCGGATTGTCGGAGGCGGGAACCGTCGCCAGCGGCAGTCCCAGCGATATCGCCTCGCCGGTTTTCACCAGCCGGGCGGCGGCGGCGCGCTTGGCATCGGTGATATAGTTCAACGTGCCGCGCTGGTCATCCTTGCCCCATCGGCCCCAATTGCCGATGCGATCGAAAAGCCCATTGATTTCCTGCTGAGTCAGCTTTTTCCCCGTGCTCATAGAGGCCTCTCCCAAGGGTTCATTTTTGACTTATCTACTGTGCTTGCAATCAAGACGCCAGCGCTAGCGCCGATAGCGACGGAGATTGGTGCGTGGTACGCTCAAAGAGGAACCAAACTCGGTCGAGCCGTAAGACGGCCCGGCTGGCAAATCCCGCTTCAGAGGCATCGATGAGCAATCCCGAATCCAGCGGACCCGACCGCAAGCCCAATCGTCTCATCAATGAGCAGAGCCCCTATCTGCGCCAGCACGCGTACAATCCGGTGGACTGGTATCCGTGGGGTGAGGAGGCGCTGGCGCGCGCCAAGGCCGAAAACAAGCCGATCCTGCTGTCGATCGGTTACTCGGCCTGTCATTGGTGCCACGTGATGGAACGGGAATCGTTCGAGGATCCGGAAACCGCGCGGGTAATGAACGAGTTGTTTGTGTCGATTAAGGTCGATCGCGAGGAGCGTCCCGACCTCGACCAGATCTATATGGACGCGGTCCAGGCTTTTGCCGGACGCGGCGGCTGGCCGCTTACGATGTTTCTCACTCCCGGCGGCGGTCCGTTTTTCGGCGGCACCTATTTCCCTCCGCAGGACCGGCATGGGCTGCCGGCCTTCAAACGCGTCCTGGTCAGCGTGGCACAGGCTTATCGCGAGCGCGCCCAGGATGTGGCCCACAACGTGGAAAAAATCACCGAAGCGGTCTCCGCGATGAGCGATTACTCCGCACCGGAGGGCGACTTGCCCCGCACCGTCGTGGCGGAAGCGGCGGCCGCCCTGACACGCCATTACGATCGCACCTACGGCGGACTGGGCGAGGCGCCCAAGTTTCCCAACTCCTTCGCCTTCTCCCTGCTGCTGCGCGCGCTGGATATCGCCGCGGACCCGGCTTACGCGGAGATTGTCGATCGCACCCTGACCCACATGGCCAAGGGCGGCATTTACGATCAACTCGGCGGCGGCTTTCATCGCTACAGCGTCGATCAACAATGGCTGGTGCCGCATTTCGAGAAGATGCTTTACGACAACGCTTTGCTGTCGCGGCTTTATCTTGACGCGGCGCGGGCGCTGGACCGCCAGGAGTTCATGCAGGTGGCCCGCGAGATCTTCGACTACGTGATGCGCGAGATGACCAGCCCACAGGGCGGCTTCTACTCGACTCAGGACGCCGACAGCGAGGGTGAGGAGGGCAAGTTTTTCATCTGGACCGTGCGCGAGGTCCGCGCGGTTGTGGGGCCCGATCTGGCGCCGATCGCCGAGCGCTACTTCGACGTGACCGAGACCGGCAACTTCGAAGGCAAGAACATCCTGCGGCGCACTATCGACGTCCACGATGCGGCGGCGCTCTTCCACCTTTCGCCGCAGGAGATGGAGCAGCGGATTGCGGAAATCAAGCGCCGGCTGTTTGCGGTGCGCGAACGGCGCATCAAGCCCGCGCGCGACGAGAAGATGCTCGCGGCCTGGAACGGTTTGATGATCGGCGCGCTGGCCGAAGGATTCATCGCGCTGGGAGAACCGCTGCTGCTGCAAGCTGCCACGCGCGCCGCCGATTTCGTGATGAACCAGCTTTGGGATGGCCACGCGCTGCGGCGCTCTTACATGAACGGCGTGGCGCGCTTCAACGCCTATCTCGAAGACTACGCGATCATGGCCAACGCCCTGCTCGACCTCTATGAAGCCTCGCTCGACACCCGCTATATCGTCCAGGCCCGCATGCTGGCGGACGTGATTCTGGAGCGCTTCCTGGACCGTCAGAACGGCGGCTTTTTCTTTACCTCGGAGGATCACGAACAGTTGATCACGCGGCCCAAACCGGTGTTTGACGGCTCTACTCCCTCGGGCAACAGCGAGGCGGTGATGGCCCTGCTGCGCTTGCATACTTACACCGGTGAGGAGCGCTACCTGCACGAGGCGCAACGCGCGATCAAACTTTTCGCCGCCCTGATGATGCGCCAGCCGATGGGTTTCGTGCGCATGCTCGAAGCGGTCGATTTCTACCATCGCGGGGCCCGGGAAATCGTTATGGTCGGCGACCGCGGCAGCGCCGAGTTCAAGGAATGGCGGGAGCGGATTGGCCTGCTTTACATCCCTAATCGGGCGTCTTTCGCGGTGCAGCCGGGGGCGGATGAGACCGGTTTCATTCCGGATCCCGCTAAAGGCAAAGCCCAGGTTGACGGACGGCTGACCGGCTACGTATGCCGCGATTTCACTTGTTCGGCCCCCCAGACGTCACTGGCCGGCCTCGAGGCGGAGCTCAAACGCCAAGCCTAGCCCGAAGCGGATAAGTTAACGTGCTAGCACACAAACGCATTGGGGCAGAGGCTTTTTCTGTCCCCTCTCCTTATCCTAGCCCTAAAGCGAAAATAATTTTGCGCCTTGAGTGCACTAACACATTGGCGCAGAGGCCCGGTCTGCTCCCTCTCCTTATCCTGGGAGAGGGCGAGGGAGAGGTTGCACGTTTCGATCCAAGGCACACATTTCGCCCACGGCCACTTACACTTCGCGCAACAACTGCCCCGAATTATTCTCGCTTTAGGCCTGGGAGTGGGCGAGGGAGAGGTTACACGTCCCGACCCCTGATCCGCGTTTCGCCCTCAGCCCGCGCCATTTCGCCAAAAATCTACCCTGAATTACCCTCGCCTCAGGCCTGAGAGAGTCGCGGTGCCTCCTGCTTCGGGGATAAGCCTGCTGGACGCACCTGCTCCCGCCGTACTTAAAGCCGGGGAGGGCGCCGACCCGTTTGCACCAATCGTGGTCAACCGGCCAGGGCGTCATCTGAACGGGCCCTTTAAGGTTGTCGCCTTCAATGCGCTGGGCTGCGCGAATCCCGAAGCCGTCGCCACTTGCCTGCGACAACCGCCGCTGGGGAACGCGACCGCAATTCTCCTTAGCGAAGTCGATTGGGGTCTGCGCCGGTCGCGCGCCCGCCATTGCGCGGCGGACCTGGCCGATCTTCTATCAATGAGCTTCGCCTACGCGCCGGAATTCGCCTTTATCCGTGAGCAGCGCGAATGCAGCTCGTTTTTTGGCAATGCGATCCTGTCCGCGGCGCCGCTGGAAAACGTCCGTCTTATGCCGCTGCCGACGACTTATGATTGGACCAAAAAACGCCTTCGCGGAACGGTGCCCGGAGCCCGCCGGATCGGACAACGCGGCGGCGTAACGGCCCAGATCAACCTCGGAGGACGTGCGGTCACGATCGCCCTGGCCCATCTGGAAAATCGCGTCGGCCCCGAAGTAAGAGCACAGCAGATGGCGCTATTTTTGTCTGCCTTGCCGTCCGACGGTCCGGCGGTAATCGCCGGCGATTTCAACACCACCACTACCAACCTGTTGAATCGGCGCCAGTGCGCTGGCGTGCTGGCCCGGATGCTGGCCGATCCGCGCCGGCTGCGCCGGCCGGAGCCTTACGAGCCGCTGTTCAGATTGCTGGAACGGGCCGGCTTCGAATATCGCGACGCCAATGCGCCGCTGGAGCCGACTTTTACCCCGATCGGACTGATACCGCCATTCATGCGCGCCAAGCTCGACTGGATCGCGTTGCGGCGGCTGAGTGCGGTGCCGGGTTCGGCCCGCGTCGTCCGCGCCCGTCGCCGCCTCAGACGCTTGTCCGACCACGATTTTGTAGTCTGCGAGTTTACACTTTAGGCGCTGATTCGGGACGCCGGCGAAATGCTGGCGAGGTGGCCGCAGCGGCGGTCAGTGAACCCGGCGTTGCCGGCATGGCACGGGCGTGGCATGCCGCGTCCGTTACCTGCGCGAGAGACGACCGGTGCGCGACGAGCAGGTCGAGTAGGCATCATCTCCCCACCATAGCGCTGGTCCATACCGCTGACCAAGATTAGCAATTTAAGTCGCCATTTGTTGACGTATCGGTATCGGCCAGCGTGACTTGGCCATTCGGATTTGTGGTATAGACGTTCTGATAATAACTCTGGTTGTCCGGTGGGGTGAGGAAGGTGAACTGGTAGTAATTCCCGAACACCAGTAACGCGGTGACCACGAATTTCTCTTACGAGATGCTGTTCCAGCAGTTGTTTACCCTGACCGATCCGTTAAGTCATGAAACGGTCTTTTATCACGACAGCTCCGGGAATGTGACTAGCATTGTTGACGCGGACAACAACACCTGGACGTTTCCCACCTATAATGCGCAAGGTCAGGTGCTGACCGCTAAGGATCCGCTCCAAACCGGAACGACCACGTTCGGTTACGACCCGGTAACCGGCGATTTAACCTCGGTAACCGACCCCAAAAGCAACAAGACCACCGGTCTGTACGACGGGGCGGGCCGTCTGACCAGTGTCACGGACCCGCTGCGCAACACCACGACATATCTGCCCGATAAAGCCGGTAATATCACCCAGATCACCGATGCCAACAGCGGCATCACGACATTTCTATATGATGCCGCGGTCAATCTCCGGACGGTGACGGATGCGAACAACAACACCGTAGTCACGAATCACTATGACGTGCGCAACCGTGTAACCAGTTCGTGTGATGCGCGGGGCAACTGTACCTCCTACACGAGCTATGACCCTGACGACAACCTGATGAAGGTCGCCAGCGGAACCACTATCGAGACCGATTACACCTACGACAATCTCAACCGGCGGTCTACAATCAATTATGGCGTCGGCAGCAGCACCCCGAGCGGCATTACGCTCACCTACGACCTCGGCGACCGCCTGCTCAAGGCGGTGGACACGCTGTATCCCACGCCGATTACGCGCCAGTACGGCACCTCGAATACCTCCCTGGCCAGCGGCCTGGACTTCATGAGCCAGGAGGTGACGCCCCAGGGAACCGTGAACTACGTGCCCGACAGCGCGGGGCGGCGGAGCCAGATGAGCTGGACCAATGGACAAGCCAGCCGAATCGTGAACTACGGGTACGACAACGCCGATAACCTTAAGACCGTCACGCCGCAGGGTGCTGCGGGTTCGGTGATTGGGTATGATAACGACAGCCGCCGGCAAACGGTTACGCTGCCCAATGGGCTGGTGGTTACGTACGGGTACGATCCGGATTCAAACGTGAACTCGATCACGTACAAAAACGGCGCCACACCTATTGGAACTCTGACCTACGGCTACGACGCGGACGACCGCAAGATCAGCGTCGGTGGCACTTACGCCAGGACCAACCTGCCCACCACCGCGCAGACCTTCTCGTACTACCCGGACAACTCGCTGCAGAAGCTCGGCGCCCTGACGGTGCAGAACGACAACGACGGCAACATCACCTGCATGGTCAGCAGCCCCTGCCCGCAGTTTTCCTACGACGTGAGGGGCCATTTGCAGCAGGTGCAGGTGCTCCCGTCGGTGTTTGTGGATTACAGTTACGACACCTTCGGGCGGCGCTACCAGGTGACCGCCGTGGCAGGGAGCACGACGACCAATCAATACGATGGCTTCAATATTTTGGACACGTGGCCGCAGGCGCTGGAATCCTATGCCGGCATGAACCTGGCGGGACTGGGCCTGGACGATTTCTTCGGCGTCTCCAACAGCAGCGGCAGCGTTAACGAGTCGTTCCTGCGCGACGCGCTCAATTCGACCATCGCGATTACCGACGCGAGCGGGAACATTTTGGACCAGACCACCTACGATGCTTACGGCAACACCACTGACAGTGTCCCTACGCAAGCCTCGGTCTTTGAGTTCACCGGCCGCGAAAACGATGGCGACGGTCTGTATTACATGCGTTCCCGCTACTACGCGCCGTCAATCGCGCGCTTTATCTCCCGCGACCCGATAGGAATTGCCGGCGGCCTAGACACGTACGAATATGCCGGCGACAGCCCCACCAACGCGACTGATCCGACGGGAACCTGGGAGTTTTTACCTGGGGTTGGCATGCGATTGTTGCTGGGGCGTCTCCAATGCGGATCCGGCCAAACAGCGGGTCGGGCCGCAAGTCGGACCGGGAGCCTATGTAGGGCCTGGCCTCGGCCTCCTCGTCAACCAGGGCGGCCTCGATCACGACGTCATCCCCATGTATCATGGCCAGAATCACGGCGGACTAGGTGATGTGTTGCAAATTTCCTTATTCAGGCGGAGTCCGACACCATCCCCGCAGCCAGATCCGACTCCTAACAAAACGCCGCAGCAGTCTCCCGGACCCCGCCGTACGCCAGGTGCCAGCCCGAAGCACGCCGTATTCCGTCGCCCGCCACCGACCGAGCGACCGACACCAGTGTGCCCCGGCGGCACTTTGGATGTGACTTCCAACCTGGACCTTGTCCATGCTGACGTTGCGCTTGGCGTGGCGGCGGGCGTCTATTTTGGTGGATTAGGAGGTGGGCTTGTGGGTGGGGCCCTCGGGTTTGAAGTCGGCAACATGGAGCTAAACGCGCGAGCTAACTGCCCTTAAACTGGCAGTATAGAAAGGAAACCTCTAAATGCCTGCTATATCAAAAAAGGCCGACATTCTGAGATCGCGCACTGCTTGGCTGTTATTAGCCCCTTGCATCGCAGTTCTCACTCTCGGCCTCAGCGCCGTGAAGCCCGACTTCAGCGGAGTCACGCGGCCGGCGTGGGACGCCCTGCGTTCATCCGTGGGGTCCTACGTAGTTGCATTGGCCGTCTTTCTTTTTGTCGAACGATTCTATTGGACGAAAACTCCTGACTGTAACCGTTTTCTAGAAGTCTTCATTGGTATCGTTGGCCTTATAGCTTCGGCGTTCTTCGTCGTGGAATTCTTCGTGGGAGGTCTCATATCCGACCTGCGATTTGGCGGCTTCGGGGCCGTGGCTTCCATTGCCGCGATGATTCCTCGGCGAACGGACAGGACGCGCGCGATTGCTTTCGGCATCATGGCGGTGGCCGAAACTCACAGGCCGTTTGTGGCTATCCATCCACCCTACGTATCTATGGGTATACTATCTGTCGCGGCGGCGCTGATCTGTCTCGTGCATTTAAGAGTAGGGCGCACCACATTCCGGCGTACGTTTTCGATTGGGACCGCATTGGGCATCTTCATGACGTTGCTTAGCGTCGGAGCCTTCAACATAGCCTATGAAAAAGGATGGACGGGAGGGCTCCTGATCTCGATCATTGCAATTCTTTACTTTGCTGGAGGCACGATTTTGATCATTGCACGAGGTGACTGGTTCGAGCGGCACCCTAGGCAATGAGCATAGACTCTTGCTTCGACGTATCTCGCATAGCCGCCGCCGCGAGGGCGACCGCTGATGGGAAGTGGCAAGTGCCGCTGGTTGTACGGCAACAGCACTGACAGCGTCCCCACGCAAGCGTCGGTCTTTGAGTTCACCGGCCGCGAGAACGATGGCGACGGTCTGTATTACATGCGCGCCCGCTACTACGCCCCGTCAATCGCGCGCTTTATCTCCCGCGACCCCATAGGAATTGCCGGCGGCCTCAACCTTTACGAATATGCCGGCGACAGCCCCACCAACGCTACCGACCCAACGGGTTTATCCTTGGGCTGGTTGTAACGGGGCCTGCCGAGGCCTTCACCGTTTGCAGGGCAAGGTCCGGCGTATGGCCACGGCCCTGGAGCCTATGTAGGGCCCGGCCTTGGCCTCCTCGTCAACCAGGGCGGCCTCGATCACGACGTAATCCCCATGTATCGTGGCCAGAATGGCGGCGGACTAGGTGATGTGTTGGAAATTTCCTTATTCAGGCGGAGTCCGACACCATCCCCGCAGCCAGATCCGACTCCAAACAAAACGCCGCAGCAGTCTCCCGGATCCCGCCGCACGCCAGGTCTGAAACCCAACCCCAAGGCGTCTCCAAAACACTTGCGGTGGTCCAACAAGATATTCTTCTTGTGTTTAGGGGATGCATTAGCGCTTGACCCAGCATCTGCGATTGGGTGCTCCGTAGGAGCTTGGACCTGCGCTGGGGGAAACCCGGAGGGATGTTATCAGATGATCCCAACTTGCCCTGTGCTTACGGGAGAGCTTGCGGCCTGTGGTACAGTCGCTGCCCAATAACCAATGAAAACGGAAATAAGAACGACCTTTGCTGAGCCATTGCGAGCTTGGACCTATTCGGCTAGCTTTCCCACTGGCATCGCTCTATTAATTTTTGAACGCGCGTATCTCGGATACGACTGGCCACCTTTCACACGTATTGGTTTGGTCATCCTTTGTATAGGGCTCGGCCATTTGCTCTGCGACGTTTTCGTGCCGGGATTCTTTAATGGAAGTTCTCAGGTGCTCAGACGGCAATCGATTTATTCAGACGCATGGATTCTGTCGGCGGGAATTTGGTTATATTGGCGGCCTGGGGGTGACGTTGGACTCATCATTGTGGTCGGTATCGGCGTGTCGTTGTGGTCGTATGTCCACCGCGAACTTTTGAGGCTCTATGGCCGCTGATGGGCCGGGCACCCTGAATAGAAGGCAGTTGGAAGGACTGCTTCGGTCGCATCGCGGGAAAGCAGCATGCGCAAAGTAGTTACTTTAGATGCTTTCCCAAACTCGTTCTTCTGAAGCTCCTCCAGGCTGCGAGCATAAAGTCTCGTCGTGCTGGGCGTAAATTCGCGATGGTTTGTGCGTGGTAATCTATGCTTACGACAAAAATTCCAACGTCACCTCGCTGACCACCGGATTGTCGGGAGCATGAGCCCACTCCCTCACCTGCATGGTCAGCAGTCCTGAGCAATAGTGGGGCAGGCGTCCCTGCCTGTCGTCGACGCGCGAGCTTGCGGGCTCGCGCCACATCTTAGAGATGGGTCAGCGCTGCACTGGCCGTATCCATGGATACTGGTCAAGCCGCCACCCGGCCGCGTTCGCTCGCCTCAAGTTCCTGCTGTCCGCGAGCCAGCCGCCAGGTGACGAAACAGGTGGAGTGCGCTTGCCTCCAGTGTGAGAGTTGCCCGCGATAAAGGAGTTCGCTCATCTGCTAAATAGGGTGGCGCGCGTTTAAAGGTTTCCTTGTCTGCTCCCCGCTGAACCTGCTCTGCCTCATCTGTCCGTCTCCTTAACGGTCACGGAGTCTCTCTCAAAACGCGCGTGTTGTTTTTCGGGGAGCAGGCCGGAGTTTTGCAGCTTTACTGAAAATGCGGCATCACCTTTTTGGCAAACAGCTCGATGTTGTGCGTAACCTTGCTGACCGGCAGTCCCGGCGGGGCGATTGATATGCCGAAACTTTCCAATGGCACCTCGGCAATCGCCGCCTTGATGCGTTTCACGGCTTCCTCGGGGGTGACCACAGTTATAAGATTGCGCCGCTTCAGATCATCGACGCTGTCCAGATGCCCCCAGAATCCGGTGTCGGTTCCTTCAAACCACTTGGCGTAGGCGTTGTACCAGTACCTCACGCCGGGAGCCCACAGGTTGAAGTCGCGCTCCGGGTCGCTGGATACCACCAGCCATGATATGCCGTGCAGGCTGCCGCTCACCCGCGCCTTGGCGGGATCCTTGCCGAGCTTGCGCAACTCGTCGCGATACATGTCCACCATCGGCTTGTGGGCCGGTCCAATGTAACCGTCGCCGTACTTGGCGGCGCGTCTGACCGCGGCGGGGCCGAACCCGCCCACCCATATCGGCGGATTTGGTTGCTGCACCGGACGCGGCGTGACCTGGGCGCCATCGATATGAAAATGCTTGCCGTGGAAGGTCACCTTCTCGCCTTGCCACAGACGCCGGATAATCTCCAACGCTTCATTGGCACGCGAGGCGCGGGTCTTGAGATTGATTCCATAGCCGGCGAATTCCTCGGGACGGTATCCAAGCCCGACCCCCAAATCGAGCCGGCCGTTGGAAATCACGTCCAGTACGGCGCCGTCTTCGGCCAGCCTGACCGGATCGTACAGCGGCAGGATGGCGATGTTGGTGAAGACCCGCATTTTCTTGGTGCGCGCTGCGACGGCAGTGGCAGCGATCAGCGGCGAAGGAACATAGTCATCATCGGCAAAGTGATGTTCAAGAAAGAAGGCATCTTCGAAACCGAGAGATTCCGCCCACGCCATGTGATCGATGATATCGGCATAAACCTCCGCGGCGGACCGCGTCCACTGCGGAGGGTTGCGAAAATCCGACAATAATCCAAAGCGCATCGCCCTGTACTCCCATTACATACTCGCGCCCAGGCGCAAGCGCTCAGATGCCTGGGGTTGCAGAAGTATTTCTCGCCGACGCGATTTTTCGAACCGGAGAGCGTGCAACCAAAGCCGGTAGTGCGCGCGTCGCTGCGGCTCACACCGCTCTCTGGCGCATCGCCCCCTATGACCCGTCGTACAGCGTCCCGGCCGTCGGCGCCGGCATCCCGCCGCCGCCGACCGGCCATTTGACGGAGCCTAGCGACGCCGAAGTGCCGCCGTCAACGTGCAGCGTTTTTCCCCGTCACCAAGGCCGACAGGTCCGAGGCCGGGAATCACTCCTGCGAGTTGGGTTTCTTTCTTGCGCAAGTACCGAGCAAACCAAGGTGTTGACCCTCGATCCGATCGAGGCCGTGCGCTACGAATAGGCAAACTCGCATTGCCAGGAGGCGCCGATGAAGGCCGCAATTTTCCATGGAACGGGCAAGCCCCACACCTTCGAGGAGGTTGAGATCGACCAGCCCAAAGGGCATGAGGTCCTCGTCCGCACGGTGGCCTGCGGCGTCTGCCACAGCGATTTGTCCGTCGCCGAGGGCAAGGTGCCGGTGGCGACGCCGATGATTCTCGGACACGAACCGGCTGGAATCGTGGAGGCGGTCGGCGAAAATGTTACCGACTTCGCGCCGGGTGATCACGTGATCGCGCGTTTGCGTCCTTTCTGCGGCCGATGCAAGCAATGCCTGTCGGGCCAGCCCAACCGGTGCAAGAATCGCTCGGCGACACAGCGCGGTGCGGGGGACCGCCCGCGGATGGCGTATCGGGGCGGCAATATCGCCGGCATCACCGGTGATGCTGCGGGTTTTGCGGAGAAGATGCTCACCCACGAAAACGGCTTCGTGAAAATTCCCCAGGATGTACCGCTCGAGTCAGCCGCGCTGATCGGATGCGCGGTCGTGACGGGAGTCGGCGCAGTAATGAATACCGCGAAGGTTGAGGCCGGCTCCGCGGTCGCGGTATTCGGCGCAGGCGGCATTGGTTTGTCGGCGATTCAGGGGGCGCGCATCGCGGGAGCGCGCCGCATCATCGCGGTGGACGTCAATGAAAGCAAACTGACGGCGGCCCGGCGCTTTGGCGCGACCGATGCGATCGACGCGTCATCGGTGGACCCGGTCGCAGCGATAATGAAATTGACCGGCGACGGCGTGGATTATTCCTTCGAAGCGATTGGGCTCAAGCAAACCGCCCAGCAATGTATCGACGTGCTGGTGCCGGGCGGCACCGCAACCATTATCGGAGTGCTCGGGCTTGACGAGAGAGTCGAGATCGATCCGATGAGCCTGCTGGCCGAAAAGCGCGTCCAGGGATGCAGCATGGGATCGACCCGGATCCGGATCGACGCTCCGCGCTACATCGAGCTGTATCAGCAAGGACGCCTGTTGTTAGACGAAATGATCACCCGCCGCATGCGCCTGGAACAACTCGACGAAGCCTTCGCCGCCATGAACAGAGGCGAAGTCCTGCGCAGCGTCATAATGTTCGAATCATAAACAACATCCGATCCCGAGCCACCGTTCCAGGGAGTGTCGGCAACCTTGCCGAGCACGCCGACATTTCCAAGCGGTATCGGTCAGCTCGGCAGGTTGAGCTTGAAGACCTCGATCGCATTATCGCGGAGGTAACGGCGCTTGACCTCCTCCTTGAGCGGCACTTCCCAGCCCTCCCTGGCGGTGCGGTCCATCGGCAGCAGCGGATAGTCACTCGCCCACATAAGCTTATTAGCGCCGCGCGAATTGGCGAATTGCCACAACTCCTGGGGCACGCGTTTCGGCACCCATCCGGAAGTGAGCAGGAAAAAATTCGGGTATTTTTGCAGCAGGGCGACGCACTCCACATGCCAGGGATGGCCGACATGAGCGCCCACGACGGTTAACTCCGGAAACGCCAGCAAGACCTCGTCCAGATGCATTGGGTGCTGCACCCAACCGGCGCCCTGGAAAGCGGGGAGCCCAACATTCATCCTGACCGGAATGCCCAATTCCACGCACTTTGCGTAGATCGGGAAATAACAGGCGTGATTGGGCGGCAGACCGATCGCAGCCGGCAGTATGAAGCATACGTTGAATGCGTATTCGCGGACCGCCCGCTCGAGCCGGCGCACGGCCTTCATCATGCCGGTAGGATCGACCGCGACGCAGCCGAAAAAGCGCCCCGGATACCGAGCCATCATGTCGGCCACATCCTTACAAGCTGCATCTAACGCTGTATCATCGATTTTCTGACCAACTCGATACGGTTGAAATGGTTCCCGTGTAGCGGCGTTGACAGTTATGATCGATGCCTCAATGGCGCATTCGTCCATCCGCGCTACCATCTGTTCGACAGTCTCTCCCTCAAATTTGGTATCGCCGAAAACCTTGGAGAGGAGCGGATCTTTTGGAATTTTCATAGATGGTGGATAGGCCACCGAATCAATCAATTTATATTCTCTTGCCATCGTCGAAATCCTCCGCGCTGGTCGCGATCGCTCAGATCAATTCAGAACCTGAAGACCTCCAGGGCGTTGTCGCGCAGGTAGCGGCGCCTGGCCTCTTCCTTAAGCGGCACCTCCCATCCTTCGCGCACGCATCGCTCCACTGACATCGCCGGATAGTCAGTGGCCCACATTATCTTGTTGATGCCCTGCCGGGTGTTGGCGAAGTCCCAAATTTCCTGGGGCACATATTTGGGCGCCCAGGCCGAGATGACCAGATAGAAATCGGGATATTTCTGCAGCAACGCGATTACCTCGCGCTGCCACGGATGGCCCAGGTGGACGCCAATCACGGTCAGCTCGGGAAACGCCAGCATCACCTCGTCCAGCGCCATCGGATGCTGGATCGCGGCGGGCCGCATCGGTCCGGGCAAGCCAACATTGATTTTAATCGGCAGGCCCAACTCGACGCATTTGGCATAAATCGGGAAGTAAGTGGCATGATTGGGCGCCAGCCCGATCATCGAGGGCATGATGTAAGCGCCGCTAAAACCATAGTCGCGCACGGCTTTTTCCAGCCGCCGCACGGCGTCCATCACGCGAGTTGGATCAAGCCCGATACACGCCTTGAAACGACCCGGGAAGCGCCGCATCAGCTCCGCGGGGCGCCGGCAGAGCGCTTCAAAGAGCTGATCGGGGATATCCTGTCCGACGCCGTAGGTGGGACCGGAAACGCGGCCCATGATCGCCGCGGTAACGTGCGCGAATTCCACGTCGCCGGCGTCCATGTCAGCCACCATCTCATCCAGGGTCGCGCCTTCGGTCATCGCCTTGGACCCCTTGAACCACCGCTGGATGTTCGGATCCAGCTTGCGCGCCTGCTGCCGCGGGGGCGACGGCATACCCGTCATCGCGTCAACCAGCCTGTAGATGCCTGCCATGTTCTGCCGAGCCTCATTCGGGACCAGATCATTCTCTTCGCGAATCGGCGATCTCAGTACTGGTAGCATCAGTGACACGAAAATGTCCACGACGTTCGTTCATCGCGTGACGCCGATTGCGCGGCTGCCTCCAATATGGCCATGATGGCCATATTGGAGGCAGGCTGTGCGGACCACGAATATCGCGGACTTGCGGAACCATTTGACCCGGTACCTCAAAGAGGTGCGCGCCGGCGAGGAAATCGTCATTCGCGATCGCCAGTTACCGTTCGCCAAGATAGTTCCACTCGCGCATAACGACGAGGCTGAGGACTCGGCGCTCGTCGCGTCGGGGCTGATGCGCAGAGCGCAACGCGCGCTACCAACCTCATTCTGGCGTGTGCGTCGTCCTTCCATCGACCGGGATGTTGCCGCCAATGCCGTCAATCGTGATCGAGACGATGATTGATGGCGTTTTGGGACAGCAGCGCCATCGTGCCTCTCTGTTGCGCTCAGTCAGGGACCGCGCAGGGACGACGGCTTCTCGCTGACCTGGGGCGGATCGTCGCATGGTGGGGAACGCCGGTCGAAGCCCGCGGCGCCTTCGCCCGGCTTGTCCGTGACGGCGACCTGACTCCGGTGCAGCGTGTGAATGCCATCAAACTGCTGGACCAACTGCGCCGATCCTGGGATGAGATCCTGCCCACCGAGGCTGTCCGCGTGATCGCGCAATCTCTGCCTGACGACTACGCTCTACGCGCGGGCGACGCCTGGCAGCTCGCTGCCGCGCTGGTGTGGTCCAGGGAACGGCCTCGACGTCGCCCGTTTGTGTGCCTGGACCAGCGTCTGGCGAAGGCCGCCTCTGATATAGGTTTCACGATTCATCCGAAGTGAGCGAACCGCTCGGACCGAGTGTCGCGAGCGGCGCGCTCATCGCATCGTCATGGCTCAGGTGGTCGCGGCCGCGGTCTTGCCTTTGAAGTGTGGCAGCACATGACGTCCCATCAATTCCATGGAACGCATGATATTGGCGTGCGGGATTGCTCCGGCCTGCTTTAGGCAAATTACCTGATCCAGACCGGCTTTCTGGAGCTGCTCGAACTTGCGAATGACCTCGTCGGGCGTGCCCACCACGATCAGCGGGTGCTCCTTGAGCTGCGCGTCGGACGCGTCCTTGGGGTCCATGTCCAAATCCACTGCCTGGCGCATGTATTCGTAAGAGAAGAGCTGGTTCTTGGTAGTGAACGGTTTGAACAGCTCGGCCGCGTAATGCATGAACCAGCGGGCGCCATCAAGGCCGATCGACTCGTCGGCCTTCTTCTCCACGACATGGCAGATCACCATGCCGGCAAACGCCTCGTTGGCGAATTTGGGAATTTGATCGGAGCGCCGGGCGCATGCCTTGCGAAATTTGGCTATCGCCTTTTGCACCTGTTCGAAATTGAAAGTGAAGCTGAGCACGCCTAATCCGCGGTCGCCTGCGATTTCGTAGCTATCCGGCGCAACGCACGCCATCCACATCGGGGGATGCGGCTTTTGTATCGGCTTCGGGACCACGCGCCGGGGCGGAATCTTCATCAACTTGCCGTCATACTCGAGGATGTCTTCAGTCCACGCTTTGACGATAATTTCGGTGGCCTCCCGGACCTCTTCGCGGGTGCGCTCGTAATCGACGCTGAAGCCGTCCAGTTCCTGGACGGTCGTGGAGCGGCCCAGCCCGAACTCGACGCGACCGTTGCTGATGATATCGAGCACGGCAGCCTGTTCCGCCACCTTGATCGGATGGTTGAACTGAAACGGCAGCAGCCGGACGCCATGGGCGATGCGAATATTTTTGGTGCGCTGGCTGACGGCGCCAAAGAACACTTCGGGCGCGGAACTATGTGAATATTCCTCCAGGAAGTGATGCTCGACTTCCCACACGAAATCGAAGCCGAGCCGATCGCCAAGTTCGATCTGCTCCAGCGCCTGCCAGTAGATATTGTATTCGCTGCGCTCGTTCCACGGCCGGGGCATCTCCATTTCAAAATGCAGACCGAATTCCATAATTCCTCCGTCACTTCGATGTACTGTTTTTTCCCGGTGCTCAGCGCCAGTCGGCGGGCCGGTTGAGATCCCAGGTTATGTGCAGGCAATAGCTCTTGATGCGCCATCCGTGCGGCGTGCGGATCAGGTTGTGGGTATAAAATCCGCCCATATCATAGATCGGATCGCCCTGTTTCCATCCCTGGGCGAAAAGGCGGCACTGCATGTACACGACAGATTTGGCCTGATCGCCGCTGACCTCGATCTGTGGATTGAGCATCACGTGCTGCGTGACGGCGTATGCCGAGAGGCGCCGGATGAGAAGGCTGGCCCATTTGTCGGCGTTGAGCGTGGCCGGTCTGCTCTCGCCATAAATCCCGCCGACGCCGTCCACGGTGACCTCGTCGGCCCAGATTGAGCGGAAGAGCTTTTCATCCTTCTGGTCGGTCCCAATTGCGTAGTTATAAAGCACCTCGCAGATCTCCGCGCGGTCCATTAAACCTTGCAGCTTTTCGTGATCGGTCATGATGCATCTCCCTGCGCCCGAGGCGAAACATACTGCGGGTCCAATCGCGTCCGCAAAGGCGCGGCACCATCGCACCGCCGAGGCCATGCTCTTCGGCAATCGGTACCATCAGTGGCACGGAAAAGTCCACAGCGTCTGCTTTGGCGCCAGGCCCGAAGAATTCCGGGAGAAGGTGGAGGGAATGCCTTCTTGACCAGTTGGTCCGGACCTCGATATCGAATTGGGATGGATCTAAGCTTCACGCCGGAAGAAGAGCGCTATCGTACCCGGGTTCGCGAATTTCTAAAGGACAATTTGCCCCAGGGCTGGAGCACTCCCGGCTACGAACTGCCCAAAGGCCGTGCGCTGGTGGAGCTACTGCGCGAGTGGCAGCGGCGGCTGCTCCAGCATGAGTTCGTCGCGATGGCCTGGCCCAAAAAGTATGGCGGCCAGGGCGCCAGCGCCGTGGAGATGGCGATCTTCAACCAGGAATGCGCCCGGGTGCGCGCGCCGGGTCCGCTCAATTCGGCGGCCATCGCACAGGTCGGTCCAACCATCATTGAGCACGGCACGGACGCGCAAAAGCGCCGCTTTCTGCCGCCGATCATCAACGCCGATGAAATCTGGTGTCAGGGCTTTTCCGAGCCCAATGCGGGCTCCGATCTCGCCTCGCTGCGCACGCGAGCCGAGCTGGCCGGCGACGAATTCATCGTCAACGGCCAGAAGATTTGGACCTCCTATGCGCAATACGCCGATTGGTGTTATCTGCTGGTGCGCACCGATACTGCCGCCCGAAGCACCGCGGAATCAGCTATCTAATGGTCGATATGAAGAGCCCCGGTATCACGGTCAAGCCGCTGCGCCAGATGCATGGCGGACAGGATTTCAATGAGGTCTTTTTCGCAAACGTGCGCGTGCCGCGCCAAAACCTGATCGGTGGCCTCAACGACGGGTGGCGCGTGAGCACGACCACGCTGGCCAACGAGCGCGGCACCAACGCGCTGTCGCAGTACGTGCGCTACGAGCAGATCTTCAATGACCTGGTTCGCTTGGCCCGCGCGTCGTGCTGCAACGGACGCGGCGCGCTGCAGGATGCCGTGGTCCGCCAGGAACTGGCGCGTCATTATGTCGATTTACAGGGATTTAAGTATAACTGCTTTCGCGTCTTTTCCGCGATAACCAACGGCGGCAGTCCGGGCGGCGAAGGCTCGATACTGAAACTGCTGTGGTCCGAGCTGACCAACGCATGCAGGAGACCGCGATGGCGCTGGAAGCAACGGCGAGCCAGTTCACGGCGGACTCGGCGGGCGCGCTGGAAGCCGGACGCTGGCAGGTTCCTTCCTGCGCTCGCGCGCCAACACGATCGAAGCGGGCACTTCCGAGATCCAGCGCAATATTATCGCGCAGCGCGTGCTGGGCCTTCCCAAGACCAATTAGCATATGCGCGGCGAGCATCCGCGAGTCGAAAGAATTTGTAGTCGGACATTTTGGAGCGAAGTAGCTACATGTCTTCGGGACCAGCTGTGCGCGTCGGGGTGCGCGAACTCAGAACCGGCTTACCTCGTACCTGAAGCTCGCAAAAGCTGATCGTGAGGTGATTGTGACTGAGCGCGGAAGGCCAATCGCCATAATAGGATCGATAGGGAGCGCCAGTGCTGGCAGCAGCATGGATGCCAGAATCGCTGCGCTCGCAGTGAAAGGTGAAATCCAGGTTGCGGAGCGCCCGATGATGCCTCGTATTCGTAGGGTGAAGGTTGCCGGCGGTTTGCTTTCCAAGCAGATTGTCGCCGACCGTCGACGAACTATTTCGATACCAGCGCGCTGGTCAAGCGCTTTGTAGAAGAGCCGGGTTCACGCCGGGTCGAGGCCTTGATCGCGGCGCAGGCGCAGGTCGCAACCTCGAAGATCGCCGACGCTGAACTTCACGCCGCGCTGGCAAGAAAGCTCCGCGAGCGTA
>CAWDWL010000006.1:0-61774 GCA_963805995.1 uncultured Pseudomonadota bacterium | reverse complement strand
GGCTTCTCAAAACTCGATCCACGCGAAAAGTAACATCCTGAGTCGCGCGCGACTGCCGGCTTGGTGACGCCCGAGCTTCATGCGGCGGACTTCGCGTGGGAACGGCGGTCGGAAGACGATTGCCGCGCGCTTTCCATGAGCGGCCAGGCGCCGTGTCCAATCGTTGGGCATGGTGCATAGCGCCTCGTGTGCGCCCGCCGCGACGCAGAGCTATTCTTCTAGCGGTCGGCGTCAGTGTTTGGTGAGCATACCAGCGACAAAGTTCCGTGCTTAACCTCGCGATCTGCGCCACAGATCGCATCAGGCTGCCCCAATAGGAACAAAACCGCAGGCTCAGGTACTCCGTGTCGGAATGCTCCTCTGGATACTGGTGGTGGCCGAAGGCGATGGCTTGATTGCGAAGAAAGGTCCGCCACGACTGTCTGGACCTTCTGCTTGGTGCTGGCATGTAGCTCGATACGGTGGCTTGGGACACTGTGAACCCGAGCATGAGAAGCTCGCCATGGATCCGTGGCGCACCCCAGAGAAAGTTCTCACGGGCCATCTGTGTGATCAGATGGCGAACCTCACTGGAGATCCTCGGACGCCCACCTCGCCAGCGACCACGTGATCGATATCTCCAAATCGCTGACCAGCCGTTTCGGCGCCAGCGCAAGACGGTCTCGGCCTGGACGATCATCAGGCTTTCACGCCATTGCGGCCACCAGCGCGACAACAAAATCCAAAGCAGCCGATCAGAAAGACTGAAGCACGGGCGACGAGTTCGGCTGCGTTCCAGCACTGCAATCTGATGGCGCAGTGCGATCGATTCCAGCACCAGCGCGGTGCGGGTTCGGAGTTCGCTTTGGGCCGCCGGGACCGCTCCGCTTGTCGGCATCGCCATGAATGAAGGCTATCGCCAAGAGATCGAAACCACCAATGAATTCGCGCGGATTAAGTTTTGAGGAGGGACAGCTCCTGCTTGGCCCGGCATGAACGCTGTTACGGACATCAGCAACAGGTACTGGATCTGGAGCAGAGTTGGATCCTGGGAAAAACCGCCCGCGAGCTGTTGCACTGGCCGCGGCCCGCTTAGCCTCGTCATTCTCAGTGCACCAGGGTGGCGCTCTCACCGCCGGTCCGTAGCGAGCTAAATGACCCTGCGGCAGTGAGGGTTCCCGGAATCCGGGTCGTAGGTTTCAGCGTTGGCAGGACCGCCACCGACGATCAGCACCGTGCCATCGGCGAGCAGGATGGCGATATGACCAGCGCGCGGCGCGGTCAGGTCGCCGGTCGGAGAGAAAGATCCGCTGTCCGGATCGTACAGCTCCGCGGTGAAAAGCCTGGTGTAACTGGTATCGTACCCTCCGGTGATTAACACCTTGCCGCTGGCAAGAAGCGTCGCCGTGTGGTCGTGGCGCGAGACTGTCATCGCACCCGTCGGGCTAAAGATATCCACCCGGATCTGAAAAGTTCCGCCAGATCGCCTGCTCCTCCAGTTATGAGGACCTGGCCGGTGGCCAGCATGGTAAGCGTATGGCCGATGCGCGGACTGAGCATATCGCCAATTGCGGTAAAGCTGCCGGAGGCCGGATCGTAAAGTTCGGCGCTGGAAAGCGTTGCTAATTGGCTGTCGATTCCGCCCGCCACCAGCACGGATTGGTTGGGGAGCAACGCGACGGCGTGTCCAGCCGCGGCGTGGTCAAACTCCCGGTAGCGCTGAAACCACCAGTTGAGGGATCGTACAGCTCGGCCGGGGCGACGAGGTTAAGACGGTACCCCCCACCATGAGAACTCTGCCGTCCGCAAGCAAGGTCGCAGTATGATTGACGCGCGGACCGGCCATAGCACCAGTTGCGCTGAAGGTCGCGCTCCCGGGATCGTACAACTCGGCAGAGCTAGTGAGATCACCTTGAGCGTTGATAAAGCCACCGGCCAGCAACACCTGCCCATTCAGCATCCAAGTCGCCGTATGATCGCTGTGGCCCATCACCATATTTGCCGACTTGCTAAAGGTGCGCGCTGCCGGATCGTAGGTCTCAGAACTGTTCAGAATGCTCGTCGACGCGTAACCACCGGCAACCAGGACTCGCGCAGGACTGTTGTTGGCGAAGTTCAGGACGATCGAGGCGGTGAGGAGAGAACTGTCGGGGTCTCGTAGCGCTTCGACGGAAATCGTATGTGGACCATCCGAATAGGCGGTGGTGTCAAGGCTGAAGCCGTAATCGGGGGAACTCACGTAGTTTCCGTCGACATACAGATTGATCCAGTCAACCTCCTCGGTAACTTTCGTTACTACTCCGACTGTGCCCGAAACGATGCTGCCGGTCGACGGCACAATCACACTCACGGCCGGATTGGAAACTCTGACCCACCGGGCGGTCGAACCCAGAACCTGGTCCGAGAGCCATAAGCGGTGGCGGTGATTCGGTGCATTCCGCTGGCATAAGCGGTAGAGTCCCAAGTGAAAGTGTACGGGGGAGAAGAGCCGAGGTAATCGCCGTCCACCGACACGTTGATCCACTCAATATCGGGGGTAAGCGCATCGACCACGATCGGCACCGGACCGCTTACCAAGGCGCCGCGCGCCGGCGATGTGATACAAAGAGGATGTCCCTGCGCGGCCGCCGGAACAGTTTGAAGAAGCAGCCAGAGCAGGGCGAATGTAACTCCGGTGGTGCGCCCGGAAAACCTCCGGTCCAGTAGTTCCCAGTTGAAGCGTTGTCGACCACTATCAGTCCTCCGGGAAACCGAAGGGCCTGAGTTGAGCCAGGTTTCCAAACATAGGCTGTCTTAGCTATATTCTAATATATTTGCGTGGTCAACGATCTCGTTGACACCTCGCTCACGGGGAGCGGGAGCGGCCTCGGCTTGGCAGTTTCGGGCTTCTTCATGACGGTTCGGAAGCAGCCCACCGGCGCCCAACGGGTCCAAAACTTCCTTCAGGCCGGCCTGGCGCCCTGCGTCGGTCTGGCCGGCTGCGTAACGTTCGCGCGGAGAGAAAACGCCGCCCGGACCTCGAATCACATTCCGATTGGCTTCTCTGTGGTCCGGTCAGAGGTTCAAAAGAGGCTGCAAAGGCGGTGTCCCTACTCAAAACTTAATCCGCACGAATTCATTGGTGATTTCAAACATTTGGCGATAGCCTGCCTTCACGGTGATCGCGAGAAGCGGACCAGTCCTGGTCGGCGGGAGCGAACTCCCAACCCGCACCTCGCTGCTGTTGGAAGCGATCGCGCTGCGCCGTCAAATTGCTGTGCTGGAGCGCGGCCGAACTCGTCGCCCCTGCTTGCATCGTTTTGATCGGCTGCTTTGGGTGTAGCTTCTCAAAACCCAATCCACGCGAAAATTAACCTCCTGAGTCGGGCGCGATCGCGGCCTTGCTGACGCCCGAGCTTCGTGCGGTGGACTTCGCACCGGAACGGCGGTCGGAAGCCGATTGCTACGCGCTTTCTTGGAGACCAGCAGATACCGTGCCCTGCCCACGGACTCGATGCAGAGCGGCTAGCTCGCACTGGGCGGACCGCAGACCAATTCTTCGAGCGTTTAGAGCGGTCTGTGGCCGGCCAAGGCCGCGCCTGAGCCCAACACACACCTTCGCAATTTGCGCTGCCGCGGATCGCATGAGCGCAGCCCAACAGGACTGACAATGCAGGCGCGCGTATCCCCTCGACCGCTGCTCGGAATACTGGCCGAACGCACTGGCTTGATTGCGAAGAAAGGTCCGCCACGACTGTGTTGGCCGTCTGCCTGGTGCGGGCAGAGGCAGGTAGCGCGATACGGTGGCTTGGGACACGGTAAAGCCGAGCATGAGAAGCTCGCCATGGATCCGTGGCGCACCCCACAGAAAGTTCTCACGGGCCACCTGTGTGATCAGATGGCGGACCTCGCTGGAGACCCTCGGACGCCCGCCTCGCCAGCGACCACGTGATAGATATCTCCAACTCCAGCACTGCAATTTGATGGCGCAGCGCGATCGCTTCCAGCACCAGCGCGGTGCGGGTTCGGAGTTCGCTTCGGGCGACCGGGACTTGCTCCGCTTGTCGGCATCGCCATGAATGTAGGCTATCGCCAAGAGATCGAAACCACCAATGAATTCGCACGGTTAAGTTTTGAGGAGGGACAATGAGCTCCTCGTCGATCATGCCTTCCGCGACCTCGAAGAGATAACTACCGGCATCTGTGCGTCTGTTTGACTTTTACCCCGAACCCTGCCAATGGCTGCCAAGGATTGTACAATCTGTAGGCTGTTTTAACCGTCAAGTTGTTAATAGGAGGCGGCGGCATGAACGGATGGAAACGGCGAGATTTGCGGCACGAAGTTATCATGATTATTACAGAGATGATGGTGTTACTGGTTTCGGCGTCGGTCCGCGCCGCACCGGTGGCAACGATTGCGCTGCGGGGTGTTGCAACCGGCAGCACAACTTCGACCAGCCGCGGTCACGTTACAATTGGAATCCCGGCAGCCCTTCAGGCCAACGACGTGATGCTGGCGCAGATCGCCGTTCGCGGTGGCAACGGCTCCTTTGTCACGCCTCCCGCACAATGGACGCTGGTGCGGCGCGATAACAACACCAACACCATCGTCCAGGCAATTTATGTGCACGTGGTCACATCGCCGCTTTCTGAGCCAGCGAGCTATACATGGAACTTCACCAGCGGAATGGATGCGGTCGGCGGCATTGCCGCCTACAGCGGGGTCAACACGGCCACGCCGGTTGACATCGCCGCCGGCCAAGCCAACGGGAGTTCGATCACTATCACTGCTCCGTCAGTGAACGTGCCCGTCGGTAACAACGCGGATGTCCTGATGGGCGCATTCGCCATCCCCAACAGTTCCAAGATAACAGGACCGACCGGGATGACGCAGCAATGGAGCCTTCATGCAACCAGCGGCGGTATCGGAATCGAAATGTCAGATCTTGTGCTAACCACCTCAGGCGCTACTGGAAGCAAGTTAGCGATCGCGGCGACTGCTGGTGCCAACGTGGGCGCGCTGGTCGCCCTACGCCCTGCCAACCTCGTCCCAAGCCCTACTGGGACTCCAACTCCGACATCCAAACCCGTTGTGACTTCGACGCCAACCACCGCTGCCACGCCAACACCGACGCCATCGCCGATATCACACCGGGACCCGGGCGCCAAGGATACTACGTCGACCCGTCAGGCAATGACGCGAACGCAGGTACGTCACCCACCCAGGCCTGGCGCACCATCGCAAAAGTGAATTCATGGCCCTTTAAGCCAGGCGACGTGATTTATTTCAAGGCCGGTGGACTCTGGCGCGAGACACTGAACCCCGGTACCGGCGGCGCCGCCGGTGCTCCCATCACGTTTACCGCCTATGGCGCCGGACCGCAGCCGGTGATCAGCGGCAGCGACCTCGTCACCGGTTGGAGTCTATACAGTGGCTCGGTCTACCGCGCGCCGCTATCGACCCAGGCCGGCAATGTGTTTGTGGACGGCGGGCCTGGCTGGGGGTTGACCAACGCCGCAGGGCTTAGCGCGATGACGGCCGGTAGTTGGTTCTGGGACGGCTCATCTACCCTCTATGTCAGGCTTGCCGATGGCTCCAATCCCGCTAACCATACCCTCGAGGCTGCCACCCGTATCTACGGATACCAGACCGATACCTGGAACTGCGACCAGCGAAGCTATCTCGTGGTCAATGGCCTACGCTTTCAGCGCACTGCTGGCCACGGCATCTTCTTTCATTGCTCCAATGGACCTGCGGCGATGATGGGTATCGTGATCCAGAACAACACGGTGACCCAAACCGGTACCGGGCAGATCGATGGCGGCCAGTACTACAACGGAATCATGCTGTTGCAAGAGCCACCCTACGCTAACACCTCGCCCAAAATCCTTAACAATGCGGTCTCTTACAGCGGCGGACACGGTAACGCCCTCAACATCCAGGGCGCCAACAACGCCCTGATCGTCGGTAACGACGTTTCCATTTGGAATCATAACGGCATCGACATCAAAAACACCACCGGAGTGGTGGTCAGCGGCAATGTCGGCCATGACCAGGGTGGACCGGGCAACGCATTTTACGCTGAGTACTCCGACGTCACCTGGACACGCAACATCGTTCGCAACGTAAAAAACGGCTTTCAGGTTTCCGTCCAGACCAACGGGATACTCTACAACAATTCCTTGTACAATGTGGGAACCGGTTTTTACTTCGGTCCTTCAGCCTACTCGATGACGCTAAAGAACAACGCAAGTAATACCGCTATCGTTGCTGTTGGAAGTGATGGCGGTGCCAACCTGATCGACGATTACAACGACTGGGGATTGGCAACTCACTTTCAAACTCAAATTGACGGGAATTGGGCAACTTTCTCGCAATACCTCGCCAGCGGCGACCATGCGCACGACATCGCGGCAGACCCGATGTGGATTGATCCCACAGCGGGCAATTTCCAACTGAGTCCGGGTTCACCCTGTGTCAACGCAGGTACTTATACGGGACTGCCATACTCCGGGTCTGCGCCCGATATGGGCGCGGTCGAATCGCTCTACTGATGCCTGGAGTCGGCTGGGAGACTCTTCGTGCTCCACCTTCCTCTAGCAGGTGTGGAGAAACCTGCGGAGGGAGCCTCTTTTCGGGCCTGACGCGGCTCCCTGAGTGGCATACTCGCCGAGAAGTTCGGGATGGTATCCCGGGTCGAACTTGATTGAGCGGACGTGTTGTTCGATCTCCCGAGCGACGCTGCCAAGATCGCGATCTTTAACGTTACAGGAGACGTCGATCTTCCGGCTGGCGTTCTGTTGAATGATGTTCGGCGTGGGAGCGATCCGCAGTTCCGCGACATCGCCCAGCGGTATCTTTCCACCCGACGGAGGGGTCGCTTATGGGTCTCGATCCTGGGATTGTAGTTTTGCCAGCAATGCGGCGAACCAGTTTTTTCCGAAATCGTGCGCGAAATAATGTCGGAAGCCGACCGATGCTGTTCCAGGTGATGCAGGGGGTAGCGCCGCCGTGGATGGTGAAAATCAATCCTCCAGGGCGTAGCCCACTTCGCTGTGCTGGCTTAGCCCCAAAACGAAAATAATGTTGCGACTTGGGCGCACGAACACCTGCGCAGAGGCGCTTTTCTGTTCCCTCTCCTTATTCTGGGAGAGGGCGAGGGAGAGGTTGCACGCTACGGTCCACGACACAGATTTCGCCTACGGCCACTGACCTTGCACGAAACCACTACCCAGAATTATTCTCGCTTTGAGGTTAGGTCCAGTCCCATCTGCTCCTCATCGTCAGCGACTCGCAGACCCACCATGGCATCGACGATCTTGAGCAGGATCAGACTGCCCGCGAAGGCAAACACCACGCTGGCCCCCACCGCGATCAGTTGAATCAACAGTTGGCTGGGGTTGCCATTCAAAAGGCCGTCGGCTCCCGCTGGGTTGATGAGCTTGCTGGCGAAGACGCCGGTCAGCAGCGCGCCCGTGATACAGCCCACGCAATGTACTCCCACTACGTTAAGTGAATCGTCATAGCCAAAGCGGAACTTGACGCCGACCGCGAAGAAGCAAATGGCGCCGGCCAGACCGCGACGCGTCTGAGGTGCTGATCGGCTATGGTCGGACTCATTAACGACCAACCCGGCAAAGAACGCTCCCAGCGCAAAGGACACGCCGAATAGTTCCGCCGAAGCGAACGCGACCCCCACGGCAATCGTAACTACGGCAAGGGTAAAGAGCTCCCGCGATCCGGTTCGCACCACGCATTCAAGCAGCCAGGGCAGCAGACGCGCGCCTGCCACCAGCATCAGCACGACAAACGCAACGACTTTGCCAAGGGTTGCAAGCAACGTCACGAGCAGGTTGCCATATCAGCAACCCCTGAGTTTGGCCGAGCCGAGCATTTGCCGCTCTTGAAGTTCACGCAGCAGCACGTCACGGTGGTGGTGGCGCCGCCGGCGCCGGCTCCGAGCCTGCGTGTGTTGCCGGGTAACGATGCGGCCCTGCTGCTGTGGACCCCTTCGGTCGGCGCGGCCAGCTACAGCGTCTATACGGGTGCGGGAACGCTGTTGGCGTCGAAACTCACCGCCACGACCTACACGCGGCTTTCACTGATCAATGGCCAGACTTACTCCTTTTACGTGGTCGCCGTGAACGCAGGCGGCACCGCCAAGTCCGCCACGGTTTCGGTGAAGCCGGCCGCCGTTCCCGCGGCGCCGGTCCTGTCGGTCAGCGCGAGCAGCGGGCAGGCCAAACTGACCTGGACCGCGGTTGCGGGCGCATTGAGCTACACGGTGTTCCAGGGAACCTCACCCGGTCATGAAACACCAACCCTGACGGGATTGGCCTCCACCACCCGTACCGTCGGCGGACTGACTAACGGCACCACCTACTATTTCTACGTCGAGGCGGTGAACCTGGCGGGCAGTAGCTGGCCCTCGAACGAACAAAGCGCCAAGCCGATTGCAGTTCCCGCGGTACCGTCCAGTGTTAAAGCCGTGGCCGGCAACGCGAAGGTCACGCTGAGCTGGAGCCCTTCAGCCACCGCCTCCTGCTATGACCTGTTCGTCGGCACTTCGGTGATCGGCGAGGCGCAATTCGGCAGTTGCTTGGCCGCCACCAGCTATACCTTCACCAGCCTCACCAACGGCAAGCAATACTGGTTCTCGGTCAAAGCGGTGAATGCCGGCGGGGCTAGTGCGGCGTCCGCTTCGGTCACCGCCACGCCTGTCGGGGCGCCGCCGGCGGCGCCCCGCGGCCTGAGCGCGAGTCCGGTCAGCATCGCCGGCTCGGTGACCCTCAAATGGACCGCGTCGGCCGGGGCCACCGCTGCCTACAGCTACAACATTTACCAGGGCACATCAGCGGGCGGTGAAGGCGCGGCCGCGGTCACAACGGTAATCAACAACGCCACCACCGCCACGATTAACGCTCTGGCCAGCAACAAGACATATTACTATAAGATCAAGGCGGTCAATGGCGGCGCCACCAGCGTCGCCTCCAATGAGGCGGCCGCCTATCCGCGAGTGGTTTGGATTCCGGATTATTTCGGTCAGAAAACTCAGGTTCGGATCGGGGGCGGCGCCACCACGACGGCGATCACCATCAATCTGCCGGCGTGCAATCCCAATAGCGTAGCGGTCAACAGCAACAAGCTGTACGTGGCGTGCCAGAATCCGGACAAGATATTGGTGTACAATGCCACGGTCATCGAGGCCGCGGCTGCGGGCACCCTCGCGATCGCCCCGTCGCAGACGATATCCAGCGGCGATTTCAATTCGCTGATTGGGATTACCTTCGATGCCCACAATGATCTCTGGATTGCCAGCAACGGCAACCACGAGATTCTGAGCATCTCGGCGGCCATGGTCGGCACGGTGGCCCCGGCGGTGAACGTCAACCTGCTCCACTCGCCGGACTCACCGGTGGCACTGGCGTTCGACACCGATGGGTCGCTGTGGGTCACGGGTCTGTATGGCGACGGCATCCTGCTCAACTTCCCCACGAGCCAGCTCAACCTGGGCGCCGCTGCCGTGCCGCGTTACTGCATCAGCTCCGACAACCTGGGCGGCTGCCAGTTCCAGAATAACCTGTTCGAGGAGCCAGAAGGCGTCGCGCTGTTCAACGGCGGTGTGTGGGTCGCAAATAACAGCACCGGCGCAGCCGGCACGACCCCGGGACGCGAGTTGGTCGGGCTCAAGGTCAGCGCTGGCGCACTGGTGGTGAGTTCGATTTTCGGCAACACGGCAACTCCGGCCGCCAGCCCCTTCAACTGTCCCGGCGGGCTGTTCGCGAGTCCAAGCCATCTGTGGGTGAATGATGAAAGCTACGGCGAAGCCATTCCGCAGTGCGGCGCGAATGGCGACGTCGCCAGTGCAACGGGCGGGATTTTCAGCTTCATTCCCGCGCAGTTGGTGGCCAAGGCGACCACGATCAGCCAGGTATTGAGCTTCGCCAATGTGACCGGCCGGCCCGGGTTTGGTGGCGTGTACGTGGAAAACGATCGCTAAATTTAGCGGCGCAAAAAGCAGCGCCATGCCGGCGCTCTCGCGTCTGTTGCGGGCAGGGACTCCCGCCTCGCTTAGTGAACTGAACCCTCATGTTTCCCTGCTCTCTCCCACAACAAGATGTAAGAGAGGGGGAATATAACGAGCCCCTCACACGACGAATGTAGGCTAAAAAGCATCCAAGCTCCAAGCAAGCACATGAACGCCAGCAGCGGCCGGTCGTACCCAAAGAACAAAATTCCGCCAAGCCAAGTCAGACAACTGCCGAGAATAAAGGGAAGTGTTGCAACTTTGAAAACGGTGACGAGAGGAGGCCCGGATAGGAAATGGGCGGCGAGGTCTCAGGCAGCCAGATCGAACAGCCTGTCGATGAACCGATTCTGTTGGCGAACATCATCGTCGCTGACCCACCTCGCCATGGTGCCGGTGAACGCGCCGTTCAGGACTAAGTAGTCTCGCAATACTGCGACTTTGGCAGACGCCGATCTATTAAAGAACTGGCTTCAAGTAACCGTGAATGTACAATACGCACCAACGCTGCCGTCGCCGCCGTGGATACAGCGGATGGACCGGAAGCGTGGTTGTGGGAACGCGAGCGCCAAGAGATGGCAAAGTCTGGTAGTCAAGGTACTGAAGCCACTGTGGCTTCTCAAAACTTGATCCGCGCGAAAAGTAACATCCGGAGTCGTGCGCGACTGGGGCCTTGGTGACGCCCTAGCTTCATACGGCGGATTTCGCATGGGAGCGGCGGTCGGAAGACGATTGCCGCGCGCTTTCCATGCGCGGCCAGGCGCCGTGTCCAATCGTTGGGCATGGTGCATAGCGACTCGTGCGCACCCGCCGCGACGCAGAGCCATTCTTCGAGCGGTCGGCGTCAGTGCTTGGCGAGCATGCCAGCGACAAAGTCCCGCGCTTAACCGGGCGACTGCCCCACAGATCGCATCAGGCTGCCCCAATAGGAACAAAACCGCAGGCTCAGGTACTCCGTGTCGGAATGCTCCTCTGAATTCTGAATACTGGTGGTGGCCGAAGGCGATGGCTTGATTGCGAACAAAGGTCCGCCATGACTGTGTTGGCCGTCTGCCTGGTGCTGGCAGGTAGCGCGATACGGTGGCTTGGGAAACTGTGAACCCGAGCATGAGAAGCTCGCCATGGATCCGTGGCGCACCCCAGAGATAGTTCTCACGGGCCATCTGTGTGATCAGATGACGAACCTCACTGGAGACCCTCGGACGCCCACCTCGCCAGCCACCGCGTGATCGATACCCCCAGATCGCTGACCAGCCGTTTCGGCGCCAGCGCAAGACGGTCTTGGCCTGGACGATCATCAGGCTTTGACGCCATTGCGGCCACCAGCGCGACAACAAGATCCAAAGCAGCCGATCCAAACGACTGAAGCACGGGCGACGAGTTCGGCTGCGTTCCAGCACCGCAATTTGATGGCGCAGCGCTATCGATTCCAGCACCAGCGCGGTGCGGGTTCGGAGTTCGCTTCGGGCCACCGGGACCGCTCCACTTCTCGACGCCGCCATGCATGCAGGCTATCGCCAAGACATCGAAACCACCAATGAATTGGCGCGGATTAAGTTTTGAGAAGGGACAACGGCTCAAGCAGGACCAGCAGGTGCCGGAATGGACGTGAAATGAGCTTTGCTTGTATCTCCGGGCCTTTCGGAGACCATCGGGAATCGGAGCCCGGACTACCCCATGCACCGGATGTTGCCAGTCTCACTCAGGTTCGACGAAACTCCTATTTTCCCCACCACTTTGGCGTAAGGTGAGACCCAAAGAATTCCACGTGACCGCAGTTTCCACACATCAAAGCCTTTATCGTCAATGAATACGTTCCTGTCTTCGGTGATTTTATTGAGAGTTCATCACCAATAGGCGAACCCATACGGTGAGGCGAATAGGTCCCGATTCCGCAGAATCTACAGCGAATACCAATAGATGGCGTTAGCGGTGCGAAGTGGCCTGAGATGAGAAGATTCCGCTTGAGTCAGTCCCGTCAAGAAGTCGGTCGCCGAAATGCGCTGCGCCGGGTTTTCAATTAGGACTCGATCCAAAAGCATATGAATGTGTTCGAATCCCTGATCATTTAAGACTTCTGTTAGTGACACATCGCGGTGGTTTTCCCGCGCAAAAATACGACCGCCCGAAAGCATCCAGTACAACACCTTGCCAAGGCTGTAGGCGTCAGTTTTGTCAGTTGGCTTGCCGAATCTCCGGCCAGACTCCATTTCAGGAGCAATAAATCTATCGGCCCCATAGCCTCATCCGTGAGCGTGACACGTTCAAGTCCGTCCATATGGCAGATACCAAAATCGGCTATAACCGGACTCTCATCAGCGCGCACAAGGATGTTCTGAGGCTTAATGTCACGATGTATGATTCCTAAACTGTGAGCCTTGCACAGTGCCTGCGTGATCGGCAGCAGAACGGATACGGTCAGTTCGATATCGCCTTGAACTTGTCCGCCCCGATTTTGCTGAGCGAGCCAGCTTCACAGTATTCCGCAACGTAGTATGGGTCGCTTGCTGAGAGATCAAAATCTACAATCCGCAAGATGTTTGGGTGCTGGAGTTCCTGAAGGGCTCGTATTTCACGTTCGAACAGATGTTTACGGTTGTCGTTTTTGAGACGCTTCAGTACATAGCGTCCCGTGCACACTTGTTCGCTATTTTCACCAAAAAGACATGCGCCTGACCGCCCTCGCCGATGGTTTCCTCGATCTCCCAACGTCCAAACTTCTTCTTTGTCGGCATGGTGGTAGCTTCCCTGTATGGTCCATCAGCAGCCACTACAACTGTTGGTGCACCCTGAGCCGCAATTTCTTGCGCTGAACGACTCAGACTATGCAAAAAGCATCAGACTGGACCGAATCGGTCATTATGCTTAGCGTCGGATCCACCGCACTTTTCACTTTGCAGGCATTACCATCAGATACCACCCGACAAAAGCGAACGCGGCGGGCGTGGCGGAGTCCCCGTGATGGCCTTTTTAGCGCAAACCGGACATGAGCGCCGCCGGCTCCGCTGATATTGGGGCGGCCAAAACAGACCGTTCGTGCTTGCCTCTCAATCAATAAGTTTCTGGTCATCGATATGACGAACTATTCTTTCGTGGTCACGGCCACCCGTTCGCGGCCTGGTCGGGAACCTTACTTCAAATTTTCCCGGCTGATACAGGGGCGCTTGAGCCAGACTATCAAGCCGGGAGCGGCGTCTATTGAAAGGGCGTCGCCTGGTATGACACCTGCGCAAGCGAGGACCGATTGCTTAAGCTCCTGCACGGCCCAACGGTCGCCGTCAACTCATCGGCCATGCCAAGGCCGTCAGGTATGACCGCTCCTGCCGCGCCAGCCGCCGACACGCTGGCCGGACCGCTCGTTCACTATGACAGAATTATGATAAATTGGCGATAAGGAGCAACGTCTACTCTATAGTAGGGAACTCTCGAATTTTCCAGTCAATGCTGTCGCCGTAGTGATGCGGTGAAGGAGTTCGAGGGTTGAGGTCGCGGGACGCGCCAGCGACCGCTCCGGTGGGCAAGACAAAAGATAGGTGGTGACGGTGGCCCTCAAGAAATCCGAACTTTACTCCTCCCTCTGGTCCAGCTGCGACGAGCTGCGCGGCGGCATGGACGCCAGCCAGTACAAGGACTACGTCCTCGTCCTGCTGTTCATCAAGTACGTCAGCGACAAGTACGCCGGCGTGCCCTACGCCCCGATCACCATCCCGCCGGGCGCCAGCTTCAAGGACATGGTCGCGCTCAAGGGCAAGCCCGACATCGGCGACCAGATCAACAAGAAGATCATCGCCCCGCTGGCCAACGCCAACAAGCTGTCCGACATGCCGGACTTCAACGACGCCACCAAGCTCGGCAGCGGCAAGGAGATGGTGGACCGGCTCACCAACCTGATCGCCATCTTCGAGAACCCGGCGCTCGACTTCTCGAAGAACCGCGCCGACGGCGACGACATCCTGGGCGACGCCTACGAATACCTGATGCGGCACTTCGCCACCGAGAGCGGCAAGAGCAAGGGCCAGTTCTACACGCCCGCCGAGGTCAGCCGCATCATGGCGCAGATCATCGGCATCCGCGACGCCAAGACCAGCCAGCGACACCACCGTCTACGACCCGACCTGCGGCTCCGGCTCGCTGCTGCTGAAGGTCGGCGACGAGGCCCGCACGCCGGTCACGCTCTACGGGCAGGAAAAGGACGCCGCCACCAGCGGCCTCGCCCGGATGAACATGATCCTGCACAACAACCCCACCGCGCTCATCGTGCAGGGCAACACGCTGGCCGATCCCAAGTTCAAGGACGGCGACACGCTCAAGACCTTCGACTACGTCGTCGCCAATCCGCCGTTTTCCGACAAGCGCTGGAGCACCGGCCTCGATCCGCTCAACGACCCCTACGAGCGCTTCAAGCCCTTCGGCACGCCGCCCGGCAAGCAGGGCGATTACGCCTACCTGCTGCACATCGTCCGCTCGCTCAAGAGCACCGGCAAAGGCGCGTGCATCCTGCCGCACGGCGTGCTGTTCCGCGGCAATGCCGAGGCCGACATCCGCAAGCAACCTCGTCCGCAAGGGCTACATCAAGGGCATCATCGGCCTGCCCGCCAACCTGTTCTACGGCACCGGCATCCCCGCCTGCATCGTCGTCGTCGACAAGCAGGACGCCCACGCCCGCAAGGGCATCTTCATGATCGACGCCAGCGCGGGCTTCATGAAGGACGGCCCCAAGAACCGCCTGCGCGCCCAGGACATCCACAAGATCGTCGATGTCTTCAACAAGCGGCTCGAAGTCCCGAAATACTCCCGCATGGTCTCGTTCGAGGAGATCGAGAAGAACGAGTTCAACCTCAACCTGCCGCGCTACATCGACAGCCAGCAGGCCGAGGACCTGCAGGACATCGAGGGCCACCTGAAGGGCGGCATCCCCGCCGCCGATATCGATGCCCTCGAGCGCTACTGGGCCGTCTGCCCGCAAGCTCCGGCAGGCGCTGTTCAAGGCCGAACCGCCCCGGCTACCTCGACCTCGCCGTGGACAAGTCGGCGATCAAGTCCACCATCTACGAGCACCCGGAGTTCGCCGCCTTCATCGCCGGCATGAACGCCCACTTCGCCGCCTGGCGGCAGAAGAGCGCGCAGACGCTCAAGGCGTTGCAAGCCGGCTGCCATCCCAAGGAGGTCATCGCCGACCTCTCCGAGGACCTGCTCGCCCACTACACCGGCAAGCCGCTCATCGACCACTACGACGTCTATCAGCACCTGCATGGACTACTGGGCGGAGACCATGCAGGACGACTGCTACCTGATCGCCGCCGACGGCTGGAAGGCCGAGACCTACCGCATCATCGAGAAGGACAAGAAGGGCAAGGAGAAGGACAAGGGCTGGACCTGCGACCTCGTGCCCAAGGCCCTCATCGTCGCCCGCTACTTCGCCAAGGAGCAGGACGCCATCGACAAGCTCGCGGCCGAGCTGGAAAGCGTCACCGCCCAGCTCGCCGAGCTGGAGGAGGAACACGGCGGCGAGGAAGGCGCCTTCTCCGAACTGGACAAGGTGAACAAGGCCAACGTCACCGCCCGGCTCGAAGGAGATCAAGGGCGACAAGGAGGCCAAGGACGAGGCCGCCGTGCTCAACGACTGGCTGAAGCTCAGCAACGAAGAGGCCGACCTCAAGAAGACGCCTCAAGGACGCCGAGGCCGACCTCGATGCCAAGGCCTACGCCCAATACCCCAAGCTCACCGAGGCCGAGATTCAAGACGCTGGTCGTGGACGACAAATGGCTCGCCGCGCTCGATGCCGCCATCCACGGCGAGATGGACCGCATCAGCCAGGCCCTCACCCAGCGCGTGAAGGAACTGGCCGAACGCTACGAAACTCCGATGCCGCAGCAGGTCAACGCGGTCGCGGAGTTGGAGGCCAAAGTGAACCAACATCGTGAGCTTTCGGCAACGCTGCATGAAATCCACTCATCAAGTTGTTAAGTCATTCCCCAGCTGATGTGATCGGCGAGGAGGAATGACGATGCGGAAAAAGCAGGTGGCGACGGTTGAGGAAGTGGGGACGCGCTTGATGGAGTGGAGGCAAAGCCGACAAGAAGGCGCGGCGATCCCCGATGAGTTGTGGTCAGCCGCGATCGAGGTGGCGCGCAGAGATGGCGTGACTCGCACGGCTACCGCACTGCACCTGGATGGCGGCAAGCTCAAACGGCTCATGCTGGCAGCGGAGGGGGTTGAGAAGAAATCGACGAGGCCATCGTTTATGGAATTGATCGCGCCCGAGGCCGCGGCGGTTGCGCAATGTGCGATCGAACTGGAGGGCCGGCGCGCGAGGATTCGGATCGAGCTTAAGGCCAACGCGGCTGATGTGGTCAGCTTCAGCCGGACGATGGCGGAGTTGGTTTTGTGATTCAAATCACGCCGCAACTACGCATTCTGGTTGCGGTGGAGCCTGTGGACGGAAGGAAGGGGATCGATTCTTTGGCGCAGGTCTGCCGGGAGAAACTTGCTTCCGATCCGTTTTCCGGCTGCCTATTCATCTTCCGCAACCGCAGTGCGCGGGCGATCCGGATCCTGGCCTACGACGGCCAGGGATTCTGGCTCGCCACCAAGCGCTTGTCCAAGGGACGCTTCCGCTGGTGGCCGACGGGCGCGGAAGCAAGCCGCAGCTTGCGCGCGCATCAGGCGCAACTGCTGCTGGCGGGCGGCGATCCGGAAACCGAAGCCGCACCGATATGGCGGCGTGTGAGCGTATGAAAAATCGCGGCCGCCACGGCCTTGCGTTCCAGTTTCCATTTTGTCACAGTGATGACCGATGGCAGCGGGGGAGTGGAAATACCGGGGCCGGGTGGTCACGGCGCAAGACCTCGAATTTATCCGGGAGTTCATCGCACAACATCCGGGCTTGAGCCGGCGCCGATTATCGGCGCGACTGTGTCAGGCCTGGGAGTGGAAGCAGGCCAACGGCGCGCTATGCGACATGGTGTGTCGCGGCTTGCTGCTGATGCTGCACCGGGCCGGTGAGATCGAGCTGCCGCCGGTGCGCCAGATATCGCCCAACCCTTTTGTCCGGCGCGCGCGGCCCGCGCCGGTGCCGGTCGACCAGACGCCGCTGACCGGCACTCTGAAAGAACTCAAGCCCATCGCCATAGAGCAGGTGAGACGAACGGCGCAGGAGCCGCTATTGAACAGCCTCATCGAGCATCATCATTATCTGGGCTATGAGCAGCCGGTGGGCGAGCATCTGAAGTATCTGATCTGGGCGCATGACCGACCGCTGGCGTGCCTGGCGTGGAGTTCGGCGCCGCGCCATCTGGGCAGTCGCGACCGATACATCGGCTGGAGCGCACCAGTGCGCCGGCGCAACATCCGTCTGGTCGCCTACAACACGCGCTTTCTGATCCTGCCTTGGATTGGGGTCCCGCATCTGGCCTCGCACATTTTGGGGCGGGTGGTCAGCCGGCTGTCGCAAGATTGGGAGCGGCTGTACGGTCATCCGGTTTACTTCGCGGAAACCTTCATCGATCCGGCGCGCTTTTGGGGGACCTGCTACCGCGCCGCCAACTGGCAGTCTTTGGGACTGACCACGGGGCGCGGCAAGGCTTCCAACAGTAAACGCCCCAACCGCTCCATTAAAGAGGTGCTGGGTTATCCGCTGACGCCGCGCTTCCGCGAGCTGCTGAGCCAGTCATGAAGAATAAGCAGAACAAGCCCAGGCGCCGGCGGATTGACGTCAACGTGGAAGAATTGGATCAGATCGTCGATCGCGCCCGGGAGGCCCCGCTGAGCGATACCGATTACGACAAGCTTAAAACCGCGCTGCATGCGCTGGTCGAAAAACTGCTGGGACTCAAGAAGTCGGAGAAGCTGGCATCGGTATTCGGTGATGACAAAACTCCCGCATCGCCGCCTGCGCCGCCGCCAGCGCCAGGAGCGCCGGGGCACGGGCGCAACGGCGCGCACGCCTTCAGCGGCGCGCGCAAGGTCTCGATCTCGCATCCGCAGCTGGCTTCGGGCGATCGCTGCCCGGACTGCGGCCGCGGCAAAGTCTACGTGCAGAAGGAGCCCAAGGCTCTGGTTAGGATCGTGGGGCAGGCGCCGCTAGCCGCAACCATCTATGAACTGCAGCGTCTGCGCTGCAATGCCTGTGGGCAGGTCTTCACCGCCGAGGAGCCCGAAGGCGTGGCACCGCAGAAGTACGACGAAACCGCCGCAGCTATGATCGCCCAGCTGAAGTACGGCAGCGGCATGCCCTTTAACCGGCTGGAGCGGATGGAAGAATTAATGGGAATTCCGCTCCCAGCGGCCACCCAGTGGGAAGTGGTCGCGGATGCCGCCGAGCTGATCAAACCGGTGCGCGATGAACTGCTCCGCCAGGCCGCCCAGGGCGAGGTGCTGCATAACGACGACACTGGCATGCGCGTGTTGGGCCTGGTGCGTGAACCCTCGGACCAGCGCACGGGCGTCTTCACCAGCGGGATCGTCGCAACCGGCGCCGGAAGAAAGATCGCGTTGTACTTCACCGGCCGCCAACACGCGGGCGAGAACCTTGCCGAGGTGCTTAAGCGGCGCGCGCCGGAGCTGAGTGCGCCGATTCAGATGTGCGATGCGCTGTCGCGCAACGTGCCCAAACTATCCGAGGGCGTGGAGATTTTGGTGGCCAACTGTCTGGCGCACGGCCGGCGCCAGTTTGTGGAAGTGGCGCAAAGCTTCCCCCAGGAGTGTCGCTACGTGCGCGAAGCGCTGGGCCGAGTTTATTATCACGACGCGCAGGCACGTCAGCAGAATCTTTCAGCCCAGGAGCGTCTGTGGTTTCACCAACAACACAGCGCGCCGGTAATGGAGCAACTGCACGGCTGGCTGCAGGCGCAGCTGGCGCAAAAGAAAACCGAACCCAATTCAGCCTTGGGTAAGGCGATCAACTATATGCTGCGGCACTGGAGGGCGCTGACGGTATTTTTACGCCAGCCCGGTGCTCCATTGGATAATAATCTCTGCGAACAAGTGCTCAAACGCGCTGTGCTCCACCGCAAGAACGCACTGTTTTACCGGACGCTCAACGGCGCCGAGGTGGGCGATCTTTTCATGAGCCTGATCCACACCTGTGAACTGGGCGGCGCCAACTCCTTCCACTACCTCACCGAACTGCAGCGCCACGCCCCGGAAGCGGCGGCCAATCCTGCCCACTGGATGCCGTGGAATTACCGGCAGACCCTTGAACGAGCCGCTGGCCCGTGATGACCTTCGCCTGACCAGCTTTGGCTCAGGCGGGAGCATCACTTAAAAATGGGCGACGACTCGGTGTGCCTTGGACTTACCTGCACGCGCGGTAGTAGGACGGCGAGGCAATGAAGAAGCGCAAGAAAGATCCGATTCGCGAAGATCGGATCGACAACCAAGCCATTGTCGACGCGTACCGACCCCAAGAACGCGCGATGGGATGGTATTACTACCTGGAAACCCAACTGGAGTTTCCATTTCAGGCCAGATGCATCACTGCAAATATCGTTTCGCCGCTCAGCAAAGGTGAAACCGTCCAGGTCCTTCGCATGGCACCCCAAGAAGCTTGCTCCACCGATATGCTCGTGCTCATCTGCTGGCAAGGCCGGAAGTTGGCGGTGCCTCTGTCCCAACTGGCCGCGCTCGACGTGCATCAATCAACCGCCGAAGCCATCGTCGATTGGCATTATTGGGTCGCGCAGGGATACCTTTTCTGACTTACGCACGCCTGCCGAAAGCTCACCTCTTTCGCTGTAGCTTTCACAAAGGGGACGCAGGCTCGGCGGAAGCTGCGCGGCTACGGCGGAGGCTTCCCACAGCGCGTGCAGGGCAACAATTGCGACCGGCCCGACCCATTGCAGCACCCGGGCTGAGGTCGATGACTCGCCGGGCCGCAGGACGCACGCCACCGCAAACATCGCAGCGGGAAAGTTATCCGACGGGCGTCCGGCGCGCGCGGCGCTGGCGCGGACGGTCTGGAGGTTTTGGGCAAAGCTGCGGGGATCGCAAAACGGCGTCATCCAACCGTCGCCCACCTCTCCCGCGACCTCCAGCGCCTTGGGCCCCTGCGCCGCGACCACGATTGGGATCGGGTCCTTGATATTGATGTAGCCGCGGGCGGGATGCATGAAGCGAATCCAGCGCTCGCGTTTGCCCTCGCGGTAGAGAACTTCTCCGCCCCGCAGCAGATCGCGGCACATTTTGACGTGATCGCGCAGCGCCGACAGCGGCACCGGCGGCAGACCCATCATGTTGCGTCCGGTGAACCCGGTGCCGATTCCGAGCATCGTGCGCCCGGGCGCCATCTGATTGATGGTGGCGATTGAATGCGCGGTAACGGGCGCGATACGGTTGCTGGGAACCGCGATACCCGTCCCAATCCTGATTCTCCTGGTGTGCTCTGCCGCCATCGCCATCGTCACGTAGACATCGCTGTTGAGCATCTGCGAGTCGTAAAACCAGGCGCTGGTGAACCCCAGATCTTCGGCGACCGTCAGATCCTTCCAGGCATCGATGCGCGCCGGAAAATTCAATCCGAATTCCATAGACTGGCTCCTTCTAAACCGGCCTGCTTCAGTGCGCCGCGATCGCGCAACCGCCCCATCTCGTCCTCAGTCAGACCCGGCAGCCGGCTGAGGATCTCACCGGTAGCGGCGCCAAAACCATGGCGCCGCGCATGGACCTTACACGGCGTGCCCGACTTCGTCCACGGAATTCAGCAGATGTCCCACTGTAGCGTCCAGTCTGCCCGAGAGCGCCGATCGGCAGCAGGATGAGATGCCCGCGAATCTCGCGCAGCTCGTCAAGTCGCGGAGCCGGGCCGGGCGGCGAGGTGACCGCGCGGCCCGATGCGGGCTGCCGGGTTAGCCAATGATCGCGGGTCCACGGTTTTCGTTTCTTTCACCCTGTTTTCGGCAACCGGGGCCTTGATAGCAACAAGGTGGTCAAATGAGATACTGTGGTGGAGACCGCGAGTGCGGCGGCGGCCTGCACCCATTCAGGTCAGGGTCTGCTAGGTTAGGTGCGACGGGCGGCGTCTGTCGGTCCGTGCGTTCTGAAAATCAAGAGGACTGATGACCGATGACCGCCTCGCTGGCATTGCGCGAAAAGACGTACCGAACTTATCTTGAGATTTTCGGGAACACGCACCCTGTCAGGCTCCGTCGGCACATTTCCCGCGCGTTCCCACGTGAAAGCCCGATTCCCCTTAAACCACGCGCGGAAAGTGGAATGCACATGGGCCTTTTGTCCGGAGGAATTTTATTTGCCCAATTACAGCTCAGACGGGATCGGTTTGACCCGCCCGATGTTCGCTGCGGCCTGGCGGCAGGCATGCTGGAGGTATGACGAATCCAGGCATGCAACGGTATTGCGGAAACATCTGACTCGTTCCAGTACGGCTCGGAAGCGGAATTTGCCCACCTCGAACCGGGAAAGTCTGCTTCGTCCGCAAATTCAAGTTACAAGGCCTGCACGCGTCGATACCCGGCAGGTGTGGAAATCGGATGAAGCGTAAACCGGAAGGCAAGGATCTCCAGGGTCTCGTCGACCTCGGACAGGAGCAGAGTTATCTGACCTTCGACCAGGTAAATGACTTTCTGCCCCTTGACGTCGCCTCGCCGGGCGACCTCAGGATGGCTCTGGAAAGCTTCGAGGACATCGATATCAAGGTCCTTGCCGAGGTTCCGGGCGAGAGCGCCGAGCCAGAGGCCGAGGCCGAACCCGAGGAGGAAGAAAAGGCCGAGGATTTCGGCGACTCCTCCGACCCGGTCCGCCTGTACCTGAAAGAAATGGGGCACTTCAAGCTCCTCACCCGGGAGGGGGAGGTGGAAGTCGCCAAGCGGATCGAAGCGGGACAAAAGGACGTCGCCGAGGAGGTCCTCAAATCTCCCATCATGCTCGACTACATCATCCATATCGGCGAGCAAGTCGAGGCTGGCGAGGCCGATCTGCGCGACATCTTTGAGGAGACCAGCGAAGCTGAACCGGACGAAGATACTTCCGGTGTTGACCACGCCCAGCGCGAGCGTCTCCTGACCCTGACCGGTAAACTCACCGAGCTGCGCGAGAAACTGAGAGAGGGAGAGGAAGCGCTGCGCGCCAAGCCTGGCCCGCGACGCAAACCCAAGCTCGAGGAGCAACAGGAGCGGTTAAAGCAGCGGGTCAAGGATGAGTTCAAGTCGATGCAACTCTCACCGCGGGTCGAGCTGGCGGTCATCGGCGAGATGAAAAACCTGCTGGAAGCGCATCGGAGAGCTCAAAGGACCATCCATAACTACGAAAACGCCACCGGCCGCAGCAAGAGCCAGCTACTGAGGGAAGCGGCGGAAGTTGGGGACCGCCGCCATCTGCTCAAGATCAATGGCACCCGCGAGAATCTGCTGGATATCGCGTTGCGCATCCGCGAGGCGCAAAAGCAAGTCAAGGAGATTGAATGCCGGGTCAAGGCCAGCGGCGACGAATTGGCCCATTCGCTCGAGATTATTGAGGCTGGCCAAGCCAAAAGCCGCAAGGCCAAAAAGGAGTTGACCGAGGCCAACCTGCGCCTGGTAGTCAGCCTGGGCAAACGCTACAACAACCGTGGTCTGAGCTTTCTGGATCTGATCCAGGAAGGCAGTATCGGCCTGATGCGTGCGGTGGACAAGTTCGACTATCAGCGCGGTTACAAGTTCTCGACTTACGCCACCTGGTGGATCAGACAATCGATGTCCCGGGCGATCGCCGACCAGGGCCGCACTATCCGCATTCCGGTCCACATGGTCGAGACCACCAACAAACTGTTGCGCGTCACCCGTTTTCTGGTGCAGCGGCTGGGACGCGAGCCGAGCCTGGAGGAAATCGCGAAGGAACTGGAGATGCCGCTGGAGCAGGTCCAGAAGGTGCTCAGAATCGTCAAGGAACCGATTTCGCTCGAGACGCCAATCGGGGACGACGAGGAGAGTTCCGTCGGCGACCTGGTCGAAGACGAACTGGCGCCGTCGCCGGTGGAAGCCGCGATCCATACCAACCTGGGCGACCATACCCGCAGAGTGCTGGCGACGCTGACGCCGCGCGAGGAGCAAATCCTGCGGATGCGCTTTGGGATCGGCGAGAAGACCGACTCTACGCTCGAAGAAGTCGGCAAACTGTTCGCGGTCACGCGTGAACGAATCCGGCAAATCGAGGCCAAAGCGCTGCGCAAGCTGCGCACCGCCTCGCGGTCACGCAATCTGCAAGACTTCGTAGGCCAGGAACCGGCCGGTTCAAGAGGAAAGGGTTCTCGTTCATAGTCAGCCGGGTTCCCCCAAGCGGTTACCTACCCTGCTCGGGCTGCCGCGCAAGGCTCGAGCGCGCCGGCGTCCTTTCAGCGACCGGCGCTACAACCTGAGCGTAAATAGTTACTGGACCGAGAGCTTCATTCCCGGGCCGGGTCTGCGCAAATGTCTACAAATAGTGCCGTCCGCATCAACTGGGCGTCGAGCGCGCGATGCTCCGGCACGGCCACCCGGGCCAAGCGCGCAGCTAAGGAGAAGGTGGGCAATAGATGGCGCCGGCGGCGGACTCCGACACGCGGTGAGCGCCCGATGGTTTTCTGGTCCGCTGATTGGGTCTTGATTCGGCCGTCTGATGCCCTCATACTGGAGGCGGTCAGCATGATGGCCAACGCGCGCGGATTCACACGCCCCAAGTAATATAACCCTTCAGAACCTTTCGTTTGGCCTCAACGGCAAGCCTGAATCCACTGGTCTGAAAAATGGAGTCTTTTTGTCTTTTTCTGCACTCGCCCTGTCACCTGAAGTACTACACTCGGTCCGTAATCGGGGACATCAGATCCCGACCCCAATCCAATCAGCCGCGATTCCGGTAGCCTTGGCCGGCCGCGATTTGGTGGCCACAGCCGGAACCGGCAGCGGCAAAACGGCGGCCTTCCTGTTGCCATTGTTGAATCGGCTACAGAGCAACCGGACCGGTGGCGTTAGTGGTTTGATTTTGGCGCCTACCCGGGAGTTGGCGGCTCAAATCAGCCGCGAATTCGTTCTGCTCTCGCGCAATACACGGCTGCGCGCGGCAGTTATCGTAGGTGGGGAATCCATGAGCCGTCAGACCTATGACTTGCGTAGCGGCACCCAGGTGCTGATCGCGTGTCCTGGACGGCTTATTGACCATCTGGAGCGCGGCAACGTCAAGCTTGATCGAGTCGACTTCGTGGTGATCGACGAGGCCGACCGGATGCTGGATATGGGGTTTCTGCCGCAATTGCGCCGGGTCTTGCAGACGGTCAGGAAACCGCGTCAAACCTTGATGTTCTCGGCGACGATGGATCCGGCAGTCGAGCGAATTGCGCGCGAGTTTCTGACCAATCCCGAGCGCGTGACCATCGGGCCAACCTCCGCCCCTCCGGCTGAGATTCGCCAGACCATCTACGCGGTGACACCGGAAAACAAAGGGCCAATGCTGCTGGATCTGCTCAACCGCGGCGAGGTCAATAGCGCGATCGTGTTCACGCGCACCAAGAGCCGTGCCGACCGCATCGCCAAGATGCTGGTTGGTAATCGGATCAAGGCGGTGGCGATTCATGGCGGACGCTCGCAGAGCCAGCGCAATTCCGCACTGGCCGGATTCCGCACCGGGCACTACAAAGTGTTAGTCGCCACCGACGTCGCGGCGCGCGGGCTCGACGTTCCCGATGTCTCCCACGTGGTCAACTTCGACCTGCCCGATGAGTCGGAGACCTACATCCATCGGATCGGCCGGACGGCCAGAATGGGCAAATCCGGGCAGGCGCTGAGCCTGGTGATGCCAGAGGATGGAGCCTCGTTGCGCGGAATCGAGCGGATGCTGGGCGTAAAACTTCAACGCGAGAGCATTGCCGGATTCCAGGCGCCCGAGATTACGGCCCACAAGGCGGAGACCACCGCCCGGCCGCCGGTCACGCGCCATCGTCCCGCGGGCGGCCGGCGCCGCGATACTGATTTTTCGTCGCGCAAGAAGGGGACTTGGATTCGCAACCGGTGAGCCGCCGCTGGCCGATCGGAACCGCTCACTCACCCTCTCCCTGACAAGAGAGTTTTCGATAACTCGAAGCTCGTCCGCGACTTGCGTCAGCAAGTCGCGTGACGGGTGAGGGCGCAGGCGGCAGCACAGCACGGACGTGTCACGCATCCCTTCACCTTGCACGCCGCCAGCGACCAGAGAAAGGGAACAGGCCTGCGGAGATCCTTCTTTCCGCGGCCTGCTAGCGCATCGCGCTCGCAATCGCGGCCAGTAAGACGTCGCGGTCATAAGAGCCATCGTGACGCACACCGTTGATGAAGAACGTCGGGGTGCCGTTGACGCCGCTGCGTACTCCACTCATGAAATCCTCGCGCACGCGATCCCGGTAGGCATGTTGAACCAGCGCGCGTTTGACCTCGGGCGCCGGAACGCCTAGCAACGTGGCGTACTCGGCGAGATGCTGATCATCGAGCGCTTCCTGATGCGCATAAAGCATATCGTGCATTTCCCAGAACTTGTTGTGCTTGCCGGCAGCCTCCGCGATCTCGGCGGCCTGCTCGGCGTGGGGATGCACCTCGGTTAGCGGAAAGTTGCGAAAAACGAACCTGAGTCCATCGCCCAGCTCGCGCTGCACTTGTTCAACAATCGGGTTGGCCAGACCACAGTAGGGGCATTGGTAATCGCCATACTCGACCAGCGTCACCGGCGCGTTTGCTGGCCCACGGATATGATCACGCTCGCTTACCGGCAAAATCAGTGTAGGAGCAAAATGTGTTCTCATCACTTCTTCTCCTGCTGGGGCGCGAGGTCTTCGAGGGCCGCGAGGATGCCATCGGCACCCGGGTTGACCCCGAGTGGAGAGACATAGCTCCAGGCGATAGCGCCCTTGGAATCGATCACGAACAGTGCGCGCTCGCTGGTGCCGTCCTGCTGGCGATAGACGCCGTAACTGCGTGCCACCGCGCCTTTCGGCTCGAAGTCGGCGAGCAACGGAAAATGCAAGTTGCGGTCCTTGGCAAACGCGGCGTGGCACCACCCACCGTCGACCGAAATTCCAACGAGCTGCGCCTTAAGGCGGCGGAACTCCGGCAGGATCTGATTGTAAAGGGACATCTGATCCCCGCAGACGGGACTCCAGTCCGCCGGATAGAACGCAAGGATCACGGGAGCGCCGCGGAAGTCGCTCAACGAAACGGATTGGTCGGGCGTGCTGTGCAGCTTGAAATCCGGTGCCGGCGTGCCCGGCGCCAGTGCGCCCGCGGGCCGCTCCTGTTTGCTTTCACTCATTGGTCTGATCCTCCTTGGTTACGAGCTATTAAAGACCCGGCTTCTCGGCTATCTCCGGATCCTTCCAACTGCAATCACCAGCGACTGCGAACATCCGCGCCGAGCTCGACCAGGTCCAGCTCGGCTTCCAGTTGTTGGAAAGCGGTGTCGCCTATCTCACTGTCAGCCCTCAAACGCGTTAGCGTCTCCCGCGCCGCAGTTCGGGCGTTGGCGCGTAAGGCGGTCTCAGTTTCATGCGCCTCCGGGAAGAGCCCATCGGAGCCGTCGGCGCGCGCCAGGAAATCCGAATATTCACGGCGGAGCTTCTCGGCCACCTCGGTCTGCCGCTCGCCCAGGCTTTCGAGCGCCGCCTTGAACATCGCTGCCCGGCCGGCACGGAGCTCGCGTTCGACCAGTCCGTCGTCGCCCAGTCCCAATAGCAGCAGAAGCGGACGAAGCGTGAAACCCTGGATAACGAGGGTGCCCAAAACCACGGTAAAAGCCGTCAGCACGATTAGACCGCGATAGGGAAAGGCCGCTACGACTCCCGTCCCGTCGGGCAGCGCCAGGGCGGCAGCGAGGGTGACGGTGCCGCGCATGCCACACCACGCAACGATTGCGGCCCGCTTGGCCGGCGGCACCGGGAGCGCGCCCCGTTTTCCGAGTACGCAATTGATCAGCCGGAGGGCGACGTTATAAACCATCGTCCAGCCGGCGCGCACCACGATCACCGTCAGCAGAACCACCAGTGCGAACTTTATGTCATGAAGGCGTTGGGCCGGACCGACCCCCTCCAGGATGGGCCGGATTTGCAAACCGACCAGAACGAAGGCGAGCGCATTGAGTACGAAGACCGCCGTTTCCCACACCGCGTAGGACGGGACACGGACCGCGGCGGACATCTGTGTCGGAGCGCGGCGCGAAGCGATCAGTGCAAACGTCACAACGGCGAGCACGCCCGATAGTCCAAGGCGATCCGCGAGCATCCATACGCCGAACGCGCCAATAAATTGAATCACGATCGAACTGGGCACGTCGGAAAAACGCCGCAAGACGTTGCTGAAGACAAAAGCACACAAAGCGCCGGCGGCGACGCTGCCGCCCAGCACTATCGCCAGGGTTGCAGCCACTCCTAAAGGGGTATCGGCGTGAGCACGGGCGGCGCCCACGGCCAGGCGATAGATCAGCAGCGCACTGGCGTCGTTGAGCAGGCTCTCGCCCTCCAGGATGACGAGCAATCGCTGCGGCAGCTTGACTTCCGCCAGCACGGCGGTCGCCGCCGCTGCGTCGGGCGGCGCGACCAGGGCGCCCAGTACGATCCCGACCGCCCACGGCATTGCGGGATCCAGCCAGCGGGCGACCATCGCCACCGCCGCCGTCGTCACGGCGACCGCAACGAAGACCAAACTGGTCAGGGGAATCCAGTTTTCCCGCAGGTCCCGCACCGAGCTGTCAAAGGCAGCGTCCAGCAACACCGGCGCGACGAACAAAGCCAGCGCCAAATCGGGCTCCAAAGCCAGATGCGGGCCGTGGGGCAGAAATGCGACGCCAGCGCCGGCTAGCGCAAACAGCGCTGGAGACGGTACCCCAATCCGGCGTGCCAGCGTGGTCAACGCGACGGCGCCCAGTAGCAGGACCAGGATCCACTGCAAAATGATCATGAAAAAACCGCCATCGGAGAGTCACCTTGCTATGCGCCGCAGCGTCGGTTTCCTCCGAAGGGGCCCGCCAGCGTGTCCGTTCAGATCTGCGCGGCGCCGCCGTCAACGAATAGCTCGATGCCATTGACGAAGCTGCTGTCGTCAGCGGCGAGGAAAACCGCGGCCTTGGCGATTTCATCTGCCGTGCCCAGTCTACCAAGTGGCACAGCGGCCATGAAGCTTGCCTTGATCTGCCCCGCCTCTTCCGCCGTATGCGCCAGACCGCTGAGTCCGGGCGTATCGATAGGCCCGGGACTGATCGCGTTGACGCGGATCTTGTGGTCCTTCAGGTCGAGGATCCAGGTGCGGGCAAACGATCGCACGGCGGCCTTGCTCGCACTATAGGAGCGGTTGCTCACATGCTCACGATGAATCAGCATGCTTTCGTCCTGCATGGTTCTATCCTTGCGAGAATTCCCCGTCCCGCTTCCGGACTTGCTCCAATCATAATCGCGACTGGATTATTCGATTCTCCAAAACGAGCCAGTCCTGGTTGCGTAAGCGTAGCGCGCTGGGAGAGGGGTTTGCCGCCGGCCATCTCCGTCGGCGACCATATTAATGACGATCGCAATTATTGATTTTAGCTTACGCACGTCACTGAGCGTGTCAAGGACAATCCGATCAGTCCCTCTGAAACCGTTGGATGAATGAAAATCGCGTCACGCAACATTGCGTATGATAGGGCGTCCCATCAATGTCGTTTGGACGGCGGCCATCGGCATCTTCGCCGGACGATATTTCGACCCTGTCGCGCGGCCCCCGCGGATTCGTTTCGTCCAGATTCACGCCAGTTCCGGATCCTTAAATCTAAGAAACGGCACCAACCGGTTCCTGGCCGCGCGCCCGGTTCGATAGTGCAATATATGTTACCTGAAGAACCTCGATGGGCCGCGCCCATTGCTATTTCTCTTCAGCTGGCGGATAAAAGAAGCTGGGCCTGTTGACAATCTGTCAGATATGCCCGATCCGGCATCGTAGTCCCCGCCCGCCTTCGAGCGATCACGCGACGCCAGACCCCCACACTCAAGCCCAACGAAGGTCCGATGAGAGCCTGGAGCCGGCATCTTGCCGTTATTCCGGCACCAGCTCCGGTTGTGTCCGCATAAGGAGGAACCAGCGATGCCGAGCTCATACTCCGCCGAAAATAACGTGGCATTGGCGACAACTTGCAGTGCTTGTCTAAAGACCACGCCAACCGCATTGATGGTCAGTCTGACCGGCCACGAGCATGGTGGTCCCGCGACGTATAGTGCCGTGTGTCTCGCCTGCGCGGGCAAAGGCTGGCGTCCTCCCGGCTTCGTTGGAGTTTATCAATGGCAATCAGCGTGACCGCTGGTCGTGCATCGCCGCGGTTTGACATTCCAGCCGCGCTGCGCAAGCCGTAGAAATTCCTGTGAAATAGTTGTTACCGGATGAACAGCTCCAGCTAACACATTGGTAGGTTAGAAATCATGATCGTTGATCATTCTGTATTAATAGCGTGTGTCGTTGGCATGTCTTTCTTTTTCATTTTCTTCGCGGGCGCTGTTGCCCTGGGTCGGCAAAGAATCAAGGTAAAAGCGTCCGACCGCGAGTAACGGGCACTTTACGAGCGACGCATACCAAGCTGAGGGCGACAACAATTCGTCCCTTTCCCTTGTGAGAGTGTAGACTAAACCGTATGCGCGCCAATGCGTTTGGCGTTGCTCGATGCGTCAGGAAACCCTCTCCCCACCCGCTTCCTTACAAATCAAGAGACTGTCGATTGACTCCTAAAACCTACCGCGCCCGCGGCTGCGGACCGGGTCCGCGCCGCACGCCGGGAGAGGTCGGCCCGCGATTTGCGCCCGAGCCGCTCATCGACAGTCCCCTTGTCCGAGCCGAGGAAGAGGAGAGGTAGCGCGCATGGCGGATCGAGACCTTACCGCCCTCGAGGCTAAACCAGCACTCGATGGTCTGGTCGAAATGGCTTTTGAGGCTCTATCGAGGCGCGCGCGATCGGGTTCCATTACAACACGAAAGGTAGGTCTTGCAGAAACCGTCTGGACAGCCGCGATCTCCCGGTGTAAATTCCGGGGGCAGATGAAGCCCCATTTTATGTGGCGGCTTGGGCAATGCTCGGTAAGAACCGGGGTTGAGATCGCGTTTGTAACTCTGCGTGGGTCCGCCTCGTCTTCGTGCGGCTGGCCCGGGTTCAAATTGAAAATCGGCTCGATACGAGACCGGTTCGACATAAGCAATGATCTATAACTCCTACTTCGACAAGATTGAGGGCGGTCGGCTGGTTTTCCCTTAGCCGCCTGCCAGTCCGCTCGGGAAAGGATCCGCCATTGCCAGCACAACGTTCCACCTGGTACGTGGACTTCTTTCGCGCCGACTACCTGAACGTCTACAATCATCTATTCACCGCGGAGCGAGCGGAAAAAGAAGCCGCCTTCGCTGAGCGGGTGCTTGAACTAAAAGGCGGCGCGCGCATTCTTGACCTGTGCTGCGGCCAGGGCCGGCACTCCGTGCTGTTGGCCCGGCGCGGTTTTGAGGTGACCGGCCTCGACCTGAGCCCTGCGTACCTCGAACTGGTGCGGCAGTCGGCTGCGGCAGCCGGCGTCACCTTGGAAACCATCGAAGCCGACATGCGCGAGATTCCCTTCCGCGACCACTTTGACGCGATCGTGAATATGTACTCCTCTTTCGGCTACCTCGAATCCGAAGCTGAGGACCTGAAAGTTCTGGAATCGGCCGCGACGGCGATGAGGCCCGGGGGCCGTTTGATGTTGGACATGCTAAACCGCGAGTGGGCGGTCGCTAATTACGTCCAGAACGACTGGCATTCAGGCGACGATGGTACGCTGTACGTCGAACGCCGCGATCTGGATCTCGCCACCAGCCGCATGCATGTGAAATTCACCATTATCGGGGCCGACGGCGGCCGCCATGACTCCGTAGGACACCATATCCGGCTATACACGCTCACCGAAACGACCCGCTTGCTGGATCAGGTCGGCTTGCAAGTAACCGGAGTATTTGGTGGATTCGATGCCGAGCCCTACGCGATCGGCACGCGGCGCATGATCATCCTGGCCCAAAAAGGCCCATAGCCGCGGCGATACCCGAAGGGCCGGTTCCTGCTTCTCTAAACGCCGGAGCATCGGATTTCCTGAGTATCCGCACGAATAGGAAATCGGTATAGAGTCCTGGCAGGGCGTCGAGAAACTAGTGCTGACTAACCTCAAAGCGAGAATATTTCTGGGCCGTGGTTTCGCACCAGATCGTGGCCGTACGCGAAATCTGTGTCGTGGACCAGGGCGTGTAACTCTCCCCCGTCCCCTCCTGGGATACGAAGAGGGGGAGAAAAAGCCTCTGCCGCAATGCGCATATGCTCCTGACACCTGAAACTATTCTCGCTTGGAGGCTAAGTTGCTATGATGCCGGCTCAACACCTCGCTAGCTATATTTGCGCTGGCGAGAGCGCGGAAGTAACCGGAAAATGAGGAGTGGCATGAGCGCAATTGCGGTCCTGGCCAGCGGTGGCTTGGATAGCTCGGTTTTGGTAGCGGACCAGGCTCGCAGTGCCGAAGTCTATCCGATATATGTGCAATGGGGCCTGGCGTGGGAAGCGAGCGAGCGCGTCGCCCTCGAATCTTTTCTCGCCGCACTCAACAATCACCGTGTGATGCCTCTGACCACGCTCTCGGTACCGATCGCGGCGATGTATGGCGACCATTGGAGCGTGACCGGGAAGGGTATCCCTGGTCTGGAGGAACCCGACAGCGCGGTGTTCCTGCCGGGCCGAAACGTCCTGCTGATTGGATTGGCCGCGGTGTGGTGCAGTACGCATGATGTAACCCGTATCGCGATCGGCTCACTGGGCGGAAACCCTTTCCCCGACGCGACGCCGGAATTCTTCCGTGATTTTGCCCGCATCCTGGGTGCCGGATTGGACCATCAGGTGCAAGTGGAGGCGCCATACCGCGATCTGCATAAGAGCGAGATCATCAGGCGATTCAGCGACTTGCCGCTGGAGTTGACCTTGACCTGCATGGCCCCCAAGGCCGGCCAACATTGCGGGCGGTGCAACAAGTGCGGTGAGCGCAGGCTGGCCTTCCAGCAGGCCGGCGTGCCGGATCGCACCGTCTATTTGTCCTGAAAGAAAGCTTTTGCCTTGGGTGCGCGAGATGACCGGGAGACGGTCCAATTCAGATCCTCGACGTCAGCAGGTTCCGATCCACGACGCGCGTTACTTCGCCCTGGCTTCGAACGACCAGGGGCGGCAACAGAAAAGCTTTTCGTTGCGGGGTTAGTATTGGACTATGAATTCAGTCGACGTGCGCGTCTATGCCAGGAAATACCGGCTCATCGTGTTCATGCTCCTTCAGGTGGTTGGACTCGGCGCCTGCAACCCGAATCGCGCCAGTGCCCTGCATGCCTCCGGGTTTCGGGTTGCTTTGCTCACGCCGGGGCCGGTTAGCGACGCCGGCTGGAACGCGGCAGCATATGAAGGGTTGGAACTGATCAAAAACAAGCTCGACGCGCAGACCGCGCTGGTGCAAACCACGTCACCCGCGGACTTCGAGGACTCCTTCCGGGATTTCGCTTCGCGCGGGTTCAACCTGGTCTTCGCGCATGGATTCGAATACACGGACGAGGCGCTTAAGGTCGCGCAGGATTTTCCGAATACCTACTTCGTGGTCAGTTCCGGCGACGCATCGTCGCGCAATGTGGCGTCATTGACCTTCAATTTCGATCAGGCGACCTACGTGGAAGGCATCCTCGCGGCCGGCGTTTCGAAGACCGGAGTGGCGGGCGCGATCGGTGGCGTTGAACTCCCCTCGATCAAGTTAACCTTCGAGGGGTTCAGGCGGGGGTTTCTTTCGATGCGGCCCGACGGCCGGGTTCTGGTCAGCTATACGGGCAACTTCAACGACGTCGGTGCGGCGAAGGAGGCGACCCTGGCGCAAATTGGCCAGGGCGCCGACGTGTTCATCCATAACGCCGACGCCGCCGGCCTCGGAGTTTTTCAGGCGGCCGCGCAGGCGCATGCCTTCGCCTTCGGTGCGTTTAACAATCAAAACGCGATCGCCCCCGATGTCGTTTTGGCCAGCGCCGTCACTTCGACCCCGCTCGCCTTCCTCCAAATCGCAGCCCAAGTCAAAGAGCGGCGCTTTCATCCGGGCATGCTCGTATTCGGAATGAAGGATGGGATGGTGAAGGTGGTGCTCAACCCGAAGCTGGAGGCGCGCATCCCGGCCGCGGCAATCGAGCGCGCTCGCAAAGCCGAGCAGGAGTTCCATTAGGCCCGCGAATATTTTTGTCGCAGACCGTTTTTCGATGGAGGGCGCAATCATGGATTTGGGCCTCAAGAACCAAGCGGTAATCGTTACTGGAGCAAGCCAAGGCCTGGGACAAGCGATTGCCGGGGAGTTCGCCAAAGCGGGCGCGGACGTTTCAATCTGCGCCCGCAACCTGAAGTAATGCGCAACCTGGCGGGTCAGGTACTGGCGCTCAAAGGGTTCGGACGGCCCGACGAAGCCGCCGGTGTCGTCGTATTCCTCGCCTCCGCGCGCGCCAGCTTCATTACCGGCAGCGTTTACGACGTCGATGGCGGTTACCAGAAGTCCATTTGAAAAACGCGGCGGTCCCGGATTCATGGGCACAATTCCGTAGTTCACTTCGCGGGTGACCGCGAATTACCAGGCTCCGGAGCGTTAGTATGAGGTGGCGCGGGTTTCATGGTGGTTCGGGTGAAGAGATGAGTTGGTTTGGTCAGATTTCGATTTGCTGGCCAATCTCTATGAATTGCTCTGACGGAAGATTGAAGAGATCAGACATTCGCAGTGAGTTGCGATACATGAAAGCAAACAGCGGCAGCCGCCAGCCCAGGATCCGACGGGGGCCCTTCTCGCCAATGACCTCATAGCGCGATCCGAAATAGATTGCATGGTCCAGCGTGACTGGGCAGCCGAGCTCCTTTGCGCGGCGCAGAACGGACGGGAGATCAGGTATTTCAACGAATCCATAATGGACCTGGAACTGCCAGAAATCGGGGAACACCTGGACAATCTCAAGACGTTGTTTAGCCGGCACGCGAGGAACCTCCTCGAACAAAACCGTGAGCGCGATCAGAGTATTGTGAAGTGCTCCCATCCGGGCGACATGCTCGACTATCGGAGGAGGTATCGACTCATTCATCCGGGTGAGGAAAACGGCGGTTCCGGGTATGCGCGGAATCTTGTTCGCGAGGAGCCGTTTGAAGAAGTGATCAGTCGGTTCGCCCATCTCGTCCAGCCGGAGGCGCATGGCCTCGATGCCGGAATGCCAGGTCGTCATGAGGATGAAAACAATCGCACCGAAAGTCAGCGGAATCCAGCCGCCCGCGGCAATCTTCAACAGGTTCGCGGCGAAGAATGCGAAATCCACGGTTATAAAAATGCCGCAGGTCAGCATCGCCAGCGGTACCGGCCATCGCCAGCGTTCGCGCATGACGTGATAGAGCAGCACCGTCGTCAGCAGCATCGTGGTAGAGACCGCCGTGCCGTAAGCGCCCGCCAGACGAAGCGAACTGCCCAGGCCCACCGCCAGCGCAAGTGTGAAAATCATCATTGTCCAGTTCACCAAGGGTACGTAGATTTGCCCATACTCCTCGGCCGACGTTTGGCGGATGCGCATGCCAGGTAACCATCCCAGCTGCATCGCCTGCCGAGTCAATGAGAACGAACCCGTAATGATTGCCTGACTTGCAATGATCGTGGCGATGGTCGCCAGCGTCACCAATGGGTAGATCGCCCAGTCAGGTGCGAGTCTGAAGAATGGATTACCGCCAACGTCGGGATGTTCAAGCAAAAAAGCGGTTTGGCCACAATAACTGAGCAGGACTGCGGGCAGCACTATCACATACCAGGTGCTGCGGATCGGATTGCGGCCGATATGCCCCATATCGGCGTAAAGAGCCTCGCCGCCGGTGACCGCGAGAAAGACACCACCGAGGACGGCAAAGCCGGACCAACCGGATCGCCCCAGGAAACCGATCGCATATTGAGGATTAACCGCTTTTAGCACGCGCGGTTGGTGCATGATACCGCCCACTCCGAGAAGGGCAATCGTGATGAACCAGACCAGCATCAGCGGTCCCGACAACGCGCCGATTCTGGCAGTTCCCCGACTTTGAATTGCAAATAGCCCGAGCAGTATCGCCACTGCTATCGACACGATGTGCGGCTTGAAGACGGTCGTCGCCACGTTGAGGCCTTCGACCGCGCTCAGGACCGAGATCGCAGGCGTTATAATCCCATCACCATAAATCAACGCGGCTCCGAAGAGGCCCATTATTATAAGCAGACGTCCGCGACCGGACCACTTTGCCCCAAGCAGCGACATCAGAGCCAGAATGCCGCCTTCGCCGTTATTGTCGGCGCGCATGACGAAGACGCAATATTTAATGGAGATTATGATGATCAGTGCCCAAAAGATCAGCGAAAGTAAACCCAGCATGGTCTGCTCGGTGAACTTTCCCATGACATGGCTGATCGCCTGCACGGTGTATAGCGGACTCGTACCGAGGTCGCCGTAAACGATTCCGAGCGCGGTGAGTGCGGCTGCGGCCGTAGTGCCACGATTTACGCCCGCCGCGCCGTTTGGTTGCTGGACGCTGCCGACCCTGTCTGCCGGCCGCTGCGTCGTTGAACCCTCAGTTGGACCGCCTTCCAGAGGGGGTCTCATTTTGTAGGCGTCATAAATTTTGCAGACGTCATAAAGTTATTTTGATGGTGAGGTTAGTTTGCCGATTGCCGATTGGCCAGATTGGCACAAATCAGCTTCGACGCCAAAGTTCGCTCGCTTCGGTAATCCTGCGGCGAGGTGTGCAGTTCGGGTTTGATTTCGATTAGCAGTCAGGATCGTGCCCGGAATCTGCGGTGAAAGTGCGTAACATCAATCGGGTGACGTTGCGCGATAGTAATGATGTTAGCGCATTTCCTGTGAAGGCGCTCAATCTTTTGGGCGTGTAACGACAACAACAGCAGCAGGGCGGCCTTTCTTTCGTACCTGTAAGTTTTGCGCGCGGTCGAGTCCTCGTCTGAAAACAGGCATAAAACTACGACATTTTTTTGGCACGTCATTTGCGGTGCTTGAGCCTGTTTTTCGGGAGTATTCATATTATGAAGTCTTATGTTCGGCCAGAACCTCGAATCGTGCTTGTCGAAGATGATCTCCTCGCCCTGGAGACGATGGCCTGCATCCTGGAATTTGAAGGCTACAGCGTTGTTACCGCGCAGGACGTGAAAACGGGGCTGGACCTCCTGCACGAATCGCCACGACCGTGTGCCGTTATTGTGGATTTAGGTCTTCCAATTGTTGACGGGCTCGAATTCATCCGCAGGCAAAAACAGGATCCCCGAGTCGCCGATATCCCTGTGATCATCATCCCCGCGTCATTCGCTCCGTCAGTGCGGGAGGGAGCGTTACCGCCGGAACTATCGAGAGTCGCCGAGTTAATAGAAGTGTTAGGGGATCGCCGCACTCAATGGGATGCCGAGGGCGGTCGCTATCTTGACGAACCTAGGCAGCCCGAGTTCAGAGGCCGCGGAGTTGATGTGACCGGTTTGTCATAGGGCTTCCCGTTGCAAGCGTTTGAGGGTCATTTGAAGTTCAAACGATCTCAGGGAGCCGCAGGTTCGGGCCTTCTCAATCTGGCTTCCGACGATCACAACCAAGTTAGGAGGTATGGATATGTTTTCGTACACTCAATCAGCCGCACGCACTCTCGCGGTGGCGGGCCTGCTCGGCTCGATAGCTTTGGCCGGCCCGATAGCCCTCGCCACGGGCGCTTACGCGGCACCATCGGCGGCAGCCCAGCGCGGCGCCTCTCCGGAGCTTCTGACGCAGGCGTCGGCTTCCGCAGTTCCAGCAACGACGGAGCCCGCACCGGCGACCACCAAGGCCGATCCGGTCGAGGCGCGTATCAGGGAGTTGCATAGCAAGCTGCACATCACCGCCGCCCAGCAGACTCAATGGGACAACCTGGTCCAAGTGATGCGGGATAATGCGAAGGCGATGTACGATCTGGAAAAAGAAAGAGCCCAGGACGCCAAGGAGATGAGCGCTATCGACGCGGTCAAATCCTATCAAGCGGTCATCGAAGCGCACGAGACTGGAATGTCCAAGTTTGTTCCAGCCTTTCAGGCGCTTTATGACAGCATGTCGGACGCCCAGAAGAAGACTGCCGATGCCATGTTCCGCAGCCGAGTGCGTTCCGCAGCGGCCAAGAAGATGGGTTGATTATTGTTCATCTACGACCGTACGGTAACCATCGGTTTTTCCGGATTCGCTTCAGGAGATCGAGAGTCACCATGCAAAAACAGATTCTGATCAGACTCAGTAAAATCGCGACTGCGGTCGCGTTCCTCTTCGTAATCGGCGCGATCACCGTCAAACCGGCGCGCGCCGACGACGACCACCACCATCGCGGCGGTCCGCATCATGAGGAGCACCATAGATTCCATGGTCGCGGCGGTCCGTATATTCCGCCAGTGCCTGACTACTATTATGCGCCCCCGGCCAACTATTACACCGCGCCTGAGCCATCCTACTATTACGCACCTCAGCCGGTGTATAGCGAACCGGCACCACCGTCGCAGGGGATAACCCTCTTCTTCGGGTATTAGGCGACCTCACGGGCGCCTCGGGCCCAGTCAGGAGCGTTACAGGCGGCGGAGCAAGAGTTCCGCCGCCTGCACCGGCATCAGACAATCTCCGCGTTATGCGGTTTTCTGCGACGAATACTTATAAGTCTCCCGCACGCGGTTCCCTGCCTCTAATCCAAGCTATCGGCCTGATTTGATAGATCCTTTAGTCGGCGATACTTCGGCGTATCGAGAGCGAATCGTAGCGCCCGGGCCCGCCGGTCCGAAATCGTAACGCGCACTTTCGATGGTCAGAACGATCGGGTCTGCGACGGTGAAATCGAGCATAAGATTGAAATAAGCCACGGGTGGAGGCTGGCCGAACGACGATCCTGGTTCTCCACAGCACCAACCCGGAAACGCCCACCCATGGCTTCTGCATCAGGCTCGATATACTTTAGACTGTAGTAGTAAAGTTCTTTTCTTTCAGAACAAACGATTCATCGGGACCTTCCGGACATTCTGTCAGTCCGGGAGTGACTCTCCCCCGGCGATCACAACCAAATTGGGAGTGTCAACATGGTTTCGTTCACGCAATCAGCGGTACGCACGCTTGCCGCAGCATCCCTGCTCGGCTCGATCGTTCTCGCCGGCCCTTTCGCTATCGCCGCGGGTAATCCCGCTGCTTCAGCGTCCGCAGTCCGACCTGGCTCCGCACCGGCGCTCGTGGCGAAGGCTTCTACCTCGCCAGCAACGACGGAGCCGGCGCCGGCGAGCGCCAAGTCTGATCCGGTCGAGGCACGCATCCAGCAGTTACACCGCAAGCTTCACATCACGGAGGCCCAGCAGACTCAATGGGACAACCTGGTGGTAGTGATGCGCGGTAACGCGAAGGCGATGTTCGATCTGGAGAAGGAGAGGGCCCAGGACGCAAAGGGAATGACCGCGATCGACGCAGTCAAATCCTATCAGGCGGTCATCGAAGCGCATGAGGCCGGAATGGCCAAATTCGTCCCGGCTTTCCAGGCTCTATATGACAGCATGTCGGACACCCAGAAGGTTGCCGCCGATGCCATGTTCCGCGGCCGCGTGCGCGCCTCAGCGGCAAAGCGGGCAGGTTGATCGAGTTCGGTACGCCAAATACGGAAGCCAATTCGGTTTCCGGAGTCGCTCCAGGAGATGGAGAGTTATCATGGAAAAGATCGCTCTGACCAGGATTAGTAAGATCGCGATTGCATTCGCGTTCTCCTTCGTAATCGGTGTGCTCGCAGTAGCACCGGCGCGAGCCGATCCGCACCACGGTCGCGGCGGCGGCGCGCATCATGAGGAGCACCATCGAGGTCATGGTCGCGACGGTGGCTATGTTGCGCCCATGCCTGACTATTATTATGCACCTCCGACGAACTATTACACCGCGCCTGAGCCCTCCTATTATTACGCTCCTCAGCCGGTTTACAATGAATCGCCACAACCGTCGCAGGGCATAAGCCTTTTCTTCGGTTATTAGATGAACCTACCGGCGTGCGGGGTCGCGACGGCCCGCTCGTCAAGCGGCCTCTCCTCTGGCCTGGCAGGCGGTGGAACCAAGCAGTTCCGCCGCCTGCTTCTTTAGTCTTACCTCTACCGGTTTTGCGGCTTTAGCGTTTCTGACGAAACAGCTATATCACTGGTGATGCGCAGCGGCTGGAAATTCCTGGCTGCCGGGCTTCGCGGTGTCGTGGTGAAGAGCGCACCGCGAGTCTCGCTGGCACAGCTTGTGGAGGCGCGAACACCGCCCTTCAATGGCTTGCGGAACTCCGCACGGGAGGTCGGCGAAGGCGCTGCAGCGGTTTGTACCGTGGCCCTTGTGCCCGCATTCGTGCCCGCTGCGTCTGAAGCGCCTCACGCAGGTCGCGTGGCTCGATCCCGAAAGCTTCGCATAGCGTTTCAAACGCAAAAATGCCGGATTGATCGCGTCCTTCGAACCACCGCTCCAGTTCAGCCAGTTCCTGACGCTCCCGGGGGCTCCGCGGGCCGGCGCCGCGCAGGTAGCGTCGCAGCGCGTCCTCCAGGACCGCAAACATAAGCGCTTCCTCGCCACTATCCACGATAGGGCGGCGAAGCTGATCGAAATACTGCACCGGGAGGAGGCATGAACTTGCGCACGGTGATGCCTCAAGGTCTTCCCGATTGAAGATGGAGTCCGTGGCGCGGGACGTGGAACGCTCTTGATTACCGGCCTCGGACAGGTGGGGGAAGATATTGAGATACTCTAGCACGGTTTTGCTCCTCGGTTTGGGTGAAGGATCGGTCTGCAAAGTGTTGGCGATTGGTGCAGGCAGTCCGCCGTCTCAGCTCGCTCGTCCGGCACTCCACGCCTTACGGTGGAAAAAAATATGTCAGCCGCGGTCCATCCATAGACCGCGGCTGACCTCTCATGCGCCGTTTACTGACCAACCGGCACCAGTTCGACACGACGGTTCTGTGCCCGACCTTCCGCCGTGCTGTTTGAGGCGACAAACCCGGTCTTCCCAAACCCTTGCGGAGTCAACCGGCCGGCCTCGATGCCGTGTGCTTGCAGGTACTGGGCGACAGCGTTGGCGCGCTTCTCCGAGAGCTTTTGATTGTACGCCATACTGCCGATTGCATCGCAGTAGCCATTGACCTGGATATTGGTGTTCGGGTTCTGCTTCAAGGTGTTAGCGGCTTCGTCAAGCACTGCCGCGTCTTCGGGGCGGATGTTGTATCTGTTGAAGTCGAAGTGTACTCCGCGCAAGATAATTTTTGTTTGCACTGGCGGGGGAGGAGGTGGCGGCGGAGGCGGCGGCGGTGGGGATGGAGGTGGTGGTGGCACCGGGCCGGGCGCCATTAGATAACCGATCACTCCGCCGATCAGAGCGCCACCCACAACGCCTGTGGGGCAACCAATCTCGTAACCTTCCGCACTTCCGTCCACGCCGGCGGCCACACCGCAACCGATGCCACCACCAACCAGCGCGCCGGCGCCGGCCCCAATGGCCGTGGAGCGCTGTTGCTCCGAAGTCATCGAGCAGCCTGACGTCAGTGACACGGCGGCCAATAATATCAAGCACATTCCAAGTCTGATTCGCGTCATATTCAACTCTCGCTGTTCCTCATCTTGTTGTTGCGTTTAAGGAAGACTCAGTAACGGCAAAGCACCGTTACATCCTGAGATCTCGTTAAGATTTCTCCAGGTGATGGGGTTGGCGGTTAAAATGCGATGTTACTGCATTTCCGGGACCCGTCACCCAACTAGCTGACCGCGGACCCCCCAATGCGTCGTTGCCCTCGAGACTTTCGTTTCCGCACGCTGCCAGAACACGCTCACGCATGAACGGCTTGACCCAAGCCCTCGTGGCGCGCGATACCTGGACCAGAGAAATGCCCTTTTCTCGGCAACTGTGCCTGCACGCCCGGGTTTAAGAACACGCCATAATCCGTGTCCAGTTGCGGGACCGTGATTGCGATCCCAATTTTATCGACCCGTACAATTAATTGCCGGTCCGCTCGCCACGGACGTTGCGCCGAGTGATGCGCGCGATCCCCTTTAACAGGATGTGCGCGTCGGATGCGAGCGCGGTTCGTAGAGGATTATTTGAGGCCGTTTAAAGTCGGCGAGCATTAGTTCTTCGGCCAGCAATCCCCGCTCTGAAGCGGAAAGCCACGACAGGGCCTTGAGCCGGCTCAACTGGTCGAGATCCTGGTCTTGGAAATTTTGGATTGCATTCAAAGGCGCACCTTATAGGGCATGTACGGACCCTATGCGCTACGAAGCGAAGACGCAAATGAAATGTTACGTCAGGAACAAATGACGGGCTTTTCAACGACTCTTCGAACCAGCCGGAGTGTCTTGGAAAGAACCAACACCCGCTATCGAAAGCTTATGGCACCACAATGTCTCAAGATTCCTGCGGTTCGTCGAGGAGTTTCCTGGAGCTCGGAAACTCTCCCGGCGCTCGCGTCTAACAATCAACGGACATCCACCGTGTACAACCAGTTGCTCGCGCTCAAGCAGCGCGAGATGCTCGGTTACTCGCGGCCGTGAAGCGCCAACAGTTCGGCCAAATCCTGGTGCCGTGTGGCACGGTTAGTCGCACTCCTTTTTGTTGTAGACACCGAAGTTATCGCTCAGCTTTAGCAAGATCAGCGCCCCCCGTTCTTCAAGTGCGCGGGGTCGGCGCGGCTGTACAGCTTGGACTCGCAGCGAATCCGTTTTCAGTCAAAATGGCCGGTGAAACATGTCGCTATAGTCAACTAAAAGATGTTCTGCAAAGAACGTAATTTGCGACCACTGATTTAGTAGCATTGACCTTGAGCGGAGAGCGCGGGACACTGAAGTCGTCGCGGTCGATAGTTGAATCGCGACGTCTCCAGATCTCCGCCTGACGCGATCTCCGATGATTCGGTAGGGATGTACTTTCTTGACCTTCTTCGAGAACGCCGGATATTGTTTCTATAAGGCAGGAACAATTCCAAAAAAACGTTCAATGGAAAATCAAAATCGATTCGCTTCGGCAGAGTGATAAAACAGATTCCATAGGGGAGAAGTACTTATGAGAAAGCCAAACACAAGCGCGGTTACCTTCATCGGTATCGCGGCGATCTCAGTCGTGGTAGGAACCTTGGCCGTGGGATGCCAGGGATCGCCGAGTACCCCCGAAGCGCCCGCGGTGTCGGAGAAGTCCTCCGAGACCAAGACTACGACCACGAGCAACAGCAATGCGCCCGACTCCGGCGGCAGTACCACCACAACCGAGAAGTCCACGACCACCAAGAGCAATAACTAATCAGTGGATTGGTTCGATGAGGACGAACGGACTGCAATACACGAGAAAAGTCGAGACTCATGCCTAACGACAAACATATTCAACATCTGGATGGCAGTGTCCCATTCCGCAGGGTGCTGGCGGCAAGTTCCCTCGCGGGTGATTCGGTAAAAAACAAACATGGAGAAGAATTAGGCTCTATTATTGAAATAATGATCGACCTGCCGTCAGGCCGGGTCGCTTATGCGGTATTATCGTTCGGGGGGTTCCTTGGAATCGGCAACAAGTTGTTTGCGCTACCCTGGGGTATGTTAACTGTCGACGAGGATCAAAAGTGCTTCATACTGGATGTCAACCGAACGACTCTCGAGAACGCTCCAGGATTTGATAAGGAGCAGTGGCCGGACATGGCCAATCCGGGGTGGGGTATGGAAATTCACACCTATTACGGGAGCAAGCCGTACTGGCTCTAGCAGGGTGCGAAAAAAGGTAATTTTGGCGGGCGATCCAACGTTTGGTGCTTCCGCACCCTACATGAAAGATGGTGGCTTCATTTCTGCATCCTCTCTCCCTTCGGGAGAGATAAGAGTGAGAAGCAGGCGGCTAGGGAGCGTTGTCTTTCCGTGCTTGGTCTGAATTGCAACTGTTTTAATTTGTCCGTTTGAGGAGAACTTTTCCATGTTGTTATTGATTCTGATCTTACTGTTGCTGTTCGGTGGCGGCGGCGGATATTACGCGTACGGACCTTATGGCGGAGTCGGGATTGGCGGAGTCGTCCTTATTATTCTCATCGTATTACTGCTCACGGGGCGTTTATAGATGCGCGTCGGGCGGTTTTAATGACGCCATGCCCCGGCATGCTGCGGAAAAAGGGAGCTTTCTTGGGGCGATCCCGCAGCCTGCTAAAGGCGCGGGGTAACGCCGCGCAGCGATCGTGATCTCCGGATTCCGAGACTTGGTTGCGCACATAGCCTCGGTCTGACGCGCCATCCGTACGACGAGGTTTCGGTTGGGCGCGAGTGGTTCTGCCGATCGCCAAGTCGCATCGCGGACCGGTGGTTCCCGGAATCCACGACGAATTGGAATCAATACCTGACAACGAGGTGACCGGTAGCGGGCCGCGAGCGGCCTCCTACCGGGATCCACCACATTCGTACGGCGTGAAAATCCGGAAAAGTCGCCGCGAGCGTTCGAAGGAGATCCAGCAGGCCGCACTGGACCAGCGGCAATTGAACGTGCAGCGACAACCAGACCATCAGCGGCAGCAGCGATTAAACCGCGACCAGAATCAGCGGCAGCAGCAACTGAGCCACCAGGAAAATCAGCACCGGCAGCAGGCTAACCGGCAGCAATTGCAAGTGGCAAGTCGACAGAATCAAGCGGCGGTTCATCAGCAGCAAAAGGCGGCACGCCAGCCGCATCACCAAAGGCAAGTGACGCACGCGCAGCAAAATAGCCACGAACAAAAGCACGCGCAATGAAGTCTTCGTCCGCTGGACAATTCAAGCGGACGGAAGCTTCCCGGCTTTCCGTCGCAGATTGCGGCGGCGAAAAGAGAGGGGAACGGATGGAGCCGCCGTTAGGGCCATTACGAGGGCGGCGGCTGCGCAAAAGGTCGCCGCTTTCCTTAATCCTCTCTTCCTATCGGGAGAGATAACAGCGAGGGGGCAGGCTGCGGAAGTCATTTTCCGAAGCCAGATAGAGGAGCCATCGCCCGTGAGCATTCTGACCGTCCGACATCTGACCACCTATCGATACCGCCGGCCGGTCACCCCCTGTGATCACCGCATGATGCTGAGGCCGAGGGACAGTCACGACCTGCGCCTGCTGTCGACCCGGCTCAACTCCACCCCAACCGGTTTCGCTCCGATGGCTTCACGATGTTTTCGAAAACTCCATTGCGGTCGCGTCGTTCTCGGGATCGGCTGATCAGCTCCAGTTCGAAAGTGAGATAGAGCTCGAACACTTCGAGAGCAGCCAGCCGGACTGCCCGATCGAGGCTTATGCCGAGAGCTGTCCGTTCAGCTATTGCGTCCAGTGACATGCTGGACCTTCACCCGTTTATCGAGCGGCATTATCCAGATCCGCAGGATGAAGTGGGCCTGTGGGCGAGGCGCTTCCTGCGCACCGACGGGCCCACCGGGACGCTGGCCATGCTGACCGACATGACGCAGGCCTTTAAGCAGGATCGGTTCGTTTATGCGGCGCGCATCGCCGAAGGAGTGCAGACGCCGGTCCAGACCCTGCATCTGCGCAGCGGCAGCTGTCGCGACTTTGCACTCCTGATGATCGAAGCGATCAGAGCGCTCGGCATGGTTGCTCGCTTCGTGAGCGGCTATCTATATTCGCCGGCGAACGACAATGGTTGGAGCCTCGGCGGTTGGAGCCTCGGCGGGGGCTCGACGCTTGCCTGGGTTCAGGTGTATCTGCCCGGCTCCGGTTGGATAGAGTTCGACCCGACCAACGGTGTGGTCGGCAACCGCAACCTCATCAGGGTCGCCGTCGCTGGTGACCCCTCGCAGGCGGCGCCAATCTCTGGAAGTTGGACCGGTGCAGCGAGCGATTTTCTCGGCATGTCGGTGGACGTCAGCGTGGTGTCAGGCAGAAGGCCCTGCGAAAGCTTATAGTAGAGGCACGTTGCCGCCCCGCTGGACGCGGTCCCGGTGCCGGTCTGGTTCACGAAAAATCTTAGAGAATCCTTTGACATTGCGTAAATCGTGCTTAGCTTACGACCAAGGTTGAAGGCATTAGAGGCACCTCCTGCGCCGTCACGCGGCCGTCAGGCGAACCCCCGAAGATTCTGATCAACTGACATAAGCCGGGCGGCGCGCCAGGGAGATTACCTTGGCGCTTGAGGCCGCTGGCGCATTTCTCACCCGCGTCCTGTGGCGCGGCATCCCGTTAAGGGATTCAGAACATCAAGACAAGGAGGCTGGGCCCCATGAAAATCAGGCCGTTAGGCGATCGCATACTGGTGAAGCGTGTGAAGGAAGAGGAGAAGAGCAAGGGTGGAATAATCATTCCGGATACCGCCAAGGAAAAGCCGCAAGAGGGCAAGGTTGTGGCGGTGGGCAAAGGCAAGATGACCGAGGCCGGCAAGCTGGTGACGCCGGAGGTGAAGGCCGGCGACACGATTTTGTTTGGCAAGTATTCCGGCAGCGAAGTGATGGTCGAAGGTGTGGAGCATCTGATCATGCGCGAAGATGACGTCATGGGCGTGCTCGAAGGGTAACCTGGCCAGACTGCCATCCCCAATCCTTAGGAACCAAATCTCAATGAAAATAATAGAGGCAAACAATTTATGTCCGCGAAGATGATCCGTTTTTCCCAGGAAGCACGCGAGAAAATTCTCAAGGGCGTCAACGTCCTGGCTGACGCGGTTACGGTGACCCTGGGACCTAAAGGCCGCAACGTCGTGCTGGAGAAGAGCTTCGGCGCGCCTCTGGTGACCAAGGACGGCGTCACCGTCGCCAAAGAGATTGAGCTTGAAGACCGGCTCGAGAACATGGGCGCACAGATGGTGAAAGAGGTCGCGTCGAAGACCTCGGACGTCGCCGGCGACGGCACCACCACCGCCACCGTGCTGGCACGCGCGATCTTTACCGAAGGAATCAAGATGGTGGCGGCGGGCCATGACCCGATGTCGATCAAACGCGGGATCGACCGCGCGGTCCAGGCCGTCAGCGCCGAATTGAAGAATATTTCCAAACCGACTAAGGACCGGCGCGAAATCGCCCAGGTCGGGACTATCTCCGCCAACAACGACTCCACGATTGGCGATATCATCGCCGAGGCGATGGAGAAGGTCGGCAAGGAAGGCGTCATCACAGTTGAGGAGGCCAAGGGCCTGGAGACCACGCTGGAGGTGGTCGAAGGCATGCAGTTCGACCGCGGCTACCTGTCGCCCTACTTCGTTACCGACCCCGAGCGGATGGAGGCGCGGCTTGAAGACGCCTATGTTCTGATCGACGAGAAAAAGGTCTCCTCGATGAAGGATCTGCTGCCGATTCTGGAGACCATCGCCAAGACCGGCAAGCCCTTCCTGCTGCTGTCAGAAGATGTCGAGGGCGAGGCGTTGGCCACGCTGGTGGTCAACAAGATCCGCGGTACGCTGGCTTGCACCGCGGTCAAGGCGCCCGGCTTTGGCGACCGCCGCAAGGCGATGCTCGAGGATATCGCCATCCTGACCGGCGGCAAGGTGATCGCCGAGGAGCTCGGCATCAAGCTGGAGAACGTGACGCTGCAGGATCTGGGCCGGGCCAAGCGGATCGTGATCGACAAGGACAACACCACGATCATCGACGGCGCCGGCAAGAAGGCCGATATTGAAGGCCGTATCAAGATGATCCGCTCGCAGATTGAAGCGACCACTTCGGACTACGACCGCGAGAAGCTGCAGGAACGGCTGGCGAAGCTGGTCGGCGGCGTGGCGGTGATTCGCGTCGGTGCGGCGACCGAGATGGAGATGAAGGAAAAGAAGGCGCGCGTCGAGGATGCACTTCACGCGACCCGCGCCGCGGTCGAAGAGGGGGTCGTGCCGGGCGGCGGTGTGGCGCTTATCCGGGCGTCGTCGGTGCTCGACAGTTTGCGGGCGAGTGAGGACGAGAAGATCGGCATCAACATAATCCGCAAGACGCTCGAGGATCCGGCACGCTGGATCGCGAGCAATGCCGGATGGGAAGGCTCGATCGTCGTCGACAAGATCAAGAACAGCAAGGGTGCGTTCGGCTTCAATGCCGCCTCCGAAGAGTTCGAAGATCTGATGAAGGCCGGGATCATCGATCCGACCAAGGTCGTGCGCAGCGCCCTGCAGAACGCGGCGTCGGTAGCAGCCCTGCTTTTGACCACCGAGTGCATCGTCGCGGAGAAGCCCGATGAAAAGGGATCAGCGATGCCGGGAATGCCTCCGGGCGGAATGATGTAAGGTTCGCAGCATAGCTGGCGGGCATGATAGCAACGAAAGCGGCGGCGTGGTTAAACACCCGCCGCTTTTTTGCATCCCCAGCTTGTGGCTAGCAATTGGTCGAGCTCGGCCTGGGTTAGGCGGGAACGCGAGGATAAATTGTGTTTTCTTCCCCGTTGCGACGTCGATAAACGAGCTAACGGCAAAGATATCCAGCAGGCGATCTCATTATGGCTGGGATGTGCGCGGGCTGTTTACCTCTCTCCCACGTTCAGAGTGGGGAGAGGGCGGGGGAGGGTTCTGACACACCTCAAGTAAGATCAAACGCATTGGCGCAGAAAGGGACTCCGCACATGCCGACCCGACCTCACACCTCACCCAAGCTCTTCGCCAGGTGTTCAAGACGCTCTTTGAGGACAGGCAGGCCACTTGGAGTTTCAGACACTTCTCCTGGCTGTGACTCAACATCAAGCAGGCCAATGTGGCGCAGCCAGGACCAACTGATTAAGTCCCCCGGATAGAAGCGGCCAGTGCGCCTCAGGTAAGCGCTTCTGCTCTCGAAGCCGGGTTTGCGTTGATCCGACTGCCGCTGGCGCTGGAAACCGAAGGCATCCTCAAGCCAGACCTCGGGCCGCCCAGCCAACATCGTTAGCACCCGCAGATCGAGACCCTTGTGTACGTTCACTCATCACCTCGCAGTTGCAATGATTCGGTCACGCCGGGGCGGCGCCTTCTTTCGGTTGGCCGTAGATCGCCGCGGAGTAAGGCGGCCCATGGACCGCGGCATACGTAGCCATCCTGTTACCGTTCGGCGCGAGCCGCGATCTGATCGTGGAGAAACTGTAACTTACCTTTCAGGTTTGCAATCTGAAACTCGCGATTGCGGACCTCGCTCTCAAATGACGCGACATGGGAATGACGCCGTTGCGCTATTCTCAGGCCGGGCAGCGTGGTTTCCAACTGCGTGATTCGTTGCTCCAAAACAAACAAATGATTCATGTTCATTGACTTTCCTTAAGTCGCAGCAGTCTATTCGCTACTGCCCGATGACTCCGCTCTTCGTACTCCCGGAATTCCCACTGCGTCATCCCGCGCACCTCGACCGGTCGAGGGATAGAGAATCGCGCTTTCTCCCAGCAAGGCTACGCCGGCAATTTTTCAAAAGGTGCGAACAGGAAGAGTGATTACTTAACTTATCCTCAATTGCGCCAAAAGTCGAACCGGCCCACTGATTTATGATCGCCCCTGTGGGCGAGGCTCTTTTGAGATTGGCAGAAAGATCAAACAGGGCGCCCAAATCGTAGCCGCGTTCCTCCCGATCAAGAGATCAGGTCGCAGGCGGGGCCGATATAACGGCTGGCGGCAGCCTGTGGTTGGCACCTCCGTCTGCCCGATCGGCACTACTAAACCCGGCGCGACAGCCACATTCATTTTCGCCGGTCCCAAGCCGGCCACTGGCGGTGCGATTAACTGTCGGCGCCGCAATCTGCGAGCTCGATCAAAGGTATCCAGGTCGAGAAAGGCGGCACCCTGCGCATGTACGGGCTTAGGGCGTGCTGCTATCTGACGCAGCCAGCGGGACCCGCCAGCTACAGCAGTACGGCGGGGGTTTCAGCCCTGTTGAGTGCGCCGGCCAGCCGGATTCATCTGCCGGCCGACGTGAGCAGCGGGGCCGGCCTGGCGCGACGGCGATCGCCGTCGATCTGGTTAATTACGGCCCGCGGCCTTGTTCACATTTTCTCTGATCCAGGTCCGGATTGACCCTTTTTCGAAACGCAGGTCGCTGCCCAGCCGGAAATGCGGAATCGCGCCCAACTTTACCAGCCGGTAGATCGTGCTCGGATGGCAGTGCAGATAATCCGATAGCAGATCGACGGTCAGAATCTCGCTGGCCAGGTCGCGCGCCGGCATTACGTTTGCGTCTCGCTCCATTTCGTTATCTCCTCTTGAGGTAGTAAAAATCACGTTCTTGTAGATAGGTATAACAAACCTCAATGAGGTTCAACCATTCCAGGGATAAACAAAAGTCGCTAACGCACAGCGTCGCGCCGGCCAGTACCGTTGCGCGATCCTATCAAAGCGGCCAGGAATGGGCAGCCGCCGGCTTTTTCGGTGACAATCGGACCCGCTCAGAAATCTTCTGACAAAACGTGTTGTATGGAAATCATACGAACATTCACCGGCGGAGCGGGGCAATGGCGCGATATCTACCGGGCGCCACGCCGAACTCGGCGCGGAAGCTGCGGATGAAGTTGGATAGGTCCTCGAAGCCCACCTCGAGCGCGATGTCGGTGACCGGATCCCGCCTCGTCGCCAGTTGCCGCGCGGCCTCGCCCAGGCGCGCGCGCAGCAACCATTGATGCGGCGTAACGCCGGTGGCGGACTTGAACCGGCGCAGGAAATGGTACCGGCTGAGACCCGCGATCCGCGCGAGGTCGGCCAGCGTATGAGGCTGCGCAAAGCTGGACTCCAATTGACGCAGCACCCGCGTGATTGGAGCGGGGTCTGACCCCGCTGTTCGAGGAGCATCCCGGCGGATATGGCCTGCCAGCGCGAAGACGGCGCCGGCCAATTCCAGCGCGATCTCCTCGAATGAGTCCGGTCTTGCCGGCGCCATCCGCGCCCGCGCCACCAGCGGTGCGAGTGCGCGCAGTGGCGGGATGCGATCATGCGCGAAGCCGGCGCGCGACGCCCCCGCGTCATGCGCGACGCGCTCAAACAGCTCCGCATCGAATTGAAACGAAAGGCACCGATCGCCTTCACCGTGGCGATGCGAGCATTCGTACAGATGCCCGGGGCTTCCGAGCAGCAACGCTCCGGGCGACATCAATGACGGTCCCCGATCGCCGCGACAGACGAACGTCCCCGACAGGACCAGCGAGATTGACGCCGACAAAAATCGCTCTTCGAAAGCACGATCGCCCGGTCCCGACGTGCACACGATGTCAACCACCCGCCATCCCTCGCCGGCCGCCACCGGCTGCGCGTCCGCAGCGCCGGGCAGGCCGCTTCGCGCCTTGCGGACCAGGGCATCGGCCAGCGAATCGCGGTTGGATATTTGCGAAGAGAGCAATTTTTGCCAAGTCTCCGAATACCGCTAAGGCTAAAACAGACCTATCCAAATCTTTCCACCGGCGCGGCTGAGGAGCAACCCGTCTCCGGTGGTATCTTTGAGGCCGAGAGCCTTGCGCAAGCACGGCGCGGGCGGAACACACCGTCTGGGTCGGCAGGGCGCAAGTTCAACAGCCGGCGCCGAGTGCGCCAAGGAGGAAGTATGGCTCTGCAAGGTGGATGCGCGTGCGGAAATATCCGCTACAAGTTGACTGCCAGTCCGTTGATCGTACACGCCTGTCATTGCCGGGACTGTCAACGGATTACCGGGAGCGCGTTCGTGATCAACCTCTGGATGGAACGGAAATCTGTCGAAGCGGGGCCGGCCGTGCCGGAGTCATACCGGCTGAAGGGAGGCAGCGGAAACTTTCACGACGTGTTCTTTTGCGCCAATTGCGGCACCTACCTGTGGAGCCGCTATCACGGCGCACCGGGGGACGCCTTGTTCGTGCGTGCCGGGACGCTCGACACTCCAGAAGCGGTCCGGCCCGATGTTCACATCTTTACCAGGAGTAAACTGCCGTGGCTGGAGCTTCCCAAGGATGTGCCGGCGTTCCAGACGTTCTATAAGATCGACGAAGTCTGGCCAGCCGAAAGCCTGCGCCGGATTGGCCGCAAAGTGCCGGGCCGGGTCTAGCTGCAAGTCTTCTCCCGACCTGACCGGCGCCGCAGGCTTTTGCGCGGCAATTATTATCGGATTTTTCGCCCGCTGCGGACCGAGGACCTGGTGCATTGGACCGTGGAATGGCTTGATCGGGGCTTCTCGTCGATCACCAGGTCCGACGACGTGCGTGCCATATTCAGCGACGCCGAAGCGTTCTGTTCCCGGTTGGGCGCCTTTGTACGCAGTCCCGAGGTCGATACGATCCCGCCGGAGCAGCGTGGCCGTGACGCGATGAGTGAAGTCCCGATTTGATATAACGCGATAGGCCCTGACAGAGGCAGGTTTGGATGTGATCAGAGACGCGGCGATGGCGCCAAAACTTGCGCGTTTGTAGAATCCAAAACGGAAACTCCAGTTAAAATGTGACAGGCGTAGGAATGCGATAATCCTGGAACCCGATGGAGGAGGAAGGGGCCCGGTGGCCCCACCGGTCTTCAAAACCGGCCTGGCAGCCATTGCGGTTGCCGGAGGGTTCGACTCCCTCCCCCCTCCGCCAGAGCCATAAAACCCGCGGAATTCAAGCGATTTCTCAACAAAACGTCAGCTCCGCGCGTCAGTTGCCTAGTCCGGCAATTTCCGAAAAAAGGCCTGAGTTTCAAATCTGTTTCAAATCCCGCTGGACAAGAACAGGGGCCCATCTCGCTATAACACCCCCCGCGGCCAGGCGACCGGCGCAGTCGTAGAGTTCGCCTTGTGGGTCCGCAGTGCCGACAAAGCTGGAGAGCCGGAGCCGGCCCCAAGGGCAGGACTCAAAATCCTAAAGAACGGATGTATGCTGACCGATGTGGAGCTATGTGATCGATGCGAATCAGGGCCTTTTAGGCCACCGCTCGTTCACCGGCATAGCTCGGCATCGCTCCTTATATGATCGGTTTGGGCACAGTTACGGGCACAGTCAAACTCAACAAGCGTGCTGCCGACCGCCGCCACGAGGTCACTGCCTAGCACGTAGCCGGGCACGCCGTCGCGGCGGCCATTTCAAGGGACTCAAAACAGCGCAAACCGGCTGAAGACCGGGCGGCGCAGCACCCCGGTATCCGTGCAGAAGATAGCATCAGGTCAGGGACTCTCTCCATGAAGGGCGGGTCGGTGCGGATCTCCAAGGCATCGCCGATATCGCGCGGAGTCTTGGCGTCGAAGCCGGTGTCTACCTTTCCAACGTAATGGAGAGCGCCGTCCATGAACTCGCCTAGTAGCAAGGCTCTTATGCGGCGGGAGCTTCCGGGGGCACTTATATCGGCCATCGAGGCTGGCTGACATCAGGCGGGAATGCCGCGAGCTCGCCGAAAGCACTCTACGACCGGAAATCCTACTGCCGACGTTCGCGAGCGCGCAGCGAAAAGGTGGACCGACGATCACGAAAGTATTCAGGACCAAGGTGCTGACAGGACCTCGACTTGTTCGACTATGCCGACTTTGCCGACCTGGCGAAGACCCTTTATATACTCAAAGACGACTTTGCTAAGGCTGAAGACGCTGGACGTCAGACCAATTGCGATGCTTTGGAATCATTAGCTCCCGCTCGCAACCGCGCTCCGTTGGAACAAATCTTACGTCAATCCGCGCCCGGTTCGGCGATTGTGTCATTGGCCTGGGAGACCACGGCATCCGCTTTGTCGGGGGTCGGTAGTTGGGTGCGCCCGGGCGCTGCGCTGGCTTGGCGAAGGTTATGGCTACGAGATTACGGCGGACCGACGTTTGGGACGCCTATGCTCATACGATGAAGGCCGCCGAGCGGCTCGGGCAAACCGAAGGAGTTCGCGAGCGCATCGGCGGACTTATAGCTTGGGATCGATCGAGGGTTGAAATTTAAACCCGATTTATGCTGTGACAAGTCATGGCGAACATTCCGGCACAGACGCACGGCGCGGGCACCCCACCGGAAACTCGTGTCGGCATCAGCATCACGACATTCGGACTGGTGGCCACGAACACCCGGGTGCCATCGGGCGAGACCGCCATGCCCGCTGGAATGTCGCCAACCTGTACCGGTGACCCAGGCATCTGCTGCAGCGTGGCGGCGTCAAAGACCGAGATCGTCGTATCGCCGTGATTCGAAACGAAGACGGTCGATCCGTCAGGCGCGAAGGCGATGGCGTAGGGCCATTGATTGGGGGAGTATCCACTTACAAGTATCGGCGAACCGGGTACTTTTTGGAACGACGCAGCGTCGAGAACGGTGATCGTACTGTCGATCCCGTTGGTGATGAAGACCCGAGAGTCATTGGGAGAGACCGCTACATTCTGAACGCCCACACGGAAGTCAATCGGCGATCCGGCGACCGGCTCGAGTGTCGCACTATCGAGCACTATGACGAAGCCATTCTCAGGCGTGAATGTGGTGACGAAGACGCGGGAACCATTGGGGGAAACAGCGACGTCATTTGCAATACCCCCGACGGATACGGGTGAGCCGGCGACCGGCGTCAACGAGGAGGCGTCGAAAACCCAAAGTGATCCCATAAGGTCAGCCACGTACAGCCGGTCAGTGGAGAACGTCAGACTAACGCCCTTGCCGGGGACCGGTAAGTCACTGACGGGGGCGAGGGTCGCCGCATCGAATAGCGCTACACTGGTTCCGTTTTGGTCGGCCACGGCGACGCGCGCCCCGTTTGAGGAAACGGAAACGCTCACCGGGAGTGTGCCGACCAAGATCGGTGATCCGGTCACGGGCTCGAGCGTCACCGCATCGAAGACCGAGAGGTGGCCGGCGGCTTCGCCATTCCCGTCGACGGTAAAGATGCGTGCACCGTTTGGAGTGATGGCTACATCGGCGAGAAACTCGCCGACCTGCCGATTAGCGGTCGACTGCCAATTTCCGATCGTCAGCGGCGGCGACGTCGTTGTCCCGGCTTCGTTTCTCGCTGTGAGGGTATAGGTGTACGAAAGCGGCTTGTCGGGCGTTGGTGTGATGGTCGTTTGATCCGACGAGTTGACTGGGTGTGGGTCGCTGCTGATCGATACGTCGGTGGAGTGTTTCGTGGTCCACTTCAGGTGAAGCTCGAGGCTGCCGTTCGGGTCGGTCATGATCGATCCGGAGAATTCACAGATGACCGGCTTCTGCGAAACGGCGATCGCCTGGACGTTCTGGTAGTCGACGTTCTCGACGGTGCCCTGGGCTCCCGTGGCGGTGAGCTTAAACCAGGTCTGCTCCGCCGTGAGTACGGCCGATTTTTGCGTCATGCCAGTGACGTCTTGCGTCGGCCCGGGATCCTGTGCGAGTGCGAGGGCTGTCGCGTCCGACGTCTTCCAGCTTACCGTCACGTTCGCGGTGCCATCTTCTGAAAGGGGCGCTGGATTCGGCGAGACAGCAAGCGTGTGGATAACCGCGTGCGCCACCTTGTCGAGCACCCGTTCGAAGGCGCCGCCTTCGTACCCGGGCACGTCCAAATATTGGATCAGCATGACTGTCGGCCCGGGCTGGTACGTCGTGACGACGTTCGAGAACTTGATCTCGACGACAGCCTGCTCTCCTGTCCCCACGATGGGCGCGCCCGCTGGGGGCTGCAGCGTCCAGTAGGGGCTTTGCGCGCTGCCTTTGCGCGTGATTGTCCAATTGTCCGCATTCGATCCGGGGTCGGCGTTGATCTGTATTGCATTGGTGACATCGGTCAGTGCTCCGAAGCCGTATTTGTCGCCCGGTTGGCCGTACACAAAGGAAACGATGAACACCGTGTGCGGGCCAGCGTCCACCTGCACTTCCTGCGCACTCGAGAACTCGAGCGAGAACTGGTTATGCGCCGTGAGATTCGGCGCGACACTGTTGACGATACCCTTGGGACTCAGCCTGACTTCGAGTGCGTTCCGCAGATTCTTGGCGCCATCTAGCGCGTTCTGAATAGCTACCTGAAAGAAACAAGTCTCCCCCGCGACATTTGGCACGTTGTAGTAATCAACGGAGAGCGGCTCTATCGGCGCGTCGAGCACCTCCGGAACGACGATGCCGCCGATGTCGATCGAAATGCTGCCCGAATCCCCCGCTTTCAGGGAGATTGATTGCGTCGGCGTCATGCCCAAGACGTTCTGACTTGCAAACGTCTTGAAAGTCCAGCCAGCGGTGGGGACGGTCAGATGATCCCAGACGGACGGTGGCATCTGGAGAGAATGCAGATCCACATACAAGGTGGTACCTACCGTCGGGGGCGACATCGGATCGGGAATCATTCCAGGCGACAACGTCGTTGAGCCCGAGGTCAACTGGATCTGCAACGAGACCCGGTTGTAATTCCCGTCCTTGCTGATGAATATAACGTTAGGCGTCAGCTTCCCGCCCGCGTTGTTGATGATCTCGAACGCGAGTTGCGGGTCTTTAACAGCGGCGTCGCCTGAGTCGGTCGTCATGATTGAATACCTTCGGCCGCCGTCGCTCCCCGCGCTCGTCGGCGGCGCCACCGATAGCACGGCCTCGTCGATGCCGTCGTCGCAACCGGTAAGGTCGTCATAATCGAAGTAGACTCGCGCCAGCGCCAGCGTATCCTTGCTGATGACCACATTGTTCATGGCCATCGACAGTGCATTTTCTTTGCCGGGCGCGAGCGTCACGGGGGTGCCCGTCGGCGTGGCGACCCAGTAGAGGCCGTACCGTGCATCCTTCAACGGGAGGAACTCCCAGCCCGCAGCGCTGAACTGGATCGATGCCACGTTCGAATCGGCCACGAGCGAGCCGAAGTGGATGTAGAACACCGAACCGCTGTGCGCCCCCGACTCGCCGCCGGGCGTCCCGTGCGTGAAGGTGATGGAGGCGCGGCGCGTATTGGTGATGGTGAGTGTCAGCGACTCGGTCGCACCCGCCTTCACGACTGGCGCGCCGTCGCCGTTGGCCAGCCGGAACTGCAGCAGTTCCGGGTTCAGGCGCAGCCAGCCTTCTGTCAGCGTCTGCGGGCTGTATTGCCACACCGCGCCGGCCGTAGGCGACTGAAGTTGTGGGTCCACGGCCCAGATCGAGGATAGGCACGCGGCGCCGGCGGTAGGCGGCTGAAATTGTGGGTCTACGGCCCCAGTCGATGTCGAGTCGACGACGATTTCTTCGGTGATCCACGATTGGTTGTAGCCGGCGATCGCCGGGAACGGCACCGCAAGCCCGCCCGCGGGACGCAAGACAGGCGTTATCGGGAAGGTAAGCTCGAGTCCGGCAAGGAGGTCTTCGTACTGGTCAGCGGGGATCGCCAGCGCCTGGGTCGGAAGGATACCCATCGTTGCGTGAATAGGCGCGCGCGGATCCACGAGCATCAGCAGCTTCGTCTCGGGCAGTGATGCAGAAGGCGCCGTCGGCGACGCCGCGGTCGGCGTCAACAGCACATTGGTCGGATCCGGCTTGACGACGCCCGGATCGTCGCCCTGCGCCGCTTCGCTGTAGAACGTGGATGTGTCGTAGCTGCCGTCGCTGGCTATCTTGAAGTAGCCGACCAGGCCGTCGTCGAGGCGCTTCAGATCGCCGATGACGACGGGGAACTCCACGCTGCCGAGGGCATGGTCGGTGTCGATGAAGCTCCCGTTTTCAAGCGTTGCAAAGGTTTGGTCGAGCGCCGCGAAGCCCTGTCGCTCCAGCCGCAGCGAAGCCTGTGTGACGGCGAGCGGCCGGCCCACAAGCACCCCCAGGCCCGACTGGCTGTCGGGTGCTGCCGGTGCGATCTGCGCGTAGGCTCTATCGGCAGCTTCCCAAAAGGCGCGAAAGCGCTTTGGGGTGCTCTTCCCGAGGCTCAGCGCGAGTTCGCGGAGGTGCGGGTTCTGGTGCTTCATCACCGTATCGAGGTGGGCATTGATGGTGGCCTGATCGCCAGGGGCGGCCTGCCAGACGATGCCGCTGTTATCGTCGCGCAGCGCGAGCGAGCCCAGCGGGTTGCCCTGGGCGTTGTAGACGAAGAATCCGACCTCGATGTGACTCGGCAGCAGCCAGCCGCATACCGGCGTCGTGGCCGGGTGCGAGTTCATCTCGTCGTATTCGGTCGAGTCGGCTGCGAGCCAGCGCCACAGCAGGCGCGCCGGTTGCGCAAGCCTTGGCTGCGCATAGATGACATCCGACACGGGTGCGGTACTGGAGGTCGCGAGGCTGTCAGCGATGTAGAGGTTCTGGATCTGCACCGGTCGCTTGCAACCAAAGGGATCCATGACCTGGAGGGAGAGTTTCATGTAGCCCGCGCGCAGAGCACTGTAGAAGCCGTTGGTTGTCGGTGCGAGCGGTGCGACCTCGCCAGGCGATGTAACGACTGAGTCGAGCTGCTGCGTTGCCGAGCGAAATGGCAACCCGGCCTCGGGCGACACCCCGATGCGCAGCTGCAATGCCTGCTGCTGAGTGAGCAGAGCATCGTGAAAGCCCGAGAGGCCCTGCATCGCCACGTCGGTGACCGCGAGTTGATCGAGGATCTTCTGCAGCGTCGAATCGGGCGTGTGGGCAAGGTACTTCGCGAGCTGGTTGCGTAGATTGTCGGCGGAGGTCGCCGTCAGCACCGCGGCGCCCTGGTATAGCTGAGTTCCCGATTGCAGCGGATAATCCGGATCGAAATCGATGGTTGCGGGGTCGATGGAGATACCCCCCGGTCCAGGTTGGTAGGCGATCGCGCGCGGGCTGTCCGGGTCGAGGCTGTAGTTCGCGGTGAAGAAGTCCGCCGGGTAGTCAACCAGTCCACTCGCATTTGCAGTGGCGAGCAAGGGATGGAAGTCGGCCTCCCACAACATCATCAGCGAGCACCAGGCGTTCTCGCCAGGCCATGTGCCCACTGCCACCGGCGAGGGCGGCACGCCTACAGGCTGGCCGTAGAGATGGGGTCCCTCGCTGCGCTTCAGCCAGGCGTCGAGATCGGCGGCGAGCGTCGCCTCGGCGTTCCCGGTGACGGCCGCCGCGATGACGGTGTTGAGCAGGGCGGCCTCCTCGATCAGCGCGGCAATCGCGGGGCTGGGCAACTGGTTGGGCGTCGGCGGGGTGAGCGCCGAATACTGCGAAGCCTTCAGCGTGGCCGGGCCGATCGACAGCGCCTGCAGCACATCGGTGTCGAGTCGGCAAACGAGAAAGCCGCTCGGGTGGTAGCGGCCATCGCCGCCGTAGCGCCGGGCCGGAGCCGCCGCATCACCGGCCAGCAGCACGACCGGCTCGTTGGGCGTGTAGTAGCGCTCCGCCGGCACCTCGGTGAGCGTGAGACCGCCGCTGAGCATATGCCCGACTGCTTTCTTTTTCGTTGCCAAGGCGTCGGTTGCAGCTTTCCAGTTTTGCGCGATACCCGCCTGCAGGTGGAATTGCGCGCTAAAGGCGGTGAATGCCGCGTTCATCGCGTTGGTGTCCGTCGGGTCGACCAGAAACAATCGGTACCAGCTCGAAAACAGCTGCCACTTGGCTTGGCGCACCTGCACGGCGGCCGCGTCGGCGGCCTGTTGCATCACATTGAGCAGATTGAGTTCATCGGCCAGCGCCAACGGCAGGTCGTCCACCTCGTCGGTGCCCCGCGCAACGGTGTAGATGGTGCCGCCGTCCAGACCAGCAAATTGCAGCTCGTGCAAAGCCTCCTCGAGTAGCGCGAGCTGGCCCGCCGCGGGTGTGGCGAAGTTGGGCAGCAGGCCGGTGATGAACAGCGTCAGGAGCTCTTCGACAGTTTTGATCGCCGGATAGTCCTTGCGAAAGTACGCCGCGAGCGCCTCGGCCGGATGGTTGCCGATAGCCACGTCGGCCTCAATGGGTTTGGGCTGGTCGTCGACGTACCGCCTCGTCGGATCCCATACGATGCCCTGAATCAGCCCGCTATAGAGCGAGTAGCGCGGCGGCTGTACAGCGGGCGACGTGAAGGTCCAGGCGAACTGCGTTTGCAGATCGGCGAGGTCGCGCCCGCCGTTCAGGGGATCGTTGACTGGCGTCCCGTACCACCCTGTGACCCCGTACGTCAGCTTGGCCGGCACGTCTGTGAGGTCCGCAAGATCGTCGTGGAAGCCGAACACCGATCGGACGTTCGGATAGAAGGCGGCGAACGCGATGTCGCCGGTGGCCACGGCATGCAGTTCGTAGCCGGTCAGATCCTTCAACGATTCGCTAGCGGGCGGCTTCGGCTCGCGCCAATTGGCATCGAAGACCTCCTGCGCGCCGAGATACCGAAAGCCACGCGTTTGCGTCGTATCCATAGTCGGCACCGTGGGAGCGTTGTTGCTTCCCGGCGCCACCGAAGAGAGCGTGTCGCTCGTGATGATCCAGTGCTTCTTGCCGAGCGCGTTGCCGACGATACGGGTCACGAGCCAGCGGTTGGGCAGCGCCGGGAACTTCATCTGCCCGCCATCGCTGGCGGCGCGAGTGAGCGCATCGGGCATCGCCCAGTGCAGGTGAACACCGGCCTCCAGCGGCCACAGCGGACCCTGACCGAAGTCGCGCGTTACGTTCATGCCCAGGAACGCCTGGCCCTGCTTGGTCTGGTTGCGGAAATCGGTTGTCCCGCCAGCGAAACGCCTCGCCGGCCCGTTAGCGTCGAGCGTGCCGACGCAATAGGCCATTACGTCGACCGGAACAATCAATCCGCTCATCGTCGAAACTCCACTTCTAAGACTCCTTTGGTCAGCTCCAAGGCAAACTCAGCCGCGGTGAAGCCCTTGTCGAACTTCTGTTTGAAGTCGCCGCTGAGTCGGCTCTGGATGATCGCCGCGGCGCTCGACACCTCCACAGTACGGTCGCCGGCTCGCATCGGAATGGGTTGCGTGCCAGAGGAGGGGCCATTCGGGTACTGCTGGCCCGCCTGCACGTCCCCAGGCCCGCCGTCCACCGAGCGGAGGGTGGTGTAGTAGCCCCCGCGCTCACCCTCGACGCCGTGGTGAAGCTGCTCGGGTGGCTCGCGCACGAACGTGGATGCGACCTCACCATCGAACAAGCACATCAGAGTGTCGCTCGACAGCGGAGAGATGCGAACGGGGTCGATGGGCATGGACGCGCCCAAATCGCTGTAGCCTACGATGCGCAGGTTCGGCCAGCCAGCCACCGCCTGCGAGCGGATCAGGAAGCCGGTGACCGTGCCGGTGCTCTGTTGCGCGTCTGCTGTCGTGTGCACGGCACGCCGGCGGTTGGTTGCGCGGCGGCCGGCGCCGTCACGCGCGAGGCGTCGCACGCTGTGCGCATGCTGGGTCTCGAGCGACTGTCCCGAGACGGTGGCGCGGCCAACGCTGAAGGCGCCGTCGATGAGGGCGTCCATCCAGTTGTGGTCGAGATAGAAGAAGCGGATGGATTCCGGCGGCAGCATGCGCTCGTCCGGCACGAGGTAGTTGAACGGAACGCCCTGCAACTTGGCGAGGTTGCGGAACCACTCCTGCACATTGTCCGGCAAGGGCGGGAACAGGGACAAGGGCGGGAGCGCAGCGCGGCGCCGGGCGAAAAAGCTCTCGAACACCGCTGCGCCTTGCAAGCGTTCGGTCAGCAGCGCCTGCTCGGCGCTCATCGCCTGCTGCAGCCTCACCGACCGTTTCCACTGATAGAGCTCGTTGGCCATGCCGGAGTTCTGAAGCGCGAGCAGATGCCCGAGCTGCCACGCTGCGCCATACGACACATCGAATAGCCCGGTCTGCGGGTTGTAGGCGTTGGCGCCATCGGGGCCGGTGTAGTACGCCGGGGCGCCGGCCGGCACGGCCAGCGGCACGAGCGGGCCGCGGTAGAACGACACCGTGTTACCGCCGTGGCGAAGATGATGATTCATAGGCACGTAGCCCAGCAACAGCGCATTCTGCATCAATACGGTGGCATCGTCACTCGAAAGATTACCGCTTGCCTGGTTGGTCATCGCCTGCGCCACTCGCGCCGGCGACGGGGCCGGCCCGGCGATGGGCAGCGTGAGCGTGGTGATGCGCGTGCCATCGGCCGCCGGAGCGTTCAGGCCTTCCAGCAGCCGCTCCAGCGACTGGTCCATGTCGTTCGTGGTGAAGCTCCACGATCGGTAGACGATGAGGCGCACCGTATCGATCGCTGGACCGATCTTGGCGCTTTGGGTTCCGTCGGCGGCCGGCAGGTAGTCAGCCATGCCTTCGAGCGACACGAGGAACGCGTGGGCGACGCCGTTGGCACGTGGTATGCGGTTACCGATGACGACAGCGTGCTGCTCGCTCAGGGTGTTGCTGTCGGGGCCGTCGGAGGTATCCACCTCGCGTATGTGGGCGAGGTACTGCATGTCGGCGGCCGCTGGGGCGATTTGGTTGAAGGTCCATAGGGGCAGGTCGATCACCGTGCAGGGATCGTCTGGCGTCTCGCCATAGCCGAGCTGCCCCAGCACGGCGGCGCCGTACGAGAGCGTGGTCACCACCAAGGTACCGGTGCCGGTGATGTTCGAGTCGAGGACGGTGATCTTGGTGCCGGCCGGCACCAAGTCCTTCGCTGTCACTGCTCGGACCGTCGGCTTTTGCATAAAGACGTCTGTAAAAACATCTGAGTACGGCGAGGGGCCGGCGAGGTCGTCGCACAGCAAGACGGCGAGCCACGGAGAATCAGGATACTTAGGCGTACCGAGATCGCGTTCCCACGGCAGGGTGCTGCGGTTGAGCACCACATGGGGCAGCACGCTATCAAACTCACCGTTGGCCAAATTGGGTGGGAAGACCGAGTCGATCTCGGTTGGCGCAATCGTGAAGCGCTCGCCTTGCACGATGAACGTGCTTTGCGCGGCAAAGCTACCCGGTTCCTGCCCCGGCACCGTCTGCGTGGCCGACAGCACATATTCGCCATCGTGCAGCGGCGGGATGGCGTTCTGGATGAAAATGACCTGTTTGTCCGTGCTGCTCGTCATGTGAGGGGCTCCGTCGTTGCCGTCACAGCGGGCGTCTGCTCGCCGAGCAAGCGCAGCCGCGGGTCGGCCTGAAGGTCGTTGTTCGCGGGATTCGTG
>CAWDWL010000005.1:0-608383 GCA_963805995.1 uncultured Pseudomonadota bacterium | reverse complement strand
CCTTTCCGCAACCGCCCGATACAGCGTCGAATCCTAGAATCGCGCGCACGATGGGTTCATTGCACACGGCTAGTGGACAGGATTCCAGTAGCCGCTGAAAGCCCGCCCAAAACTGCTCATAGTCGAGTGAGAAGGCATCCGTTTTAACCGGCTGATAGACATTTACCCGGAAGTTTGCCCCGTGCCGTGCAGCAAGCGTCCCTATTTCGGGAAGCTTGTCATAGTTGGTCCGCATCATAACGGCTATAATCGTGACTGGCACTCCGAGACTCAGAGCCCGCGCCGTCTGATCGAGCACCAGCCGCCAGTTTCCTGGACCACGCCAGGAATCCTGCTCCCGCTCGGTTGCGAAGTCCAGGGAAAACTCGAGATCAGCGAAAGAGCGCAGCTCATCATCGCTCAGGACCGCCGCCGTGTAGCCATTTGAAGTCAGCGCTATCGTGGTGCCGCGGGCGCGCAGATACTGCAGGATCGCGTGAAACTCCGGGATGAAGTCCATTCTCACCGGTCCCAAGGTTCACCGATCGAACCGGCACATTTTCGCAAACGCGCCGAACGTCATCGAGCGACAGACGATCGATCCGACCTGTATCGCGATAGCAATGAGCACAGGCGAGATTGCACTCGTTGGTGAGCCCAAGGCCGACCGAAAAACCATTGCCGCTAGATTTTTCCATCATCTCGGCCGTATCACTTACGGACACCATAATCCACCAAAGCGCGGTGTTTCTCAATGAACCAGGGTCATGAAACCGTCGTCGCCGTTGATCGACTGGATGTGAGGCATGTCTTAGTGGCGCGCACGCCGGATGAGGAGGGCAAATGGTTCGCCGCTGCCAAACAGGGCGGATTCCGGGGTTGGCCATCGAGCTGGGGAAGGCTTCGCCATGCGACCCAAGACGCTGACTCGCGCCGCCCTCGACTTTACCGGGACGAATCCGGTCTTTGCGCTGAAAGCCCGCTTCGCGGCGCTGGACTGGCTCGCGAAAGGCTACGGATACGAGTTACGGGAGCTGATATTTGGGCGGGCTACTCCAATGCAATCAAAGCGGCTGAGCGGCTCGATCGCCGGGATGAGGTGCGCGATCGGATCCGCGCATCGATGGACAACCAGGGGCTTGTGGCGCAGGTGCTCGGAAGGGAACTGGAACTTCCCACACCGTGAAAGAAGCGGCACGAATTTCGGATGTTCCCGTCTATAGACTATCGTCGATATCGATCGCGACGCTCGATCCGAGTGGCTCGCCGGGATGTGCTTGGCGAAGGCGGCCTCTGATATGGGCTTCATGGTTCATCCGCAGTGAGTGCAGAATGCCGAAAATCGCGTTCTGATTCAGGACAATTGGCAGAGACGTTCGGATCCACATCTCGCAAAAGATGATCCGCTTCGGGTATCGTACGATGAACAGCCGTACTGGGAACTCCATGGATCGAATATTTCCGAAGCCAAGATTGAGGAGTGAATCGGTGACGCGAGTTACTGGCCATGGCTATTGTACTTCTGCAAGTCACGTGCTGGGGAAAGCAAGTCGATCAATGACAAGGATCTCGAAGAACTGGCAGCCCACCTGGTTAGCGTGGGGGTGCAGGCCTTACAGCTATGGGATCTGGTGGCGCACGGATCTTGAGCCATTTCCGAGCACGGCTCAACAGTAAAGTGCCCCAAATGGCGCTGAAACTTGTACGCCAAATAATTCTGAAAGTGACAGAGATCGGCGTGAGGGTGACGAAGACCGCACGGCCTCCGGTCAACTCGCGGATGTACCTGGTCTTCATGAACATATTGAAGACGCGATTCCTGTTGGAGTTCGGTAGGCCCACGATGCGGCTCATCTTGTTGGTGTAAAACCCGACGGCCAGCACTCGCGCTATTCAGTTCAGACCCGACCCCCTACCATTCCGGCCCGATTCCGAACAGACTGGGGATTCCGGTGTGAGCGGTCAAACCGCCGTCAACGACGAAAAATGCGCCGGTCACGTACGAGGCTTCGTCGGATGCCAGAAACAGGACCACGTTGGCGATTTCCTGTGGATCGCCCAGGCGGCCCATCGGAATCACGTCGTTAAACTGCTTGATGCGCTCAGGCGACGTGTTGAGCATCGCCACCAAAGGAGGCGTCGCAGTGAGTCCCGGACAGACCGCGTTGCAGCGGATTCCTTTGCGCGCGTATTCGATCCCGGTGGCGCGAGTCAGATTGATCACGCCGGCCTTGATGGTGTTGTAAGCGCCCATCATGTAGTCGGCCGCGAGTCCCGAGATCGACGCGGTATTAACGATCGCACCGCGCTTTGCGGGCAGCATCTGCGCAATCGCACATTTGGTCGCATACCAATACGCAGTCAGTCCGACGTCGATGGTCTTCTGCCATCCTTCAAGGCCAACCTCGCCGATATGGCCGACGGCGGTAAAGACCGCGTTGTTGTGCAGGATATCCAGCCGTCCGAAGCGATCGACCGTGGACTGAATCATCGCCTCGACTTCCTTGGGCTGGCCGATATCGGCATGGACGAACTCGGCGGTCCCGCCGGCATCGCGGATCTGATCGACCATCCGCTGGCCGCCCTCGTCGCTGATGTCGGCGACCATCACGGCGGCGCCTTCGCGCGCGAACGTCCGCGCCGTCGCCGCCCCGATTCCCGACGCCGCACCCGTGATCAAGGAAACCTTGTCCTTAAGCCTCATTTGCCGCTCCCTCCTTGATATGCAGGCCCAGCTTGATTGCTGGCGCTTCGCGCAGTTAGCCCTAAATCCGGGACGCTGTACAACTGGAATCTGTTTTGATCGGCGCGAAGTCCATTTCGCAGATGAAAACGCGCATCGAACGCGGCTTTGACGCGGCGGCAAGGCATTCTGTAAGGTTTGGCCGATTGGAGGTGCTTACGGGGATGTCACAGCCAACACAATCGGGGCGCGTCAGCGTCGTTACCGGCGGCAGCGGAGGGATGGGGAAAGCCTGCGCCCGCCTGCTGTCAAAACAGGGCGCGGTGATTATTGCCGACGTCAAGGAGCGCGAACTTGAAGCCGCCGCCGCTGAATTACGCGGCGGTGGCCATCAGGTGACGCCGGTGGTCTGCGACGTCAGCAGCGCTCAATCCGTTGCGGCGCTGGCGCAGAAGGCGGCCGCCGCGGGTCAGGTGCAGGCGTTGATACATACCGCGGGTCTGTCGCCGACGATGGCCGACTGGCGCCGGATCATGAACGTCAACCTGGTGGGGTCGGCGCTGATCGAGCGGGAGTTCGCCCCCTTGATGGCGCCGGGAGGCGCCGCGGTTTTCATCGCCTCGATGGCGGGACATACCGCGCCGCATGGCGCCGCGCTGTATTCGGTGCTCGAAGATCCGCTGCGGTCCAGCCTGTTGGACGATTTGGAAGCGATCGTCGGCACCGGCAAAATCGATCCGGGCTCTTCCTACGGCATTTCCAAACAGGGCGTGATTCAGTTGTGCCAGCGGGTGACGCCGGCGTGGGCCAAACGCGGCGCCCGCATCAATTCAATCTCACCCGGCCTGATCGATACCGCCATGGGCAAGCAGGAATTTGCGCATCAGGAAATGATGGCGGTGATGCTGCAGAAGACTCCCGTCGGACGTTGGGGAACCGGCGAGGAAATCGCCGAGGTGGCGACGTTTCTGTGCTCCGAAAAAGCCTCTTTCGTGACCGGGATCGACATTCTGGTCGATGGCGGCATGACCAATGTCCTATTGCGCGAAATGCGCGGCCACGGCTCCTGAGCTTGTGCGGCAAAGGAAGGAATGCGATGAAATTCGGACTATTGGGAATTCTGCAGCTTCCGCGCCCATGGCAGCCTGACTCGGAACTCAAACTCATCCAGGAGGCGTTGGAGCAGGTTGAACTCGCCGACCGGCTGGGGATCGAGTACCTGTGGCAGGTCGAGCACCATTTCCTGGAGGAATATTCGCATTCCTCGGCGGGAGAAAGTTTTCTGGCCGCGGCCAGCCAGCGGACCAAGCGGATGCGCCTGGGTTCGGGAATCACGCTTGCTGCCGCCCAACTATAATCATCCGGTGCGGGTGGCCGAACGGGTCGGGATGCTCGACCTGTTGAGCAACGGGCGCGCCGAGTTTGGCACCGGCGAGTCCTCGACCTTTGCCGAACTCGAAGCGTTCCACGTCTCGCGCACGGAAAAGCGCGCGATGTGGCGCGAGTCGCTGGTCGCGATCTGCCGGATGATGGTCGAAGAGCCGTTCCGCGGGAACCAGGGCAAATACCTGCAGATGCCGCCGCGCAACATCATTCCCAAGCCGATTCAAAAACCGCATCCGCCGGTATGGGTGGCGTGCTCGCGCCAGGAGACTATCGTGATGGCGGCGCGGCTGGGTCTGGGCGCGGTGACCTTCGGCTTTCTCTCCCCGGTGGACGCGCAGAAGTGGACCCAGGACTACTACGCGACGCTGGCCAGCGACTGCCCATCCGATTACGTACCGGGTCAATCCCAATGTCGGATTTCTCTCCATGTTCGTATGCGGCCGCGACGAGCGGCGCGTGGGGCAGTTGGCGGCGGCCTGGGGCGAATTCGGCTATGGCTTTCGACATTACTACACCGACGGAATCCATCAGCCGGGCAAGACCAGCGTAATCGAGGAAGGGCGCAAGATTGCGGCGCGCGAACCGCAGCCGGATCTCGCGGCGTTGCAGGCGCTTGCCGCATACGCCTGCATGGGCACGCCCGACCATATTCGCAAAGTACTGCTCGAATACGAAGCCGCCGGCGTTGACCAGGTGATCTTCATGCACCAGATGGGAAAGCTTTCGCATGAGGACATTTGCGGCGGTCTGGAACTGTTCGGCAAGGAGGTGCTGCCGGAGTTCCTGGAACGCGACGACCAGGCGTCGCGCGAGAAGGCGCGCCGGCTTGAACCGGTGATCGAAAAGGCGATGAAAGGCCCGCATCGTACCACCCAGTCCACCCTACGACGAGCATTACGCCTTTCGTGCCGACGGCGAGCAGATCAAGCACTTCGGTCACGAACCTGAGGCCGTTGCAGCGCGGGCGCAAGGCGCAAAAGGCTAAGGCGGACACACGTACTTGGACCATCCGATTTCGGCAGACGCGCGCGGCGGCCGCGACGACGAAGAAGCGCAGATGATTGCGCGCCGGCGCCAGGGCTGGCTGATGGTGCTGGTGCTGTTCGTGATAATGGCGATTATCGTCGGATGCATCGATTCGACCGGAGTGCTCTTCACTCCGCTGCTCAAGCACTTCGGCTGGAGCCGGACCCGGATGTCCACGGTAATCTCGGCGATGTCGCTGGCGATCGGGCTGTCCACGCCCGTGGCCGGATGGTTCGTTGACCGGATTGGCGCGCGGGTGGTGATCGCGATCGGAACGGCAATTGCGGGCGCCGGCATGCTGATCGGGAGTCAGGCTAACTCGTTTTTTGCGCTCACCGCGGCCTACGCGCTGTTCGGCGCCGGCTGCGGCGGCGCCTCGCTGGTTTCCGCCTCTTACGTGGTCGCGAACTGGTTTGGTGGCAAGCGCGGTATCGCGATGGGCGTCATGATGATGGGGACCTCGATCGGCGCGGCGCTGGCCGCGCCGCTGGTCAGCCACGTAGTCGGCATCGCCGGATGGCGCTGGGGCCTTACGATGCTGGGGAGCGGTTTGCTGGTGATCGCCCTGCCGTTGGCCGCGTTGTTCCTGCGCATGCCAGTGGACCACCACGCGCCGGTGCCCGGGTCGCGGCCCGCGGGCGGGGATCGTGGGCACAGCGGAGTCGAGGTCGGTGCGGCGCTGCGCCTGCCCTCCTTTTGGTTTTATTGCCTGATTCTGTTTCTCGCCTTCGCCGCGGGCAGCCGCGGTAAATCTTCACCTGATGCCGTTTCTGGTGACCGACGGCTTCAGCGCGGCCACCGCGGCCTGGGTGCTCAGCACCTATTTCATCGGCGCAACCGTGGCCAAGCCAATCCTCGGCGTGGCGGCGGATCGTGTGGGCATACGGGCGGGTCTGTGCCTCGCGCTGCTGATGATGGGGCTGAGCTGCGCGCTGTTCACCCGCGTCGCCGACCATCGAATCATGTTCACGCTGGCGGCGACCTATGGGTTTGGAATCGGCGGACCGGTGGCGCTGATGCCGCTGTTGGGGGCCGAGGCGTTCGGGTTGCGGCGCTATGGCACCTTGATGGGTCTGGCGGCGCTGGCCGGCACCGGGTCGGGGGTAGTCGGACCGATTGCGACCGGCGCGCTTGTTCGACCGCTACGGCTCCTATCTGCCGGCGTTTACGTTCTTCGGCGTCCTGCTGATGGCCGCCTCGATTTTGCCGTTCCTATGCCGCAACGCACAAGCGGACTGCGATCAGTTGATAGTCAGCGAGGATGCCGCCGCGGTTGTTACTCAGTAGCTATACGCTATTGTGCCGCGCGGACTTTGGAGTAGCGCAACCAGACAGACTTTAGCGTCAAGGGGAATTGATATGTCAGGAACATTGAAGACCGCGGATATTCGCGCCCGCCTGAAACATCCGGTGATCGATTCCGACGGGCATTTCACCGAATACGGCCCGCTGATGATCGAATATATCGCCAAGGCCGGGGGCAAGGAGGCGGTCAAAGATTTCGCCGCCGCGACCAACAAGACTTTCGTGAGCATGGAATGGCACGGTCTGAGTTCCGGCGAGCGCAAGGAAGTATGGTCCAAGCGCCCGCCGTTTTACGCCCTTCCGGCCGCCAATACCCTGGACCTCGCGACTTCGCTGTTTCCCGATTTGCTGTACGAGCGCCTGGACGAAATCGGCCTGGATTTCGCCGTCCTGTATCCGGGGGCGGCGATCGGCGTGCAAACCTTCTTCGAAGACGACATCCGCCGGCTGGCCTGCCGCGCCTTGAACAACTACTACGCCGACCTGTTCATGGACCATCCCGACCGCATGACGCCGGTCGCGGTGATACCGATGCATACGCCGCGCGAAGCGATCGATGAACTGGACTACGCGGTGGGCCAGCGCGGGATGCGGGTGGTGATGCTGCCGAGCACGATCCGGCGGCCAATTCCGGCGATTGCGAAGAAGTATCCGGAGCTGGGGCGCTATGCCTTTCGCCTCGATACTTACGGGATCGACAGCGAATACGATTATGACCCGGTGTGGGCCAAGTGCCAGGAACTGAAGGTGGTGCCGACCTTTCACGGCCCGGGCGAAGGATGGGGCAGCCGCACCTCGATCTCGAGCTACGTGTACAACCACATGGGCCACTTCGCGGCGGCCAACGACGCGGTGTGCAAGTCGCTGTTTTTGGGCGGCGTAACCCGGCGCTTTCCGCAACTGAAATTCCTCTTCCTGGAGGGCGGCGTGGGTTGGGCGCGTTCGCTGCTGGGCGACATCAAGGGCCATTGGGAGAAGCGCAACCGCGACGCCGTGTACAATTACGATCCGCGCCGCATCGACCGCGAGCAGTTCTCCGCGCTTGTACCATCGTTATGGTGGCAAGATGATCCGCGAGCTGCTGCCCGGCACCGAAACCGCGGTATTGTTGTCGCGGGCCGAGGAGCCGGACGCGGTTGATGACTTCGCGAACTGCAAGATCGAGCGCAAGCAGGACATCCGCGACCTGTTCGTTCCTCCGTTCTACTTCGGCTGCGAGGCCGACGATCCGATTACCTCTTCCGCGTTCGACACCAAACGCAATCCGTTCAAAGCACGGTTCAACGTGGTCTTCGGCTCCGACATCGGCCACTTCGACGTTCCCGACATGCGCGAAGTGCTTCCCGAAGCCTACGAAATGGTCGAGGAGGAGATGATCACCGAGGACGAGTTCAAGGATTTCGTCTTCACCAACGCGGTCAAGCTGTGGACCGCGGTCAACCCCGAGTTCTTCAAGGGCACGGTCGTGGAAGACGCCGCCAAAAAAGCGCTGGCGGCCGGTTAGACGGTAGCGCCGGACGGAACGAACGCTAAGTAAAGGATTGACGTCTGCCCGATGGTCGTGTTAATCAGCGCACGTCTGAGTTTGGGGATTCAGCATGTCGAGTTGGAGAATTGGTCCGGAAGGGACACCGCTGGAGAAGGCCTGAGGCTTCAAGAGTATTATTTTGGGGAGACGTTCCTTTAAGCCCGGCACATTCGACAAGGTTGATTCCGCTTTCTTTTGAATAGGACGCACGGCGGTTGCGGAGTCCAATCGAGGTCTGCGTGACTCCACGTCACTTCATAATTAAGAGGATGAAAACATGAAAAAAGGAATCTGTTTTGTTGTGCTGACGGCGTTGCTTGCGGCGACATCCGCGGTGTTCGCTCAGCAATTCGACCGCAAGAACTACGACCAGCTGGTCGACGCGAGCTCGCCCGACACCATCCCGCCGGGCACCAAAATCACCATGCAGAACTGGACGCAGTACAAGCGCTTCATGATGGTCTGGATGCAGATCGCGTTCAGCGGCAATTCGCATTTCCATATCGCGGATTCCCCCGACTACGCGGTGGACGTGCAGCCCACCGGGGACTACGTGATTCCCAAGGCCGCTCGTGACGATACCGAGAAGTATGCCGGGCAGACCAAGTTGGTGCCGCTTCCGGAAACCGGCGGCTTTAGTTGGGAGGGTTACAACGCCGGTATTCCTTTCCCCAATCCGGATGAGCCCAACAAGGCCGTCAAGATTATGTACAACATCTGGGCCGGCTCCTTTACCCCGTTTTTGGTCCATTTGTACAGCCACAATTGGGAAACCGACAGCTTCGGTAACGTCAGCCGGGTAGATACCGACGACAGCTTTTACCATCTGATGGGGCTCAGCGATCCGCCCTATCCGCAGGATGTGGCGGACGCCGACGGCAACATCTTCGCCAACCGCTTTATGCAGCTCGCTCCCGAGCAGGCGCGTTACACCACCGCGCTGGAACTGGTCTCGAAGGATCCCTCCAAGATGACGGAGGAATACGTGTTCCTGCCCAGCCTGCGCCGTTCGCTGCGGCTGTCCAGCGCGTCGCGCTGCACGCCGATTCTGGGCACCGACTATCTGGCCGATGATACCGACTGGAAGCCGGCGTTCTTCGCGCCCGAGTATTACGGCGAGAAGAAGCTGCTGGTGGCAGTGGCCGACCCGAAGACCGCTCACACCGAGGATTCCCGCCTGGGCTACGCCGGTGGGGATTACAGACCCGGCGCCGCGTTTCCAGGGTGGCCCAAGCCTGGTTACAACCATTGGGAGGTGCGCAAGATGTACCTCATCAACATGAAGCCGTTGCCGGTGCTGGGCAAGGGCTACTGTTACTCGCAGCGGATTTTCTATATCGACGCCCAGACCTGGGATGGCACCTCGCTGCTGGAGAACTACGATCGCAACGGCAAGCTCTACCATACCAACTGGAGTATCCACACCCCGGTTGACTACAAAGGTGAAAAGACGCTGTTGCGGTTCGCATTCGCCTTTTCCCTGGGCATGGACTGGCAAAACAACCATGCCTCGCCGGATATCGGCTATGACCTGAAAATGGATAAAGATGCACCGGGCCAATACCTCGAATCCGGCATCTATACGCCCGGAGGATTGTCCCGAGTTATGCGCTAATTGCTCACCGCAATTTTTGTTTGCGTACCGGCAGCACGGATCAGCCCGTGCTGCCGGTTTTTTTTAACCGCCGCCATTTCAAGCTCTTGGCAGGATGCGCGAAAAGGAAGTTTCGCCGTCGACCTAACGTTTGGTGTTACAAGCGCTTGCTCCGTTTTTTGCATCATGATACGAAGTGCAACCTAGGCTTGGGATTCAGCGATGTCGATGCGAGATTAGTTGGTCTGATCTGCTAAAGGCGCCGCGGTGTTGGCCCACGGATGGTGCGGGGGGCCGTCCGCTGTCCCGGATTACCACTTCAATCGTTCACGTTCGACGCTGTTGATTCCGGCGGCTTGTCCAAGAGAGCGGGCAAGCCGGCGCTGTCGACGCATAATTGCCGTCCGACGGTCAGCATCGTGACTGGGGGCTCTCGTTTAATCAAAAGCCGGAGACGTAATGATGACCAAACGGATATGCACAATCATGCTGGCAATCGTGCTGGCATCAGGATCCGCGGTGTTTGCGCAGCAATTCGACCGCAAAAACTACGATGATCTGGTCGACGCCAACTCCCCCGACACCATCCCGCCGGGGACCAAGATCACCGTACACAACTGGACCCAGTACAAGCGCTTCATGCTGGTTTGGATGCAGCTGGCCTTCAGCGGCAAAATGCATTTCCACATCGCCGATTCCCCGGACTATACGATGGAGGTGCAGCCTACCGGAAATTACGCGATTCCCAGGGATGCCCTGCGTGACACTGAAAAGTATGCCGGGCAGACCAAGCTGATTCCAATTCCGAAAACCGGCGGCTACACCTGGGAAGGCTACAACGCCGGAATTCCTTTCCCCAATCCGGATGAGCCCAATAAGGCCGTCAAGATCATGTACAACATCTGGGCCGGCTCTTATACCCCGTTTTTACTTCATGAGTTCAGCAAGAACTGGTTGACCGACAGTTTCGGCAACGTTACCGCCCTGGAAACCGACGACAGTTTTTACCATCTGATGGGCCTGAGCGATCCACCCTATCCCCAGGATCTCTCCGATGCCGACGGCAATATCTTCGCCAACCGCTTTATGGAGCTAGTGCCCGAGCAGGCTCGCTACACCACCTCTTTGGAGCTGATCTCGAAGGATCCGGCCAAGCTGACCGAAGAATATGTGTTCCTGCCCAGTCTGCGCCGCTCGCTGCGCCTGTCCAGCGCGTCGCGCTGCACCCCGATTCTGGGCGAGGACTATCTGGCCGATGATACCGACTGGAAGCCGGCGTTCTTCGCGCCTGAGTATTACGGCGAAAAGAAGCTGCTGGTGGCGGTGGCCGACCCGAAAACCGCTTACACCGAGCCGTCACGCCTGGGCTACGCCGGCGGCGATTACAAGTCCGGCGCGGCGCTTCCCGGTTGGCCCAAACCCGGCTACAACCACTGGGAAGTGCGCAAGATGTACATCATTAACATGAAACCGTTGCCGGTGCTGGGCGCGGGCTATTGTTACTCGCAGCGGATTTTCTATATTGACGCGCAGACCTGGGATGGCACCTCGCTGCTGGAGAACTACGATCGCAACGGCAAGCTCTACCACACCAGTTGGAGTATCCACGGCCCGATCAATTACAAAGGTGATACGGTGCTGCTACGCAACGCCTTCGCCTTTTCCTCGGCCATGGACTGGCAGGGCAATCATGCCTCGCCAGACGTCGGCTACGACCTCAAGATGGACAAGGACGCCCCCGGACAATATCTCGAGTCCGGCATCTATACGCCCGGTGGATTGGACCGCGTGATGCGTTAACCGCTCACCGCGATTTCCGTACCTGTTCCGGCAGCACGGCTCGTCCGTGCTGCCGGTTTATTTTGGCGCCGTCGCCTTTTCGAACGCTCCTGGTCCGCTGTCGCCATTGGAGTCATTGCGATTAGCGCAATATTAAATCGACCGTTCAGACCCGCTTGCCCGGTTTGCCGGCCCATGTTAGGTACGATTAGTTGAGCTTGGATTCAGCGTTGTCGACACGAATGTTAGATGGCCTAATGCACCTGTAACACCGTGGCGGCCTCCGACAATCCGGTACCGGATCGTCGGGTGTGCCGTATAGCCACTTCAATCGGACAGCTTCGACTGGGTTGATTCTTGCGGCTTGCCACCAGGAGGGCGGGCAGGCCGCGGCCGGCGCGTTTGGCTAGCGCCGGCAGCGGGCTCTTCGGGCTCTCTTAAATCAAACAGCCGGAGACTGAAACGATGAACAGACCGATCTGCACAATCGCGCTGGCCGTGGCGCTGGCCATGGCAGGAACGGCGCGCGCGCAGCAATTTGACCGCAACGCCTATAACGACCTGGCCGATTCCTCGGCGCCCGGCACGATCGCGCCGGGCACCAAAATCACCGTGCAAAACTGGACCCAATACAAGCGCTTTATGCCCACGTGGATGCAGATCGCTTACAGCGGCAAGCTCCATTTTCACGTCGGCGATACTCCTGACTACACCATCGAGGTAGCGCCGACCGGCAACTATCCGATGCCCAAGGCGATGCGCCAGGATACCGAAAAGTACGCGGGCCAGACCAAACTGCTGCCGGCTCCTCAGACTGGCGGCTTCACCTGGCAGGGCTACCAGGCCGGGGTGCCCTTTCCCACTCCGAGTGAGCCGGACAAGGCCACCAAGATTATGTACGACGCGTGGGCCGGCTATTACGTGCCCTTCCTGATCCATGTGTTCAGCAAAAACTGGGAAACCGACAGTTTTGGCAACGTGACGCCAGTGGAAACCGACGACAGCTTCTATCGTCTCATGCATCTGAGCGATCCACCCTATCCGCAGGAACTGGCCGACGCCGGCGGCAACATCTTCGCCAACCGCTTCGTTGAGCTGTCTCCCGAGCAGGCGCGCTACACCACCTCCCTGGAGCTGGTTTCCAACGATCCGACCAAGATGACCGAGGAATATGTGTTCCTGCCCAGCCTGCGCCGCTCGCTGCGCCTGTCCAGCGCCTCGCGCTGCACGCCGATTCTCGGCACCGACTACCTGGCCGACGACACCGACTGGAAGCCCGCGTTCTTCAAGCCGGAATATTACGGTGAGAAGAAGCTGCTGACCGCGGTCGCCGATCCGAAGACCGCCTACACCGTGGGGTCGCGCCTGAATTACGTCGGTGGCGATTACAAGTCCGGCGCCGCATTTCCCGGATGGCCGAAACCCGAGCACAACCACTGGGAAGTGCGCGATTATTACGTCATCAACGTGAAACCGCTGCCGGCGCTGGGACAGGGCTACTGCTATCAGCAGCGGATCTTTTACGTCGACAAGCAGACGCTGTATCCGATGATGATCGAAAATTACGATCGTAACGATAAGATCTACCATATCGAATGGTTGATCGCGGCGCCGATCGATTTTCAGGGCGAGCGCACCATGGTGGCCAGGGCGTTCGCGTTCTCGCTGGGCATGGATATGCAGAATAGCCACGCCTCGCCGGACATCGGCTATGACCTGAAATTCGACAAGGATGCTCCGGGCGAGTACCTCGAAGCGGGTATCTACACGCCCGGTGGACTGGCCCGCGTGATGAAGTGACGCCAGCCGCGATTTGAAAAAAAGGCCGGCGCCCCGCGATCCCGGGGCGCCGGCCTTTATTGCTTCTGCTGCCGGCTGAAACGGCGCGCGGTTGCGCTCAGGCGGCGGCGCGGGCCGGATTGAATCTGACCGGCATGTGTTTGATTCCAGCCACGAAGTTGGAATAAAGACGCTGCGCCGGGCCGGCTTGATCCAGGTCGGGCAGCCGTTTGAGCACTTCGTCGAGCATCACCCGCAGTTCCAGCCGCGCCAGGTTGGCGCCGAGGCAGAAATGTTCGCCGTGGCCCAGCGCGAGATGCTCGTTGGGGGTGCGGGCCACGTCAAAACGGTCGGGATCGGGGAATTGCGCTTCATCGCGGTTGGCCGAGGGGTTCCAAATCACCACGCGGTCGCCGGCCTTGATCTTGCGCCCATGCATCTCGGTATCCTTGGTGGCGGTGCGCATGAGATGAGTGATCGGCGAGGTGTAGCGCAGGATTTCCTCGACTGCGGTGGGCAGCAGCGATCGGTCTTTGGTCAAGCGCTCGCGCTGCGCGGGATTCTCAATCAGCGCCAGCATCCCGCCCGAGGTCGCGTTGCGGGTGGTTTCCTGACCGCCGATAATCAGCAGGAAGCAGTTGAACAGGATCTCCATGTCGGTCAGTTTCTGACCGTCCATTTCGCCATGGATCAGCGCGCTGACCAAATCGTCGCCGGGATTCTTGCGGCGCTCGCCGATGATATTGACGAAGTAGTTGAAGCAGGCGAGCTGGGCCTGGCGCCCCGTCGCCATGGCGTCGCCATTGACCTGGTATTCCGGATCGTGGGTGCCGATCGACATATTCGCCACGGTGAACATCATATCCCAGTCCGCCTTGGGTATTCCCAGCATCTCGCAGATTACGGCGGTCGGGAGCTTGGCCGCGACGTCGACCACGAAATCGCATTCGCCGCGGGGCGCCACCGCGTCGAGGATTTCCGCCGCAATCGCTCTGACGTGCGCCTCCAGCGGCGCCAACGCGGCCTTGGTGAAGCGCTTGTTGACGATCTGGCGCATCCGGGTGTGGCGGGGCGGATCGGTCGCGATCAGCATCTGGCCAAAACCCGCCTGCTGCGCCATCGATTCTTCGTCGCTCAGGCCGTAATTGAGCGCGATTCCGCCGCGCTCGGAACTGAACGTATACGGATTGCGGTAAATGCTCAGCGCGTCCTGGTACCGGGTGATTGACCAAAAGCCGCTGTCGTCCTTGGGGTTCCAGTGAAGCGGAGCCTGCGCCCGCATTACCTTCCACGTGGCGTATGGATCGCCGTAAACGAACAAATCGAAACTGTTCAAGTCGATGTTGCTGAGTTCCATCGTCTGCTCCGCGCCTTAATTAAGTTTGGTGACTTAGCCGCATACTTTAACCAAACGGTTAATCAAAAGGAAGAGCAGCAGTGCTTTTTTCTGCGGCCGCCAATTAGCAGGGTGTCAAGAAAGTGCGATTGATTGCGGTGGAAGGACGCCCGTTCTCAACACCCTGGCTTCCTTCCTGAATCCTCCCCCCTCCGGGATTGTCGGTTTTCTCCCTGACGAGGGATATTGGGTTTCCAGTACTGGCTTGGCTGTGTCATTCCGAGCGGAGCCGCATTCTTTTGCGGCGCAGTCGAGGAATCAACGCGAAGCGATTTTCTGCTGCTGGGCGGGCGAAAGCCAGTCGCTGCGCGCTGATCCCTCGTCGCCTCGCTTTCGCTCGGCTCGCTCGGGATGACAAATTAGAGCCACGGACTCAAGCCGACACCGTCGCGCGGCAAGATTATCGACAGTGCCCCTCCGGGAGAGACAAAGCGAGGGAGCAGGCTGTGAAGGTCGCCTCTTTTATGGCCTGCTCAGTTCAGCCTGGATTTGAGCTCGTCGAGATGACGCCGGATGCGCTCGTCGCCCGGCGCCAGTTTGGCCGCTTGTTCGAACTCGGCAATCGCCTTGAACAGCTCTCCGCGCTCGGAATAGATATGGCCAAGATTGATGCAAGGATAATGGCGAGGCTCATAGCGGGTCGCCAGCTTGGCCTTTTCCAGCCATGGAATCGCCTCTTCGGGCCGGTTGCGCTGCATCAGGTAAACCCCGATGTCGTTGTAGGGATTGCCAAACTCGGGGTCGATCGCGATGGCCTGATGGCAATGCTCGATCGCGTCGTCGAACTTCCCCTGATAGCTCAGCGCCCAGCCCAGGTAGGTATGTCCCTCCGCGGTCGGGCAGACCTCAATCGAATTGCGATACAGCTCGATCGCGCGGTCCAGCTCCTGGTCCTGCTGGGCGCGTAAACCCTCGTTGATAAGGGCGACCGCTTTCTCCAACCGCTCCCGGTGATCCACCATCGTTGCCGCACTCCCGCTCCGGCCCGTCGCAATGCGTACGGAACCGCCGCATGATGTCGCCGGTTGCCTCTACGCGCACGGACCTGCAACCCAATTGTTACAATCTGGTCCGGTCTTGCAAGAGTTGGAGGCAAAGAAAGTCATTGACAGTCGGCGGGTCTGCGAGCGCCTAGCAGAGTGCGGATAAACGGGTGCAGAGACCGACTGGTTGCCCGAGGGGAGTAGCACTCCGCATAAAAGCTGGCTTCCTTCCTCAATCTTCTCCCCCTGGCCCGGGGGGAGATAAGAGAGAGGGAGCAGGCTGCGGAGACATTTTCCGCAGCCTGCTGGTGAAGGACCTTAGGGTCTGGCGCCAGCATCCTGGCGCCAAACATCAAGGTTTTGCCTTCACTGAAGAGTAGGCCCCGGCATTAAGCCCCCTCACCCGTGCGGTCTTAACGAACTCAGTACACTGCGCCATGTTTCTCGCTGAATTGGTTTGTTCAATGGGCACCCGAATCAGGCGATCCAAGCACCGCCTGCGGAGGAAGACCACCGGCTGATCTTTTCAGCACCATGATCAACGCGAACGCCGCCATAGCATTGTAGGCGAGGTCTACCATCAGAGACACACCATCCCCTGTGTACACAACGCGCACGACCGCGACTGCACTGAAGAAGCCCAAACCGATCAGAGCATTAATAACACCCAGGTAACCAGCAAAATACAAACATATCAAACCTGTAGTTCCAAAAAAGGAACAACTCAAAAGCAATGTCGCATTTTGGGAATGAATTGAATTGTAGATGCAAGAAATCGCTAAAAACAAACTAATGATTCCAATAAATCCAAATATCAAGTTTTCAACCCGCAAAACAGTCCGCTGTAGCCTCAATCTTCGCTGGAGCAGTTTGGCCCCGAGAGCGCCGACCGAAAAGCCGAACAAAACAAAGGCCACTTCCAGTATCAGAAATTCCAGTATCAGAAATTCCAAGGCGGACCGTTTTATAAGCGGCGCGAAAATTAAAGCCCCTGACCCTCCCCCAAGCGCACCAGCGAGGACAGAGGTGCCGGCGAGAACTTTCCACTCCGACCTGCGCGGAAGGATTAGGTCAGCCTCAGATTGACTGTTCATGTCCATCACAATCACGACCTGTCACAAAGATTTCGACCATAATATCCGGTGAGCCCGATATCGATCATCAATTTTCGCAATTGCAATTCCTATAGCCATAAACTGCTCCAGCGGCTCCACATGCGAGAGCGGAACCAGCGGCCATCCCAAAAGCAAATTGAGGTGACCCAGGAGCTATTCCTTCTGAACCACCAAGCCCAACCAAAGCACCGCCTCCAATCCCGATCAGGATGTACCCGGCCCAGCAGTCAGGTCGCGGCTGATTATTCAACCAATTTCGGAGCCTGTTGATTTCTTCTTGGGCTTGCTCCGGGCTCGGGACCCCGAGCCCCCCACCGTTTTGGCCATGATATTGGGTGACCATAATCCCTGAGCCGCCCGACACGTTAAAGATGTTACCGAACCCGCCGCCGAGGCCGATTCCCGTGCCGATTCCGAAATATCCCCCCGCCCCGGTAAAACCGTAGAACGAGTCGCCACCGTTGGTGCTAGCAACTCCGGCGCTGAATCCGGTAGCGCCGCCCGCAAAGCTGCCGAAAACTCCGTCAACAAAATCATAACTGCCGCTATGTTGAATCCCCATCCCCATCCAATGGCAACGAATTCCAGGCCGGTCGGGTCGCTGAAGTTTACCGGGTCGTCACCCGCATACGCGTACATTTTGGTGCCGCCGCCGAGGCCCGACGGGTCGCGGTAGATGAATCGTCCGATCGCGGGCAGGTAGTAGCGGTTGCGCATATAGTAGAGGTTGTTGAAGTCGTTGGCCTGGCCCGCGAACTGATAGTTGTTCAGGCTGGTGCCGGAGGTGTGCGTGCTGGCGCCGTAAGGTTCGTATTGGTAGCGGTCCGTGATAGTCTTGCTCGAACCGCTCAGCCCCACCACCGAGCCCAGCGGGTCCTTCAGCACGGAACTCTGAAGGGTGCCATTGAAATTAAGCTGGAACAGTTCGTCAAGACCCAGGCCCAGCAAGCGAACCGATGGAGGTCGAGCCGTTATACGCCAGCGCCACATTTGACCCGTCGTCCACGTAGCCTAGCGTTGAATTCCCGCTTCCGGCCTGCTGGCTTACTTCATACCGGCGCCCCAAGGCGTCGTAATAGTTGGTTTGAGTGACCACCTGACCGCACTCCCCGTTCAAGCTTCCCCTCGGCGCGAGCCAGCGCCAGCAGGAAGCGTCGGCGTCTGGTCGGCAGCCGGGGCGTTACCCGATCAATTGTCACCATCCACCGCGGTCTTGCAAGGCCAGGCTCGCAAGATACGCACCCATCGGCCCAAGTCCTACGCATTCAAAACGGCAACGGACCGGCGGGTTGAGCCGGTCCGTTGCGTTAGAGTCAATGGATGTCGGGCTATCGGCGGGTGGGAATGCCCACCCGCGATGCCCGGCTAGTCACTTGGTCGGCATCGGTATCGTCTCGCTCACCGGCGTCCAGGTGGTCTTGCCGTCTATACCGCCGTTCGGGTTTGCTCCCGGAACCGGCTTGGATAGATCGACCCTGACCAGGAAGAGCGGTGAGGTGGAACCGATACTCCACTCGTGAAAGCTCGGATCGGTGTCCGCCAGCATGTAGGCGAAGTTATGCGCCGGATCGATTGACAGCGAGTTCGGGTCGCCCACGATCCCAAGTTGGGTTGCAGTGGTGCCGACCAGTCCCTTCGGGATTATGGTTGCCGCAATAGTCCATACCGAAGCGGCATCCGCCGTGGTTCCTGAGCCCGGCCGGCCATTATTGTCAAGCGCGCCCGGCACGGCCTTGGTTGGCAATTGGATCAGCTTGAGGTTTTGCCCAAACTCATCGGCGACCGCGGCTTGATGGGTCGAGCAATTGATCACCGCCTGGCCTCCCGGACCTTCGCCGAATGGAGCGAGCCCGGATTCGGAATTTGAGCAGCTGGCGGCTCCGCCCGGACAGACGCTGGGAACCAGGACGTTGTCCGCGGTGGCGGGGCTGACGGTCGTGTTCAACGTGGCGAAATTCATCGCCACAGTGGTATCCGCACCAACCTCCTGGCTGACCAGCGCGATATTGGTGGCGATATCGAAGCCGTTGCCGTCGTCAGTCGCGAAGGCGGTGAAAGGCTGTGGGGCCAACGGCGATTTGGTGGTGTCGACGATCGAGTTAGTGCCGTCCGAAGCAATGAACATGATACCGGTGGTGGAATTGACCGAAAACGAATCCATGAACGGGGCCGTGACCACTGATGTCGGATCCCAAACCGGCGGGCTCGTGGACGTATCCAGGATGCCTAAATCATCGCTGCCGGCCACAAAAGCTTTGTTGGTCACCGCGTTTTCAACGATGCCGCCGCCGGTTCCGTCCTGGCTCAGCCCGGTGGCCACAACCGTATTGATTACCGCTTGGGTCTTGGTGTCGATCTCGTAAACGGTAACGCTGTTGTCGCTGGACTTGCGGGCTTCGGCGAGCATCGTCTTGTTGTTCGGGTTGTACGCCACGGCCAACGGCTGTTGGGTTCCATCCAACGAGAGTTCCTTGATCACGGGGTTAGCCTTGCCCACGGTCAGATCTACCACCGCGATCTGCGCGTTCCCCTTGGCATCCAAAGGATAAATCGGCACATAGCCGACGTTATTGTCGGGGTCGATTCCAATCAGCCCCTGACCCGAGCAGGCCGAAGGCGGAGGAGTGGGCGCCGGAGTTGGCGTGGCGGTTGAGGTTGGCGTCGCGGTGACTCCCGCGCTGGGTGTCGGGCTGGGCGCCAGCGTCGGCGCTACCGTCGGCGATGCCGGTGCGGGCGTTGGCCTCAGGTCGATGGTGAGACTGGCATCCTGACCGCAACCTTCGATCCCGGCAAAACCTATGACCAGAATCGCAACCACAAAACTCTTCAACACCCAGTTCCTCATGGCTCCTCCTGATTCCCCCCGAATCTCACAGCCTTAGAGCGATAGCAAAGCTTGTGGCGATAAAGCAAGCAATCAGTAGAGGGCAAACAGTAAAGAAATCCCCAGGAGTTTTTTGTTTACAGGGTGCCGTCAAGGGAGCGGATTGCGGAACCTGAAAACAGCTTGGGCAGGCCAGCCCAACCTGGCACTCAAAATCCATAAGCGGCACCAAGCTGACGTGAATCGTCACCGGAAAGCCACCCTGTCAGGTCGAAACCAGGGCCTGGATTTCCGCCAGCGCCCGGGTTATGTGGGTCGCGTTCCAGTAGATCTTGCCGCATCGCGGGCAGCAGGCGAACTTCTCATGGCTGGCAAACACAAAGGGCGGCACGCGGCGGGAGACGAGGTTGCGATCAAGCCATTGCAGCGGCTCATTGCACTGCGAGCATCGCGTAAAGGCATGCGCGCGCGGGTCGAAAGGGCGGCGTGCGAGTACCTCGCGCAACTGCTCGCGGAAGAAATTGCTGGTCAGGAAGATCACGTCGGGCGCGGTACGCAGGCGCTTGTCGCGGGTCACGACGCTACGGCCCTCGTCGCGGGCGCGGCGCAGAAGTGCGGCGCCGCCCACGGCCGGATCGAACAGGACGTCCGCACCCAGCAGCCGCAGCCAGCGCGCCAGGCGCGCCAGCATCCGATCGACGGCAAACCGCGGCATTTCGCTCATCGTGGCTAGATAGTATAGCAGAAAGGAAAAACGGCGGTTCCGGACGCAACGGAGCCGCCATCGGGTCGTCCATCATATGAAAGAACAGCAGATTAGCTTTGCGTCCGAGAGCCTGACCCTCGAAGGTCTGTATGCGCCGGCGAAATCCGCAACCACGGCCGCCGGCGCCGTGGTCTGCCATCCGCATCCGCAATATGGCGGTTCGATGTACAACAACGTGGTCGAGGCCGCGCTGGATGCGTTATGGGACCAGGGATTCGCGACGCTGCGGTTCAACTTCCGCGGCGTCGGGGAAAGCGAGGGGAGCTATGGTGGAGGCGCAGGCGAGGCCCAGGACGCGGTGTCCGCGGTCAGCTACATGCGCGTCCAGCCGGGTCTGGAGGGTGCGCCGATAGTGCTCGTTGGTTACTCCTTCGGAGCGGCCGCCGCCTGGCAGGGTGCGGCGCAGGCGGGGGAACTGGCGGCGTTGATTCTGATCGCGGCGCCGCTGCGGATGATGGACACGCAATCGGCGCCCCGGATCGGCCGTATCCTGCTGATTGGCGGCTCCAACGATTCCTTCTGTCCGGCGCGCGGAATTGGAGCAGCTATGCGCCAAGCTGGGCACGGGTGCGTCGTTCAAGGTGATCGAGGGCGCGGATCATTTCTTCGGCGGTTATGAGGCTGATGTCACCGCGGCGCTGAAGGAAATGCTGGGTGCGATTGGCAGATAATTTGGCCGAATGCAACGATCGCAAGTTCGCCGTGCCCTCGTCCATGCGCGGCGCGATCCCGCAAAGCGCTTGGCTCTGAGGTGCTCCCACAACTTCCGCTCCTCAGCCGCACACTCAGCCCGAAGGCGCCGGCCTTGATCGCGCAAAGGTTCGTCATCAGAACTCATAATCGCGGGCCTGAAGCAGGCGCGCTGACAAAGGACCCTCTCTGGGGCGCCGCCGCGGCGCCCTTCTCCCCCAGTCCGGGGGAGAAAATTAAAGCAAAATGTAGAAACTCTAGGCGGCTGAGGACCAAGTCCGCAGCCGCCGGGCGAGGTAGTTTAGAGGTTTATCGATAGTCTGTGTCTTGGGGAGGAACATCAAACGGAAAGGTAGAAAACTCCAGGCGCAGCCTTGCAGTCGATGATGCGATCACCGCGAATAGAGGAGCAATGGCACAAAGTTAGCGCGCTCCTGCCCTTCAGTGCACCGTCGCTCCCGCGGGTTTGCGCAGCGACGCCGTGTCGAACTTGAAGAATCGCGCCGCGTTCAGCCCCAGAATCTTCGCCCGCTGGCCGTCGGTCAGATCGCCCATCTGACGTTCGATCGCCTGCGCCGAGTGCGGCCATGATCCTTCGTGATGTGGATAATCATTGGCCCACATGAAGTTGTCCACCAATCCGTATTTGACCGCGAGGTCCAGCCCCACCGGATCTTCCTGGAACGAAACGAAGGCATGCTGCTTGAAGTATTCGCTGGGCAACATCTTCAGTTTCGGCTGCACCCACATGTGATGCTTGTGGTAGGCCTCATCCATCGCCTGAAGCGCCCACGGCACCCAGCCGATTCCGCATTCGATCGCGGCGAACTTCAGTCCGGGGAAGCGCTCCAGCACGCCGGACGCGCACATGTTGGCGATCGGCTCGATGGTCGGCGACAGCGAATGACACACGTAATTGATTACCGCGCCGCCATCCTTGCGGGCGGTGCGCGGGTCGCGGCCGGTTGAGATATGGTAGGTAATCGGCAGCCCGGTGTCCTGGATGACCGCCCATAATGGGTCATACATTGGTAGATTGTAATTGGGTTGCCGCGAGTCGGGCGGGCCATAGATGGGCTTGCAGGGCAGGGCGATGCCGCGGAAGCCCAGCTTCGCGACGCGTTTGATCTCGGCGATAGCGCCCTCCAGGTCAACCGGCGCAATCGTGGCCATCGGCGACATCCGGTCGTTGTACGGGCCAAAGGTCTCCCAAGCCCAATCGTTGTAGGCGCGGCATTGAGCCATCGCGAATCCGCCGTCTTGCGTGGCCCAGACCAGCAGACCCTTGTTGGGAAAGATAATCTCCGCTTCGACGCCGTCGCGGGCATGGTCTTGGAGCCGGCCTTCGGGCGTGTATCCGGCTTTGCCCCGGATGAAATCTTCGCCTTCCAGATCCTTATTCATGAGCAGGCGCGAGCGGTCGCCGCTGTCGGTCACGGTGAACTTCACGCCCTTTTCGTCAACCACGACGTGAGGCATCCGATCGCGGTAGGCCTGGTCGAGGCGTTTGCTGATGAATCCGCGCGGTTCGTTAGCGTGGCAATCCACGGAGATCATCAAATATTTGTTCGGAGCGCCGGGGCGCGCGGTGTGTTCCCATCCTGCGCATCCGGGCGTTTCCAGCCGCCACTGATTGGCGTCATCAACGGTCAGTTCGTTGGTTTCCAAGGTGCAGTCTCCTCAACGTCGATTGTAGGATTCCGCTGCAGCATTGCACTGGATATCCTCAAACCATTAAAAAGCGCAGGTCTATTCGACCATGCGCCATTGTACCAAAGTAAAGCCTTCGTCGTGATCCTCGAACACCGCTTCGACCTTGCCGTCGATCGGCGGATCGCGGCGGGGGTCGCCGAGCAGATTGCCCATCATTCTGACCCCGGCAGCTTGTGGCAACTCGACCAGCACGACGAGATATGGGCATGCTTCCTTCAGCACCGGAAAGGAAGGATGCCAGATCCGCTCCCAGGTATAGATTCTACCGCTTGGTTCGATGCGTTCCCAACTGAGATCGAAGCCATGGCAGTGATGGCAAATCTCTTCGGGTCCGAACTGAAAGGTCGCGCATGAGCGGCAGCGCTGTACCACCAGTTCATGGCGGCGCGCGGCCTCCCAGAACCCATGATGGAACGATGCGGAGCGGGCTGGGTCTGGCATCGGCATGCCGGCTGGCAGGCAATAGCGTGTTTTCGCAGCTTCGGGTGGCATCGCGCGGGTCCCTCCTCTTCCTAGCCGTGCAGTATCAAATCGCTGACCAGCGGCACCGCCGGCCCCGCGACCACCAATGAAATCTCGCAGTCGCGCACCTGGCAGGTGGAGTCGCCGCGGACCTGCCGGACCGCCTCGTTGATTAGCTCCATCCCATGCGTATAGCACTCGGCGAGATTCCCGCCGCTGGTATTGATCGGCAGCTTGCCGTCGGGCCAGGTGAGGTTCTCGAAGCGGCAGAAATCGTTGACCGCTTCCGGCGCACAAATGCCATGCTCGACCATCGCCATTACCACGGCGCCGGTGAAGTTTTCGTAACACTGCGCGACGTCAACGTCGGCCGGAGTGATTCCAGCCATCTCGAACAGCCGCGGCGCCAGCGTCTTGAAATTGGAGGTGCCGAAGTCGGGCGCATTGTGGACTCCCGCCCCCTGGCGAAACGAGGAGCCCTGCGCCGCCGCCATCACATAGGCGGGCTTGCGCTTCAAGTCGCGGGCGCGCTCCGCGCTGGTCAGGATCACGGCGGCGGCGCCGTCGTTTTCCATGCAGCAATCATAGAGATGGAACGGTTCCACGATCCAGCGCGAGTTGTCGTACTGCTCGCGCGTCAGCGGACGCCCGTACATCACGGCGCGGGGATTGAACTGCGCGTGATAGTAGGAAGCCATCGCCACCGCGGCGAGCGCATCCTGTTGGACGCCGTGTTCATGCATGAAGCGGCGCGTGCGCAGCGCGATCATCTGGGCCGCGGTGCCCATTCCGTAGGGGAGCGTGTACATCGCATTGCCGCTGACGGTTTTGGGCGCCGGCGCCGCGCCGAAGCGGAAAAACTGCCCTTGGGCCAGAGCGCGGAAGACGCACACGTAGTTGGCGTAGCCCGCCGCGATCGCGGCGGCGGCGTTGCCAATCGCGCCGGCCACCCCGCCGCCTCCTCCGCTCCAGAAGATGTTGGACAAGCGCAACTCGGGCAGCCCCAGCGCCGAAGCCATCCGGATCGGCTCGTTGCGGTCATCGGCATATGAGGCCAAGCCGTCGATATCGGTAACGGCGATGCCGGCGTCCTCCGCGGCCTTCGTGATCGCCTCGCAGGCGAGGCGGAACTCGCTGACCGGGGCGCCACCGCGCTTGTAGTAGCGGGTCTCGCCGACTCCGACAATCGCGGCCTTGTCCCTGATCGTCAATCCGTCAGATGCCATAGTAGCGACCCTCTGCCGCCAGCTATATCGCGCTCAGCGCTCCAAGCTCAACCCTCTCAAGAGAGGTTGGCCTGGGTTCGTTTGACATCCGGGGAGGTTCTGGCAGAGTTTACGAACCTGGCCGGTCAAAACCGGATCAAAGGGCCGGCCAATAATCGCGGAGGATCGACCATGCAAAACGCCCGTCTAGTCTCAGCCGACTCGCACGTGGTGGAACCCGCTGACTTGTGGGAAACGCGGCTGGACCGCAAGCATCGTGAATCCGCCCCCAAGGTGGTGCAGAAGGACGGCAAATGGGTGATTGCGGCTCCCGGCGGGATCCAATTCCCGGTCGCCGGACAGTTTGCCGCCGGCATGCGCGGTGAGGAATTGCGCGAGCATCTGGGCAAAGGCTATGAGGCCGGGCGGCCCAGCGGATGGGATCCAACCAAGCGGATTGCCGACCAGGAGACCGATGGCGTAACCGCCGAGGTCTTGTATACCAGCAACGGCCTGGCGCTCTTTTCGCTGCCCGACGCTGAACTGCAGCGGGCCTGTTTCAGCGTCTTTAACGATTGGTTGGCCGAATACTGCTCCGTCAGTCCCAAGCGCCTGATCGGAACCGCCTTGATTTCGCTGGCGGACATCGCGGCGGCGGTAAAGGAACTCGAGCGCTGCGCCAAGGCCGGATTGCGCGGCGCGATGATCTCCAACGGGCCCAATGAACCCTACCACAGCCGGACCTACGATCCGTTCTGGCAGGCGGCATCCGAATTGGGCATGCCGCTGTCGCTGCACATCATTACTACCAGCAAGATGCAGAGCGTGACCGACTTCGCCAAAGTCAATCCGTTCATGATGTTGTTCGATTGGGTGCACGAGACCCAGACCTCGCTGGCGAGTTTCCTGATGGGCGGCGTGCTGGAGCGATTCCCCAAACTGCGGCTGGTGTCGACCGAGAACGACATCGGATGGCTGCCATATTTCCTGCATCGCCTCGATCACAACCATGGCCTGGGCGTGATGCCGAATCTCCCGCCGCTCAAGCCCAGCCAGTATGCGCGCCGGCAGCTCTGGGCAACCTTCCAGGACGACCCCTGCGGAGTGGCGCTGTACAAAATGTTCGGCGAGGACAATTTCATGTGGGCCTCGGACTTTCCACATCTGGACTCGACCTGGCCCCACTCGCGCGAGGTCATCAAGGAGAATTTCGCCTCGATACCGGACTCGGTGACGCGCAAAATCGTGTGTGACAACGCGGCTGGACTATATCGGCTGCAGTTCGATTGACTTGTCCCAATTCAACTATTCTGCGTGAGCCTTGGCTTTTGGTTAAAAATGACCTAATTAAGGAGCTGGTTAGCCTTGATCCGCGCTTGATTTCAGAGTGGTGCGGCAGCCAACTGGGTCGGCGCGGTCGTTGTTTTACGGAGTTATGTCGAACGCAATTCATCCTGGCGTCCGTTCCCGGGCAAGCCGCAACTCCCAAAACGCGATGATGGCCGGACCAGATTCGTCTGCGGAGGTTCCTTCATGAGGCAGCGAGGCTCGCATCGCGCGGGCACATTCAGCGCTATCAAAGCGGCAGGCATCCGTCTGATCTATGAGCACGGCTATGAAGCTATGACCCTGCGGATGCTCGCCCAAAGCGTTGGTCTGGAAAGCGGCTCCCTCTATTACCACATCAAGGACAAGCAAGATTTCCTGTTCCGGCTGCTCAAAGAGATAATTGAAGGTAATATCGCGACCCTCGACGAGCGGCTGCGCGGAGTTGAGGATCCGCAAGACCAGTTGCGCGTGCTCATCTGCTTCTTCATTACCCATCAGTGGGAGAAAAAGGAGGAAGCATTCATCATCAACAGCGAAGTGCGCAGCCTCACGCCCGAAAACTACCAGGTGATTAGCGCGTTGGGGCGCTCTTTTCAGGATCGGGTCGAAGAGATCCTCCGGCAAGGAGTTGCGGCCGGAAAATTCCGGGTCAAGAACGCCATCGTTGCCGCGATTGCCGTGTGTGACATCCTGGGTGGGCCCGCGCGATGGTACTACCCCAAGGAACTGCTGGCGCTCGAAGAGACCATGGAGATGATCACCGACATGATCTTTCAGTTGCTCGGAGTGCCTCCAATGTCGCGCAAGGCCGAGTCGCCGCGGGCCGAGCAGCCCGCCGGGCGCCCCTCGGCGGAATCCGGCGGGGGACACTCGGTGGAGTCCGCCGGCCGCCTGAGCGCGGCCGCGCAACCTAAGGCCGCGGCGATCGAGTTTCCGCGCGCGCGGTTGTGGGTCCGTTGACGCAGTCGGCAAACCCCCGCTGAGGGACCGCTTCAACCGCCTTGCGAATGGCGATAAAGGGATCGTCGGGATTGCCCTTGGCCAGAAAGATTATCGACTGGATGGTGGCGGGCAGGTCGCACTGATGGAGCGCGTCGAGCGCCGCGAAGTCGTCCAGACGGTGAAAATAAAGCAGGAAATTGATCAGCACCGCGTTGTTCAGTTTGATCTTGTCCAGGTCGAAGCGCTCCATTCCAGATAATTCCGGCTTGAGCTTGACGTAGTCCGACTGGATGGCCTTGAACAGGACCGTCCGGCGTTTGAGGATCTGTTCGCGGGGCTGACCGCTGTAATAGAGCGCCAGCAAACGGTTCTCCTCGCGCTCCAGAAATTCCCCGAATTTCATGTCACTGGCGAGCACCGCGCGCGCTTGCGCGGCCTCCTCTGAATTGACCCCTTTGAGATCGTCGAAGAAGGCCACCGCGCCTCGGCTGCCGACGTAATTGGCCGTCGATTCGTCGAACATTACATTGCCGGCCAGGAAATAGGTGCGATGGAACAGTTCGTGGATTATGACGCCGGCCAGCACCACGCGGTCCAGCCCCAGCAGATTGGACAACAAGGGATCATTGAAATAGCCCAGGCTGGAGAAGGCCACCGCGGGCCGGATGTAAGTGTCCAACCCCTGCGCTTCGAGCGAAGCGGCGGCGGCTTGCGCCGCGGCTTTGTTGAAATAACCCTTGTACGGCACCGCGCCGACGATCGGAAAATACCAGGTGTAGGGGGTCAAACGGTCGGGCTCGGCCGCCATTAGCACCCACGTCACGGCAGATTGGTCCACTTGCGACACGCTCTGGTAGGCGCCGCCGACGTTGAGGCCCAGACGCTCCGCCGCAAAATGGCGCACCTGCAGGACCATCTCCAGCTTGGCGCGGACTTCGGAGCTGAGGTCGGGTTTTGCCAGCACCCTATCGATTGGCTTGCGGTTCCACAGCAAGTGGACCTCCGAGCACGCGCTGTGGGCGAGGTAGGCGATATCGCAGCCCGACAGCATCAGCGCCAACAGCGCCAGCACTATCCTGGTGCCTTTGAGATGCGCCCCGTGCAATGAATTACCGCCCGCCCGGGCCCTCAGCGCCGGCGGCTGACTCGCCGCTGCCGACGCGGGCATACTGCAGCTCGAACAGACGGTAGTACAGGCCCCGATGCGCCAGCAGTTCCTGATGGGTGCCGCTTTCGCGCAGTTCTCCGTGACTGAGCACCATGATCCGGTCGGCCTTTTCGATGGTCGAAAGGCGATGGGCCACGACCAGGGCGGTCCGTCCTTCGAGCAGATGCAGCAACGCGACCTGGATCAAGCGCTCGGTCTCGCTGTCAACGCTGGAGGTGGCTTCGTCCATGACCAGAATTCCCGGGTCGTAGGCCAGCGCCCGGGCGAAGGACAGCAGCTGGCGCTGACCGGCGGACAGATTGGAGCCGCGCTCGCGCAATGTTTCATGCAGTCCGGCCGGCATCCGCTCGACGAAATCCAACGCTTGCGCGCGGGCCAGCGCCTGGCGAATCTCCGCTTCCGACAAATCAACGCGGCTCAGGCGGACATTATCCAGGATGGTGCCGGAAAACATCTGCACGTCCTGCTGGACCAGTCCGATCGCGCGTCTTAAATCAGGCAGCGCCCAGTCTCTAACGTCGACGCCATCGACCAGGATGCGTCCGCCCTCGACGTCATAAAAGCGGTTGAGCAGCTTGATGATGGTGGATTTTCCCGAGCCGGTGGCGCCGACGATCGCGATCTTCTGGCCGGGTTCGATGGTGAAGCTGAGTCCCTTGAGCACCGGCTCGCCGCGCCGGTAGGAAAACCGCACGTTGTCGAACACGATGCGTCCGCGCTTGACCGCGGGGGTGTGCGGATGGGCCGGACTTTCGATTTTGACCGGCTCCCGCATCAGCTCCTCCAGGCGCTCGGCTGAGGCCAGCGCCGACTGCAACACCGTGTATTTGGAGGATACATCGCGCAGCGGCAGGAAGAACATCTTGGCGTATTCAATAAAGGCGAACAGCGTGCCCAGGCCGACCAGGCGATGCATCGCTTCGCCGCCGCCGACCCACAGGATGATCCCGATAGTGATCGAGCTGATTGCCTCGATAATGGAAAACTGGCCCGCTTCATACACGTTCGCCATCATCTGCGAGTCCCGGGCCTGGCGGTTGAGAACGTCGAACTCGCGCGCGGTCTCTTGCTGGCGGGTGAAGAGCTGCACGATTGAGACCCCGCCGATCGCCTCCGAAAGGTAGGAGTTCAGCGCCGCCAGACGATCGCGGATCTCGCCATACACCACCCGCGATCGGACCTGGAAGAAGCGAATAATAACCAGCAGCGGCGGCAGGGCGCACATCGCCCACAAACCCAAATGAAAACTCAGGCTCAGCATGATCACGATGATTCCGCTCAGGGTGAGCAGGTCCATCAGCAAGGTGAGCGAGCCCGAGCCGAACATCTCGTTGATCGCGTCGATATCGGTGGTCATGCGGCTGACCAACCGTCCGACCGGATTGCGGTCGAAAAACGCCATCGGCAACTGTTCCACGTGGCGGAACAGCGCCAGGCGCAAGTCCGACAGACTGTACTGCGCCACAATCATGGTGAGATAGAACTGGCCGAAGAAGCAGGAAAATTCACCCAACAACAGCACCGCGTAAATTGCTCCCATCATCGCCAAGCCGTGACCACCGGCGGCGTTGAGCGCGGGCGCCAGCCAGCGCGGCGGCTGATGTCCGGCCCGCGGCGACAGGAACAGATCAACGGTCAGCTTAATCATGTAGGGCTGGGCCAGCGAGAAGCAGGAGTTGAGCGGCATCAGGCATAGGGAGGTAAAGAACAAGCCGCGATAAGGACGGACAAAGGTCCAAATCCATCGCACCAGCCTCCAATCATAGGAGTTTGTTGCTCGCTTGCGGGGTTCGTTCGCCATGATCAGTAGGCCGCCAGTTCCTCTTCGAGCAGTTGGCGCTTGAACAGCTCGGCGTAGATTCCGCCCTCCGCCATCAGTTCCTCGTGGGTCCCGCGTTCCACGATGCGGCCGCCGTCAAGCACGATGATCTGGTCGGCGTCGCGCACGGTTGAGGCGCGATGCGACACGACGATCGTAGTGCGCTCGCGCACTCCCGTAGTCAGGTTTTGCAAGATCGTTCGCTCGGTGTCGGTGTCGACGCTGGCCAATGCGTCATCCAGAACCAGCACCGGAGTATCGTAGATCAAGGCGCGGGCGATGGTGACGCGCTGCTTCTGACCGCCCGACAGTGACATCCCGCGCTCGCCCACGACGGTGTCCAGCCCGCGCGGCATCGCCGTCAGGTCGCCCTCCAGTCCCGCCACTTGCACCGCCTCCATGATTTCGTCGCGGCTGGCGCTGACGCGTCCGAAGCCGGCGTTATAGGCGATGGTCTGGGAAAACAGGTTGGATTCCTGGGGCACCACTCCGATCACGCGTCGGAGTTCGCTGATTGGAATGTCGCGGATGTCGTGCCCGTCCAGCAGTAAGCGTCCGGCAGTGGGTTCCAGCAAACGCGTCAACAGCTTGATCATGGTGGTTTTGCCCGCGCCGGTGCGGCCGACGATGGCGAGTTTGGTTCCGGGCGCGACTTTCACGTTGATATTGCGCAGCGCGTAAGCCTGGCCGTTGGTTGCGCCGCTCAGCCACGAGTAATAGCTGAAGGAGACGTTTTCCCACTCCACCGCGCCGTCGATCTCCAATTTGCCGTCCAGTGCCGGCACCGAAGCGGGCAGGGGACTGTCGTAAATTTGCTCGAGCCGGCGCATCGCGGCTTTGCCGCGCTGGTAGATACTGATCATCCAACTAAGCGAAGTGGTCGGCCAGGCCAGTTGACCCAGGTAGGCCATGAAGGCGATCAGGTCCCCGATCGTCATGGTGTGGCGGATGACCAGCGAACCGCCGTAAATCAGGACGATCATCACCGCGGCGGCGGACGACGAGCGGACCAGCGGGACCATCGCGCCGCGCAGGCGCGCCAGCCCCAGGCCCTGCTGATTGAAGTCGTCATTGAGTCCACGAAAGACCTGGGCGTCGTAATCCTCGACGCAGTAAGCCTTGATTACATGAATCCCGGACAGGCTTTCCTGCACCTTGGAGCCGATTTCCGCCAGTCCCTCCTGGACCTTCAGGCTGCGCTCCATTAGCGAGCGCGTCAGCCCCTTCATCACCGCAAACAGCACGACAAATGGCACTATCGTCGCGAGGGTCAGCCGCGCATTCATCGAGAACATGAAGCTTAGCGCGTAAACATAATAGAGCGGGGTGTTGACGAAGGTCAGGACGCCCATCCCGACCATCATGCGAACCCCGGACAGGTCATTGATCATGCGCGACATCAGGTCGCCGGTCTTGAACCGCTCGTAGAAATCCCCCCCCAGCCAGGTCAGCCGCTCGAAGAGGTCCTTGCGCATTTCGTACTCGACGTCGCGGCCAATGTTAAAGATGGTGAAGCGCGAGCACCAGCGCGCGATTGCCATCAGCAGGGCGGCGCCGCAAATCGTGGCCGCGATATGAGCCAATCGTTCGTAGTGGTGACGCTGGATGGCGTCGATTCCCCGGCCCAGCAAATAGGGCACGATCATCGCCAGCGTGGCGGTGACGAAGGTGCAGAAGATGCCGAACGCGTAGCGCCACGCGAAGCGGCGCATGTAGCCGAACAAACGCCTCATTCGTGGGGGTTACGTTATCAGGTTTGCAAGGTTAGGGAAGCGCGCGGCCACCATGCCGGTCGCGGCCGACTGCCCGACGAAGGTAATGGGTTCATATAGTCCCAAAGCGAAAACAATTCTGTCCAGCGAGTGCGGAAAACTCCCTTGGAATAAAGGGCGAGGGCTCAAAAAACAATTCGGGATTTCCTCTCCCTTTATGTGTAAGGGGAAGGGGAGGGTGAGGGTTGCTGAGTTTGTGGTCATGAATTTATCTTCGCTTCAGGGTTGCTGTCATCCTGATATCTCGCGGCGTTGTTTGAGCTTGCGTTCATAAATCTTCGCGTATTTCAGAAAAACGCAAAACCCTGCCGCCATCGACGCGTACAATCCGCTGGTTCCCTCCATGAACCCCCCGCGCAGCATGTAAAAGTTGAAGAACCGCCAGGCCGGATTGGCGATCATTTTAAGCGATGTCAGTCTCTGGTTGTGCGCTTCGGCCGCCGACTGGGTGGTCAAACGGTTCATCTTCGCGATGTGGTCGGCGATGTTCTCGTAGCTGAAATGCAGCATCGGCGCGCGCAAGCGCTTGACCTTTCCTTTTACTACAACCTTGGCAAGCGGTTCCCGGCCGCCAAATTTTGCACCTTCGCGCCGAAACAGCCGCAGATGGCGATCCGGATAGGGAGCGTGCGAGTAATAATGGCCAAGATGATAGAGAATCCGGCGAATCTCGTAGCCGTTAGCGGGATTCGCGCTGCGAATCGTGGCGTCGATTTCCTGCCGCGATGCATGGGTGAGCTGCTCGTCGGCGTCCAGACTCAGGACCCAATCGGCAGTGACCTGCTCCAGGGCGAACTGCTTTTGCTTGATATAGCCCTCAAAGCCTCGCTGAAACACTCGCGCCCCCAGGCCCAGCGCGATCTCGACGGTGCGGTCGGTGGAAAATGAATCGACCACGATCCGCTCGTCGCAAATCGACGAGCTGCGCAGGCAATCGCCGATCAGATCCTGCTCGTTGCGCGAGATTACGATGAGCGCGAGTTTGGGCCGGGCCGCCGCCATTACATCGCTCCCTGCGCCCGACCGCCGCCAATCTGGTCCAGGAAGCGGGAGCAAGCCTCCAACGCCTCTTGGTATCGTGTCTGGTCGATCCGGCCGCGCATGAGCTGAACGCGCAAAAATAAAAAATAGGTCTGGATCACGTCTGAGCGGCAATATCGATGGATCTCGTCCATTCGCCCTGCCTCGAAAAGTTCCTGCACCCGGGAGCCATCGATGCCGGTCTTGCCGGGCATCCCGATGCTCTTGAGCAATAGATTAAGCCCTCCGCGGATTCGAAAGTCGCCATAGTTGGTGAGAAAGTCCTGGAGGTCGAGATGATAGTCGTCGCCGCGGCGGGCGCGCCGGGCGAAATATGTGGGTGCCGGGATCCCGTGGCGCAATGCCTGCAGCTCGAGTACCGGAAGGTCGAAACCGCGGCCATTGAAGGTCACCAGGCAGCCGCTGAAATGTTCGGCGCGACGCCAGAAATCGCGTACCAACTCCGTTTCCGAATAGGGCTCGGCGGCGAGGCTTTCGACCGCTTCCAGAATGTGGTCCTCATTGACGTTACCGACCGCGATCGAAATCGGTACGTGCAATGAAGTCGGGAAGAAACCGCCGCCCAGCTCATCGCGCAGGCGCAGATAAGCCTGCTGCTCGTCCATCTGCTCGCCAGGATAAAGCGAATCGCGCAGCAGGCGCTTGTCAATCCGGGTTTCGATGTCGACAACTGCAAACCGCATCCGTTGTCAAACCACGTCCGCGCGCATCGCGATGGATCGCTACTGGAGTATCGTGGCCGCGACCGGCTTTGGCAGCCGCGCCAGACGCTCGATAACCCGCTGTGCGATGCCTGAAAACTCCTGGCTAGCCGGATGCCCAGGGTTGGCGGCGACCAGCGGACTGGCGTTGTCACCGCCCGCTCGAAGCTCGGGTACGATTGGCAATTCACCCAGCAGCGGCAGATCCAGTTCCGCGGCCATCCGCGCGCCGCCGCCGTGACCGAAGATCTCGTGGCGATGCCCGCATTTGCGGCAGACGTAATAGCTCATGTTCTCGATCACGCCCAACACCGGAGTGTGGACCTCATTGAACATCGCGACTCCGCGCTTAACGTCGAGCAGGGCCACCTCCTGTGGGGTGGTGACGATTATCCCGCCCGCCAGCGCCACGCGCTGCGTGATTGTCAGTTGCGCGTCGCCGGTGCCGGGCGGCAGGTCCAGGACCAGGCAGTCCAGCTCGCCCCATTCGACATTGAACAGGAACTCGGTCTCCAGCTTGGTCACCATCGGACCGCGCCAGATTACCGGGGTCTGATCGTTGATGAATAACGCCATCGAGACGTAGCGCACGCCATACCGGGTCAGCGGGATGATGCGCCGCTCGGGACTGACCCTCACCGCCTGATCGACGCCCATCATCATCGCGACGCTGGGTCCATAGACGTCGGCGTCCATCAAGCCGACGCGCTGGCCCAAGGCGCTCATCGCCAGCGCCAGGTTGACCGCGACGGTCGATTTTCCGACCCCGCCTTTGCCGCTGGCCACAGCGAGCACGTGCTGGACGCCGGGTATCGAGCGTCTGCCGCTCTGGCCCGCGGCGGGCGCGCGCGCGGGTTGCGCCGTTTCGACTTCGACCTCAACGCCTGGCACTCCTGGCATCGCGGCGACCGCCTTCTTGATTTCCTCGGTAATCGCCTTGACCACGTCGGGGTTGGCCGAAACCGCGCCCAGCGTCACGGTGACGCCGGAATGTCCCACCTCGATATCCTTGACCAGGCCGAAAGAGACGATATCGCGGGTGAAGCCTGGAAACTTGACTTTCTTCAGCTCGCTTAAGATTTCATTGGGGCTTGGCATCGTTCTGGTTGACCCTATCGTAAATGGTATCATTACGGCATCAGGCAAAAAATGACGGGATGAAGAACGATTTGGACAATGGCAAGACTCAGGGCGCTGCGGCGCCGCTGCGCATCGTACGTCCCGCGCAGGCGGGCCCGGTGCTGGAGTTCGCGGCGCGCGAAATGGCCGAGGGGCTGGGTATGATGCTCTCGCAGGCGGTCCGAGTCGAACCGAGCGCGGAACTTCGCGGTCCGCGAATCGTGCTGACCGCAGGCGCGGGCGGCGCGCAATCGGAGTCTGCCGCCGATAGCGCCGATTATTCCATCGTTTCGGATCGGGACGGCATCGTCGTGTCGGGAGCCGATGAGCGGCGGGTGCTCGACGCGGTTTACCGGCTGATGCGCGATCTGGGCGCCGCCTATCCGCTCGGCGGGCCGGCGCAATTCCCGCGCGTCGAGCGGGCGCGGTTGGCCGCGCTGGCGCCGGTGGTGTCGCGGCCGGCTTTTAATCGGCGCGCTCTGGTGTCGGACATCATGACCTGGCATTACGCCGACCCCCCGCGGCTGGCTTCGCACCTGGCGCACGACCGCGAGTTCATTGCCTGGATGGCGCGCAGCGGACTCAACGCGTTCTTTTACATCCGCCACGCGTTCGACACCCGGTATCGAATCGATGAGATTGCGGGGCTGCTCGGCGAGCGCGGTATCGACGTCGAATATGGCGGCCACGTGATTCAACAATTGCTGCCGCGCGAGCACTTCGCCGATCATCCGCAATATTTTCCCGCCGGCGCCGATGGGGTCAGGAACCAGATGGGAAACCTGTGCGTTTCCAATCCGGACGCGCTGGCGACCGTGCGCAATGGCGCCCTGGATTATCTCGGGCGCCATCCCGATACCCGCCTGCTCCACGTCTGGGGCGCCGACGTGTGGAAAGGCGCGTGGTGCAGGTGTGAGCGATGCCGCGAGATTGCGCCGCAGCTCCAGTACCTGGAACTGGTCAACGCCATCGCCGCCGTTGCCGCCGATAGCTTCGGCCACGGCAAAGCGGCGCCGGCGATCGCCTACCTTGCCTATCACGACACCCTCGACCCCATCCCCGGGATGCATCCGCGGGCCAACGTGTGGTTCGAATGGGCGCCGCGCGAACGCTGCTACAGCCACGCGATTGACGATCCGGATTGCGCGACCAATCCGCGCTATTTCGCCGGGCTGAAGCGTTACCTGGATTTGTTCGAAGGACGGGGGCACGTTTTTGAATATTACGCCGACGCGATCCTGTTCGGCGGCCTGGGCTTTGCGATGCCGTCGGTAATCGCCCGCGATCTGCGCGCCTATCGCGCGCTGGGACTTGAGAGCGTGTCGTGCCTGACTTTCGGCGCCTTCAGCGTGTTCGCCTATCCGGTCAATTTGATTGCGTTCAGCCGGCTGGCCGTCGATCCGGATGAGGATCCCGAGGCGCTTTTGGCGGACAGCGCGGCGCAGCGCCATCCCGCGTGCCGCTCGGAGATGGCTTCCGCGTACCGGGCCGTGCAGCGCGCCTCCGCGCTCACGCTAACCTACGGCGAGGTGCTGCGGCCGTATAAGGGCCCGCAGCCAAGGCGCGCCGACCTGCGCAACGCGGCGGCGCAGTTGCGCATCGCGATCGAGGTGGCCGCGGGAGTTTCGGCCAGGCGATCCGATGCACTGGTCGAGGCCGAGCGCAAACTGTGGATGTACGGATTGGAGACGCTGGCGGGTCTCGACGAGTACCTGGCCGCGGGCGCAGCGGGCCAGCCCGCGTCGCGCGGCCAGTCCGCGCTGGATTCGATCCGCGCGGCGCTGCAGCGGATGCGCGAGATCCAGGCCGACATCAAAGGCACGTGGGGCACCTTCGACCTCGATCGTTTCCATTCGATCTGGATGGAACAACTGCGCGCAAGGCTCGAAGTCCCGCCAGTCGAATACAACTTCTGAAGCGCCGCTACAAGAACTACTGTTTTCCAGAAGCTCGCTGATTTCTCACAATGGAGTTGTGTTCGGCTCTTGGTCAGCGATCGCGATGTCGGCAGGGTTTCCGCCTTCCATGCGTCAAGGATCCAAAATTGCGTTGCGGAATACCGAAAACATTGGACAGCGCTCTCCAAGGACGGTCAAATCGATGTTTTCCGCGATTCGCCTAGCGATCTCCTGTGTATAAACTGTTTGCGTCAGCAGTTTTCGTAGCACCGCTTTGGGATCGGCTACGCTTTCAGGTTTTGGAAAATGCCGGATACGCATTTTGACGCCCAAAACGTTTCGAGTGCGAGTGGATCGGCGATGAGCCAGGATTCGAGCGCCTGCACGATGATCAGTGGAACGACCGGGAAGGGGTAATTTTCGACGAGTCTCCTTTTGAGTCTCTGCACCACGGTTGCGGGATTTTGCCCGTCGGCGTCGGCCACTACGAGTAATTTTTCCATTCGCCGATGCGATCCGCGCAGTTGTCTCGCGATGCCGGCGCACTTGCCGATTACCGGTCCTCTGCATGGCCGCGTAATTACCTTTACGCCTTGGCGGCATCTTCTCACGAGTACGGGAAGGACGGCCTCGTCGTAGATGCCCTCTACAATCAAACCGATCGTCGGCATCAGGAGTCGGTCAAGGCCCCGGAGTACCAGAGATCTCCCAAGCTGGCTTCCTTGCTTGACAACAGCTTTTTCAGCCCTTTCTTGGAGGAAGCGCGCGTGAATTTGGTTTCACCGTGTACCTTGTCGGCGACGATAAGATCGTCGATGCTTAGCTTGTCGACCAGCAGGGGTGAATGAGTCGTTGCAATAACCTGCAGCGCGTGGTCCTCGGCTTGTCTCTGATCCAGAATCTCGACCAGGATTTCGAGCAGCCTGGGATGCAGATAATTTTCAGGCTCCTCGATGCACAGCACGGAAGGGGTTAGTTCCCTGGGCGCGAGAATCAGGGACATCAATGCGAGAAAAGCAAGCTCGCCATCGGACATGCGACCTATTCCTATGGACGTCCTAAGGTGCGTCTCACTCACTCCTATTGAAATCTTTGCGGACTCAAAAGGGATGCGGATTGCCTCAGTACCACTAACTACCGGACGGCTGGGAGCCTCTACCGGCTGGAAAAGAATCTCGGCCAGACCTGACAGGACATCGCGGCATGCCTGTTTTATGCGCTGAAACTCTTCAGGATGGTTCTGCAGCGTCAGCAGCCAGGTTGAAAGGTTATCTCCATGTTCCAACAGGTAGTTTTCCCAAGCCGGCGGGTTGCTTCGTCGCATAAGCTCGGGCACCAAGTGATAGAAACGCCAGTTGGCCACGAAATTCCAAAACGTCGTGCCTTCGAATCCGGGTCGGCGCGCCAGCCCCTCCAGATCCAAGCCTATCCGGTTTTGAACGCTTTCAGTGGACTCTCCGGCAACGACCAGTTTTGATTTTCCCTCACCACTTTCAAGTATCGCCTTGGGCGCGCCGGCGACCCCCAATGTGAGCCTCTCCGCTTGGATCTCCTGAGCGAGGTACTCGCCAAGCCGGAAGGAGACCTCGTAGTCATAGGATCTTAACTCGCGGGTCTTTGGATCCGTGAGTTCCGCGACGGCCTCCAGGATAATCGACCCCTCCGCGGCACCTTTCCACAAAACCTCACCGAAGCCCCCGCGTTTGGAGAACGCGTGCTGTAGTGCGGGGGTATTGTCCTGTGGACGGCTGACGGCGTCTTGAAGGAACTTTAAGGACTCAATCAGATTGCTCTTACCGGACATGTTGGGTCCGACGAGCACGTTTCGAGCACCAAGTTCGAGGTCGACGTTCTTTAGGCTGAGAAAATTATGGGCCTTGATTTTCTTGAGCATACAGACCTCAACTGATTCCTGGCCATCGAGATTACAATAGATCGGCCGGTTGCGCATCTGGCGGATAAGAGTGGTAAACACGACTACCAATGGCTGCCGGCCAAAGTTCGAATCTCGCGAGTCCCTCGAGACCCTTTGTCTCCAAAGTGATCGGGAATATCGAATAGCTAACCAGGCAATGACGATCTCGGTCCAGCGCGTAAAGGCCAGAGCAATCTTTCTGAATTGGGAGGCATATCAACTTACGCAGACAAGCTTCGATCTCGAGCGCTTCCATTCGATCCGGACAGAACAACCGCGCCGCACGGTGAAGTGCCGCCGGTGGGATACGACTTCTGAATTAGCCTGCGGCGGAGAGCGTAAAAAATCAACCGTTTGTAGAATCGCCGTCCGCAAGCCTTTTCTCCGCTGGATAAAGCTCGCTGAAAGCTGCTAAACAGAATGTATGATTTGGGGGCGAACGCATTCTGATAGTCATTCTCATCTGCACTACAACCTCTTACCGGCGGGCGTCGATCGCATTGTACTGGATGTAGCGCCGCGCGACGCGGGGGCTGCGCCCGCCTTCGTTCCAACGCGCGCCGCCCTGCATACGCTGTCGCTGCTGACCCAACGGCACCAGGGCGCGCCGGGAGAATTCTTCTGGTTGGGCGATCCCGCCGGCTGCGGCAAGACTCACTTTCTGAACCATTACCTCGCCTTGCGGGGGCTGACGCGGGCGTCGCAACCAGGGGGACGCGAGTTGATCCTGGCGCTGGATTATTCCGCGTCCCACGCGCTGGCGCCGTTGGAGCATGATTTGCTCGCCGCGCTCGTCGTGGAGTTGGGCAGCGGCCACACCGCCACCGCGATGTGGCCCAGGATTGGCGCGCAGGCCGCCTTCGAGGTCGTATTGGAGGAGGCGTGGCGCGCCGGGGTCCAGGCCATCACCGTGGCGATTGATTTCGGCGACTCAGATGCGCCTGCCTTCGCCGCCGATCTGGTTCAGATCGCACGCGCCTCCAAGCGGCCCGGCCTGCTCGTGCTTGCGGCCGGCGCGGGCCCTGCGCCGCCCCAAGCCGTGGCGGCTGCGGTCGGCCCATATGGTCCCGCCGAACAGCTTGTAGCAGCGGTGAGCCGTGCGCGGCGATTGGATCCCGGATGGACCGAGCGCGACCATCTTTATCGCGGCGTCGAAGTCGCGCCGTTTACTCCCGAAGAAATCTTTCCCTTCCATCCACAGACGCTATGGGGGCTCAGCAGCCTGGAGGAACCGGCCACGGTTGCGGGACTGGCCCGCACGGCTCGCGATCTGTTGTCGCTGCATAAGAATCCCGATCGACTGATTTCCCCTTATGACTTTTTCGATTCCGCCCGGATTCGGCATAACATCCAGGAACGCTTGGGCGCGGGCGGACGTGCCGCGCTGCGCCTTGCGGCCTCAGCGTGCCCGGCCATGGCGAGGAGCAGCCGCCAACTGGCCGTGGAGATCTTGCGCACGCTGGTGATCGCGCATGTGAGGGGCGAAATTCCGGTGGAGTTGGATGATCTGTGGAGCCGAATTCCAGTCCCGCCCTGGGTCGATCCCGACGGCGATTCGCCGGAGAAACGCAAGCGCGTATTGCTGGAACTTGCCATGCGCAGCAGCGGCGCGATTAAGTTTGGTGCGCAGGGCGCCGCTTTTGTTCCGGTTCGCTGAACGGTTGCGCCCGCGATGCGCGGAGTAGTCTGAGGGCTGGTTGCTGACCACGATCGGAGAGGTTGGGTTCAGGAGTTTGTCGACAGTTTCAAGATAAGGAAGGGGACAGCAAAAGCCTGTGCCCCAATCTATCTGTGGCGCGACCAGGTGAAACTATTGGTTGCTAGGCCCGTCTGGGGCCGGCGGGAAACGCGGAGCCACGCTTGTGGTGGCGAGCGGGTATCTTGAGTGCGTTGAGTAGGCGAAACGCATAGTTGCGCACCGTCTCCATCGCCCACAGCAATGCCAGTCCCGACGCGACGCCGGTGCCACACAGAATCTGGTAAAGGTGGTTGCGCCCGGTCAATTGTTCAACTTCGTTCGCGGGCCGATAACTCGATTCTGTAAGGTCTGCCATCGTTAAACAATAGATGTCTACGCAGGCTCGTTCAAGCCAAGGGGCAGCCGTTGCAATAGTCCAAGCGGCGGTTGCGGATGCAATAACTTGATTGCAGCGGGGCATGCCGGAGGCCCTCCGATGCATTAAAAGTGGGTGATGGTGGGAACTTTATGGAACTCCGTCCACTCTCTCCCACCTCTGGTGAGATGAGCGGATGCCACGGTTGCATGGATTGAGATTGAATTCCACATGCGCCAGGGCATTTCAGAACCGCCCGAGACCGAAATCCGGTTGGCTATGCTTGTCAGCACTGGCATAAAAGCGTATAAATGGCGAAAATCTAAAATATGCTGCGATATTTTTGTTATCCGCTATAGGCTTCGCTTGACATTGGGTGGGGTGAAGTGGGAGATTGTGGCGGAACGAGGTATGATGCGGTGTTTAGCGGTCGCTTCGACCACGCGATCGATAATAAAGGGCGAGTGAGTATTCCCGCCCGCTTCCGCGAAGTACTGCAAAAAGCCGGGCTCGACCGCCTCTACATCACGAACTTCATCGTCGACAACGAGCGCTGCTTGCAACTGTATTTGCCCAGTGATTGGGAGCGCCTGGTGGGAAGAATTAAAGAAAAGGCAAGTTTCAACCGCAACGCGCAGCTGTTCCAGATCTTCTATATCGGCGGCGCTCATGAGGTTGAAGTCGATCGACAGGGACGCATCCTGATCCCCACCAAGCTACGCGAATTTGCTCATTTGGACAAAGAAGTCGCGTTTTCGGCGATGACCGATCACTTTCAGGTCTGGTCCAGGGAGACCCTCGATCGGGTACGCGGCGAAGCGGAGAAGAGTTTCTCGGACTCCAACTTCCTTAAAGAGGTGGGAGTGTAGCCGGCGATGCACGACGCCACGCCTCAATGCGCGAACCATCCATCTCGCACCATCCACCAACCGGTGATGGGTGCCGAGGTGGTGGCGTTGCTTGGTCAACGGCGTCCGCTGCGGATAGTCGATGCGACTCTGGGTACCGCCGGTCATGCGGCGCTGCTGCTCGAAGCCGCGCCGGCGTCGGCCTGTCTGCTGGGCCTTGACCACGACCCGCAGGCGCTCGCGCTGGCCGCGGTGCGCCTGGAGCAATTCGGCGGGCGGGTAATTATGCGGCAGGCGAACTTCTCGCAAATCGGCGCACTGGTGCACGAAGCCGGATTTAGCGGCGCCGACGCGATCGTGGCCGATCTCGGTATGAGCAGCTTTGCGCTTGACGATCCGTCGCGCGGCTTCAGCTTTATGCGCGAAGGGCCGTTGGATATGCGCATGGACAGCGGTGCGCAGCTGCGCGCCTATGATCTGGTCAACGAAGAGCCCGAAACCGAACTGGCCCGCATCATTTATGTATATGGCGAGGAACGCGGTTCACGACGGATCGCCCGGGCGATCGCGGACGCGCGCCGGCGCCATCCGATCGAAACGACCACGGAGTTGCGGGCGCTGATCGAGCGTGCGATCGGTCCCCATCGCAGCGGCGGGGTGCATCCCGCCACCCGGACTTTTCAGGCGCTGAGGATCGCGGTCAATGACGAGTTGGCCAGCCTGCAGGCGCTGCTCGAAGCGGGGCCGCGATGTCTGGCGCCGGGCGGACGGATGGCGGTTATCGCGTATCACTCATTGGAGGATCGTCTGGTCAAGGTGCGCTTTCGGGAACTGGCCCATGACGGCGGCTATTCCTTGGTGAGCCGCAAGGCGATGCGCCCGACGCCCGAAGAGATCCAACGTAATCCACGATCACGGAGCGCGCGGCTGCGATGTCTCGAGCGAAATCCATAAAGCGGCGGGTCAAACCGGCGCGCGCGCCGCATCGGCTGTTGCAGGTGCTGCTTGGCGTGATGCTGGTGGCGGCGGGATTTGCCACCCTGATGGTGCGGCTCGCGGTGATGCGTGAAGGTTATCGGCTGTCGGCACTGCGCGGGCAAATCGCCGACCTCAAGGAAAACAATCGCACCCTCGGACTGCGGGTGGCGGAGCTGACCTCGCACCAGCGGCTGCGGGAGTTGGCGGTCAAGTACAAGATGGCACGGCCGGCACGAGGGCAGGTGGTGGTGGTCCCGTGAACGCTGCAACGGAAAAGCGCCGTTTACGGGTTGGGGTGTTGACCCTCGTGCTGGCGGGCCTCTTTGCGCTGATCGTCATCCGGCTCGGCGTCCTGCTGGCGCTTGACGGCACGCGGCTGAGTTCGCTGGCGATCAACGAGCACAGTGAACAGGTCACGCTGACCGCGCCGCGCGGCTCCATTGTCGATCGGCATGGCGAGCCGGTGGCATTGTCGGCTCAGGCGTTTTCAGTTTATGCGCGGCCCGCGCGGCTGCTTAAATCCAGCACCTCGGCGGAACGCGCGCGGCTGGCCCAGGCGTTGGGCGTTTCAAACGACGAACTGGCGGCCAAACTGGCGCATCCCGCGCGTTTCGTATGGCTGGCGCGGCGCATTAAACGCGCACCGGTCGATCAGGTCGAAGCGCTGGCCCTCGATGGCATCGGAGTACTCCCTGAGTACAAACGGTATTACCCGGAGAGCAACCTGGCCGCGGCGGTGGTGGGGCAGGCAGGTGCGGACGACGACCAGGGGCTCTCCGGGTTGGAGTCGCGATTCGATCATCTGCTGCGTGGCGGTCCGGTCGCGCTGCGTGAGGATCGCGATGCTTTGGGGCATGCGATTCTGGACAGTCCGCTGGCGCTGCGTGACGCGGCGCCCGGTGCGCGCCTGGAATTGACGATTGATTCGCAGATCCAGGCGCGGGCCGAAAGCGAATTGGTCACCGAAGTCCAAACTTCCGGCGCCCGCCGCGGGATTGCCGTGGTGCTCGATCCGTTCTCCGGGGAGGTGTTGGCGATGGCGTCGGTGGACGCCAAGGCCGGCAACGACCGCCTGCACAACCCTGCGGTCGAGGACGTGTTCGAGCCCGGCTCGACCATCAAGGGCATCCTGGCCGCGATCGCATTGGAAGATCGCGCCATCACCGAACGTCAGAAGATTTTTTGCGAAAACGGCGAATGGACTGTGGGCGGCAAGCAGGTTCACGATCATGGCCACCACGGCTGGCTGGACCTCGAAAACATTGTTGAGGTCTCCTCCAATATTGGCGCGGCCAAGCTTGCACTCAAGCTGGGTGCGGAGCGCTACTATCGAGGATTGCGGGCTTTTGGATTAGGCCGTCCGACTGAGATCGACTTGCCGGGTGAGTCCTGCGGAATCGTAAGACCGGCCCACACTTGGAAGCAGGTTGATCTGGCCAATCATGGCTTCGGACAAGGCGTTGCGGTAACCGCGATCCAACTCGCGTCGGCGTATGCCGCGATCGCCAACGGCGGGGTGTGGATGCGCCCGTTCGTGGTCAAGGCGGCCTACGACGCGCAAGGCAACAGCATCTTCATGCATACGCCCCAGGCCATGGGACGCATCATTTCGCCGACCGTGGCGCATAGCGCCAATCTTATCTTGCGCAGCGTGGTTAATGGCGAGGACGGCACCGGCCGGAAAGCCGCGGTCGATGATTTTCTGGTCGCTGGAAAGACCGGTACCGCACAGATGATCAACGCCACTACCGGTGCATATTACCAGGACCGCCTGGTCGGATCATTCGTTGGATTCGTTCCTGCCGATAACCCGCGCCTGGTCGTTCTGGTGGTGCTCGAGGATGTGGGGCATGGCCATTTCGGAGGCTTGATTGCCGCTCCGGTGTTCAGCGAGATTGCCGCCAGCGCGCTCAGCCGCCTCAATGTAGCGGCCAAGCATCCGGCCTATGATTCGGCCAGTCTGCTGCCGCTGGGGGATTCCGCGTCTGATAGTTGGAGTGTCGCGGAAACCCCGGCCATCCCTGCACGCGATCGGGTTCGCGACAGCAGTTCGGTGCCGGATTTTGGCGGAATGTCCCTGCGCGGCGCTTTGCGGATGGCGGCTGAGCGCGACGTTAATCTACAGGTCGAGGGCAGCGGCTATGTGATAGCGCAGCGTCCAGTGCCGGGCCAGCCGCTGGACGGCACCCCGATCAAACTGACCTTGAGTCCGACGGAGCAGCCCGGCCCAATCGCGCAAAACGCACCGGCGCCGCAGGCAATCCGGCGGCTTCACCACCGCAGAGGGGGGGCATGAAATTGGGTGCCCTCATTGCCGGTGCGGACTATTCGGTCACAGGCAGCCTGGACGTGGACGTAACCGGGATCGCCTATGATTCGCGCCGCGTCGAGGCGGGAAATATATTTTTCGCGCTGGCCCGTGAGGCCGGGCACAACGACAACAATATCAATGAGGCCTTCAGCCGCGGGGCGCGTGCAGTGGCGATGCGGAGGTGGAGTGGTGCATCGCGTCCCGCGGCAACCCTGATCGAATGCGAGCAGCCCCGCCGCCTGATGGCGCTGGCGGCGGGGCGCTGGTTCAACTGGCCCAGCCGTCGGCTCGATCTGATCGGCGTCACCGGCACCAGCGGCAAGACCACGTCAACCTACCTGTTGGCGTCGATCTTCGAGGCTGCCGGCGAAATCCCGGGCGTCATCGGTACGCTTGGAATCAGAATCGGCGCCCGCCATATTCCCACTGAACTGACGACGCCGGAATCGGTGGATTTCGAAGCCGCGCTGGCCGAGATGGCAACCGCGGGAGTCCATCGAGTGGCGGCCGAGATTTCGTCGATCGGCCTGGCCGAGGGCCGCGCCGATCAGTTGGATTTTCGCGCCTGCCTGTTCACCAACCTGGGCCGCGACCATCTTGATTATCACGCTTCGGTCGATGACTACTTCGCCGCCAAGCTCCGGCTCTTCGACCAATTGCTGGCCCACAGCCAGAGTCCCGATCCGGTGGCCGTCGCGCTCGCCGACGACCCTTACGGCAAGCGCATTTTGGAGTGTGTTCGAGGCCGGAAACTGAGCTTCGGTCTCGAACCGGGCGCCGACGTTTATCCGCTTGATTATGCACTCGGACTGGAAGGCATCCGTGCCACGGTCAAGCTTCCGGACCGGGTCATTGAACTGACTTCTCCACTGCTGGGAAAGTTCAACCTGCTCAACATTCTGGGAGCAGTGGCGGTGTCGGTGGCCCTGGGCATCGATGAGGTGGCCGTGGTGGAGGGTGTGCGGCGATGCCCAGGGGCCCCCGGCAGGCTTGAGGTGGTGGCGCGGCCGCGCGGCGCGATCGTCATGGTCGACTATGCGCACAAGCCCGACGCGCTGGCCGCGGTGCTTGAAGCGCTGCGCAAGCTTAAGCCGACACGGCTGATTTGCGTGTTCGGATGCGGCGGCGATCGCGACCGCGGCAAGCGTCCGATCATGGGTGAGATTGCGGCGCGGATGTCCGACCTGCCCGTGCTGACTTCGGATAATCCGCGGACCGAAGACCCGCTGGCGATTATTGCAGAGGTGGAGGCGGGACTGCGCCACGCCGGACGCCAGCGCGGCGCCGATACCGGCGGCTACCTGGTGGAACCGGACCGGCGCGCCGCCATCGGGCTGGCGCTTTCGAGGGCGGGCGCGGGCGACCTGATCGTGATCGCGGGCAAGGGACACGAGGATTATCAGATTATCGGCAAGCGCAAGTTTCACTTTGACGATCGCGAAGTTGTGCGCGAATTTCTGTCCGAAAATTAAGACTCAGGAGGAGGTGCGGGGGCCTGACCCGGAGGATTAGCGAATGGGCGATTGAAGTTGGCTTGGAACGGGCGTTGAGTGCGGCATTATCGGGGAAGCCTTCGGCCGGCGGTGGCGGTGCGGCGAAGGTGGAGGAAGTGGATTGGGCCGGCGGTGGATGTGGATGCGGCCGGAGGCTCGCCTGATGATGCCGCGAGTCCAGACAGGGTAGTTGGCTGAAGTGCGGTGGAGTAGGTAAGGTGGACGGATCGGAACTAATGCTTTATATCGCGCTGTTTACACTCCACGGCCATTACCCGGGCCTCAACGTTCTGCGCTATGTCACCTTTCGCTCGGTGCTGGCGGGTCTTTCCGCGCTGGCGCTGTCATTAGCACTGGGACCGGTCCTGATCGAACGTTTTCGCCAACTCCATATTGGGCAGACCATCCGCGACGAAGTGCCGACCAGCCATCAAAAGAAGGCCGGCACGCCCACCATGGGCGGGGTGCTGATCCTGGCGTCGACCGCGCTGACCACGTTGCTGCTGGCCGACGTGCGTGATTCCTACGTTTGGATTGCGGTGTCGGTAACGCTGGCTTTCGGCGCCATCGGATTGGCTGATGACATGCTCAAGCTGCGCCGCGGACGCGGCAGCGGACTCAGCGGTCCGCAGAAACTGTTTTGGCAGTTCACCTGCGCGTTCATCGCCGCGATGGTGCTGTTTGTCGGACTTAAATTCGATACTCATCTGACGATTCCGTTTTTGAAAAACGTCAACCCGGATTGGGGGCCGTGGTTTTACGTGCCGTTCGCGATGCTGGTTATAGTGGGCGCTTCCAACGCGGTGAACCTGACTGACGGTTTGGACGGGTTGGCGATCGGTCCCGTGATGACTGTAGGGTTTTGCTACTGGGTATTCACCTACGCGGCCGGCAATAAGAAGTTCGCCGAATATCTCGCGATTCAACATGTTCCGCACGTCGGCGAACTGGCCATCTTCTGCGGCGCGCTGATCGCCGCGTCGATGGGCTTTTTGTGGTACAACGCGTACCCCGCATCGATGATGATGGGCGATGTCGGCGCGCTCGGATTGGGTGGCGCGCTGGGCACGGTGGCGGTGCTGTCCAAGCAGGAACTGGTGCTGATAATCGCAGGGGGCGTGTTCGTTATCGAAGCCGCCTCGACCATCATCCAGCGCTACTACTACAAGGCGACCCACAAGCGCTTCTTCCGCATGGCCCCCTTGCATCATCACTTCGAGCTCAAGGGATGGCCCGAAACCGTGGTGGTCACGCGTTTTTGGATCGTTTCAATCGTGTGCGCGCTGCTCGCGCTCAGCACGCTCAAGCTTCGGTAATGGGGGAGGCGGGACCCGATGCCGTCCGCGGCGCGTCCAAACCAGATCCGATTCGCCACGCACCGCGCCGGCGCGGGTCTAAGAAGCTGCTTCGAGCGGTTCGAGATCGCCGCGCCGCTGCGGGCCGACCCATGGCTGTGGGGTTCCGCCGCCGCGCTGATCGTGTTCGGTCTGATGATGGTGCTCGACACCACCTATTTCATGGGGTTGGAGAAAACCGGGAACCCGTTCTACTTCTTTGAGCGCCAGCTCCTGAACCTGGCGGTAGGTATCGCCGTGATTGCGCTGGTGGCGCAGTTCTCGTTGCGCGGCCTGCGTCTGATCGCGTTCCCGTTAATCGCGATCGCCGCGGTGATGCTGCTGGCGGTTTGGGTCCCCGGTCTGGGACTCGTACGCGGTGGCGCCCGGCGCTGGCTACGGGCCGGACCGATCCCGATTGAACCCTCCGAAATGGTCAAGTTGGCGACAGTGTTTTTCCTCGCCCGGTATCTCAGCGACCAGCAGGAAAACCTCAGCAATCCCAAGTTCCTGGCGCCGGCTTTCGCGGTGGTTGGCATGCTCGCGATCGTATTGCTCAAACAGCCCGACTTCGGGGCCGCGGTGATGCTGACGCTGGTGTTATTCACGATGCTGTTTGCGGCGGGCGCTGAAAACAGGCATCTCGGCATCGCCGGTTCGGTCGCGCTGTTGGCGCTGGTCATCCAGGTGGGACACAAGGCTTATCGGATGCGCCGGCTGTCCGCATTCCTCAATCCGTGGCGGACCGCCCAGGGCTCGGGCTTCCAGTTGATCCAGTCGTTCATCGCGTTTGGCGCGGGCGGCGGATGGGGCGTGGGATTGGGCGCCAGCCGCCAGAAAATGTTCTACCTGCCGCAGGCGCACAACGATTTCGTCTTCGCGGTTTGTGGCGAGGAATTCGGCGTGGCTGGCGCGCTGGTGGTGATCGCTTTGTTCGTCACGATTTTGGTCCGTGGCATGCGCATCGCGCGCAACGAGGGCGACTCCTTCGGCAGTCTGCTGGCGGTAGGGATCACCGGACTGCTGTCGCTGCAGGCGTTCGTGAACATGGCGGTGGTAACAGGGCTGGTCCCGACCAAAGGATTACCGCTACCATTTCTTAGCTACGGGGGAACCTCGATGGTCGCCTCGCTCGCCGCGGTCGGAGTCCTGATGGCGTTGGGCCGGCGGTCGGGGACGCGATGAAAGTGGTAATTTCAGGCGGCGGAACCGGCGGCCACCTATCGCCCGCGCTCGCCTTGGGCGAGGAGCTCAAGCGGATGCGTCCGGAGGCCGAGTTGCTGTTTATCGGGACCCAGGCGGGCCTGGACCAACAATTCCTGTCCCGCAGCGGATTCCGCTACGAGCTGCTGGATGTCGGCGGGGTTCGCGGCCGCGGTCCGAGAGAAGCTTTGGTTTCATTACGCAAGATGCTCACCGCGATTTTCAAGGCTCGCGCCTTATTGAAGGCCTATGAACCCGCGCTGGTGGTCGGCGTCGGCGGTTATGCGTCGATGCCCGCGGCGGTGGCGGCGCTGAGCTTGCGGATACCGCTGGTGTTGATGGAGCAGAACACCCGTCCCGGGCTGACCAACCGGGTTTTGGCCCGTTTCGCCCGGCGCATCTGTGTGGCCTTCGAAGATTCCCTGCCGCTTTTGCCCCAAGCCAAAGTCGAGGTTACCGGAAATCCCGTCCGTTTCACTCCTGTCCACAAGCCCGTTCCACACCCTGAAAAATTTTCAATTCTTGTTTTAGGCGGGTCGAGTGGTGCGCATCGTCTTAATTTAGGTGCCCTATCTGCCTTCAAAATTCTGAATAAAGATGTTATAAAATATACAATCGTTCACCAGACGGGCACCGATGACGAGGGACTCGTGCGGAGTGGTTATCAACAGGACGGGATCGACGCTGAGGTAATCCCTTTTATCTACGATATGGGGAGCGCCTTTGCGGACGCCGATTTGGTCGTGGCTCGCGCCGGCGCGATGACCGTGTCCGAAATCGCGTTGGCCGGCCGTCCCGCGATTTTCGTCCCTTATCCGTTTCATCGCGACCGCCAGCAGGAGCACAACGCCCGGACGCTGGAGCGCCAGGGCGGCGCGCTAATCGTTGCGGACGACGAAGCTTTGGCTGACAACCTGGCCCGCGCGATCCGCGACCTGAGCGCCGACCGGCCGCGGCTGCAGGCGATGGCGCAGCGGGCTTTGGCGGCGGCCAAGCCCGACGCCGCGGCGGCTATCGCCAGGACTTGCCTTGCGATCGTTGGGGCGGAGGCGGCATGAGCGGCCCGATCCCAAAAGGTTTGCTGACCGGGGAACGCCGGCTCCATTTCATCGGTATCGGCGGAGCCGGGATGAGCGGGATCGCTGAGTTATGCCTGCGTCTGAACTTCGCGGTGAGCGGATGCGATCTGCATTCAACCAGCGTGACGCAGCGACTCGGTTCGCTGGGCGCGCAAATCAGCACCGGTCATCATCCCGACCATATCTCCACCGGCCTTGACGCCGTGGTCATCTCATCGGCGGTAAAGTTTTCCAACCCCGAAGTGCAAAGGGCGCGCGAGTTGCGCATCCCGGTCATTCCCCGGGCCGAGATGTTGGGCGAACTGTTGCGTCTGGCACGTCTCGGAGTGGCGGTGGCGGGGACGCATGGCAAGACCACCACGACCTCGTTGGTGGCGTTAATCCTGGAGGAAGCGGGGCTGGATCCGACCGTGGCGATCGGCGGCAATATGCGCTCCAAGGGCAGCAACGTGCGCTTGGGGCGCGGCGACTTCATGGTTGCCGAGGCCGACGAGAGCGATGCTTCGTTTCTGCTTCTGCTGCCCACCGTGGCCGTGGTTACCAATATCGATCCTGAGCATCTGGACTTTTACGGAACGATGGATCGGGTTCACGACGCTTACCTGAACTTCATCAATCGTGTGCCCTTTTACGGTGTGGCGATTCTCGGTATCGACAGCCTCAACGTGCGTGCGCTGTTGCCGGCGGCGCGCAAGCTGGCGCTGACCTACGGCGAAGCCGCCGACGCCGATCTGCGCGCGGAGCGGATCGCAATCGACGGCTTCTCCACCTCCTTTGAGGTGTTGCGCAAAGGCGAGCGGCTGGGGCAGGTGACGGTGCCGGCGCCGGGGCGCCATATCGCGCTCAATTCGCTGGCTGCGATCGGGGTCGCGCTCGAAGTGGGCATCCCTTTCGGGGTGGCGGCGAGTGCGCTGCGCAAGTTTGCCGGCATCTCGCGCCGCTTCGAGATCAAAGGCGAGGGTGCGGGGCGGATCGTGCTCGACGATTACGCGCATCATCCGCAGGAGGTGCGGGCCACGCTGGCGACCGCGCGCGCGGCCTTCCGGCGCCGCGTCGTGGTGGTCTTTCAGCCTCATCGCTTTACCCGCCTGCGCGACCTGTTCGATGAATTTGTAACCGCCTTCGACGATGCCGACGTGCTTTATCTGGCCGAGGTCTATGCGGCCGGCGAGGAACCGATTGCGGGCGCCACCTCACGCCGCCTGTACGAGGCGCTGCGCGCCCGCGGTCATATTGAAGTTCGATATCTCGGTGACGAGTCCAACCCGGCCTTGCGGGTGGCGGCGGATTCCATCCCCGGAGATCTGATTGCGACTTTGGGCGCCGGCGATATTTACAAGCTCGGCGAAGCAGTCCTTGACCAGTTTGCGGCGGAGGCGAAGCCCGATGAGCGCGTTTGAGACTGAGCTTATGGCGCGATTCGGTGCGCGTCTAAGATGCGGCCAGGCGCTCGCTGCGCTGACCTCGTTTCGGATCGGCGGTCCGGCAGACTTTGTGGTTGAAGTCGCGGACGAGAATGATTTGTCGGCGGCGACGGCGGCGGCGTGGCGTTTCCAGGTTCCGGCCTTCTGTCTTGGAGCGGGAACCAATATTTTGGTCAGCGACCGGGGCGTGCGCGGCCTGGTGCTGCTGCTGAGTGGCAGCTTTGACCAAATCGATTTCGCCGGCTGCCACGTCCGGGCCGGCGCCGCCGCCCAATTCGGCGGGTTAGTGGCGCAGACCGTGGCGCGCGGGTTGTCGGGCCTGGAATTCGGCGAAGGCATTCCAGGCAGCGTCGGCGGCGCGCTGATCATGAATGCCGGCGCCTTTGGCGGCGAGATGGCGCCGGTGGTCAGTGCGGTGCGTGGCGCCGACGCCGACGGCCGGATCAGAACTCTGGCTAGAAACGAAGTTGATTTTCTCTATCGCCGCAGCATTTTACCGCCCGGATTCATCGTCAGTGCGGTAGAATTCGATCTGATTCCCGGCGATCGCGAAAGTCTGGCCGCGAAGGTTGCGGAGCTTAAAGCCAAGCGTGCTGCGCACCAACCACACGGCGTTCCCAATGCCGGCTCGATTTTCAAAAATCCTCCCGGCAATTTCGCCGGACGCCTGCTGGAGCGATGCGGACTCAAGGGCGAGCGCATCGGCGACGCCGCGTTTTCGGACCGGCATGCGAACTTTATCGTCAATCTCGGTGGCGCGCGGGCAATCGAAGTGCGCGAGCTGATGGAACTGGCGCGCCGCCGGGTTGAGGAACAAACCGGAGTGCGCCTGGAGCCCGAGGTGAAACTGGTCGGCGAATGGTAAGCGCGGTGCGCGGGAGCTGAGCAAGAGGTGGATGGAAGCCGCGGTTGGAAGCGGCTTCCCGTAGGTGGTGCGGTGGCGGAGCGGAAGAAAAAAAAGCGCAACTCGGAATGGGGCTGGAGGCTCAGCGGCATCGTGATCTGCGCCTTCTTCGCGCTTGGAGTTTATGCCGGCGTCAACGTCGCCAGCCGTGCCCATGGTTTGGACGCCTCCCACGGGGTCGCCAGCCTGCTCACCCGACTCCATCTGAAACCCGCGCGCAATTTGCCTCAGCGCGCCAGCGACGGCGCAGTGGCGGTGGTGGAACGCGATGACGGGTTTTACACCTTGCTCACCAGCGGTGAATTGCGCGGCCCGTTGTCCGCTCAAGCGATCAATGATTTACCGATTATCAGCGGTCCCCGGCTCGACTCGATCAGCGGCGCCGACTTGCTGGATTACGCCGAGTTGCTGGTGCGCGCCGAGGGCGCATTGTCGGAGCTGATCTCCGAGGTCCGGATCGGCGCCGACGGCACCGCGACGCTTTATCTCGAACGCAGTCACACCGATCTGGTCCTGGACCGCGACCACGCGTCTGACGAATTGGCCCATGCCGCGGCCGTCATGAACCGCTGGCGTAGTCATCTGAACCTGATGACCGGGCTGGATATGACGACTCCCGGTGAGGCCGTGGTCCGCTTGCGCGAGCCGGTCGACGTTGCGCTGGCGGATATCGCCATTGCGCCGCGCAATGCCGCGCCGGGCAAAGAACTGGTGCCGCGATGAAAAATATCCTGAGCGCATTGGATATTGGCACCAGTAAGGCGTGCGCGCTGGTCGCGGAGATCGGCGAGAACCATGCGATGGCCGTTTTGGGCTTCGGGGTGGTGCCATGTTCGGGCCTGCGCAAGGGCGTGGTGGTCAATATCGACGCCACCGTTGACTCAATCAAGGGCGCGCTCAGCGAGGCCGAGAAGACCTCGGGGGTGAAGGTTGCCAGCGCAATCGTGGGTATCGCCGGCTCGCACATACGCGGCTTCAACAGCCACGGCATCGTGGCGGTGCGAGGCGGTGAAGTGGGGCCGCGAGATGTGGACCGCGTAATCGATGCGGCCCGCGCCGTCGCGATTCCGCTCGATCGCCAGGTCCTGCATGTGCTGCCACAGCAGTTCGCCGTGGACGAGCAGGAAGGCGTTCACGATCCGGTCGGGATGGCCGGGGTGCGCCTGGAGGCGCGTATCCATATCGTGACCGCGGCGCAAAGCTACGCCCAGAACCTGGAGAAATGTTGCGAGCGTGCGGGAGTCGACGCGGCCACGCTGGTGCTGGAGCCACTGGCTTCGGCGGAGGCCGCGCTGTTTCCCGAAGAACGCGAGCTGGGCGTCGCGCTGGTCGACATCGGCGGCGGCACCACCGATATCATTGTGTTTCACGGCAGTGCCGTGATGCACACCGCGGTCCTGCCGATCGGCGGTAATCATCTGACCGGCGACCTGGCGGCTGGTTTGCGCACCGCGCTGGCTGATGCCGAGCGGCTCAAGACCGACTATGGCGTGGCCACCAACGTAGTGGTGGGGCGCGACGAGATGGTCAGCGTGCCGGGGGTCGGCGGGCGTGAGCCGCGGGTCATCGCGCGGCGCTTGCTCGGCGAAATCCTGGAGCCGCGGATGGAAGAGATTTTCGCGATGGTCCAGCGCGAATTGATCCGCTCCGGCGTTGCCGAAGCGCTGGCCTCCGGGCTGGTGTTGGTGGGCGGCAGTTCCCTGCTCGAAGGCACCCAGGAGTTGGCCGAGCGGGTTTTCAATCTGCCGGTGCGCCGGGGCCTGCCGGTCAATCTCAAGGGAATGCCTGAAGACTTGATGAAACCAATGTTTGCCACCGCGGCGGGCTTGCTGTTGATGGCGCGCAGCAATGGCCGTTCGGCCAACGGACGGCCGCGGCGCTGGATTAAGATCCGCTCGCGCGTCACTGACTGGGTAAGAGATTTCTTTTAACATCGGCGCGCCGCGCGCCGTCGCAGCATCGCCCCACGGGGAGTGGTGGAGGAGGATTAGTGATGATTGAGTTGGTTGAGACCCCAGATCCGGGCGCCCGGATCAAGGTTATCGGCGCGGGTGGCTGTGGCGGCAACGCCGTGAATCACATGATTTCAGCCGGGCTGCGTAACGTCGAGTTCATTTCCGTAAACACCGATATCCAGGCGCTGCAAAATAATATCGCTCCGGTCAGACTGCAGCTCGGCCAGCAGATCACCCGCGGACGCGGGACCGGCGGCAATCCTGAAATCGGGCGCAAGGCGGCGCTGGAGGATGAGGACCGCTTGCGCGAGTACATGTCGGATGCCGAGATGGTTTTCGTCACCGCCGGGATGGGCGGCGGCACCGGTACCGGCTCCGCCCCGGTCATCGCGCGCTTGGCCCGCGAAGCCGGCGCGCTTACGGTGGGCGTGGTCACCAAGCCCTTCCAGTTCGAGGGACGCAAGCGCATGACCCAGGCCGACGATGGCCTGCGCGAGCTCAAGGCCGCCGTCGACACCCTGATAACCATCCCCAATCAGCGCCTGCTTTCCGTCGCCAGCCGCAATACGCCGTTGCGCGAAGCCTTTCAACGCGCCGACGAAGTGCTCCTGCAGGCGGTGCGCGGAATTTCGGAATTGGTCACCGTACACGGCTTGATCAATCTGGACTTTGCCGACGTCCGTTCAATCATGGCTGAAATGGGCCTGGCGATGATGGGCGCGGCCAGCGCCTGCGGCGAGAATCGCGCGGTCGAGGCGGCCCAGCGCGCAATCTCCAGCCCGCTGCTCGAAGACCTTTCGATCAAAGGCGCCCGCGGCCTGTTGATCAACGTGACCGGCGGCCCCGATCTGTCGCTTTATGAAGTCAACGAGGCGGCCAGCCTGATCCAGGAAGAAGCGCATGAAGACGCCAATATCATCTTTGGCGCCGTGATCGACGATTCATTGACCGAAGAGCTTCGCGTCACCGTGATCGCCACCGGCTTTGGCGACCTCGAGACTCGCTACGCTTCCCGCACCGTCGTCACCAGTCCGTTAACCGCGCCGCTGGCGCCGCCGCCGATTCCGATGCCGATTCATTCCGCGATTACCGCGGCGGTGCAGTCCGCGCCGACCCGGCCGATCGAGCCCGCGGGTGACGCGCCCACGCCCACCCAGGTCAAGATGTTTCCGAGCAAGCCCGTGCGGCGGCTGGGCCTGATCGTCGACGAGAGTCTGGACATCCCGACTTTCAGGCGGCGCTCGCAGGAGGCTGGACACGGTGCGGTCAGGCTGGAGCCTAACAACCAGGTCGATCCGAATGACGATTTGGATATCCCGACTTTTCTGCGCAAGCATGACTGAAAGCGCACCGGACCCTGAAGCGAAAATAGTTATGGGCGGATTTTTGGCGAAATGCCGCTGGCTGAGGGCGAAACCTGGATCAAGGGGCGGAGCGGGTAACCTCTCCCGCGCCCTCTCCTTATCTTGAGGTTGTCGATTAACTCCTAAAACCTACCTCGCCCGCGGCTGCGGACCGGGGCCGCAGCCGCACGCCGGGAGAGGTCGTGCGCGCGATTTGCGCCAGCAAGTCGCGTGACGGGCGAGGGTGCAGGTACACTTTAAAGATGTCCTACGTTTACCGAATCTCAGTCTGCGCCAACGCGTTAGATATTATTTGAGGTGTATCAGAACCCTTACCCACGGCTGAATGTGGGCGAGGGAACAGAATCAAACCTCTACCGCCCCGCAGCGTTGCCAAGCCGCCCTGGTTTGCCATTCAGTCGTTTTTCGACAGTCTCAGGATAAAGGAGAGCGAACGGAAAGGGTCTGTGCACCAATGTGTTCGTGCGCTCAAGGCGCAAGATTATTTTAGCTTTAGGGTTGAGCGGGCGAGGGAGAAGTTGCACGCTTCGCCCAAGACCCGCGTTTGCCCTCGGCCGCAGGCATTTCCCGCAAAGTCAGTTCGGAATTACATTGGGCTGGGGCCCAAGTGTCAGGAGTCAGGATGACGGTGGCGAGATAAGGTGCGCCTTATTTCTGCTACCGCTCTGCAATCTTCGATAGCTGCTGATGGCGTCGCGGCCGGCATGGGTGTACCCGCATGCTACATCGCGGTGATACCGCCATCTACCGGCACCGCCGAACCCGTGATGAATGACGCCTCGTCCGAACATAGCCACAAAACGGCGGCCGCTATTTCGTCCGGCACGCCCATCCGGCCCAGCGGATGCACGCTGCCGATCTGGGCCTGCGTGCTGCCGGCAGCGGCGGCGATGCGCTCGGTCATCGGAGTCACGATGCCGCCGGGGCAAACCGCGTTGATGCGAATCTTTTCTTTGGCCAGTTGCAGCGCCACGGACTTGGTCAGACCCACCACGCCATGCTTGGAAGCGCCATAGGCGGGAGAACGGACGCTGCCGACCAGACCCGCCGCCGAGGCAAGGTTGACGATCGCGCCGCCGCCCCCCTGCCTGAGCATCTGGACGATCTCATACTTCATGCAGAGCCAGACGCCGCGCAGATTGATCTGGATGATGCGGTCGAACTCCTCGTCCGGAACCTGGTCGATGCGCATCGGCGTACCTTCGATCGCGGCGATATTGGCGGCGCAATCGAGGCGGCCGTATTGGGCGACCACGCGATCGATCACGCTGCGTACATCGGTCACCGTAGAGACGTCGCAGCCGGCAAAGAACGCATCGCCGCTGGCCGCATGAATTATACCGAGCGTCTCCTCGCCGCCGCGTCCGTCGATATCGGCAATCGCGACTTTGGCTCCGTTGCGGGCAAAAGCAACCGCACTGGCCCGGCCGATACCTGAAGCTCCACCGGTTACCAAAACGACTTTACCTTCAAGATTCACGCTTCATCCCCTCCGGGGCCGGCCGGAAAATAGCACGCGGCCGGGTTCAGTTGATTTAGACCTCGCTCACCAGCGACTCTAGTCCTGCCCGGATTTTTCTGCGAAAACAACCCTGATAATTTGTCCGGGAGAATTGATGCACCGATGGCCACAGAGATCAAATCCTCCAACGGCAACGAGCCGTTGGTTATCGCGGAGCAGGGGAGTTTTTTCGTTGGCGGCCGCACGGTCGCCGCAGCCGGGAAGTTCGACCCCGGGCGATCCTTCTTTCCTTTTCAGAGCGAAGGACAAACCTACAGCATCGAGCACCTTTACGCTCAGTATCAGATTCCGCCCGATGCGCGCCGGTTGCCATTGGTGATGGTCCATGGCGGCTGCGAGACCGGAAAAACCTGGGACACCACCGCCGACGGGCGCGAAGGCTTTCAGACGCTATTCGTCCGGCGCGGGTTTGGGGTTTATGTGATCGACTATCCCGGACGCGGAAGATCCGGCATCCCGTCATTCAGCGGACCGCTGGGGAACCTGGCCGGGACACAGATAATCCCCGACCTTACCATCAAGTTCGGTCACGAGCTGTCCTTCCTGGCCAATCGCATGGGTCCCCGGCCCTTCGAGTTCTATCCCAATACCCAGTTTCCCCAAGCCGCTCTCAATCAGTTCCTGCGCCATGTAGTGGCCGGTATCGCCGATGACGCCGGGGTGATTTCCGACGCCATCGTGGCTCTCCTCGATCGGATTGGACCCGCCATAGTCGTTACTCATTCGCAAGGCGGATTGATGGGATGGCTGGCTGCGGTCAAGAGCGGAAACGTAAAAGCGATAGTCGCTTACGAGCCGTTTGTATCGTGTTTCCCCGAAGGTGATGTGCCGGGTTTTCCGTCATTGTCCGATGGGTCGATAGCGCCGGCCGCTGAAACGATTGCTGCCGCGGATTTCGCGAGATTGGCCAAAATTCCAATCCAGATCGTGTGGGGCGACAATATCCCGACCAAGCCATTTCCGGCGGTCGCGACCGATATCTGGCGGCTGTCGGCAATGGCGTCGCGCGAGTTCGTCACGAGAATCAACGGGCTCGGAGGCGACGCGTCAATCCTGGACCTGCCATCAATGGGTATTGCCGGAAATACTCACTTCATATTTTCCGATTTGAACAATCTGCAGATTGCCGGCCTGCTGTCGGATTTCCTCCGCAACCACGGCCTCGACTAGCAGGCCGTGGCAACAAATCTCCGCGCTCGGTCTCGTCGCTGAAACACCTTTAGCGCACTCGACCCTTGCCGTTCTCCGCCCCCCACTTACGGGCCGGTGCAGGCATACGGAGCCCCGGCGACGCCAATCGAAGTAGTTGAGCCTCCCGTGCCAAGTGCGCAGCAATTGCTCCCGCTGCTGGTCCATCCGGTGCTCGTGACGGTGAAGTTTTGTTTGCACGAACAGTTGGAGGCGCAGGACGAGGCCGTCGCTGCCAGCGTATAAGTCTGCTGGGTCAGCGGGTACAGCGACGATCCAGTGACCAGAATCGGGTTGACGTTGGGAGTCAGCGTTACCGAGACGTTCGCCGGCAGGCCAATGGTGAAGATGGCCGGAACGGCGGCGGGCGGAGCGGGCGGCCAGGCAGGTTTGGCCGGCTTTTTGACCGGACACAGGTCCGCGGGCGCATTGGTTGGCGCCTGATGGGGGAAGGTGGTCGGATTTTCGACTTGGGTCTGGACCACGGTCCCGTTGGAAACGTAGGCCAGTTGGTTCAGATTGGCCGGATAAGCCTGCGTGTAATCGGTTGCGCCGCCGGCGCCGCCGTAAGGTGTACAGGCCGAGGGCTTGCCATTAGGAGTGTAACTGCTCGAGGCCGCCTGGATCGTGTAGAGCTCGCATCCGGGTCCCGGGCATGAGTAGAAATTCTCTTTGGCGCAGGCGGGATCGCTGGACGCCTTGGCGCCCGAGCACGAACCCAAAGGCGAAGAGTAGGGTCCGCCGGCGTTGGGCTGCTCCTGCACCATATTGATGAACAGCAGGCCGGAGGTCTGATCGTAAAAGTAGCAAGTACCATTGGGGCAGGCGGTCGAGTCTTCGAGCTGGGTAATCGAGGTGGCCGCCGTAAGCTGTGTCTTGGTCGGCACCGTTCCAGTCCCGAAGTAATACGGCGAACTGGGGCACAGCGACTCGTAGCAAAAGGGTGTCCCCGACGCGCACATCACATTGTCCAGGCCGTTGCAGGCGAGCAGCGTGAAAAAGCCGGTCAGACTATTGAGGTTCCCGTTGGGTCCCGAGAATGACTTGCTGCCCTTGTAAACCGTAAAGGCGGTGACCGGCGGAGCGCTGGAACCTTCGTTCTTGTAACAAATGCCGACCCGGGTATGGAACGGGTTGGCGCTCGAAATCCCGCCCGGCAGATCGGCGTCACCGTACATCAGCGAGACAAAATTTGGCATCCCGACATTGGCCTGGACCGTATATCCCAGCCCACTGACCAGCTTGGGCTCGTAAATCCCGTTGCCGTTGCGTCCGCTGAGCGCCACGCAGGCGTGTCCAATCACGCCTGCCGATGACGTGTCGGCGGTGCCGCCACATTGAATCGTGTAACTGCCGTTGGTGTCGGTGATGGTAGTATCGTTGAACTGGATCTGACCCGCCCCGGTACCGTTCGGATAGTCAATTTCGTCCTTGGTGAAGACCATCACATTGTTATTGGAACAGTTCGGATTACCGGCAGCAGGAGGAACTCCGTTGCAAGGACTGGTAAGCGCGGAGAATTCCAGCGTGGCATAGCTATATGGACTAATCAGCGAGGTTGGCCGGCCCTCGATCGCGTTGTCCTGCGCTCCCGTGGACAGGCATTCGTCCACGGTCCCGGGCCCGGCCAGGAAGGGGATGTTGTTGAGTGAAATCGGCAACACGCCGCTGACCGGCTTGCCGCCACCGTTTGGCACTACCTCAAGCCCGCTAAGGCTGGCGTCTTCGTCCAGGATTACGGTGAACTTGTCGCCGTCGCGGAAGTTCGCTCCCGTGGCCGGAGGCGGCGCGCAGGTATTCTCGACGCTCTGAGTGTATATCTGATGGCGCAGATCGACGTTCTGGAAGTCCACGGCCTCGGTGTACTGCGTGGGCGGATAGCTGTTGAGGTTGGACTGGAACCAACCCATCGCGGCATCGCCCTCATACTGGAACTTGCCCGGTGCGCCGCAGGGCATGTTGTTGATGGAAGAAAAATAGGTCAGGAAGGCCACGTCGCTCGCGGTCAGGTAGGGGGTGGGGTCGATGTTGAAATTGACGTACTTCGCCCCCTCCACTCGCGCGGGTCCGTCGTAAAACATGAAGCCGAACATGTTCCATTGCGGATTGGGGTAGCCGTTGCCCTGGTTGGCGGGGGACTCATAGCATCCGGCGTTGCCGCCGAAGCCGTTCTGACCGTTGTACGGGCAGGGGCCGAAACGAAGTGGATTGTTGGTGCTGATGCCGACCAGGATGGCGTCGTTCATCAGGCCCCATTCGCCCGGGGGCGAGCCCTCGGTGCCGCCACTGGAGACCAGCGAAACACTGTCGCGGTTGGTCGCAAGGTGGGCGCTCTCGAGGTTGTACCAACTGGCGCGCACCCAGATGCCGCGGTTGCGATTGCGGGTTGAAGTCAGATTGTCGAACTCGGCAATGGTATCGCAGTCGGTCAGGGTGCCGGCGCCGGAGCCGCCCACACACTTGCCCTGGGGAGTGTAGAGAAATGCGCCGGTGACGCCGTCGTCGGCCGCGGTATCAAAACCGGTGTAGCAGCCATGCGCCCGGTTGGACGAGAAATTGCCCTTGGGTAACGGCACCTGGGCGATAGTCGCGCTGGCCGGCAGGATCCAGAATCCGCGCCCCACGTCCTGGCATCCCGCGATCGAGTTGCCCACGAAGGTGTTCGCTCCGGGATTTGTGATCCAGAAACCCGAGGAGGTATTTCCGACGGGGCTACCCAGGACCGTGGCGGACGAACCCGATCCGTTATCGGTGAAGGGTATGTTGAAACCGTCGTAGCCGTTGTACCAAGGTTGGGTCTTATCGTTGGTCAGATAATCGCCGGTCCAAAAGGCCGCCTTGGCCAGCGCGACGGGTGGAGCGGGCGGACTCGGACCGGCGGCCACGATCTGGAACGCATTGCTCATCGCGCCGATGCCAAGGTTGTTTTTGAAAACGTTCCCGGTTTCGGTCCCAGTCTCCAGGTAGTAGAGATGATCGACGATCCGGGCGCAGATGTTGTTGGCGATGGTCAGATTATTGGTCGCATGGACCGTGATGCAGTGATTGTAGCCGTGATGGATACTGTTGCTGTTGATTAGCGTCTTGGCCGTGGCGTCGCCAGCCATATGGAAATGCAGCGGATAGCTGCCGGCCTGGTCCTTGCCGAATTTTTCCAGCTCCGCGCCTTGGATCTCGACCGCCTTGTAGCCGGCCATGATCTTGATCTCGCCGCCCCAGTGCTGGTCCTTGCCGGTAATCGTCGAGGTCAGCTTGACGTTGCGGCTGATGAGTCCCACTTCGGCCCGTTCGTCGACGCCATAATTCTGGCTGGCGCCGTCTTTCAGCGCTTTGGGGCCGGTGTCGGGCGCCGGGCCGCCGAAATGGTAATTGACCAGCGGAGTCGCCGAATCCAGGGTGACGGTGCAGGTGCCCGTGGCCGAACCGGCGCAATTGCTGACCGCGTTGATCATCACGAATTCTGCGCTGTCGGGTGAGAAGTCGGTGCCGGCAACGACGATCCACTGGCCCGGTTGCCAGTCAACGCGATCCGCCAGTTGTAAGGTGGTGGCGCCATTGGTACCAACCGGACTGGCGACACCGAAGCCGGCGCCATAAAGGCCGGACGGTCCCGCGGGAGCGCTCAGATAAGTCCAACTCGGCGCTTGCGGATTCGCACCCGCAATCGGCGTCGCCGGGGCCACGCCGGTCGCACCGTAGAGTTGCAGCGTTCCGCCGCTGTTGACCGTGATTCCCTTGGTCACGCCGGATACGGCGCGGGCGTCGGTAAAGTTGACCACTGCGACGCTGGATTTGTTGTTACTTCCAACCGGGCAGAACGAATTGCCGACCTGGAATGCGCCATTGACGACGATTCCGGACGTGTCGAGTTGGTAGCCGGGATCATGCAGGAAAACGAGATGCGCGCCGCTGTTGATGGTGATGCTGCCCAGACCGTTGGCGCCGGTGAATGACTTGTCAACGTAAACCTCGGGACCGCAACCGCCCGAACCGATGACCACGTCGCGATTGGCGTCCAGCGTGCAGCTTGAAAGGGCTACCGGGGCGGCAGGGCTTGAGGTGGCCGCGGGCACGGCGCGCGGACCTACGCCGGCGACCGCGGGGTCGAACGCGTGCGCGCACAGGCCCGGGACCGGCGCTGGAGCGGGAGCAGTCGGTGGCTGGGTGGTTACCCCGCCTCCACCGCCACCGCATGAGATTGCGATTGCGCTCAATGCGAGCATGGCCAGGGCAAACCGCGCCGTCCTTGAAGTCTCAGCCCAATTCTTAGCCATCAATTTGGTACCTGCCAAAAATCCGTGGATTAGTCGGAAAAACCAAGCGTCTTATGCACCTGCTCCACTATAGAAGGTCAAAATGGTACGTTCCAGCGCTTTCAATCGAAATTAGACAGGGCTGTATCCATTCTTATTCAAATTACGCAAAAAAACGTCGATGTGGCGCCGGGTTGACACTGCTCGACTCAGCGCTGATGAACTCTGGGATTCAGAGCCAACTATGGCTGTGGGCCGCTTATCCTATCCTTCGAAGCGGAAAGCGTCGCCGCGCTTGACGATGCGGCCCGCCGTGGGCGACGCGAAATGCGTACCCAGGAAGGTCATGCGTTCCTCCGCGCATCGCTGCAGAAAGTTGCGGCGGGTGGAGCACGCCAGATCGAGATCGATGTCGAAGTTGGTCTTCCATTCCGGATGGCCGCACTGAATCGGATGATGGATCAGATCGCCGGTTACCATCCCGACGTGGCCGCGCGAGGCGATACGTACCGACATATGGCCCGGGCTGTGACCTGGAGTGGACTCGGTTGAAACTTCCCGGGTGACCTGATGGCCACCCTCGACCCAATCCACCAGTCCGGCGTCGATCACTGGCCGCACCGAATCCTCCATGATCTGATGGGTCTCACCCTGCGCGATTTGCGACCAGTGATCCCACTCCCGGCGGCTCAGCAGGTAGCGCGCGTTGGGGAAAGTCGGCACCCAGCGCCCATTTTCCAGCATCGTGTTCCATCCGACATGATCGATGTGCAGATGCGTGCAGATTACGCGGTCGATCGACTCGCGCGGGTAGCCGGCCTTTTCCAGGTCCGACAGGAACGGCCAATGCTGCAGATTCCACCGCGCGAATTCGCGCGGCTTGTCGTTGCCGATGCAGGTATCGATCAGAATCCGCAGGCCGCCCGACTCCACCACCATGCTGTGGAAGCTCATGCGGACTCGGCCTTCCTCGTTGGCGAAGCGCGGCAACAGCCAGTCGGCTTCCTTAAGGATATTCTCGGCGTGCATGTCTTTGGCGATGACGTGGCCCTTCCACAGGTCTTCGCTCTCCAGAACCTTGATCACCTTAAGGTCTCCGATTCGCCATTCGCTCATTGTGCTGTGCTCCGCGCGCCCGGGTTGCTTGCTGAAGTTCTTCCGCCTCCGTTAGCGCAAAAAACCCGTCCAATCAACGATCGATGGACAATCGCCGGGCCCGGCAAACTGGTGCGATTGAATTGCGCTTGGCTCTGAGCCGGTTTCCGTGCAAGGCTAAAACCAAGATCCACGCCATGTGATTGGCCAACGGCGCAACATTGCAGGAGGTTACCTATGGGTGCGGCACCAGGAGCGGAGACCAGCTCCGCCAGAATCAATCCGAAAGTATCGGAATTCGTCAAGGCCCCCAGACATTTGCTGATCGGCGGAAAGTGGGTTCCGGCTAAATCGGGCAAGACCTTTGAAACTATCAATCCCGCTACCGAGGAAGTGCTGGCCAACGTCGCGCAAGCCGATCAGGCCGACGTCGATGAGGCGGTCAAGGCGGCGCGGCGCGCGTTTGAGGAAAGCAAATGGGCCGCCATGCGACCTGCCGACCGGGCGCGATACCTGTTCAAAATCGCCGAGCTGATCGACGCCAATGCCGCCGAGTTGGCTCAACTCGAAACGCTCGACAATGGCAAGGCGATCTCCGAGTCCAAGAACATCGACATCCCGATGGCGGCCGAGACCTTTCGCTACTACGCCGGCTGGGTAACCAAAATTTACGGCGAGACCAACCCCTCGGCGCCCGACATGCTCAGCTACACTCTGCGCGAACCGGTTGGAGTGTGCGGTCAAATCATCCCGTGGAACTTTCCGTTGCTGATGGCGTCGTGGAAGCTGGCGCCGGCGCTGGCGTGCGGCAACGTTTCGATTCTGAAGCCCGCGGAGCAAACCCCGCTGACCGCCTTGCGGCTGGGCGAACTGATCATGGAAGCGGGAGTGCCCGACGGCGTGGTCAACATTCTGCCCGGGTTTGGGCCCGGCGCGGGCAGCGCAATCGCGGCGCATATGGGAATCGACAAAGTGGCGTTTACCGGCTCGACCGAGGTTGGCCGCGAGATCATGAAGGCCGCGACCGGCAATCTAAAGCGCGTATCGCTGGAGTTGGGCGGCAAGTCGCCCAATATCATCTTCCCTGACGCCGACCTGAAGGCCGCCGCCTTCGGCGCCCTGACCGGCGTCTTTCTCAACCAGGGACAGGTGTGTTGCGCCGGCACCCGTGTATTCGTGCAGGAACAGATGTACGAGCAGTTCACCGATCAGCTTAGCCAGCTCGCGCAAAACATGAAGATGGGCGACCCTCTGGATGCCGCCACGCGGGTTGGACCGCTGGTTTCAAAGGAGCAGTTCGATCGGGTGAACGGCTACCTGGAAGTGGGCAAAAAGGAGGGCGCCAAGCTCAGGGCCGGCGGAGATTCCGGCCAGAGCAAAGGCTATTTCGTCAAGCCCACGGTATTCGTCGACGTCAACAACTCGATGCGCATCGCGCGCGAGGAGATCTTCGGTCCGGTGGCGGCGGCGATTCCGTTCAAGGACGAGACCGACGCCGTATTCCAGGGCAACGACACCAGCTACGGACTGGCGGCCGCGGTGTGGACCAAGGACGTAAGCCGCGCGCACAAGGTCGCGCGCAAACTCAAGGCCGGCACGGTGTGGGTCAACTGCTACGGGATGCTCGACCCGATCTCGCCTTTCGGTGGTTACAAGCAATCAGGCTTTGGCCGCGAACTTGGCAAATACGCGATCGAGCTCTATACCGAAATCAAATCGGTGTTTGTGAAGCTATAAAGCCCTGAATTTAAAGCTCTTTTCGCATACGTAGGGCGTTTGAGCTAACAACCCGCTAACAACCGTGGCCCGTGGCCCTCCAACGTGGGGGCCTTTGGGCCGCGGCCCTTGCGCAAATTCCTGTGTCCTCGGTCTTCCGTAGCCGGCCGACGGGCCACGCTAGACTGACCATCCTATTTTGGCCAAAAGGCACCGCCGAACCGGCCGGTCCAGTCCATCGAATTTCAAACACTCCACCCCCGTACACCCCGGAATGTTCAAGCCCCACCGTCGGCGCCGGGCGACATTTACATTAAGAATTGGCGCCAGACCCCATTCCCCCTCACTGAAGAAAGATGACCCTGGACGAGTACCCGATAAATGGCAGCCCGTCCTGCCGTCAGCAGAGCTGCTAGGATGCTAGCGTAATTCCGGCCGACAACGGCAATCCCTCAGGCTCCCGATTGGACCCCGCGCCTTTTCTATCCGCCGATATCGACGAGTGGGCTCCGGACTTGGCTACGAGTCGAGGCCGGATCTTTTGGGATGTGCGCTTAATCCGTTCTCTAGCGACCTGTTGAACCACACTGACCTGAAGTTCGAAAGCCTCACATAGAAATCGCAAACTAAGCGGTTTTCCAGCATCGGGCATTTCGAAAAAGGACTCCGCGTCCAGGCGGACGCTCCTATGGGGCGAATCGAGGTCATGCCAGGCGGATAAAAGCACTCCCGCCAAGAGCTTGGTCTCCCCGCTCCTTTGATGACGACGGAAAGCCGCGGTCCACTGAGCAGGGAGAACAATATCGGGCTGGATAATGTCGCTCGCATCGTGATCGCTGTGATCAGGAAGTCTCTGCGCGAATAAATGCAGACCGGCCAATGGTGAAGGTCGTGAGTTCATAGTGCAGCAACTTTGCCATACGTTCATATGGCAAGGCAAGGGCTGATATATAAAGTTAAGTCAAACATAGAAGACGGGAGCCTGAGGGACGAGAAATGATGGGTAAGGGGGACCGGAGCCGACGTTTCCAGGCTATAACCAACCCCTTTTCTTGACCTGGCCCGTCCCCCGCCGGCAGGCATTTATACTAAAGAAGGCGCCAGACTTTGGCCCCGAAGGGTCCCATCTGACCAGGACCTCCAAAAGAGACGAGCCGAGCCTATCAGGCGGTGTGGGCGCTCACGATGAACACGATGTTGGTTGCGGCGAGATGCAGCGCATATGACGCGAGGCATTCAGGCACTTCTCGCACCTGAATGCCGGCACCATGACCATGCCCCGCGTCTCTATTCCGAATCGTAGCCAGGCCAGTTAGAAGCGTCGTGAAGCGCCGAAAGATGATTCCATGTAGTTGAGCAACAGGCCATTGGCCAGGACCGTCCTTATCAAGTCGGAAGCGGTCCCCGGCCTGAAACAGGACACTTGCGGTTGAGCCTAACCAAAGGTTTCCAAAACTGGGGGCGCGCTGATCGGGCGCCTGACGCACTTCAATCACGCGCCTTTTGCCAACCGCACCGCTCCTCACGGTCGGAAGCCTTCCTATTTACCGGTTATTCCGCTATTGAAGGCGGCTGGCGCGATGTGGGGCGGCTACAAAACTGATGGGTGCTTTGACCGATAAATATTGTATCGTGGGCCTGGGCCAGACGCCGTTCATGCGGCCGTCCAACCGCACGACGCTTTCGATGGCTTGCGAGGCGATCCGCAACGCCATCGATGACGCCGGGCTGCGGCCCATGGACGTCGATGGCATCACCAGCTACCAGGGCGGTCTGGGCGGCGATTCGACCACCGCGGCGCATATTGGCAGCGCCTTGGGACTGCGATTCAATTACGCCAGCGAAATGCTCGGCGGCGGATCGGCCACCGAGATGCTGATCGCTCACGCGATCGGACTTATCGAGGGCGGCTACTGCAAGACGGTGGCGGTCTTCCGGTCGATGAACGGACGCTCGGGCCGTCGTTACGGCGGGCAGGCGCCCGGCGGGCCGGTACCCGCGACGCCGGCTGCGGCTGAAGGGCAGTTCAACGTCACCAATGGGTTCACTACCCCGGCCCAGATGTTCGGCGTCAGCGCGATGCGCTATCTGCGCGACTTCGGCGCCACCACCAAGTCGTTCGCCGAAATTGCCGTGGCGCATCGTTACCATGCCAGCCTCAATCCCAAGGCGCTGATGCGCGCGCCGATCACGATCGAGGACCATCAGCGTTCACGCTGGGTCGCCAAGCCGTTTCGGCTGCTGGACTGTTGCCTGGAAACCGACGTGGCGAGCGTGATTATCGTGACTAGCCGCGAGCGCGCCTATGACCTGAAACAGCCTCCGGTGTTCATCCTGGGCGGCAGCGCGCGCACCTTTTCTCCCTCCCCGGCGTGGAACTACTCGCGGCCCGAGATCCATTATCAGGGCGGGAATTACGCGCGCCAGCGGATGCTGGGGATGACCGGGGTGACGCACAAAGACGTCGATCTGATTTCCTGCTACGACGCCTTCACCTTTACCACCCTGATCCAGCTTGAAGCCTACGGCTTTTGCGGCCGCGGCGAAGCGCACGAATTCGTCAAAGGCGGCCGTTTGCAAATCGACCACGAGTTGCCCTGCAACACCGGCGGCGGCCATCTGTCGGAGGGCTATACCCACGGCCTGAACCTGGTGGCGGAAAACGTGCGCCAATTGCGCCATCGCGCCGACGACGCCTGTCCGGGATGGGCCGCGGGCAAGCACACTTACGACCGCGCGCGCGGATGCCGGCAGGTCAAAGACGCCCACATCGCGGCATGTATCGGCTGGCGCACCGAAACCGGCGGCAGTTCACTGATTCTGCGCTCGATGTAGCAAGCCACGCTCGATCAACCTGCGGCAGAGGTGGGACTCGTGGTAATTGGTTGTCATGCGAAAGCGCGGGGGCCAACCAACTCACTGAAATTGCGCGCATAAAAGCGATCCCTGGCGTCTTCGTCGGTTGGATATTCATTCAACGCGCGCTCGAAGCGGCCAATCGGATCGCGGCCGCCTTCGGCGTGGGGGAAGTCGCTGGAAAACAGGAACAGTTCCGCGCCCGCCTGTTCGATCATCCAGCCCACCGGTTCGGGCGGAAAGGGCGCGAATTTGAGTTGCCGCCGCGCGTACTCCGACGGCTTCAACGGCAAGTTCAAATACGGCTCGAAGCGCGCGAAGGCGTCCCGCGCAATATCCAGCTTGCGCAGCCATGGCACGACCCAGATTGCGCCCTGCTCGATAACTCCGCCACGCAAACGCGGGAAGCGCTGCAGCACTCCATCCAGGATCATTGCCGAAAGGAAGGCTTCGGGGCCGAAATGGACGGTCGCGTATTCCTTGGCCCGGACGTCGTCGGCCAACGCGCCACGTTCCGTGGTCCGCCCATTTTTGGCAAATCCGCGGCGCAGGAACATCGGACTGCCGCCGAGGTGCAAAACGAAGGGAATGTCGAGGTCCTGCATCCGCTCCCACACCGGATCCATGTCGGGATGCGTCGGCGACATTGTAGGCGGGGGTACGGCGGGCACCCAAATCGCCCCGCATCCGAGCCGGACTGCTTGCTCGACTTCGCCTGCCGCCAGTTCGGGGACGTCCAGGGGCACGAAACCCACTGCGATCAGCCGCTTGTCATGCGAGCAGAAGTCGGCGATTGCGCGGTTGTGCGCGCGGCAGCCGCCATAGAGCACGTCGGAATCGAAGAATCGCTGGACTCCGAATCCGCCCCAGAATTGACCCAACGGGCTGCCGGTGAAAACCAGTTGACGGTTGAAGCCGAGCAGGTCAAGCGCGCGCGCACGTTCGCCCGGATCGAAGCCGCCCAACGCATGGTGATACTTGCGCGTCATCAACTCGGCCTCGGCCTGCTTCATCGCTTCAGGATTGGCGCGCCGCTGCCCGATCACGTCGAGCATGGTGTCGATAAGCCGCTCGGAATGCGCGCTCCCAATCATGGCCTTGGTCATTGGCGAGAGGCGGCCACGAATAGAAGGGTCGGCGTAGCCCAGCAGCCAGTCCTTGGTTTCCATGATGTGGCTGTCGGCGTCGTTATAGATTCTTCCCTGCGCGTACGGCATCTTCGGACCCGCTCCATAGTTTCTTCGACGAATCAGTACCGCTCATGAGATCGAGCTTACAACAAAGTTTCCCGGTAAAGCGCCAGCAACCTTTGCCAATGCCGCTCCGACGCCTCGCGGTCGTACATCGGAACGCCGGGGACGGCAAAACCGTGAACCACACCGGGATAGAGTTCCATCGTGTAGTTGACCTTGGCTTCTTCCAGCGCGCTCTTGAGCCGCTCGGTTTCGCCCGGAAACAGGAAGGGGTCGGTCTCGGCGACTCCGACATAGACCCTGGCGCGCATCTTGTCGGCCAGCAGATGAGGACTGTCGGGCCGATCGGTGGCGAGATTGGCGCCATGGAAGGATGCCGCCGCGGCGATGCGGTCAGGGAAGCGGCCGGCGGCGGTCAAGGTCAGCGGTCCACCCATGCAATATCCGACGCATCCGACCTTCTGGCTTTTGGCCGCCGGTTGCTGGCTGAGGAACTCAAGGAAGCTGACGGTGTCCTGCGCGATGCGTTCGTTGGTGACGGAACTCACCAGCTTCATCAGCCGGTCCCATTCGGGTCCGCGGTCCGCCATTTTGGACGGATCGATCGGAGTGTAATCGCCGGCACGATAATAGAGATTGGGCAGCAGCACGTAGTAGCCGTTGGAGGCGAGCCGCTCCGCCATCTGTTGCAGTTCGGGGCGCAGGCCGAGCCCGTCCATATAAAAGATGACAGCCGGCAATGGACCAAGGCCGTCGGGATGATGGACGTAGCAATCCACGGTGCCGTCCGCGGTCTTGAGATCGTATCTTCTTTGGCTCATGCTGTGGTCTTCCTTTTTTTGGTAAACGCGAATCGTGTCAGGTGAAATCCGGTCCGCCTCGAAACTAGCAGGCCGCGGGAAAAATTTTCGCAGCCTGCACCCTCTCTTATCTCCCTCTGGCCAGGGGGAGAAGGTTGAGGAAGGGAGCCATCCTTATCCAGGGTGCTACTCCATTCAGGGTGCTACTCCGATCGATGCGGGGTGCTACTCCGATCGGGCCAATCACACCTGTCTCAGAACCCGTTTTTCCGCCACCCTGCTAGGAAATCTCTTCCAGGTCGGATTTGTCAAACTGTCGCTGCGCGGAGGCGGAGCGTTACCAACCCCGCGCGTTTTGGGATATTCAGATTGGTATGGCCATTAATCCTCAGGTTCGTAAAGCGATCCCTGATGGCCGCACTTTGAGATGAAAGGAACCGTCGCCGATGCCAAATGATGCTCAAGCCCTTGCCGGAGTGCGGGTACTGGAAGCGACCAATTATATCGCGGGGCCCGTGGCGGGGCGTATTCTGTCCGACTTGGGCGCCGAGGTGGTCAAGCTGGAACTCCCGCCCAGCGGCGACTACGGCCGCGGAACGATGCCCCGGGTAACTTCCCCGGCGCGTTTCTCGCCGATGCACGCATATTACAATCGCGGCAAGGGCAGCCTGTGTATCGATTTCAAACGTCCCGCAGGCGCCGCCCTGGTCAGGGATTTGCTCCCTCATTTCGATGTCTTCCTGGAAAACCTGACGCCCGGCCTGCTGGGGAAGTACGGACTTGGCTACGAGGACCTTAAACCAATCAACCCGCGGCTGATAATGTGCTCGGTATCGGGCTTTGGCCAGACCGGGCCGATGGCCAAGCTGCCGGCCACTGACGCTATCGCGCAGGCCACCGCCGGGGTCACGTCGTTGACCGGCAACCGCGACGGGATGCCGGTGTTCAGCGGGGTTTACTTCGCCGACGGCAACGCCGGAGTTAACGCCTTCGGCGCGATCAGCGCCGCGCTTTACTACCGGGAGAAATCGGGCCGCGGACAATACATCGATCTGTGCCTGAGCGAATGCATATTCAACCTGCACGATAACACGCTATGCGAATACCTGGCAGGCGATCAGGCGGGCGATGCTCCGAAGCCCTTTGGCAGCCATCGCAATGGTCCCACGCCGCACGGTTATTACAAAACCGAAGACGGTTACTTCATCATGGTCGTGCTGGACCACTATTGGGACCTGTTTATCAAGATCTCCGGGATGCCGGAGCTTAAGGACGACCCTCGCTTTGCCACGTTGCGGCTGCGTTCCGAGAACCGCTACGAGCTGGCCGAGATGGTTCAAAAATGGGTCACGAAAAATTTCAGGAAACGCGACGACGCGATCAGCTTCATCCGCGAATCCGGTTTGATCGCCGCTCCGGTGCTGAGCGTTCCCGAAGCGATTAACCATCCCCAGATTAATAGCCGCGACATCCTGCAGCCGGTGGACCTGCCGGGCAGCGGGCTGATGATGCTGCCGCGCACGCCCTATCACATGTCGGAGACGCCGACCAGAATCACCCAACGGGTGGCGATGCTCGGTGAGGACAACCACGCGATCCTATCCAAGGATTTGGGCTTTACCGCCGAGCGCATCCGCGAACTGGCCGCGCAAGGAGTGCTGGGGCAGGACCCGGTTCTCGCCGGGCAGCGAACGACGGGGTAATCGCGATTATCTTCACCTTTGCGTAACGCTTGAGTAATAGTTCGCTGCTATAGTTTAGGGCTTGCGCGGATTCGGGTTTGTCAATGGCTTGCAAGTAAGCCGCGATTGATTCAGCCGCTGCGAAATAATTGTCACAGCATCCGTTAGAGGAAAAATGGGACCGGTTGCGAAAAATATTTTCCTGACCAAAGGTGTCGGCCGGCACCGTGAAAAGCTTACTTCCTTCGAGGTCGCATTGCGCGACGCCAAGATCGCGGAGTTCAATATCGTGCGGGTCAGCTCGATCTTCCCGCCGCATTGCAAAGTGATCCCGATACAGGAGGGGCTTAAGCATCTCAGTCCGGGCCAGGTCGTTTATGCGGTAATGTACGACAATGCCACTAATGAGCCCCATCGCCTGGTCGCCTCGTCGGTCGGACTGGCGATTCCCAGCGATCCGGCTCAGTACGGCTACCTGTCGGAGCACAAGAGTTTCGGTGAGACCGATCAGAAGGCCGGCGATTATGCCGAGGATCTTGCCGCGACCATGTTGGCCACGATTTTGGGCGTCGATTTCGACCTCAATTCCAGTTACGACGAGCGCAAGGACATCTGGAGAATGTCGGACAAGATCATCAGCACGCGCAACGTGACCCAGTCGGCCATCGGCGATCGCGAGGGACTGTGGACTACGGTGGTCGCGGCCGCGGTGTTCGTGAACCCGCAGGCGTAGCTGGCGGCGCCGTTAATTGCATCCGGGATTTGAACTTTGTTAGGACGTTGGAACCACCGGGTCAGCTTCCGTCGTACATGCTTTCGACGTCGCGCCGATAGTGCTCCAGGACTATTTTGCGGCGCAGTTTCAAGGTCGGAGTGAGTTCGTTGCGATCCTGTGAAAACGGAGTTGCGATGAGCCGGAACGCGCTGATCGCTTCGTAATCGGCCAGGTTGCGATTGAGCTGGCGCAAGAGCTTTTGGTACAGCGCTCTGACCTTGGGTTCTTCGACTAAAGCCTCATACGGTTTGGTCTCGACTCCTTCGGGCTTGATCGCTTCCGCAAGTTGCTCGAAGTCGGGCACGATCAACGCGGATACGTGCTTGCGCCGGTCGCCCAGCACGCAGGCCTGGGCGATCAGCGGATCGCGCAGCAGCTTGGCTTCCAATGCCGCCGGAGAGACGTTCTTTCCTCCTGACAGGACAATGATCTCTTTTTTGCGATCGCGGATGGCGATGAAGCCTTCGGCGTCGATTGCCGCGATATCTCCGGTGTGCAGCCAGCCGTCGGGGCTCAGCGCCTGGCGGGTGTCCTCCTCCAGCTTGAAGTAGCCCTTCATCACATTGGCGCCGTGAACTAATAATTCCCCGTCCTCCGCCAGCTTCACCCGCACCCCATTAAGGGGGCGGCCCACGGTGCCGGGCCGCGTCTGTCCGTGCAAATTTACGGCGACTACCGGCGACGCCTCGGTCAGACCATAGCCCTCGACGATGGGGATCTCGGCGGCGGAGAAAAACTCGAAGATTTCCCTGGGCAGCGGCGCGCCGCCTGAAATCAGGTAACGCAGACGCTTGCCGAACAGCCCGGTGATCCGCGCAAAGACGACGGCGCGAAACAGCGCCATCGCGGCCGCCAGATGGGGCGGCACCGAGCGCCCGCGGAACCGGTAGCTGGCCGCGCGCTGCCCCGTTGCCAACGCCAGAGCGAACAGGCGCCGGCGAATCGGAGATGACTTCTCCACCGTGCGCAGCACCCGGGTGTGGATGACTTCCAGCAGGCGCGGTACGGTCAAGACCACGCTTGGGTTGATCTCGAGCAGGTTTTGCGCGATTTGGCCCAGTCCTTCCGCATAGGCGATAGTGCCGCCCGCGGTCAGCACGGTGTAATAACCGGCGGTTCGTTCGAAGGAATGCGCGATCGGCAGAAACGACAGGATTACGTCCTGTTCATTCAAATCGAGCGCAGCCTTTGACGCCTCGCAATTCGCCAGGAGGTTGCCGTGGGTGAGGACCACGCCTTTGGACGCCCCGGTGGTGCCGGAAGTGTAGATAATCGTGGCGACGTCGGAGTGAATGACCTCGGTAAGTTGGGCTTCAGGCGAGGAGTCCAGGCTCCGGAGCGTTGTGACGATAGGACGCGGCGTGTCCACCGCCGGCGGCGACTCGCTGTCCATCGCAATCAGCGCTTGCAGATCGGGCAGCCGCGAGACCAGAGCGACAATTTTCTCCAGATTTTCGCTGCCTCGCAGCGCGATTGCGCGGGTACCCGAGTCGCTCAGCACATGTTCGATTTCATCGGCGGAACTGGTCGGGTAAAGCGGCACCACCACCGCGCCCATACCGAGCACAGCGAGATCCGTGATCACCCATTGCGGGCAGTTTTCGGCCAGGATTGCGATCCGATCCCCTGGCTTGAGGCCCAGTTTCAGGAGTCCGGCGCGCATCCGCCGGCTCGATGCGGCGATCTGAGTCCAGGAAAAGTCGATCCAGGAACGATCGCGTTTCTCCTTGAGGAATGCTCGGGCGCCGTATTTTTCGGCGGTCCGTTCAAAGAGATGGGCGATGGAAGGCGCTGAGGTCATCGGAATTAAAGTCTCCTGGGAACACTCTGTCCGGGCGCTGCAGGCGCCTATTTAGCCCGAAAAGCGCTGGATACCAAGCGGACCCGCCGGAGCGCGTCGGGGTCTATCGACACAAAATGGTACTTGAAATATTTTTTGGTTCGTCCTAGCGTGCCGGAAATTGCGGGGACGGTGCCGGCTTTGAAGCCGGGGTACATTAGACCGGCTTGCCGGAGGAACCTTGGTTTTTTCATTTCCTTAATCCAAGCCGCATCCGCATAATGGTTCGCCGGGCCGAGGTTGCAGGTGCGTTTCGTCACTGTCGATGTTCGCCGGTGGCACGTTAAAAAGGAGATCTAAAGGGTCGCCCACATGCTCGATCATCTTTGGTTGCCTGAGGGGATATCCACCTATTCGTCGCGCATCGATTTCTTGTTCACGCTGATTTTCTGGATCGTCGTGGTCGTCTGGATTCTGGTCACGATCGCCATGATCAGCTTTATGGTGCGCTACCGGACCAAACCCGGACGCAAGGCCACCTATATCGAGGGCAATTCGCGCCTGGAAGTGCTATGGACGACGGCGACCGCAGTTGTCCTGATTGCCCTGGCCCTGCTGAGCCGCTCCACCTGGGCAAACATCAAGGAGCAGGGACCGCCGGGCGACGTTTTCTTCAAGGTCACGGCCAAGCAATTCAACTGGGAAATCACCTATCCGGGTCCCGATGGCAAGCTGGGGACGCCCGACGACGTGACTGTGGAAAACGACTTTCATGTGCCGGTCAATAAGGTGGTGCGGTTCGAACTCACCTCCAAGGACGTTATCCATAGCTTTTTCGTGCCGTGGATTCGGCTCAGGCAGGACGCCGTTCCGGGCCGCAATATCCACGTCTGGTTCGAGGTCACCAAGATCGGCGATTACGAGATCCCGTGTTCGCAGCTGTGCGGGTTCGGCCATTCGGGAATGAAGGGTGAGTTGTACGTTCAGTCCCAGCAAGACTACGAGCACTGGCTCAAGGACAAGTACGCCGCCAAGTAAAGCAGGCTTGACGGATTCCTTACAGGCGAAACGCCTTCGTTTAAGCTAAAAGGATCGGATTTATGAGTAGCACTCCGGTTGCGGCGATTCACTCAGAGCATGCTGAGCATCATCAGCACGGCTTCGTCAGAACCTACCTCTTCTCGACCGATCACAAGATGATCGCGCGACAGTTTTTGTTCGTGGCGCTGTTCATGATGTCGATCGGCGGGCTGATGGCGATGCTGATGCGATGGGAGCTGGCGTGGCCTGAAAGCGCCGTCCCGTTCATGCATTGGGTGCCCGAACCCTACATGTATGACGGCGCCATTCCCCCCAACACCTATAACTCGATGTTCACGATGCACGCGACGATCATGATCTTCTTCGTGATCATGCCAATCCTGGTCGGGTGTTACGGCAATTTCCTGATTCCGCTGATGATTGGCGCGCGCGACATGGCCTTCCCGGTCCTCAACATGCTCTCATTCTGGATCGGCGCGGTCGCCGCGGGGATCATGCTTTCGTCGTTCTTCGTCACCGGCGGACCGGCCGCCGCCGGATGGACTTCTTACGCCCCGTTGAGCGCCGTTCCGGTCTATACCGGGGTTGATTGGGGCCAAAACCTCTGGTGCATCAGCCTCATCGTGCTGGGCGTATCCTCCCTGATGGGATCGCTTAACTACATCACCACGGTCATCAACATGCGGACCAAAGGGATGACGTTCTTCCGCCTGCCCTTGGTGATCTGGTCGCTGTTTATCACCGCGATTTTGCTCTTGCTGGCGCTTCCCGTGCTCACCACGGCGCTCGCGCTGCTGCTATTCGACCGCCTGGCCGGAACTCACTTCTTCATCCCGTCCGGAGGCGGCGAGCCGCTGCTGTGGCAGCATCTGTTCTGGTTCTTCGGCCATCCCGAGGTTTACATCATGATTCTGCCGGCGATGGGGATGGCGTCGGAAGTAATCGCCACCTTCTCGCGCAAGCCGATTTTCGGCTATCGGGCGATGGCTTACGCGATGGCGGCAATTGCGTTCCTGTCGTGGGTAGTGTGGGGCCATCACATGTTCCAGTCGGGGATGAATCCGGCGCTGGGCAGCGGCTTCATGATCTCGACCATGATTATCGGAGTGCCGTCGGCGATTAAGACCTTCAACTGGCTGGGCACCATTTACAAGGGCAACATTCATTACACTGCCGCGATGATGAACGCGCTGGCCTTCGTGGCGATGTTCGTGATCGGCGGGTTGTCGGGGATCTTCATGGCTTCCACGCCGGTGGATATGTACATCCACGATACCTATTTCATCGTCGCCCACATCCATTACGTGCTGTTCGGCGGCAGCCTGTTCGGGTTCTTCGCCGCCATCATCTACTGGTTTCCCAAGATGTTCGGCCGCATGATGAACGAGACCTTGGCCAAGATCCATTTCTGGATCTCGTTCATCGCGTTCAACTGCACCTTTTTCCCGATGCACATCCTGGGAATGAACGGTCACATGCGCCGCATCTACAACCCGCTTCAGTACGATTTTCTGAAGCCGCTTCAGCCCATCAACATCTTCATTTCGATCAGCGCCTTCGTTCTCGGCGCTGCCCAGTTCCTGCTGCTGGCAAACATCATCTGGAGCCTGGCTAAAGGCAAGAAGGCCGCCGACAATCCGTGGCAGGCCAACACCTTGGAATGGACCACGACGTCGCCGCCGTTTGGCCATGGCAACTGGGACGGCCCGGTGCCGATCGTTTATCATGGCCCCTATGAATACAGTTCACCCCTGACCGAAGAAGACTATCTGCCCCAGAACGTTGAGCTGACCGGCAAAGCGGCGGTGGCGCGGTAATTGCCCTGAACTCTTCCGGTCCTGAAAATTTGGCCCGGATGGACACAGATCGAGATGACCAACAAAGCTCCGCGGCCCCGTGAGCCCCAACCCGCCGCCGGGTTGCCCGGGCTCCATCGTTACGCGCGGCTGCTGGTCGCGGCTACTTTCATATTGATATTCGTGGGCGGACTGGTGACCTCCACGGGCTCCGCGTTGGCGGTGCCGGACTGGCCGCTGTCGTTCGGCAAATTCTTTCCCAAAATGCAAGGCGGGGTGCTTTACGAGCACGGCCATCGCATGATCGCCGGCACGGTCGCGCTGATGACGCTCGGGCTGGCGATTTGGGCCTGGCGGAGCGAATCGCGCCGATTCGTCCGTAACTTGGCGCTGTTGGCCTTCGGCTTGGTGATGGTCCAGGCGGTTTTGGGTGGTTTGACGGTTCTCCTGCTTCTGCCCTTGGCGATTGCGGTCAGCCATGCGGCGACCGCGCAAGCGTTCTTTTGCCTGGTCGTCGCCCTGGCGCTGTTCACCAATCCAACGTGGCAAACGTTCCCAGCTGTGAAATCCGCCCGAGAATGGCCCCGCCTGCCGCTCCTGGCCGCCGTTACTACCGCGGTGATCTATTCGCAAATGCTGATTGGCGCGGTGATGAGGCACATGGGAGCCGGGCTGGCGATTCCCGATTTTCCCTTGGCGTTCGGCAAGATCCTGCCCCCTTTGGAGTCGCTCCCCGAGCAAATCAACTTTGCACATCGGGTGGGCGCGATTGTGGTCAGCGTCTTTGTTTGTTGGACGTCGATCCAGGTGTTGCGCAGCTACCGGCGGGATTCGTCGTTGCGCCGCCCGGCGGTTGCGATGCTGGTCCTGCTGACAGTGCAGATTACCTTGGGTGCGATGACAATCTTAAGCGGCCGCGCGGTGATTCCGACCACGTCGCATGTGGCGGTGGGCGCCGCCCTGCTGGCCACCAGCCTGGCCCTGACACTGCGGGCATATCGATTGATTGATGGGAGATTGGTAGAACAGGTCGGCAGGGAATTGTCCGGTGCCCGTGCTCCTGCCGGCGCTCTCGGACGGCGAGTTACCGCATGAATCAACAGGTGGCGACGCTGGGATTGGAATTGCCGCACACCCGGCCGCGGGTGATTTACTATGTGGCGTTGGTCAAGCCCCGCGTTTTGACGATGATTCTGGTGGCAACGTTGACCGGCCTTTATCTGGGCTCAACGGGACATTTCGATCTGCGCCTGGCGCTGGATCTGGTACTGGGGACCGCGATGGCGGCCGGCGGCACGCTTTCGCTCAATCAATACATGGAGCGCGATCTCGATGCGCGGATGGAGCGCACGCGTCATCGCCCCCTGCCGGCGGGCAATCTCCATCCCGCAGAGGCGCTGTGGTTTGGAATTGCGCTGGCCGCCGCGGGATTCGCTTACCTTTACTTCGCCGTCAACGGACCTTGTGCGGCGGTGACCGGCGCGATCACCGTGACTTATCTGGCGATTTACACACCACTTAAGCGGGTCTCATCGCTATGCACCGCGGTCGGCGCGATTCCGGGCGCCCTGCCGCCGGTGGCCGGATGGGCCGCGACGCGTGGCAGTATCGGAGCCCCGGCCTGGATTTTGTTCGCGGTCATTTACCTGTGGCAGTTGCCGCATACGCTGGCGATAGCTCAACTGTATCGTGATGATTACAATCGGGCCGGTATCCACTTGCTCGGCACCGAAGATCCCGACGGCCGCGCGACCGGCGGGCAGATGGTGATCAATACGCTGGTGCTGATGGTGGTGGCGTTGCTGCCGACGCTATTCGGGTTTGCCGGGCTGACTTATTTTGTGGTTGCGTTGGCGATGGGCGGTCTGCTGCTAAGCAGCGAATTTCAGTTCGCTGCCAGCCCCGGCCGCATCGGCGCCCGGCGTGTAATGATTGCCTCGTTGATTTACCTTCCAGTGCTGTTGCTCTTGATGGTGCTGGACAAGATCTAGGACCATGGCGATGGCGAGGACAGCACCGCGGACCGCGGATGGGGCGGATCAACGCAATCGAAAGCTCGGGCTACTCCTGATTGGCGTGGTGTTATTCCTGGTGGCGGTTTCGATAGTCACCGTGCTGACACATAGTTGATATGGCACAACCATCCACCGCGGCGGTAATCCGAATCAAACCCTTACCGGGACGGCCTCGTTTTGGCGACGGCCCGCCGGGGGGCGGCAGCGGCCGGGAGGCGCCGATAATCAGCAATGGCCGCCTGGCCGTGCTGGTTCTCCTGGCGTCCGAAGCGATGCTGTTTGCCGGCTTCATCGGCTCGTTTCTGGTCTACAAGCTTAGTGCGCCGTTCTGGCCGCCGCCGGGACTCCCGCGGCTCCCGCTCCAGGTAACCTGGATCAACACCTTCGTATTGCTCAGCAGCGCCGTGACCATGAACCTGGCGGTGCGCTCGATACGGCGCAACCGGCCCAGCCGTCTTCGTTTATGGTTAGGCGTCACGGTGATCCTTGGCACTACTTTCCTGGCAGTTCAGGGGGGTGAGTGGATCCGGCTGGTAGCTCACGGTTTGCATATTACCAGCGGCACCTATGGCGCGACCTTCTACACGCTTATCGGATTGCACGGGTTTCATGTGCTATGCGCGGTGCTGTGGTTGATTGGGGTGTTCATCGCGGCGATGATGGGCCGCTTTACGGTTTTCCGGCACAGTCGGGTTGAGCTTTGCGCGATCTACTGGTACTTCGTTTGTGCAGTATGGCCGCTGCTTTTTTTTCTGGTCTATTTTTAGACCGAGCGAGGGTCGTGAGATGAAGGTGAAGCAGCTTTTTCAAGGTAAATGGTTGGTGGCGCTGGCCGTCGCGCTGACCGCCGCAACGGCGCGCAATGCCTACGCCTGTGCGACGTGCGGCTTGCCGGACGACCGCGCCTATACCACCAGCGTTATCTTCATGATGGCGGTGCCCTATGCGATTTTCCTCATCGGCGCGGCGGTGGCCTTCTTCGCCTATCGCAACGCCTGCCGGCGCCGCAACATTGAAGCAAGCCAACCCGTTCCCAATCGCTAAACCGGCGGGTCCGAAGCCGGGATTGTCAAGGACAGCATTCATCAGGAGACAACAGAGATGAGCGAGGCCGCGACCGTCGATCCCCATCTGCAACCTGCACCACATGTTGAACCCCTTGAGGCGCCATTAACGCCCGACAGTATGGGGAAGCTCGGGATGTGGTTGTTCCTGGCCGCCGACGCGATGACCTTCGGGGCGGCGATCGCCGCCTACGGCTCCTTGCGGATCGGCAACATGAACTGGCCCATACCCTCGACGATCCTCGGTATCCCGTCAACCGCGGTGATGACCTTCGTCCTGATCTGCAGCAGTCTCACGATGGTTGAGGCGTTGTCCGCAATCAAGCGCGATGACCAGTCGAGATTCCGCCTGTTTATGGCCTTGACGGTTCTCGGAGGAGCCATCTTTCTTGGTTTGCAGGCGCGCGAATGGACGCATCTGATCGGCACCGAGGGATTGTCGATCAAGACCAGCCTGTTCAGCGCGACATTCTTTATCCTGACCGGGTTTCACGGCTGCCACGTGTTCGGCGGCGTCGTCTTGCTGAGCGTTGTTCTGCTGCGCGGTATGGCCGGACAGATCAACCACTCAAAATACGGGTTGGTTGAGGCGGTGGGACTTTACTGGCATTTCGTCGATCTGGTCTGGATCCTGATTTTCACCTTCGTATACCTGATTTAGATTGGTGCAACCGGGGAGCGGGGTTTTTTTAACGATGAGCAGCGAAGCAGGGGCAGTTTCACCGGCCATGATGGCGGATCACGCCGAGCCGAACTATATAGCGATTTGGGTCTATCTTGGACTTCTCACCGTACTGGAATTGATCGTCGCCTATGCGCCGATTCCAAAGGCCGCGATGGTGGGATTGCTGGTTGGGCTGGCTTGGGCCAAGGCCGTGCTCGTCGCGATGTATTTCATGCATCTGCGCTTCGAGCGGCGCACCCTGGCGGTGATCGCCTGCATCCCCATCATCCTGGTCACGTTTCTCACCTTGATGCTGGTGCCGGACCTTTCCACCAGGATCTATGCGCGCCACCACATGGGCGAAGTCGTGAAGATGGAGCATGCGCTGGGTAAGGATGTTTCCGGTCCCAACCCCAACAAAAATTTCTGAGCTTGGCGTCTCCGATGTCGGTATCAGCGTCTACCTGAGCAGGTAGCCAATTTGTCTTCGGTTCCGCTACTGGCGACGGTAAACGCGAGCCTCAACGCAATCGCGGCGGTCTTCCTGGGCGCGGGCTTTTACTTCATCCGCCGGCGCCAAATCGCCGCCCATCGCATCTGCATGCTCATCGCGTTCGCCGTCTCCGTGGTTTTTCTGGTCTGCTACGTCGCTTATCATATCCAGGTCGGCGACGTTCGCTTTCAGGGCCGCGGCGCCGTCAGACCGGTTTACTTCACGATTCTGATCTCGCACATCATCCTGGCGGTAACCACCGTCCCACTGGCAATCATCACCCTGTCGCGCGCGCTGCGCGCGCGCTTCGACCGCATCGCCGCATCGCCCGCTGGACCTGGCCGATATGGATGTACGTATCGGTGACCGGAGTAATCGTGTACCTGATGGTCTATCACATCTACGGCCCGCCGATTATTCGTTAGCCGAGTCGCTGCGAGCCTCGCACCGCTGATGCCGGAGCTCGAGCGAGCGCCGATGACGAAGCGCTCGCGGTCGGCTCATACCTGGCCAATCGTATTCCCGGACTCTGATCGCGTTTGCGGTCGGTCATTCGGAAGCATGGGTTGGCGCCGCGATCGCGCGAGTCGACACGAGGATGCGGCGCTTTCTGCGCTACCGGGCCGAGGTCGAGCGGCTCGAGGAGCGCCTGCGGGCGGCGTTGCGCCAGGTCTGACCCTTCAAAACCGCACCGCCGGCTAAGCGGGGCGGGCGCCTATGCCGGGTCTTGGGCGAAATCCGGGGGAATGGGTTTCGCGCCGGCGGATCCGGCGGCGCCCAGGGGCGTTTCCGGCGGCCGCGCGGTAGAAGGTTTTCGCAAATCGGAGGGGGTTGGGCGCAAAATCGGCGCTTGCGAAAAAGATCCGGCGCGTGCCTGGAAACGACTGCGGATTTTGTTGCACAATCGTCGCGGTTCCAGTGGACGATTCCTCGGTTATGGGAGTGAAGAATTCGAGCACAACGCCTGAGTGCGGCTGTACTTGAAGTTCCAGTGGACGATTCCCCGGTTAGGGGATTGAAGGGCTCCGGTTCCGGTCCCGTCGAACATGCCGAAAACAAACGGGTCGCCGCCGAGGCTCAGGCGGCCGCTAAACCGGCTCGGGCCGAAGCCGCGGCCAAGGCTAACGGGGCTAATTCTCCGCGGCAGCCGCGGCGAAAGTAGCCCCCCGCCGTCATAGGGCTTCGCGCGCGCGGGCCTGCTCGACGGTCCATTCGCGCTCGATCATCTCGGCAACCAACGCCGGCCATAGCCAAGGCGGCGCCGCGTGGATTTCGGTAAGTCGTCGGAAATGCTCGATTAGCTGCAGTGCGCTCATGTGGGCGAACGCTCGGGGGACCTCTGCGGCTTGCGCTTCATTCAAAACCGATTGCTTCGGCCGGGTAAACGTTTACCCTGCGGGCTACCTGGGCCGCTCGTGCTTGATGTTTAATCGTCTCGTGTTTTGCGCCGGCTTTTGTGGCGTATTCGCGCAGGGTCTCTTTGTTATCCCTGCCGATGGTGTGCATCCCGCGCTCAAGGGCTGATAGTTCGCCTAGCGCATCCGGCTCGGGTTTCGCTGGCCGGCCGGTTTTTTTGGCCTGTCGCTCGGTGCGGCCAGGGGCTACTTTCCCGGCCAAACTTGGCCGGGAAGTAGCCCCACCATCGGCGGCGGCCTGTTTAGCTTCGGCCTCGAGCACTGTCCGACTTTAGGACTGAGGGCTGGAAATTAGGACACGCGAAGTTGTAAAGGTGGCATTGCGGCAAGTGCGAATGAGCGGCCAGAACAAACAATCGATGAAGCCCCCGATGGCGGCCCAGCTCGTCACCGCGCTCAGTATAGTCGGCGTGTTTGTTTTTGCGTTCTTTTTAGGCTGGCGTTTTACCCATTGGCAACGCATTCTTATTGCTTACGTGATTTTGAGTCCCGCTGTAATCTTGATAATTATCGTGGAGCGGCGCAGTCGCCGTAACTACAGAGGTCCAACGGTATGACAAAGACCATCCGTTCAAATTAGGGCACTCAGCCCCCATTCAGGACAGTGCCCGGCCCCGCGGCGCTCGGCCGGGCTCAACGGGCCTTTCGCTTTCGCCTTTCGCGAGCGATATATAGGCGGGCTCATCGCCGGACGGCTCCTGGCGCACCGGCAGGGCATCAGGCGAGCGATTTCCGGGCGGATTATCGATAATAACCTCGGTGGGTTTCGGGGCGGGTTATGGATCATGAGGCGCCGGTTTTATCGATCATAAAACTGCAAGAATGTCTCAAAAGAAAACCCCGAGACTCTGTTCAAAAGGCTCGGGCTCTTGGGGGTTCGGCCTTTACCTGTTTCGGCTAATCGCTCCATCCGCGATAGCGGTTTTTAGTTGGGGCGTTTTCCGGCTCGAATTTTTCTGCGCGCCGGCGGCGGCGTTTTAACAACCGTTTCTGGACCTGGTTTCTGACGCGGTTGCAAAAGCGGCTATGGCGGCAAACCTGTTCGGCGAAGATATTCATATCAACAAACCTCACTGCCTGCCCCGCTGGGCGCTCGCTTATCGTTGCTCGGTTTGGGGATGAATCCCTGGTTCATTTCCGACCTTCCTCTTTGGAATGGGGAATCAACCAAGTTGCGCCGCATCGGTCGTGTAATGTATATACGGAGCCATGCCGCTAGCAATATCATTTTCAGAGTCGACCCGTCGCTCAAGGCGCAAGCCGAGCGGGTCGCGAAGGCTCGCGATGAAACGGTCAGCCAGGTCCTCCGGCGGGCGTTGCGCGAATACGTCCAGGCCAACGCTCAACTTCCGCGGCCAAAACGCGGTGCGAAGTGATCGAAAAACCGAAGTCCGAACCTCTGGCGCTGTTGCGGGATCCCTATCCGGGCTGGCGGAGGCTGCACCGTAACCACGCTCAAATTTGCGGGGCTCTGGTCCCGCTCGAATCCCAAAGGATTATCCTCGGGTCGTGTACTGGCCGCGATATGGGAAAGACGCCTGCCGCGATTGCGGCGTCAGACCGGGCCAATTTCACCACTTCTATTGCGCTCTGGAAGCCTGCCCGCGATGCGGCGGCCAGGCGCTAAGCTTCGATTGCCGGCCGGCGTGAGATGGGCCTGCACTTCTATCGCCGGGTCCGCATCATTCCGGGCCTTTCGGTCAACTTTTCGATTTCCGGGCCGAGCCTGAGCTTCGGGATCCGCGGCGCCCATGTCACGGTTGGCAGGCGCGGGATCCGCCGGACCGTCGGGATCTCCTACGCACTTTGGCCCGACTCGTAGTATAGGGAGGTGTTATGACAAAGATCGTCACCGCCGTTCCGGAAGTAATCTGCATCGAACCGTCGAAACATCTTGAGGCATACATTGCGGGCCAGCCCCAAATGGCAGAAACGTATCTGGTTCAGATCGCCGTATTCTCCGAGCTTGGCAGCCCAAGCGTGACGCTAAGTTTCAGCACGCAAAACGATAACGCTAGCGAGCGGGGCACCGCACAAGGCACCTCGTCGTTTACCTTTTCCGTGCAGGACGCGCGCAAACTCGCTGATGCCATCAGAAAGGCAATCGGGGAATAGGCTCGGCGGGGAAGGGCATCCGGTGCCTGTCTGGAGTCAGGGCACTGGCATTTCCGGCCGATGGGTGCTGGCCGCGATCGTCCTGGCGCTGGTCCTGATCGCGTTGGCGCTCGCTCATTCCGGCTGAGGGACCCGTTCGGCTGCTTACCTGGCGGCTACTTTTTCGGCGATGCTACAAAAAACAGCTAGTTTTTGCTGATGATTTTCCATCTGTCCACTTGATGGTGTACCACATCTATGGCCCGCCGATTATTCGTTAGCCGGACCCAAAATGGATAGACGCGTCAGGGCGTTTTATCTATGGCGGAGCCAGGGATAGGGTGGCTCTGTTTGCATTGCCGCGATGGCCCATTAACAAGTACTTTCATAATGACTTGAGGTTGCGCCATGGCAAACGTGGTAAATATCAGCCGTCCGGAGGTTGTGGCTCTTATCGAAGAAGCAGCCCAACGGCTGACTGGCGGGAACAAGACCGAAGCGGTCGCTTTGGCCGTACGGCGCCTGCTGGAACAGAACGCCCGCGCGGGCTCCCTGTTTGGGGCGCATCGCGGCTCGGTGCGGGTTCGTGAAGGCGTGGACCTCATCGCGCCCGCTCTCGAGGTCGAGCCCGATGCCGAGACCGGCCGGGAAGTCGAACGGTGAGCGATAGCCTCTTACTCGACACCCATATCGCCCTCCGGCTCGACCGTCGGCCTGGCGGCGCCGCTATCTTCCCCGCGTCTATGGCGAACGCGCCAAACGCGCTGCCACGGATGCCCGAGTTGAAACTGTCTCGAATGGATACACCTGATGCGACAAACCGCAGCGGTTAACACTACCATGTGCATATATGGTCGCGCCTAAGCAATCTCCGGCATATTGCTGTAGCTATAGAATGCATCCCCGCCAAGCTTTTGGCCTTCTAAGCTCAAAGCGAGAATAATTCTGGGTAGTGGTTTCGCGCGAGATCAGTGGCCGTAAGCGAAATCTGTGTCGTGGACCGTAGCGTGTAACCTCTCCCTGGCCCTCTCCTAGGATAAGGAGAGGGAAAAGAAAGCGCCTCTGCGCCAAGGTGTTCGTGCGCTCAAGGCGCAGAATTATTTTCGCTTTAGGCTAATTGTTTCGCAGCGGTTCTGTTTGATCGAAAAGCGGTACGAGTTCGGCCGATTATTGCGAATAGAAGCGTCTGATTAGCGATTCGGGCAGGCATGGATACTGCTTTAACGTACCTGCGGAGGGCCCGAGGCATGGACGTGAGTCAAGCGGGGGCGGCCGTTGCTATCGAGGGCCCTCCAAAACTAACCAATGGCCGGGGTACGACGGCCTTGGTCCTCGTTTATAGTTCGAGAAGGTTATCGTTTTATCGTTCGAGAGGCCGTCAGACTAATGCGCTGGCGGAATTGATGCCGTATTTCGCGATACCGCTGTAGAGCTTCTTGCGCGAGATTTTCAGCAGTTTCGCGGCGCGGACCTTGTTGCCTCCGGTGATCTGTAGGGCACGCTTCAGGATGGCGCATTCGGCGTCGGCAAAGGTTTCAAACGAGATCGTCGGCAAGGGCTTGGCCTGGCTGCTGATCCCGCTGATTCCCTCGGGTAAATCACCGAGCCCAATCATCGGCGAACGCCCGTATGCGAACGCGCTCTCGACTGCATCATGCAGCTCATTGACATTACCCGGCCAGGAGTAGCGCTCCATCGCGTCGAGCGCCGCATCATCGATTCCAATCACGGCGTTCCTGCGGATCATCCGTCCATTGAGCAGGTCGATAAAATGCCTCGTGAGCAGGGGAAGATCGATGAGGCGCTGCCGAAGTGGTGGCATTGACAGCATGTGATCCTGGAAGCATCGATAAAAGTCCTCGCGCAGCTGGCCTGATCCGATGGCCTCCCGCGGGTCGCAGCTAATCGAGGCCACGATTCTGACCTTGCTCCGTGCGTCAGCGGCTACGGCCGCTTTAATGGTTCGCACCAGCCGCAACTGAACGTCAGAGGGTAGTGCGGTAATCTCACGCAGGAAGAGAGTTCCGCCCTCGGTGGTTTTGTATAAGCCGAGATACAGCCCGGGACCGCCGTTGTTGCCCTGGCGCTGGTAGCCGAACAGTTCGTTTTCGATCAGGTAACTGGGCAAGGCCGAACACCTCAGCACGGCGAAAGGCGCGTCGCGGCGCGACCCGCATTCGTGGACCGCGCGGGCGAGGAGTTCCTTTCCGGTCTCACGTTCCCCGACAATCAATAACGGCCCATCGATGCGTGCGGCGGCTTCGATTTGGCCATAAAGACGCTGCATAACGACACTGTGGCCCACCAGTCCGTGAAAGCGGGTCCGTTCTTCGGGGGGCAGATTCGTGGCCTCGAGTTCCAACGCGTGGATTCGCGCCGCGGTCGCCGCCGAATCCACCTGCATATAGGCGCCGACCAGCAAGATGATTCGTATATGGTTGAGCTTGTCGAACTTGGTGTAAACCGCAAGCGACGGCGGCGGGTTGTGTGGGAATGCGGATTGCGCGGCTTCTTCGAAAAGCTGAACGGTGGCGATTACCTCATCAAGCGGGACGTGCCGTTGGGCCAGTTGCTTGCCGGTCAGCAGCACACTGGCCGCATAGCTGTCCATGTCTTTGCGCAGTAACGCGTCCTGATTGCGCAGCAGGATCGGCTCGAAGATGCGCGTGAACTCGGCTTCTGAAAGGCTGCGCTCATCGCCGAAATGCAACAGATAGATTTTGTACCAGTTGGACAGGACCTCACCGCGCCGATCACGGATGCATTCCAGCACCTCGCGCAGTTCGTCGAGGTCCTCGTCCCACAGCAAGTGGAAGTAGCGCGGCTGTTTGCACGCCTGATTCATAGCCAAAACACCTCAACAAAATAACCGGATATTGGTGGTTAAATCTGTAAAAAAGGAAATCGCCGGCGGCATTGAGTAAAGTGTTCGAAAACGGGTACAAGATGCTGGCACTCATGGAAATCAAAATCCGGGCATCGCGGATCAAAAGCTCGCCGCAATGTTTCTGCGCCGATAACGGGCTGACCATTGGCCGCGACTTTTACGCCCGCCCGGTGTTGGTGGTCGCGCGCGAATGCGTCGGAAAGGTCCTGGTCCATCGCACCCCCGAAGGCGAGGCAGCGGGACGAATCGTCGAGGCGGAGGCCTATCGCGGCCCGTTGGATCTGGCCGCACACAGCGCCCGTGGATTGACCCGGCGCACGGCGGTGATGTTCGGACCGCCCGGACACGCCTATGTCTTTAGACTATATGGCACCTGTTGGGCGATGAACCTGGTGACCACCGCGGAAGGCGAACCCCACGCAGTCCTGATTCGGGCGCTGGAGCCCTTGCGCGGATTGGATTTGATGGCGCGGCGGCGCAACCAACCCGCGGGTTCGCGCGAACTCACCAACGGTCCCGGCAAGCTGACCCAGGCCCTGGCCATCACCGGCGATGATTACGGACGCGACTTATGCGGCGGGGAGTTGTACCTGGAGGACGCGGGCCTGCCGGCCGGCAAAATTGGCCGCTCGGCGCGAATCAACGTCGATTACGCCGGAACCTGGGCGGCAAAACCCTGGCGCTTTTACGAACGCGGCAACCGTTACGTGTCGGTAGCGCCGCGCACGTGAACGGAACGGATTATCCAGGAGGTTTTGGAATCCCGGGTGTTTGGACGGCCGCGCTTTGATCGCGTACTGTTAGGCTATGAAGGCGCGATTTCAAGACGATCTGAAAACGGCGATGAAGGCGCGCGACACGGCCACAGTCATGACTATCCGCGGCGTTTTGACCGAGATCACTCGCCTGGAAAAGGACGTTTGCCGCGACGCCAACGAAGCCGAAATTGTGCAGATTCTCAAGCGCGAACGGGCCCGCCGCGAAGAGGCGCTGGGTTTCGCGCGGCAGGCAAATCGGCAGGACCTGATTATCCAGAACGAAGCCGAGGCCAAAATCCTGGACGCGTACATTCCCGCCGGCGTCGGAGCCGACGAAATCCGCGCCGCGATCGACGCCAAGGTCGCGGCGGGCGTGGCCCAAATCGGTCCGCTAATGAAGGCGCTCAAGGACGAGTTCGGCGCCCGGCTGGACGGTAAATTAGCCAGCGAACTGGTCAAGGAAGCGCTGGCGCGCAAGGGCGCGTAAGAGGAGAACACCGATGGCGCATGGGGCGGTGGAGAAATTCACGATCGCGGTTCCCGACCAAGTGCTGGCGGATCTGCGCGAGCGGCTGGCGCGCACGCGCCTGCCAGGCGAGGTCGCCGACTCGGGATGGGAATATGGCACCAACCGTGGCTATCTGAAGGAACTGATCGAGTACTGGCGCACCAGCTACGACTGGCGCAAGCACGAACGCGACCTGGGCGCGTTCAGCCATTTCAAGGTGCCGATCAATGGCTGTTCCATCCACTTCATCCATCAGCCTGGCATTGGTCCCAATCCGACGCCGCTGTTGCTGCTGCACGGATGGCCGGGTTCGATCGCCGAGTTTCAGCAGATTATTCCGATGCTCACCGATCCGGCGCGCCACGGCGGCGACGCGCGCGACGCGTTTACCGTCGTGGCGCCGTCGCTGCCCGGCTATGGGTTCTCCGATGATCCCCGCGTGCCGGGGATGAAGATCGAGCCAATCGCGGAAATCTTCCACGAGTTGATGACGCAAGTGCTGGGTTATCGGAGCTTCGGCGTGCAGGGTGGCGATTGGGGCTCGATCATCGCCTCGCGCGTGGGCCACGCCTATCCAAAGAGCGTAATCGGCGTCCATCTGAATATGGTTGCCCTGGGACCACCGGAGGGGCGCAAGGCGCTGGGTAGCGGTGAGGAGGCCAAGCGCTTCCTGGACGGGGCGAAAAAATTCCAATCCAATGAAAGCGGCTATCAGCAGATCCAGGGCACCAAGCCGCAGACCCTGGCCTATGGACTTAACGATTCGCCGGCCGGCCTGGCGGCCTGGATCGTCGAGAAGTTCCGCACCTGGAGCGATTGCGGGGGCGATGTCGAGAGCCGCTTCACCAAGGATCAACTGTTGACCAACATCACGATCTACTGGGTCACGCAGAGCATCAATTCATCCACCCGCCTGTACTACGAGGTCAGGCACAGCCCTTATCGTCTGGCCCCCGGCGAGCGCGTCGAGGCGCCCACCGGCATCGCGCTGTTTCCCGGCGAGATGATCAGACCGCCGCGCGACTACGCGGAGAAGGCTTACAACATCAAGCGCTGGACCGAGCTGCCGCGCGGCGGTCATTTCGCCGCGATGGAAGAACCGGCGCTGCTGGCCGGCGACATCCGCGCCTTTTTCAACCAAGTGGGAAAGGGCTGACGGCGATGGACAATGAATGGATCGAAAAACTCGCGATTCAACCAACGCCGCGACGTCGGGGTCGGCCAGGTTGATTGGCTTTGATGGGTCCGTGGCCAGGTATCGTTCTTGATCCGGCGAGAGCTTCTTGCAAAGCCTGATCGATTCCGCCGAGGAGTTGGCTCAGCGCGGCCGCAAGAGTTAGCAGCAAAGCGATAATAGATTTTCGCATGACGCGTCCCGGGACTGCCTCTCCCGGAGGGGAGAGGCCGGCGCGAGTCTGCGAGTGCCGGGTGAGGGTCCTTAGCGTCTGGCGCTTGCTGTTCAGCGCCAGACCTCAAAATTTTGGCGCCCGGGAGAGGGTGCAGGCGGGCCTGCAAAGGTGTGTCACGCATGCGGGATCTCGCTGCGCGCCAGTGCATTTATCTTACTTGAGGGTATCAGAACCCTCGTCCTCTCCCACAACTAAACGTGGGAGAGGGAACAAACCCGCGCCTCCCAGCCATACTATTGCACGGCGATGGGGATGCGGACTTCGAACTCGGAGGCGATTGCGATGCCGTTTTTCATGGCGGGGAAGAACTTCCACTGTTTGAGCGTGTCGAGCAGGATCTGATTGAGCCGTGGATTCGGCGTTGGCTTGATTAGCGTCACCTCGACGTTGCCCTCTGGGGAGACCCTGAAGTGCGCCACCGCCATCGTCGAGAATGCGCCTTCCCGCAGGTCGTCGGGTATCGTGGGGGTTGGCGCAAACATGGCTCTGGCGCCGGCGCTGTCACTGCCAATCCCGACGCCGCTGCCTGACCCCGTCCCGCCGCCGATGCCACCCTCACCGCCGCCTTCCGCACCTGCGGTGCGGCCGCGGCTCTTACTGACTCCGCCCGACGGTCCCTTCGACGCAATTGCAGGTGCCGCCGGTTCGGGATGCTCGACGTGCTTGGCGGTGCCGAAGGGCGAGAGAGGTTCCGTAATCACCGATGCCGCCTTGACCTTGTGGACATGATGAATCGGCTTGAGTTTCGCCACATGCACCGGCTTGGGCACGGGACGCACGATGGGCGCGGGATGCGCGACCGCCGGCGTCCCGCCAGCGGAGCCGCCGCCCTGCAAACCGGCGGGGGGAGGCATCTCGATGATGCGGGCTTCGATGGTGGTTGGCGGAGCCTCGGGCGCGGGTTTGCGTTCGAGCAGCTTGGCGAAACCGCCGAGCAGCAAAATCCAACTCAGCAGCGCGGCGAGGATGACCCAGGGCAGCCGGCGCCACGGCTCGTCGAAGTCTTCGGCAAAGCGCAGGTGATGGCTAGCGTTCATTCGCGCTTGACCGCAATCTGGAAATGCTCGACCCCGGCGCGGCGCGCCTGCAGCATCGCCTGGACCACGATGCCCTCCGGCGCGGCGGTATCGGCGTTAACCACCAACCCCGGGTCATGCTCCTGGAGCATCGGCTTAAGGGTAAACGCGAGGCGGTCGAGCGACACCGGCGTTTTGTCCAGGAACAGTCGCTGGTCCTTGGTTACGGTCAGGGTTACCGGCTCCTGATGTTTGATGGCTTCGGCTTGTCCCTTGGGCAGGTTTACCGTCACTGAGTTAAGGCTTTGCATCGCCAGCGACGCCAGCATGAAAGTCACCAGCAGGAAGAACATGACGTCGATCATGGGGATGATTTCGATTCGTCCGCGCCGGTATCCGCGCGCCCGCTTGAGTTTCATCGATGCGTCCTCATCGCGATTGCACGCGCCGCACCGCCGATTCGGGATCGGTGGCCGCGTTTTCCTGATCCAGGCGGATATGATCGACCAGGCGCGAGCCCAGCCGTTCCATGCGGTCCATCGCGTGAGATTGCATCCGCGAGAAGAAGTTGAATCCGAACAGCGAGATCAGCGCGATGAACAGGCCCAGCGCGGTCGCGATCAAGGCCTGGGCCACGCCCGCCGTCACCTCATGCGGCGCGACCAGACCTGAGCTGCCGATTACGTTGAATGCCGCCATCATCCCGGTGATGGTGCCGAGCAGGCCCATCAGGGGCGCCGCGGTGACCACGGTTTCCAGCAGCCATAGTCCGCGATTGAGAACTTTCTCGATGAGGCCGGCTTCATCCCCGGCGCGCGACTCCACCCACCACGCGGGGTCGGTTCGATTGTCGGCGATTACCTTCAGGAACCGTCCGTAGGCATTGCCGGGTCCGAGCTGTTCAAGCTGCTTTTCGAGTTCATCCCAGGAAAAGCCGTAGGTCTCGACCAGGTTGGCCAGCGCGGCCGGCAGCCGCAAACATCGAAAGTACGCCACGCAACGATCCAGGATGATGGCTATCGCGAGAACCCCGAGAACCAGCAACGGGTAAACCATCGCCCCGCCGTACCGGAGCGTATCCCACGCTGCTTGTAGTGCATGCATATCAACTCCATTAATGAGGAAAATCCGCTGATACCCTCGGTTTAGTTGGTCGTTTGCGCCAATTGCGGGTGGCGCCTTGAGAAATGGTATCTCCCATTTCAGGCCGGCGTACAGTGCGCGCCGGGGTCCGAACTGGGGCGCAAACACGCCAATCCCGCTGCCGCCGCGAATTTGATAGGTGCGATCGAACAGATTAAGCACCGATATCCGGGCTTGCAGGTCGCCCACCTTGGGCACCGTGAACTCCCGGGTGGCGCCGACATTGACCTGGATGTAGTAAGGCAGGTTGCGGGTGTTGGCAAAACCCTCGCGCAATCCGCTCTGATACAGGCCATCAAGGAGAAAGTTGAATCCCTTCCATTGGTAAGCCGCGCCTGCCGACGAGGTGAAGGTCTGATCGTGGTCCAGGAAGACGTAGTGGTTGGCGATGTAGGCTAGCTCAGCAGGTGTGAAATTGAACTGTCCCGACTCGACTTGCGTTCCCTGGGCGACTGCATACGCAAAGTTCGCATATGCAGTGAGATTTTTATGGTTATATGAGCCGGTGAACTCGACGCCATAGTTTCGGCCCTTTCGATAGTTAAATGTTGAAAAGATGATCGCGGGACCGAATTGCCCTTCGTCAATCAGATCAGTGGACTTCTTGTAGTAGGCGTCGATGCCTACGTGGAGGCCCGGGAGCAGTTCCTGGAGCGCTCCGACGTCGAAGTAATGCGAGCGCTCGGGCGAGGGATTGCCGCTATAGGGGGTTGGTGGCGCGCCGGTGGTGCCGGCAAATTTGTTCACCGCTTCGACGGTTACCAGCTCGGTCGGGGGTGGCGCGAAGTAGCGCGCGTAGGCCGCGTGAAGCGTCGTGCGCTTGAACGGCTTATAGACCAGGCCGACCCGCGGACTGGCCTGGTCGGCGCGCACGATACCGTCATAAAGGTCGAAGCGCGTGCCATAGTTGATCGTGATCTGTTCGGTCGGACGCCATTCGTCCTGGATATAAATGCCGTAGAGCCACGCGGTTATCGCGCGGTTGTCGACGATCGGTGGAAGCGGCGTTTCGCTGGCTTGGCTCCCGTCAGGGTTGGCGGGAAAAACCGTTTCATGATTGTCGATTTCCGCCCGTTCGCCGCTGAACCAAAAACCGGCTCTGATCGTATGCTGATCGTCGAGGCGATAGCTGCTGTCGCCTTGCAGGCCGTTGGACCAGCTACTGCGGAAAATCCGCGAAGCGGCGCCGTTGTAGATCAGATCGCCTATCTCGTCCGGGTAAAACGAAAGCGTCGAATAACGGCTGAATGCCGACAGTTGATAATCGAACTTGGCCCCGATCGTTCCCTGCAGTGACAGGACGCCGAAGTAATTCTGCTCCAGCTGGTTCTCGTTGATGTTGGCCGAGGGATAAAATGGCGCGCCCGCAAGCTGGAAGACCTGCGGCTGATTGGGATTGTCCGGAATCTGGAAGTGATTTAGCGCGAAGCCGCTGATCAAACTCAAACGTGTGGTCGGGTTAAGGAAATAGGACAGATAGCTGAACGCCTGACCCTGATAGGTCTGATCGTGGTACGCGCTGGGACCGGGCGTCGGCGGCTCCACGCCCAATTGACTCTGGAGGTACTGGCCGCTGAAGAAGTAGTCCAGCTTGTCCTTCGATCCGCCCAGCTCGAAGCTCGGCTGCAAGGTGCTGTGCTGGCCGCCGTACATGTCCAGGTCGCCCCCGTCAAGCGACAGTCCGCTCTTGGAGTGGATGTCCACCACCCCCGCGGTCCGGTAACCGTATTCGGCGGGCAGCGCGCCGGTCAGAAGATTGAGGCTTTGCGCGAAGCGCGGGCTTAGCACCTGGCCAAAGCCGGTGATGCCCTCCGGAAGCTGAACGCCGTTGATTCGGTATTGGAGATCCGCATGCTCGCCGCGCACGTGGATTTGGCCGAAGGAATCCTGCGCTACGCCCGGCGCCTGCAAGAGCACCTGGTTGAGCGGCGTGTTGCTGCCCTGCGGCAGATCATGAATCGACTGCTCATTGAAGCGATAGACGCTGCCGCCGGTTTGCGGCGAAAGACTGTTGCGCGCCACGTCCAGCCGCTTGGCGACCACCGTCATGCTTAAGCGCCTGTTCGGACGCCATCGCCAGCGTCAATTCCGCGGGCCTTCCAGCCTCTACCGCCGCAATCTTGATCGCGGGCTTGAATGACTGTTTGTTTGCGGTCACCGCGTATATTCCCGGGATTGACTGTAGCAAATGAAAAGCGGCCCTTCGCATCGCTGCGGGTCTTTCGCGACGGTCCTACCGTTGGAGGCCTGCAAGCTGACCTCCGCGCCCGCCACCGGACGGCCCAACGAATCCTGAACCGTACCCGCCACAGGCGTTGCGGCTGCGCGTTATTAGCGGCGCTAGTGGCCGATGAGCCTCCCACGAGACCCGCAATCACACACAATCCCAAAATCGGGACAAAAATCCTCCGCATCGTAAACTCCTCAACCTCGTTGACTCTCCGGCGTGGGCGACGCGCCTTGCGTATCGCGGCTTATCGGCGCGCAATGAGCAACGCGGTCGTGACACGCGTGTGTGGAACTGAAAATTTCCGGGAAATGGAGAGATCAGGCCGACGCCGGAGGAGCGCGGCCGAAGAGCTGAGGCTTCGCCAAACCAAGCAGCCGCGACCGTCTCGCAGTCGCGACGAATGCTTCGCTAAGCAACGGGATGATCAACAGGAATACCGCGTTCGCGCTGCCTGGAGCATGAACCTGAAGTGCGCAGACCGGGCAGGCGGCCTCGCTGACAGCGGCCATATGCGTGCGGTCGGAGACACTCTTGATGAGCAGCCCCGGATGAACATGCGCGGCGATGAGCAGTTGAGCCGTCAGCAGCAGACTGGCTGCTACGGCCGCTACAGTTCGCCGGCCGTGGCCGGCATGTGCGATGGCTCTTAGCTCAACAAGCACGATTTTGCACGCACTGTCAGGGAGGCTGGGTAATCTCCTGATTAAGTGTCAGGGTAACCCAACCAAACCATACAGGCAACCGAGTTGTCGCGATCGGCGCGAACCAACTTCAGAATCATCCGGCGGCAAGTTCGCCGCCGGATGATTCTGGTTTACCTGATGGTCACAGGCCGCAGCCTTCTTTGGCAGTCGGCCAATCCAGCCTAAATCGTGCCGAGGAAGTTAAGCAGGTCCTGTTGTTGCTCGGCGCTAAGGGCCCCAAACGCTTCGGATGCGGCCTTGCCCTGTCCGTCATGCAGCGTGATTGCGGTAGGGAGGTCGCGCGCCCGCCCGTCGTGCAAATAGACCGACTTCGCGCGGATTCCCCACAGCGGCACCGTGCGCATCATGGTAGGTCCCGCGGAGTCCGAGGTGATGCCGTCGCCCAGCGAACCCATGTCGTGCAGCAGGAAATCGGAATATGGATGGAAGGTATGGCTGGCCAGCGCCAGATTGAGCGTCGCACTGATCGGGATCCCGCCCGTGGTAGTGGGGACAAATGACGCGGGATTGGTATCGGTCGTAAGGCTCGGCGTGTGGCAGTCCGCGCAACCGGCTTGCTGGAACAGCTGCGCCCCGCTGCGAGATGACAAGTTTCGCTCGAGCACCGGCGGCGCATCCAACGCCCGCATGAAATCCGCAAAGCGATCGATATCCGCGCGCCCATCCGGATCCGTGGGGTCTTCGATGCCGTCGTCGGTTTGCAGCAGAACACCGAATTGCTTTTGACCCAGAGCGCAAGAACTCACTTCGATCGGCGCGTCGGGGTTGGTAATGCCCATCTCGTTGAGGTATGCGTCCGCGGCGAAGGCGCGCAGCGTCGCATGATCGTCCTTCCAGCCAAAACGCGCCACACGCGATTGCCCGTCCTCCGTGACCATCCTCGCGGTGCCGCGCACCGCCGCCGGTTCACTTTGAGCAAGGTCGGTTAGAGTTTGGTCCGCCACCGCTTCGACCAGACCCAAACCGAATGTGGGCGTGGCTGCGCGTCCGGATGCGCAATTGGCGCCGCTGGTGAAGCTCTTGCTGGTCGGATCGCACTCCGGCAGATTCCAGGCGAAGGTGGTTCGCGCGGCCTCTTCCTTTTGGCAAGCCGAGAGTTGGCATCCCGGTGCGGTTATCTGGCATCCCAGCGGTTCCGCGTGCATGCCGTTGGCGAAAATAGTCGTGCCGTTTTGTGACTGCGGTCCCCCACGCAACATATTATCAACCGCGAAGATGTGAACCGGGCCTGGCGCGACATTGTCGCGAACCCTGATCTCGTTGATAAACAGCCCTGCGCCACCGATTGATGGCTGAGAATGGCAGCCGGCGCAGGAGACCCCGTTAAGAACCGGCCCGACTTGGGGCACCTCATCGATCTCTTTGAAGTTGGATTGACCCGTGGCGAAAATCTGCAGGTCGTCTGGATTGTTCACGATGGCGCGGAGCGGCGCTCCGAAACCACTTAAGTTCACCGGAACCGGGTGGGATAGCCGGTGGCGATTGGCCGGACCGGCGTGGGCCGTATCCGCCATTATCAGAACAGTTGCGAAACAAGCCGCGAGTATCGGTTTAGACATGCACTGAGTCTCCCTTCAGGGGTTGTTAATGATGGTAAAGACCAGTTGCGCTAGCTTAGAAGAAATTAAGTCGCAACCGGTCTATTCCATCTGAAGGATTGATTACGCCAGCTTACCGCGCAGTTCTCGCTATGAATCCGCGCCCTGAATGATCAGGAAATGGAGGCCCGAGCATTCGTAGCCGGCGTACCGAAAAACGCTCGGACTTCAGACGTAGCCGCGCGCCAGATCGTTTACACTAAATTTTCAGAAAGTGAGATTTCTTATCCGCGCGCCGACTAAATTCTGTTCCCTTCCCTGATCGGATATGGAGAGTGTCAAGAAGCGAGCTAAGGGCGATGACCCCGAGCGGGCAATCCTATTATTAAGAGGAGGTGCGCGTCTTCCCTCTACCACTGTTCAGTGGTGGCAGGTGATGAGAGTCCTGATACACCTCAAGTAAGATCAAACACGCTGGGGCACAAGGAGATCCTGCATGCGTCACGCATCTGCAGGCCCGCCAGCACTCTCCACCCGCGCCCGACCCTCTCCTCGGTCGGGGAGAGACTATCAATCAGATCCTGGTAAGGCAATTATTTGCATCGGACTTTCAAGCCGCAAACAATTTTTCGAATGTCTCACAGGGCGACTGTCGACAAATTGCTGGTGCCGCTCAGTGCAGCGGTATTAGTAACATCAAGAGACTTGGGATTGCACCTCTCCCTTTATTTATAAGGGAGAGGTGAGGGGAGGGTTTCTGGACGCATCAAGTAACGCCAAACGCATTGGCGCAGAAGGAGAATGGTCGTAGCGTAACACAGTTGCAGCCCGCCTGCACCCTCACCCGTCACGCGACTTGCTGGCGCAAATCGCGCGCCGACCTCTCCCGGCGTGCGCCTGCGGTACCCAAGTCCGCAGCCGCGGGCGAGGTTGGTTGTGGAGTTTATCGACACTCTCACAAGGGGAGGGAATAGAAAAAGAACCAGAAACCTAACCCTGAAGCGAAAATAATTCAGGTAGATTGTTGGCGAAATGCCGGGCCGAGGGCGAAATGTGTATCAAGGGTCGTAGCGTGTAACCTCTCCCTCGCCCTCTCCTAAGATAAGGAGAGGGGACAGAAAGGCGCTCTGCGCCAATGTGTTCGTGCGCTCAGGACGTATAGTTATTTTCGCTTTTAGGGCTAGGATAAAGAGAGATGACAGCAAAGAGCCTCTGCCCCAATGCGCATGTGCTCCTGACCCGTCAAACTATTCCCGCTTTGACAGAAGAAGCCTCTGCCCCAATGCGTTTGTGCGGTAAACAGGTTCAATGATTTTCGCTTTGCGGCTAATTGACGTGCTCCCAGGCGTGGTAGGAGCTGCGGACCAACGGGCCGGATTCGACGTGACGAAAACCCAGCGCCATCGCGCGTTCGCGCAGTTGGGCGAACTCCGCCGGCGGCACGTAGCGGACCACTTCGAGATGCTCCTTGGACGGCCTGAGGTACTGGCCCAGCGTGATGATGTCGCATTCGACCTCGCGCAGGTCGCTGAGCACCGCCATCACTTCGTCGATCTCTTCACCCAGGCCAAGCATGATACCGGCCTTGGTGAGCAGGCCGCGGGACAGTCCGCGCGCCGTGTCCTTGGCGTGGCGCAGCACCTCCAATGAGCGCGGGTAGCGCCCGCCGGGGCGCGCGATTTTGTACAGCCGCGGCACCGTTTCGATATTGTGGTTGTAGATATCCACTGGAGCCCGCACGACTTCTTCAACGCTCGCATGCACGCCTTGAAAGTCGGGCACCAGCACTTCGACGCGGGTGGCGGGGGCGAGTTGCTTGATTGCGCGGGCGGTCGCGGCGAAGTGGGCGGCGCCGCCGTCGGCCAGATCATCGCGATCGACCGAGGTGACCACCACATGGGCAAGGCCGAGTTGCGCCGCCGCTTGCGCGACGCGCAACGGTTCCTGCGGGTCCAGCGTCCGCGCCTTGCCATGCGCCACGGCGCAGTACGGGCAGTTGCGTGTGCACACGTCACCCATCAGCATGAAAGTGGCCGTGCGATGGGAAAAGCATTCGCTGATATTCGGGCAGCACGCCTCCTGACACACCGTGTGCAGACGCATCTGCTTGAGCAGTTCCTTGGTCTTGAAGAACTCCGGCGAGGTCGGAGCACGGACCTTGATCCAGTCGGGATGTCTTCTTTCAGCCACGGTCAGCCTCAATCTCAGGCGCGGACGAATTGAGTATACTCCAAAGCTCGGTTGAGTTTACCGTCTTGCGGGATTGATAACCGAATACCGCCGCGAATTGGCTGGTCAACAATCGCGCCGCGTCCGCGGTTGTCACCTGTGCGGCCTTCCCCCGCGATCGAGGTCATCGCGCAGCCCTCGATGCCGCACGGCACAATGTGATCGAAGAAACTGAGGTCGGGGTTTACGTTGAGCGCCAGCCCATGCAGGGTGGTCCAGCGCCGGATGCCGACCCCAATCGACGCGATCTTGCGCTGCCCCACCCAGGCACCGGTCAGTCCGATGCGGCGCTGCGCGCCGATTGCGCAAGCGCTCAGGGTCCGGATGATTACGTCTTCCAGCGCCCGCAAATAGGCGTGGATGTCGCGGGCGGGGCCGTCCAGCTTCAGGATCGGATAGGCGATCAATTGCCCGGGGCCGTGATAGGTAACCTGCCCGCCGCGTGAAACTCGGTAAATCGGGACGCCCGCTGGCGGCGCCACCACGAAGCGCTCCGCGGCGCCGCGTCCCAGCGTATAGACGTGCGGATGCTCCAGCAGCAACAATGTGTCGCAGATTGCTCCTGATTGGCGAGCCTCGACCATCGCGTCCTGAAGGCGCAGTGCCGGCTCATACTCAACCGTACCGAGCCAGGCCGTCCCCAGCGTTGTCCTAGCGTCCATCTGGCCAACTCATCGCTTCGTCCGCGCTCAGAAGTTGATCGCCTCGCCGTCGGCGGCGAGCGCCGCCTCCATGATCGCCTCGGAAATCGTGGGATGCGGATGGGAGGTGCGGCCGAATTCGAGCGTGGTGGCCTCCAGGGTCTTGCCCAGCGCGACCTCGGCGATCATGTCGGTTGCGCCATGTCCGATGATCTGGCATCCGAGCACTTCACCATATTTCTTGCCGGCCACCAGCTTTACGAAGCCTTCGACATGATTGACGGCGACCGCTTTGCCGTTGGCGCGGAAGGGAAATTTGCCGACCTTCACCTCGATTCCGGCGGCCTTGGCCGCGGCCTCGGTCATCCCGATCGTGGCGACTTCGGGCTCGCAATAGACGCAGGCCGGGACGTTCGTCAGGTCGAAGCCGGGCTCGCGCTCTCCGGCCATGATCTCAACCGCGGCGATACCTTCGCCAGACGCCTTATGCGCCAGCAACGGCGGCCGGATCACGTCGCCGATCGCATAAATGCTCTCGTGGGTGGTGCGGAACGAATCGTTGACTTTGATGAATCCGCCTCGTTCGAGTTCGACTCCGATCCGGTCCAGGCCCAGGCCTTCGCTGTTGGGTAAGCGGCCGACCGCGACCAGCACCAGTTCGGCTTCAACGGTTTTGCTCTGGCCGCCGTGGTCGAGGGTCACGATCCATCGATCGCCGCGGCGCGCGGCCGATTTGTAGCCGTGGCCGAGCAGCACCTCGACCTTGCGCTTGAGAAAGGCGCGGCGCAGTTCTTCGGCGACCTCGGCGTCGCACCCGGGCAGCATCTGCTGTTCCAGTTCGATGACCGTGACCTTGGCGCCGAAGGCTTGATAAAAATAGGCGAACTCCAGCCCCACGGCGCCGGCGCCGATTACCGCGACGCTTTCCGGAAGCTGGTCGTAAACCAGGGCTTCGTGGCTGGTCAGCATTCCATCGCCGATGGTCATGCCGGGGAAGAGCCGCTCGCGGGACCCGGTCGCGATCAGGATCCGCTCGGCCTCGAGGGTGGGCGCGGCCGGCGGCTTACCGTCGCTGCGTGAGAGATTCAGCGTCTGCGGACCGGCGAAGGCCGCGCTGGCCTCAAACAGATCGATATTGTTCTTGCGAAACAGAAAGCGGACTCCGCGCGAGAGCTTGTCGGCGGCCTCGCGGCTGCGCTGGATCACGCGCTTGAAGTCGAAACTCACTTCGCCGGTCTGGATCCCATGCTCCTTGCCGGCGCCCCTGATCAACTCCATGGTCTCGGCGGAATTGAGCAGCGATTTGGACGGGATGCATCCCCAGTTGAGGCATACGCCGCCGGGGCGGTCGCGCTCGATCGCGCAGACCCGCATTTTGAGCTGGCTGGCGCGAATGGCCGCCTCATAGCCCCCGGGTCCGGTTCCGATAACTGCCAGGTCGTAGCGGTTGTTCGCCACTCGTTGCTCCTTTCGTCAGTCGCACTCAAACCAGCGGGCTGGCGGGATTTTCCAGGAACCACTCATTTTTGTGCAGGAAGCATCCCGCCGCCAACGCTATCCATTGTATCGCGACCCCGGCCCCCGATTGTAGAGCGCGCCGGTTAAATCCTGCGGCGTCCAAAAAAACCAGTCGCGATTGTGCAAACAAGCCGCTACGGCCAGCGTGCGGGTTCAGATGAACCTCAAGTTGAGCTGCGCCGCGGCGCTGACTGGCGCGAACGAGGTGCGATGGATCGGCGATGGCCCCAGGCGCCCGATCGCCTCGAAATGCTCCGCCGTGCAGTAGCCCTTGTGACGCGCAAAGCCGTAGCCTGGATAGCGCTCGTCGTACGCGCACATGAGCCGATCCCGCGTCACCTTGGCGATGATGGAGGCGGCGGCGATGCAGAAGCTTTTACGGTCGCCGCCCACGATATGGGTCTGCGGTATGGTCAACGCCCGCAACCGGCGTCCGTCCACCAGCACATGCCCAGGTTTCAGGCCCAGCCCCTCAACCGCTCTCAGGCTGGCGGCAAGCGTCGCATGGTAGATGTTCAGGCGGTCGATTTCGTCGACTTCGGCCACCCCGATTGCGAACGCGAGCGCGCGTGCGGTGATCGCCTCGTAGAGTTCCTCACGCTTGGGGGCGGGAACCTGCTTGGAGTCGTGGACTCCTTTGATGAAGGTTTCGGGTGAGAAAATCACCGCCGCTGCGACCACCGGACCGGCCATCGGACCCACGCCCGCCTCATCCACTCCGGCCACCGCTGGGGTTCCGCTCTGCCACAGTTTGCGCTCGTAGCGCAGGTCGGCTCGCCTCTTCACTGATGCGTCTCCCGGCTCCTCGGACTTCAGCGCCATTATGGGTACGGCCCGGCAGCGTGATCAAACCCAAAGCCGCGCAGTTGTCGACAGAGTCCCCAAGGCAAAGCGCATAAAATGGCATGACCGGCTGAAATGTCTGTCCCACGGGATCGGATTTTCCGGATGTGGCGCAGCCTTTCCAGACGGTCATCCTTGGTCGTGGGGAAAGACCGGCACGAGTTTAAGCCGGCGCGATTTCGTGTTAGTGGCAGAGCCATGAAGTTCGGATTATTCGGAATCAACATGCGGCCCTGCGACCATCCGGCGACTGCGGCCCGGGTCGCGCGCGCCGCCGAGGATGCGGGCTTCGACAGCCTTTGGACCGGCGAGCATATCGTGCTGGCTGACCCTCAAACGCCACCCTCGCCGATGCCGCCGGAGGTGCCGTTTGTCGATTCCGCCGTAGCCCTGGCCTTCGTGGCGGGCCATACGCGCACGATCAAGCTTGCCACCGGCATCATAATTCTGCCGCAGCGCAATCCGCTGGTGTTGGCCAAGGAGCTGGCCTCAGTCGATGTGGTCTCGGGCGGGCGCCTGATTTGCGGATTCGGCATCGGCTCGCTGGAAGTGGAGTACAACGCGCTCGGCGTGCCGTTCGATCACAAGGGCAAACGCGCCGAGGAATATGTCGGTGCGATGAGGGCGATCTGGACGATGGAGAAGTCCGAGTACCAGGGCCGCTATGTATCCTTTGCGGGCGTGCGCGCGGAGCCGCGTCCGGTGCAGAAACCTTGTCCGCCGATCATCTTCGGCGGCAACTCGGTGTATGCCTTCAGCCGCACGGCGCGCCTGGGCGACGGCTGGTTTGGCTTCGGGCTCGATCGCGATCGGACCGCCGGCTATATCGATGGAATCAAAAAGGCCTGCGAGCGATTTGGCCGGTCCTTTGACCAAATCGAAATTAGTGTGACGCCCAAGGGCAAGGTGGATTTGGAAGTGGCGAAGCAGTTTGCCGGCCTGGGCATCAATCGCATCGTGCTGTTCACACGCGCCCGCGACGAGGCCGGGGTGCTGGAGTTCATCCAAGCGTCGCAGCGCGATTTGATCGGAAAGGTCTGAATCTGAAAGGTCCAAAATCAGAGGCTGCAAGCCTGTGCCAGAAGAAAAGAGAACTGACTCACAGGCCGGCTCAGCGCCAGGGCAGGGTTACGGTCTCGGTCGAGCCGGTCTCGTTGTTGACCACCAGCATCTCCACGTTTTTGTAGGCGCCCTTGGGGAAGAAGACATAGCCGCTGATGGTGAAGTCCTTGCGCACTTCGCTGTCGCCCAGTGCCAGCCCCTGGATTTGCGCATTGGCCTGGCCTTGCGCTTGTGCCTGGCCCATCGGAGCGCTCCACAATGCGCCTTGAGCGGCGCCCACCGCACCTCCCACGGCAGCCCCCGGACCCACTCCGCCCAAGGCGAGACCGGCGAGCGCCCCAACTGCCGCGCCGAATGCTCCTTCAGCCGCTCCACCGGCGGCGGAACTCGCCAAGGCGGCCTTCAGCGCGCCTGCGTTACCCGCCTGGCGCGCCGCTTCGGTTGGTGGAACCGGAGCGACTCTTTGACCGTACTCGTTGAGCGCAAAGACCTGGCTCGGATGGACCGTCCGGCCTTCATCGGTGCCGTTGGCGATTGAAACGTAAACCGGAATCAGGTCCCCGACTGGATGTTCGGCCTGCGTCACCACCGAAAACTCGCCATCAATCGGGGTGGGTACGACCTTGGGAGTTTCCTTCAGCGGCGGCCATGCAATTCCGCAAGCGGAAAGGACCAAAGCCACAATGAGTAAAGACCATTTGCGCAAATCGTGGGCGCCCATCGTCACTCCGGTCGCGCCACCGGCAAAACGGCAACCGCGCGCATAATCCTGGAGACGCCACATCAACCGGCGTCGCCACGCACTATAGCATATCGGTTGCTTGGCGAATCAGCAGGATGGGGAGGCGAGGTCCCTGGCCTTCTTCTCCCGCCCGAGAATCGGGAAGGGCAGGACCGGAGCGAGCTTTCGCGACCAAAAAAACCTCTCCCACGAACCAATGTGGGAGAGGAAAAAAGACCGGGAGAGAATCGGCTCAGACGGCTTAATAATAATCGACCGGGTCGATGCGCCGCTTGGCCCCAAAGTAGAAGAGCATGTTCTCGGTCAGGCCCTGCCAGGTGAATGGCCCGGGCGGCATCAGCAGGCGCTTGAACATCGACTTGAGCGAGTAGAACTCGGTGGTGCAGCGCCACACGCCCTCTTCGACTTCCATCGGTGAGAGATTCTTGGGCACGAACATGCAGCGGAAGTTATTGGTGTACATGTCCGCGTCGGGGATGATCACGCGGCCCTCGTCTTCCAACTGCGTGCGCATCGGCGTGCCTTTGCGCGGGGTCACTGTGTTGAAGAACGCTTCGGGGGCCTTGACCTCGTGGAGGAACTTGAGGGTGTCGTCGAAAATCTGGGGATGGTCGTTTTCCAGGCCAAACAGGAAGTTGAGCGAGTAGTAGATGCCGTACTTGCGCATCTTCTCGAGCAGCTTCTTATACTGATTGGCGTGGTTCTGGATCTTGTTCATCGACAGCAGGCTGTCCTGGCTGATCGATTCCACCCCGATGTTGACATGGAAAATGCCGGCCTTGGCCGCCAAATCGAGCAGTTCGTCGTCGTGGTTGGAATTGATTGTCCACAGGCATGCGAAGCGGATATTCAGCGGCTCCAGGGCGCGGAACAGTTCGCGCGCGAACTTATGCTTGCCGGTGATCTGGTCGTCGATAAACTGGAACCGGCGGATGCCGGTAATTTTGACGACCTGCTTGATTTCCTCGACGATGTCCTCGATCGGCCGCGTCCGGTAAGCGCCCTCATAGAACACCGGAATCTCGCAGAATGAGCATCGATAGGGGCATCCGCGGCTGGCCTGGATCGGAACCGCCTTGAACAGGTAGCGGTTGAGTTTGAGCAGTTCGTGGCGCGGACGCGGCAGGTTCTTGAGGTCGTGCAGCTTGTCGGCTTTGTACACCTGCTTGAGCTTGCCGTCCTGCCAGTCGCGCAGCAGCGGTTCCCATACCAGGTCGGCTTCGCCCTGGATCACCGCGTCGCAGTGTTTGAGCGCCTCCTCGGTTTGGAGCGTGGCATGAAACCCGCCGAAGACCACCGGGACGCCGCGTTTGCGGAACTCATCGCCCAGTTGATAGGCGCGCAACGAGGCGCCGATCGTGGTCGTCATTCCGACCAGGTCCCAGCCTGCGTCGAAATCGACGTCCTCCAGCCGCTCATCGCACAGGGTGACGTCGAAGTCGTCGGGGGTCAGACCCGCGACCAGCGGGATCATCAGCCCCATGATCAGCCGCCAGCGGGTCTTATGTGGCGTGCCGTCGAGATGAACCGTTGTCGGTTGAATGAGAAGGATACGTGGCTTTTTCATAGGCCCTCCGCAAGCCGATCCCCACCGGTTAGAAGCGCGGCGTTCTCGCGGGTCCACTTGTTGGTTAACCACCACAACCCACCCGCGAAGAGATAAGTGCCAATTGCCGCGCCGATTATGAAATAGTGCAGCCGATTAATCAGTGCCAAAAACAACACCAGGTACGCGAAATCGCGTCCGGTCATGCGATCGACTTTGCGGATGAAAGTCTCCGCCCCCTGCGCCGAAACGCTCATCGCCCGATTGACCGAAATTGCGCAACATCCGAATCCGAGCAAAAACGCGATTAAGACATAGACGTAGGCGGGATTGTGCGCGACGCGATAACTGCCGAGGCCGATTCCGAGAAAAATCGCGATATGGACGATGTTGTCGGTGATCGCGTCCAGCCGCGCCCCCGCCTTGGTCTCCGCCAACTTGAGCCGGGCCAGTTCCCCGTCAACGCCGTCGATCGTGATTGAGATTACGAACAGCGCCGCCGCCAGTAAGGGAATCCAATAGCTGGGCTGTTGCGCGAACATCCAGGCGATCAGGAAGCCCAGGGCGGTGTTAGCCAGCGTCACCTGGTTGGGCATAATTGAGGTATTGGCTAACCGGTAGCTGAGCCGCCACGAGAGCTTGCGGTCGAAAATCCGCGCCATCAGGCCGTCGGTACGGGCGGTATCATGGCGCAAGGTGCTGGCAATCGCGAGTTCCGCGGTTTGACAGTCTTCGGGATGCCCATTGAGCGCGAATGGGAGCCCGTCGAGCCGGCTGAAAACGTTCGCTCCCGGTTGCCGGCCATCGGCGCCCACCAAATCGCTTAGCGGTCCAACTGACACCGACGCTGCCGGATCCCCGTTGGCACTGGGAAGTTTGATTACCTCGGCCGCGCTGTTCGCCTGTTGCGTGAGCAGGTCGCGCAACTGCGAAAGAGAAAAGACGATGTTCCCTTTGAGCGCGACTCCCTGGCCGGAGTCGGACGACCCGTTCAGATGGTTTTTGACTTCATCGAACGAGCCGACAAAATGCACCCGCGGGTCGCCGGCGAACCGGCCCAAAGCAGCACTATACCGCGTCTGCTCCTGGGTTGGGCATTTCAGGAAGAAGTTGGCGACCCCGGCGCGCTCGCACACCCTGATCATTCGTTCCAGCAGCGGGCGCCCAAAAATCAGGTCTGCGCCACGGCTGGGAGCGTCGATCAACACTACGGGGGCCTTTTCCTGGCTGGCTGAACTGGAATCCAAAATCACTTTCTTTTTTCAGGTCGGCTCAGGGCAATGTACTAGACCAATCGGTCAGGCAAGGCAAGATACCCCTGATTTACCCTTCAAAACAATGGTATTTTCCGGCGCGACCAAGCGCCGTCGGAACTGCGGTGAGCCAAGCACGTGCCGCCGCAAAAATAGTTTTAAAGTGGAACTGGCTTCGACCGCATCTCATCCGTAAATTCTGATCGCATTGGCGACGCCTTGTTGAGGTCCTGGTTTACGTGCGAATTTCGTGGAAAAAGATCGGCACGCTGCTGTTCGATTTCGGAGGCACTCTCGACTTGCCGGCGGCGCATTGGCTTGACCGGTTTCTGACTCTTTATCGCCAGGCCGCAGGACTCGACCTGACCCGCGAGGAGCTCGACCCGGCCTTCTCCTACGCCACCCGCCGCGGTTATCAGGCCGGCGAGCGCATTTACGCCTATGGGCTGCGCCAGCTCCTTGACGAACTCGTGAACTGGCAAATCGACTATCTTCTCGAACATCTGCCGGATCGGGTGCCGCCGACTCTTCGCGACGCCGCGGGACTGATAGCGGGCGGTTTTTGCGCCGGGAGCGCGGCCGGTTTCAAGCACAGCCGGGCGACGCTGTCTAAGCTGGCATCGAGCTTCAAGATCGGCGTGGTGTCGAATTTTTATGGCAATCTCCAGGCGGTCCTGGAAGAAGCGGGCCTGGCGCCTTTCGTCCAGGCGGCAATCGACTCTTCACGGGTCGGCGTCTTCAAGCCGGACCCGGCGATTTACCTGGCGGCACTTGCGCGGATGGATGCCCGTCCGTATGAGACCGCGATGATCGGCGACTCCCTGGGCAAGGATTGCATTCCGGCGCACCAGCTCGGGTTGCGTACCGTGTGGTTAGCGCCTGAGTCCGTAGAGTACACTGCGGCCTTGGAGCGTGGCGCCGACTTTGTGGTGCACGACCTTCATCAATTAGTTGAGATTTGTCTTGGATCGGATTGAAGGAGCGATTCTGGCGGCGGGGCACGGTGAGCGGTTGCGGGCTCAAGGGCCCGATCTGCCCAAGCCGCTGGTCAAGCTCGACGACGAACCGTTATTGCTGCGCCAGACCCGCGCCCTGCTGGAAGCCGGAGTTGAGCGCGTTATCGCGGTGGTCAACTCCGAAACCGCATCGCTGATCGAGCGCGACGCAATCCTCCTCCCCAGCCAACTCAAGCTGGTAGTGCGTGACACTCCCAATTCGATGGAGACCCTGTTTCAACTTGCCGATCATCTGACCGGTCGTGGGTTTCTTGCCGCCACGGTTGACGCGGTTCTGGCCCGCGGTGAAATGAAGCGTTTCGCGCAGCAGGCGGTTGCGCGGACCGGGTCAGAGTCGGATAGTGCGGCCGATGGCGCCCTGGCTGTTGTGCGATGGCGCGGTGACGAACGCCCACTGTTTATCGAGGTCGAACCTGGCGGCGTGATACGCAAGGTCGGGGTGGAGCAGTCTTCACTGGTGACCGCAGGGGTCTATTTTCTTCCCACCTCGATTTTTGCCTTTCGCACCCGGGCGCGTGAGTTGAAGCTGTCGGCGCTGCGGCAATTCCTTGGCGGACTGGTTGAATGGGGCGTTCGTCTCCACGCGATCGAGTTGAGCGGCGTGGTTGATATCGACGTCGCCGCGGACCTCGACGCGGCGCGCCGGATGCTGGAGCGGGAGCATCGCGCGGCGCGCCCCGGCAAAGGTGACGTGTGATGGTCCACGCGCTGGGCGTATATCGGGAAAGCGAATTCTCCCCCGGCAAGGTCGGCGCCGACGCCGCTATCCTGGACCTGGTGCTGGCGCGGCTGTCCGAACATGGTATCAGCACGGCAGCCGTCAATCCGGCGGAGTTGATCGCCTATGATGGTCCAGATTGCGCCCTGATCATGGCGATGTGCCAGAGCGAGGAGGCCCTGCGGCGCTTGGCTCAGGAGCAGGCGGCCGGTGCGCTGGTGATCAATTCGCCCCAGGCGATCCGCTCATGTTACCGTGACCGCTTGGGACGGGTCCTGAAGGAGGCGGCGGTGCCGGTTCCCGAAGGAATCCTGGTCGAGACCTCCGCGGCGGTTGATCTTGGCGCACTGGGCGCGCTTGATCCGCGTCGGGGAATCTACGTCAAGCGTGGCGACTTGCACGCGCTGTCGGCCGGCGACGTGCGCCGCGCCGCCAACCACGAAGCACTCGTGCCGATCCTCGAGGACTTCGCCGCCAGGGGTATCAACCTTGCCTATCTGCAGCAGGAGGTGGAGGGCAGGGTGGTCAAGTTTTATGGCGTGACGGACACGGACTATTTCAGCGTCGCCGACGCAGACGGCGTCAACGCGGCGACGCGTACGCGACTGCATCGCGCGGCGCAGTCCGCTGCCGCCGCGTTGGGATTGGAAGTGTGGGGCGGTGACGCAATAATCGAGCGTGAACAATTCAAACTGGTGGACTTTAACGATTGGCCCAGCTTTGAGCTGGTCAGGGCGCCGGCCGCCGCCGCCATCGCCCGCCGGACGCTCGACCTGCTGGCCATGCGCTCCACGAGATAGGGCGCTGACAGATTACATTGATGAAAGAAAAGAAGAGCAAACTTCCTTCGATTAAGACCCAGGTTCCCGGACCGCAGTCGCGCGCCGTGTTCGACCAGGAGGAGCGCTATCTGGCTCCGGGACGCCAGCGCATTTCCTCGCTGGCCGGAGTCGCCTTCGATCATGGTGACGGCGCCACCCTGACTGACGTCGACGGTAACGTTTACCTGGATTTCTTTGCCGGGGTGGCGGTAGCCAGCCTCGGCCATGGCCATCCGGTGCTGTCCAAGGCCTTGGCCGATCAGGCGGCACGGCTGATGGTCGGGACCTTTGCTACGCCCGAGCGGGCCGACGCGTTCAAGACGATCGCCGAAGCGGCGCCGCCGGGGCTCAAACGTTTTCACCTTTACAGCGGCGGCGCCGAGGCGGTCGAGGCGGCTTTGCGCGCGGCGCGCTCCTTTACCGGCAAGCATGAGGTGGTTGGCTTTTGGGGCGGCTTCCACGGCAAGACCGGTGGGGTGATCGGCCTTATCGGTGACGAGTCCAAGCAAGGCTATGGCCCCCTCCCAGGCGGCCAGCATCTGGTGCCCTACGCCGACTGCTACCGCTGTCCATTCAAATTGGAATATCCGCAATGCGGCATGTTTTGCGTGGACTTCGCCCGCAAGCAGATCAAGAACAGTTCGGGCGGCGCGATCGCCGCGGTGTTGATAGAGCCGTTTCAGGGCACTGCGGGCAACGTGATCCCGCCCGATGAGTTCCTGCCCGCGGTCAAGGAGATCGCCCGGGAAAACGACGCCGTGCTGATTGCCGACGAGATGATCACCGGGTTCGGGCGCACCGGAAAGATGTGGGGCGTCGAGCATACCGGCGTGCAGCCCGACATCATGACCGTTGGCAAGGGGATGGGCTCAGGCTTCCCGGTGTCGGGGGTGCTGCTGAGAGAAGAGGTGGCGCAAGCCAAACCATTCTCCAAACCCAGCGCGTCATCATCCAGCTACGGCGGCAATCCATTGGCCGCGGTGGCGGTGGGCCAGACGCTGCGCAGTATCCAGGAGGAGCATCTGGTCGAAAATTCGCGCACAGTGGGCGCGACCCTGCTCGCGCGTCTGCTGGCGCTGAAGGAAAAGTTCGAGTTCGTCGGCGACGTGCGCGGCCGCGGCCTGATGATCGGAATCGATCTGGTGCGCGATCGCCACACCCGGCGCGAACTGAGCCGCCGGATCATGGAGGTGGTCTTCAAGGAAGCGCTCAAGCGCGGCTTGCTGACCATGAGCTATTTCCCGCGCATTCGGATCAATCCCCCGCTGGTCATCACGGAAGCGCAGGCGGAGGCCGGAGCGGCGATACTCGACGAGGTTTTCACCTACGTGCGCGACCATTGCAATTGGCGTGAGGAGTAGTTCGAATCATGGCGGATCATGCCGGAAATGTTGGACTGTTTTGCGATTTGGGCGGCACCTTGGTGAAGCTCGATGAAAATCGCGACCTCCCGGCCGACGCGCGCGGTAAGGTCAAGATCGAACTGCTCCCCGGAGTCGCCGAAAAGCTCCGTCCGCTGCGCGACAATCTTATCTTCATCGTTACCAACCAGCGTGGCATCAAACGCGGCCGCTTCACCCGCGAACAGGTCGAGACGGCGATTGCCGAACTCGATCGCCAACTCGGCGGTATCCTGACCGCCTGGGAAATCTGCCCGCACGGCCCCGAAGACGGATGCGGATGCCGCAAGCCGGCGCCCGGGATGGTCCAGGAATTGGCGGCGGTCCACGGGGTCGATCTGGCCGCATCAACGCTGGTGGGCGATCAGGATGTGGACGAGCAATGCGCTCGTGCGGCGGGTGTGGGCCGTTTCGTCTATGCGGAAGAGTTCTTCAAAACCAGCTGAGCGCCGCACCGCACCCCGAATTTTTCGCGCCTGGTCGTCGTGGATGGCACGCAAGGGTTGGTCTGAACGGCGGTGTTTGCGCTATGAGAAGTCAGTGCTTGAGGAAGACTGGAGGAAATCGAGATGAAAGTCGGTGTATCGGCGTTTGTAAGTGATCTGACCGCACCACCTGTGGATGTGTTCCGCAAGGCCGAGGCCCTGGGCTTCGACGCCCTCATCGTTCCCGAACACGCATTTATTCCGGTCGCGCACAAAACTCCTTACCCTGCGGGTGGGGGCGAGATTCCGGGCTGGTACTCGCGCATGCCCGATCCATTCGTCCTGCTTGGCATCGCTGCGGGCGTGACCAGCAAGATCAAGTTGATCACCGGAATCTGCCTGGTTCCCGAGCACAACCCCCTGGTTCTGGCCAAAGTAGTCGCCACGGTTGACTACTTCTCCGGCGGCAGATTCATGTTCGGTATCGGCGCAGGCTGGCTGGCCGACGAAACCGAAATCATGGGAGTGGAGTTCCGCAAACGCTGGGCGGTCACGCGCGAGTGCATCCGCGCGATGAAGGAACTGTGGACCAAACCCGAGTCCAGTTTCGATGGCAAATACATCAAGTTCCCGGCGGTCAAGAGTTTCCCCAAGCCGGCACAAAAACCTCATCCGCCGGTGCTGATTGGCGCCAACGGGGGAGCGCAGGGGCCGGATAAGGTGCTCAAGGACGTGGTTACGATCGGTGACGGATGGATGCCGCTGCGGATTAAGGCCAAGCAACTGGCCGAGAACCTGGTGACGTTGAAGAAGATGTGCCAGGAAGCCGGACGCGATTTCAGCAAGATGGACATCACCATGTTCCGGCCCTACGAGCGCCCCGAGGTCAAAGCGACCTATGCCGAGTATGAAGAGGCGGGATGCCATCGGATCGTCGTCGGCACCGAGGCGATTTACCGCGACGGCATGGCGCTGGGGCCCAAGACCTGGGAGCGCGAGCTCGAAGACCTGGCGCGCAAGTATCTGATCTAGCCCGGAGATTCTGCTCCCTCCCCTTCTCCGAGAGGTGACGATAAAGTGCTCGAGCTTGAAGGTTCGAGGCCTGTAATTGCCTGGCAGGGCTTTGATTGATGCCCTCTCCCTGACCAGGGAGAGGGTGCAGGCGGGCCTGCAACGATGTGTCAGGCATGCGGAATCACTTCTGCGCCAGTGCGTTTGGTGTTTCTTGATGCGTCCGGAAATCCTCACCCTCTGCCTTACTAATAAAGGGAGAGGGTACAAACCCAGGCCTTTGCATACGAATACCGCTGCATTGCACGGCACCAGCCAGTTATCGATCGTCTTTGGTGAGGGAGAGGGCATTAATCAGGTCGTCGCCCGCCAATGCCAGGCGTCCGGCTTTCAAGCTGCAAACAGTTATCGACGGTTCCTGGGCAAGGAAAGGGAGTCAGAATTGATAGCAAGTTGTCAGCGTTGGCTCGCAGCTCGTCACCGGATTGAGGAACTACTTCCCTGAAACTTCGCGGGGCAATTTCCGGCTTTGGACAGGTCGCCGAGCAGGGCCACCTTCCCGGATGGCGCCAGCGGCCCGGCGTCGAAATCGTCGCGATTCATGAACCGGTCGCGGCGCGACGTCAGGCCGCACTGCGCGCAATCAAACATATCCGCGTGTACGAGGACCTTGAGCTGCTGCTCGACGGCGAAGCGCCGGACTTCGTCGATGTCGCCAGTCCGCCGGCGTATCACGCGGGCGCGGCGCGCGCGGCCCTGGAAGCCGGCGCTCATGTGATCGTCGAGAAGCCCTTGTGCCTCGATCCCAAGGACTTTGCAGACCTGCGTTCGCTGGCCGCGGCTCAGGACCGCGTGCTGTTCTGCGTCCATAACTGGAAGTATTCACCCACGTACCGGCGCGCCTTTGAGGCGGTCAGTGCCGGAGGCCTGGGGGAGTTGCGTTACTGCGCCCTGTCGCGGCTGCGGACCGGGCAGGCGGGAGGTGCGCTGTGGCGCATCGACCCGGTTATCGGTGGCGGCGGAATCCTGATCGATCACGGATGGCACGCGTTCTATCTGATGCAGTGGCTGATGGGCGGGCGCGCGCCATTGTCGGTAGCGGCGCGGCTGGGCGTCTTTCCTCCCGGCGTCGTCGAGGAAGTCGCGGATCTGAGCTTGACCTTCCCCGGCGGTGCCTTGGGCTACATCCATTTGTCCTGGCGCGCCCCAACGCGACGCACGTCAGCGATGCTTTACGGTTTGGAGGGAATGATCGAAATCGAAGAGAGTAGCGTGCGGTGGTCGAGCCGATCGGGAATCAGCGAAGTCCTGCCGGTGGTCGAGGAGCCGGACAACTCTTATCATCCCGGATGGTTCGCCGGGCTCGCGGAGGAGTTCGAAAGTGCGATAGCGCAGGGGCCCCAAGGTCCGATCGCGCAGCAAAACCTGCGCGAAGCCGCCATCGCGCTGGCGCTACTCAACGCGGCCAAGGTGTCAGACGCCGCCGGCGCGACTCCGATTGCGTTGGCCGCGATCACTGATTGATTCATCAAGAGATCCCGGCGGGATATCACGGTGCGCGGTTTAACCGCGCCCCTACTCGGTTGACAAAATCCGGTCGAGTTCGTCAACCTCGGTGGGCTTGAGCAAATAGCGATCGAAACCGGCATCTTTGAAGGGCTGCTGCTCGTCGCGTATGTTGTACCCGGTTAGCGCGACCAAACGGGAAGCGCGGGTCTCGGGAAGAGCGCGCAGCCGGCGCGCAACCTCGTACCCGTCGATGCCCGGCAGCCCGATATCGATCACGCAGCTAGCGGGCTTGAACTCCGACGCCAGACGCAGCGCCTCAAAACCGTCTCCAGCTTCTATGACTTTATACCCGCGCATCCTCAGCAACTCGGCGAGCCCGGCGAGTTGATCGGGGTTATCATCGACCAGCAGCACGCTTTTGTTTGAGAGATCGGAATCCACTTGCGGCAGATCCTTGGGAACTGGAAGCCGGATAAGGAACTCAGCGCCCACATTCTCGCCCTCGCTACGGGCCTCGATAGTGCCGCCGTGCAACTCGACCAGAGCCTTGGCCAAGGCCAGCCCGACGCCGAGTCCGCTGTTGACCTGCTTCAACAATGCCTTGCCTTGAAAAAACATGTTGAAGACCTTGGGCAGTGCTTCCTTTGCGATGCCGATGCCACTGTCCTTTACGCTTAGAACTGCGCTGTCATTTTCCCGCGCGAGCCGAACCGTGATGGTACCTTCAGAAGGGGTGAACTTGACCGCGTTGCCCAGCAGGTTGATCACGATTTGCGCGATCCGGGTCCGGTCAACCTGCGCCATCACGGGCCGCTGGGGAAGTTCGGCATGAAGCTTCAGCCGCTTCAATTTCAAATCCGGTTCGAAGGTCTCAAATGCGTGCCGGACCGGCTCCCGCAGGTCGATCAGTTCCGGTTTAAGATGCAGACTGCCGTACTGAAAGCGGCTCAGGGCGAGCAGGTCATCGATAAGAATGGATTGATGCAGGGCCTGGCGCCCGATTCTTGCCACCGCCTGTTGAATCCGCGGATCGGGCGGCTTGAAATCGTTCAAGAGTTGCACGTTCAAAAGAATCGGCGAGATCTGATTGCGTAGTTCGTGCGACAGCGTCATCAGGAACCGGTCGCGCTGGTCGTGCAAATCCTGGGCCTCTTCCTGAGCCTGGTTGCGCTCCTGTTCAGCGTGAGTGGTGTACTGTTCCACGGACGCATTTACGCTCCGATCGACCTGTTCCAGTATCACGCGACGGGCCTGTACAATATCCGCCGGTGGAGCGTCCTGGGCGGTAACCTCGTCGACGGCGCCAAGCAGGACGCGCCGATACAGATTAAGCTCCTTCATCACGTCCACCACTGTGTAACCGTCGTGCCGCCGCTGCTGCCCGTGAAGGCGACCCTGCTCCTCGACGTCCGCGGCGGCCGTTCTCCCTCGTAAGCGTTGGATAACCTTCTCAGTAAGCGCCGGCAGATGGTCCTCGAGGCGGCGGTTGTCCAGACTCTTCGAGCGCTTTGGCATGCATCGGTTCGCGCCGGGCCTCTTCCCGCCAGCGGACAATAATCTGACCCTTGATCTGTTCCAGGTGCGCAGCGATGTTTTCCCGATGGGACATTTTGCAGGCAAACCCTGGTCGGCGATTTTCGTTCCACTTCGGAGTCCGGAGGTAGGAAGCAACAAACTCCACTATTCAGCATACGCGTTGGATTGCGGCGCCGGAAGAAAGTTTCTCGCGTTACCGCGATCGGCAATATCCGAACGAGCGTTTTATGTAAGCTGTTCACCAACACCATCGGCTCTCGCTGGACCTTCCGGTGGAGGTTGTGCTCCCAAGCTCTTGACTTGCCGGAGCGGACGCGTAAAAGTGCCATTGACCGATGGGTTAGGGATGGGCGGCAGGCTGGCTCCCAGGCAGCGGGAGGTCGACAGATATCCGGCGAGAGCATTGCCGGCACTCCGCCATGAAAATAAGGGGCTCGGCTTCGGACAGAGAGCACTAGCATTGTCAGAGCGGCCGGGCTAATTGGAAGAAATGGCAACGGCGGGACCGCAAACTCAGTCCCAGGATTCGCGTGACGAAATTCTAAAGGCGGCAATACAACTGTTCGCCACTCGCGGCTTTCACGAGACTTCGATGTCCGAAGTGGCGCGTGAGGCAAAGGTCAGCAAGGCGCTAATCTTCTGGCACTTCAAGACCAAGGAAGAGCTTTTCCTGGCAGTCCTGAACAAGCTGTTGGAGCCTTACGTGATCGACTTCGCTGAGGAATCCGAAAAGCTCGACGAATGCGAGCAGATCCGGAAGCTGATTGCCGGCTATGTGAACTTCGTGCGCGAAAACGCCAGTTCGGTCAGCTTTTTCCTGCGCCGCTTCATGAATGGCGAAGAGATGCCCGACGCTTTTACCGAGCAGATTCGCCGGCTTTACGACCTCTATACCGCACTGCTGACCGACCGCATTCGCCTCGCCCAGGAAAAGGGGCTGAGCTCGCGCTCCGAGCCCCCTGATGTGCTGGCGAACTTTGTATTGGCGGCGCTTAATGGCTTGCTGATCAACTTGCTCTTCACGGGTGAGATGCCGTTTAACCTCGATGGCGCGCTCGCGATGCTCCATGGCCTGCTGTTCGAAAAGGCGGGCTCGCAGCCAGGCGCCGCGACTCAACCGAAACCATAGCGAAGGGAGAAGCGCCCTCATGCGCATGCGGCTTAGATTCATGACCGATTTGGCGCGCTACATGTCACGGATGAAGCGCGCCGGCAAGCAACATTTTCCCATTGTGCTGATGCTCGAACCGCTGCACGCCTGCAATCTTGCCTGCGTTGGCTGCGGACGGATCGTCGAGTACAAGGACACCATCCGCGACCAGATGCCACTGGAGGAGGCGCTTGGCGCCGCCGAGGAAGCCGACGCTCCGGTGGTCTCCATCTGCGGTGGCGAACCGCTGATGTACAAGCATATCGTGCCGTTGACGAAGGGGCTTATCGAGCGCCGCCGGCACACCATGATCTGCACCAACGCCTTGCTGATCGAGCGCTTCATCAAGCAGGTCGAGCCCAGTCCCTACCTTAGTTTCAATATCCATATCGACGGCATGCGCGAGACCCATGACCGGGTGGTCGATCGCCAGGGCGTGTTCGACACCTGCATCCGCATGGTCAAGCTGCTGAAGGAGAAGGGCTACTGGGTGCAAACCAACAGCACCATCTTCCGCGAAACCACCGCCGACGAAATCGAAGAGATGGTCAAGCTGCTGACGTCGCTCAAAGTGGACGGCATGCTGCTCAGCCCCGGCTATCACTACCAGGTGCTCGCCAACGACATCTACCTCAAGTCCGATGAGATGCCGGTCAAGTTTCAGCGGGTCAAAAAACTCGCCGACGATTACAAGATTATCAATACCCCGATCTATCTGGAATATCTGACCGGAGAGCGTGATTTGCTGTGCAGCCCGTGGACTACCGTGACGCGCAATCCCCGTGGATGGAAGGGCCCTTGCTACCTGATCACCAACGGCCATTACCAGACCTTCAAGGACCTTCACGAAGCCATCGACTGGGACTTTTACCGGACCAAGCAGGACATCCGCTGCCGCGACTGCAAAATGCACTCCGGCTTCGAGGGCACGGTGGCCCTGGACTTTGGCAAGAACCTCAAAGACTCGTGGAAAATGGTACGCTATTACGTGTCCTGATTTGGGCCCCGCGTCCAGAATCCGCATGCGGCGAGCCGAACTCGAATTTTGCTGTTCGTTCTTGGGATAACTGATGCCAAGTTCCACTTCAGGCCCAGCCCGCAGGGCCGCTGAGGATTTTAACAGACCTGGCGATGCCGCGCCCGGATTCGATATCGAGCGCTACCTTAAAGAGCGTGCCGGGTTCGTGGAGGGTGCGCTGGACCGCAGCGTGGTCGCCGTCCCTGGTCCTGGAGCGCGCCTGCTTGAGGCGATGCGCTACAGCCTTTTGGCTGGCGGCAAGCGATTGCGTCCGATCCTTGCCCTGGCCGCCTGCGAAGCGGTCGGCGGCGAGACCGCTGACGCACTGGGCCTGGCCTGCGCCTTGGAGATGATTCATACCTATTCGCTGATCCATGATGATTTGCCGTGCATGGACGACGACGATTTGCGGCGCGGCCGGCCCACCAACCACAAGGTCTATGGCGAAGCGATGGCGACACTGGCGGGTGACGGCCTGCTGACCGACGCCTTCAAAGTGCTGGTGCGCTCGTCTGCCAATCGCGCGCCGGCGGCCGTCGTGCTCGATGTGGTCGCCGAACTGTCCGAGGCCGCCGGATCTCCCGGCATGGTCATCGGACAGGCCATCGACATCCTGTCCGAGGGCCAGGCGACCGATCTGCCCACGCTTGAATATCTCCACGCGCGCAAGACCGGGGCGCTGTTCCTTGCTTCGGTGCGGGGCGGCGGCATGTTGGGCGGCGCCCACCGCGTCCAACTTGACGCCCTGACCGAATATGGACGAGCCTTGGGGCTCGCCTTTCAGGTGATTGATGACCTCCTGGACGTCGAAGCGTCCGCCGAGCAGATGGGCAAGCGCACGCACAAGGACGATGCGCACGGCAAGGCCACCTATCCGGCGCTGATCGGGGTCGCGAAGTCGCGCGCCTTCGCGCACGACCTCAAACGGCGCGCGATCGCAGCGCTGGACTCGTTCGATCGGCGCGCCGAACCGCTGCGTCAGTTGGCTGCCTTCGTAGTGGAGCGTTCGCTGTGAAGAATGGAACCGCCATGCCGGAGGGACCCCGCCAGGTGGTGCTGGTGGAGCCGCGCCATTTCGAAATGCGCGCGCTCAAGCCGCAGCATCCGGGACCCGGTGAAATCCTGGTCAAGGTCAAGTGCGCGCTCAGTTGCGGCACCGATCTGAAATTCTACCTGCGCGGCCATCCGCTGTTTAAGTTTCCGATGCCTTTCGGACATGAGTTCTCGGGCGTAGTCGCCGAAGTCGGCACGGACGTGGACCGCTTCAAGCCCGGCGATGAACTGATGGCGGCGCCCACGGCACCGTGCGGCAAGTGCTTTTACTGCGGGCGCGGCCAGGAGAACTTGTGCGCCCAGATTATCGATACGATGGTCATGGGCGCATACGCCGACTACCTGTTGCTGCCCGCCCACGTGGTGGCCCGCAACGCCTTCAAGAAGCCGGCCTGCTTGCCGTTCGAGGAAGCGGCGCTGCTGGAACCGCTGTCGTGTGTAGTCCACGCCCAGGCGATTGCGCGGCCCGAAAAGTTCGAGACCTGCCTGATTCTCGGCGCCGGGCCCTTCGGGATGCTCCATCAACTGTTGCTTAGGGGAGCGGGCGTGCGTCAGGTGGTGGTTGCTGGGCGCGGCGACACGCGCTTGCGATGGGCCGCCGAGTTGGGCGCCGACCAGGTGATTGATGTCCGTCATGAAGACCTCGCGCAAAAGGCCGCCGCGCTCAACGGCGGCTACGGGCCCGATCTGGTGATCGAGGCGACCGGTCAGGTCTCGGGATGGGAAGACGCTTTGGGCTGTGTACGGCGCGGCGGCCGGGTGGTCTTTTTTGGCGGTTGCGCGGCGGGAACTTCCGTGCAATTGGATACCCGCCGGATGCATTATGACAGCCTGACCCTGATGGCGCCGTTCCACTTCCGTCCCGCCGACGTCAGGCGTTCATTCCAACTGCTGCGTGACCGCAAACTGGGGATGGACAAGATTATCAATAGCCACCGGCGCCTGAGCGACTTGGCGGAAGTGTTCGAGTTGCTGGAGCGGGGCGAAGTTTTGAAGTGCGCAATTATACCCTGATTGCCGCGCAGCCGCGGGTTGCTCCCATTATTCCGGGGCAGGCCGAGGCGGACGATGGCGCCGGCGCGAGCCTGGCTCGGCTGGCTCGATGAATCGGCGGTTGCCGCGGGGTTAGGAGAATTATCGGTAATGAGTGAGACGGTTCAGATAGAAGGCGCGCTGCCAGAGCGGCCGGAGGTCGCCAACGGCCAACTCGGCCTGCGGCTCGACCAGGTTATCAGCCACGCCCAGCAGTCGCTGATCGCGTTGCAAAAGGCCGAGGGCTACTGGCAGGCTCCGCTGGAAGCCAACGCGGAGATGAATGCCGAGTACATCATCTTTACCCATTTCATGGACTGCGTGGACCCGGAACTGGAGGCCAAGCTCAAAAAGCTGCTGCTCGAACTCCAGCAACCCGACGGAAGCTGGAGCCTGTTCCCCGGCGGTGAAGGCTACCTGTCCACCACCATCGAGGCCTATTTCGCGCTGAAACTGGCCGGGATGCGCGCGGGTGACGAGGAGATGGGGCAGGGGCGGCGTTGGGTGCTGGCGCGCGGCGGCGTGCCTAAGGCCGGATCGCTGGCGCGCTTTTATCTGGCCGCTCTGGGCCAGGTTCCCTGGGAAGTCACCACCGCGGTGCCGGTTGAATTCGGGTTGCTGCCCAACTGGTTTCCGGTCAATGTTTACGAGCTGTCCTCATGGGCGCGCGGCACCCTGTTTGGGCTGATGCTGCTGCAGGCCACCAAGCCGGTAGTAAAGGTAAGCTACGAAGCCGGAATCCTGGAGCTTTACATCGAGCCGCCGCACTTTACCAGGTTTCGCCCGCCGCCGGCCAAAAGCCGATTCTCGCTGCGCGGTATGCTTAATCTCAGCGATCGATGGTTGCGCGCATACAACCGCCACTCGCCCAAAAGCCTGCGCGCGCGAGCAATCAGTGTAGCCGAGAACTGGATCCTGGAGCATCAGGAAGCCAACGGTTCGTGGGGCGGTATCGAGCCCTGCTATCTGCTCAGCGCGATGGCGCTCAAGGGACTTGGCTACCGGCCCGATCATCCGGTACTCAAGAAGGCGATCGAGGCCAGCCGCGAATTGATTTGGGATCTCGGCGACAAGGTGCTCTATCAGCCCTGCGTGTCGCCAAATTGGGACACCGCTTTGGCGGCCAAAGCGCTGCTGGAATCGGGTGTGAGCCCGCAGGACCCGGCGCTGGGCAAGGCCGCGCGCTGGCTTATCGACCATCAGATTTTCAAGCGCGGCGACTGGTCGGTGAAGCGGCCTAATTTGGAACCCGGCGGATGGGCCTTCGAATTCTACAACGACAACTATCCCGACGTGGACGATTCCGCGGTCATTTTGTGCGTGCTGGCCGGCACCCCGTTTGACGATGCGGCGGCCAGGGAGCGCGCGATCAAGGCCGGCTCGAACTGGGTGATGGGAATGCAGTCGCGCGACGGCGGCTTCGCGGCCTTCGATGCCGACAACGATTCCGCCTGGCTCAACAACCTGCCGTTTGCCGACGTCGAGGCGGTGACCGATCCGACCTGCCCCGACCTGACCGGACGCGTGCTGGAGATGATGGCGGCGGTGGGGTATCGCGCCGAGCATCCGGTGGCGCGCCGCGCGATCGCCTGGCTGAAGAAGGCCCAGGAGAGCGACGGTTCATGGTGGGGAAGGTGGGGCGTCAACTATATCTACGGCACCTTTTCCGCGCTGGCGGGCCTGCGCGCGATCGGCGTCGATATGACTGAGCCGTGGATTCGCCGCGCAGTGCAATGGCTTAAGGACCATCAGAACTCCGACGCCGGTTGGGGCGAGAGCTGTCTGTCCGACCAGGACTCCGCCTGGCGCGGCCGTGGCGCCAGCACCGCGAGCCAAACCGCCTGGGCCCTGATTGGTCTGCTGGCGGGCGAGGAGCAGATCAGCGACAACGTCACCCGCGGCGTTGACTGGCTGCTGGAGCGCCAGAACGAGGACGGGGCGTGGGACGAGGCGGAATTTACCGGCACCGGGTTCCCCAATCATTTCTACCTGCGCTACCACCTGTATGCGCATTACTTCCCGTTGATGGCGCTGGGCCGGTTCCGGCGGCGGATTAGTGAAAAGTCGGCGGGGTGATTGGCGATGAAGACGATCGCGGTTTTAGGTTCCACCGGTTCCGTCGGCGTGACCACGCTGGACGTGGTCAGCCGTTTCAGCGACCAGTTCAGGATCGGCGCCATGGGCGCGGGGCGCAACGTCGAGCGCTTGGCCCAGCAGATCCGGCAATTTCGTCCGGAGCTGGTGGCGGTGGCCGACGACGATTCGGCCCGCCGGCTCAAGGCGTTGCTTGGTGATCACAAGGTTGAAATCCTCACCGGTCTGGACGGCGCGATCGCGGTGGCCACGTATTCCGAGGCCAAGTTGGTGATGTCGGCGATGGTCGGCGCGTTGGGACTGCGTCCCACGCTGCGCGCGATCGAGGCCGGCAAGGATATCGCGTTTGCCAATAAAGAGGTGCTGGTCGTCGCCGGCGAAGTGGTGACGCGGGCGGCGGCGCGCAACCAGGTCCGGCTGCTGCCGGTGGACAGCGAGCACAACGCGCTCTTCCAATGCATCGAAGGCAACCGGCGGTCCGCCATTAAACGAATCATCCTGACCGCGTCTGGCGGACCCTTCCGCACGTTGGCGGCCGATCGCTTCGAGGCGATCACGGTGACCGACGCGCTCAAACATCCGACCTGGCAGATGGGCTCAAAAATTACGATTGACTCCGCCACCCTGATGAACAAGGGGCTGGAGGTGATCGAGGCGCGCTGGCTGTTTGGCCTGGAGGCGCCGCAAATCTCGATCGTCATCCATCCACAAAGTATCATTCATTCGATGGTCGAAATGATCGACGGCTCGGTGCTGGCCGAGATGGCGATTCCCGACATGGCGATTCCGGTCGCCTACGCGCTGGCCTTTCCCGACCGTCTGCCGATGAACCATTTGCGCCAACTGTCATTGGTGGAATGCGGCACGCTGACTTTCGAAGAACCGGACTTCGGCCGCTTTCCCTGCCTGCGCCTGGCTTACGAGGCGCTGCGGGCGGGCGGCACGATGCCGGCCTGTCTGAACGCGGCCAACGAAGAACTGGTGGCCGGCTTCCTGGCCAACAAAATTCGCTTCCCCGAGATTCCCCGCCATATCGAAACCGTGATGGGGCGCCATCATGGAGGTCCCGCGCGCAGCCTGGAGGACGTGTTGGAAACCGATAGCTGGGCGCGTGCCGCGACCCGGGAGCTGATGGCGGCTTGAACCCCCGGCGATGGCCCTGAATCGCGCTATTGTCGAACCGTCCGTCACTGAGACGGGGGCTCCACCAAACCTCGACCAGGCCTACGACTACTGCGCTCGCATTGCGCGTTCGCATTACGAAAACTTCACTATCGCCTCGTGGCTGATGCCGCGTGCGATGCGTCCGCACATGTATGCGATCTATGCCTATGCGCGCATTGCCGACGATTTCGCCGACGAGGAGTACGACCTGGCCAAGCTCGACGGCTGGGAGGAGGAGCTCGATCTGGCCTACGCTGGCCAGCCGCGCCATCCGGTGTTCGTCGCCTTGGCCGACACCGTGCGCCGCTTCGACATACCACGCCAGCCGTTTGCCGATTTGCTGCGCGCCTTTCGCTCCGACGTCGATTTCAAGGGCTTCGACACGATCGACGATTTGCTTGGCTATGCGCGTTATTCGGCCAACCCGGTGGGGCGTTTGGTGCTCTATTTGTTCGGGATCCGCGACGCCGAGCGCCAGGAGCTGTCGGATCGCGTCTGCACCGGTTTGCAACTGGCCAACTTCTGGCAGGATATCGCGATTGATTTGGGTAAAGGCCGAATCTATCTGCCGCGCCAGGACCTCGCGAGTTTCGGCTATAGCGCGGATGAGTTGCGCGCGGGGATCGTTAACCCGGCATTCATCGCCCTGATGCGCCATGAGGTGGAGTTCGCGCGCGGACTGCTCAGGTCCGGCGCCGCGTTACACGAATTGGTCGGGCCGCGGCTGCGGCGCGATATACTGATGTTCGCGGGCGGTGGGCTGGCGATTCTGCGCGCAATCGAGCGGATCGACTATGACGTTTTCCGCAATCGTCCGCGGCTTAAGAAGCTGGACTACGTGCGGTTAGGGTGGGATGCATTAAGAGGCCGGGTCGGTGTCTGAGCGGGTTGATGAGATGGGCGGGCTGGCGGACTTTCAGGCGAGTCTGGCGGCGGATTTCGCCCACTGCGCGAGTATCACCCGAGCATCGTCGTCGAACTTTTATTACGCCTTCAAACTGCTGCCCGAGGAGCGCCGCCGCGCGCTTTACGCGACCTATGCCTTCTGCCGCTTCGTCGATGACATTGCCGACGATGATCAGGTGCGCGAACCGGCGGTCTTGCTGGAGCGATGGCGCGAAGAACTGGAGCGGGTTTATGGCGGTGTTCCCACGCGCGCCGTGTCACGCGCCCTGTCTGACAGCGTCCGGCGCTTTTCGATCCCGCGGCGCTATTTCGATGAGATCATCGACGGGGTGGAGATGGATCTGACGCGCAAGCGTTATCCCAACTTCACCGAACTGCGCCTGTACTGCTATCGGGTCGCGTCGGCGGTGGGGCTTATCTGCATCGAGATCTTCGGCTATCGTAATCCGCGCGCGCGCATCTACGCGGAGAACCTCGGCTTGGCCTTTCAGCTCACCAATATTATCCGCGACGTGCGCGAGGACGCCCAGCGCGGCCGCATCTATCTACCTCTGGAAGACCTGGAAAGTTTCGGAGTCAAGGAAGAGGAGATGCTGGCAGGTCAGCACAGCGAACGGTTCGAGCGGCTGATGGAATTCGAGGCCCAGCGGGCCCAGGAATTTTACCATCAAGCCGAACTGGCTCTGCCGGCGGAGGATCGCGCCAGCCTGCTCACCGCGGAAGCGATGCGGTTGATTTACAGCGCCCTACTGCGCCGGATTGTGAAGTCGCGCTATCGTGTGATGGATGGAAGGCTCCGGTTGTCGGCTCCGCATAAGATGTTTTTGGTTGGCCGCGCCTGGGCCAGCGGGAGGTTGAGGCGTGCCCGAAGTTGATCGCACCGTAATGCCCGATCCGCGCGACGTGGTGGTAATTGGGGGCGGTTTTGCCGGCCTCAGCGCGGGAGTTGCGCTGGCCGAAAAGGGCTTCCGGGTGGCGGTGCTCGAGCGCAAGCCCAAGCTGGGCGGACGCGCCTATTCCTTTACCGATCCCGAAGGCGGGGACTCGGTCGACAACGGCCAGCACGTGCTGATGGGCTGCTACACCCAGACGCTGGACTTTCTCAAAAAAATCGGCACCTACGACAAGCTGGTATTTCGCGACCGGCTCGAAATGGAAATGATCGCGCCGGATGGAAAGCGCGGGCGGCTGCGGGCCGGCCGGCTGCCGGGTCCGCTGCACATGGTATCGGCGCTGATGCGCTATCGGTTGCTGAGCCTGGGCGAGCGCTCGTCGGTGCTGATTGCCGGGGCGCGGATAATGGGGATGAAGCGGTTGGGGCGCAAGCGGCTGGAAACCACCACGGTCGCCGCGATGCTCCAGAGCCTGGGGCAGTCCGCCCACGCGTGCGAGTGCTTCTGGTATCCCCTGGCGATCGCCACGCTCAACGAGGAACCCGACAAAGCTTCGGCGGCGCTGCTGGCCGAGGTCTGGGGGCGCGCCTTCTTCGGCCGCCGGCGCGATTCGGCCTTCGTTTACTCCAAGGTCGGGCTGAGCGACCTCTATTGCCAGGCCGCCGAAGATTTTATCCAGACCCGCGGTGGGATGGTCGCCTCGCGAATGGCGGTCGAAACGCTGGAAATGGACGGCGACCATACGGTCGGATGCGTGCGCTTGCGCGACGGCCGCAAGCTGGAGGCGGCCAACTTTGTGGTCGCGGTCCCGCATGGCGCGTTGCTGGCGATGCTGCCCGAGCAGATGCAGGCGGAACAGTTCTTCGCCAGCCTGGCGGAACTTCAGCCTTCTCCGATCATCTGCGTCCATGTCTGGCTTGACCGCGATGTCACCGATTGCGCCTTCGTGGGATTTATCGGCAGCACTACGCAATGGCTATTCAACAAGCGGGTGATTTTCGATCATCACGGTGACGAGCCGGGCGGCTACCTGAGCTTTGTCATCAGCGGCGCCCGGGCCCTGGTCGAACGTTCCAACGAGGAGTTGCTCGACCAGGTGATGGACGATCTCCATCGGATGATCCCGGCGTCGCGCGAGGCCAAGTTGATCAAGGCCCTGGTGATCAAGGAGAAGCAGGCCACCATCGCGCCCAACTGCGAGTCCCACCAGTTGCGGCCGTCCAACACCACGCCCATCACTAACCTGTTCCTGGCCGGCGACTGGATTCAAACCGGTTTGCCGGCGACCATCGAGAGCGCCGTGGTTTCAGGGCGCGCGGCCGCCGCCGCCGTCCAAAAGCGGGTCGGACGTATCTCGCCGGTCCCGGTACTGGAATAAAACGTTTATGGCCAGGACGTCGCTGGTTACAGGTGGCAATGGCTTCGTGGGATGCTACGTGGTGCGGGCGTTGGTGGATCGCGGCGACCACGTCCGCGTTTTGTTGAGAGCTGGAGCCGATGTGCGCACGCTGGCGGGCGTCGATTGCGAACACCTCACCGGCGACCTGCGCGAACCCGAAGCGGTGGCCGGCGCGGCGCGTGGATGCGATGAGATCTACCACGTGGCCGCCGACTATCGGTTATGGGTGCTGGATGAGGCGCCGATGTACGCAACCAACGTGCAGGGGACGCAGAACGTTCTGGCTGCCGCCCGCCGTCATGATGTCGCCCGCGTGATCCACACCAGCACCGTCGGCGCGTTGGGGGTCCCCAAGGGCGCCCAGGGCACCGAGGACACGCCGGTGAAGCTGGCGGACATGGTCGGTCCCTACAAGCGCTCCAAGTTCCTGGCCGAGCAGGCCGCTCTTGCCGCCGCGCGCGAAGGACTGCCGGTGGTGGTGGTTAATCCGTCCACGCCGATCGGCGCGCTGGATTACAAACCCACGCCGACCGGGCGCGTGATCCTGGATTTCCTCAACCGGCGGATGCCGGCCTTTATGGACACCGGACTCAACCTGGTGGACGTGGCCGACTGCGCGCGCGGGCATCTGCTGGCCGCGGAGCACGGCAAGATCGGCGAAAAATACATCCTGGGCGGCGAAAATCTCACTCTGCAGCAGCTACTGGAGCGCCTTGCCGCGATTTCGGGTCTGCCGGCGCCGCGAATCAAAATTCCCTACCGCGTCGCGCTGGGATTCGCGATGGGTGCGGATTTGATCGCGCGTAAGCTGACCAAAAAGCCGCCGCGCGCCAGCGTGACCGAAGTCCGGATGGCCCACAAAATCATGTTTTTCAATCACGCCAAGGCCGAGCGCGAACTGGGCTACCAGCCCGGACCGATTCATACCGCACTAAGCGACGCAATTTCCTACTATCGCACCACCGGCGCCGCCCCCTCGCGATAGCTTCGTTCCTGACCCGTGTTTTCGCGCTCAAAGCCGACTTCAGGCGATGTTTCGCAGCGCGTCGACGATATTGCGGCGCGCGGCTGAACGGGCCGGGAAGTAGGCGCTCAAGAAGCCAATAACGATGGCAACGCCCATCGTCTTAATCACGACGCTGGCCGGAATCGAACCCATTTCGACCAAACCAATCGCGTCGGCATAGTGCGACAGCAGCCGGAGCACGATCAGCGCGGCAGCGGTTCCGAGTAAACCGCCGATGACTCCGATGATTACCGCCTCCCCGATCATCAGCGCCATCACCCGCGCTGCGCTGAAGCCAATCGCGCGCATCACGGCGACTTCGCCGCGGCGCTCACGAATCGTCATCGCTGCGGTGTTTGCCGCCACCAGGACGATGGTAAACACCACGATCGCTCCCAGCATTTCAAAATACCAGAATAGGCCGCGGTAGCTCTCCAGCAAGCTGCCCATGAAGGCGGCGTCAGTTTCGGTCAGGGTCTCGGCCGAGGAATTGGCGAATTGCTTGTCAACCGCGGCGATTATACCGGGAATCATATCTGAGCTATCGGCGCGCACAACGAAATCGGACACGACCGCGGGGCGCTTCAAAGCCTGCTCCAGATAATCGCGTCGAAAGATCAGGAAATTGGCGGGCGCCTTGCCCCCCGTCACGCCGACGATCTTGAAAGTCAGGTTGAATCCATAGAGGGGGCTGTGCAGCATGATTTGCTGGCCGACCTGGAAGTGAAAACGCTTCATCGTCCCGGGACCCACCAACGCCGCTGTCCGGGTTTTCTGAAAATCGCCGATGGCGGCTTTTGACATGTTCCAATCCGGCCAAACCACCCCTATCTGATCGGGATCGACCGCCAGGTTAGGGAATTGGTCGTTCACATCATGATAAATGCCCCCAAACCAGCTCTGCGGGACCACCGCTTCGACGTGGGGAACCGCCGCGATCTTTCTTTTGTAGGCTTCGGGCATGAAATAGGTTAAGCCCGCCTTGTTAAGGCAGATCAACCGCACCGTCGACGCGGTGTCCGCCACCGCCTTATCGGCGATTGCCGGGACGCTGGTCAGCACCGCGAAAATGAACAATGAAATCCCGATTGATGAAACGGTCAGAATCGTGCGCCGCTTGCTGCGCCCCAGATTCTTCAACATCAAGACCAGGTATTTCATGCGGCGCTTCTCGACTCACCGTGTTCGGGTCCGCCAGCAGGCGCGCGCTCGAAGGGAAAGATGCGGAGAAAAAGTACAAAAATCCCATCGACAGTGTCAATAAGCGTTCCGGATTAAACCCCGGTCTTACCGGCCGCGGCAACTGACAACGATGGCGGAGCGTGTATAATCACGGCCGTGCATCTCCTCCTCTCAACCATTGCGCTGCGGTCATACGTGTTCGTCTTCCTGGGCGTTTATCTGTTGGTGTCGATCGTAAACTTCGGTTTCCGCACGACGGCGATCTTCACCGTGCTCACCTACGCGGTGGCGCTGGCTTGCGAATGGAGTTCAGTGCATAACGGCTTTCCGTTCGGACTGTATCACTACATCCCGGTCACCGTGGGCCGCGAAATCTGGGTTTTCGGCGTGCCATTCATGGACTCGCTGTCATTCACGTTCCTGTCCTTCGCCAGTTACACGGTCGCACTGTTGGTGGCGTCGCCGGTAGCATGGCGCGGCTTCGATCTGACCCTACTCGACACCAGGGCAATCCGCCGCTCGCCGCGGGTATGGATCATGGCCGCGATGTTCATGGTCATGATCGACCTGGTCATCGACCCGCTCTCGGTGCTCGGCGACCGCTGGTTCCTGGGCCGGATCTTCTGGTACGACCCGCCAGGTCCGCACTTTGGCGTGCCGATCAACAACTACCTGGGGTGGTTCTTCGTGGCGGTGGTGTCGGTGGCGCTGTTCCAGTTCCTCGATGGGCAGCTGGCGCGGAGCAAGAGCAAGCCGGCGGGCGTGATGCCGCGGTTGCCGCTGCGATGGTTGCTCGGGCCCGGCCTCTATTTGGGAATCGTCGGCTTCGGCATCACTATGGCGTTCGTGATCGGCGCGCCAACGATCGCGTGGTCCGCAATCTTCATCTTCGTGCCCTTCGTCGCGCTGGTCGTGAACACTTTGACTCGTCCAGGCAGCCAGGCCACGCCGGCCGACATCGCGCGGCATCTCGAAGACTTCCCCTACGATGCGCAATCCGTCGTCGCGCGCGCCGCATCAGCGCCGATCCCCGGCAGCCGCGCGCGGCTGCGCGAAGATTGACGCAACACGCCGCCGGCATTATCGCTACGTCGTCCGTGGATAGATGCGTTTAACCGATGGCTTCATACGATCAGATTGGGGTTGGATATTCGCTGACGCGGCGCGCCGACGCGCGAATCGTAAAGGAGGTCATCGGGTTGCTCGCGCTTCCGATTGGCAGCCGCGTCGTCGATGTCGGCGCTGGAACTGGTAATTACAGCAATGCCGTCGCGGCAGCAGGCTATGAGGTGATAGCGGTCGAGCCGTCGGCGGCGATGCGCGCGCAGGCGGTTGCGCATCCATCTGTCGTTTGGCATCCGGGATTTGCTGAAGCGCTGCCGCTCACGGACGCTGAGGTGAGCGGAACGATATGCATCCTGGCCCTGCACCACTTTTCGGATCATCGGCAAGCCTTGCGTGAGATGCGGCGGGCCACTGGCGGTGGACCCATTGTGCTGTTTACGTGGGAACCCCGAGCCGTGCGGGATTTCTGGTTGGACGATTACTTTCCGGATATCCGTCAAGGCGATGAAGAGATGTTTGAACCGATCGAATCTGTCGCGGCGATGGTGGAGAAAGAGACTGGACTGCGTAGCACGGTCACGGCGTTTGCACTGCCGCGCGACCTGGTCGACTTGTTCGCCGCGGTCGGCTGGGCGCGTCCGGAACTCTACCTCGATCCGCAGGTGCGGGCTGGGATGTCCGCCTTTGCGGTTGCCGATCGAAGCCGCATCGCCATCGGAGTGGAGCGCCTGAAGGCTGACCTCGCTTCCGGCGCTTGGTTCACACGCCATGGTCATCTGCTGGAGCGGCAAACCTTCGACGCCGGATACCGCTTTGTTTTGAGTCGCTGAGTATGGGCGGCGCGCAGAGTATCTATCAGCAACGTGGGTTCAATGCAGATCTTATGCGAAGTGCCGGTGGTTGAGGGCGAAACGTGTGCCGTGGATCGGGGTGTGCAACCTCTCCCCCGCTAGCTCGTACACCCAAGGCGAAAAGTATTCCGGGCAGTTGTAGCGCGAAATGTAAGTGGCTGTCCGCGAAACGTGTGCTGTGAATCGGGGCGTGTGACCTCTCCCTCGCCCTCTCCATGGATAAGGAGAGGGGACAGAAAAGGCTTCTGCGCCAATGGGTTATTACACTCCGAACGCAATTTTTTCGCCTCTTAATTAAATTCGTAGAATCGCTTGGCACTCTCGGCCAATATCGTGGCTTCGATGTCTGGCTTTAGTTTCATCTTCTTGATCATCTTGGCGGCGCCCCAGAAACCGTCGTGATGGGGGTAATCGCTCGCCCATAAGATTCGCTCTGGTCCGATCGCATCAGCCACCACCTTGAGGCTTTTTTCCGTGGGCTCGAAGGAGATGAAGCATTGGCGCTGGAAGAGTTCGCTGGGGCGGCACTTCAGCCCGGTATCGTTCATCCCCTTGTCGTCGACGTGGCGGTCCATCCGGTCAAGCCAGCCCAGCATCCAGCCGCCGCCGGCCTCGAGAAACGCGACCCGCAACCGCGGGAAGCGGTCGCAGATACCGCACATCAGGAAGCTGGCCGCCGCGGCCATCATCTCAAAGGTGTGAACCACGCAATGCTCCACCGCAAAGCCTTCCTTGCTCGGGAAGCGGTCGGCGCCCAGGTTGGGCTGTGCGCCGCCGCCGTGGATTGCGATACCGAAGCCCATCGCCTGGGCTTCTTCCCACAACGGGTAGAAATCCTTGTGATGCAGCGGACGGCCATTGTAGGGATTGGGCCGGACAAATCCGGCCTTGAAACCGAACTCCTTGGCGCAGTATCGCATTTCCTCGATGGCGGTCTCGACCGATTGCAGCGGCAGCGCGGCGGTGCCGAACAGCCGCTGCGGATACGCGCCGCAATATTCCGCCAGCCAGCGGTTGTAGGCGCGGCAATTAGCCGCCGCCTGAGCGGTGTCCTCAACGATGCTTAGAAAAAGTCCCAACGTCGGGTACAGAAACGCCGCGTCGACTCCTTCCCGATCCATATCCGGGATGCGGGCGTGCGGATCGAACCCGCCCTGTCTGCCTTCAATATACTTGATGTCGTTGGACACCTCGCCCTCGCGCGCCCCCATGCTGCCACAGCCACCCAAGGTCTTATGGCGGGTGCCGAGCGAAAACTCATCGCAAAAATAGAAAATCTCCCCGCCGTCATCGGTGTAGATCATCCGTGGCGCTTTTTCGCGGTATTTCGGATCGATGTACGTTTTCCAGGTGTCAGGCGGCTCGAGGACGTGCGCGTCAGCGTCAACCACATCATATCGTTGGGTCATAATGCACCTCAGTGGCAGCTCTACAATGGTCCAAAATTCTCCCGGAACACAAGTGCCTGCACAATCCGTTTTTCGGCGTCCGCAACGTATGATAAGCCGCTCTTGTTCGCCCTAACCGCATCGGCAGGAGAGCAGAGATGAAGCGCAGCACCCAGAGAATTTTGACCACTCACACCGGCAGTCTGCCGCGACCGAAGAAATTGTTGGACCTGATCATGGCCGGCAACATGTGGCGGACCAAGGAAACCCCGGCTTTCCAAGCCGAGGTGCGGTCGGCGGTCGCGGACGTCGTGCGCGCGCAAACGCGGACTGGAATAGACATCGTCAATGACGGCGAACAAGGGCGCACCAGCTATGCCACCTACGTCAAGGAGCGGATGACCGGCTTCGGTGGATCCGGGACCCCGATTACCTGCTCCGACCTGGAGGCGGTTCCCGAATACCGGGACCGGGTAATGGGCGGCGCGGCGCGATCGCTGATGGGCGGATGCGACGGACCGGTTGCATACACCGGGCTGGCCGATTTGGATCGGGACATCGACAACTTCAAGCAGGCGCTTGCGGGTTTGACCTACCAGGAAGCCTTCATGAGCACCGCGTCGCCCGGAGTCATCGCCCATTTTCTCGACAACGAGCACTATCCCAGCGATGAGGCCTATCTGATGGCCTTGGCCGACGCGATGAAAACCGAGTACGAAAAGCTGCATCAGGCCGGATTCCTTCTACAAGTTGACTGTCCCGACCTGGCGATGGCGCGGGGCCAGAAGAAGTTCGCCCAACTCAGCACCAAACAATTCTGCGCGGCGGCTGAACTGCGCATGGAGGCGCTCAATCGCGCCGTCGCCGGCATCCCCGCCGAAGCGATGCGAATGCATCTGTGCTGGGGCAATTACGAGGGCCCGCATCATCTCGATATCGAACTCAAGGAGATAATCAACATCGTGCTCAAGGCGCGTCCGGCCGGAATCGTGCTGGAGGCGTGTAATCCGCGGCATGAGCATGAATGGCAGGTATTCGAGCAGGTCAAGCTGCCGGCGGGCAAGGTGCTGATACCGGGGGTAATCGATACGGTTACCAACTTCGTCGAGCATCCGGAATTGGTGGCCCAACGGATTGAGCGCTGGGCGCGCCTGGTGGGCAAGGAAAACGTCATCGCCGGCAATGACTGCGGCTTTGCCAGCGGCGCCAGTTTCGTGGCGGTGCATCCCGATATCGTCTGGATGAAGATGCAATCGCTGGTCGAGGGAGCGCGGCTGGCCAGCCGGCGGTTGTGGTAGAACGATCGAACAGGTCCAAGGAGACAACGATGCGAGTAGGATTCATCGGGTTAGGCAATATCGGCGGACCGATGGCGCTGCGGGTCGTCGCCGGCTTTCAAACCACGGTGTTTGATATCCGGCGCGAAGCCGCCGCGCCACATCTGAAGGCTGGCGCGGCCTGGGCTGACAGTCCCGCGGCGCTCGCCGCGCAAAGCGACGTAATCCTGGTTTCGGTGCCGGGGCCGCGTGAAATCGACGATATCATCTTCGGCGCCGACGGCATCATCAACACGGTCCGGCCGGGTTCGGTGTACGTCGAGTTGAGTACGACGCTGCCCTCCAACATGCGGCGGGTCCACGACGCGCTTAAGAGCAAGGGGGTCGATGCGATTGATGCTCCGGTGAGCGGTGGCGCGGGACCGGCGGAGCGCGGCGAGCTCGCGGTGTGGATTGGCGGCGACGCGCAGGTTTACGAGCGGGTCAAGCCGGTGCTGTCCGCGTTCGGCAACAAACAGACCATCATCGGTGGAATCGGCGCGGGCCTGACGGCGAAGCTGGTTCACAACCAGCTCCTCTACACGACGATCGGCGCGGTCGCGGAGAGCTTCGCGATGGGGGTCAAGGCCGGGGTCGCACCCGACGTGCTGTTGAAGGTGGTGCGCGACGGCGCCTACGCCAACTTGTTGAATATCCTGCCCAAGGCGGTGACAGGCGGTGACTTCAAATGGTCGCAATTCGGCGCCGGTCACATCACCCGCAAGGACCAGATGGTCGCCAACCAGTACGGACGGGAACTGGACGTGCCGCAGCCGCTGGCCAACCTGGTCGAGCAGCGGATGATCGAGACCATCCATTTTGCCAAAAAGTAGCAGAAGCACGAGGCGGGTTTTGGCGCGATCGGGCCAACCTGGCCCAGGCCTGAACGGAGAAGTTGACAATGCTCGAAGGGAACTACGCCGGCTTTCGGTTGGAGATCAAGGAGCCGCACATCGCGCTGATAACGTTCGATCAGCCTGGCCGATTGAACGGGATGACGGCGGCGATGAAGCGCGATCTGAGCGAGGCGATGCTCCAGTTGCAGTACGATGAATCGGCGCGCGTGGTCGTTATCACCGGCGAGGGCAGGGCGTTTTGCGCCGGCGATGATGTTAGCGGCGGTTACATGAAGGATGAGGAGTGGCAGCGGACATCGAAGGTCAGCCGTTCCAGGACCGACGGACTGGGCTCATACGGGTCGCTGCGGGCGATCTCACAGGCGCTTAACCGCGCCATCCGCGACCTCGACAAAATCACCATCGCGGCGATCAATGGTCTCGCGATCCAGTCCGGATTCTCGCTCGCCCTCGCCTGTGATTTCCGCATCGCGGCCCGCACGGCGCGCCTGGGCAGCGCGACGCTGCGCTTCGGCTACCTGCCCGACGAAGGCGGCCATCACCTGCTGGTGCGCCATATCGGCGTGGCCAGGACGCTGGACTTCCTGATGCGCAAACGCATCGTGGATGCCGCGCAGGCGCTTGAACTGGGCTTGGTCCACGAAGTCGTGGAACCGGAGAACCTGATGGCCAGCGCGATGCAAATGGCCGCGGAGTTTGCGCATGGCCCGCAGGTGGCGATGCGACTGCTCAAGCGCGCCATTTACAGCGCCGCGGATCTGACCTTCGATCAAGCGGGCGACGACATCGCGACCAAGACCGGCATTTCCGATCATCACGCGGACACCAAGGAGGGCTTGCGGGCCTGGCGCGAGAAGCGGCCGCCGCGCTTTAACGGAGACTGATCGACAATCACGAGCAAATCGCTGGGGAGGTATGACTCAATGGCTCTGCGGCTTGAGCACAAAAATGCACTGATAACTGGTGGGGCAAGCGGACTGGGCCGTGCCACCGCGATCCGCTTCGCGCAGGAAGGCGCCAACGTATTTATCGCCGACCTCGCCGTGGAACAGGCCGAGAAGGTAGCCGGGGAGGTTTGCGGCCTGGGAGGCAAGGCGGTGTTTCAAAAGGTCGACACCAGCGATGAGCAGCAGGTCGAGGCGGCGTTCGCGCGGGCGATCAAAGAGTTTGGCCATCTCGACATCGTGGTGGCCGCCGCCGGCCTTTCCCATCCCAATTATCGCCTGGGAGAGGCGCCCGGCTCGCTGCATCTGCGTCCGGTCACCGAAATTACGCTGGCGGAGTGGCGCAAGCTGATGAGCGTCAATCTGGATGGCGTCTTTCTCACGGTCCGCGCGGCCGCACGCGAGATGGTCAAGGCTGGCAAGGGCGGACGCATCATTACCATCGCGTCCGCCGCCGCCCGCATTGCTACACCCGGTATGGCCGACTATACCGCGAGCAAGGCCGGGGTCTGGGGCCTTACCAACACGGTAGCCAAGGAACTCGCGCAGTACGGAATCACCGCCAATACGATCGGACCGGGGTTGATCGATACTCCGATGGCGCAGGATTACATCAACATGGTGAAGGCCGCGCGGGCCCAGGCGGCAAGCGGGTCCTCACCGGGGGTGGTCAGCCAGTCCTGGACCCTGGCGCCCTTCGGCGAACCCAACGACATCGCCAACACGGCGCTGTTCCTGGCCAGTGACGAGGCGAAGTTTTACACCGGATCGATCTTCTTCCCCGACGGCGGCGCGACGATGCATTGAAGTGCGGGTGACGGACGCCATCGCACCTCGGCGCCGCTGACGGAACAGTCGTTCCTTCCAATCGGCAACTGGTCGCGCGATACTCGGCACCGCACATTTCCGCGCCGGGCCAGGGCTGGGAGCGCGAGTTTTGGCAATTGGATTTGTGCCAAAACGGGTGTAGACAGGGACCAGTCGGGTAGCGCAAGCGGTTTGGGCGCAAGTCGGCGAGAGGACTCATGGCAACCAACGGCAAAGCTCTGGTAATCGACGGCGACGGTCACATCATGGAGCCTCCGACCCTGTGGCAGGAGCGCATGGATCACAAGAAATGGGGCGACCTGGTCCCGCACTTCGTGTCGGAGGAAGAGGGGGTATTCATCGGCAAGATCTCCCGGGGCGGTGGGTTGGCCGCGATGAAGAAGATCGCCGATGACCGCGGGATGACGCTTGAAGAAGTCCTGAGCGTTACCATCAAGATGGCTGATCCGGGCGGCTACGACCCGCATGAACGAATCAAGGTGATGGATCGGGATGGGATGGACGCAGCCGTCATGTATCCGTCCACGGCGTTGTTTTTCGGTCCGCTGGATCCAATCCAAGCGTTGCACAACCACGAATTCGTTCTGGACTGCCAGCGGGCTTACAACGAATGGCTCAGCGATTTCTGCAGCGTCGCCCCCAAGCGGCTGTTCGGCCTGGCTGCCGTGCCGCTGCAGAACATCGACCTGGCGATTGCCGAAGCGGAGCGGGCGGTCAGCAAGCTGGGATTGCGGGGCGTGTTCATCCGGCCCTCGGCATATATTGACGAACTCCCTTTCAGCCACAGCGTTTACGATCGATTCTGGGCGGCATGCCAGGACATGGACATTCCAATCGCGCTCCATCCCGGCGTGCACGTCGACACTCCGGGGGCCTGCCGCAAATTCCGTCTGGTGAGGGACAGCGCCAGCTTCGCCGACACCAACAGCAACGTCGATCCGATCTATGGCGGGTCCGGGCTGGGCCAGGCAGTCGGCAACGCGGTTGACATGATCGTCTCGATGGGGCGCCTGCTGATGGGCGGGGTGTGCGAGCGATTCCCCAAGCTCAACTTTATCTTCCTGGAATCGGGCGGTGGATGGTGTCCGACGCAACTTGAGCGGATGGACGAGCAGGTCGAGACTTTTTGGCTGGAGCGGCGCTGGCTCAAGCTGCTGCCCAGCGAATATTTCAAGCGCCAATGCTACGTCAGCTTCGATCCGGGCGAATGGAACCTGGCAGCATGCGCGGAATTTCTCGGACCGGACCGGGTCATTTGGGCGTCGGATTTTCCGCATCCCGAATACAATCCGAAGGTCATTACCAAACTTAGGTCGAAAATCAGCGGCCTGACCGAAGACGCTCAGCAATTGATCCTCGGCCGTAATGCGGCCAAGGCGTATCGTCTGCCGCTGTGATTCCAGACGCTCACTCGCTGTAAAGATTGAAGGAGGAAATATGTTCGCTCCGGAAAAAATGCTCCATATGACGCACGTTGCCGCCGACGTTAAGACCCGCCTCGCGCTCGAGGCCTGGTACCTCGACGTCTTCGGAGCGCAGACCTACTTCGAGGCCCGGCCGATCGAGGGACTGGATCGCGATGAGACGCTGATCCTGATCGGCGAGTTGTGCCTGATTCCGCAATGCTCGACCAACCTGGAGTCGGAGCAAGGCAAACTGCGCGCGTCATTCGCGGGCCGCTTTGCGCAGATGGCGATCAAAATCCCCGACACCGAGTCGACCGAGGCGCATTTTATCCAGCATGGGCTTCATCCCATCTGTCTTCATCCGGTCTACAAGAAGATTTTCTTTATGACTGATCCCAAAGAGACCCTCGATCTGCGCTACGAGTTGTGCGCGGTCGAGATGCCCAACGATATGCGGCTGCGGCCCGAATGGTCGGCGGACTGGTGGCGCGACAGCCATCCGCTGGGAATCGAGAAATTGGCCAGCATCGGGACCGCAACCGGGGACCTGGCCAAAGCCACCAAGTTCTACAAGGAAGTGTTCGGCTGGCAGTATCTGGGCCAGCGCGAAATCCCTGAAGAAGGCGCGACGGCGGTGGGATTCAAGCTCGGTAGCAAGCGTCCGTTTGTGATCGAAGTGCTGGCTCCGACCGGCAAAGGTACGCCGCTGGCCGATTACGTCGCGAAGCACGGCGGCGGCATCTACTCGGCCAACTTCAAGGTCAAATCGCTCGGCGCGGCGGCTGACTATTTGAAGTCCAAAAAATTGCGGCTGGTTGGTGACCCCAAGCGCCGTTTCAGTATCGATCCGCGCGACTCTTTTGGTGTGACTTTCACCTTTGTGGAACAGGATCCGTTGGCCTGACCGCGCGTCTTTACCGGCAAGAACCTTGCGGTCCTCCTCCCACAACTGAATGCAGGAGCCGCCCAACCTGCTACCCTCTCCCACATTCAGTTGTGGGAGAGGGTGACCGATCCTTTCATGTTCGCGATTCGGCGCTGGGCGTTTTCAGGAGAATCACTCATGGGAAGGTACAAGTTGCTCGTCCTTACCAATGCCGTTGAGGGGCGCGACGACGAATTCAACCAATGGTACGACCACCGGCATATTCCCGACGCGCTGGACGTGCCGGGATACCTGGCGGCGCAGCGCTTTCGTCTCGCCGACATCCAGATGCCCGGCGCTCCCGAGCGCCGATGGCGCTATCTGGCGATGTTCGACATGGAGACCGACGATCTGAGCGCCACCATGAGCGAATCGATGTCGCGGGCGGGGACCGAGCGGATGCCGCAAAGCGACGCGGCTGAGCACACCAGTTCCGCCGTTTTCGCATTTACCCCGATCGGACCGCGAATTACCGCCGGGGAGGTCCGCGCCAGACGGGGCGCCCGTTGAAAGCGGTGCGGCGCCAGCGCTCCAAGCCGCCGCGCGAGCGTCACCGCTTGCAGGGTTTGAGGATCGCCGCCGGTTCTGTTAGTGCTCAAGAGCGCGAGGAGCACGGGCGGGACTGCCCGCGAGCGTTGCGCATTGCCGCATAGGAGGATCCAATATGGCCAAGCACACTTTCCTGGTTTTAACCAATCCGGTTGAAGGGAAGGACAAGGACTACAACGACTGGTACACCAACCAACACATTCCCGACGTGGTCAGCGTGCCGGGAATTGTTGCGGCCCAGCGCTTTCGTTTGGCCGACTTCCAGATGGGCACCGGGGCGCCCAGTCCCTGGAAGTATCTGGCGATTTACGAGATCGAAACCGACGATCTGAAGGCCACCTTTGATGGGATGCAGGCGCGGGTCGGCACCGATCAGATGGTGATGACGGACGCGCTCGATCTCAACAGTGTCGGCGGTTTTATCTTCACTCCGATCACCAAGATGGTCACCACCGAGGAAGTCGCGCGCGCCCGGCGCAAGGCCAGCTAAGCGATTTGCCGTTGCGGCGCTCCGCGGCCGAGGTAGAAACAGCAAGGCTTCGCGTTGGATCACCGACGCGAAGCCTTTTAGCTCCCGTTAGTGTAGTCGGGCGCGCCGGGGTGATTCCAATATGTTAGAAGCTCCCGCATTATTTTCACTTGGAGAACCGATCTAACGGACCAAAAGTATGGATCTGAGTTTCAGCGAAGACGAAGAGCGCTTCCGGCAGCGGGTGCGCGCCTTCATGCAGGCCAACCTGCCTGAGGGCTGGGGTACGGCGGCCTACAAACAGTCCGCCGGAGATGACGTGACCGAGGTTCAGCGCGATTGGACGCGGCGGCTTCATCAGGCCGGATTCCTCGGGATGGCGTGGCCCAAAGAATATGGAGGGCAGGGCGCCAGTCAGATCGAGTTGGCGATCTTCAACGAGGAAGCCGCGCGCGTCCGCGCTCCCAACCCGATGAACGGAGTGGGGTTGATTCTTGCCGGACCGACCATCATGGCGCACGGCACCGAGGAGCAGAAGAAGCGCTTCCTGCCCAAGATCCTGTCGGGAGAAGAGCTTTGGTGCCAGGGTTTCTCCGAACCCAACGCCGGCTCGGACCTCGCCTCTTTGCGTACCCGCGCCGAACTGGCGGGCGACGAGTTCATCGTCAACGGCCAGAAGTGCTGGACCACGATGGCGCAGATCGCGGACTGGTGTATCCTGATGGTCCGCACCGATCCCACCGCTCCCAAGCATCGCGGAATCAGCTACCTGCTGGTCGATATGAAGACCCCCGGCGTGTTGGTCAAACCGTTGAAACAAATGACCGGCGGCCACGAGTTCAACGAAATATTCTTCGATAACGTCCGCGTGCCGCGCCCCAATCTGCTGGGTGAACTCAATGGCGGATGGCGCGTCGGCGTGACCACGCTCATGAACGAACGGGGAACCTCCGCGTTCGCGGTGTGGCTGCGCTTTCGCATCACCTTCGATGAGTTGGTCGAGATGGCTCGAACCCGGACCCGCAAGGGCCGGCCCGCGCCCCAGGATCCCATCATCCGCCAGCAACTGGCGCAGATTTATATCGACCTGGAAGGATTGCGCTACATCAGTTACCGGACTTTCTCGCAAATCCTCAAGGGCGGGACGCCCGGACCCGAGGGTTCCATCTCCAAGGTGGTGTGGTCGGAACTTAATCAGCGCATGAATGAGTTGGCGATCAACCTGCAGGGACCGGGCTCTCAGTTGGTCAGGAAGAGCGCCTTTGCGATCGATGATGGCCGCTGGCAGTTCACTTTTCTGCGTTCGCGGGCCAACACGATCGAAGCCGGAACTTCCGAGATTCAACGCAATATTATCGCGCAGCGCGTACTGGGTTTGCCCAAAACCAACTGATCGATTTGAGCGTCAGCGGGGCGCGAGCACGTAAATCTGGCCGGACATCTCCGGCTGGTGCATCGTGCAATAAAACGTGTACAGCCCTTCCTTGTGAAAGGTCAGGGTAATCTGCGTTTTTTTCAGCTCGGGCAGGGCCATCTTCATCATCACCTGGCCCGCGGGGTCGGCGAGCATGAAATCGTGATTCTCGTCGGACTGCAGGTTCCAGAAATTGAATGAGGTGGGCTCGTCGCGGCGGACGAAAATCACGCGGGGCGAGTACGTATAAAGTATCCCGAACGCCTTCATCTCCTGCGGGTCTGACTGATTGGCCGGCTGGGTGGTGGTGAGAATCACTACTCCGGTACGGGCGGGAGCGTTGGCCGCCGCGGTGACGATCTTGGATGCGGCCGCGTTGGGCAGGTAGCCGTCATCGGCATGAGCCGCGTACCATGGCGCCAGCACGGCCGCCATCAGAGTCGCGATTACGATCCATCGGTCGATAGGCTTGCGGTAAATCCTGTCGATACGCTTGCGGTAAATCCTCGCCTCACCGCCCATCATCAGAACCTGAATACCTCAAGCGCGTTATCGCGCAGATAGCGCCGCTTGGCCTCCTCTTTCAGCGGCACCTGCCAGCCCTCCCGCACGCAGCGTTCGATCGGGAGCAGGGGATAGTCGGTCGCCCACATCATTTTGTGGATGCCGCGGCTGGTGTTGGCGAAATCCCACAGTTCCTGCGGGATGTGTTTGGGTGCCCATGCCGACGTCACCAGGTAGAAATTGGGATACTTTTGGAGCAGCGCGATGACCTCGCGTTGCCACGGATGGCCCAGGTGGACGCCAATCACGGTCAACTCGGGAAAGGCCAGCAAGACCTCGTCCAGATGCATCGGATACTGGAGCATCGCGGGCCGCATCGGACCGGGCACGCCGACGTTGATCTTGATCGGCAGCCCCAGCTCCACGCATTTGGCGTAAATCGGAAAGTAGCTCGGATGATTGGGCGGCAGTCCGATCATCGACGGCATGATGTAGGCGCCGCTGAAACCGTATTCCCGCACGGCTTTTTCAAGCCGCCTGACGGCGGTCATCACGCGGCTGGGGTCCAGGCCAATAGACGACTTGAAGCGGCCCGGGAAGCGTTGCAACACCTCGGCGGCGCGCCGGCACAGAGCTTCAAAAAGCTGGTCGGGGATGTCCTGTCCGACTCCGTAGGTGGGACTGGCGACGCGTCCCATGATGGCGGCGGTGAGATGGGCGAACTCCACGTCGCCGGCGTCCATGTCGGCGACCATGTCCTCCAGCGTCGCGCCTTCGGTCATCTGCTTGGAGGCTTTGAACCAGCGCGCGATATTGGGGTCGAGCTTGCGCGCCTCCTTGCGCGGCGGCGCCGGCATCCCGGTCATGGCGTCAACCAATCTGTAGCTATCTGCCATCGCTTACCTGCCTCATTTTCCAAACGCGGATGCTGATGCGGCACCGGCACTCAGCAGTTGCCAAGTAGCATCACCGGCACGGAAATGTCCACGGCATCCCCCGGGTTGGCAGTTTGGTCCATTCTTTCCGCTCCCGCTGAGGTGTGCCCCTTTGTGGGGCATTGCTGGACGCTCTGCCCGTTTTGATGTCATCTCAGACCGGGTCCGGAAAAACCCAATGGGTTGCGCTTCAATGGCCCGTATGGATTCCGTTGACCATTGAGGAAGATAGCGATGGCAAGGTCTTTGCTAACTCGTGGTAGGTGAACCCGAGGGGGCAACTGTCGATGGCGGTCGTAAACAGGAAGGAAAAGGCGGCGATTATCCTGGCTGGCGGCGAGGGCACCAGACTAAAGCGCCTGGTGCGCAGCATGACGGGACAGGACGTACCCAAGCAGTACTGCACGCTGCTGGGTGAAGAGACCTTGATCGGCCGCACGCGCCGGCGGGTCGAGATGGCGGTGGACCCCAATCATACCGTCATCGTGGTCAATCAGGGTCACGAGCAATACTACAGCACGATACTGAGCGGAGTTTCGAGGTCCAACCTCGTGGTGCAGCCCGACACCCGTGGCACCGCGCCCGCAATCCTGCTTGCCTTGATGCGCGTGGCGGCGGCTCAACCCGACGCGTCGGTGGCGATCTTTCCCTCGGATCAATTCGTCAGCGATGAGCGCGAATTTGTGCGCCATGTGGAAATCGCCTTTGAGGTCGCCAACGACCGGCCGGAACTCGTGGTTGTGCTCGGCGTCGAGCCGTCGCATCCGGACGTCAGCTATGGCTGGATTGAGCCTGCGGAACGAATCGATCTCGACCAGTGCCGGCTTTATCGCGTGGGCGCGTTATGGGAGAAGCCGACGGTCGAGGATGCGGTGTGGCTGCTCAAGCGCGGATGTCTGTGGAACAGTTCCGTCGTCATCGGCCGGGTGTCAACTATTGTTGGCATGATTATGGTGGCGACGCCGGAGTTGCATGCGGCTTTCGCGCCGTTGCGGGCCAAGTTTCCCGAGCCGCCCAGTCCACGCCAGGTCGCCGCCGTCTATAAGGATCTGCCGGTGACCAGCTTTTCGCAGCACGTGCTGCGCGCCTCGCCGGCCAACCTCGCGGTCCTTCCGGTGGCCGGCGTGCGCTGGATCGACCTCGAAGAACCGCAGCGTTTGCAGCAGACCTGGAATCAACTGGGGCTCAAGCCCCTGTGGACGGTGGGTTCGCACCGGTAACCGCTTCAACCACTTTCCTGCGGCCCTCCAGCCTTCTCCTCGGGCAGGAGTCCGTCGTAACCGGCGCGGGCCAGGGCGCGGCGCGCTGCCGGCATCACCTTTGGACCGTCGTTATGCGGCGCCGCCGGCACTTCCGGGGCGTGGCGTAGCTGTTTGACAATATCGTCGGCCTCGCCCTCGGCCACGCGATCGCAGATTTCGTAGAGACCACCCGCCCCCTCTTCAAGCTCGTTATGCGTCGCCAGGATAGTCTTCAATGCCGCAATAATCGCCGGTGACGGGCTGGGCACCAGCAATGCCGCAATCGCACCATGATCCAGCCGCAGCCTGGCGGCTATGGGCAATGGCTCGCCGCCGTTGAGCCGCTGCATGGCGGGCAGCAGGATTTTTTCCTCCATCCCGATATGCTTGAGCAGCCCGCGGCGAAACCCATCGTATGGCGCCGGGTCCATCCGCCCGGGCCCGGCGCAAGCACGCTCCAGCAGTTGGTCCAGTCGAGCATGGTCTTGCGCCATCATGTGGTAAATCGGGCCTTGGGCGGCGCTTTGCGGTCGGTCAAAACTCATAAGGATTCCTTCCCGAGTCAACTTTATCACCAGGGGAAGCGTGACTCATTGGGGCGCGGGTCGCGGGCCGCGGAGCGCCTGGTTGGAAGCCTTCCGGGAGACCCCGTTGCGAACAGTGTCGAAAGCCTTGAAAATAGGCGTTTGACGCCGTCTTTGGCGAACCAGGTAACAGGTTGGAACTGACACGACTAAAAGGCTTCCAGGACTTGCTTGGCCCGCAGGCGCGGACGCTGGCCTATGTCGAGGAACGCGCCCGCATTCTGATGGAGCGCTACGCGGTGGACGAGATCCGGATTCCGTTGCTTGAGCGCATCGAGCTTTATCAGCGCTCCACCGGCGAAACTTCGGATATCGTCTCCAAGCAGATGTACACGTTTATCGATCGCGACGAGGCCGAGACCACCTTGGCGTTGCGTCCCGAGGGCACTCCCGGCGTGGTCCGCGCCTATATCGAGGCGGGGATGGATCGCTCCGATCCCGAGCAGCGGTTCTTTTACTCCGGGCCGATGTTCCGGCGTGAGCGCCCTCAAAAGGGGCGTTACCGCCAGTTTTATCAGTTCGGTGTCGAGGTGTTTGGACGCGCGGATGCCGCCTGCGACGCCGAATTGCTGATCATGATCGATGATCTGCGCCGCGACCTCGGGCTCAGCTTCCAGTTCGAGATCAATTCACTGGGATGCGCCATCTGCCGGCCCGCCTTCCGCACCGCGCTGCTCGACTATGGCAGGGAGCACTTCGTCGAACTGTGCCACGATTGCCATGAGCGGCTGGAGCGCAATCCACTGCGGCTGCTGGATTGCAAGATCGACGTCAAACTGGCTGAAGCCGCGCCCAAGAGCCTGGATTTCCTGTGTCCGGAATGCCGCCAGCATTTCGACACGGTTAAAGACCTGCTGCGGGCCGCCGGCGTTGAATTCGTGGTTAATCCACGGATCGTGCGCGGGCTTGACTACTACATGAGGACGACCTTCGAAATCACCTCCACCAATCTGGGCGCGCAGAACGCCGTGCTGGCAGGCGGGCGCTACGACGGTCTGGTCGAGGTGTTGGGCGGCGCCCCGGTCCCGGGGATTGGATTCGCAATCGGGATGGAGCGGCTGGCGCTGGCGTTGCAAGCGGCGGAAAAACCCCGTGCCGGGCTCCCGCGGGTCGCGCTGATTGCTTTGGGAGAAGCCGCCGCGCGCCGCGCCACGGAACTGGCCCGGCAGTTGCGCGCGCTGCCCCTGCAGGTCCAACTGCTGTCGAGCGGGCGCAGTCTGAAATCGCAACTCAAGCGCGCCGACCGTATCGGCGCCAATTACGCGGTGATTATCGGGCAGGACGAACTGGCCCGCGCGGTCGCGCAACTGCGCGACCTTGGAGCCAGCGCGCAGCGCGAAGTGAGCCTGGCGAATCTGGCGGACGAGCTTTTTCAGGCCCGCCCGGATTAGCTATTCCGTCCGTCCCGGCGCGCAGCTATTGTTCCCTCTAAAGCTTATATGACGATGGATTTTTCCTTTTCACCTCTTCCACCCTGGCAACGGACCGATTATTGCGGCACCCTGCGCCTGGCCGACGCCGGCCGCAAGGCCGGGCTGTGGGGATGGGTTGCCTCCCGGCGCGATCATGGCGGCCTGATCTTTATCGATTTGCGCGACCGCGAAGGCATCGTCCAACTGGTCTTCAACCCGGAACGCAATCCGGCGGCGCACGAGACCGCCCGCGGCACGCGTGCGGAATTCTACCTGGCGGTCAAGGGCGAGGTCGTTGGCCGTTCCGAAAGCACGGTTAACGCGGAGATCCCCACCGGCGCGATCGAGATCGCGGTCACCGATGCGCAGATTCTTAACACCGCGCAAGCCCCGCCGTTTCCGCTGGGCGAAGGTGAGGCCGGCAATGAAGAGGTGCGGTTGCGTTATCGCTACCTGGACCTGCGGCGGCCCGAGATGCAGCACAACCTCCGCCGCCGTCATGCCGCGATTCGCGCCGTGCGCGACCATCTGGACGAAAATGGCTTCGTCGAGATCGAGACTCCGATCCTGTGGCGGACTACGCCCGAAGGGGCGCGCGACTACCTGGTCCCCAGCCGCGTCAATCCCGGCAGATTCTATGCTCTGCCGCAGTCGCCGCAGTTGCTCAAGCAACTCCTGATGGTGTCCGGCTTTGACCGCTATTACCAGATTGCCCGCTGCTTTCGCGACGAGGATCTGCGCGCCAATCGCCAGCCCGAATTCAGCCAGATCGACCTGGAGATGACCGGTCCGCGTCCCGACGATATCATCGGCCTGGTCGAGGGGATGTTGGCCAACGTGTATCGGCGCGTCGCGGGGATCGAGTTAGCGTTGCCGTTTGCGCGGCTCACGTACCAGGATGCGATGGAGCGCTTCGGGTCCGACAAGCCTGATCTGCGCTTTGAACTGGAGTTGAAGCGGATGGACGCGGCGTTTGCGGGCACCGGGTTCAAGGTGTTCGCCGAAACGCTGGAGCGGGGCGAGAGCATTTACGGCATTCGGGTGCCGGGCACCCTCCAATTCAGCCGGCGTGAGCTGGACGAAATGGCCGAGGTTCTGCGCACGCGCCAGGGTCTGGGTCTGGCCTGGGCCAGGATCGGCGAGGCCGGATGGCAGGGCCCGATCGCCAAGTTTATCGACGATACTGCCCGGGCCGATTGCGGTCGGATCGTTGGAATCGAAACCGGCGATACGCTGTTGATGGTCGCCGGGCGGCCGGCCAAAGTCCGTCCCGCCATGGGCGAACTGCGGCTGCAGTTGGGCGACAAGTTCGGGTTGCGCGCGGCCGATGATCTGCGCTTTTTGTGGGTGATCGACTTCCCGTTGTTCGAACATAGTGAACAGGAGGGGCGCCTGATGTCAGTCAATCATCCGTTCACCGCGCCCAATCCCGATGACTTGGGATTTTTGGCCGGCGATCCGCTCAAGGCGCGAGCGCTCGCTTATGACGTGGTCCTCAACGGCGAGGAGATGGGTGGCGGCTCGATCCGTATCCACCACCCCGAACTGCAGATGAGAATCTTCGAGCTCCTGGGATTCTCGCGTGAGGAAGCAAGCGCGAAATTCGGCTTCCTGCTCGAGGCCCTGAGCTACGGCGCACCTCCTCACGGGGGTATCGCGCTGGGAGTGGACCGGCTCGCGATGGTGCTGTGTCACACCGAATCGCTGCGCGACGTGATGGCGTTTCCCAAGACCCAGCGCGCGGTCGACCTGATGAGCGGGGCTCCTTCGGAGGTCGATGAGCGCCAGTTGCGTGAGCTTTGCATAAAGGTGGTGAAATGAATCAGCGCGCCTTTGGTTCAATCAGCGCGGTCTGTGCGGCGGCTTGGCTGTGCGCCTCCTGCGCGCCGGCCTGGGTTCCGGTGGTCGGTAAAAATCCCGATGTCCAGGTGCAGTCGGTGCGCTCGATCAAGACCATCCGCGAACGGCGCGTCGCGGTGATGCCGCCGATTGAAGCTCCGGCTCCCGGCAGTACCGTGGTTGAGGGGGCCACCGACTCGTTGACGGCCGAGTTACAAGCCAAGATGGCGATTGAAGCGGGCTGGCAACTGGTTCCCGAAAGCGACGTGGCGGACGCGATGGAGAAGCTGCCCCCCACCAACCCCGGCAACCTCGAGCAAAACGCAATCGCACTGGGGCACAAAGTGGCGGCCGACGGAGTCCTGTACGGCGCGATCGAAACCTACAAGGAGCGCGTCGGCAGTGATTATGCGGCGTCCAGCCCGGCTTCGGTGGCCTTCACCCTACACTTGGTAGATATCAAGAGCGGCCAGGTGATCTGGAGCGCGCACTTTGCGAAATCGCAAAAGTCGCTGAGTGAGAACGTCTTCGACGTGGTCGCCTTCGTGCAGAACTCCGGCCGCTGGATCAGGGCCCACGAGATCGCGGAGGAAGGTGTCGATCAGTCGATCGAGGACCTGCACAAGAAGCTCAACCTCACGGCGGAGGTGACGCCCTTCCCGATCGCGCCATACCAGGGCAAGTACGACAACCCCGATTCGCAGTGAGCGGTAGCCCCAAAGCAAGAATAACCTAACCGGTTCAGATCACAAACACATTGGCGCACAGGCCTTTTCTGCGCCCTCTCTCAAGAAACTGCCTGGGCGCGCCGCAACTGCGGAGCTGCGCGTCGCGCGTCGCACACCAAAGTCTGGCCGTTTGGTCTGACGCGTCGCGACCGCCGGTCGCGTGACTTGCTCTCAAGCTAAGGGGAGGGAACAGAAAAGGCCTCCCGGCGTGCGCCTGTGGCGCGTCGGCCCTCATTCCCCCGGTGATTGCGCTTTTACTCCCAGCGCCTGCGCGACCGCCGGATGCACTACGTGACCGTCGTAGATATTGAGTCCGTGGCGCAGGGCGGGATTGTTCCGGCAGGCTTCCATGACTCCCTGGTCGGCGATTTCCAAAGCGTAGGACAGCGTCGCATTGGTCAGGGCATAGGTTGACGTATGCGGCACCGCGGCCGGCATGTTGGTGACGCAGTAGTGCACCACATGACCGTCGAGGTACATCGGCTGCTTATGCGTGGTGGGGCGCGACGTTTCAGAGACTCCGCCTTGATCGATGGAGAGGTCGACCAAAGCCGCTCCGGGCTTCATCCGCTCCACCATCTTGCGCGTCACCAGGCGCGGGGTGCGCGCACCGGGCAGCAGCACGGCGCCGATCACCAGGTCGGTCTGAGCGATTTCCTCTTCGATCGCGGCGTGGTTGGACATCAGGGTATTGACGTGTCCGCCCAGGATGTCGTGCAGATAACGCATCCGCACGGCGCTGATGTCCATGACCGTGACCTCGGCGCCGGTTCCCACCGCGATCTGACAGGCGTTGGCGCCCGAGATTCCGGCTCCCAGAATCAGCACGCGGCCCGGCCTCACGCCCGAAGCTCCGCTCAGCAGCACTCCGCGTCCGCCATTTTGCGCCTGCAGACACCAGGCGCCGGCTTGCACGGCGAGGCGTCCCGCGACCTCGCTCATCGGCGCGAGCAAGGGCAAGCTGGAGTCCTCGAGCTGGACGGTTTCGTAGCCCAGCGCGGCGACGCGGCGGCTAATCAATTCGCGTGCCAGGCGCGCACTGGCGGCCAGATGCAAATAGGTGAACAGGATCAGATTCGGGCGCAGAAAGCGGAATTCGGACGGGATCGGCTCCTTGACCTTGAGCACCATGCCGGCTTTGCTCCAGGTCAATTCGGCCGAAGCCATGATCCGTGCGCCGGCGGCGCGATAGGCGCGGTCATCGAACCCGCTGCCCAATCCGGCGTTATGTTCAACCAGCACGGTATGGCCGTGACTGCGCAGGGCGCCAACACCGGCGGGCGTCAGCGCGACGCGGTTTTCATCGGTCTTGATTTCGCGTGGAATTCCTACAATCATTTCGGCTTCGTCACTCGGCAGTGCGCGGACAAGTCCCGGTCGCTTTTAGATCTTGCACCAAACGGGCGCCGGGGCACTTTCGACATCGTTGGTAAGCAGTTAGAGTTCAGTGCTGTTGGATCGAAAACTGTTTTTTGGTGTAACGCGAACGCGCTCGATAAGCGAGAGTATCGCGGGTTAAATGTTGACAAGCGGGCTGTGGCTGCGCTTGGGTCGATCTGAGTGCGTGGCCGTCGGCGTTGAGGTGCGGAGTGGAGGCCGGGCATTTCGGAGGGAGATTATGGAGATCCCTGCGGGACTGAAATATTCGAAGGAACATGAATGGGTGGCGACCGAAGAAACGGTCGCGACCATCGGCATTACCGATTACGCCCAGGATCAGTTGGGTGAGATCGTTTATGTGGAATTGCCCGCCGTGGGCGACAAGATCAGTAAGGACGATGCGTTTGGCGTGGTGGAATCCGTCAAGGCGGTCTCCGACATCTACGCGCCGGTCAGCGGCACCGTGGTCGAGGTCAATCAGGAACTGCCTGAAAGCCCCGAGATGATCAACGAGGATCCATACGGCGACGGCTGGTTGGTCAAAGTCAAGGTCACCGACCCCGCTGAACTCGACGACTTGCTGGATAACGACGAATACGAAGAACTGGTCGCCGCCGAAAAAGAATAACGTATCGCCGGCAGGTGGTTGAGCACGGTATGCTGCGGGGTCAGGCATGAAGCGGTCTCTCAACAACCCGCAACCGGAACCGGCTTGCGCAAGCTTCTCGCCGTCGGTCAGAGATCAGAGCAAAGGATGCAGGCGCTGAGGTTCATTCTTCCACCGCCTGCTATACGCCGGTCGAGTCGCTGACCGCCGCCGGCTCCGCCTTCAGAATCGAGACCTGGAAGTTGGCGACGATCGGCGGGGGGTTGATGAACATCACGAAGAACGGCGTGGAGTCGCCGGTCTTAAGCACAAAGTTCTTGGGCGGTGCCAGCTTCTGAAAGAACTGCAATTCATGTGGGGTCATCTGGCTGACGATCTTGGGTGAAACCAGTTCGCCGCAGAACACCGCCTGCGAGAGCACCGGACGCTGGTCGCCGTCGACCAGGCTTACTCCAACCTGAATCGTGTGCAGCGGTGCGTCGCCGTGATTTTCTGCTACCCCGCTGACAATTAACGCGCGGCGATGACTGTCCAGAACGCGATACTCGGCGTGGATATCGCGCACGGTAATCGGGCTCTGGTGTGCTGGAGCGGTGCTGAAATCGGCGCCAATCATGGGGATCTGGGAAAGCAGTGAGCGGCTGAAGGAGGGCGAGATCCCAAGGATGAAAGTCAGGCCGCCGAAGGAAACCACAATCAACGCCAACAGGCCCAGGAAGAAGCTGCTCGAACGCACGTGCTCGCGCTCTTCACTCTGGGGCGCGGGCGAAGCCCTTTCCACGCGGCGGTTGGCTTGCGCCGCCAGGGCGGCACGGCGCGCCTGATAGCGGCTCATTTCCGGTGTCAACTGGGCCGGTTGGATCGGTTCCTCGGGATCGCCAACCTGCCAGCGTTCGTAGCGATCCTCAGGCTCGTTGGCTTCAGGTTCGTTGGCTTCGCCCAGTTGATGTTGTTCGTCCGGATCGCTGAAGTCGAAACTCAGGGTCTCCGGGGTTTTGGGTTCCTCATCCGCGAATGAGCGCGCCAGGGGATTGTCGATCTCGGGCCGCGCGGGAGCGCGACCGGGCCGCGCCACGGCCGCGCTGGCGGGTCGGCGACGTGGTGGCATCGGCGGCTGGGCTTGCGGGGCAACGGAATAATCTGACTCCGTCAGACCCGCGGAAGGCGTATCCCGCCGGATTTGCGGCGGTGCGGCGCCACGCAAATCGGCCGGGGTGCCGGTCGTTGGTGCAGGCGCTGCGGCGCCGCTTGCGGTGGCGGAGCGGTTCGAAGGCCAGCCGAAGGGCTTGGGAGCGGCGCTGAAAAAGGAGGTGCGGATTCTTCGAACGGCAGATCGGCGGATGCGCTGGTGGGCGCCGGCGGTATCGCCGGTTGCGGCCGGGCCGTTACTGGTGGCGGCGGCGGTGGGTCCGGCGCGGCCTGCTGAGCTGGTTGAGGTTTGGCTGCCGGAGGGGCCGCCGGCTTGGGTTTGGGCGCCTGCGGCTTTCTGGCCAGCCGCGGATCGCCGTTGAAAACATGGCCGCATCGCGAACACTTGAACGTCGGGCTATCCTGGGGCAAAACGCTCTCGTCGATGCGGTAGCGCGTTTGACAACTCGGACATTGAACTTCGATCATAACCTCACCACCTCGCCGCCACGGCTCGGTTATAGCATATTGAACGAAAAACAGGCAGCGTTCTCCACTTCCTTTCAAAGGCCGAGGAACTGACCCGATGCGGGTCGCGATACTGGTGCGGCGCTTCGATCCGTTGGGCGGCGGGACCGAGCGCGATATGGCCGCTGCGGCGCAATGCCTTCATCAGGCCGGCCACGAGATAAGAATCTACGCGGCGCGGGCGCCGGCGCGTTCGTGGCAGGGGATGGCCGTGCGGTGCATGCCGATTCCGCCGCTTTCGCGCACTGTGGAAACCTTGGCTTTCGGATTGCTGGCGCCGCGTCTGGCCAGACGTGACGGGGCCGATCTGACCATCAGCTTCGGCCGGACCGCGGACACCGACGTAATACGTTGCGAGGGTGGCGCTCACGTTAGCTACCTGGAACAGGCTCGCCAATGGGACGGCGGAGCCGCTGCGGCAATCAGGGCAATCAGTCCTTATCATGCCGCACAATGCCGGATCGAAGCGATGGGTTTTCGCTCCTCCCGGCTCCGGCTGGTGGCCAGCATTTCGGGCCTGGTCGGTGACGACCTCGAGCGGCGTTTTGCAATCCCGCGGGCCAAAATCGAAGTCCTCTACAATGGCGTTGACTCCGAGCGGTTCAAACCGCTGTCAGATCCCAACCTGCGCGATCAGGTAAGGCGCCAGTTGGGGATCGGCGCCGCAACTCCGGTGGTGATTTTCATCGGCAGCGGATTCGCGCGCAAAGGCCTCAAGGGACTGATTGAAGCCTGGCCGATGCTGGACGGACAGCCCTGCCTGATTGTCGCCGGCCATGATCGGGCGCCGGGGTTTTATCGGGCCTTGGCCCAGCGGATGGGTATGGAGCGGCGCGTGATACTACTGGGGCGGCGCAACGACACCGCCAATCTGCTGGCGGCCGCCGACGCGCTGGCGCTGCCCTCGCTGTTCGAGGCATTCGGCAACGTGGTGCTCGAAGGCATGGCCAGTGGATTGCCGGTGCTGACCAGCGCACGATGCGGCGCGGCCGAGGTCCTGCCGCCGCAGACTGCAGCCGTTTGTCGTGCAGGATCCGATGAACGCGGCCGAGATTGCGCAGCGGCTTAATGCGTTGCTGGCGGCGCCGCGCGAATTGGGAGAAATTGCCCGCACCGCCGCGAAGCAGTTTACCTGGGAGCGCTATGGTAGCCGGTTACTGGAGTTGATAGCCGGCCTGCGGAACCGTCGTTGAATTCCCGGGAACGGCTAGATGCCCAGGAATTGCCGGATCGCCGCCATCGTCTCTTCCAGCCGGTCATGATGCACCCAATGGCCGGCATTCTGGATGGTCGCGAGCTTGGCGTTGCGGAACGCGCGGGTGCGCCCGTCACGGTCCCATTCCATGGTCCATGATTCGCTGCCGCGAATTAACTGCGTGGGGCATTCGATGCGCGACCAGATTTCCTCCGCGTCCTGCAGATTGAACTGATAGGGAGAGGCTGAGCGCACATAGTTGTCGAACTTCCACGAGTAGGTGCCGTTTTCGTTGCGGCGGGTGCCATGAATGGTCAGATGGCGCGCCTGATCGGGACTCAGATGCGGATTTTCAGCCCGCATCCGCGACAAGGCTTCCTCGATACTGGCGTATTCGCGCATCTTGCGCTGCGCCAGCGATTGCATCGCGTGCACCCAGTTGCTCATCCGCTCGTGCGCGGGCGCTTGCGAAATCATCGAGGGCGGCGGTCCCAATCCTTCGATCGACACCACCCGCTCGACCATCTTGGGGAACACGCCGGTAAATTGAAGGACGATTCCTCCGCCCAGCGAATGGCCGATCAAAATCAGCGGCTGCTTTTCCAGCGCGTTTATCAATTGCGCCAGGTCAACCACGTAATCGATCATCGCGTAGGGACTGCCGACCGCCCAGTCCGAATCGCCGTGGCCGCGCAGATCGGGCGCGATGACGTGATAATGGCGCCGGAATTCGAGTGCGACCCAGTCCCAGTTGCGGCAGTGATCGCGGCCGCCATGCACCAGGATCATCAGGGGCTTACCGCCATTGCCCCAGTCCACGTAATGCAGCTTGAGGCGCTGCGAGTAAAAGTAATGCGACGTCGGCCCTATGATGTTCTCCGCCATCGTGCTCTCAGTCCTGGTCTGCGTTGCGTCAAAAACGAAATTGAAGGTCGCGCTGCGCGCTTGAATTTTCTGGCAGGATAGCATGGACCGCACGCCAAGGCAGCCCGGTCCTCACGTCCATCGCAGCGTGGTTCTAACCGCGCTCGTTGCTCGCGGGCCATAGCCATGCCGCGCCGCGGACGCCGCTGGAGTCGCCATACGCGGCGCGCACGACCCCAGTGTCGACACCGTCGGAAAAGGCGTAGTGCGAGATCAGCGGACCAAGCGTGGTGTACAGCCGCTCGATGTTGGACAGACCGCCGCCCAGAACAATCATGTCGGGGTCGAAAATATTGATGACCGCGGCCAGACCCCGCGCCAGCCGATCCTCGAACACCTCAAGCGCCGCCGCCGCTTCGCGATCACCCGTCTCCGCGGCGGCCGCGATCTCATGCGCCGTCAGGTTGCGTCCGGTGCGGTCATGAAATTCTCTCGCGATCGCAGGTCCCGAGATTAAGCTTTCGATACAGCCGGTCTTGCCGCAGTAGCACGACGGGCCGGGCCATTCCTCCGGCCTCGGCCAGGGCATCGGAATATGTCCCCACTCGCCCGCGATCCGGTTGCGTCCGGAGATCAGGCGCTTGCGCAGCACCAACCCTCCTCCCACCCCGGTTCCGAGAATCACGCCGAACACCGACTCGGCGTCGCGGGCGGCGCCGTCGATCGCTTCGGAGAGCGCAAAGCAATTGGCGTCATTCTCAAGGCGGATCGGCCGGCCCAGCGCGCGGGCCAGGTCGGCGTCAAGCGGCCGGCCGTTTAAGGCCGTGCTGTTGGAGTTCTTGAGCAAGCCGGTGTGCAGCGACAAGGCGCCCGGCGACCCCACTCCTACCGCCGCGGTGCCGCCCAATTCATCTTCGATGGCGAAGACCAGCGCGGCGACCGCGTCGATGATGGCGCGGTAGTTGCCGGCCGGCGTCGCCACCCGGCGCCGGCACCGCGTGGAACCTGAATCATCCAAAGCAATCGCTTCGATTTTGGTCCCGCCCAGGTCGATTCCGATCCGCACGTCATGCCTCTTTGCCGCGCCTGTCCAAAACGCCGGAATTCTGCTGCGCAGGCTTCAGGCTTTGTTGAACACGGGCTTGCGCTTCTCGACAAAAGCGCGCGCGGCCTCCTGATGGTCGGGAAGCTTCATGCTCAACTCTTCGAACGCCAGTGAAGTGTCGAGCACCAGGTTGACCGATTCCTTGAGCACCTTGTTGACCGAAACCTTGCTCCAGCGAATCGCCCATCGGGGTCCGTCGGCCAGCTCGCGCGCCAGTTCGCCAGCCTTCTTCATCACGTCGCCGGCCGGCACCGCATAGTTGACCAGACCCATGCGGGCGGCGTCGGCGCCGTTGATCATGTTCCCGCGCATGAGGAACTCCTTGGCCCGATTGGGTCCGATCAGATGCGGCCAGATAACCGCGCCGCCATCGCCCGCCACCAGGCCCACGCGGACATGTGGGTCCGCGATGCGCGCCGTTTCCGCGGCCACGGTGATATCGCAGAACAGCGCCAGAGTGGCGCCCAGGCCGATCGCGTCGCCGTTGATTGCGGCGATAATCGGTTGCTCCAGTTCCAGCAGCGTAGTGACTACCATCCGCGCCTCGTTGGTCATCGACCCACGATGCTGGAATGCGCCGGAATCCATCCCTTTGATGTCGCCGCCGGCGCAAAATGCTTTTCCGGCGCCGGTCAGAATCACCGCGTCGATCTCGGGGTCGGCGGAAACTTTGGTCCAGATCTCGGCAAGTTCGGTGTGCATCCTGGAACTGACGGCGTTGCGCGAATCGGGACGATTGAGCGTGACAGTGGCGACGCCGTTATCCTTGTGGACGATAATTGTTTCAAGGCTTTTATAATACGAATCCATGTGCTTTCTCCTGGCTTCTTTCGATCGGACCAAAATCGCGTATCGGGAAACGAATCCCGCTTTCCGCCTTGCGCGAACGGGTGTTCAACTTGTTAGCTGAGGTAACAGGATGCGTCAACGGGCGATTGCGGCGGCGGGACCCGGGAATTCGAAGGTGCTGGTAACTCTTTGGCTTTACCTGGACCCATGTATAATTCCTAATCAGACCGGCGCGATCAGGAAACTGCGCGTAGGCGGGCTCTTATAACGAGTCGATGATGCCGCCGACGGTCTGCTGCGCGTGGAAATGGAGAGATCCGACCCAATGCTGAGCCATATCGTGATCGAAGCGGTAACGCCTTTAGTCGACGGCGGCCGCTATCCAGCCAAATGCATTGCCGGCCAGCCCTGCGTGGTGGAGGCCGATATCTTCCGCGACGGCCATCAGTTGTTGCGTGCCGCGGTCAAATGGCGCCGTAAAGACGCCGAGGCGTTCGATGAGGCGCCCATGACCGCGCTTGACAACGACCGCTGGCGCGGCGAATTCGTGCCCACCGATAACGCCCGCTACGTGTTCACGATCGAAGCCTGGACCGACCTGTTCGCGTCCTGGCTCGTCGATTTCACCAAAAAAGTAAACGCCGCCAAGGACGTGGCCTCTGATCTGCTGGAAGGAATCGTCTTGCTGGAAGCCATTTGCCGCCGCGCCAGCGGCGCCGACCTCGAACTGCTCACCACGAGCTTGAAGACGTTACGCCGAACTTCCGATCCGGCCGCGGCTCTCGCCATCGTCTCCCAAGCCGAAATCGCGCAGGCTGCGCTTGGCCTGGGCGAACGCTCCGGCGCGACCCATTTTCAACCGCTGCTCGAATTGATCGTCGACCGGCCCAAGGCAAGCTTCGGCGCCTGGTACGAGATGTTCGTACGTTCCCAGGGCGCTCGGCCCAACGAGCCTGCAACCTTCAAAGATGCCGAGCGGCGGCTGCTCGACATTCGCGATATGGGATTCGACGTGGTGTACCTGCCGCCGATCCATCCGATCGGAGTGACCAATCGCAAGGGACCCAATAATTCCGCTGACGGCGGCAGTGATAGCCTTGGAAGCCCGTGGGCGATCGGAAGCGCGGCGGGCGGCCATACGGCGGTGGAACCGGCGCTGGGAACGCTGGCTGACTTTGATCATTTCGTCAGGGTCGCGAACACCCTCGGGCAGGAGGTCGCCCTGGACTTCGCGATTCAGTGCTCGCCCGACCATCCCTGGGTCAAGGAGCATCCGGATTGGTTCAAACATCGCCCCGACGGCTCGATTAAATACGCCGAGAACCCGCCCAAAGAATACCAGGATGTTTATCCGATAGATTTTGACACCGCCGATCAGCGCAACCTGATGCAGGCGCTGCTCGATGTGTTATGGTTTTGGATTGGACATGGGGTAAGAATCTTTCGGGTCGACAACCCCCACACCAAACCGGTAGCCTTCTGGGAATGGTTGATCGGTGAAGTCCAAGCGCGGCGCCCGGACGTGCTTTTCTTTGGTGAAGCGTTTACCAGGCCCAAAATGATGAAGGCCCTGGCCAAGGCCGGCTTTACTCAGTCATACACTTATTTCACCTGGCGCAACAGCAAGTATGAACTCACTGACTACCTCACCGAGCTTACCAGCACGGACATGAGCGCTTACTTCCGGCCGAATTTTTTCACCAATACTCCCGACATCCTGACCGCGGTGCTGCAGACCGGCGGCAGGCCGGCGTTCATGATGCGTCTGGTGCTGGCGGCGACGCTCTCCCCATCCTACGGGATCTATAGCGGTTATGAGCTCTGCGAGAACCAGGCGGTCGCGCCGGGAAGCGAAGAGTATCTGAACTCCGAAAAGTATCAACTCAAGGTGCGGGACTGGAACGCGCCCGGCAATATCAAGGAATTCGTGGCGCGGGTCAATACCATCCGGCGCGAAAACCCCGCGCTTCACCAGTTTCTCAACCTCCGCTTTCTTCCCGCCGACAACGACCAGATCATTTTCTATCTCAAGGCCACCGCGGATGGCGCCAACCGGTTGCTGGTGGCCGTTAACCTGGATCCGTTTCATCCCCAGGAGTGCACGGTTACCGTTGCGCCGCAGTTGCTTGGACTGGCGCCCGGCCAGCGCTACCGCGTCACCGACCTTCTCACCAACGCCAGCTACGAGTGGGCGGAGCGCAACTATGTGCGCCTGGACCCGGCGTTTCAACCGGCGCATATACTGCGCGTGGAAGCCGTAATATGATCAAACGCTCGAAGGAAGAACATGCGCCCGCCAGCCCCCTGTGGTACAAGGACGCGGTCTTTTACGAATTGAGGGTCCGTTCCTTCTATGACAGCAACGGCGACGGGATTGGAGATTTCCCCGGGCTGACGGCCAAGCTCCCCTATCTTCAGTCGCTGGGGGTGACCTGCATTTGGCTGTTGCCATTTTATCCCTCGCCGCTGCGCGATGACGGCTATGACATTTCCAATTATACGGAAGTCCATCCCGACTGCGGCACTCTGAACGACTTCAAGGTTTTTCTGCGCGAGGCTCATCGACGCGGCCTGTATGTGGTCACCGAACTGGTGCTCAACCATACTTCGGCCCAGCATGAATGGTTTCAGCGTGCGCGGCGCGCCCCGGCCGGCAGCAGTCATCGCAATTACTACATCTGGAGCGACACCCCGGAACGCTATAAAGAAGCACGGGTTATTTTTCAGGATTTTGAACCGTCCAACTGGTCCTGGGATTCAGTTGGTAAGGCCTATTACTTTCATCGCTTCTACTCGCATCAGCCCGATCTCAATTACGACAACCCCGCGGTGCGGCGGGAAGTAATGCGAGTGATGGACTTTTGGTTCAGCCTGGGGGTGGATGGCTTGCGGCTGGACGCCGTGCCTTATCTGTACAAGCGCGACGGCACCAATTGCGAGAACCTGCCCGAGACCCATGCGTTCCTGCGCGAACTGCGCCGGCATATGGATGAGAATTACTCCAACCGGATGCTGTTGGCGGAGGCCAACCAATGGCCGGAGGACGCGGTTTCGTATCTCGCTGAAGGGAAGGAATGCCACATGGCGTTCCACTTCCCGCTGATGCCCCGGATGTTCATGGCGGTGCGGATGGAGGATCGCTTTCCGATAACCGATATCTGGGCGCAAACCCCGGCGATCGATGAAACCTGCCAGTGGGCGCTGTTTTTGCGCAACCACGACGAATTGACCCTCGAGATGGTAAGCGATGAGGAGCGCGACTACATGTATCGCGCTTTCGCCAAGGAACCGCGGATGCTGCTCAACCTTGGCATCCGGCGGCGCCTGGCCCCGCTGCTGGGCAACAACCGGCGCACGATCGAACTCAACAACGGATTGCTGTTTTCGCTGCCGGGAACCCCGGTCATCTACTATGGTGATGAACTGGGCATGGGCGATTACCTTTCACTGGGCGACCGCGACGGCGTGCGCACGCCGATGCAGTGGAGCGCCGACCGCAATGCGGGCTTCTCCACCGCCAGCCCGCAGAAACTCATTCTGCCCGTGGTCATCGACTACGAGTACCACTATCAGACCGTCAACGTCGAGGCGCAGGATAGCAACCTGCACTCGCTGCTATGGTGGATGCGCCGCCTGATCATGCTGCGCCGTCAATTCAAGGCGTTCGGGCACGGCGCGATCGAATTTCTCAATCCTGAAAATCCACGCGTGCTCGCCTTCATTCGTTCCTACGAGCAGGAGCGGATTCTGGTAGTGGCTAATCTTTCCCGCTTCGTCCAGTACGCCGAGTTGGATCTGTCGGAGTTCAAGACCATGGTTCCGATCGAGCTGTTCGGCCGCAATCCGTTTCCGGCAATCAGTGAGCGTCCATATCCCTTCACCTTGGGCCCGCATGTATTTCTATGGTTCTCGATCGAGGCCGCGCACAGCGGCAGCGGCGCCGAACTCTCCGGCTATCGGATGCCGCAAATCGACGTTCCGGGCGGGGTCGAAACTCTGATGCACGAGCCAATGCGGCACCGGCTCAATCTCATTCTTCCCGATTACCTGCCGCATTGCCGATGGTTCCGCGCCAAGTCCCGCTCGATCAGGGCGGCCCGGATCACGGAGGTCCTGCCGCTGTCGGAAAACTCCGCTACCACGTACCTGACGCTGGTTAACGTCGATTATCGCAACGCCGAATCGGAGACTTACGTCCTGCCGATCTCGCTGGCGACGGGTGAGGGCGCCGCCGCGGTTCGGTCCCAATGGCCCGAACGCGTAATCGCCCAGGTGCGGCTGGCCGGCCGCAACGGGGCGGCGGCGGAAGGAATACTTTATGACGCGGTAGCCGACCCCGAGTTTGGGCGTGCCCTGCTCGCAGTGGTCGAACGTCACCGGCGCATCAAGGGTGTCACCGGGGAACTTACGGCTTCGACCACCCGTTTCTTCCATGAGCTGCGCGGCCCCCGCGAAGCGCCGTGCGAACCGCGGGTGCTGAGCGCCGAGCAGAGCAACACCTCGATCGTTTATGGGGATAATCTCATCCTCAAGCTCTTCCGCCGCCTCGAAGCGGGGATCAATCCCGACCTCGAGATCGGCCGCTTTCTCACCGAGCGGCATCAGTTCGCCCATACGCCCAAGTTGGCCGGTAGTATCGATTTTCGCATGCCCCACGCCGAGACCAGAGATCTCGGCATATTGTCGTCCTTCGTTCCCAATCAGGGTGATGCGTGGAAGTTTACGCTGGCCGAGTTGCATCGCTATTACGAAAACGCGGCCACCGCGCCGCAGCCGCCGGCGATACCGCAAAAGCCGCTGGTCGCGCTGCTGGATGAGGAACCCGACCCCACCGCGGTGCACTACATCGGCGCGATTCTCGACGCGGCCCGCCTGCTCGGACAGCGCGTTGCCGAATTGCACCTGGCGATGCTGGAGGATGGCGATGATCCAAACTTCGCCCCGGAACCGTTTACGATGCTCTACCAGCGCTCGCTTTACCAATCGACGCGCAATCTCCTGGGCCAGGTCATGCGTGCGTTGACCGGCCGGCTTTCCATGCTGCCCGAGGTATTGCGGGCGCAGGCACAGTTAATGATAGCCAACCAGAGCCAGATTGCCGCCCATTTCGATGTTTTCCTCAAGCGCCGGTTGAGCGTTGTTCGCATGCGAACACACGGCGACCTTCATCTGGGACAGGTGCTCTATACCGGCAAAGATTTCATGATTATCGACTTTGAGGGCGAGCCCGCCAGACCGCTCAGCGAGCGGCGCCGCAAACGTCCCGCCTTGCGCGACGTCGCGGGCATGATCCGTTCATTTCATTACGCCGCCTATACTTCGCTGATTGAGCAGTTTCGGGCCGGCACCGTGGGCAAAGTCGATTTCGCCGTCATCGAACCGTGGGCGAAGATCTGGTACGTCTGGACCTCGCAGGCCTTTCTAAGCGGCTACGTCCACACTGCCGACCGGTCGTCTCTGGTCCCGAAGGATCGCGAGGAATTGTCGGTTCTGCTCGACGCGCTGCTGATGGAGAAGGCGGTTTACGAGGTTGGCTACGAACTTAACAATCGGCCGGAATGGCTGCGCCTGCCGCTTTACGGCATCGCCCAGATGATAGGAATCTCGCTGACCGGCATCCAGGGCTGAAGACGAAATTCAACTCGTCGCGCCTGCGGACGTGATACGCAGGCGCGAACCGGGAGAGGCCGGACGCGATCTGCGCTGGCAACCGCGCGCCGGCGGTCCTGCGCAGATGGCGCGGGTTAAGCTTGCGGTTCTGCGCCGGTGACCTACCAGCGCTTCGAAAACCACGGGCATCGTTTACACAATGAATTTTTACTGGTTGCGAAAGACGTGCATCAGTTGAATCACCGCCGGACCCAGGATGACCAGCAACATCGCGGGCAGGATGAAGAACACCAGTGGAAACAGCATCTTGATCGAGGCCTTGCGTGCCGCTTCTTCCGCGGCCATGCGACGGCGGGAATTAATCAGGTTGGCGCTGGCGCGCAATGCCGGCGCCAGCCGCGCGCCAATCTTCTCGCTTTGGATGAGAAGCGCGGCCAGCGATTTGATCTCATCCACGCCCGTGCGTGTTCCCAAATCCTTGAGCGCCAGTTCAAAACTCATGCCCGCCGCCATCTGGGCCGAGGTCAGTGCCAGTTCGCGGCCCAGGAGGTGACCTTGGCGCTGCGTCTCGCGTCCTACCAGCCGTAGCACTTCAGTAACCCCAATCCCCGCCTCCAGGCTTACGACCATAAGCGCGATCAGATCGGGGAGCTCGCGAGTCATTCGACGCTGATGGGCGCGGGCAACCCGGCCGATCACGATCTTGGGAATGATGTAGCCGAGCACGAATCCGGCCACGGCGCCGAGCAAAGAGGGTTTTCTCACCCACACACATAGTAATATCCCGAGAATGCTTGCCCCGGCCATTATCGCGAAGCGAATCAATTGGAAGCGAGCTTCCGACTCAATTCCCCTGTATCCCGCATAGGTCAGGGCGTCCGGCAGCTTCCGTTCGCCGGCGGTCCTGGACTGGGTTTCTCGCAACCGCCGGACCGTCCAACGCAGCAGGCGGTCGGCCGGAGCCGCGCCGAATTTGAGCCCGTGAACTGTATCAGGTTCCACGTTGAGCCGTCCGCTCACGTCGGTTTTGCCGCCGAACATGGTTTCAAACAGAGCGATGCCGCCCAAAACCGTGAGTCCGAAGACCATAGCAGCCAGTATCAGCGGATCCATATTCAACCGCCTAGTCAACCTGGACCATGTGCCGGATGATCAGAAGCGAAACAACATCCAGCACTATTGCGGTCTCGAGCATTTTTATCCCGAGCGGATCGCTGAACAGAGGATGGACGTACTCGGGCCTGATTAGAGCGAATAAGGCTAGCAAGGCAAAGGGCAGCGCCGCCACGATCATGCCGCTCATTCGCGCTTGGGCGGTCATCGACTTGACCTCCTGCTGGAGTCGTTGGCGTTCGCGGATAGTGTCGGTCACCCGGTCGAGGATTTCCGAAATGCCGCTGCCGACCTCCGCCTGAACCCGCACGGCCGCCACCAGGAAGCCTAGACTTTCCTCAGGCACGCGGATGAACATTTTTTCCAGCGCGTCGGGCAGATTGGAGCCCAACCGGATCTGGTCCACCACGAATCTGAGTTCCGTTCCCATCGGCTCGGGAGAGTTTTCGGCCGCCATCTGGACCCCCCGGAGCAGGGTATGACCGGCCGCGAGCGCCGAGCGCATAAAATCCAGAATGTAGGGCAATTGCTGGCTGAAAATCGCCAACCGCTGTCGGCGTTTGCTGAACAGATACAGCACCGGTGCCGCCGCCGAACCGAGACCGCAGAAGACCCCGATTTTAGCGTCAAACCGAATCGCCGTGAAGGCGGTTACACCCAACCCCATCAACATCGTCAGGGCCAGGAAACTGATCGGTTCCATCTTGATTCCGCCTTGGGCCAGCCAATGGTCCAGGTTGCGCAACGGATCCCAGCGGATCACCACTGGCAGCCCGGGCTGTGGCGCCCGCGGTCGAGCCTGGTGCCATAGCGCCTGCGACTTCGGGGCCGGCGAGGAGACGAAGGTCTGGATCCGTTGTTCGAGCGTCCCCTCGCGGGCGAGTTCTTCACGCCGGCGGGCGAAATACAGGACCAGCGCCAGGGTACCGATGAGAATGACCAGCAGGAGCGGGACCAGGGTCTCCATCGTCACCTCTTGGAATTTTCCTCGCGATTGGTGTCGCGCGGCGAATAGCCCGACGCCAACATCTTTTCGGTGAATATCGAGTTGATGCCGGTGGAGTGGAACTCGCCCATGACCTTTTCCGCCGCGCTCAGACCGGCGACCCGATAATCGAACAGGTCCTGCATCAACACGACGTCGCCTTCCATCCCGGTGATTTCCGAGATTTTGACTACCTTGCGGGTGCCGTCGACGAAGCGGCTGACCTGGATGATCAGGTTAATCGCGGCGGAGATGTACTGGCGCATTGCACGTTCGGGCAGCGCAATCCCCGAGAGCAGCATCATCATCTCGAGCCGGCTCAACGAGTCGCGGGGATTATTGGCGTGGATCGTGGCCATCGAGCCGGCATGCCCGGTTGACATCGCTTGCAGCATGTCGAGGACCTCGGCGCCACGGACCTCGCCGACGACTATTCGGTCCGGCCGCATCCGCAACGTATTGCGGAACAGATCCCGCTGCGTCACTTCACCGTGGCCTTCGATGTTGGGTGGGCGGGTTTCCAGTCGCAGGATGTGCGGCTGCTGCAGGCGCAACTCAGCGGCGTCTTCAATCGTGATGATGCGTTCGTCTTCGGGTATGAAAGATGACAAACAATTAAGGAAAGTGGTCTTGCCGGTGCCGGTTCCTCCGCTGATAAGAATGTTCAGTCTGCTACCGACCGCCGCGCGCAGAAAATCCACCATCTCGTGGGTCAGGGTGCCGCGCTGCACCAGGTAGGAGATGTCGTTGGCGAAGGCGCCAAACCGCCTGATACACAGAGCGGGTCCGTCGATCGCCAGCGGCGGTATCACGGCATTGACCCGCGAGCCGTCGGGCAGGCGCGCGTCGACCATCGGCGATGATTCATCGATCCGCCGTCCCACCCGCGACACAATGCGGTTTATCACCTGCATCAGATGCTGGTCATCGTGGAAGCGTACGTTGGTCTTGCTGAGCTTGCCCCGGCGCTCGACATAGGTTTCGTTATAGCCGTTGACCAGGATGTCAGACACCTCATTGTCCTGCAGCAGCGGTTCCAACGGGCCCAGCCCGAGCATCTCGTTGGTGGTTATCTCGATCAGCATGGCCTGGTCCGACTCGGTCAGCAACAGTCCCTCTTCCTTGATAATCTCGCGGATGGTTTCGGTGATTTGGGTCAGGAGCGAATTGGGGCCGACTTCGTCGATCTTCTTGGGCCCGATGCGTTCGAACAGACGGTCCTGCACGCGGCCCTTGAGCGCGTCCAGCAGCGTCTGCGGTTTGGCGATCGCGACTTTGTGCGACGACGTTCTACCCTCCAGCAATGAGGGTTCCGCCGCGTCGGTTTGAGTTTGATTTTGCAGCCGGTCAAGCAGTCCCATTTTTGACCCCCGTGTGCAGGCCGAGTCCCGCCAGTAACCTGCCGATCAGCCCCTGGGAGGGCGCGATGGGCTCGGCGTCCTCGACGCTGTAAAGCTTTCGCGCCAGGGCCTCCACACTCTCTCGTAGCGTGGCGGCGGTTGGGATCTGCCATAAATCCTGGCCGGTTATCTGTTGCTCGCCGCAGGACTTGTCGTCGCGCGGCAGCCTGGCTAGAAGCGGTTTGCGCAATGCGGTTTCGATTCGTTCCGGCGTGATCGGGTTGGTGGCGGTATACCGGTTGAGCACGATGCTGGGCTCGACATCCTTGAGCCCCAAGCGCCGGTAAAGATCCAAAAATCGCTGCGCCGCACGGATCGCTGTTACGGTCTGATCGACCAGGTAAAGCAGATGGTCGGAACGCTCCCAGGCGACGATCGAGCTTTCGGTCATATGGGTGCCGCAGTCGATCACCACCACGTCGAACAACTCGCGCAGGACCTTCAAGGTTGCTTCAACGGTGGCCGCCGACACCAGTTCCGCTTCTTCAATCCGCTTGGGGGCGGCCAGCCAGTACAGGCCCGATTCATGCTTGCACAGCACCGATTCCAGGCGAATTGAGTCGATCAAGCTGGTCGGGTCGGCCAACTCGCTGATGGTGTGCTCGGGCTCAAGATTGAGCAGTACCGCCAAGGGCGCGGCTTGCAAGTCGAGTTCCACCAGCGCGGTGCGCTTTTGAAACAGGCGGTGAAAGGCCAGCGCGAGGTTGACCGCCAAATAGCTGACGCCGACGCCGCCGCTTACACTTACCAGCGAGCAAATCGTCTTATCGCGAACCCCGTCGAAGCGGCGTTTGAGTTCGCTCATCCTGAGCAGACAGTGAAGCGCCTGTGCGGGAGTCGGCGGCATCGTCAGCACATCGTCGGCGCCGGCACGCAGTGCGGCCCGCATGGCGGCGGGAGAATCCTCGCTGATCAGCACGATGACGGAAGCAAACTGTTCATTGTGAATGCGCATGCGCACATCGTGGCGCCAGCCATCGGGATTGGAGGCGTCCAGCAGCATCATTAGGATTGGGCTCCTGGCCGTGTCTTTGCCCGCGTTGAGCGCGGCCACGTCGATGAACTCGATCGCGAGTTCATCGATCGCGCTTAATACCCCTCTCAGCGTGGCGCGCTGAGCTTCGTCGCCGCCGTCAATGGCGACATGGATTGGCCGGCCGCGGCCGCTCTTGCGCGGCCGTGGCTCGTTGGTCGTCGTTTTTTCATCAGTCATCATCATTCCACGAGAGCTTTGTTCCACCGCAGTTTCGTTCCACCGGGTCATCATTCCAAGCGCGGCCGCGAGGCATCGGGTTGACTCAGCGGGCGGGTGCGAATCTCCTCCGGCGACATCGGTCCGCGGTCGGTGGGCAACGCGGCGCGGACACCGGTTGGGAGCGGTCGCACGATCTGCGGCGTTACGGTCATTACCAGTTCGGTTTTCACCCGCCGGTAATAGGTATGTTTGAACAGCATGCCGAGGTATGGAATATCGCCCAGGTAGGGTGTCTTACGGACCTGTGAAATCGGCGTTTCGAGCACTAACCCGGCGATAATCAAGGTCTGGTTTTCCCTCATTCGTACCAGGGTCTGCGCTTTGCGCGTGACGAAGGCGGGCACGGTAAAGCCGAATAACTGCACGCCTTGCGTATAGTCGGGTTGCGAGAATTCCGGCGCCACCAAAAGCTCGATTTCATCATCGTCGATCACGGTGGGGACGAAGTTCACCGAGGTGCCGAACTGCTTGAATACGATCGAGGTGTTGAGCGCCTGGGCGATGACGATCGGGATCTCGCCTCCCGACAGAAACTTGGCTTCCTCGCCCGAGGCCGCAATCAGCATCGGCTCGGCCAGGATTTTGGCGAGGTCGTGCTCCTCGAGCACCTGAAACATGGCGTTGGTCGTCCACTGTCCGTTCTGAGAGGTAAATCCATAGGTCATGCTGTTGGATAGCAGCAGCGGGATTAGCTGGCCGCCGCCGGGAAGCACTCCGGTGGGCGGCAAGACGGCCAGCGTGCCCGCTCCGCCAGTGGCGGTCAGGTTGGTATTCGGGCCGTATGGGGTGGCGACGTTGCCTTGCAAGCCCACGACCGCGACTCCGGCATTGGCCAGCGCCGCCGAGATGTCCAGCCCCTGCTGTTCCAGGCGGCTGCGGTCCAGTTCCGCGACCACCACCCGAAGCTGAACCTGCTGGGGACCGCCCTGCTCAACCCGGACCGGCCGCTCGAAGTATTGGCCGTCTTCCTCCCACACCGAAAGGGTCGTGGCGCCGGGTTTGTGCGCCACTACCATCAGTTGGGAGGGGCTGACTACCGTGACATCCGCCACCGCGGTGTCGGCGATTGCAACCCGGCGCACCGGGATCGGGAAATCGTAGATGCTCGATGTACCGCCAGTCAGTTTCAGGGTCCGGGCAGGCAGGAAGTGCCGGGTGGTCACCGCCGTTGCAGTGGGCGGCAGCTCGAGCGCGTTGGCGGCTGGATTCTGCGTGAATTTCACCACCGAAGTGGGATCGGAACTGGCGGTCCGGCGCGGCGGATACGGCGCGGCGGCGGAAGGGTCGGGGCCGGCGGACGCGCTCGAACTGCCGGTGGTTGCGGAGGTGACCGGCGGTGTCCCGGCACCCGGGCTTCGCGGTTTGGCGGCGTTGTTCGCAAAAATGTCGCCGGAGGAATGCGGAGCTACGCCCGGTTCCAGCGGTTTGCCAGGCCGTGACAGCGCGGAAACCGTGACGTCGTAAGTCACGGTGTCACCGTTTTCCAGCACCGCGCGGATACTGCCGTGACCAGCTTCGGCAGCAATCACGGAACATTTGCCCGGGGCGGCGCATTCCACAATGAAGCTGTGCGGATTGTCGCTGAACCGGACCTGTGGAGTGCCGTTCGCACCGAGCCCTTTGAGCGCGAAAGTTTCGCCCGCATTGAGTCCCACCGCCATCGATTCCTGTCCCGCGCATAGCGGTTGCGGCAGCGAGCCGGCGAGCAGGCCCATCGCCGCCATCGCCAGGCTGGCCCCGATGCGCGAGCCCCGTGCCAGAGCGCCCCCCGCCGGCGGTTTTGTGGGCTCCGGCCCCATGGCCGGCATCGATATTCTTGCGCATCTGTGCTTCTCCGTTGACTGATCCCAGGGAGCTGCGCTTCCTGGGCGGCTGTCCAAGAAGAATTTCTCCATCGCGTTGAGAAGCGGCTGGCGGCGTTGGTCGGCGGATGTTGCGCGCAATACCAAATGCCGAGCTTACCAGCACATCTTATCGCGGCCCCTGTCAGTGGCCTGGCGGAGCTTCCGGACTGGTCTGAGTAGGCGCCGACGGCGGGTGCAGGGCTCGGGCGGAGCCGGCCGTCGGCCAGAAAATCAATCGTCTGATGATCGGTGCCATTACGAATCACCTCGACGGCCTTAACCTGAGCGCGAGCCCGAAAGCGATAATGATCGGTCGAAACCAGTGGTGCCGAGAGCGCTGATGCCGAAGGTACTATTTGTGGCGGCACTCCCAGCAATCCGGCGACGCTGACTCCGGTGGTGAGCGGCCGTTGCTGGTCGCCAAAGTTGCGCATCGCCAGTTGCAACGTCCCCAACCGGCTGGCGGCGGCGAGCCGCTCGGCTTGCTCAGGAGTCACCAGCAAAGTCACCACCCTGGCGACGTGGGGCTGGTCCGGCCCCGCCTCCAAAATCTGGGCCGCCGCCAACACCTCGATATTCTGCAAGACGATCTTACTCAGGTCTCCGATCCCCCCGGGACCGGCACCGGCGCCGCCACTGGGAACCACCGAGACCAACACGTCGACCCGCGAATGGGGCAGCACGAACCCGGCCATGTCGCTGACCTCGTCCACCGCAATTGACATCGCTCGCATTCCCGCGGGAATCAGCAACGGCAGCACGCCGCCGGTCTTATTCGGTTCCAGCAGCGCCGACTCCACCACCGGCTGATTGGTGCTGAGCGAGTTCCTGACCACCTTGCCGATGACGCCGGCAGGGTCGATAAATGCGCCCGGTGGCATCTGCTCGCGCGGCCATGCGACCATTTTCAAGCCGGCACTATCCACGGTCTCTCCGGGCGACAGGGCACGCGCCGCGACCACGACGTAGACCGTACTCTGGCGCAAGGCCTGGATGCTGGCGTCTTTGCTCCTGAGCGCGCTACGCACCAGCAGCGCCCCCGCCAGGGCCACCGCAAGTGTAAAGAGGAAGAATATGAGCCGCCGACTCATTCTCTTCTAAACCACAATCACCCTCTTCTAACCCACCATCACTCCGTCCCGATGCCCTGACACCCCATCATTGCTGTGCACATGACCTCGAAACCCGAATGCATCAATCTGACAACCGGCCGCTGCATAAACAGTCCGGCGGCTGCACCACGGCCGACATTCAGCGTAGGGTTCGCGCTCCTGCTTCACCGTTTCAGACCGCTTGCGCGACAGACACCCGACGACGTTTTGGACGAAACTCGTAATCGTCGTACCGAGCGTCATGTACGCGACGATAGCCACGATCGCGACCGCGGACAGAATTCGCGCATACTCGGTCATCGTTTGGTCACTATCGTACGGGCGCCCCACCGTCATTGAGCTAGCGTCGCTGTTGGCCATCTGACCTCGTCCGCCCGCTGGGGCTACAGGCAAGCGACCACCTTCTGTATCAATGTAGTAATGGTCGTGCCCAAGGTCATGTACGCAACTATTGCCACAATTGCCACCGCCGAAAGGATCAGTGCATACTCGGTCATGGTCTGGCCGCTTTCGTCTGGTCGAATTGCAATCGCTTGGAAAACACTATTATCCACTAACCTACTCCTTTCAGCACTTGTCTCCTTCAGAAGGAGCAATCAACATGCCATTGAGCTTCGCATGAAAAGCAGACGTTCCTGCCTCAATAACTCACTCTTGCACCAACTCCTGATTTGATCCGCGTCATGATCTTGAAAGTATCAGAAACGTCTTGTCTCAGGGTCGATACATACGGCACCGGAGGATCGTCTAATGTGGCCTTACCTCACCTTAGATGATGTCAGTCGCTTTCCACTGCACCCAAAGGGTACAGTAAACGATGCAGAGGTCGCTGATGACATCTCATTCACGATGGCCGACGTCGCGTCTAAGTTCCGAACAGCCCTATCAGGTCGGTCCAGCCGTTCATGCTTCCACCTCATCCAAGTCGGCCTCGCGCCAGGAGGGCCCATATTCAGTGCGCCGGGGTTGTCCAATGCCGAAACCGCGCCTCCATCCAACGGCTAATGCCGCCGCGCCCGGAACGATGCTGCATCAGCCACAACCATGATGTAGGCGCTATGGACTTGGTACCATAGAAAATGTCCCGTGATGAAGGACGCAAACGTCATTACCAGTTGCAGGATCTTGCGATGATATTGCCGGCCCGACCCGCGAGGATCGTCATTCGAAGCCACTGGGGATATGGCTTGATTTGTGCAAGACGCCTTATAAATGAGAGTCATGAACCCTGCGAATCATTCGTCATCTTTGCTGGACGTCTGGAGGCGAACCCGGTGTCAGTCAATGTGCTAATCGTCGACGATTCACCTTTCGCCCGAAAGGTAATCCGCCATCACCTCGAACAGTACGGATGCAAAGTAGTCGGTGAAGCGGAAAATGGGGCCCAGGCGGTGCGCATGTATGAAGAGTTGCGTCCCGAGTTAGTGACGCTGGATGTAATGATGCCCACGGTCGAGGGAGTGGACAGTCTGAGCGCGTTTCGCGCCATCCGCAACCGCGCTCCGCGCGCCGCGATCCTGATGGTCACGGCGGTACCATTCGATAAGACGCGTGATACTTTTATGGAGGAGGGCGCATTAGATTTGTAATCAGCGTAATATTGAAAGAAAGAGGCCTCCCATGCGTAAATAAGAGTGCGTGACAGCGCAACTCTAAGCAAACCGGAGGCCCCCAGGATGCGGTTGAGGGTAGCGAGCTTGAGGCGGTGGTCAAGCGAGATTTGGGGATTGAATTCGGCCGTGAGCATCTGACTTCGTATGGCGGGCTGGAATTAATGCGCCGCTACTTCCAGAGTATTGGACTGAATCATCGCATTCGGCAGGGATTTCGTGAGCACAACCTCGGCGGTGACTACAGCTGCGTATACTTGGTGGTGTTGGTAATTGGTCTGTTGCTGGTTGGTGCGCGGCGGCTTAAGCAATTGTGCTATGTTGCACACGATCCGCTGTTCGCCCGGCTGTGTGGTCTGGCGCGCATTCCCGCGATCGGACGGTAATGAAGTGGCTCAAGGAGTTCACCCAAGCCTCGCTTGCGGCACTGGTACGGATCAATAGCAGTTGCTCTACGACCAGATCCGGCAACTGGGTCTGCGGCGGCTGACCATTGATATAGATGGCACGGTAATCCGCACCGGCAACAAGGTTGCCTGGGCGATGCACGGCTTCAATCCGCATCATCCCAAGGACCCCAGTTACTATCCGCTACTGGCGCACCTGGCCCAGACCGGGCAGATTCTGCGGCTAAAGAACCGCCCCGGCAACGTCCACGACTCCAAGGGAGCGGTGGCCTTCATGCGCGAGTTGATCGATGAGCTGCGCGCGCCGTTGGGCCGCTCGGTGATTTTGGAATTCCGCATGGACGCGGCGTTTTTCCAGGAAAACATCCTCAAATTGCTGGAGCGCCGCGGCTGCTTTTATGCCGTCAAGGTGCCCTTTTGCCAATGGACCGGGGTTCGCGCTGCGGTCGCCGCGCAACCCCACTGGAGCCGGTGCAACCTCAAATCACCTGTTTCGAAACGCAGTTGCAGCTTAAAGTCTGGGAGCTGGAGCTGCCGGTCGTAGTCTTTCGCAAGCCGATACATCATCAAGCCCTTCAATAAGTACTCATTCGACCAAGTGCGGATGCGCCTGGCGCGAGTATTTCCCGAACTCGGTGCGTATTCAAAAGGCCAGTTGGGAAGCTGAGAGATTGGCGCAGCGTGGCAAAGCGCATTTGGCGGCTCTGCAATCCGAGGAGTGCGGCAAGGCTCTGCGCGCGGCATGGCCGAGGACAGAAATCAGCAAGCAACGGGGGCGCGCTTTAACCCTCGTATGCCTGCTCGCCGCGTCCGCGGCGGCCTATAGCTATCGGCTTGGGCACGACCCTTTGGGGGCGAGCGAGGCTTACAGCGCGCTTGCAGCGTCACAGCCTTCGCTATGGATGGTGGGGCACAGCGCCTTGAGTCTCGATCCGGGGAAGCCTGTTCTTTACCATCTGCTGCTGCACTGGTCCTGCCGATTGACTGGCTCGAGTGAGGCGGGTCTACGCGCCTTGTCCGTGGTTTTCGGGGTGGCCAGTGTGTGGCTGGTGTTTGCGCTGGGGCACGAACTGTTCAGCTTCGAGATTGGACTGTCGGCCGCGATTCTGTGGGCCTTTAATCCACTCGCGGTCGTTTTCGCGCGATGGGCGCGGATGTACAGCATGCTGGTCGCCTGCGCATTGGCGCATCTGCTGGCTGCTGGGCAAGTTGCGTCGGGGTACCAGGGTGGCGATAGTGCTGGCGGCGGGCATTGCTCGGCGCGGCGATGCTTTATACACATTTCGGTGGAATCCTGATTCTTGCCGGGGATGTAGTAGTGGGGCTCCGGGAGTTCAGACGGCAACGGCGCGCCCTCATCTGGTTCGCGGTCGCGATCTCCGGAGCCATCTTTGTACCCTTCGTTCCCCTTGCGATCGCACAGAGTAAGGCGTTGCTGTTCGGGCATTGGCTTGATTGGCTCGGAACCGGGCAGATGTCAGTGGGGCGGATAATGCTGGGCGGATCGGGTATGGTGGCGCTGCTGTTATGGCTGGCGCTGGCGTGCCCCGCGGCAGGAGAGCGGCGGGAGTCGTTGCAGCGATGTTTGGTCTATGCGGCGCTGCCGGTCGCGGTCCTGGACGTCGGTTCGGTGGTGCTGAGGCCGATGTTTGAGGTCCGTTATGTGAGTCCCTCGTTGGCGACGGGGGCGGTGATTGCGGCCTATTTCCTCGACCGCGCGGGCCGGCGCGCGCGCAATCTGGCCACCGCGGGAGTGGGTGCCTTGTTCCTGACTCTGCTCCCGTTTTGCTATGCCAGCCGTTCCGATCCCTGGCGGGCGATCGCTGCCAGGATAGCGGGCGCGGACAATCATAAGGACGCGATCTGTTTCGAGTCTGGATTCTTCACCGCAGGCGGGCCTGGTGGCAGCGACGGCAGTGGCTTTCCCCAAGGCTTTTTCCGGGTTCCCTTCGACTATTATTTTCACGGCTCGAACCCGCGTTGTGTGGTGCCAGGTTGGGAGCCTGACAGGGCGCGGAAGCTGATTGAGGCGCAAGTAAACGCCGCCGGCGGGGCTTGGCTAATCAGCGCCAGGAAATGGCCCGACGGCGCTGCTGAGCTACCCGGAGGACCGGATATGCAAGTGGATGTCGCCGAGCGTTTCTCCAGGATGACGGTGTTTCACGTTCGGCTGGTTAGTTAGTCGCGGGGACTGCGATGTTGCCGAGCGGCTGCTGGCTAGCCTGAATCGTCTCGGGGAAAAGGTCTGGCTCGCTTATCGATCTGCGACCGCTGCGTCCAGGGCGTGCCTGACCCGCTCGCATTCACCTCGAAGGCGCTCAATCAACGCCTCGACCTCGTTGAGTGAGCCGGCAAGTCCGAGTTGTTCAATTTCGAGGCAAAGCTGTCGCATGTCTTTGGCGCCGAAGGTTACCGCGGTGCCTTTGAGCCGGTGCGCAGCTTGGGCAAGCAACTTAGCGTCGCCGTCGGCGCATGCCTGTACCATTGCATCGAGTTGGTCCGGTGCTTCGGTAATGAACAAATCCCGGAGTTCGCGCAGTAATGAACCGTCTTCGCGCAGTGCTCCGATCGCATCTGTATCAAGCGGACTTAGGTCGTGGTTAGGCATAGCTTACCCCTGTGACAGGCATCGCCTGTGTATAATATGGTACGACATGAGTAAGCAATAAGCATTCCTTGCGGCGACCGTCACGAGAGGCAATCGCGATGGCGTTTTCAATTGATGCTACGAATAAGGTGATTCGATGCTTTGCAAAGAGCGCGCGATCGTCGCAAGCAGATTCAGGCGAGGGTGAGTCAACTTCGCTGCAACGGCGCGTATCACTGCTGTCTCATGCACCTGGGCTCCTGTTGAGCTTGATCGTGATTGCCGATCTGGGGCAGTTCACCGATCCCGACTTGTGGGGCCATGTCCGGTTCGGACAGGCGATGCTAGCCAGCCATCGGGTGGTGCGGCAGGATATTTACTCCTATTCGGCTTTGGGCCAGCCCTGGCATGACCATGAGTGGCTATCCGAAGTCCTGATGGCCCTATTTTACAATGTGCTGGGCGTGGTTGGACTCAAGCTCTGGAAGGCGGCTTGTGCCGCCGCGACGATCCTGTTTGCGGCTAGCGGATTGGCCGAGACCGGTGCGTCGATAGTGGTGCAACTGGGCCTGCTTGGAATCGCCGCGTCGGCGCTGATGCCGCAGATTCAGTTCCGTCCGCAGATCTTTACCTTCGCGCTGTTCGCGGCGGAACTCGCGATGTTGGCGCGCGACAACTATCGCAGGCCCGTGCGGCTGTGGCTGATTGTCCCGATGATGGCATTGTGGGCCAATCTGCACGGGGGCTTTATCGTTGGAATCGCCAGTCTTGGGGTCTATGCAGCGGTGGGCGCAGCGCAGGATTTGATTGGCGGGGAAGGGACCGGACGGGCTGTGCAATTAGGGTTACTCACGGCGGCCGCGGCGCTCGCGACCTGGCTGACGCCGTTCGGGGTGGAGACCTGGGATCCGGTGGTTCATGCGCTGCGCAACCCGGCAACGCGAATCGTCATCGCGGACTGGCTTCCGTTGACGCACGTCATCGCTGCCCAGTGGCGACACAATTACGCTATCGCGTACTTCTACGTGCTGGGGCTGATGGCGGCGTTTGCCGTGAGTTTCGCACTAACGCCGCGCGGGGATGATCTGCCGCTGGTTGCAATCGCCCTGATGATGAGTGTCGCCGCGTTGGTTGCGGTGCGCAACATGCCACTCGCCGTGATCGCGTGTATCTTGCCGGCCGCGCGCCATATTGGGCTTCTAATGGCTAGTCGACCGGAGCTTTCCGAAGTCCGTGTGGCCCGCACCAAAGACCTGTCCAGTAACTCCGCGATGAAACAGTGGGCGGCCGTCGCTATTGCAGCCGCGGCCGCGGCTTACGCGGGAATCGTGTCGTCGCGGCTTGCTACCGACAGCCCATATCCCAGCGGCGCAGTCGCTTTCATGCAACGGCACAATCTGAAGGGCAACGTGCTCGGCGACTTTAGCTGGGGCGAGTATCTGATCTGGCATATCGGTCCGCCGTCAAAGGTATTCATCGACGGGCGGTATGACACGGTATTCTCGGGCGAGATCATAAATAATTACATCAACTTTCAATTCGGGCTGCCCCAAGCGCGCAAGACTCTGGAGTCGTATCCGCATGACTTCGTGCTGATCCCGCCCGGAGGCAGGGCTTACAGCTTGATCGCAAGCGACCGCGAATGGCAAGTCGTGTATCGTGACGCAAGCTCCGTGCTGTTTGCGCGGACCAGCTCGCCGCCGACAAAGATCTCCGGCACACGGGCGCCAGGTGCGGCGCCGGCGGGATGTTTACCCTAAGGCGCGATGCGATGTTATTTGTTCTGCCGCGCCAGGTCAGTCCATCCGGCAGCAAATTGGGGCCTGTGCCAGTCCCAAATTCGCTCCGGGTGCTGGTCGATTTGCACCGCACGATTCCACAGAAATGGCGCCCAACTGATGGCTCCCCAGCCGTTGATTATGATGCCGATCAGAGCGGTCAAGACTCCGCAAGTCACCATCGCGCGGCGATAAACCGAGGGCGTGTGATTCGTCTGTGGCCGCGCGCAGTAGCGCAGGAGCGCCTGAAATCCAAGCGCTGCGAGCAACACCCACCACGGAATCAAGGAACTCAACAGGCGCGGGCCATAAGACCATCCACCCCACCATTTCGAAAACGCACACACAGCGGCCACATATCCGGCAATGATGGTCAGGCTCAAGAACGCCAACCCGCGATGAGAAAGGTCGCGCCAATGGCGCATTACCAGATACAGCGTCACGGCCACCGAGGGTGTGAATACAAGTAGCCCTCGCGACGGGCTTATTATATACACCAGGAGCGTCATCCCCATCTGGCTGGCGCCGCCAATTCGGCCACCCCAAAGATAGTAATCGGGAATCGACTGACCGAAGGCCCACCGGGAATACAGGACGAAGGCGGCGCCCCATGCCGCTCCACAGAGCGCTAAGGCGCGAAAGTCGCGCCGGTGACGCCACCATACAAACAGTGTAACGCTCACCACCACGATCGCGCCGGTGGGACGCACAAAGTACAGCCAAGACAAAAGGGTGGCCAGGAGCACCGGCCGGACGCGCCTCGGGCCGTGGCCGGGACACTGCTCCTCGGCCGCAAGTAATAACCAGATAATCCAGCCGGCGATGAAGATTTCCCAGGTTTGCGACCACAGCGCGCGGCTGGTGTTGCTCCAGATCTGGCTGCCGAATCCGGCCGCCATGGCGATTGCCAGGGCAAAGGCAGCCGGTACGAGCCCCGCCGCGATCTCGAAAAACAGGGCCACCAGTAGCGCCATCAGCATTGACGCAAGGAGCCTTCCCAACCTTATTTCGGCGACCGCGTCGTAGCTCCCGTCGCCGCGCACTACCGAGATTCCCGCCAAATCCAACCCCAATACGAAGGGCAGAGCTAAAAGGGCGCCGCCGTGCGGATATCTGTACACCGTTTTGCCCCCAACGCGTACTAGTTGGTAGAAGGAGCGGTCCGCCTCCAAATCCGGATGCAGCGGGAGGCTGTGGGGATCCAAACCGGGAATCTTGAAGCGATTGAGCGCCACGCTACGATGGCGCAGCAGACTTTCGCTGGTCAGCAGCTCAAAGCGTGTGTCCAGGAGCATGGCAACCGGGGACAGATCGAAGATGGTGAAGCATACCAAGAAAAGGTACAGCGCAGTGCGGTGTGACCGCGGCTGGCCAGCGGGGGCGTTGCAGGTCTGCTTCTCGGGCCGGTTTGGAGCTTTATCGGCGGATTGAGGGAGGTGTCCTGCAAAGGCACCGGCTGCCTTGATCTGCAATAAACTTTTCATCTTTCGGACGCGAATCTCGTTTCATAAAACTTGTTTCGGTCTGTGTAGGATCGGGCTGTTGTCGAAGCGTTAAATCGGATGTTTCTCAAGCAAGCAGCGTTCCGTGATAAGCATAGACAAAGGTGGATGAGATTAACCAAAGCGCTGAAGCCGAGCCAATGAAAAGCCTGATCGACAGCTTGCCGGGCATCTGGGTCCGAAAGGTTGTTCTTTCGGCGCAAGCTATTGTAAGCCAACAGCCTGGAGTTTGAAAAAAAGCAAACGATGACGAAACTTTCATGACACCGCACAAATCTTCCCGTACTAAAACTTCTCCCCGGCCTGTCCAGGCGCCCACCGTGTCGCTTTGCAATCACAAGTGGCGCCGGGGGGCAATTGTCGCCTTCGTGTTCGCGTTCGGGTTTTGGCTGATCTGCGCAGCGCGACATTCCTCCGCAGCTGACCGACCTGCGTCGGCAACACCGCAGGCGACTTCGAGCGCGGGTGCGCCGGTCAGCAATGCCTCCGGGCCGGCGTCAAGTGCTGGCCCGTCAGCCGCTTCGACGGGTGTCCCTTCGGCCGAGGGCCATGGCGAGATCGGGACAATCATCGATCGCGGGACGCTGGCCGATTTGCGCTGGCCCAATTTCGGCGGCGTACGAGCCGATGTCGCAAAGTTTTATGAATCGGGCGGTTACGCGTTGGTTTGGACGACCAACGGACGGCCGACGCCGCAGGCTCAGGCAATGATCGAATTCCTGAAGCAAGCCCAACTAAAAGGACTCAATCCCGAGGACTACGACGCTTCGCGATGGGACGGACGGCTGGCGAAGCTTGCGCCCGCGACCGCCACTCCCGCCCAGTCCGACCTGGTGGATTTCGATATCGCGCTCACGGTTGCGGCGATGCGTTATATCGACGCCCTCCATATCGGCAGGATCAACCCTCAGCATTTCAAGTTCGGTCTCACCATGGGACCCACCAAAATCGACTTGGCGGAATTTCTGCGCAACCAGGTGCTACCCGCTCCAAACGTCCCCGCAGTGATCGAGACGGTGGAGCGGCCGCATGCCGGCTATAAGCGGGCCGAGGCGGCGCTGGCTCAGTATCTCAAGCTGGCGGCTCAAGGTGACGGCGACCCGGTGCCGACGCCGGCCAAGACGGTGCGTCCCGGCGATAGCTATGCCGGAATGCCGCAGCTAATCCGGCGCCTGCAACTGCTGGGCGATCTGGCGTCGATCGATCCGGCGCCTGAAGGCGGCGCGGTCTATCAGGGCCAGGTCGTCGATGCGGTCAAGCATTTCCAGGCCCGGCACGGACTGGAGCCCGACGGGTTGCTGGGCAAGGGCACCATCAAAGAAATCAACACGCCGCTCAGCCAGCGGGTGCAGCAACTGGAGTTCGCGCTCGAACGCTACCGCTGGCTGCCGCCCGATTTCCCGCAACCGCCGATCCTGGTTAACATCCCCCAGTTTCGGCTGCGCACCTTGCGCCGCGCAGGCAGCTCGCTGTCGATGAACGTGGTGGTGGGAAGGGCCTATCGAAACCAAACCCCGGTGTTTTCGGGAGCGATGCGTTTTGTCATCTTTCGCCCCTACTGGGAAGTGCCGGCGTCGATCACCCATGCCGAGCTGATTCCGAAAATCGCGCGCAATCCCTCATATCTGGCCAAAAATAATTACGAGGTGGTGGACGGTTCCGGAAGCGTGATTACCGACGGCGACGTGAGCGCCGGGGTGCTGAGCGGGCTGCGCTCGGGTGCTTACAGAATCCGCCAGAAACCCGGTCCCAAGAACGCGCTGGGACTGGTCAAGTTCCTGTTCCCCAACTCCTACAACGTGTATCTGCACAGCACGCCTTCGGTGAGCCTGTTCTCCCGCGCCCGCCGCGATTTCAGCCACGGCTGTATCCGGGTCTCGGACCCGGTGGCTCTGGCGGCCTGGGTGCTGCGCGACAAGCCCGGCTGGACGGTTGACAACATCCGCGCCGCGATGAACGGTAATCAGACCGTGCAGGTCACTCTGGACCAACCGATTCCGGTATTGATCCTTTATAGCACGGCCTTAGTTACGCCCACAGGCGAGGTGCAATTTTTCGACGACATTTACGGTTATGACACCAAATTGGCCGTGGCTCTCGCAGCCGGGTATCCGTATCCCAGTTGATTTCTCCAGCCCCGGTGGGTTTGGGGCAAAACAGACCTTGCGCGTGGCTTGCGGGTTGCGGCGCTGATGGATACGACGATGAAACAAGGAGGCAAATATGGACCTGGAAGCGCGTCTGAAAACCATGGAAGCGCGGCTTGCGGTATTGGAAGACCAGGAAAAGATTCGCGAGTGCCTGTCGCGCTATTCCTTCAATGCCGACCTCGGGCGTTCAGAGGAATATGTAAACAACTATACACCCGATGGAGTGATCGATCTCAGCCCCGACCTCAAGTGGTCGGGCAAAGCGCAACTGACGGACTTCATCGCCAGTCCGACCGGCGGACACAAGGCGATCGAGGGACGCTGCCAGCACACTTCCATGGACTACTTCATCCGGGTGGACGGCGACGAAGCCTGGGCGGAAGGCTACTCGGTGGTGTTTCTGAAGAAGGGCGAGGAATACCAGGTCCTGACCTGCGGCTTCAACCATTGGGATTTCGAAAAGCGCGAGGGCCGCTGGTATCTGAAGTACCGCTATCGCCGGCCGGTGGGCGACAACGAATGGGGCGGCAAGGTAATTCGTGATTACCTCAAAACGCCATAATTGGCGTCGCTGGCATTTGGTTTGAGGCCGCACCGTCAACAGCGTATCGGCCGTTTGGTATTGTTACCGGAGCTTGGAGTTTCATGATGTTCAAGAAGTTTGCAACCGCGATTTTCGCCGGGCTGATGCTGGCGGCCATATGCAACCCGCCTTCATTCGGGGCGGAAGGCGCGGGCACGGCGGCGTCGCCGCCCGCGCCGCCCAACCAGAAAATTGGTGTCGCGACGATTGTGACCGTGCATGGCAAGATCGTCGCGGTGGACCGCGTCAAAAGGCTGGTGACGCTGATGGGGCCGCAGGGCGAAAAGGTCATGATCAAAGTCGAGGATCCCTACAATCTGGCGGCGGCCAAGCCTGGAGAGCCATTCGTTGCCCGGTTTCGGGAGAGCGTGACCGTCCGGCGCAAGCGGCCGGGTGAAAGGTTGCCGGCGATTTCCATCAAGGAAGGCGTTGCCACGGCGCTGCCGGGCGAAACGCCCGGAGGCGTCATCAAAACGCATCGCAAGGCTGTAGTTAAAGTTTCCGCGATCGACGAAAAGGATGGGACGGTCACCGTGAAAGCGCCCGACGGTTCCGAGGAAACCGTGGAAGTGTCGAATCCCAGGTACCTCAAGCAGGTCAAGGTTGGCGAGGAACTGGTCGTCAGCGTCAAGCAAGCCGTCGCAATCTCACTGGCCAAGGAGTAGCGAAGACTCTCAGCGCGATGAGCGGCGGGTATCGTGGAACGATACCCGCGCGTCACCATCTTTCGTGCCTTTATCGTGGCGATGGTTGTGGGCCGCGGATGATGTGGCCCGGCAGCGTACCGGTGGGTTCGCCGTCTTCGAAGATCACTTCGCCGCTGACCATGGTGTATTTGTATCCGTCCACGCGCTGGATAAACCGCCGGCCCCGGGCGGGGAAATCGCGCACCATCTCGGGCATGTGAAGCCGCAGGTTGTCCAGATCGATTACATTGAGATCGGCCTTCATTCCGGGAGCGAGCACGCCGCGGTCCTCCAGTCCGTAGAGTTGCGCGGTGTCGCGGGTTTGGCGCTTGACCGCCAGTTCCAGGGGCAGGCGCGCGCCGCGCTTGCGATCCCTGACCCAATAGGTCAGCAGGTACGTAGGCAGGCCGGCGTCGCAGATCAGGCCGCAATGGGCGCCGCTGTCGCTCAGACTCAAGACACAATCGGGGTCGATGACCGCCTTCCTGATGCCGTCGAAGCTATAGCCGTGATAGAAGAACGGCATGTAGATCACTTCGCGCCCATCTTTTTGCAGCAGAATGTCGTAGGTCAGCTCTTCGGGCGTCTTGCCCTCGCGCTGCGCCCGCGCGGCGATACTCATTTCCGGGCCGGGCTCGTAATCGGGCGGATCGCCCAGCGGGAAGAAGTTTTTGAAGTTGGTCACGAATCCGAGCGTCATCTTTTCTCTGACCGCGGGTCCCTCGCGCAGGAGTTGGGCGCGAATCTCGGGATCGCGCATCTTCGCCACGCGCTCCTCCAGGCTCAGATGGGCGAAGCTGCGATAGGTCCGATGCGTGATGAACGGGTGCAGCGAGCTTTGCAGACTCTGCAACTGCCCCGGGAAGCGCACGCCGACCTGAGTCATCACCCGTGCGCCGTCGATCTTATGTTGCTTGACGAAATCGACGAACTGCTCGAGAGGGGTGTCGCCGAGCACGCCGAGTAGTGAGATCGGACGCCCGGTTTCAGCCGACAGCTTGAACATCCAGCCCAGCGTCGCGTCGGGGCCGGCGAGGTCCGACACCACTTCGAAGACGCCATGGCCGGCATCGCCCAGGGCGCGTCCCAATCCCATTAGCTCATCAACGGCGGCAAAGGTGCCGGGCACAAACTCCTTGGTCTTGGCGCGATGTATCTCGGTGCGAGAAGTGCTCAGGCCCAGCGCGCCGGCTTTGAGTCCATCGCGCACCAATGCCGCCATCCTGGTGATATCTTCCGGCGTCGCATCTTCATTGGCGGCGCCGCGCTCGCCCATGACGTAGGCGCGCACCGCGCAATGGGGGATTTGGGTGCCGACGTCGATCGCGCGCGGCTTCCTGGAAAGCGCATCGAGATACTCGCCGAACGACTCCCATTGCCAATCGATACCGGCGGCCAGGGTCGCCTCCGGGATGTCTTCCACCCCCACCATCAAATTGATCAGATAATCCTCCTGGCCGCGTTTGACCGGGGCAAATCCAACGCCGCAGTTGCCGATAATTACCGTGGTCACGCCGTGCCAGCTCGACGGCGAAAGATACGGGTCCCAGCACACCTGCCCGTCGTAATGGGTGTGGATATCGACCCATCCGGGCGTTACCAGCAGGCTGCCGGCGTCGATCTCGCGGCGGCCCGCTCCCGCCTTGCCGCCGACCGACGCGATGATGCCGCCGTCGATAGCGATATCGCCGTAGCGGGCGGGAATGCCAGTACCGTCAACAATCTTGGCGTTTCGGATTACGGTGTCATGCATGGTGGATCTCCCAGGATTCGCCTTGGCTCCAGCCGCGGCCGGGGGCGCGGTAGCTTTCCTGTTGCCTACCATACGGAACCAGGCTGGGGAACGTCAAAGTCATCGCGGCTCGCCGACGGGATGGCTCTATCTTTTTTGGCCTGCGCTGTAAACAGCTTCAAGCCGGCCCGCGTCTTACCCGTGAAAGCTTAGAGAGGAGGCTGAGGGAAAATGAAATCTTTGACCGCGTGGATTTTGGCTGGGACGCTGATGGTTTTGGCGGTGCCGATGGCGGCCCAAGCGCACGAGTGGGGCGCGCCTTGGGGAGCGTATGGCTGGCGCTATCGTGATAGGGCTCATGACCGCCATGATATTCACCGTGACTGGCGTGACGTCTCCCGCGACCGCTTTGAGGTGCGCCAGGATCTGGCGACCGGCCGCTGGGGAGCCGCCCGCGCCGAGCAGGCTGACATCTACCGTGACCTGAATGACATCCACCGGGATCGACGGGATTTACACCGCGACTACAACGGACTCCCCGGGCCTAATTTCGGCTACATGCCGATGAGCTATGGGAATTATCCGGTCCCGAGTTATCGTGCGGTGCCGGTCGCAAATTACAACATCCCGGTGATTCCGGTGGTCCAGAACTACCGCTTCCTGCCATAACTGGCGGCGCAGGCAACGCTCCAAACGAAATGATCGAAGCCCCGGAGGGTTTGCTCCGGGGCTTTTCGTTTTTTTGCTGAAAGCTTATTCAGCGGCCTCAAGCTACGTGCCCGCGCCCGCGCCTCGCCGTCCACGCGCCAAGGTCACGCCAGTAGCCATGGCGAATGATGGAGATTTGGCGCGTATTCCCACGCGCATCGATTGTGCTACTTTAACAGCGATTTTTGTCATGCTCAGGTGGCGCTCCGGCGAGGGTGAGTAAACAGCATAAGAAACAGCCAAGTCGCACAAAGCCAGCTCCTTACGGCCAGCGGGTGTGGGACCATCGGGCTGCAATCGCGAGAGGGCTCGATCGCTGGCGTCAGGAGCGGAACCGGGCCTTCCAGGAATTGACGCCGTTTCGTGGCAACGCGAAGCGTTCCTCCCTGCGTGGGGCAGGGATGTGGAAGAGAGAAGTTTCGCGGACTACACCGCGTTTGCTGACTCCCCACCCTGCTAGGACCAAAGTCCCATTTTCAAGCCCCGCTGCGGTTGGCATAGTCGGTCGCGTGGCGGATTGAGGATTGCGATGCACGTTGAGAACTCACTAATCTCCAGCACTCCTCGATGTGAGCGGGCTATGGCTGCACCGGCTGATTCAGTCTGGACGTTCGGCGTCGGGCGACCAGAAAATGCAGCGGGACGGCGCCAGACCTAACCGATGGGAACCCTGATGAGCGTTACTGAACTGCAATCGCGGCAGCATGGAAAATTGGCCTTCGATCGCGCGGACGACGCGACGTTGATGGTGCGGCTCTCGGGTCCCTGGCATCTTAGCCGCGACCTGCCGCCGGTCTCCCTGGTCATTCCGGAATTGCAGAAGCAACCGGTCCCAAAGCGACTCAGCTACGATACTTCGTCGCTGACCGCCTGGGACAGCGGGCTGGTGTCATTTCTGCTCGAAGTTGATTCGCTTTGCCGCCAGCGCGGCATTAAGGATGACCGCGAGGGATTGCCGGCAGGGCTGAAACGCCTGATCGAGCTGGCCGAGGCGGTGCCGGAAAAAGAGGGGGCCCGGGCCGCGCAGAAGCGTGAACCGCTGACCGAGCGGGTCGGCGATTGGGTCCTGGCCAACAGCGTTGGAATGGCCGATTTCCTGACTTTTTTTGGCGACCTCTCGGTGGCGTTGGCCAAATTTGTGCGCGGCAAGGCGCGCTACCGGACCGTCGATCTGATGGAAGTCGTGCAACAATGCGGGGCGGATGCGGTCGGCATTGTATGCCTGATCTCGTTTTTGGTCGGCATCATTCTGGCCTTCATGGGGGCTGTGCAGCTGGCGCAATTCGGGGCGGCAATCTATGTCGCCGACCTGGTCGGGGTCGGGATGGTGCGCGACATGGGCGCGATGATGACGGCGATCATCATGTCGGGCCGCACCGGCGCCGCGTTCGCCGCCAAGTTGGGCACCATGAAGGTGACTCAGGAAATCGACGCGTTCACGACCATGGGGATCTCGCCGCTGGAATTCCTGGTATTGCCGCGGGTGCTGGCGCTCGTAATGATGATGCCGCTGCTGTGCCTGTTTGCGGACTTCGTTGGAATTATGGGTGGGGCTTTCGTGGGAGTGACGATGCTGGATCTGTCGCTCTCCACGTATATGCGCGAAACCGTTTCGACCTTCACCTTTATTAATTTTGCGGGCGGTCTCATAAAGGGGACCACCTATGGCGGATTAATTGCGCTGGCGGGATGTTTGCGCGGGTTCCAGTGCGGGGACAGCTCCTCGGCCGTGGGCGATGCGGCGACGGCGGCGGTGGTGATGTCGATCGTGTTGGTGGTTGCGGCCTGCGGAGTCTTCGCGGTCGCGTTTAATTTTCTCCACATCTAAGGAAAGCATGGCGGCTACAGTTGACAACCCCAAACCTCTGCGCGGCACCGGCAACGATGCCCCCGTCAAAGATGAAGCTCACATTACGGTCAGCCACCTGACTATGGCCTACGGCAGTTTCGTGCTGATGCGGGATCTGAATTTCACCGTCAAGCGCGGCGACATCTTCATCATCATGGGCGGCAGCGGATGCGGCAAGAGCACGCTGTTGCGTCACCTGGTCGGACTGAAGGAACCGGCCACCGGCGAAATCCTCTATGACGACTTCAACTTCACCAAAGCTGGACCGGAGGAGCGCGAACAGATGCTCCGGCGCTTCGGTATCCTCTACCAGAGCGGCGCGCTGTGGAGTTCGATGACGCTGGCCGAAAACATCGGCCTGCCATTGGGCGAATTTACCGATCTCAGCGACGAGCAAATCAGAAAGATATCGTCACTGAAACTGGCGCTGGTCGGACTCAAGGGATTCGAGGACTTCTACCCCAGTGAGATCAGCGGCGGAATGCAAAAGCGCGCCGGCCTGGCGCGCGCGATCGCCCTGGATCCGGAGATTCTGTTTTTCGACGAGCCGTCGGCCGGCCTGGATCCAATCAGCTCCAGCTTGCTCGACCAACTGATCCTTGAGCTGCGCAACAGCCTTGGCTCCACTATCGTCATCGTGACTCACGAACTGGCGAGCATCTTCGCGATCGCGAACAACAGCGTTTTTCTGGATGCCGAATCCCGCACCCAGATTGCCACCGGCGATCCGCACGAGATGCTGGCCAATTCCAAGGATCCGCGCGTCCAGCAATTTCTAACGCGCGGAGCTAAAAAGAACGGAGCAACAACCAGCCATGGCTAAACGGGTAAGTTCCGCCTCTATCGGGGCTTTTGTTCTGGCCAGCCTCGCTCTTGCGGGAATGGCGGCGGTGGTGCTGGGCTCGGGACAGTTGTTCCGCCATCCGCACTACTACATCTGCATGTTTCAGGGCAACCTCAACGGCTTGAAGGTGGGCGCCGCGGTCAAGGTCAAAGGCGTTCAGATCGGTACCGTTAAGAAAATCGGACTGAGGTTGAGTCCCAGCGAAGGTGTGTTGCGCCAGGTTGCCTTCAACCAGTTGCCGTTGCCGGTGATCTTCGAGCTCGATGAGAGGGAATTCAAAAGCAAGGGGGCCACCGGTGATGCCCTCAGACCCGAGGAATTCCAGAACATGATTCAACAGGGGCTGCGGGCGCAACTGAACATGGAGAGCCTCCTGACCGGCCTGCTTTACGTCGATCTGGGCTTTCATCCCCACAGTCCTGCCCAGTTCTTTATCGAACCGGGCAGCGGGCCGATGCCCGAAATCCCGACCATTCCGACTGATATGGAGGAAATCCGGGAAAACGCGACCAAGGCATTGGCCAAGATCGAGAAGATCGACTTCAACAAGCTCATCAACGCGATCACAGACGCGGGCATCTCGGTCAAGCAACTGGCCGGCGACCCCGACCTTCATCACGCCATCGATTCAATCAACCGTATCGTCAACGACCCCTCGATAAGAGAAGCCATCAGGTCGGCCAAGGTAACGCTTGACAACGTCAACCAGACCGTGATTGCGGCGAAACTTGTGATCAACCGCACCGGTCCCGAAGATCGAGCCCTTGGTTGCGAGCTTGCAGAAGTCTTCAACCGATTTGCAGGCCGCCCTCATACAGGCGCGCTCCACCATGGCCTCGGCTCAGCTAGTCGTTTCTCCCGGGTCTCCGATCACCCACAAGCTGGACGCGACACTGGACAATCTCACCGACGCGTCGCGCTCGATTCACGATTTGGCCGACTACCTGCAGCGCAATCCCAGCGCGCTCATCCGCGGCAAATATGAAGGCAGCCGGTGAAATTTATGAGAAAAGACGCGTTCCTAATCATACTGGGTCTGCTGGCCTGTGCCGCGGCCGCGTGCAACCCGCTCGCGGCCCAACCCGACCGCACTCAATACTTTGTCCTGGCTCCGGTGGGCGCCGCGTCGGCGGGCGGTTCGACTCCTTCGACCGCGCAGCTTTCGCTCGGCGTCGGACCGATCCAGTTTCCTGACTATCTCAAGCGGCCCGGTTTAGTGACCCGCGCTTCCTCCGACCGTCTGGTGGTCTCCGATGAAAAGCGCTGGGGCGAGCCGCTGGATCGGAATTTCGAAAGCACCCTTTGCCAGAATCTTTCACAACTGCTGGGCACCCAGAGAATCATTACCTACCCCTGGTATTCTGACACTCATGTCGACTACCAGATCGAGGTGTGGGTGGTGCATTTCGAGGCCAACGAAAGTGGCCAATCGCAGATGACCGCGGTGTGGACCATCAAAGATGGCCGCGATGGCAGTGTGTTGGCGTCCAGCCAGACCACCTCGAATGCCCCCGTCCAGGCGGAGGACTTGGCCGGATCGGGAGCGCTCAGCCAGGACCTCGGTGAGATGAGCCGGCAGATTGCCGATCGCATCGCACAGCTCAATGCCGTCGCGCGGCCGCACGCGGCCCGCGCCACTCCCGGTGGCGCCGCGGCGTCGGATGCCGAACCGAACTCCTGAAGAGCGGATTGTTCCACTCGCGGGCGGACCACGAGGAGCCGAGCTGCCCCTACTTTCCCGCGTCGATGGCCCTGATGGCCTTGGGCAGTCCCGGATACCACTTCTCGTGCTTGGGTAGATCGTCGTTCAGGTCAAGCCACGGCGCCTTGGAGGAAACCCAGCCATGACGCAAGTCCTCTTTGGGAGAGCCCGGCCACGCGCAATCATCGATGGTGGACGTCGAGATCGAGATGACGTTGGGAAACGCCCCCATTTCTCCCGCGACGTGCGTCCCACAGGTTTTACAGAACCGGCGGGAAACGCCTTCAGAGGTGCTGTAGGCTCCAAGATTTTCGCTGCCGCTGTCCCAGGTGAAGGCGCTGCGCGGAAACATCGAGTACGTAACAAAGGCGGCGCCGTGAATTCTTCTACAGTTGGCGCAATGGCAGTGATGGGTATAGCCCGCCGGCGCCGTAATCGTGTAGCGCACCTGCCCGCAGAAGCAGCCTCCGGTCAGTTTGAATGGCATTGTGCCCTCCGTCCTCTACCTGATATCCCATAGCGCCCGGAAATTCGAGCGAGCATGAGTAACCGGAAGAACCGACGGCCTGGCCCGCGCCGGGTGATACGACCTGATCCGAAGCGCGCCTGGGCCGGGCCCCGATGGCCGCGACGGGTGCTCTTGGGCGCTATCGCTTCGCTCGCCATAGTGATGGTTATTGTCGCCGTCACTTATCGAATCTCGATTCTTAAAGCACCTGCGCAACCTGGCGCGAAGGCGTCGCGGCCGCAGCAGCCGTCGCCGATATCTTTTATCGGCGCGCGAGCATGTGCGTCATGCCATGTTCGCGAGTACCAGGCATGGGAGGGCTCGCATCATCAACTCGCGATGCAACCGGCGAATGACTCGACCGTGCTGGGCGACTTCAACGATGCCCGCTTCACTCGCGCCGGTATCACCTCGCGGTTTTATCGGCGCGACGGCAAGTTTGTCGTCAGCACCGACGGCCCCGACGGAGCTATCCATGACTACCGAATAAAGTTCACGTTTGGGGTTTCGCCGCTCCAACAATATCTGATCGAATTCTCCGGCGGACGGCTCCAGGCGCTCGGGATCGCCTGGGACAGCCGGCCGCGCGATCACGGCGGACAACGATGGTTCGATCTCTATCCTGGACAGACTATTAGCTACCGTGATCCGTTGCATTGGACCGCGATCCAACAGAACTGGAATTTCATGTGCGCCGATTGCCATTCGACCAACCTGCGCAAGAACTACGACCTCGGCTCCCGGACCTACGCGACCACTTACGCGGAAATCAACGTTGCCTGCGAGGCCTGCCACGGTCCGGGATCCCGGCACGTCGCGTGGGCGCGCAAGGCACAGGGTTGGTTGCATCGCCGCGATCGCAACAACGGCCTGCTGATTGCCCTTGACGACCGCAAAAACGCGGTCTGGACAATCGATCCCGCCGGCGGCAACGCGCGGCGCAGCGTTGCGCGGACGTCAGAGCGCGAAATCCAGATGTGTGCGCGATGCCATTCACGACGTGCCCAGATCCACGAGGATTACGTCCACGGCCAGCCAGTCGGCGATGATTACCGCGTCGCAATCCTGGACCAGGATCTCTACTTTCCCGACGGGCAGATCAAAGGCGAAGTTTACGAATACGGGTCCTTCATCCAGAGCAGAATGTTTCACGCCGGCGTCACCTGCGGCGATTGTCACGATCCGCATACCCTCAAGCTGCGGGCGCCGGGAAACGGCGTATGCCTGCAGTGCCACGCAGCCCGCAAATACGATTCGCCGGCCCACCACTTTCATCGCGCTGGATCGCCGGGCGCGCGATGCGTCGCATGTCACCTGCCAGCCACGACATATATGATTGTCGATCCGCGCCGTGATCATAGCATCCGGATTCCGCGCCCCGATCTTTCGGTGAAGCTCGGTACCCCGAACGCTTGCAACAAATGCCACGCGGACCGGTCCGCCGCCTGGGCCGCATCGACAATCCAAAAGTGGTATGGACACACTCCCGGCGGCTACCAACAGTTTGGGTCAACCCTATACGCGGGTGAAATTGGCTCACCTGGGTCTGGGCGCACGCTGATCGAATTGGCCGCCGACCGCGCCCAACCGGCAATCGCGCGCGCCACCGCGCTGGCCTTGATCAATCGATACACCGATATCGATCCGGTATCGGCGGCGCGTCTGGGTGCTGGGGACCCGCATCCGCTGGTCCGGCGGGCCGCGGCTGCGGTGATGTCGCGTGCCGAACTGGCGCAGCGCGCCAAGGCGATCGGCGCGCTCGCCGCCGACCCGGTCCGCGCCGTGCGCATCGAGGCCGCGCAAGTGTTGGCAGGCGCGCCGGCGGATACGCTAGCGGCCGGAGGTGCCGCCGCGCTTGCCCGCGCAATCGATGAATACATCGCGGCTCAGGAACTGAACGCTGACCGTCCCGAGGCGCATCTCAACCTGGCGTTGCTGGATGCCGCAACGAACCAGCCCAAAAGTGCGCAGGGCGAACTCGAGGTCGCGCTGTCGCTGGATCCTACCTTTGTACCGGCCGCGGTGAATCTGGCCGACCTCGACCGCGAAATGGGCCGCGACGCCGACGGTGAATCCATACTGCGCCAGGCGATCGCGCGCGTCCCCGCCGACGGATCGCTGCGGCTCGCTTTGGGCCTCCTGCTGATCCGCCAGGGTCACAAAAATGAGGCGCTGGCGTATTTGGCGGACGCCTCGCGGCTCGATCCGGGTAACGCGCGCTTTGCCTACATATACGCAGTCGCGCTCAACGGCGCGGGGCAGACCAGGGAGGCAATCGGCATGCTCCAGGAGGCAATTGCAAAACATCCTTACGATCGCGACGCGCTCGCCGCACTGGCGAGTTTCTACCGTGACGCAGGAAACCCGCGCCAGGCGCTGGCGTATGCCGATCGGTTGGCGCAACTGGAACCGGACAACCCGCAGGTACAACAACTGCTGGCGCAACTGCGCGCCGCGGCGCATCGTTGAACCATTTACCCGGGATTCGAGCTGATGAAACCGCAGATTATCCGCATTCGGGAAGATGCGTCCATTCCGAGTTTTGTCTGCCGTCCCGCGCATGACCTCGACCACAGGGTAATTAGCCGGTCGTAGCCGTACCGGCGGATAAATGAGAGGAGCGAAATTGAAGAATGCATCATTCCCACCAATGCCGGAACTCTCGCTGATGGAAGGCGGAGCCTTGAATCGCGCCCTCCAAGGGGCGTTGAACGTCCAGATGTCTGGCTCACGCCGTGTCGCCCGCATCGCCATCATTTTCGCGCTGTCCACCTGGGTTCCACTGCTCGCACTGTCAGCGATGCAGGGTGCGGCGTGGGGCGCAACCGTTGATGAGCCATTTCTTGGCGATTTCACCCAGCACGTCCGCTTTCTGTTCGCGCTTCCATTGTTGATCGTCGCGGACGTCATCGTCGGTCCCAGGTTTGGCAAAGTCGGAAAATACCTGATGACTTCGGGTCTTGTGGCGGATAGCCAGGTGTCAAACTTTCAGGCGGCCGTCCGGTCCGCGATGAGATTTCGCGACTCAACCTTGAGCGAGTTGGCGATCATTGTGATTGCCTATGTGAGCGCGGCGCTCTACATTCAACCTCAATTTGGCGCTGGAGTATCATCGTGGTTACTTGCGGATGTCCACGGCCGCCACCTGACGTTTGCGGGTTGGTGGTACCTTCTCGTCAGTATCCCGATCTTCCAATTTTTCCTGTATCGCTGGCTATTAAGGCTTTTCAATTGGTCGCGTCTGATGTATCGGCTGTCGCGGCTCGACCTTCAGCTGGCTCCGACGCATCCGGATCGGGCCGGCGGTCTGGTCTTCCTCGCGGACGCGATGCCTGCCACGGGTCTGATAATAGTGGCAGTTGGCGCCGTGTTGTGCAGCGCAATCAGCGTCCAAATCTTCCACAGAGGAGCCTCATTTGAACAATTCGCATACGCGTACGCGGGTTTCGCCGTTATCGTTGTAGTTGCTGTGCTTGGACCGTTTGCCGTTTTCACGCCGCAGCTGATCGCGATGAAGAGAAGAGCCCTGATGGAATACGGCGCGCTCGGAATCCGGTTAGGGCAACTCTTCGACCAAAGATGGGTGGGATCCGGCTCGAACGATGGACTGCCCGGCAGCGGGGATATTTCGTCGGTGAGCGGTTTCGAAAGAACCTACGCACTGATTCAGAGAATCAAGCTCCTTCCCCTCGAATTCGCGGATCTGCGCGCGATCGTCATCGCCACGGCTTTACCCCTCATACCCTTCGTCGGCACTCACATCCCGGTTGAAAGGGTATGGAAACTTTTGCAGAAGGTCCTTGTTTAGCAATAACGTGAATCGTTCGCTGTTTGAGCTCGTGCGTCATGTGTCGCCGTCCCAGGCAAAGGTGTGGACGTTTGCCTTTCCCCGCGCGGTGATGGTGCGAAGCGCGCTGGTGCTGTTTTGCGTGGTTGGCAATCTGGCGACGTACCGCGGGGTCTTTGCGCAGTCGGTCAATGTCGAACACTCACTGGCCGAGGATCGCGTCCGGAGACGGCCCTTGGTTCCCATCCGTCCTTGGAAATGGATGCGAACGAATCTGATTCGCGCCACCGACTTAGTAAAGAACACGACGGCCCTCAGTCTGGGCATGTCTTACACCACTATCTACCAAATCGTTCCGGAAGCACCGACTCCGCATCATACGTTGGTGGGAAGCTTCGACCTCTACGGATCCTGGCATCTGGTCGATTCCGCGATGCTCGGTGATGGAATTCTCGGATTCGTGTTTCGCGATCGGACCAACTGGGGACCGCTGACCGGCAACCAGCTTGCCGCCGACACGGGTCTGCCGTGGGGTATCAACAATTCGGGATCCGCCGGCTACAACCGCTTTAACCAGGTTTGGTGGCAACAGTCGTTGCTCGGTAACAAGCTGGTAATCCAGGCGGGCAAGATCGACGAAACGACCCATTTCAACACTAACCGGGTGGCTTCCAGCGATGGCAGAGACTTCATGATGCAGTCGCTGGTTTACAGCCAGACGATCGCTTTTCCCTCCAATGGCATGGGTTTCAATATTCGTTATCGGCCGGATCCGCGCCTGTATTTGGACGCGGGGTTTGGCGACGCCAATGGTAATCCCGACAACAAGCCCAGCGACTCGATAAATTCCTTCCTTCAAGGACACTACTTCGAAGCGTTTGAGGTCGGCCTCGTCCCCGAGATTAAGACTTTTTCCTCGTCGCTCGAAGAGGGACATTACCGTTTGATGGCCTGGCATACCGCGGCGACCAGTGAGCACGGCGATGGCGCTGGAGTCGCCCTCAGCGTCGATCAGGAAGTGCCGATGCATCTGGTGCCGTTCCTGCGGTTAGGCTACTGCCCGGCAGGAGTGGGACGGACCTCAACCGAAGTGGATTGGGGAGTGGTCTCGGTCGAGCCACTGGGACGGCCCAGTGACCGCCTTGGAATCGGCGCGACCTGGGCTCAGCCAACGCCGCCATCGACCCACGATCAATTCGCCATCGAGGCCTTTTATCGCGCCGAACTCGTCGATGGCTTCCAGGTTACTCCAGACGTTGAGCTTATCTTCGATCCAGCGCTTAATCCCAATTCCACTTTTCAAGCTATATTTGGTATTCGCGTCCGCGCCTACCTTTGATTAAATTTGGCGCCCGTGCGTTAGCCGCATGGCAGCATACAAGCGACGCTCAAACTGAGCTTTGCGGCAGCGACCTGTGTCAAGTTTCAATTCAAGGTTTGGTAAGATCGGCGACTTTGGTCAGATCGGTGTACACGCGCAGGCGCTCGATTTTGTCGCCGGGAATCTCCCACACCATGCAGGCGTCGTTCTCGTATTGGCGGCCGTTGAAGGCGCGGCCGCGATGGGTCGCTTCGGCGATCACGGTGGTGCCGGCTTCATAAAAATTATGGAACTCCGCTTCCTGGCCGTTGGGGAAGATGGACTCGCGCGCAGCGGCGGCCCGGATACCGTCTTTGCCATGCCACGGATTCTTGAAATTGCCCGCCGGATACCAGGTCATGTTGTCCGACACGCATTCGCACAACGCTTCAACGTCGCGCCGCATCCACGCCAGCCACATTCGCCGCGCCAGTTCAGTGCGTTCCCCAGGGTTCATTTAATCTCCATCGTCAGGCAGTCTTCAGGTCAGCTTGTAGACCCGGCTGGCGTTCTCGCCCAGAATTCCGCGCCGCGCTGAATCATCCATCCCGGCCACCAGCCCTTTAAGATCCTCCATGTAGGTGGCCGGATGATTGGAGTGCGGATAATCGGTGGCCCAGAAAAATTTGTCTTCGCCCACCAGTTGGGTAAGTGGCGCGACGCATCGCTCGAAGGGGTCGGCCGAGATAAAGCACTGGCGCTTGAAGTAATAGGAGGGTTTTTCTTTCAGCCGCACCGAACCACCGGCGCTGGTGCCGCGATAAAGCGCGTCGGTCCAGTCCAGCCACGAGCCGATCCATCCAGCCTGCGATTCCAGCACCACCAGCTTAAGCCGCGGGAAGCGATCGAACACTCCGTAGCAAAACAGACTCGCCAACGCCATCTGGATTGCCGACACGCCGCTGGCGTTGAAGAACCAGTCCGACCACATCACATCGTCAAAGCGATGGTGTACGCTCCATTTCGGGTTGTCCAGGGAAGGATGCAGAGCCAGCGGCACATCCAGGTCCTGCGCGGCGGCGAAAACCGGATCGTGATCGGGATGCCCGTGTGATTTGCGGTTCATGGTGTAGCAGTAAACCCACGCGCCCTTGCAGCCATCCTTGACGGCGCGCTCCAATTCCCGCGCGGCGCCGTGAGGGTCGGCCAGAACCAGGTGCGCGATCGGTATCAGGCGGCCGCCGGAGTCCCGGCAGAAGTCGGCAATCCAACGGTTGTAGGCCTGCGCGTAAGCGCACGCCAGGGCGACATCGAAAACGTGTGCGCCCCAAACCAGTCCCAAAGTCGGATAAAGAATCGCCTTGTCGATCTTTTCGCGGTCGAGCAGTTCGAGGCGTTCCCCAGGGTCCATGGTGCCGAAGCCCGCTCCGCTCAGGTAGGTATCGCTATCGCCCAACCCGCGGTCAAAGGCCGGCTGGTCGGTTTGCCTGATTACGGTTTCGCGGCGGTGTTGGTTGAATTGCCTGATGCCCTCATCGCCCAACTCGTTGAGCCGTTTCATCCCACCCAAAGAGGCGAGGAAAGCGGGAGGCACCAGGGCGGAGGGTTGACGGTCGATTTCCAGGTACTCCCGTCCGTCGTTACCCTTGACGATACGCATCGCGCGGTCGCGGTATTTCGGCTCGATATGACGAACCCAGGTATCGGGCGGTTCGAGGATGTGACCGTCGGCGTCGATTACCGGTCCAGCGTTCATAGCCACCTCCGTGCACGAAACGTTGAGGGCCGAGTTGCGTTCCCACTAAGACAGCGCGGGCGTAATATACCGTCATTCGGGCGGCGCCGACAAATGACCTTTTTCCGGATTTCAGATTGCCGCCGGTTTTCTGAAGGTCGAGGCCGAGGCTTGCGGGTAAAAGCCACAAAGACAATGTTAACGGGCAGGCAGCAATAACCTCGACCGAGATTGTTCGAGAAGGAAGAGCAAATGAGCGGGACATCAGGCGTGGACGCGGGCACTTTCGCGCCCGCATAGCCTGAAAGCGGACGCGTTTCTCAAAGGCGGAGCCAAGCTTCTACTGCAAGCTACTCAAATCAGGGCAGTGGCCGTTACGCTGTAAGCTCCGCTGAAGTTCATCCGGGGAGGTTTTTCAAGATGCGCATAGGCATGAATATCATTGGTATCGGCGCGGGCATCGATCCCGATTCAATCAGGACCATCGCCGAGAACGCGGAGCGTCTGGACTTCGGCACGCTGTGGTCGGGCGAGCACATCGTATTCGTTGAGACTTTCGCTTCGAAGTATCCTTACACGCAAGACGGCGCGCTGCCGGGTCCAGTGGACTCGCCGCTGCTTAGCTCATATATCGCGCTGACCTACGCCTCCGCTTTCACGCAGCGGATTCGCCTCGCCACCGGCATCACCATCGTCCCGGAATACAATCCGCTGATTCTGGCCAAGGAGGTCATGTCGCTGGACCGGGTGAGCCGCGGGCGCTTCATGCTCGGCGTCGGTATCGGATGGCTCGAAGAGGAGTTCCAGGCGCTGGGGATTTCCTGGGAGCGGCGCGCGGCGCGCACCAACGAATACATCGCGGCGATGAAAGTGATGTGGAAGGAAGTGCGCGCCAGCTTCAGCGGCGAGTTCGTAAATTTCAAAAACGCAATCAGCATGCCCAAGCCTACGCGCGATATTCCAATCGCGGTCGGTGGGGAGAGCCTGCCGGCGCTCAAGCGGGTCGCCAGGTACGGCAACGCGTGGTACGGATACAGCCTTACGCCAGAGCAACTTGAGCAGAAGCTGAAGAAACTGGAGCAGTTGCTGGCGGAAAATAATCGCCGGCTCGAGGAGATCGAAATCATCGTGCATCCACCCAAACGGCCCTCGCTCGACCAGATGAAAAAGTACCGCGAACTCGGCGTCAGCGAACTGGTGTTTGCCCCATGGGGGCCGCGTGACGCGCAAGGCAATATCAAGCGTCTGGAAGAGCTGGCGCGCGAATTTGTCGAACCCGCCGCCAAATTGGGCTAGCAGGGCCGTTGCATTTACTGGCGCGTTGATGAGAGGTATCAGGCGACGCGGCCGCTGCGGCCTAAGTCCGGCCGCGAGGAGGGCACCATGTCGCTGGCAAATAGCAAAGTCGTAATCATCGGCGGTAGTTCCGGAATCGGCCTGGCAACCGCAAAGGCGGCGCAGGATGAAGGCGCCAGCGTGGTTATCACCGGCCGCGGCGAGGAACGCCTGCGCAGCGCGCGTGAGCATCTGGGGGGCGGCGCTCGCAGCGTCGCACTGGACGCCGCGGATGAAGCGGGCACTCGCGCCCTGTTCGAGGATCTGGGCCAGGTCGATCACGTGTTCTTCACGGCCGCAACGCTGCTCTTCAGTCCCAAGCTGGCCGGCGACAGTTCCGCCATGAAAGAGGCGATCGACACGCGCTTCTGGGGCTCATATTACGTGGCCAAGTACGCAGCGCCGAAGATGGCGGAGGATGGCTCGATTACTTTCACTACCGGAACCGCGGCGCGCAAGCCGATTCCGGGAGGGGCGGTCGTGTCCGCCTCATGCGGCGCGGTCGAGGCCCTGGCGCGCGCGCTTGCGCTTGAGCTGGCGCCAATCAGGGTCAACACGGTTGCGCCCGGTCTGACTGATACTCCGCTGCATGAGCGGATGGCGGGTAGCAAGGAACGCGCCGCGAAACGAATTGCTGACGGCGCCGCGCGCCTGCCGTTGAAGCGAGCCGGCCGCCCCGAAGATATCGCGGAGGCGGTCCTGTTTCTGATGAAGAATCAGTTTATAACCGGAATCACCTTGACCATCGACGGTGGCCACATGCTGATTTAGCGATATATCGGGAATGACTCTACGATTTGAGCGAAGACCGTTGGGGCAGAAGGCTTTTCTGTCTCCTCTCCTATCTTGAGACGGTCGATGAACTCCTGAAACCACCTCGCCCGCGACCGCGGACCCGCAGGCACTTCAGGGACTGGAAGCCTCGGGCTGACCGAGGGTCGGGGTGTCTGAATCAGTGGGACAGGCAGGGACGCCTGTCCCACTATTTTCAGAGTCCTTGCCCCCTGCGGCGTCCCTTTCGGCCACTTTATCGACACCCTCTGAGAGCGTTGCTCGCGAAATGTATAAACTCCAGTCACAGGCTGGAAGCCTGTGTCACGCAGCCAACGAGGTCATGGTGTTTCGCATCCGGGCCGCGAGCGTGAGCGAGCGTGGGGACAGAAATAGCCTCTGCCCCAATGGGTTTATGCTCTGAAGTCACCCAGAGTGCAGGCTGCGGGAGTCGTGGAATTTACGCGAAGCGATTTGGGCATTAAGTTTTCCGTTGCCAGCGCAGGACCGGACGGCGCGCGGCCAGCGCTTCGTCGACCCGTTTGAGCGCCAGGGTGTGCGGTGCATCCTTGAGTGATTGCGGATCACTGTGCGCCTCGGCATGGATCTGCTCCATCGCCGCGATGAACTCTTCCAGCGTCTCCCTGGTTTCGGTCTCAGTGGGCTCGATCATCAACGCTCCGTGCACGACCAGGGGGAAATAGATGGTCGGCGGATGGATACCGAAATCAAGCAGACGCTTGGCTATATCGAGAGTGGTGACGCCGTTTTTCTCCAGGTCATGAGTGAGCACGCATTCATGCATCACCGGTTCGCCGGTGGCGCTGGGAAAATGCTCGCGCAACCGTTCGCGGACGTAGGCGGCGCTCAAAATCGCGCGCCGGCTGACCTGCTCGAGTCCGTCGCCGCCCAGCGCCAAAATATACGCGTAGGCGCGCACCAGCATCCCGAAGTTGCCGAAGAACGAGCGCAGCTTGCCAATCGAGTCAGGCCGATCGCCATCCAGGCGCCATCCCTGCGGACCGCGAACGATGCGCGGCAGCGGCAGGAACGGCTCGAGCGCCTGCTTGACGCCGATCGGGCCGGCCCCCGGCCCACCACCGCCGTGGGGAGTCGAGAACGTCTTGTGCAGATTGAACTGCACCACGTCGGCGCCCATGTCGCCAGGCTTGGCGACGCCGAGCAGCGCATTGAAGTTGGCGCCATCCAGATAGAGCAGGGCGCCGTGCTGGTGAAGAACCTCGGCGATTTGGCGGATTTCCGGCTCGAAAATTCCCAGCGTGCTCGGATTGGTCACCATCAAGGCGGCGACGTCATCGCTCATCAGGCGCTTGATTTCTGCCGCCTCCAGACATCCGCGCTGGTTGGATTTTGCGACCACCACTTCAAAACCGGCCAATGCCGAACTCGCCGGATTGGTGCCGTGCGCGGTGTCGGGAATTATGACTTGGTGACGCGGGCCGCCGTGCTTTTGATGGTAGGCGCGGATCATCAGCAGTCCCGCCAACTCGCCGTGCGCGCCCGCGGCCGGATGCAGCGACACCGCGTCCATCCCGCTGATTTCGGCCAGGGCCGCTTCCAGCCGGGCCATCAGTTCCAGCGCGCCTTGCGCCAGGTGCGTGGGCGTCAGCGGATGCAGGCCGGCGAAACCCGGCATCGCCGCGCATTCATCGTTGAGCGGCGGATTGTACTTCATCGTGCACGAGCCGAGCGGATAGAACTGCAGCCCCTGCGCGAAGTTCTGCTGAGAAAGACGCAGAAAATGGCGCATCACCTGGGGTTCGCTCACCTCGGGAAAACCTTCGAGGCCGCCGCGGCAGAGGTTGGCGCCAATCAGATCTACCGCCGGACGGGTTTGAAAACCGCGCGGCGGCAAGTCCACGCCGCGGCGTCCGGCCACTGATTGTTCGAAAATCAAGGGCACCTGGGCGCGTTCGGCCCGCAGGTCTCTTGCGGGTTGCGCGGCCGTTTGAGGCGGCCCGGTCGCTTCGGATTGCGCCTGCGCCAGTTTGATCTTGCCGATCCCAGCCATCTTCAGGCCTCCACCAGAGCTGCGCACAACAAATCGATATCTTCAGGCCGGTTCATTTCGGTCATACAGATCAGCAATCCACCTTCCAGTTCCGGATAGTCGGCGCCGAGGGCGACGCCCGCCAGCAGGCCGCGGCTTTCGGCCGCTTTCAGCGCCTTCGGCACGTTTTCAAGATCGATCACGAATTCGTTGAAAAAAGGGCCGCTAAAGCGCGGCTTGAAACCGGCCGCCGCAAGCCGCTCGGCAGCGTGATGGGCCAGTTCGACGTTGCGCGCGGCCAGTTCGCGCAAGCCCTGCGCGCCCATCAGCGAGAGGTAAACCGTTACCGCCAGGGCGCACAGGGAATGATTGGTGCAGATGTTGGAGGTGGCGCGCTCGCGCCGGATATGCTGCTCGCGAGTCGCCAAGGTCAGGCAGAACGCGCGCCGCCCGTCGCGGTCGCGGGTTTCGCCCACCAACCGGCCCGGCATCTGACGCACCTGCGCCGACCGAGCCGCCAAAAACCCGACTCCGGGACCGCCATACTGCAGCGGCAAGCCGAAGCTCTGGCCTTCGCCGATCGCGATATCGACGCCGGCATCGCCCGGAGCTTTCAAAAGTCCCAGCGCCAACGGCTCCGCGGTGGCGCTGATTGACAGTCCACCGGCGCGATGGGCGATTGCGGAGATCTCATCGAGCGGCTCGACAATTCCAAACATGTTGGGATAGCCCGCAACCGTGCACAGCAGACCATCACCGGCCATCCGCTCCAGTTCGTGGAGCGCGATCGTCCCGCTTTGCGCATCGAAGGGTATCTCGACCACGTCGATTCCATGGAGCGCGCTCAGATAGGTGCGGATCGCCATCCGGTAGTCGGGCCACAATGCGCGCGAAAGCGCCACCACACCTTTGCGTGGCAATACGCGGCGCGCCATCAGCACCGCTTCGGCGGACGCCGAGGCGCCGTCATACATGCTGGCGTTGGCTACCTCGAGGCCGGTCAGTTGAGTTATCAGCGTCTGGAATTCGAAGATCCCCTGCAGCGTCCCCTGACTGGCCTCGGGCTGATAAGGCGTGTAGGAAGTGGCGAATTCCGCGCGGGCCGTGATCGCCCGCACCGCGGCGGGGACGTAATGACGGTAGTATCCGCCACCGAGAAAACTCCGCAGTCCATTCGCGCCGGGGTTAAGTTCAGCCAGTTCCCGCAGCCGGGCCGCGACCTCGGCTTCGCCCATTCCAGGATCCAGCTTGACGGCGGCGGTTTTGCGCAACTCGGCGGGGACGTGCGCAATCAGGTCTTCCAGCGAGGCGGCGCCGACCGTCTTGAGCATCGCCGCAATTTCAGTGTCTGTCTGCGGTAGAAACCTCATCTGCCTCCGGTATGATCCTTTCCACACATATTCGGGTCCACACTAATCACGACGCAGCGCTGCGGCGCCGATAAAAAGGCAACGAAATCAAGTCGGCGGTGACCTTTCGATCGCGAATTGCGACCTCAACGGTCGCGCCCTCCACCAGTTTTGGGTCCGTGACGTAGGCCATCGCCAAGGGCCGGCCAAAGGTTGGTGCGAAGCTGCCGCTGGTGACCACCCCAGCCTGCGCTCCGCCCCGCAAAAGCGGATACCCCTGACGGGCGATGCTTCTGCCGTCCTGGGTTCGAATCCCGACCAGATGCTTGCGCAGTCCAGCGGCCTGCTCGGCAGCCAGGACCTCCGAACCGGCGAAGGGCCGTCCGAGTTTTACAAAATGGCCAAGTCCGGCCTCCAATGGGGTCGTTTCCCGATCCAGTTCATGGCCGTAAAGCGGTAACCCCGCCTCCATCCGCAAGGTATCGCGGGCTCCGAGTCCGCATGGCAAGAGGCCATCCTGACGGCCGGCTTCGAGCAAACCCTCGAAAAGCCGGGTGGCATCGGATGCCGCGACAAACAGCTCGAAGCCGTCTTCGCCGGTATAGCCCGTGCGTGCGACCAGGCATTTTACCCCCGCCACGATAGCGGTGGCGGCGCGGAACTTCTTTATGCTGTCGAGCGGAGTGCCGGCGACCGCCTGCGCAATCGCGATCGCTTTGGGGCCTTGAATCGCGACCAGCGCGGTCTGCGCGCTGATGTCGCGAAAGTCGGCGCCGCCGCGGTTCAGCTCCATCAGCCTTTCCCGATCCGGGTCGATATTAGCCGCGTTGACGCACAACATGTAATGCTGCGGTCCCAATCGATACACAATGAGATCGTCGATGACCCCGGCGCTGTCCAGGCACAGCAAAGTGTACTGGGCCTGACCCTCGGCCAGCCGCGCCGCGGAATTGGTCAGCGCCCGCTCCAGTAGTTCCAGGGCGTGGGGTCCGTGGAGCTCAAATTCACCCATGTGGCTCAAATCGAACAGACCGGCGGCGGAGCGCACCGCACGATGTTCCTCGATAATCCCGGAGTAGCTGACCGGCATCTCGAAGCCGGCAAACTCCGTCATCCGGGCATGCAGTTTGCTATGTAGCGGGTATAAGACGGTGCGCATCGGCGAAACCAACTGGCGTCGAACAATTTATCAGACGCGGTATTCGCATAGAACGGAGTCGGTCGAAAAAGTTGTCAACGCATCGGCTTTAGAGGGCCAAATTTTCTGCGTGCCGGCTCGCGTGCGGGCGCGGGACGCGTGCTATGCTCGTTGGCCGTATGGCAGCGATAATTATGGACGGACGAGCGGTCAGTGCGGCCCTGATGCCTGAATTGAGCCGCTACGCGAAGGAACTGTCGAATCGCCACGGGGTGTCGCCCGGATTGGCGGCAGTGCTGGTGGGAAACGACCCCGCGTCGCGCCAGTACGTGCGCAACAAACAGCGCTACGCCGCTGAACTCGGCTGTGGCAGCCAAGTGATAGAAGTGCCTGTGGAAGAGGCAACGACTGATCGATTGTTAGGCGTAATCGAGGGCCTCAACCGCGACGCCAACATTGCGGGCATCCTGCTCCAGCTCCCACTGCCCGAAGCGGTGGACACGTTTGCACTGTTCGACGCGATTGCGCCGCTCAAGGACGTTGATGGAGTCTGCAGCACCAGCGTGGCCGGGTTTTATCGGGCCCAATGGGGAACGTTCATACCTTGCACGCCGCGCGGGGTCTTGACCCTAATCAATTTCTATAAGGTGCCGATTGACGGGATGAGTGCGGCAATAATCGGTCGCAGCGACATCGCGGGCAAACCGCTGGCGCTGATTCTGGGTGGGCGAATGTATAACGCCACCGTGACCTGGTGTCATCGCCATACCACTAACCTTGAGGAAATTTGCCGAGGGGCAGACCTGCTGGTTCCATGCGTCGGTGCGGACCCCGGCCGGCCCTTTTTTATTACCGCCGACATGATCAAGCCGGGCGCATGCGTCATCGACGTTGGCTTTCGCCGGATCGGCCCGGGCCGTTTCGGTGGCGACGTGGATATCGAGGCTGCCAAGGAAGTCGCCGGTTGGCTGACGCCCAATCCGGGCGGTACGGGTCCGATGACGGTCCTCGCCCTGATGCAAAATCTAATCGACGCGGCCCGCTACCAACTCGGGTTGGAAAGGGCTCATTATTCGGTATAGAAGGGGGCCGGCAGAAACGGTCAAGAAGCTGCCGCAAAGCATTTTCACCGCCCGCTCCTTTAGCTTTACCTCTGCCAGAGGGAGAAAAGATTAAAGGAAAAGCAGGCATTTTCTATGCAGGATATTGAAAGCGAGCATCGTTTGAACTGTATCAACTTAACTTTTTCAACACTCTGCTAAGCGGTTAGTTTGACCGGCTTGTACAAAGCTTGCAAAATGCAAAGGTGATGCCCATTTCAGGCGCCCTGAATGGGTTCCCACTTAACTTTATTCCCGAATCGAAGGTCCCCTCACAATAGGAATGAGCAACAGCGCCAACAGCAGCTCCCAACAGCAGCTCAACCATACCACTAGCGAGTATTCTGCTGAAAAACGCACTCTGACCAATCTGCTGATCGGTCCCCCCGCGATATCCGCGATCCTCAGGTTTTTCACAATCTTTCTCTGGTCGCCTTTCTGGCCTGGGTGGGCTTGGGGTCCGACGGTCTGAGTTCATCGTGCTACGGACCCGAGGAGGCCTTTTTAGCTTTGGGGCACCATCAGTACCTGGCCGTGTTCCTGGCAATGCTGATGGCGTTGACGGTCTTTGTGATTTCGGCATCGTATTCGCAGACCATCGATCTGTTTCCCACCGGCGGCGGCGGATATCTGGTAGCCAGCAAGCTGTTGGGGCGCTATCCCGGCGTCGTATCGGGCAGCGCGCTGGTGGTCGATTATGTCCTGACCGTGTCGATCTCGATCGCCAGCGGCGCGGATGCGATCTTCAGTTTTCTGCCCGCCCATTGGTATCACTACAAGTTGTTGTTTTGCCTGGTGATAATCCTGCTGATGGTCGCGATGAACCTGCGCGGCATCAAGGAATCGGTGATGGCGCTGTTGCCGATCTTTGTGGCCTTCGTGGTGGTTCACGTTTTCATGATTGCCTACGCATTCCTGACCCGCGCGGGTGAGTTGCCAACCATCGCTCACGACGCCGTCAGCCAGGTGCGCGACGGAGTGGCGACGCTCGGCATGTTGCCGTTGATGGTTATCTTTCTGCGCGCCTATAGCCTGGGCGGCGGAACTTATACCGGTATCGAAGCAGTCAGTAACGGCTTGCCGATCCTGCGCGAACCGCGCACGGTGACCGGCAAGCGCACCATGATTTATATGGCCCTTTCGCTGGCCTTTATCGCCGGCGGCATTCTGATCGGCTACCTGTTGCTGGACGTGACCCAACAAAATGGGCAGACGCTGAACGCGGTGCTGTTCTACAAATTGGTGGGTTCCTGGAAGCTTGGCTCTCTGCCCGTCGGAACCCTGTTCATCACCTTTGCGTTGATTACCGAGGGCGCTTTGCTGTTCGTCGCCGCTCAGACCGGGTTTATCGACGGCCCCCGGGTGCTCGCGACCATGGCGCATGACCGCTGGTTGCCGCGGCGCTTTTCTTACCTGAGCACGCGGCTGGTGACCCAGGACGGGGTCCTGGCGATGGGACTGTCGGCATTCATCATCCTGCTCGCCACCGAAGCCAGGGTCGAGATGCTGGTGGTGCTCTATGCCATCAACGTCTTCCTGACCTTCACCCTCTCACAACTGGGCATGAGCGTGCATTGGCTGCGCAGCCGGAAGACCGAGCCGCGATGGCGCCGCAAGTTGTTCGTTAACGGACTTGGCGGCTTGTTCACGGGCGCCATCCTGGTGGTTACGACCACGCTCAAGTTTTGGGACGGCGGTTGGATTACTTTGCTAATGACGGGTGGTCTGGTCGCGTTCTGCATGGTGGTCCAGCATCATTACGCGCGAGTCAGCCGGGCGGTGGAGCGCTTGGAGGTGGATCTGATCCCGCAGCTTTTCGCGGTTGCCAAGAAACCCAAGGACGATTTCGACGCCAACGCTCCCACCGCGGTATTGCTGGTCAGTGGGTTTAACGGGCTGGGTTTGGCGACGGTCGTCGCACTGTCGCGCCTGTTCGGGCAGCAGTTCCGTAATCTGGTGTTCGTTTCTGTCGGCGAGGTGGATTCCGGGCTGTTCAAAAGCCATGAGGAGGTCGAGGCTCTGGAACGGTCACTCGTGGATGACCTGGAGGAATACTCGAAATTTGCCTCGAACCTCGGTTTCCATTCGACGGTGCGGCTGGGCCTTGGCACCGACGTGGTGCTTGAACTGCGCCGGATGAGCCTGCTGGTAGCCCAGGAGTTTCCCAATTCGGTTTTTTTCGCCGGCAAACTGGTGTTCGAACGCGATCACTTCTTCAACCGCTTCCTGCACAATCAGACCGCGCTGGAAATGCAGAACTGGCTGCAATTCCATGGCCACTCGATGGTCATTCTTCCGGTCCGCGTCAGCGATCAGCAGCTTGCGGCCGCGGCTTGAGAGAGGTTCTTGCGGTCGCAGTCGCGGATTATGCCCTTAGCGGGCCGATCCGCCGACTCCCGTTTTTCCCCTCGCGTGCGCTAAGATGGGCGCCAACGCACGCGGAGGTTAATCGTCTCGGCCATGACACAAGCCGCACGAGCCCAGGAGGTGGTCGAAGGAATCATCGATCAAATCCTGTTCGTTAACGACAACAGCGGCTACGTGGTCGCGCGCCTGGAAGTCGAAGATTCCGAGCATCGCCGCGATTCCATTGCCATCGTAGGCAACCTTCCTGATCCCCAGGTGGGCGCCACCATGCGCCTGCAGGGCAGTTTCGAAAGTCATCCGCGCTACGGCCGCCAGTTCCGCGTGGAGAGCTGCGAAATCCTGAAACCGGCGGGGCTGACCGCGCTCGAGCGCTATCTTTCATCCGGCCAGGTAAAGGGCGTGGGCCCGGCCTTGGCTCATCGGATTACCGAACATTTCGGCGAGGATTTGTTCGCCGTGCTCGACCATCAGCCGCATCGGCTGCGCGAAGTGCGCGGCATTGGGGCGTCGATCGTCCGCCAGATAACGGCGGTCTGGCAGGACCAATCGGGATTGCGCGAATTGATGGTCTTTCTGCGCGGGCACGGGATGCCGGCGCATTACGCCCGGCGGATTCACAAGCTCTACGGCGTGCGCTCGCTGGAGGTGATCCGCAGCGACCCCTACCTGCTGGCCCGCACCGTCCACGGAATCGGTTTCCGCACCGCGGACACGGTCGCGGAGCAGCTCGGTATCCCGCGCAGTTCCATCCAGCGCGCGCGCGGCGCCATTCTCTATCTGCTGGAACGGATGGCTGAGGACGGGCACGTATGCGCCGCGCTGGGTTACCTGGAAAACCAGTTTCGCGCCGCCCTGGATATGGACGCCGACCTGGCGCAACAGGCGGTCGCCGAACTGGCTGAGAGTCGGGAAATTATCCTTGAAGGCTCGGGCTCGGACGCAGTGGCTTATCTGCGGCGTCTGCACGAAGCCGAGACCAATGTTGCCAGGCGCATGCGGGAGTTAAGCCGGGGACGCGCGATGGCCGACCACGCCATCGAGCAGGCCATCGCCGGGGCGGACAGGGTCAATCCATTTCCCCTTTCGATGGAACAAAAATCCGCCCTCAGATGCGCCCTGAGAAGCAAGGTAGCGGTGATCACGGGCGGCCCGGGAACGGGCAAGACCACCCTGCTCCGTTCCCTGCTGATGGCGCTGGATCGGTTGGGTATCCGGCCTACCCTGGCCGCTCCTACCGGCCGCGCGGCGCGGCGTCTGGCCGAAGCCACCGGCCGTGAGGCCAAAACCATCCATCGAATCCTCGAATACTCACCGGATACTGGCCAATTTATCCGCGGGCAGCTTTATCCGCTGCGGGCGGGGTTTGTGATCGTGGATGAGGCGTCGATGATGGACCTGGAGCTGGCTTCGAGCTTGCTGGCTGCCCTGATGCCCAACTGTGGCCTGTTGCTGGTCGGGGATCGCAACCAGCTTCCCTCGGTCGGACCCGGAAGCGTGCTGAAGGACGTGATTGCCTCGGGACTGGCGCCGGTGGTCGAGCTGACCCAGGTCTATCGCCAGGCCGGCCAAAGCAAGATTGTCACCAACGCTCACCGGATAAACCGCGGCGAGCTGCCTGAGATCAATAACGCCGCCGGCACCGATTTCTTCTTTATCGAGCGCGCTTCCCCCGAAGACGTGGTGACCACGATCAAGCAACTGGTGCATCAGCGGTTGATTGGCAATTTCGGGATCACCGGCACCGGCGAGATCCAGGTCTTAAGCCCCATGAACCGCGGGCCGCTCGGGGTGCATTTGCTCAACCGTGAATTGCAGCAGCTACTCAACCCGCAAGGCCGGGGTGTAACCGTCGGCGAGCGCGAAATCCGCGAAGGTGACCGGGTCATCCAACTCAAGAACAACTACGACAAGCAGATCTTTAACGGCGACATCGGACGCGTCGTGCGGGTGGATCCGGCGCGGGCGATGGTCGACGTGGCCTATGAAGACAGTCAGGCCAGCTACGATCCGGGGGATGTCGAGGAGTTGGCGCTGGCTTATGCGATATCGGTCCACAAAAGCCAGGGCAGTCAGTATCCGGCAGTGGTGATGCCGATGCATCAGAGCCACTACTTGATGCTGCGCCGCAATCTGATTTATACCGCAATAACGCGGGCTGAACGGGTCTGCGTGCTGGTGGGGACGCGCGCGGCGCTGGCTCAGGCGGTGCGCAACGAAGAGGAGCGCCGGCGCTTCAGCGGTCTGACCGAGCGGCTGCGTATCGATTAGCCGGATGTGGCATGAAGATAGCTTAGGCCGCGTTCCTCCCGAGCAAGCTGGAGGACGCCACCACTGAAAGTAGAGGAGCAAAATAAAGGATGAAGCGGTTGATGTTGGTTCTGGCCCCGGCATTGCTGGTGTTGGTCGCGGTTGCGGCGCTGCCCACAACGCAGGCATTTGCTGACGATGCGAACATTGAGCAGATGATCGAGAACGCCAAGACGCCTGCCGATTATCAGGCTATTTCCGATTATTATGCCAAACAGGCAGCCGAGGCGAAGCAGCAGCTTGAGTGGCACGAGGGGCTCTACAAGACCTATAAGCAGAATCCACGCCTCTCGACGATGCAGATGCATTGCCATCGGCTGATCCGCATCTACAAGGATCAGTACAAGGAAGCCAAGGTCATGTCCGACCAATATGCGCAGATGGCCAAGAAAGGCCAATAGCTGGGGTATCACGATCCTCGCGCCTGAATTCTCCGGGCGCGAGGGGCGTGCCTTTCCAACCCGCTCCGGCAAAACGGCGACCCGGGAGCATTTGGCAGGCAGCGGCTCTCTTTGGCCAAGGCGCTGCGCTTGACCCACATATTCCAGCCCCTATCGAACGTACCGGTTTGCGGCTGCTTGAGCTGACGGGCGAGTAATCACAGGGGCCGGGCGGTGAAGCTGGATGAACCGTCGTCGGCTGCCGGTCATTGACGGATCGCCGCCGGTTACAGGATGATCCAACTGGTTTTGTGCCACGGCTCGCACAACAAGTCTTTATCCTCACAAATCTGAAATTCGGCTACCTCGACCAATTCGAGCAAAAGGGCCACGTTTGCGGAGCATGTGGAGACGCGACGTCGCCGCATTGACCGGGCCTGACGCGCCGCGCTCCATCGCGACTTGCAATGGACCGTTGCAGACCCATAAATGAATCAAGTTCCGTGCTAGCCGCTTGCAAGAGGAATGTGACCGATAGGTTTTATGTTTGTCTTTGCTTCCAAGGTCCTGGGTCCACTGATCTCGCCGATCGTGCTGGTGTGCGCCTTGCTGGCGCTCGTGGTTTTAAGCCAGCGCAGGAGACCGCGGCTTGCCCGGGGCGCGGCGGTGGGAGCGTTGCTGATCCTTTTTTTGGCCAGCAACAACTGGTTCGCTTCCCTCCTGACCGGTTATCTGGAGTCGCGCAACATCCCGCGCGGTCCCTTGCCCGCGGCGGACGCGATTGTAGTCCTGTCCTCGAACGCCCAGCCCGCCTCGCCTCCGCAGCCGACCATCTGGGTCGATGACGCCACCGCTAACCGCCTGCTCTATGGCGTGAAATTGTATCGGGAAGGCAAAGCTCCGGTGGTGATTCTGAGCGGCGGACAGCTTCCGTGGCTGAACGGCCTCCCGCCCATGTCACAGAGCATGGCCGAGTTCATCGAGCTGATGGGGGTGCCAAAGTCCGCGGTGATTCAGGAATCGGCTTCCGGCAACACCTATGAGAACGCGCTGGACGTGAAGCCAATCCTGCAAGCACACGAGATCCATAAAATCCTGCTGGTTACCTCGGCGATCCACATGCCCCGCGCGCTGGCCTTGTTCAAACATCAGGGAATCGACACAATCGCCGCGCCATGCGATTTCTTCCTGGCCGGGGGGGCCGGAGTTTCCTCTGCGGAGGTTTGGCAGGCAGTCCTGATCGGGCTCATACCGGATACCAACAATCTGAGTATGACGACCCAGGCTATCAAGGAATTGCTCGGCCTCGCCGTTTACCGCGTCATGGGGCTGGCATGAGGCCCGCCATCCCCTGATTAACCGTGAAAGACCAAGAGGGATCCCGGTTCGAAGCTTCTGCGCGGATGACCAGACCGGCCGGGCAGAGCGGGAACCAAGGATAAACTGTGGGAGCCGCGCTACGCGGCGTGGCGGATGACGATGGCAGAAGAGCAGATACAAAACCGCGGGTTCGCGGCAAAATTGGCGCATCTTGTCGCTGTGATCTGGATCCAGATTGGTTTGACCCTGGTGCTGTTTGGGATCGTCAGCATGGCGGCGGGTGCGGTCGTGAAAAGAATGCGCCACGCGCAGGATCAGGTTCCCGACCCGATTGAGGCTTACCAGGGAAAGCCGTGGGCGGCTGAATACTTCAAGAGTCTCTACCAGGTGCGCATGCGATGGTACCCCTACGTGTATTGGAAGGGGACCCCGATGACCAGCCGCTACCTTAACATCGATCCCAACGGAAACCGTGTAACCTGGAATCCGCCGCATCAGGCCGGCGATGGCCGGCCGCCGCTGCGGATTTTTATGATGGGCGGATCGACCACCTGGGGGACCGGGGTCAGGGACGATCATACGCTCCCCTCGCTGTTGGCCCATCGGTTTGCTCACGACCCCGGCTACGACCTGGAAATCTCCAACCTGGGGCAGATCGGATATGTCACCACGCAGGAACTGCTGCAGCTCTATCAATTGCTGCGCCAGGGACAGCGTCCCGACCTGGTCATCTTTTATGACGGTATCAATGATTGCTTCACGGCGTATCAGAACGGGATTGCGGGTCTCACCCAAAGCGAGTTTTTCCGCGCCGAGGAATTCAGCATTTTGGGCTCGTCATGGGGCAGGAAGAAGCTTTACCGCACGGCTGCGCACGCCGCGTTGATGAGCACCGGGATGGCGGATCTGGTCAAGATGCTCGAGGGCAAAGACAACCCGAATCTGGCGCCGCATCAGATTAAGCCCATCATCCCCTACATGGCGGCGCCGCAGGATTTCGAAGGACCCGACGCGGTGGAGCGTGGAGTCGTGGACATCTATCTATTCAATGTCCAGTTCGTCCGCATGCTGGCGCAACGCTACAAGTTCCGCTGCTTGTTTTACTGGCAGCCAACGGTCTTTTCGAAAAATTCGCTGGTGCCGTTTGAACGCAGGCTCTTGATCGGCGATCCGATGAGGCAGGAATTTTTCACCGGGGCCTATAAACTGATGGCCGCGGCAGCCGGCGCCAACGGCATTATAGATATCAGTGAGATACTCAACGGCCGCCGCCAACTCGACTTCATCGACCCCTATCATGTCAACGAGTCCGCCAACGAGATTGTCGCCGATCGGATGGTAAGCGACGCCCGTCCATTGCTCGTGGAGATGGCCCGCGAGAGGCGGGCGGCGCCCGGTTCCCAGCCTGCGCCGCATTGAACCGGCGCATCAGGTGCGTGCGGGGACCATCGGTAGCGTCAGATGAGAAGCGTAACCCGCGCAATGCATCACAGTTTGCAGGGCGGGGCGGGTTTCGGCGTCGGCGAACAGGTCGTGGCCGGTATTGGGATTGCGGTCGAAGCGGGGAAAATTGCTGGAGCTGATCTCGAGCCGGATGCGATGTCCCGCTTTGAAGACGTTGCAAGTGGCGCCGAGATCGATCGTATATTCATACACCTCGCCGGGTTTGAGCAGACGGGCGTCGGAGCGCGATTCACGATAGCGCGCGCGGATGATGCCGTCGGTAAGATTACGCGCGTAGCCGTCGGGTTCGACGTCCACCAGCTTGGCGGTGAAATCGGTGTCGGGCGCGGAGGACGACGCGTACAGCGTCAGCATGATTGGTCCCGTCACCTCGAGGTCTTCACTCAAGGGCGGGGTCGAGTAAACCAGCACGTCGGATCGGCTCTCGATGGCCGTTTGATCGAAGGCGCCGCCGGGCACTACAGCGGGATAGCAGCACAGCCCGCCCCCGCGCGTTGGCGTCGGGTCCAGCGGATTGTAGACGAACGAATCAGCCGGCTCCTGGCCCGGCGCGCCGGTGGCCAGCGCGCCGTCGCCGCCGGCGCTGTTGGCCCGCCCCCTGCTGTGCAGGTAATAACGCTGCCAATCGGTGCGCGCGAGCGGCCACTGTTTTTCGTCGCGCCAGCGGTTGGGTCCCATCACGAACAGTTGCACCGCGGCCGCCTGGGTGCGCTGGATTCCCTTGAGCCAGCGGTCGAAGAAATTCAGCACCATGCGGTCCTGGTCGATGGACAGAGGTGCCGCGCGATAGCCGAAATCAACGTCGCCGGCCATGTTCGCGCGCGGCAGGCCATGCGGCCACGGTCCGACCAGCAATTGCTGCCCCGCGCGCGCCTGCGGCGTCGCGCCGCGCGCTCCCATCCCGATAAAGTTGCGCAGCGTGCCGCCCAAAAAGATGTCATACCATCCGCCGATATTAAACGCGGGAACGTCGATGCGGTCGTGGAAGGTTTCGATATCGATTTTGCGCCAATAGGCGTCGTAAGCGGGATGCTCCAGCCAGTCGAAGAAATACGGCGCGCCCAGCCTGAAGATCGGCAGGTCCTTGAGCGCAATCACGTCGAGCCATTTGCGCATCTCGTCGATCCCGCCGATCACTTGGCCCAGTTCGGTTGACGCTGCCGGGTTGTCCTGACGCGCTCTCATCAGGCGATTCGGCGCCAGTGCGGTCATGACCCAACTCAAGTTGAAACCCAGTGAAAAGGCGCCCCCCTGGTAGGTCCAGCCGTCGTGATAGTTCGACGCCGTCAGCCCCGGCGCCATCGCCTTGAGGCTGGGCGGCGTCTGCGTCGCCGCCAGCCATTGGGTCACGCCCATATATGACGAACCCCAGGTGCCGACCTTACCATCGGCCCACGGCTGGCGCGCCGCCCATTCGACCGTGTCATAGCCGTCTTCGGTCTCGCTGGTGAAGCAGGTCCAGGTTCCGGGCGAGGTATAGCGGCCGCGGCAGTCCTGAATCAGCACGTTATAATCGTTGAGCGCCGCCCGCACCGGGTCCATTGCCTGGCGCATCATCGGGCCCGACTTGCCGTAGGGCGTGCGATTAAGCAGCACCGGAAGCCGCTCAGGACCATCGGGTCGATACAGGTCACCCTTGAGCACGGTGCCATCCCGCATCGGGACCAGCAGGTCCTTCTCGATTACGATCTTCTTTGCCATCGCTATAACTCCGCGCAGCGAAGCCTCTTGTAGCGCGGGCTGCGGTCGATCGGCAATACGGGCATGCGGCCGCTCCCGCGCATGCGCGCTCAAGGCCAAGGATGGCGAGTGGCAAATGGCCGCGGCCGAGATTCGGTAGCGTGCCGAGCGCGGAGAGAACGGAATTTGACGTCCGAGACCGCCTCAACCCGGACAGTGCTCACCGCCGGGCTCGGATTTGCTGGAAGCTCCAACCAGTCCGAACCAGCGGCGAACGCATTTCAGGCCGGACTCGGCGTCATTTCAAGGTGAAAGAGCCGGCTGCGGAGTTGCCCGTACTGCTGAACGGCACGAAGGGTGGGTTGAGCGCTTGCACGTATGCCGCTCCCGGCACAGCTCCCGCCGGCACCGTGAAGGTGAACCGGTTCGAGTTGCTCAGGATCAGCGGGATCTTGGCCCCTGCGGGCCCCAGCCCACCCAGGTTCACCACGCCGCCGCCCTGGGCATTGAACAAGTTGATCACTGTCAGGCTGGAAAATCCGGCGCCGTTGACCGTGATTATGCTCCCGGCCTGGGTCACCGAGGTCAGCGCGATCTGCTGTCCGATCGACACCGCGACCGCATTGCTCTTCAAAGTGAACGACGGCGGGCTGCCCTTATTACTCACCACGAAAGAGCCCGGCCCGGTTGACGGCACATTGGGGGCGACTGACGGCAACGTGAAGCTGATCTTCGACGGGGTCAGGGTGGCGCCCGGGTTAATGAAGAAAGGACCAACCTTGCCGCCGGTGCAGGCGCAGAATAAATCCACCGCCACGCCGTTGGTGGCATCAAATCCGGTGCCGCCGAGATTTACCGTTTTCCCCTGCAGCACCACGGTCTCGACATTGTTGGTCGCATAGCTGGGGTCGGAGCTGGTGGCCGCCAAACCCACACTATTGATGGTCTTGATGGTTGGGATGCCGGCCGCGGGATTGCCTTGCAACAGCGCGAAGGCCGCGTTGGAGGACTTGAAGCCGGTGTCGGTGTTGACCACCTGGACCGACACGAAACCCTTACCCAGGCCCACGGTGTCCGGCACCGCGATGGTCAGTTGGGTAGTACTCTTTGGAGCCGGGGTGAAGGGGCCGTATTTGACTGGCCCGGTGCCGGTGGAGACGAACAAGATGGCGACCGAACCGCCGGTGAAGCCGGTCCCGTTAATCACGAAGCTGCCGCCCACCAAAATCGTACCCGGAATGCTTGTGATGACTGGAGTGCCTGGCAGAGGCGTCGGAGACGGCGACGGTGTGGGCGTTGCGATCGGGCTGGGAGTCCTGGTGGGAGTTGGTGTCGCGGTGGGAGTGCGAGTCGGCGTCCTGGTTGGGGTACGCGTCGGGGTCTTGGTTGGGGTGTGGGTCGGAGCCGGGGTTTTAGTTGGGGTACGCGTGGGCGTTGGAGTAGGAGTTGCGGTTGGCACGGGTTTGCCGAGGTAACGGTAAACGAAAGTGTTAATGTCCACGGTGCCCCAGCCGGAAGCCAAATCGTAGTTCGGCGTCGCATTGAAGCCGGTCACGCCCTTGAACGTGTTATTGCCGCTGGTGACGTCGCGGATGCCGTTGGCCGCGAGGCCAGTTGCAGCAAGTTTGTAGATGTCGGGGGCGAGATTACCCTGGGCGCTACCGTCCAGCTGTCCAATCAGTTTCGCGATGCCGGACCAGATCTGCGCAGCGATACCGGGCCCCCCCGCGCAGCAGGCGACCTCGGGGGTACCGGAGTTGTCGACGGCAACGAAAAAGCCCGGCGAGCTCGTGCTTCCTCCGCCCATTGAAACGTCGGGGACGACGCGAGCAGTGCCAGAAGGCACCCCCGTGCCGGTTTGCCAAGGCGCCCTGGTAAACTGCCCGCTTGCGCCTCCACCTGAGGCACCACCAGCCTCGTTCCACACCTGCTCGGCGACGTGGCCGATGTCGTTCCCCGAAGCAGGATCGTAATTGGGGGTAAACTGAGTGGTCCCGATGGCGGTGACATTGGTCGAGCCCGCTCCTTCGTTGATGCCGGCACCACTTGCAGGCACACATGCTTGCGTGCTCGGGTCGACCATGTTCCCGGCGGCGCCGTAGCTGCCGGTGGTGGAAGCGATGGTTTGTCCCTCCGATACTCCCTGAGCGTATTGGCCATCAAGCTCCTTGTAAAAGGCGGCGCTGGCGCCACAGAAGATATACCCGATCCCTACCGTGCTGCAGGTATCTTCTCCCACCGCGGTAGCGATCGCATTGCCGATGGCAATAGCCGATCCGCCATCGGCGACATTACCGACATAAACCGTCTCTGACGCACCCGGCGCCGTCGTATGGGCCCATTCCAGTTCAACTTGAGCCAGCAGGACACTGCCGGTAAATGTCGGGGCCGTGGTCGACGCGATTACCACGTTTACAGCCGGCGGATCGGGCAGGCCAAAGGTCTTGTCGAAGAGGGTCAGTACGGCCCCAATGTCATCGGGTGGAAGCGAATCTTCCACCATCGCGACGCACTTCTTGCCGGCGCCGGTAATGCCGCCGTTCAGCAATGGAGTTTCGTCGTAGAAGGTGTAAAGATCCCCGGGTCCGAAGGCCGGTCCAAAAGGGCCGATTTTGGCGTTGGGCTGGTTGCCGGGACCGTCGGTCACAGCAGGTTCCAGCTCCGGTCCCCATTCGAACAACGATGCCAGTTTGAGCGAGCTACCGATCGGAAGCGAAGCGGGAGTGCGCGCCGCGCGATCGCTCAACTCCTCGCTTGCAGAGCTAGCCGGAATCGCCATAGCAAAGTTATCCAGGCCGAAGATTGCGCCGATGATGCCGTCGAACTGGGCCGGAATCCGGGGCTCCGTCAGGTTCGCGTGGTAATTGCCGGTGCCGAAGAGCATCTCGGTGGTGCTGAAAGCCTGCTCGGCCTGCGCTACGGTGCCGGTGAATTGGATGAAGCGGCGTCCCAAGCTCGAATCGGTGACCCTGAATCCCTGTTCAGTTACCCATTGGGCCACCGCCGCAAAATCCTCCGGAGACGGTCCAAACTGAGCGGCAAACTGCGCCGCCGTGAGCCATTGGTGATACCGCGGTGAAGCCGGATCCTGCTGCTGCGCGATTAGCTGATCGAGTGCCGGACGATCGCGCAGGGCCAGAATGACGCGCATCGTCAGCGGGGTGGAGGGGTCAGCGTGCGCTGTAGGGCTGTAGGTGATGGCCTCGGCGGGACGGTTACCGCTTAGGGCGACCGTGTCCCCGGTTGCTCCGTTGGCGGATTTCGCGCAGAGGGTCGCGGCTATAATGAGGCATCCGTAAAACAGGATTCGGGCCAGCCTTGGACAATCAGTGATTTGCATAATCATTTTAACAGACTCTAAATAGAAAATAAGAGCATAAATTGTTTCTTGTGATAGCTAACTGTATTTAACATCAATTTTAGCCATGGATAATTTATATTAGTCTACATAAAATAGAAGCTCTGCCAAGCCCTGCGGACGGCCAAAGGCAAGGAACCCTCTCTGAAGAGAAAGGAACTCTCTGTGAAGATAAATGATCTAAAACGCGGAGTGAGTGGCGGTTGAAGAGGTTGCATCGCCGAGACCACCAGGACACAAACTTTCTACAGCTCGCCGTTGGCGCTGAGCTTTCCACGAGGCGCATCGGTTCAAAGCTACCGAAATGCTTCAGATTTGGATGATTCCCGACTGTCCCAAAGAGGGGCTTACGAAAGAATTCCGGTCCACTTGCGCCAACATTGAAGGGCTGGAGAGAATGCCAACCACCAAAAACATCCTACAAACAGCTAATCTCTTGCCAATCTTATGTTTCATCTTTAAGCTTGGCACGTTCGCTGGGGTTGAGTTTTTCTTTGGATTTGTCCAATTGATTCCGTGTAAGGCGACATGAAGGAGGCAGGGAGCGGATTTATGAAGAACCATGGTGTCAGATTGATGGTATTCGCCGCGATGATGGTTGGTCTGGCCAGCCTGGCGGGATGTGGTGGTAATGCGCAGGTTACTGTGCTGGAAAGGGCTACCGTGAAGGCCACTACGGCCCCGACGCTGGCCCCGACCCTGGCCCCGACCCCGTCCCCATCGGCAACTCCGACCTCGGCGGAATCGGCCACACCCACGGCGACTCCAACGGCGGCGCCCAATGCTTGCCTGCCTTCGAGTTCAACCTCGGTGCTGGTTACGGGAAGCGATGCCACCGTTTATAGTCCCAATGGCGATTGGGGCGGTGGTCCGACTGGAGTTGAAGTTGTACCAATCGAAACCAAGAGCGGCATCGGCACCGGTGGTGCTCCGGCTTCAGTTACGACCAAGAACACCGTGAACTCCTGCTCCTCCAACTCGGCTACCGGGCAGACGGTGTGCGTCGCGAATAATACTGATGTTTACGTGATTACTGGCACGACCCTGAAGAGCTCTTTGACCAGTGGAGCGACCAGCACGGAATCCTTTTCCGGTGGCAGTTGCTCGAATTGCGGTGTTGTAGTCGACTCCTCGATCAACAAGGCACTGATTACGGTTGGTTTGGCCACTGGCGGCCCTGGTGGTTATCAATTCCTGGATTTGGCCGGTGCCACGCCTACGTTTGAGGCCCCGATTCCGGGCGGAGCGACAACTTCCGAAGACGCTTCGATCGATCCCGTACGACACTTGGTGCTGTCGCCCAACGAACAGGCCAACTACCAGCTTCTGAATATCAGCGCCGGCACCGATCCGACGACGGCGAAGCTGTTTAACAACAAGGTCACCCCGAACCCCGGAGAGTTCGACTCCGCTGGTGAGGACTGCACCACCGGTATCGCGCTGGCCACCATTGAGTTCACCGGCAATCTATTCATCGCCGACCTGACGCAGGCGAAATTCACCGCCGGAACGCCAGGGACCTGGACCGACACCGCGAGCCAGGTTCAGAAGTTTCCTGAGTTCGTTGGCTTGGCCGCAGGCACCTGCGGCATCGCCGTAGCGCCGGGCACACACCTGGGCGTGGTGACGGGCGAATTCGGCGGCAATCTGGAGGGAGTTATCCAGCTTCCGGCCACATCCGGCACGGGAGTTCCCGCGGTCGTCGACTACGTGGCGTTCACGGTTCCCGCGCAGCCAGATGGTACGCCGTTCTCAATGGGTTTCGACCCCCATACCGTTACCGCCTACGTCAGCCCGAATTCCGGCAAGGCTCTTGGCGTGCTGACCGACGGCGGTCACTCATTCGTGGCCGTAGTCGATCTTGACGGACTGCTGAAAGCGCCGCGAACGGGTCACGTCGTAAATAACCCGCTCCCGGCTGGCTTGGTAACGTTCGTAAAGTTGTAACGTTGTAGTCGGCGGCGAAGCGCTGACGGCGCTTCGCCGCCGACTCCGAGCACAAGAACCGGGTGGACGGCGATGCCGTCCACCCGGTTCGTTTCTGACGGCGAGCGCCGTCGGCGCTCAGGGCCGAAAAATGCACGGCCTTACTGTTCGCTCTCGATCTATAACCTTGGGCGGTCGCGGCTTGCCGATGGGCGAGTCGATCATCTTGTGGATGTGAGGAGCTGGCAAGCGACCACGCTGTTACCAGCTCAGAAAGCGGCAGCGGGCGGGTCAGAGGCTATTCGCGTCCGACCCGCCCGCCGTTTTGTTCGTCTGCCCGTCAATTGTGAGGGCAGTTTTGAGTTTATCAATTAGCGGCCGTCAAACGATTGCGCAGCAACTTGCCGGGTAACGCGCCGGTATGTTCATTGTTGCGCAACAGCACTTGGCCATTGACCACCGTCGCGGCCATTCCGGATGACTTCTGCTTGAGCCGCCGCGCGCCTGCGGGCAGGTCGTAGGTGACCACGGGCATTTGCGGCTTGATGGTTTCCGGATCGAACACGATCACGTCCGCGAACATGCCCTCGCGCAACAGCCCGCGTCCGGTGAATCCCCAATGCGAGGCCGGCACGAAGGTCAGCATCCGGATCGCCTGCTCAAGGGTAAGGGCCTGGCGCTCGCGCACCCAGTAGGCAATCAGATGGGTCTGGAGCGAGGAGTCCATGATCTGCGAGACATGGGCGCCGGAATCGGAGAAGGTTACCACCGAGCGCGGATGGCGCATTATCTCCAGCACCGCTTCCTGGTCTTCGTTGGTCAGCGGTTGCAGGAAGAATTGCTTGAGATGTTTTTCCAAGGCCAGGTCGATAATCGTCTCGACCGGGTCGGTGCCCCGTTCCGCCGCGATTTGGGCGATCGAGCGATAGGGTGGGGTGGTTCGGTCCATTAGGAAGAACCAGTCGAATTCCGCCCGGCGCGGCTCGGCTCCGACCCCGCGCGGTCCCTGGGGATCCTGGTATGCCGCCGCGACCAGCTTGCGGCGCATCTCGGGGTCGCGCAGGCCGGCCTCCTGTTGATCCAGGGGCAGCTTGCGGAACTCGCGCCACACCGGATGCCGATCGAACAGAGTCGTAGTTTCGAACGACTGCACGTTCGCAATCCATCGGCTATGCACCTGGACCGACATCCGTCCGCCTTCGAGCGCGGCTTCGTTGGTCATGTCGAAATAGGGGCGCCACAGATCCGGGGCCTTGCGGCTGGCGCCCATCCCAAAACTGACGTGTACGCCGGTGTCCACCGCCAGTCCTTTGAGGCGGCCCAGATATTCGCGAATTCGTTCGGGATCGCGGCCGGTGTCCTCGCCGGCGATTTCGAAAGTGCCGGCATTAAGCTCGCCCATCACGCCGACCAGTTGCCGGACCTCGTCCCAGGCGGCCAGACGGCTGGCGACCGGGCCGCCATCGGGCGTCTGATGATTGACGGTGCGCGAGGTGGTGAAACCGGCCGCCCCAGCCAGTATCGACGCGCGCAGTTCGCGCTTCATGCCCTCCAGGTCGGCGGGCGTGGCCGCGTCGGTGAACGCGCGCTCGCGCATCACGTAGGTGCGCAATGCCGAATGGCCGACATAGGGCGCGTAGTTGATTCCCTTGGGGGTGCGATCGACCGCGTCGAGATATTGGGGGAAGGTTTCCCACGACCATTTCATCCCGGCTTCCATCGCTTCGGGCGAGATGTCCTCGGCCCGCTCCAGATTCCGGATCACCATCAGCTTGTCTTTCTCCGCGCAGGGCGCCAGAGAGAAGCCGCAATTGCCCATCGCGACCGTGGTGATACCGTGCCAGCACGAGCAGGTGCCGATTGGATCCCAGAACACCTGCGCGTCCATGTGGGTATGGACGTCGATGAAGCCGGGAGCGACGACGTGCCCTTCAGCGTCGATGACTTCGCGGGCTGATTCGCGGATTTTTCCGATAGTGGCGATACGGTCACCCACGATGCCGAGGTCCGCGCGAAAGCGCGGCATCCCCGAGCCGTCAACGATGGTGCCGTTGCGAATTATCACGTCGTACTGCATTGGCGTCTCCCTGCGATCACTGGCTGAGGGCCCAAGGCCCGGAACGTTTGGTTAATCCTCTCCCGTCGAGGGTAGAGGTGAACAGTATTAAACTTAGCGCGTTTTTGGGTCTGTGTCTCTAATTGGCGCACCCTGCCGCCAGGCTCGAAATCGCCACCATCCGGCGGCCCTCGCGCAGGTCGTTGCGGTCAAAGCCGTTGGTCAGATAGCTGAGCGAGATGCCGCTTGCAGGGTCGGCCCATCCGATTTGACCGCCGGCTCCAGGATGGCCGAAAGCTTGCGGCGAGTTGGTCCGTCCGAAGCCGCGCACGTTGGCGTGGCCGTCGTCACCGGCGATTTCGATCACCAAGTCCGCGATTGCTCTTGAAACCGTTGCGTGGATCGATGAACTTGCCGGTGCGCACCTGCCGCGCCGCGCGCAGGGTCTCGGGCTCCCAAATCCGGGTGCCGTCCAAAGCACGGCCGTCGTGCAGCAGCGCTTGGTAGAACAGCGCCAGGTCGCCGGCGGTCATGATTCCGCCGCCACCTGGAACCCCGGATTCCCTAACCATCGGATCGTTGAAGCCGAGGATCGCGCTCTCGGTGACCTCTGTTTCAACCGCCAGGATTTTTCCGGACAGCCCGGCCTTGCGATACTCCTCAATTGTCGGCGGCTGCCCGACGTAGGTTACGTCGGCGACCCGTGAACTTTGCGCGCGCGGGATTCCCAGCATCAGATCGGGCAGTCCCAGCGGCTTCGCCACGCGGTCGCGCGCGAACTCGCGAAAATCCTGGCCGCTGCGCCGCTCGATAATTTCCACCACCACCCACATGTTGGAGGTCGGCGCATAGTGGAATTTCGTCCCGGGCTCGTATTCAAGACGCCACTTGGCGAAGCGCTCCAGCCGCTTGCCCCGGTCCAGCCATTCCTTCTGCGCGTACGGTGCGTTGGGAAAGCCCGAAGTGTAGCTGAGGAGCTGATCGACCGTTATCACCTCTTTGCCGTTGGTGCCGAACTCCGGCACGATATCGGCAACGCGTTCGCCCGGATCCAGCTTGCCCTCCTGCATCAAGAGCCATACGCATGACGCCACGATGGCCTTGGTCGCCGACATGATAACGAACAGGGTCTCGTTGGTGGCGGGTTTTTCAACTCCGCCCAACGTTACCTTGCCAAAGCTGCGCATCGCGCCGATCTTCCCATCGCGCGCGATTGCGATCTGGCAGGCGGGCAGGACACCTTCGTTGATGTCACGTTCGGCGCGTTCCATCAGCGCCTGCACTTTGGCGGGATCCAGGCCGACTTCAGCAGGGTCTTGAGCAAAAAAGCGAGATGCAGGCATCGTGAATGTTACCTCTTAAGATTTGTGCGGTCACCCACACCCAGTCGTGGGCTCTCCCTCTCCCATTGAAAAATGGGAGAGGGAGCCAAAACCTTCTAACGCGGATTAGCCGCCGCTCGTCGCCAGACGGTTGCGCATCAACTTGCCGGGCAACGCGCCGGTATGTTCGTTATTGCGCATCAGCACTTCGCCGTTGACCACCGTGGCCAGGATTCCGTTGGACTTCTGTTTGAGCCGGGGCGCTCCGGCCGGCAAGTCGTGGGTCAGCTCCGGCAGTTGCGGCGCGATCGTGTTCGGGTTGAAGATCGTTACGTCCGCCGCCCATCCTTCGCGCAAGAGCCCGCGCCCGGCAAGGCCCCAATGGGAGGCCGGCACGAAGGTCATCATCCGTATGGCCTCCTCCAGGCTGATGGCCTGCTTCTCGCGCACCCAGTAACTCAGCACAAAGGAATGCATCGACGCGTCCATCAGCTGCGAGACATGGGCGCCCGAGTCGGTGAAGGTGGGGACGGCGCGCGGATGACGCATCATCTCAAGCACTGTATCCAGATTGTCGTTGGCGATGGTCTGAACGAAGAATTGCTTCAGATGCTTATCCAGCGCCGCGTCGATAATGACTTCGACCGGGTCCTTGCCTTGCTCCTGCGCGAGTTGTGCGATCGAGCGATAAGGCGGCAAAGCCTTATCCATCACGAACATCGACTTGTAGCTGGCGACGCGCGGTTCGGCGCCCACCGACCGGGTCTGCTCGCGCGCGTCTTCGTGCGCGGCCGCGACTAGCTTGGCACGAATGTCGGGGTTGCGCAGCGCCGCTTCCTGATCGGCCAGCGGCAGTTTGCGGATGTCGCGCCATACCGGCATCCGGTCGAATGGCAGGTGGGTCTCGAAGGAGAGAATCAGGCCGCCGCTCTTGGCCAGCATCTGCACGAACATGCGGCCCCCGGCCTCCGCGGTCTCGTCAGCCAGCTTGAAGTAATTGCGCCAGTAGTCGGGCGCCTTGCGATTGGCGAAAATGCCGAACGTGACCGGCGCGCCGGTATCCACCGCCAGTGCCTTGAGACGGTCCAGGTAATCGCGAATCCGCTCGGGATTCAGTCCAGTGTCCTCACCGGCGATTTCGAACACCCCGGCGTTAAGCTCGCCCATCGCACCGACCAGTTGCCGAATCTCCTCCCAGTTGGCCAGGCGGCTGGCGACCGGGTTACCGTCGGGGGTCTGATGATTGCGCGTGCGCGAGGTGGTGAACCCGATCGCGCCGGCGCGGATCGCGTCGCGCACTTCGCGCTTCATCGCTTCCAGATCGTCAGGCGTGGCTTCGTCGGTGAAGGCCCGCTCGCCCATCACGTAGGTGCGCAGCGCCGAATGGCCCATGTAAGCCGCGTAGTTGATTCCCTTGGGGGTGCGGTCGACCGCGTCGAGATACTGGGCGAAGGTCTCCCACGACCATTTGATCCCGGCCTCCATCGCTTCGGGGGCGATGTCCTCGGCGCGTTCCAGGTTGCGCATCACCAGCAACTTGTCTTTCTCCGCGCACGGCGCCAGCGAGAAGCCGCAGTTGCCCATCACCACCGAAGTGATCCCATGCCAACACGAGCAGGTGCCAATTGGATCCCAGAAAACCTGGGCGTCCATGTGGGTGTGGGCGTCGATCAGGCCCGGCGTTACGACGTGACCTTCGGCGTCGATCACCTCGCGCGCCGGCTCGCGGATCTTGCCGATGGTCGCGACGCGGCCGCCGGCGATGCCGACGTCGGCGCGATAACGGGCCATCCCGGAGCCGTCAACTATCATGCCGTTGCGAATGATCAGGTCGTATTGCATGGAGCCTACCTCCTCGGTCGTGTGGCGAGCGGCAACCGCCGCTTCGCCCAATGGAACGCCACCTACTTATATGAAACCGCTACTCTTCTTATTTCAGAACGCACGTTCTGCGGCAAGGCTGGTGTGTTATCACGTGGTTAGGACTTACTGGAGCGAGGTTTTTCCCATGGGTTCAGCTTGCCGTCGTCAAACACTTCGAAGACCGTCTCGGGCCAATCGTGCGAGAAGTACTCGCGGATTGCCTGCAGCCAAATCTCGATGCGGACGGTTATCGGCAAACTCTGAGTCACCCGCGGAGATTATTACCCGCGAACGTGAAAGGGCTATCTCGAAGAACTCCTGGTCATGCGTAAGGAAGAGGAGATCCTCGGAGTTGAGCAGATCGACGATTGCCCGATCGGCCGTGCCGCGAATACCAAGCAAGATGATGTGATCAACATGATGCCCCTCTTGCTGCAACCTTCGTACGAGCGCAAGCGGGAAGTTCTCATCGAGGAGGATTCTCATCGGGGCTCCCCACGGCCGGAGGCAGGTGCTCCGCGATGTGGGCGGCGTAACGGAGAGCCGCGAGGATTTGCTCGTGCGAGAGCTGGTATTCAGACTCGAGTTGCTCGACCGAGGCTCCGGAAGCCAGCCCCCCTAGAACCGTCGCGACGTCGATCCGGGTTCCTTTAAGGCACGGTTTCCCGAAACGAATGCCGGGGTCCATCGAAATGCCCGGGAATATTTCCATACTTCCGCTCCCTGGCAGGGTGTTGAAAAAATAAGGTCGATCGGGTTGGAATGATGCCGGTTCTCAACACCCTGCATAAAAACTGGCGTCCTTCCTAAATCTTCTCTCCCTCTGCGAGAGATAAGAGTGAGGGAGCAGACTGTGAAAATCCTTTTTCAACAGCCTGCTAGCTCTGAAATGGTACCATGGACTTCGGAATCATGGCGCCCTTTTGGCCACAAAATGAAATGTAGTCGACAAATTTCAGCCTCAGTCCCGTTTCTTTTCCCAAGACGCGACGAACCCGTCACAAATCATATAGCTTGGCGCAGTTGTCCCACAGGAACTTGCGCTTGCTGGTCTCCGATAGCGGCAGGTCCAGGAATTTCTCGACCGCATGGGGGAACTTGCTGTCCGGATGCGGATAGTCGGTGGAGAAGACCACGTTGTCGTCGCCGAACCAGTCCACGTAAAGCCTCACCGGCTTCTCGTCCGCTTCCACCGACACGAAACAGTTGCGCCGGAAATACTCCGAAGGCTTGGCCTGCAGTTGGATTTCGAATCTGCCGATGTACTCCTCGTATTCATCGTCCAGGCGGCTGAACAGCCACGGCGCCCACGCGCAGTTGGCTTCGAGGAAGCTCGCACGGAGCTTGGGGAAACGCTCGAGCACGCCGCCGGCGGTCAGGCTGACGGCCGCGGACATCGGACCCAGCGAATGGCTGAACGTGTGCCACATCATCATCACGTCGTCCAGCTCCAATCCGTAGTCGGTCAGATGGTCCGGACCGCCGCCATGAAACGCCACCGGCACTCCCAGCCGCTCGCATTCCGCCCACAGCGGGTCGTACGAGCGATGGTGCCAGGGCCGCCTGTTGACCAGTCCCGGCAGCATGAAGATGGCGCGAAAGCCCAGTTCGGTAACCGCGCGCCGCGCTTCGGCGACCGCGGCGGGGACATTGTGCGGCGCGATCATCGCGGCGGCCACCAGGCGTTTGCGGTCGGGCGCGCAAAAGTCGTAAAGCCAGTCGTTATAGGCCCGCGCGATTGCGGCGGCAAAGACGGGATCGAGGCCCGCGGCGCCGATGGTCTCCTGGCTGTCGAGCCCCAGCACATATAGTCCGCGGGTCGGATACAGGATGGCGACGTCGATCCCTTCCTGGTCCATCGCACTCAACTGCGACACCCCGTCCCATCCGCGATCGATCGCGAACTGATAGTTCGCGTTGTTGGATTCCATATGCGCCTTGAGCGCCTTGAACCACTTTCCCGCCGGCGGCCGCAGGAAATGCCGGTTGTCCGGCAGGGAGACGCCATCCAGCCGCGTGCCCCCGCTGAGCCCGATGGGCGCGATTTCTTTGAACGCGGGGTCAATATAACGTTGCCAGAGATCCGCTGGTTCGGTCAGATGCATGTCCGAATCCATGACTTTGAAACCATTGCGCGCCATCGGGAGACTCCTGTTGCCGGCCGTGATGGCGCGATTATAGTGTGCGCTGGGGCGATCACAAGGCGGCGCGCCGCTTGCAAAACCGGCCAGGGAAAACTAATCCTGCAACTACATTGCATCATCGTACCGAAGCGGTACCGATGCGGCTTTCATCAAAGGTTTCGGGGGTAAATTTTATGTCTCGCACACTAAACGTAATTGACGCCGATGGTCACGTCCTGGAACCGCCTGACCTGTGGCTCAATTACCTGGATCCCAAGTTTCATGACCGGGCCCCGCGGATCGTGCTCAACAAGCATGGTAAGGAAACGCTCCAGATCGAACCGGGAAGGATTTTGCCGATGCCGGAGGGCTCGGGAGGAATCGGCGCCTCCGGTGCCTTCGGCGCCCGCGAGAGCAAGAAAGTCTACCCCAAGTCGTACGTCGAAGCGCGCCGGGGCGGCTTCGACCCCCATGCGCGAATTCCCGATCTCGACGCCGAAGGTATCGACGCCGCTTTTCTCTATCCTACGCTGGGGCTGTTCGTCGCCTGTATCGAAGACGATGTCGAATTGGCTGCTGCCGACTGCCGCGCATATAACCGCTGGCTGGCCGATTACTGTAAACCCTATCCGGACCGCCTGTTCGGAGTAGCGATGATGCCGATGGTCTCGGTGGACGCGGCAATCGAGGAGATGCGCTTCGCGGTCAAGGAGTTGGGCATGCGCGCGGGTTTTGTGCGTCCCAATCCTTACGGCAAGCGTACGCTGCATGATCCGCAGCTCTATCCATTGTGGGAAGAAGCGCAGAACCTCGATTTCGCGATCGCGGTGCATGGGGGTGCGGCTTCGGGGATGGCGGCGATGGGTGAGGACCGCTTCCGCGGCTTCGCGACCGGGCACTGCGCCACGCACACCTTTGAAATGATGGCGGCGGCGATGAGTTTCCTGATGTGCGGGATCTGCGATCGCTTTCCGCGCCTGCGCGTGGGGTTCCTCGAAGCGGGCGGCGGCTGGATCACCGGATGGCTGGATCGGATGGACCGCCACGTCGACGACCTCGGATTCAACGACACCAAGCTGACGACCCGGCCCAGCGACGCGTTTCGCCGGCAGTGCTTTATCTCTTTCGAGCCGACCGAGACCAGTCTCAAGCTGCTCGCCGAGCATATCGGGCCCGACCACATCCTGTGGGCCACCGATTATCCGCATCCCGATGGCTTTATCGACGCGCCGGGGATGATCAGGAAGATGGGGCTGAAGCCGGAACTGCTGACCACCCTGATGGCCGCCGGCGCGAAAAAGTTCTACGGCCTGAATTAAAAGCAGACAGAAGGGCACCGCTCGCTCACGTTCGCGGCTCGGATAGGTGGGACGTAGCCGCGAATGTGTTCGGGCGGTCGCGCACAAGGCCGCGCGCAGCGGCGGGAGCGTGGTTGATGCGTTTTGACGGCAAGGTTGGGTTGGTGACGGGAGCGGCGTCGGGAATCGGACGCGCGACCGCGATCGGTTTCGCGCGGCGCGGCGGCGCCGTGGTGGTTGCCGATTATAGCGGCACGCGCGCCCGCGCGGTGGTCGAGGAAATCGTCGCGGCAGGCGGCAGGGCGGAGCCGATCAAGGCCGACGTAACCGGCCTCAACGACCTGCAGGCGGCCGTCGATCTGGCCTGCTCCAAATTCGGCCGCCTCGACTTCCTGCACAACAACGCCTACTCGTATCCGCGCGACGCCCAGCCGACCGCGATCGGCGACACTCCTGACGAGCCCTGGCAGCATCATCTCAACGTTGGCATCACCGCGGTGATGCGCGGTACGCGCGCGGCGCTGGCGGTGATGGTCAAACAGAAGTCAGGCGCAATCGTCAACACCGCGTCGATTTCCGGAGTTCTGGCGGACTATCGCAACGCCCCCTACAACGCAGTCAAGGCGGCGGTGATCAATTTCACTCGCGTGGTGGCCCTGGAATACGCGCGCGAAGGGATCCGCTGCAATTGCGTTTGTCCGGGAGTCACCAACACGCCCCCAATCCGTGTAATGTTCGCTAATCCGAAATTGCTCGAGGCAACCAAGGAATCCATCCCGATGGGCCGGTTGGGCGAGGCCGAGGAGATCGCCAACGTAGTGCTGTTCCTGGCCTCCGACCTGGCGTCCTTCGTGACCGGCGCGGCCCTCGTCGCCGACGGCGGCCAGACCCTGCACACGCGCAATTTTTTCAACATTTGATTCACCTTCGGGATTAACGGGCTGTTCAGCCTGACGTGCTGGCAATTTCAAGGTCATGCCGCTTTTTTAGTGCATTGACATGATTAGCAAATCGTAGCCACTCGTTGACGACTGAGTTAATGTTTGCTTAATAAAGTAAAGGAGCAGACATCATGCGCCGGTCGCCACAGTTAGCAGGCGTTTTTGGAAGAATGTCTTTCGGCGTAGCGATCGCCGCGGCCGTGGCCTTGCTCAGTGCCGCCGGATGCGGACCTACCAACGGCTTCCTACCTCTGACGGGCGAATTCGCCTACGTTGCAAATGTCGGTGACGGCACTATCTCTGTCTTCTCCATCAACACCTCAACCGGCGCCTTGACGCTGGTGCAGTCGGAGGCGGCCGCACCTGGATTCCAGGTGTTCGGACTGGCGCTCCATTGGTCGAATGAATTTCTCTACACCACGATCGATGATGCGAACGAAGTCGAAAGTTTCGATATCGGCGATGGTTCGTACTCAGGTCAGATTTTCACCCATACCGGTCCGTTCGCGGCGATCAACGGCCCGCGCGCGGTGACGCTCAACCCCATGGGAACTTACCTGTACGCGACCGACTACGGCGGCATCGCACAGGTAGTGTCGCAGTACACCGTCGACCAGAGCTCCGGAGCGTTGACCGCCAATGGTACCGCGCCCACCGGTGAGCGTCCCTTTGGGATAGCCGTTGACCCGGGCGGACACTGCGCCTACGTCGTCAACGTTGGCGGCCACAGCTTGTCCGAATATTCCATCGGCGGTTCGGGAGCGCTGACCAACTTTGGAACTGTTCCTTTGGGAGGGGACAGCGAAGGTCAGGGACCGGAATTGATTGCCCTTCAGACCAATACCGGGGGCGAACTCAGACCGTTGGGACAGACTATATATGTGACCGACGATGGGCTCGGTGTGGTCCATCAGATCGCGGTTGTTGAACGGCTCGTTGGCATCAGTTGCGGCGCCAGCCCCGCGATGGACGTCGATGCCAAGGGTCAGGCTTTCGGGATCGCCCTGCATCCCAAGGGAACCTTCCTCTACACCGGTAACAGTAGCTCGAACAGTATCTCCGTTTTCGCGATTGCCGCGACCGGCGGCTTGACATTAAAGAGCCAGGAAAAAACTAATCTGAGCGGTCCGCTCAGCCTCGCGATCGACCTGCAAGGCAAGTTCCTCTACGCGGCGAATTTCGCTGATTCAACTGTTGCGGAATTTACGATCAACCAGACCACCGGTGCGTTGACCCCCATCAAGCCCGGCAAGATCGCCACCGAAAATCCACCAAAAACGGGCACCGGGCCGGTTACGATTGTCACCACCGGGACTCCCCCTACCACAATCATCCGGCGCTTATAGAAATCCTGGTTTTGAACGCTTGCCGCCCATCCTTGACAGCGCGCGTGTCTCCTTCTTAACGTGCGCGCAAGAGACCAGGGAGGATCGACGATGGCGAAGCAGCGTTTGGCCGGCAAGGTAGCGATTGTAACCGGCGCGGGACAAGGAATCGGGCGCGAGGAAGCGTTGCTGCTGGCGCGCGAAGGCGCCAGCGTCGTCATCAATGATATCGGGCATGAGCACGGCACCCGCGAACCCACCGCCAACCGCACTGCGGCCCAGATTCGCGCGACCGGAGGTCAGGCGGTGGCCGACACCTCCAACGGATCCACGATTGAGGGCGCGGCGCATATCGTCAACACCGCGGTCAGCGAATTCGGCCGTCTGGACATCCTGATCAACAACGCTGGATTGGCGCGCGCCGAAGAGCTCGAGAAGATGACCGAACAGCAATGGGACTTTGTTCAGAACAACAATCTGCGCAACGCGTTTTTGATGATCAAGCACGCCATCCCGCACTTCAAGCGCCAGCATGCTGGAGTGATCGTCAACACCGGCTCGGAATCCGGCCTCGGCCATCCGACGATGGCGAACTATTCCGCAGCCAAGGAGGGCGTAGTGGGACTGACGCGCGCGGCGGCGCGCGAGTTGGGACGCTTCGGTATCCGATCTAACGCGATCCGGCCGCGCGCGGGTTCCGTCGGGGCGCAGCGATTTTCGGATCGCGTATCGAAATGGCAGCCGCTGATGGACGCGCTGGGACGTTATTGGCTCGGCGACCGCGGTCATATCAAGAGCTTGCAGGGACCCGATCGAATCGCGCCGCTGGTGGTATGGCTATGTACCGACGCGGCGGCCAACGTCAACGGCCGCACCTTCTGGGTCGGCAATGACGAGATTGGGCTGTGGTCGGAACCGGAAGTGACGCGTATCCTGACCCGTCCCGGCGGCTGGGATCTGGATTCACTCGACAGCTACGCCGCCGACCGCCTGACCTTCGATCTGGTCAACAATTTCCTGCTCAAGGATTCGATCGGCGACAAGGAACTGTAGCGATTCCCGTGCTTGCAGCATCGAGCTGCTCAGGCTCGGCGAGCCGTGCGGGGATGGGACTTGAGCTGCCGCGCAGCCGCGGCGGCCGAAATCGACGGTTCGCCTAACCGCTTTTCGAGCATCTCACGAAAACCTGGATGATCGGCGAGGAGTTGATCGATGAGATTGTCGTCTTCGGCCAATGGGACGAGTTGAAACGAAGGCTTGCCATTCACGGTGACAACCACAGGTTCGTCGTGGCAAAGGCGCCCGTAGCGGCTGAGTTTAGCCTTTGCCTCACTTAGTGGAATGACTTTCATTATGGGTTGAGAACCTCCTGCCTTGTACGAATAGGGAGTTGCCGCGCTTCTCACCAACCAGCACGATCGTTACGACCCTGCTTGCCGAGTCGACGTTGAACAGAACTCCTTAAGCCTGACCCTCCAGCCTGGCACCAGATAGTTCTACCAATGACCAGAATGGTTCAAAAGAAAAGTCCGTGGATATTTCGAAGCGGATCAAGGAGGATATGGAACATGCCACAGATGGGCATTCACCCAGGCGAGCACTTGGCCGAGGAATTGCGCGCCCTCAACATGAGCGCGGCCGAGATGGCGCGCGAGTCTCAATGTGCCGACCATCCGGATCACCGGGATTTTGAATGGACAGCGCGCCATTAGTGGAGATACAGCACTTCGTCTTGCTCACTTTTTCGGTGCCAGTGCGCAGTTTTGCTCAATCTACAGACGTTGTACGAACTCCGGGTTGCCGAACAAAAGGCCGGCGGAATCATCCGAAAGTTGCCGACCCTCAAGCATATGCGGCAAGTTCAGAGCGTTGCGCCGGCTTCCCCGCGTGGACGCATCCGCCGCGCTAACCAAAAATTAACTTGAACCCGGCAATTGCGGGCGGCTATCGTGGTAGCGCTGTGCCATTGGCACAAAATTCAACAGAACAATCGCATCGATACGGTCCGCAAGCATGAAAGTTTCTCCATTGGCAGGAAAGCCGGCGACGTCGGCGATGTTGGTCAACGTCCCGCGGCTGGTGACCGCTTACTACGTGCAGCACCCCGATCCATTGATTCCCGCGCAGCGCGTGGCATTTGGGACTTCGGGCCATCGCGGTTCGGCCTTCGATCTCGCCTTCAACGAGGATCACATTCTGGCGACGACGCAGGCCATCTGCACGTACCGCAGCCAGCAGGGAATTGACGGGCCGCTGTTCCTCGGGATGGATACGCATGCGTTGTCCGAGCCGGCCTTTGCCAGCGCGATGGAAGTGCTCGCCGCCAACGGCGTCGAGACCATGATCGACCGCGAGCGCGGCTACACCCCGACTCCCGCAATCTCGCTCGAGATCGTCAACTATAACCGCGGGCGCACAACCGGACTGGCGGACGGAATCGTGATCACGCCGTCGCACAATCCTCCTACCGACGGCGGCTTCAAGTACAATCCGCCCAACGGCGGCCCCGCCGATACCAAGGTCACCTCCTGGATCGAGCAGCAAGCCAACCGGCTGTTGACGGAGAAGCTCAACGGGGTCAAGCGGGTGGCCTTCGCGCGGTCGCTCAAGGCCGCGACCACTCACGATTACGACTATATCGATTCCTACGCGCGTGAGTTGGGCAAGGTCGTGGATATGGAGGCGATCCGCTCCGCTGGACTTAAGATCGGCGTCGATCCACTGGGCGGCGCCGGAGTGCATTACTGGGGCGCGATCGTTGAGCGATACGGAATCGCGGTTGACGTCGTCAATGACGCGGTCGATCCGACCTTTCGTTTCATGACCGTGGATTGGGACGGCAAGATCCGCATGGACTGCAGTTCACCTTACGCGATGGCGAAGCTGGTCGGGATGCGCGATCGTTTCGATATCGCGTTCGCCAACGATACCGACCATGACCGTCACGGGATCGTCACCCGCACTTCGGGCTTGATGAACCCCAACCATTACCTGGCCGTCGCGATTAACTACCTGTTTCGTAACCGCGCTGGATGGGCGAAGGACGCCGCGGTCGGCAAGACCGTGGTCAGCAGCAGTATGATCGATCGGGTGGTGGCAAAACTGGGGCGGCGGCTGGTCGAAGTCCCGGTCGGATTCAAATGGTTCGTCGATGGTTTAATCGGCGGTTCCCTTGGCTTTGGCGGTGAAGAAAGCGCCGGAGCATCGTTTCTGCGCATCGATGGCTCGGTATGGACCACCGACAAGGACGGAATCATCATGGGGCTGTTGGCGGCGGAGATAACCGCGCGCAGCGGGCGCGACCCGGGCGCATTGTACGAGGAACTCACCGGTGAATTCGGCGCTCCGGTTTACGAGCGGATCGACGCGCCCTGCACCCCGGAACAGAAGAAGATCCTCAGCGCGCTGTCGGCCAATCAGTTTCGCGCCGATGAACTGGCGGGCGAGAAGATTCTGGCTACGCTGACCGCGGCTCCGGGCAATCAAGCGCCAATCGGCGGGCTCAAAGTAGTCACCGAGCATGGCTGGTTCGCCGCGCGCCCCTCCGGCACTGAAGAGGTGTACAAGATCTACGCGGAAAGCTTCCGTGGTCCGGAACATCTGCGGCGTATCCAGGAAGAGGCCCAGGCGCTGATTGCCGGGGTGTTTGCGAAGGAGTTGGCAGGACGAAAAGGGTAATGAATCTGGCAGGGCGCGGAAAAAAGATTTCCGCAGCCCGTCAGTGTCCGCCACTGCGACGTGTTTGCGGCATAAGCTCGAATTAGTGAAAATCAAACCGATCATCGCCCGGACATAGTTCTGTAATCTCTTCCGGAGACGCTGATCAAATGAGCCTCTTACCGATGCCGAATATCGACTACGAACTGCTGCCGCAAAAAGTGGAAGGCGTTGAGTATCTCGCGGAGCTGGCGCTGGATCTGCGCAACACCTGGGACCACACCACCGATCAAATCTGGGAAAGTCTGGACCCCGAGCTGTGGAGCCTGACGCGCAATCCATGGCTGGTGCTGCAAACCGTATCGCGCACCAAACTTAAGAAGCTGGCCGCCGATGAGAGGTTCCGCGCCGAAGTCGCAAAGCTGGTCGGAGAGCGTGAAAGGCGCCTGGACGTACCGTTGTGGTTTACGCAGCAGCATCCAAACTCCCCGCTTACCTGTGTGGCTTACTTCAGCATGGAATTCGGCCTCAGCGAGGCGCTGCCGATCTACTCCGGTGGACTGGGCAATGTGGCGGGCGACCAGCTCAAGGCCGCCAATGACCTGGGGGTGCCGGTAATCGGCGTCGGGCTGCTCTATCAGCAGGGCTACTTCCGCCAATATATCGATGACGACGGCAATCAGACCGCGCTTTATCCCTATAACGATCCCGGCCAGTTGCCGATTACTCCGGTGCGCGACGCGGATGGCGAATGGTTCCGGCTGCCGGTCAATTTACCCGGGGGTAAGTTGTGGCTGCGCGCGTGGCAGGCGCGGGTTGGACGCGTCACGCTCTACCTCCTGGACAGCAACGACCCCGCCAATTCGCCGGTCTTCCGCGGCATGACCAGCGAGCTTTACGGGGACGGGCCGGAAATGCGGTTGCGCCAGGAACTGATTCTGGGAATGGGCGGGTGGCGGCTGCTGCAGGGGCTGGGAATCAAGCCCGACGTTTGCCATCTCAACGAAGGTCACGCCGCTTTCGCAGTGCTCGAGCGCGCGCGCGGCTTCATGCACGACAGCAGCCAGCCCTTCGCGGTGGCGCTGGAGGTTACGCGTGCGGGCAACCTTTTCACTACGCATACACCGGTGCCGGCGGGCTTTGACCGCTTCACTCCCGCCATGATGGAGCGTTACCTCAAATTCTATGCGGAAACTTTGCTGGGTATCGGAATGACGGATCTGATGGCGCTGGGGCGCCAGAACCGGGATGATTCCGCCGAGCCCTTCAATATGGCCTACCTGGCAATTCGCGGGAGCGGCGCGGTCAACGGTGTCAGCCGCCTGCACGGCGAGGTCAGCCGCGGTATCTTCCAGGACCTGTTCGCGCGCTGGCCGCAAGCGGAGGTGCCCATCGCGTATGTCACCAATGGCGTGCATACGCCGAGTTGGGACTCGGTCGCGGCCGACCAGGTCTGGACCGAGTCCTGCGGCCCCGAACGTTGGCGCGGCACGATGGAGTGTTGTGGTCAAATCGCCGCCCTGCCTGACTCCAAGCTGTGGCAGATGCGTTGCACCAACCGCGCTGAGCTGGCTGCGTATGTACGCGCTCGGCTGGCGCGGGACCTCGCGGCGGGCGGCAACGGCAATGAGCGATGGGTTGAGAGCATTTTTGATCCCAACGCTCTGACCTTGGGCTTTGCCCGCCGCTTCGCGACCTACAAGCGTCCGACCCTGCTTTTGCATGACCCCGAACGGCTGGTCAAAATCCTTACCGACAGCAGCCGCCCGGTGCAGCTGATCGTAGCCGGAAAAGCCCATCCCATGGACCACGAGGGTCAGGCGATGGTTCAGCAATGGGTGCATTTTGTCAGGCGTCGACCTGAAGTGCGTGCCCACGCGGTCTTCCTGGCCGATTACGACATGCTGCTGGCCGAGTACCTGCTTCAGGGTGTGGACCTGTGGATCAACAATCCGCGCCGTCCGTGGGAAGCATGCGGTACCAGCGGGATGAAGGTGCTGGTCAATGGCGGACTCAACCTGTCCGAGCTGGATGGATGGTGGGCTGAAGCATATTCGCCCGAAGTCGGCTGGGCGCTGGGCGACGGGCAGGATCACGGCGACGATCTCAGGTGGGATGCGCGTGACGCGGAGCAGCTCTACACGCTGTTGGAACGCGAGGTGATTCCGGCCTTTTACGATCGCGATCAGGCCGGCGTGCCGACCGCCTGGGTCGCCAGGATGCGTGCGAGCATGGCCCGTCTGACGCCGCAATTCTCGGCCAATCGCGCGGTGCGCGAGTACACCGAGAGCTATTACATTCCCGCCGCCGCGGCTTATCAAAAACGCGCCGCGCGAAAAGGCGCGTTGGGTACGGAGCTGGTCAGCTGGCAGGAGCATTTGCGCCGCCATTGGCCGCTGCTGCACTTTGGCAACGTCGAGGTCCAAACCGCCGATGGCGTCCATAATTTTCGCGTCCAGGCCTATCTTAACGACCTGGATCCCGGCGCCGTGGAGCTCGATCTCTACGCGGAACCGCTGCCCGGCGGCGCGCCGGAGCGCTACCCGCTGGCGCGTGGCGAAGCGCTGGTTGGAGCGGCCAAAGGATGGACCTACCTGGCGCAGGTCAAGACCAATCGCGCGGCCAGCGATTTCACGGCGCGGATGATCCCGCGGCATCCCGAGGCCGCGATTCCGCTGGAGGCGGCGCCGATCCTGTGGCAGCGGTGACGCGGGATTCTTTTTTGTCCGCGCTGCCATATACTGCGTGGCGGAGGAAGATCGCGACCGCCAGCGATCCTCGCAATCATGCCAAAACCTGATGTACTGCTGGCCGCGCTCTGCGATGACGTGCGCCACGAGTTAAGCGGCAAGGTCAGCTTGATGGGTATCTTCGATACCTTCAACGTCGCGGCCTACACCGCGCCGCTGCCCGCGTTTCATATCTTTGCCAAAATCGGCGTCGAGAGCGAAGGGACGCATCCGGTAACCCTGCGCATCCGCAGCGAGGAGGGCGATTTCAAAGCTGAGCTTGAGGGCCAGATGCTGGCGCAGGCGCGCGACGAGCTGACCGAGCTCTACCTCTCCAACATGGACCTCGCAATCAATGGAATGACGATTCCGCGGCCCGGCAAGTACCAGATAATACTGGTCGTCGATGGCTATGAGCTGACGGTCGGTGAATTTCTGGCCCGCACCGCCCCCGCGCCCAAATTGAATTAGGACGGCGGCCGCTGCCGTTGCGCCGGCCGTATCCGCGCTCAATGCTCTTGGGCGGGGGCGAGGGCGCGCGCGACTCGCGCGCGCGGCAGCAGCAACAGCAGCGGCAGCGCCGCGACCGTCACGATCACCATCAGCCAGAACGTATCCTCGAAAGCCATCGCCGTCGCCTCGCGATTGACCATCGAATTGATTAGTGCCACCGAAGAACGCGCGCTGCGCGCCGGTCCCAGCGACTGCAGCAAGTCGGCCGCCGCTCGGCCCGAATTGCGAAATATCGGACTGGTTGGAGTCAGATTGCCGATCAGCATCGTGCGATGGAACTGTTCGCGGCGCTGAACCACCGTGGCCAACAGCGCGTAGGCGATATTCCCCGCCACGCGCCGGCTCAGGGTATAGATCGACGCCGCGCCGGTCATCTGGGTGCGGTCGATCGTGCTGAGCGACACGGTGGAAAGCGCCAGCATCGGGCAGGCCATCCCGGCGCCCGCCAGAATGTTGGGAAGGATAAAGTTGTCCCACGACACCTGCATTGGAAAGTGCGTCATCTGCCACGACGACCAGGCCAGCGCGGTCATTCCCGCCGCGACCAGCAGCGGCGGGCTGGTGTAGTTGTACAATCGTCCTACCAGTGGTAGCACGATCAACATCGTCAGCGCCCGCGGCAGCATCAGCATCCCGGCCTGGTAGGCGGGATAGCCCATCAAAGTCTGCACCCATTGCGGGATGACGAAGGTCGAGCCGAACAGCATGAAGCTGATGCACGCGGCGATAATCGAACCGACCGCCAGCGGCACGTTGCGCAGCAGGCGGAACTGGATCACCGGCTCGCGGGTCTTAAGCTCCCATCCCACCAGCGCCACCAGCGACACCACCGCGATGATGGTTCCGGCGAAGATCAGGTTGGAGGCGAACCAGTCCATCTCCTGGCCGCGCTCGAGCACTACCTGGAGTGCGGTCAGGCCCACGGTGAGCGCGGCGATACCGCCCCAATCGATGCGCGTGACGCCACGCTTCAGATAAGGCGGATCGTGGACGAAGGTGCTGACCATGGTGACCGCCAGCACGCAGATCGGCAGGTTGATGAAGAAGACCCACTGCCACCCCCAATTGTCCACCAGCCATCCACCCAGCGTCGGCCCCACGGTGGGCGCCACCACCACGCCCATGTTGAACAGCGCCATCGCCATTCCCTGCTCGGCGGGGGGAAAGGTCTCGCGCGCAATCGCCTGGGAGACCGGGATCAGCCCGCCGCCCCCGATCCCCTGGATCACCCTGGAAGTCACCATCTGAGCAAAGGTCCGTGAGCTGCCGGCCAGGATTGAGCCGATTGTAAAGAGCACCATCGAGCCCAGAAAAAAGCGCCTGCGCCCCAGCAGCGTGCTCCACCATCCGCTCATCGTGATCATGATGATTTCCGCGATCGAGTAAGCGGTGGAGACCCAGGTGATGCTGAGCAGGTCCTGACCGAAGCTGCCCATCATGTGCGGCATCGCCACATTGACCACGCTCACGTCCATGACCGACATGAAGGTGCCAAGCAGCACCGACAAGGTGATGAGCCATTTTCCGGCCCCGGTTACCGCACTGGTGGGCGCGCCCGCCCCAGGTGGTCCTGCCGACGCCTTCAAATTGCCCGATTGCGGTGACGCAGCCATTGTGACTTTAACGCCTTCAGGCCACCGATTAGCCCAAAGCTCGATGGCCCGGCAAGCTCCCGCGCCTCAGTCCCACGTCGGCTGATTAAGTGGGGCGCGGGGCGAGTCTCCTTTCTTGCCGATACCAGGCGCGAACGGATGCTTGTGATCCAGCCGCTAACCACGCTAGATCGGGCGATATGCGCAGGCTTACCGGCGGGCCTCGCCGACAGCAGGAGAGAAACAATGGCAAACAGCAGCAAGCGGATTCTTACCACTCATACCGGGAGCCTGCCACGTCCCGACGAGCTGATGCCGATGGTCGAGGCGCGCGAGGAAGGAAAGCTCACCGACACGGCTGCCTTCGAGTCGAGCCTGGCCGCCGCGGTGGACGAAATCGTGCGCAAGCAGGTCGAGTCGGGAGTAGATGTCGTCAATGACGGCGAAGTCAGCAAGATTTCCTACTCCACCTATGTCAAGGATCGGCTGACCGGATTCGAAGGACAGGAATTGTTGTCCGCCTCAGGCCTCGCCCTTGCCGACGTCAAGGAATTCCCGGAATTGGCCGCGCGTCTGTTCAGTAGCTCCGGAATAACCAAAACCAAGGCGCCGGTCTGCGACGGCCCGATCAAGTACAAGAGTCTGCGCGAAGTCGAAACCGATATCGCCAATCTCAATGCCGCAATCAGCGGTGTCGGGGCTCAGGGTGCGTTCATGAGCGCGGCCTCGCCCGGCGTGATCTCGGGGTTCTTGCCCAATCGATATTACAAAACGCCGGAGGCGTACGTCGCCGCGCTGGCCGACGCGATGAAGACCGAGTACGAGGCGATTCATAAGTCCGGCCTGATTTTGCAACTGGATTGCCCCGATCTGGCGATGAGCCGTCATATCTGGTTCCCGGACCTGAGCCTGGCGGACTTCCGCAAGCGTATCAGCATGCATGTCGAAGCGCTCAACCATGCGGTGGCGTCGATTCCGCCGGAGCGGATGCGGATGCATCTGTGCTGGGGGAATTACGAAGGACCGCATCATTTCGATGTGCCCCTGACCGACATTATCGATATCGTCGTCAAGGCGCGTCCGGCCACGATTTCGCTGGAGGCGGCCAACCCGCGCCACGAACATGAGTGGCAGGTGTTCGAGACGGTCAAGCTGCCCGAAGGCAAGACCTTGATTCCGGGGATGCTCGATTCGACCACCAATTTCGTCGAGCATCCGCAACTGATCGCGCAGCGCCTGCTGCGCTGGGCTTCAGTGGTGGGACGCGACAACATCATGGCCGGCACCGATTGCGGGTTCGCGACCTTTGCCGGGATGACTCCGGTCTATCCGGGAGTGGTGTGGCTGAAATTCAAGGCGATGGCGGAAGGATGCCGGATCGCGTCGGAGAAACTGTGGAGCTAAGCGCCGCGGCGACCGTCAGGGAAGAAGCAACGGATGGATCTGCGTGGCAAGGTTGCGGTGGTGACCGGGTCAAGCCGCGGTATCGGTAAGCGGATCGCGCTTACCCTGGCGCGCTCGGGCGCGGCCATAGTCGTGTCAGCCAGAACCGCGGAGCCGGGTCAGAGCAGGAGCCCCGGGAGTATCAACGAAACCGCGCAGGAAATCCGCGCGTTGGGCGCCGAGGTGTTGAGCGTGCGCGCCGACCTGGCGCTGCGCGACGAGGTGCGGCGTTTGCACCAGACCGCGCTGGAGCATTTTGGCCGTGTCGATATCCTGGTCAACAACGCAGCCTACGTCGGCAAGGGCATGTTCGAGTCCTTCCTGGATACCACGTTGGATTCATGGGACAAGCATTTGGGAGTTGACCTGATCGCAACCGTCATCTCGATTCAGATGACACTCCCGCAAATGATGGCACGCAAAGCGGGGACAATTATAAACGTGACGTCCTCAACCGCGGTGGCCGACGAAATCCCGCTGCTTCCCGGACAGGGTGGGGTGGGACCTGTCTATCCGACGGTCAAGGCGGCGCTCAATCGCCTGAGTCTGGCACTGGCCAAGGAGACTCGCGACTGCAACATCCCGGTCGTCGCGCTGGATCCGGGCTCGGTGCTGACCGAGCGCGTGATGGCCGAGCCGGGGAAGGTCAGCGGACTGGGTGACGCCGGCATCTGGATCTCGATGGACGTGCCGGCGCAGGCCGCCAATTACATCTGCACCTGCGACCATCCGATGGAGTACAACGGCAAGATCGTTATTTCCGAAGATTTGGTGCGCGAAAAAAAACTCCTGCCGGAGCATGGGATCCGGCCCTACTTAAAATGAAGTCAACGGCGCGGTAACTTTCTTGCGCGTCCATCTTCAATGATAATCGAGACGCCCGTGACACCTGAGAGCATCGATTTTCAGCTCACCGACCCAAACTTTCATGCCAATGGCGATCCTTTCCCGCTGTGGAAACGGCTGCGCGCCGAAGATCCGGTCCACTGGACACAAGGTCACCTGAGCAAGGGTTTTTGGTCGATTACCAGGCTGGAAGACTGCCGCACGGTTTTTCGTGACGCCGTCGTCTTCAGTTCGCAACGCGGCGGTATCGCGCTGCCCACTACCAGGGAGCTGGAAGAACTGGCGCCGGAGGAGACCGGCGCCGGCGAGCATATTCTCTACATCGATCCGCCCCGGCATGTCCCGATCCGAAAAGCCTTCGATGGTCCGCTGTTGCGCAGTGCAGTCAATCGTCTGGAGGAGCGCGGCCGGCGCCTGGTCGAGGAGTTGGTCGATCGCGCATTCAAACGCGAGCAGTTCGATTTTGTTGACGATCTCGCGGTCCAGCTTCCGATGGTCATGATCCTCGACCTGATGAAGGTCCCGCGTGACGACTGGGACCAGATGTTAGTGTGGGCGCGGATGACCTTGGGCGCGGCGGACCCCGAATACCAGAGCGGTTCAGCGTTGGAGACCAGGCGCGCCGGCGGCTATCGCATGTTCAAATATTGCTTGCATCTCGCTCAACAGCGGCGCACGAACCGCGGCAATGACCTGTTGAGCATAATCGCCAACGCGCAGCCCGAAGGCCGTCCGCTGACCGATCGCGAGCTGGGTTTCAACGGTCTGGTGTTTATAGACGGGGGCCTGGAAACCACCCGCAACGCGATCTCCGGCGCGATGCTGGAGATGATTGATCGGCCCGACGAATGGCGCCGGCTTCGCGACGATCCCGGAATGATGAAGACTGCGGTCGAGGAAATCATTCGGTTCACCAGTCCGCTTACGCATACGATGCGCACTGCCACCCGCGACTTTGAATTAGCCGGAAAGATGATTCACGAAAACGATCGCGTCGTGATCTGGAATGCTTCGGCGAACCGCGACGCGGAAGCGTTTACCGATCCGGATCGCTTTGACGTCGGGCGCATGCCCAATGACCATCTGGGATTCGGCTACGGCGAACATTTTTGTATTGGCGCCCACCTGGCGCGACTTGAAATCCGCCTGATGTTCGAGGAATTAATCCGCAGGCAGTTTGAGCTTCGGCTTACCGGCAAGCCGGAGCGGATGGCCTCATTGCAGATGCGCGGGCTCAAGCGGATGCCGGTCCGGGTGGTGCCGCAGCAGTAAGGAGCTGCGGTCGTCACTCAAGTCGTAAGTGTCACCTATGTCTTCATTTACTCAACTTCGCCGTTGTCATCCGCTTGGCATTGGTACAACCTGAGAATCGGATTGACGATGAGTCCCCGGTTAGGAGCAGTTTTATAATGGCAAAGTCACTGGTGGTTGATTCCGACGGACACATTCTTGAGCCCGCCGACATGTGGGAGCGCTACCTTGAGCCCAAGTTCAAGGACCGCGCGATCCGAATTCGCGTGGACAGCAAGGGATACGAGTACGTCGAGATCGACGGCCGTAAAAGCCCATTCCTGCGCGGTGGGACTCTGGCGTCGGCCGGGGGTGCGTACCAGGATCCGCGCGAGATCATGACTCCAGGACGGGTAACCTACGAAGAGGGCTGCCGCCGCACGCCGGGTGCGGTCGACCCGCATATCCGGCTTAAGGAACTCGACGCCGAGGGGGTCGACGTGGCGATCCTCTATCCGACCATCGGCATCGCCTGGGAGAGAGATTGCGAGGACCCGGAACTCTCCGCGGCCTATTGCCGCGCGTACAACAACTGGCTGTTAGACTACTGCTCGGTCAATCCTGACCGCCTGATCGCGGCCGCCCACATCAACTTGCGCGATGTGAATTTGGCGGTGGCCGAACTCAATCGCATCAAGGGCAAGGCCAAGGGCATTTTCGTGACTCCGTTTCCCTGCAATGGCCGTCCGCATGGAGACTCTTACTACGACCCGTTTTGGGGCGCCTGCGAAGCAGCCGGTCTGCCGGTGGCCACACACGTTCAGGTGCGGGGCGATTCGCTGGGCAGCGGCCTGCATCACGCCAGCCACAATCCTCCCCAGGCGGAAGATATCCCGCGCTGGTTCGCCTTCATGCAGTTGCCGGAGGACTCCCTTATGGGGCTCAACTGCCTGTTCCAGGGCAACGTCCTGGACCGCTTTCCAAAGCTCAAGTACGTCGTGCTGGAGACCGGCTGCGGATGGATTCCGGGATGGATGGACCGGGCCGACGGCAAATTCGAACTATTCGGCTTTACCACGCGGATGACCCGGAAGCCGAGTGAGACTTTCCGCGAACGCTGCTGGATCTCCACCGACGTTGACGAAGCCAGTATTCCGCTGGTCGCCCGGACCATCGGCGCCAACCGTATGATGTGGGCGACCGATTATCCGCATATCGACGCCCACAAGAATCCGCTTAAAGAATTGCGCAAATATATCGGAGAGCTGTCCGACGAAGAGCAGGACTGGATTCTGGGCCGCACCGCCGTGGAGCTGTACCGGCTGTAACGCAACACCGCAGCGGCCGTCGCGGCACAGCTCATTGCGCTAGAGGAATTGGCGTTGCTGCATATGGTGGCGGCCAAAAACGCCAACCGCACGTTGGCGGCAGCCTTCCGCTGATATCGCGCCGCCTTTAGCGCCAGGCAGCCGTGTCCGGTAAGCCGCTTTGCTGACGGTCACGACTACTGATCCATCGTGACTCACCGGACAAGAACAGAATACTCCGCAAGCCTTGGATTAGTGTTGCTGGTGTTCCTGGTTGTCCTTATGTGGCTGAATGTGTATTGGCGCATTCTGATGTATTGGCGCGTTCTGATGATGCGCGTATGATACTGCTGATGATAGATTTGCTCGTTCTGCCGGTACTGCTGATTGAAGGTTTGCTGGTTTTGACGGTACTTCTGATCGAAGGTTTGCAGATTTTGCTGATACTGCTGGTTGTAATTGTAAGCCGGGTTCCGGTAGTTTCCCGGATAGGCGTACCCGGACTGGTAGCCGCCACTGTAGGGATACGGAGTTTGGTAGCCACTATTATAGGGATAGGAATTTCCGTAGCCACTGTTGTAGCCGTAAGGGTTGTTCCACCCTTGCCCGGCTGAACAACCCGCGGCGAGAGTCACCGCCAGCAGCCCGGCCAACATCAGTGCGCTGGGGGAGTTAAACAATTTCATAGAATCTCCTGGAATTTCGAAAAAGCCCTCGGACGTTCGTAACTAACTGGGTCCAACCAGAGGGCCACCAAGGACCTCGCTCCGCCTTTGTGCTTAAATAATGAGGTTGGTCTGGCGAGTCGTGGTCAAAGGCGAGCGCAACGGCCACCGGCGGGCTGGATCAAGATCGGACTCAACTTCCGTGTCGATTCCAATTAACTCCATTATCCACTATAGCCGGGTCAAATGCCAGAATTATTCGGCGGTCATTCGTGCTTCGGATAACAAAGAAGCGTGCTTCGGATAACAAAGAAATACCTTGGAAAGCGCCTCGTCTCCCAACGCAGCGAGGATAGGGTCCGGTCGCTGTCGTGGACGACGAGCGCTAAGCCTCCCATGGTTCCCGAGAGGGAATAAGATCAAGCTGGGCGGCGGGGTGAAGGTTTGGACTGCTCAAGCGCGGTGGGGCGGCGTTCCAAGCGCCCAGTAAGTTCACTGGCGATTATGCCGCGATGAATCTCGAAGGTTCCGCCGGGCCGCGGTAGCGATTCGTGCGGTCCGATACATCCATTCCAGCCCCATCTCCTGGGACATTCCGACGCGGCCAAAAATTGGCGTCGCCTGATCGTACAGAAAAACGCAAACTCGTCCTCGCCGCGCGGCGAAGCGGCAGAGTACCAGAATCTGATTGCCCCAGTCCGCCCGACTACCTTTTATGACAGGCGCCATGCGGCCAACGTCGCGAATGCGTTGGTGGGCGTCAGATCGGGCTTGAGGGCCAACTCCAGCACCGAGACCTCTTCCAACTGGACCTGATAATCTTCAACCTCGCGGGTAGAGCCTTGTGGGCTGAAGCTCCACTGCTGGCGAACGATTTCTGTGAATGCTCCACCGGCCTTGGACCATCGAAGCGTGAATTCCTGAGTTCGCTCCAGATCCGTCTCCGAGAACTCGAGTCTTATCCGACGCAGCGCTCGGGGCTTATCCAGGACGATGCGGATGATCTGCTTTCCCTTCTCGGCCGCCCGCCAGCCGGGACCTTCTTTCGCGCCCAATGCATTCTCAATCGGAAAGCCCGGATCTTCCGAGGTTACTTCGACTGTGGCGATCTCTTCTAGATCGAGCCAATCTGCTTGAGAATGCATCCGCGGGCTGACGGTCTCTGATTTTATTATTCTCTTCCGCATCCCGCCATTATCTCACGGACGGGCCTGGTTTGCCCGCGTTCTGGTTCGAAAAGAAACCCGCGCCTCCGCGCCCAAATAGGATAGCCCGGTGTTTTGGAAGAAACGGCGCTGGAAAATTTTAACGTCCCGAATGCCGGGTCAGGGTAAACTGGATTGAAGGCTTCGCACAGTAACAGCTTGGAGGATTCGTTCCGTGGCCTCGTCCCGCACCGTTGAAACCTTCGACACCCTAGATGCCGGCGCGGCTGGATGATCGCGTCGGTCCCGATGCGGTTTGGGGGTTGTCGAAGTCGCTCGGGCTAACCGCGGAGCAAACCAATCTGGAGAAAAATCGCGGCTCCTCTGTCTTCAGCCGTGTAAATGGAGGGAGGGTGCGCACTAATCAAATGTTGTTTTATTTAACTTCACAATTACTTGACTTGACTCTTCTAGGGTGTAAATCTGAAAATCTAACATGGAATTGATGGCATTTAATCAAATCAAGAAGCATCTACCTGTCTAAGCAATCTATCTGCGTCGAACTAAAAGGATAATGCAAAGGACTTCTGACATCTTAAAGGATGTACCGTCGCCGGCGTCCGCAGGTTTCTCGCACCAGTTCCAAGGACTCTCTTTAATTTCGATGGTATAGTGCCGTCGAATGACAGAGTAAGCGGGTAACTATCGTGCAATCACGTCTTCCTGAAATAATACGAAAACACCGAAACCAGCTACATTCTCAATGGATGGGCGAACTCACCGGCGCGCGGGGCGCCGACCGCAGGATGAGCGAAAAGGACCTTTCCGAACAGACCGGAGAGTTCTTGCGACTTTTGGCGGAGGCTGTGAGTGACGGCGCCCTGGATCGATTCGAATTACCGTCCTGGCAACCGGTGCTCGAGTTTCTGGAAGAAATCTCGCGTTCCAGGGCGACCCACGGCTTCACCCCCGAACAGACCGCTGCTTTCATCTTCTCGCTCAAGCGTCCGCTCTTCAACCAATTGCGCCAAATGCCAGGGCTCGACCCCGACGCTCTGGCTGAGGAAATCTGGAACACGACCGAGATGATCGACCGCCTTGGAATGCACACGTTCGAGGCTTACCAGCGCACCAGAGAAGAGGTCATCAGACGCCAGCAGCTGGAAATTCTCGAATTGTCCACGCCGGTGGTGAAGCTTTGGGAGGGAATCCTGGCGCTGCCGATGATCGGAACCCTGGATAGTGCGCGCGCGCAGACGGTGATGGAATTGCTGCTGGAAAGGATTGTGGAGACGGGTTCACCCATCGCCATTATCGACATCACCGGCGTGCCCACGGTCGATACGCTGGTAGCGCAGCATCTGCTGAAGACGGTATCGGCGATTCGTCTGATGGGAGCGGACTGCATCATCAGCGGTATTCGCCCACAGATCGCGCAGACCATCGTGCACCTGGGAATCAACCTGGAAGGCGTAAGCACCAGAGCAACCCTGGCTGACGCCCTGGCGCTGGCCCTGCGGCGTTCGGGGCTGACGATCACTGCCATCAAGCCTTAATCCTGGCGCGATTATGGAACATATCCCGATTTTGCAGATGGGCAAATTCCTGCTGATCACGATTCAGGTCGATTTACATGATCAGACGGCGATGAAGTTACAGGACGATTTAATCACGAAAATCTCGCGGACCGAAGCTCGCGGGGTGTTGATCGACATCTCCGCGCTCGAAGTGGTGGACTCCTTTATCGGTCGAATGATCGCCGACATTTCGGTGATGTCGAGATTGCTCAACGCGCGCACCGTCCTGGTAGGGATGCAGCCGGCGGTGGCGATTACTCTGGTCGAGCTGGGACTGTCGTTATCTGGCGTAAAAACAGCGTTGAATGTGGAACGCGGAATGAAACTGCTGGCCGCGGGTTTCGAGGATGGTGCCGATGGCGGTGATCAAGAGTGATTCGCTGACTCTGCGCACCCAACAGGATATAGTGGCTATACGCCAGTTAGTACGGAAGGCTGCGCAGGAGATCGGTTTTGGACTGGTTGATCAAACAAAAATGGTTACCGCGGCGAGCGAGCTTGCGCGCAATACCGTGGTATATGGGGGCGGTGGCGTGTTTAAGTGGGAATGTATTTCGGAAGGAGGCCGGCATGGCCTTCGGCTGACCTTCTCCGACGAGGGTCCGGGCATCCCCGACATCGAACTGGCAATGAAAGATGGGTGGACAACCGGCAGAGGTCTTGGATTGGGTCTTTCGGGCTCCAAGCGCCTGGTTAATGACTTCGAGATCGATTCCAGGCCCGGGGCGGGAACGCGTGTGACCATCAGCAGATGGAAATAATTGAGTTGGTTTGAGCGGCCATAATAAATTGTCGGTTATTTCGCAACAGCATGCCGTTACTCTGTCCGACAGCAGCCAAATCGGCGAGGCCCGGCGAATAGCCACCCGCGCGGCCCATGGCGCCGGTCTCGCCGATGTCGACTGCGGCAGAGTGTCCATCGTGGCGAGCGAGCTTGCGACCAATGTGATTCGCCACGCGAGGAGCGGAGAAATCCTGGTCCGCGTGGTGGCTGACCCGTTGGGTACAGCCGTGGAGCTAATCGCGATCGATCGCGGTCCAGGGATGACCGATCCTGGCCGCTGCTTGGCCGACGGCTACTCGACCGCGGGATCTCTGGGGCAGGGACTCGGAGCAATCCGCCGTTTGTCAACCGCGATGGAGATCTATTCGGCGCCTTTGCGCGGAACGGCGATATATTCCCGGGTTGAAGCGGCTCATCGCGACGCGCAGTCATGCACTGAGGAGGTGCCCTGGTACGCCATCAGCATTCCGGCGCCCGGTGAGACTGAATGCGGCGATAACTGGCGCGTGGCGCAATCGGATAGCTGGGTATCGGCGGTCGTGGCCGATGGTCTGGGGCATGGCCCATTGGCGGCGCAGGCGGCAAACCAGGCGATGCGGACTTTCGAGCAAGACCCCTTCCTCGCGCCCGAAACCTATCTGGCAATGGCGCATGAAACGCTGCGCGGCACGCGCGGAGCGGCGTTGGCTTGCGCGCGGATGGACCGCGGCAGCCAGACGCTCACTTATGCGGGAATTGGTAATATCAGCGCAACCATCGTCGCCCCCGATACGCAAACCGGAAAATCGTTGGCCTCGCACAATGGGACGATCGGGGTCCAAATCGGAAAAGTGCAGCAGTTTCAGTATCCCGCGGTTGAAGGCAATCTGCTCTTGATGCATTCTGATGGCCTGACGTCGCGATGGAAGCTGGCTGATTACCCGGGTCTCTCGCACCGCGTCCCGGCTCTGATCGCGGCAGTTCTGTATCGCGATTTCAAGCGCGGACGGGACGACGCGACGATCCTCGTCGTGAGGTTGAAAAGACATTAGTCCTTCAAACCAAAAAATCGGGGAGTTTACCGAGGAAGTATCGCAGTTGCGTGAAGAACGCGATCTGCTCAAGGCGGAACTTGTGCTCCGTACCGCAGAATGCGACGTCCTGCGCCTGGAACTTGACGAGACCAATCGGGGCGTGGTCGCACTATACGCCGAACTTGATGACAAGGCCGCGGCGTTGCGCGAAGTATCGGATCTCAAAAGCCGTTTCCTGTCCTATATGAGTCACGAATTTCGCACCCCGCTGGGCGCGATTCGCAGCATGACCCGGCTGCTGCTGGATCGGATGGACGGGCTGTTGACGTCGGAGCAGGAAAAGCAGGTCACCTTCATCCAGACTTCCGCGCTGGAGCTCACCGAAATGGTCGATGACCTGCTGGACCTGGCGAAGATCGAGGCCGGCCGCATTTCCATATCGCCGGCATGGTTCGACATGGTCGATCTGTTTGCCGCGCTGCGCGGGATGTTCAGGCCGATCTTGGGCAATGACGCGATCTCGCTGATCCTCGAAGAGCCGACCGACGTGCCGCGGATTTATTCCGATGACAAGAGGCTATCTCAAATATTGCGCAACTTCATTTCCAATGCGCTTAAGTTCACCTCCCAAGGCGAGGTGCGGGTGTCAGCGCAATCCCGGACCCCGGGCTGGGTAACATTCGCCGTGGCCGATACCGGGATTGGCATCGCGCCCGAACATTTGGGCGCCTTGTTTCAGGATTTCGTCCAACTGCATTCGCCGGTGCAACAGCGCTGGCGCGGCACCGGCTTGGGGTTGTCCTTGAGCAAACGTCTGGCGGAACTGCTGGGCGGCAGCGTGGACGTGCAAAGCGAGCTGGGCCGCGGCTCGACTTTCTCAGTGACTATTCCGACCGAATATAAGGGTTCGGGGGACGCCCTCGCAGCCCAAGGCAGACCTCCCACGCAAGGAGCGCGGTCATGACGCCTGCTGAAACGCCAGCGCGGGTGTTGGTGGTCGATGACAACCCGGCGACGCTATATTCAACGGCGCGCGTTTTGCGCGCCGCCGACTTCAAAGTGACCGAAGGGTCCGCCGGATATCAAGCGCTGGAACTCGCCCTCAAGGGCACCGATGTCTTGATCCTGGACGTAAATCTTCCCGACATCCACGGTTTCGAAGTCTGCCGGCGGCTGCGCAAAGACCCGAAAACGGCGCGCCTGCCCATAATCCACGTCTCGGCGACTTTTGTGAAAGAAAGCGACAAAGTCGAGGGCCTGGACGCCGGCTGCGACGGTTATCTTACCCACCCGATCGAGCCTCCGGTCTTAATCGCCACGGTCAACGCGTTCCTGCGTGCCCGCAAAATCGAAGAAGAGCTACGGGAGAGCGAGGATAAGTTCAAGGCGGTTTTCGAAAACGCTCTAAGCGGCCTTCTGATCCTCGACCGCAGCTTGAATTTCGTCGAAGTCAATCCGGCGTTGTGCGAGATGCTGGGGCACACCCGCGAAGAGCTTCTGGGCCAGTCCCTGTTTGCCTTCGTCGCACCTGAGAGCAACACCAAATCCCAGGCGGTCGCCGCCCGATTCCAACGGCGCCAAGCCTGGAGCGAAACCCTGTCCCTGCTGCGGTCGGACAATTCCACGGTTCATTTGGACTGGTATATCTCCGCAGGCTCCGATCCTCCGGTGGTGGTGGTCACCGATATCTCCAAACGCGTCGAGCTTGAAACCCAACGTCAGCAACTGCTTGCCAGCGAACGCGCGGCGCGGGCGGAGGCCGAGCGGGCCAACCGGCTAAAGGACGAGTTCCTGGGCAATCTGTCGCATGAGCTGCGCACCCCGCTCAATTCGATTCTGCTATGGACCACGGTATTACAGCAGAATCCCAATGACAAAGAGCGGCTGCTCCGCGGGCTCGATGCGATCGAGCATAATACCAAGGTCCAAACCCAGCTCATCTCTGATCTGCTCGATTTATCACGCATTACGTCGGGCAAACTGCGGCTCGAGGTGGCGCCGACAGCCCTCGCCGCCGTCGTAAAAGCATCGCTGGAAGTACTCTTGCCGAGTGTCGCGGCCAAGGAAATAAGGCTGGATACCGCACTTGACGCGGGACCGATCCAGGTCACCGCGGACCCGTCCCGCATGCAGCAAATCATATGGAACCTGGTCAGCAACGCGATCAAATTCACTGCCAAGCGCGGGCACGTCGAGGTGCGGCTGGAACGCGTTGACTCTCACGCCGTTCTCACAGTGTCCGACAATGGGCAAGGGATCAAGCCGGAGTTGCTGCCTCACCTGTTCGAACGCTTTCGCCAGGGCGACTCCGCCAGCGACCGCGCTCACTCCGGGCTCGGGCTTGGTCTCGCTATCGTCAAGCACCTGACCGAACTGCATGGCGGCACGGTCGTCGCCACGAGTGCGGGCGAAGGCTGCGGCGCCACCTTCACGGTCCAATTACCCATCGCCGCCGCTTATGAAACGACATCGCACGACGAGGCGGCCACGCCGGATCTTACGGCGTCCACCAGCGCCGCTTATCAGACCTTGCTGGGAATTCGGGTCCTGGCAGTGGATGACGACGTCGACACGTGCGAGGTGATCAGTCGGATACTTCAGGAAGCTGGCGCGCAGGTGGCCAGTGCGCACTCCGCGGATGACGCCCTGGCAATGCTCCAGGAGTTCCCTGCCCAAGCGCTGGTCAGTGATATAGGAATGCCGCAGCGCGACGGTTATGACCTCATCCGCGAAGTGCGTTCGCGCGGCTATTCCAGCCAGAGGCTTCCCGCCATCGCACTCACCGCGTTGGCGCGGCCCGAAGACCGCCAGCGTGCTCTTCTTGCCGGATTCCAGTTGCACTTAGCCAAACCGGTCGATGGCAGTGAACTTACTGCGGCAGTCGGCGCGCTAGTGGGACGTACGGACCTCGCCCCGCCAACGGTCAGCGCCCAAATGAAGTCATAAATCGAGCAATCCCCGATGATCGTCTTTCCCCGTCGAGAACGGGCGGGCTAAAGTAAAATCCCTGACGAAGGCGAACACGCGCGGACTCATCCTCAGCGCGTCGGGGTTCATCACTCCGCCTGGAAGTACCAGAACGCTCTATCTTCAGGATAGGCCCGATTCAGCACCACGTCGACCAACACCTGGTTACCCCGTTGGTCGTGCCGCAGTCCCTGAATCTCTCCCTTTCATGGCTTGCGCGTTTAGTGTCCCGCAAATTCCCTAGTGGAAGTCGACGCTCAGAATGGCTCATATCTACAAGAACGGATTTGTCTACACGTTCCCGCGGTTCATAACGTCTATTTACGGGACACCACACTAGGTCGGCTTCCCGTAGCGCGCCAGCTTGTTGTACAGAGTTTTTGGACTGAACTTCAGCATTTTGGCGGCCATGGTCTTGTTGCCTCCGGCATAATCCAAAGTGCGCAGGACCAACTCGCGCTCCACCTCTTCGGCCGACAACCCGAGCTGGACCTGAAACTGTTCGGGACCAGCCCCCGGAGCTGCGACGTGCTGGAAGTCCGGCGGCAAATCAGCCATCGCGATAAACGGCGAGCGGGCATAAATCACCGCCCGTTCGATTACATTGCGGAGCTGGCGGATGTTGCCCGGCCATGGATGGGCCATCAACGACGCCATGCACGCTTCGTCGGCGCCGATGACTTTCTTTCGGCTGCTCTCGGCGAAGTGTTGGACGAACGAATTCACCAGTAACGGAATGTCCTCAGTCCGCTCGCGCAAGGGCGGCAATGTGATGGACAACACGTTGAGCCGATAGTAGAGATCCTCGCGGAAACGGCGATCGCGGACTGCCTGAGCCAGGTCGCGATTGGAGGCCGCGATGATGCGGACGTCGATCGGGATCTCGCCGCTGCCCCCGACCCGCCGCAGTTTGTGTTCCTCCAGGACCCGGAGCAGCTTGGCCTGGATTTCCGGCTTGGTCTCGGTGATTTCGTCGAGCAGCAGGGTACCGCCGTTGGCCTGCTCGAAGCATCCTTCGTGGCGCCGCTCGGCCCCGGTAAAGGCGCCCCGCTCGTGACCGAACAGTTCGCTTTCCAGGAGATTTTCCGGAATCGCCGCGCAATTGATGCCGATATATGCCCCTTCGCGCCGCGCCGAAAGCTCATGAATCGTGCGGGCCACCAGTTCCTTGCCGGTGCCGCTCTCGCCGCTCAATACGATGGAGGCGTTGGAGTCCGCGAAATGCCGGATCGAATCCATCACCTGCCGCATCGGCTGCGAACGCGCGATGAATGTCCCTGAATCTCTGGGACCTCCACCGCGCTTGCGCGCCGTGTAAGCCTCCTCCCAGGCCTTAGCCTGTCGCGACAGATGATCGAGCAGTTCGCGCAGATGGTCCCAATCGATGGGCTTGCGCAGATAGTCCAGCGCGCCAAGCTTCATCGCCGCGACCGCATCGGAAAAATCCCCCTTACCCGAGATCACGATTGTGGCCAGACTCAGCCCCATCGTGTTGATGTGCTGCAACAATTCCAGCCCGTCCACTCGCGGCATCTTGATGTCCGTGAGCAGGATATGGGGGTTGATCTTGCGAATTAGTTCAAGCGCCTGTTCCCCGTCTTCCGCGACGGCGACCTCGTAACCCCATGAACCCAGCATCTCCCGCCATCCGTCATGGGCGTCCACATCGTCTTCGGCAACCAGAACCCGTGTATCGGCTTTCATTTCGACGTTTCTCCTACCGGCCCAGCCCTGTTGCGCGCTCGCTTCCCAAGATCCACGCGCTCGGGGAACATCTTTAAGTGCGTAAATTGTACAATTTTCGATGCCGGTGACTTACTGCAATCTGCGTACCATTTGGAAACCGGGAAGAAATTACCGGATTTTCGATCACCCAATCGCGCATAATGCATGGATCGTATAAAATTTACCTGATTTTTGAAGACTTGGCGATGGCATCGCCGACAGCAGACCAAGGAGTGCGGGGCTCCCTGAACAAGTAATTCTTCAGCTCCGCAATCTTGATTCCGAATCCGGGACAGCCGGGCCTGAAATATCACTCGAACCAAAGAGCCCCTTGCTCCGCAAATAATTGCGTTGATTCGGAATTGTGAGGCATTATCGATGGTGGGCTAGGATAGCGAATCAATTCCGTGATGATTATAGCCTTGTTGGACGACGTCTCGCGTTAGCCATGCAGGACGATCAAGAAATTTCTGTGCAGCGGGAATCAGAATCGCATTCCGCCGCTCTCCTATCGGCAATCGTCAATTCCTCGCACGACGCCATTGTCAGCAAAACTCTGGACGGGGTGATCACGTCATGGAACCCGGCCGCCGAAGTGATGTTTGGGTACAGCGCGGCCGAGGCGGTCGGCAAGCATATCACGCTGATTATCCCGCCGGAGCTTCACGCCGAAGAAGATTTTGTGTTGGGCCGCATCAGGTGTGGCGAAAAGGTCGATCATTTTGAGACCACCAGACAAGCCAAAGACGGCCACAGGCTGAGCGTCTCGCTCACCGTATCGCCGGTCAGGAATACCTGCGGGGTGGTTATCGGAGCGTCCAAGATCGCCCGCGACATCACTGACAAGAAGCGTTGGGAACGCGAGCGCGAAGAGCTTTTGGCCCGGGAGCAGGCCACCGGGCAGCAGTTGGTCGAAGCCTTGGGCGCGCGCGATGACCTCATCGCGGTGGCTGCGCATGAGTTGCGTAATCCGCTCAACGTATTTCTGCTTACGTTACAGTTGCTGCATCGGGTATCTGGGACACCGGCCGGCTTTGCACGGGCGCGCGAACTGATCGAAAAATCAAAAGCTCAGGTCGTGCGCATCAGCACCCTGGTGGACCGCTTGCTTGACGTTGCACGGGTTCGAGCCGGCACGTTTGATTTATATCGGGAGAGCTTTGATCTGGCCGGTCTGATCAGGGAGGTTACGGCGAGATTTATAACCGAGTACCCCAATATCTCAATTTCACAGGAGCTTGAATCGAACATCGAAGGAAAATGGGATCGAACCAGGATCGATCAGGCGGTAACCAACCTGATTTCCAACGCGATTAAATACGGCATGCAAAAACCGATGGTGGTTAGCGCTGCCGTTGCCGGTGATCAAGCGGTCATCAGCGTACGAGACCACGGCGCCGGCATCTCCCCTGAACATATCGAGCGAATTTTCGATCGGTTCGAGCGCGTAGCAGAACGTGCCGGTAACGAGGGCCTTGGATTGGGCCTTTGGATCACGAAACAAATCGTGCAGGCGCACGGCGGAACAATTGTTGCCGAGAGCGAATCGGGCAAGGGCTCCACTTTCGTTATGCGGCTTCCTTTGCGGTTTGACAGGGACTGACTTATGGCCGTGGGCGAAGATACGGTTTTAGTGGTTGAGGACGAGGAGGAGTCGCGGACTTCCCTCATACAAATCCTCGAATTTGAAGGCTTTAAGGTCGTCGGATTCTCAAACGGGGCGGAGGCGCTGGACTACCTTGCACGCGCAGAAGAGCCCTGCCTCATAATTATGGATATCCGCATGCCGGTCATGGATGGAACTCAATTTCGGTCTGTGATGTTGGGAGACTCGCGTCTGGCCAGGATTCCGGTGGTCGTCGTTACCGCCTTGGACCCATCGGCAGCCGCGGGGCTCGCAGTGCTGCGGGTCTTCCGCAAACCGGTGGACGTTGACGCGCTTTTGGGGGTGGTGCGACAGAATTGCTGATTTTTGATGGCGATGAGTTTTCTTGTTGGAGACATCGTTCTAATGGTACACTGATGAGTGATGCAGAGTGAGGCGATTATTCCGTTGGAACCTCAAAACCTATCGTCCGGCGATTCACTAGCGAGCTCGCGGACTCGGTGCCCCGAAATGTTGAGGCTCCACAAGCCTGAAACCGCACAGCATTTTGTCCAATTCTATGACCAGGACATTTTCGTGATTGAGAACGTTGCCTACCTCGCCGCGAAGGCGCTTGAGGCAGGTGACTCCAGCGTTCTGGTCGCGACACCCGCGCACCTCACCGCGATCGAAGAGAGGCTCGCCACTTTCGCGGTGGATCTGCATCGCGTTCGCGCGGCTGGGCGCTACGTGGCGTTGGACGCGTCGGAAACGCTGGAAACATTCCTGATCGAGGGCATGCCGGATAAGACAAGATTTGACCGCGTGGTTGGGGACGTCATTCGCGGCGCATCGAAGAGGAGTGCGAACCGTTTTGTTTTCGCATTCGGAGAGATGGTCGCGCTTCTTTGTGCGGCGAAAAGACCGGATGCGGCGGTGCGCCTGGAACAGCTTTGGAATGCGCTCGCTACCGAACATCGTTTCTCCTTATACTGCGCGTATCCGCTGGGCAGTTTCGGAGCTGACCACGATCTGGACAGTTTTTTTCAGATTTGCTCGGAGCACTCCCTGGCCATCCCTGCTGAAACCCTCTTTTAGCCGCGCTATTTCCCGAACAATCACGACAAGAATTGAGCGACCAGGGCAGCGTTGCTCGACGCCTCTTTCGACGTTGTGATCTACTAATTGCCTACATTACGCTGTAAGGCTGGAATCGCGGGATATCCGTTCCGATGCGCGGCTGATTGGTCTCGCTCAGGGGACCAACTACGTTGCCAGCCGACTGTGGCCGATTCTATCAATGCACTCCTTCGAGTTTCTCGCTGGACCCAAGCAGGACATATGGTTGGTGAGAACCGTTGGCGCGATGGTGACGGTTATTGGCGGCAGCATCGCGCTGTGCGCCGGCTCGTCATGCCGGCACTGTCAGAACAGGCGACTCGGCCAGGCCCGCATCCTGTGGTTAAACTCAGCCTTGGTGCTGGCCGCGATTGACACTATCTACGCCGCCAAGGGACGCATATCCAAAATCTACCTTGCTCGACGCGATTGCCGAAACCGCTACTAGGCCCGCGATTCCATGAAGACCACACTTACGTCGTCGCGACTTAAAGGAGCCGCTGACTGGGATATTTGCCGAACATCGAAGCTCCGGCTCAAATCGCCATTTTAGGCTAGATTTTCCATTCGGCGCCCAGGCTCAACCGTGTATTTGCGTGGTATGTAATTTGTGGACATTTTGCCGTTTTTCGTGTTCCCTAAATTCTAGTAGCTAGAACAGATTAGCCATTTCGGTCGATTCTTTGTGATTCGAGTCAAATCTGACGAAAAACGGCGGATAGCTGGTCCAACAGGAGGTTCCGGTGCCGGAACAGACGGTTACGTCCCGGGCAGAAAGAGAAGAGCGTGTCGCTGCCAGTGAACTGACGACAATTTTGAGTGCCCTAACCGCGCTCCAGCGTGGTAACGCCTCGGTGCGCTTGCCGGCGGAATGGCCCGGCTTATTCGGCAAGGTGGCAGAGGTATTCAACGACGTTGTCGAGCACAACCAACGGATGTACAGCGAACTGGAGCGCCTGAGCCGGGTCGTGGGCCGTGAAGGCAAGCTCAACAAGCGCGCTTCGCTGGGTTACGTAAGTGGGTTTTGGCGTGATTCGATCGACTGCGTCAACGCGCTCATCGACGATCTGGTGCATCCCACCAGCGAGACCGCGCGCGTGATCGGCGCGGTCGCTCAAGGGGACCTCGGACAGACGATGGCCCTTGAAATCGAGGACCGGCCGTTGCAAGGGGAGTTCCTGCGCACCGCCAGGACCGTCAACAAGATGGTCAATCAACTCGGATCCTTTGCCTCAGAGGTCACTCGGGTGGCGCGCGAGGTGGGCACTGAAGGCAAGCTGGGCGGCCAGGCCAAGGTTAAAGGCGTCGCGGGGACCTGGAAGGATCTAACTGACAGCGTCAATTCGATGGCGGGCAACCTCACCGGTCAGGTCCGCAACATCGCTGACGTCACGACCGCAGTCGCAACGGGTGACTTGTCCAAGAAAATTACGGTTGACGTCAAAGGCGAATTCCTCGAGCTGAAAAACACCATCAACACGATGGTCGATCAGCTGCGCTCGTTTGCGGCCGAAGTGACGCGCGTGGCGCGCGAGGTGGGCACCGAGGGCAAGCTCGGCGGACAAGCGCGAGTGGAGGGCGTTTCGGGAACCTGGAAGGACCTCACCGACAGCGTCAATTCGATGGCGGGCAACCTGACCGCGCAGGTGCGCAACATCGCGCAGGTGACCACGGCGGTGGCCACTGGCGACCTGTCCAAGAAGATTACGGTTGACGTCAAAGGCGAAATCCTGGAGCTGAAAAACACCATCAACACGATGGTCGATCAGCTGAGCTCCTTCGCCTCCGAAGTGACGCGGGTGGCGCGCGAGGTCGGCACCGAAGGCCGGCTGGGCGGTCAGGCCGACGTTAAGGGGGTGGCGGGAACCTGGAAGGATCTCACCGACAGCGTCAATTTCATGGCCAGCAACTTAACCGGCCAGGTGCGCAACATCGCCGACGTTACCACGGCGGTGGCCAGCGGTGATCTGTCCAAGAAGATCACGGTTGACGTCAAGGGCGAGATTCTGGAGCTGAAGAACACGGTCAACACGATGGTGGACCAGCTGCGCTCGTTCGCCGCGGAGGTCACGCGAGTCGCGCGCGAAGTGGGTACGGAAGGGCGGTTGGGCGGCCAGGCCGACGTTCAGGGGGTCGCGGGGACCTGGAAGGATCTCACCGACAGCGTCAATTCGATGGCGGGTAACTTGACCGGCCAGGTGCGTAACATCGCCGACGTGACCAAGGCGGTGGCCAACGGGGACCTGTCCAAGAAGATCACGGTTGATGTCAAGGGCGAGATCCTGGAGCTGAAGAATACCATCAATACGATGGTCGATCAGCTTGGATCTTTCGCCTCCGAAGTTACCCGCGTCGCGCGCGAAGTCGGCACCGAAGGCAGCCTCGGTGGCCAGGCAGACGTTAAAGGGGTAGCGGGGACTTGGAAGGATCTCACCGACAGCGTCAATTTCATGGCCAGCAACCTGACCGGCCAGGTGCGCAACATCGCCGACGTTACCACGGCAGTCGCAAAGGGTGACCTGTCCAAGAAGATCACGGTTGACGTCAAGGGCGAGATCCTGAAGCTGAAGAACACTATCAACACGATGGTTGACCAGCTTAGCTCCTTCGCGGCGGAGGTCACCCGCGTGGCGCGCGAGGTCGGCACTGAAGGCAAGCTCGGCGGACAAGCCCAGGTGGAGGGTGTCTCAGGCACGTGGAAGGATCTCACCGACAGCGTCAATTTCATGGCCAGCAACCTGACCGGCCAGGTGCGCAACATCGCCGACGTTACCACCGCAGTCGCAACCGGCGACCTGTCCAAGAAGATCACGGTTGACGTTAAGGGCGAGATCCTGGAGCTGAAGAACACCATCAACACGATGGTCGATCAGCTGAGCTCCTTCGCCTCCGAAGTGACGCGGGTCGCGCGCGAGGTGGGCACCGAGGGCAAGCTCGGCGGACAGGCGCGAGTGGAGGGCGTTTCGGGAACCTGGAAGGACCTGACCGACAGCGTTAATTCGATGGCGGGCAATCTGACCGCGCAGGTCCGCAACATCGCCCAGGTGACCACGGCGGTGGCCACTGGCGACCTGTCCAAGAAGATCACGGTTGACGTTAAAGGCGAGATCCTGGAGCTGAAAAACACCATCAACACGATGGTCGATCAGCTGAGCTCCTTCGCCTCCGAAGTGACGCGGGTGGCGCGCGAGGTCGGCACCGAAGGCCGGCTGGGCGGTCAGGCCGACGTCAAGGGGGTGGCGGGAACCTGGAAGGATCTCACCGACAGCGTCAATTTCATGGCCAGCAACCTGACCGGCCAGGTGCGCAATATCGCCGACGTCACCACGGCGGTGGCCAGCGGCGATCTGTCCAAGAAGATCACGGTTGACGTCAAGGGCGAGATTCTGGAGCTGAAAGACACGGTCAACACGATGGTGGACCAGCTGCGCTCGTTCGCCGCGGAGGTCACGCGAGTCGCGCGCGAAGTGGGTACGGAAGGCCGGTTGGGCGGCCAGGCCGACGTTCAGGGGGTGGCGGGAACCTGGAAGGATCTGACCGACAGCGTCAATTCGATGGCGGGTAACTTGACCGGCCAGGTGCGCAACATCGCCGACGTGACCAAGGCGGTGGCCAATGGGGACCTGTCCAAGAAGATCACAGTTGACGTCAAGGGCGAGATCCTGGAGCTGAAGAACACCATCAACACGATGGTCGATCAGCTGGGATCCTTCGCCTCCGAAGTCACCCGCGTCGCGCGCGAAGTCGGCACCGAAGGCATTCTGGGCGGTCAGGCCCGGGTCAAAGGAGTTTCGGGAACCTGGAAAGATTTGACCGACAGCGTCAACTTCATGGCGGGCAACCTCACCAGCCAGGTCCGCGGTATTGCCAAGGTCGTCACCGCGGTGGCCAACGGCGATCTCAAACGGAAATTGACGGTTGAGGCGATGGGCGAAATTGCGGCCCTCGCCGACACCATCAACAGCATGATCGATACCCTGGCGACGTTCGCCGACCAGGTCACTACGGTCGCGCGCGAGGTCGGTGTCGAGGGCAAGCTCGGCGGCCAGGCCAAAGTGCCCGGCGCGGCGGGTACCTGGAAGGGACTTACGGAAAACGTCAATCAGCTTGCCGCCAATCTGACCACCCAGGTCCGCGCTATCGCCGAGGTCGCTACCGCGGTCACGCAGGGCGACTTGACCCGGTCCATTACGGTCGAAGCTCAGGGTGAGGTCGCGGCGCTGAAGGATACGATCAACGAAATGATCCGTAACCTCAGGGATACGACGCAGAAGAACACCGAGCAGGACTGGCTGAAGACCAATCTCGCCAAATTCAGCCGGATGCTCCAGGGACAGAAGGACCTCAACACCGTTGGACGGCTGATCCTCTCTGAACTTGCTCCGGTGGTAAGGGCCCAACACGCGGTGTTCTACGTGCTCGACTCGATCAAGGAGGCACAAAGATTAAACCTGCTGGCCAGTTATGCGGCGCAGGGCCAGAACCGGACCCGAAAAAACATTGAACTGGGCGAAGGACTGATCGGTCAGTGCGCCTTGGAGAAAGATAAGATTCTGCTCTCCAACGTGCCCAGTAACCATGTCCGGATTTCCACCGGACTGGGCGATTCGGCTCCGCAAAACATCCTGGTCTTGCCGGTTATCTTCGAAGGTCAAGTCAGGGGCGTCCTGGAACTGGCCTCGCTGGATGGGTTCAATTCAACCCACCAGGCTTTCCTGGATCAGTTGACCGAGAGTATCGGAATCGTCATCAACACCATCGAAGCGAACATGCGCACTGAGGACCTGCTCACGCAATCACAATCGCTCGCACAGGAACTTCAGAGCCGCCAATTGGAGTTGCAGCAGACCAACCAGGAACTCCAGCAAAAGGCCCGTCTTCTCGTGCATCAAAATGAGGAGGTCGAGCGCAAGAACCAGGAGGTGGAGCAGGCGCGTCAGGCACTGGAGGAAAAGGCTGAGCAACTTGCGCTAACGTCGAAATACAAGTCCGAGTTTCTGGCCAACATGTCCCACGAATTGCGCACCCCGCTCAATAGCCTGTTGATCCTCTCCGACCAGCTGTGCAAAAACGCCGAGGGCAATCTCAGTGCCAGGCAGATCGAGTTCTCCAAGACCATTCATTCCTCGGGTAACGATCTGCTGATGCTCATCAACGACATCCTGGATTTGTCCAAGATCGAATCGGGCACGGTCGTGGTGGACCCGAGCGATGTGGAATTCAATGACTTGCAGCAATACGTGGAGCGCACTTTCCGCCACGTGGCCGAGGCCAAGAACGTCGATTTCATGATCCGCCTCGACCCGCGGCTGCCCGTCTCGATGCTGACCGACACCAAGCGATTGCAGCAGGTCATCAAGAACCTGCTTTCCAACGCCTTCAAGTTCACTCATAGCGGTCAGGTCACGCTTACCATCGAGCCGGTCCACGGCGGGTGGAATCCCGAACATGAGGATCTCAATCGCGCCACCAACGTGCTGGCATTCTCAGTCGCCGATACGGGTATCGGTATTTCCGCCGACAAGCAGCAGATCATCTTTGAAGCCTTTCAACAGGCCGACGGCAGCACCAGCCGCAAGTACGGTGGTACGGGCCTGGGGCTGGCAATCAGCCGCGAGTTGTCCCGGCTCCTGGGCGGAGAAATCCGCCTGACGAGCACGCCCGCCAGAGGCAGCACGTTTACTCTGTATCTGCCGCAGACCTATACGCCCTCCCGCGCCTTCCGTAAGCAGGCTCCAAGCACGGCTTACTCTAATGGCAATGGTGTCCAAGCCTCTGTGCCTCTTCAACTCGAGCGTATCAATGGCCGATCGATCGGGTCTGACGGCGGTGAGCTTCAGCAGGTGGCCCGGGATCTCCATCTAATGCATGAAATGAGTGCGATGCCGGCGGTGGCGTCCGAGGCCGCCGACGTTTACAAGCTGGTTGATGAAGTGGGCGATGACCGCGCCATCATCCGGGCGGATGACCGGGTGCTCCTGATTGTGGAGAACGATCTGGCCTTTGCCCGCTTCTTGTTGGACGCGGCGCGTGAGAAAGGGTTCAAGGGCATCGTGACATCGCTGGGCGCCCCGGCTTTGGCGCTGGCCATGGAGTATAAACCCTCCGCCATCACGCTGGACATCTATTTGCCCGACCTCGATGGCTGGCGGGTGCTGGATCGCCTCAAGAAGGATCTCATCAACCGGCATATTCCGGTATGTGTGATCTCGACCGATGATTCACGTGAACGGGCCCTGAGCAGCGGGGCGTTGGCCTTCCTGGCCAAGCCCGTGCAAAGCAAGGATGCCCTGGACGCGTTCCTTGTGCGGCTGAGCGATTATGTCAGCCGCCGCGTCAAAAGCCTGCTGGTGGTTGAGCCCAATGAAGAGAGGCGCGACCGCATCGTGCAGTATCTCAAGGCCGACGACATCCGGATTACCAGCGTTCCCGACGGCGCCGGCGCCCTCCAGATCCTGCAGGAACGGCTGGTTGACTGCGTAATCGTAGATCCGGAGGCGTCCGGTTTGGCGGCGGTCATGCGCTCTTTTGAATCGGAATTGCCCGTCTCTGACCTGCCGATCATTGTTTACAGCGAATCGCCGGAACGCGACCATGACGGAAACGGTATGGGGACCTTGCACGTCCCGGCGGGCGGGTCAACGGTTCGTCCAATCCATTCGATGGAACGTCTGTTGGATCAGGTCAGTTTGCTGCTCCATCGCAAAGCCGAAAAGCTGCCTGACGCGCAGTACCGGGTCGTGGATGCGCTTTATCATTCCAGCGATATACTGGCGGACAAAAAGGTCCTGATCGTGGACGATGATATGCGCAATATCTTTGCCTTGTCCTCGGTCCTGGAGGAACAGGGCATGAACGTCGTTTCCGCGGACAACGGCCGCGACGCGATCCGCCTGCTCTCGGAACAATCCGGCATCCAGATCGTTTTGATGGATATCATGATGCCGGAGATGGACGGAATCGATACGATGCTGGAAATACGCAAGATCCCCGAGTGCAAGGATCTGCCCATTATCGCGGTAACCGCCAAGGCAATGAAAGGCGATCGGGAAAAATGCATGGAAGCCGGCGCCTGGGACTATCTGTCAAAGCCAGTGGATACGGATATCCTGCTGGCGGTGCTGCGCTCGTGGCTGCATCGCTAACGCTGTGGGAAGAGAGAATGCTGAGAAACGCGAGGCCGGCTTGAGATAGCGTTTCGCTTGAGGGCGACGACAACATGCGAGTAACGAGTGGTGGTCCCGCGGTGTCCGAGGTGAGCCGGAATAACGCGAAAATCCTGGTGGTGGACGACCGTCGGGATAAGCTTCTGGCGTTTCAGTCAATCCTGGAGGAGCTGGAACAAGACATCTTCACCGCGGGCTCCGGCGAGGAAGCGCTGAAGCTGGTGCTCGAACATGACTTCGCGGTGGTTCTGCTCGACGTGAATATGCCAGGCCTGGATGGCCTGGAGACTGCCGCCCTGATCCGCAAACGCAAAAAATCGGCGCATACTCCCATCATTTTCATCACTGCCTACGCCGATGAAGTTCTTACCATGCAGGGATACTCACTGGGGGCCGTTGACTATATCCTCTCTCCGGTAGTGCCGGAGATTTTGCGGACCAAGGTCAAGGTTTTCATCGACCTGTTTTGCATGACCGAAAGCGCGAAACAGCAGGCCGAGGAGCGCATCGCTCTGGCGCGGGAGCAGGCGGCGCGCGCCGCTGCGGAGCAGGCTAGCCGCCGTTCGACTTTGCTGGCCGAAGCAAGCAGGGCACTATCCGACTCGTTGGATTTCAAGGCCAGGATACAGGAGTTGTTCTCGGTGGTTGTGCCGTCCCTGGCGGACTTTTGCAGCTTCACGTCTCTTGATGAACAAGGCCGAATTGATCGCACTGAGTTGAGCTGGGCACTCGCGGGCGGAGCGTTGTACACAATGTCTTCCGGGACCATTGCGCCGGCGCTCGCGCGCGGCGTCGAACAGGCGCTGGCCACGAGCAAGCCGCAATCGATCGAACAGAACTGTCCGTCGCCGGCGCCGCATGAAACCGCGGGAAATAACCCAAATTCAGATCAATCGGCTGCGCCGCCGCAGCTTTGCTCGGGCGTGGTTTTTCCGCTGGCGGCACGCGGGCGGATGGTGGGCGTGCTGTGTTTTGCGCTGGGCCCCTCCGGTCGCGTCTTCGACAAGTCTGATTGGTCATTGTTGGAAGATTTGGCCAGCCACACGGCCACCGCCCTGGATAATGCGCTTTTATACCAGCAGCTCCAGAACGCGGACCGCCACAAGAATGAATTTCTCGCCATGCTGGGGCACGAATTACGTAATCCGCTGGCTCCAATCCGCAACGCTGTGGAGTTGCTGCGCATCGCGGGCTCGGATCCCAAGCGCCTGAGTTGGGCCCAAGGGGTTATCGAGCGCCAGGTCAAGCATCTGACCCGCCTGGTCGACGATCTCCTGGACGTTTCGCGGATCACACGGGGCAAGATTGAACTCCACCTTTCGCCCTTGGAGGTCTCTGGTGTGGTTTCCGCCGCCGTCGAGGCCAACAGGCCGCTGATTGACTCCCGCAAACATAGGCTCGCAATCTCCTCCCCACCACAACCGTTGTGGATAAATGCCGATGCCGGCCGCCTCGCTCAAGTTCTGGGCAACCTGTTGAACAACGCCGCGAAATTCACTCCGGAAGGCGGATCGATCTCTCTGAGCGTGAATCAGGAAGAGAGCAATGCAGTGTTTCGAGTGGTTGATAGCGGTGCCGGACTCTCCCAGGAGATGCTGCCGGGTATTTTCGATCTCTTTGCCCAGGGACAGCGCTCGGCTAATTCTTTCCACGATGGTCTGGGTGTCGGCCTCACCTTGGTGCGCCGCCTGGTTGAGTTACATGGCGGCAGCGTCGACGCCTTTAGTGCCGGACTGGGCAAGGGAAGTGAATTTGTCGTCAGACTGCCGATCATGCGCGAGCAGGGGATACCCTCAGCGGAGCCCGCGCCTGCGCAAGCTTCGGCGGCGCCGCTAAGGAACGTGCGGGTATTGGTCGTGGACGACAACCAGGACGCGGCGCAAAGCACTGGGCTGCTGCTGCGCGAGTCGGGCTTCGAGGTGCAATTGGCATACGACGGCGCCGCCGCGCTCGAAGCGTTACCAGATTTCCGTCCCGAAGCTGTATTGCTCGATATTGGGTTGCCAGTCATCGACGGCTATGAGGTCGCCCGCCGGTTGCGCGCCCAGCCGTTGGGTGATGGGTTGGTAATAATTGCCGCTTCCGGTTATGGACAAAAAGAGGACCAGCAACGCTCCCTGGAGGCAGGCTTCGACAGCCATATGATCAAGCCCCTGGATCCTTTACGGCTGATCGAGATCCTGAGGTCGTTGAGTTTAGCTCGCGTCAGGCCTGTTTCAACCGCGGTCGTCACTGATTTGACTATTCGAAAGCAAGGGTCGGTTCGGAGTTGATGCAGACCGCAAGCGCGGCAGGCCCGCCATCGTAGTACCGATTTTGGGCGAAACCGCCCGATGCACCGTCCCCAGCTAGTTCGTGAACCGCAGCACGCCTTTTCAAGTTGCCAGCCCATGCTGATGCAATAATGGGTCTGCCGGAACCGGGGCGTCCAAGTAATCGGTATCAATTTCCAACAAAGCAGAGGTATATTGAATGCCGCGTCGCGCCATATCCCGTAGCACTATCACTTTTGGCCTCGTGTCGATTCCCGTCGAGTTGTTTCCGGCGACATCGCCGAAATCTATCCACTTCAATCTCGTGCATGCCAAGGACAACAGCAGGATTCGGGAACAGATATATTGTATCGCCGAAGACCAGCCGGTCGATCGAAGCGAGCTGGTTCACGGTTTCCAGGTTAAGAAAGGCCAATACGTTACCTTTACGAATGAAGAGCTCAAAGCGCTCGAGTCCGGCGCCGGCCGCGAAATCGAGATCTTGCAGTTCATACCGATTGCCACAGTTGACCCGGTTTATTTTGCCGCCGCCTACCTGCTTGGGTGCATGTCCGAATCCGCCAAGGCCTATCATCTATTGACTGCCGCAATGACAAAAAGTCAGCGCGCCGCCCTCGCAAAATTCGTGATGCGTGGTAAGGAACACCTGGTGTTGCTTCGTCCATACCACGACCTGTTGATGCTCCATACCATGCACTATTCCGATGAGATCCGTCCCGTCGAAGAAATTGCGCACGGCGCCCAGGCCTCCGTTGGCGCGTCCGAACTTAAACTCGCACAGCGTTTGATCGATGATCTTTCCAGGAATGAATTCAAGGCCGATCAATTCCAGGACACCTATCGGCAAAAGATTTTGCAGATAGCGCAACAAAAGGCCGCTGGAAAAGAGATTACCGCTCCCGCCGCCCCCGGGCGCGGCAAGGTGATTGATCTGATGGCCGCGCTGAAGGAGTCGCTCAAGACCCGCGGCAAGAAAGCCACGGCGAAAGCTGATGAAGACGCGGTTGCGCACGACGTTGCGCCACGTCGCGGCAAAAAAGTGCGGCGCGGTACAAAGAGCTCAAGGCATGCGTCAAGTCGCCGCGCACGCTCTTGAAAGTGGGTGCTGCATTCGCGGCGCCTGTCGCAAGGCGCCCCAAATCACCGCTATCCTCAATTCAACGTCTCCAGAAGTGGTGCGAGTCGATCGGGATCCAAAGGTTTGACCAGAAGCCGGTCGAAGCCGGCCTGATGGGCGGCTTCGCGATCCTGGTCCCGGCCATAACCTGTGATCGCGATTAGATGCAGCTTATGCATTCCCGGTAGCTCACGTAACCGCTTTCCCAGTTCGAAGCCATCCATCCCGGGCAGTCCGACGTCGAGTAACCCGATTTCGGGTTGGAAGTCTTTTGCAACTCCGAGAGCTGAAGGCCCGTCGTGAGCGACAGCCGTCTGGTAACCCCACGATTCCACAATTAGGCCCAGGGTTTCCGCGGCGTCTTGATTGTCGTCGACGATCAGGATCCGCCGGGGTTTGGATCGCTTGAGATGAGAGTCAACGGCCGGGGCTTCCACCGATTCGACCGGCGGTTCCGAGCTGGGCAGCAGAGGTAGGCGGACGATGAAATTGCTTCCCTTTCCAAGTCCATCACTACTTGCTTCCACGCGGCCCCCATGTAAATCAACCAGACGTTTTACCAGCGTGAGTCCAATCCCAAGGCCTCCCTGGCTGCGGCTGAACGAGGTATTGGACTGGAAGAAAAGGTCATAGACGTGGCTCAAGGTTTCCTGGTCCATGCCAATACCGGTGTCGTTCACACTGAGCACCGCTTCGTCGTCGCGGCGTTCGATTGTAATTCCGATGCGGCCACCGGGTTCCGTGTATTTGATGGCGTTGCTCAAAAGGTTCGCGACAATCTGCTTGAGACGGGTGGGGTCGGCTCCAACGGTTGTCGAAGTGTTGGGCAGCGATAACGCAAGCCGATGCTGTTTCTCGTCGAGCTGTTGGCGGGTAGCTTCGACCACCTGGTTGACGATCTCCGCCAGATCCACAGGTTCTTTCTTTAACACGATATCTCCGCGTGTGATGCGGCCCGCATCGAGTAGATCGTCCACGAGCCGGACCAGATCCTGAAGCTGGCGTTCGATAATGTCGTGCTGCCGCGCGCCAGCCCGGTTCGCACTATCCATCCGCAGGACCGCCAAGGCGTTGCGGATAGGCGCCAGCGGATTGCGCAGTTCGTGCGCCAGCATGGCCAGGAATTCGTCCTTGCGGCGATCGGTGATTGCATACAGCGCGGCGGCGTGTTCGGTGACGTCTTCGATTGCAAGGAGGATCAACTCCTCGTCCTGCTCGCTCCTCGACAGTCGCCGGGCATTGAGGACCAGGGTCCTCGTTCCGATCCCCGCGAATGACTGGGACACTTCGTAATCGCGCAGCACGGTTTTTTTTGGGAGTATCTGACCGAGTAGTTTGCGCAGCGCCGGGATGTTCCATTGGCCATTGGCCAAGTCGTAGAGAAAACACCCCTCGGTCTCTTCACGTGGAGTCTTGAAAAATTCGTGAAAGGCATGATTGGCTTTCTTTATCCGCAGCTGGGCGTCGAGGACCAAAAGCGGTTCCCGCATGGTCTCGAAGATCGCATCCAGATAATCATGGGATTGCTTGAGCGCCTCGTTCAAGTCATTCAGCTCATGATTACGGGTACCTAGTTCATCGTTGGTGGTGGCGAGTTCCTCGTTGGTCGACTCCAGCTCTTCCTTCGCAGTCTCCAGCTCTTCATTGGTACTCTGAAACTCCTCGTTGGCGGTGGCGAGTTCCTCGTTGGCCGACTGCAGTTCCTCCTTGGCGGCCTCGTGTTCCTCGACGATGGTCTTGAGATATTCACGAGTAGCTTCCAACTCGCGCTGGATTTGCGGGACCCTTTCGTTATCCGTGGCTTCAGCGCCCCACGGCAAATTCGCCATCCATTTTGATAACCATCCGCTTCGGTGCCGCTGCTCGACGCGAGATTGCGGCTGCTCGAAGAGGATGAGATAGCAGAGTTGATCGAGGTCGGGAATCTTGATCGGCATCACTTCAAAGCGGACCTTTCGCATCCCACCCGGCAGCTCAACCGGCACCGCGTCTCTGCTCACCAGGGCATTCCCCTCACGGACCTCCTTAATCGCGTCATTGAGCTGAACCAGAAATCCGGGCCGGACGAGCTTCTGAAGGTTGAGGCTCGCGGGACCGCCCGCGTGTTCGAGATAGCGGCCGGTCTCGCCGTGAAAGTAGAGGACATTAAGATTCTCCTCGATCAGAACGCAGGCCGGGGCATAACGCGCCAGTAGCAGACGTTCGGTCTCCTTCTGCACCCTGTCCTTGCCTGCCGGGGCCGGAATTCCGGTAACCGCGCCCCCGCCAAATGCTCGCGGCTTTGCATTCCACATCGGTCCCTCGCCATCGATCAAGTCGGTCGCAAGCGCTTGCTTGCGGTAGATTTTGTTCCGGGCATCAATCAGTTGATACAGGTCCGAGGATTGCCCGACGGTCTCTGACTGTCCCAGCATCAGAAAGCCGCGAGGCCTTAGCGCGTAATGGAAAAGGCGGAGGATTCGATGTTGCGAAGGTTGGCCCAGATAGATCAAGACGTTGCGGCAGCTCACCAGACCCAGACGCGAGAAGGGCGGGTCGTGTACCACGTCCTGCCGGGCGAAGATGCACAGGTCTCGGATCGACTTTGAGATCTGGTAGCGCTGATCGACTTTCACAAAAAAGCGCTTGAGTCGCTCGGTCGACACCTCACGCACAATGCTTTTCGGGTACTCTCCTCTGCGGGCCTTTTCGATGGCTGGTTCGCTCAGGTCGGTGCCAAAGATCTGGATTGCCGGAGCATCGGTCCGGTTTTCCAGGAACTCGATCAGTGAGATCGCGATTGAGTAGACTTCGTCACCAGTCGCACAACCGGGCACCCATACCCGCAGCGGCTCCTTGGGGGAGGAATGCTCCAGGAGCGCCGGGAAGACGGTCTCCGTCAGCGCCGTAAAGCTTTCCGGATCACGGAAGAACCCGGTGACATTGATAAGGAAGTCGCGCGACAACGCCTTCATCTCGGCCGGGTCCTGATGCAGCAGATTCGCATATTCCGCAAGCCCTTTGAGATGATGCAAAGCCAGGCGGCGCTCAACCCGTCGCTGAATGGTACTGCGCTTGTAGTGGGTAAAATCCACCCCGGCCTGGTCCAGCAATAGTTGAAGGATCGTTTTGAGATGATGCTCCTCTAGCGAGGGCGTCGCTCCAGACGGTGACGCTTGGGAGCTGAGGTACGGGTGTCGGACGATTCTCATCAGCTCCCGTGCGATTTCCTTGGGCGTCAGGACAAAATCCACGCAACCGGTTTCGACGGCGCTTTTCGGCATGTTGGCGAAACGGGCCGAGGCGGCGTCCTGGGCGAAAATGATTCCGCCCGACTCCTTAATGTTCTGTACGCCGCGCGTACCGTCTGAACCCGTGCCCGAAAGGATCACCCCGATAGCGTTGTGGCCACATTCTTCAGCGAGGGAGTTAAGCAGGAGGTCGATCGGGGCATGACGCTCCTCGTCGGTTTGGCGGCTTCCAACGCGCAAAACACCATCGGCAAGCGTCAGGACCGCATTGGGCGGGATGACGTAAAGATGGTCGGATTCGAGCGCAGTGCCATCGCGCGCCGGTGAGACGGTCAGCCGGGTCTTCTTGGCCAGGATCTCCGGCAGCAAACTACTATGCTCGGGATCGAGGTGCTGTACCAGCAGGAAGGCTGCACCGGTGGGGCTTGGGAGATCCGTCAGCAGCTCGGAGACCGCCTCAAGCCCCCCGGCCGATGCCCCTATGCCGACCACTGGAAAAGACATCGGATCATTCATCCTTTCTCGTCATTCCAGGCTTCAGAATGACCGACGACTCCAAAATCTGGCTCGCCTGTCCGTTGCAGGGCTGAGCTGCTTCACTTAAAGCCAAGCATGCCGCGGGCTCGATGCGACTCCATTAGATGCGTTAATTGCCCATTTCAGCGCAACCATTAACGTTCGCAGCACTTTTCAGAAACCGCATCACCTGACGTTCAAGCCTCCAAACCTCGGCCGGGAACTCGTCGAGGTCATCTACCGTCGCACTTACCGGCAGCGAACCGGCCAGATATCCATCGAACACCGCGGGATGGATATAGCACTTGCGGCATACCGCCGGAGTGTTACCCAACTGCGCCGCCACTTGTTTGACGGCCTGCAAGATGGCCCCTTTGGTGGGTTGCTCCTCGTTTAACGCGGAAAGCGCCAACGCCGCGAGATTAGTCGCTGCCCAAGTGCGGAAATCCTTGGCCGTGATCTCCCGTCCGGATATTTCACGCAGATAGTCGTTCACGTCGCCGGAATCAATATTACGACGGGTGCCATCTTCGTCAAGGTATTGAAACAACGTTGAGCCCGGAAGCTCGCGGCAGTTCTTCAGAATTCGCGCGAGCTTGCGGTCATGAACCACGCTCCGATGCCGGATGCCATGCTTGGCGCGAAAATCAAGCAGAATCTCGCCCCCCTTGATACGCACGTGGCGATTTTGAAGAGTCGTCAGACCGAAACTCTGATTCTGGCGCGCGTACTCCGGGTTGCCCACTCGCGCCAGCGTCATTTCCATCAGGCGCACTACCGCGGCCAATACTTTTTCCCGCCGCAGTCCTGGCTGAGTGAGGTCATTGTCGACCCGCCTGCGAACGGCCGGGAGGGCCTGGCCGAAAAGCAACAGGTGCTCAAACTTTGTCTGGTCGCGCACCGTCCGCCATCGAGTATGGTATCTGTACTGCTTTCGGCCGCGCGCGTCCCTTCCCGTGGCCTGGATATGACCGTTGCCGTGAACACAGATCCAAACCTGCTCCCAGGCCGGCGGCACCGCCAACGCCCGGATGCGGGCGAGTTCATCGGGATCTTCGATCACAGCCCCATTCGGGGTCCGATAGATGAAACCCAAAGCACCACGCTCGCGGGTAATCCCGGGCGCGCGATCGGAGACATAGCGCAAATGTGCCGCTTTTGCGGCCAGTACATTGTCGGGAGAACAACTACCGCCGGATTCTGTTGAAGTTGAACTATGTATGTCCATGGTTGCCAGGAACGCTGCCGGCCACTGGGGGCGCCTGTTTGACGCCTTGCCACCGGCTTGAGCGCTATAATCGGGAACTTAGGCGGTACGCGGCCGTCTCCGATGCGCGCAGTGCCACGAACGCGATCTGATACTTGCCCTGTCCACCTCACTATCGACGCCAGGAATGCAAGGTCCGGCGGCGTTCGATTGAAGTGACTCCTGTTCTAAAGCAGCTGCCCGATCAATTTTTTCATATCCAGCGCGTGCTCTTCCTCGACCACGAGGATATCGAGCAATACCTTGCAGGTGATCGGATCGTCGGCGCGAAGCCATTCGGCGATCTCGGAATACGACTCAACCGCAATGCGCTCCGCAATCAGATCCTCGCGTATCATGTCCACCAGGCCCGGCTGCTGAGAGAACTCGGAGCGGCTGCGCTGCGCCAGCCCTGCTGGATTGAAATCTGGAGCTCCATTGAGTTCAACGATTCTCTTGGCAAGCATATCGGCATGCTGTTGGGCCTCCTGCGCATGCTGCAGGAACTCCGGCTTGACCGCGTCCGCGTGGATTCCGGAGACGTTGTAATAGTGGCTTCTGTAACGCAAGACGCACACGATCTCGGTGGCAAGGAGTTCGTTGAGAATCCTGATGACTTCCACCCGATCCGCCTTGTACTCATCCGTGACCGCACCGCGTTCGAGGTGCTTGCGGGCGCGTTCCCGAATTTCATTTATGGATGCCAGACTGTTTCGTGTTGCCATCGAAGATCTCCGTAGATCAGACCAAACTCGGTGTTTAGTGCTTGTTCAATCCTACTCCGTTCGGCGGGGCCCACCCTGATTTTTTCATCGCGGTTCGCATCTTCGACTGGCAGATTAAAGTGGCGGCGGACCCTAACTCTTGGCTGCACATTGGATCTGTGGATTGTAATTCCTTATCAACTGGTCTGCGATCGCTTTAATATGGCGGGAATCGCCGATGTACTCGGCCAGAATGTCGGTGCGAATGTCTGGTTGGTATTTGCCTACGATCGGCAGCCGCTCGGCGAGGTACGCGTCGGAGAAATCGCTCAGCGAGACCATGCTTACCGGCCAGGCGCTCAGTTGCTGCGGACCGGTCAGGCCCAAGGTCAGGATGGTCTTGTATTCGAGTGCCTGAATCGTCGGTCCCTGGTTCATCCGGCCGACAAACAACCATTTCTGATTGAAAGACGGCACCAGGAACGGAGGATCGGCGGTTTGAAACAGGCACTGCTCCTGGATCAGAGACGCCTCGATCCGGGGACTGTCAGCCAGCAGCGCGCCGGGGCTGACGAACACGAATTTGGTTGACTTGCCCACAAAATTGAACCATGAAGGTCCCGGCGCCGCAGCGCTGATGGCGGAATCGGCCGGCGATGAGCCGGACCCGCCGCCGAGCGCCGCCAATGCGGCGCAACCGGGAAAACTTACCGCCGCTACCAGAAGCAACCATATTGCAATTCTTTGCATTTCTATCTTTCTCCGGACCTGGATCACTTCGCTAAGGTGTCTGAACTAGCGATTATCGAGGTTGAGCAAGATGCATACCGGCCCGATATATTTAGAATGGGCAGGTAAAAGGTTCTGCGATGGCTTCGCAGCTACCGCCGCCGATCAACAGTCGGAGGTGGCATGACCATTGCGTTATCCAGCAGAAGGACTAAAGGTTGGATATGAGTGAACTTTACCGACATCCGGAGGAATACGACCGCGAGCATCTGGATAACAACCAGGATGTTGGCTTTTATACTTCGTTGGTTCAACGGCTGCGTCCCAAGCGGGTCTTGGAGCTGGGTTGCGGGACCGGACGAATCACGCTTCCACTGGCGGAAGCCGGAAGCCGCCTCGGCTTTGATGTTGTCGGCCTCGATAGCCAATCCGAGATGCTCGACACCGCGCGCAAACATCTGCAAGAGCTTCCGGCCGAGGTTCACCAGCGGGTGCGCTTCCTCCAGGGTGACCTACGGACATGGATAGCGGAAGTTAAATTCGATCTCATAGTGATTCCCTGCTCTTCCATCAGTCACTTGCTCGATCTCGAAGACCAGATCGCGGCGTGGCAGACAGCGTACGACAATCTTGGTCAGGGCGGCAGATTCCTAATCGACATTGTGATGCCGAACATGGCCGCTTTCGCTGATTCATTCAGCGTTCCCCGGCGCACGCCCCTGGAAATCGACCTCGACAGTTATGATCCAGGCGCGCGGGTGCGCCTGATCAGAAGAAAAACGACTCGATATCTGAGTCACCAGCAGCGCGCGGAAATCCGATTCCTGTACGAGCAATACCAGGACGGCCGGTTCGTGGAAGGTTACATTGACGATTTCGTCAGCCACGTGTTCTTTCCCCGCGAGCTGACCTTGCTATTCATCCATACCGGATTCGAAGTTGAATCGACGTGGGGCGACTATCAAGGGGGGCCGCTGCACATGGATTCACGTATGATTATTATGACGGGCGTCAGAAGAAATTAGCGCATCCTGCGGTCTCCTCAACCGGAGTTTACGAACCAGATCTGCGCGCGTATATGCCACTGTGAACGACGGCGTTTCCATCGAGAGCCTGGACTTCGTCGAGGCCCCATTGCTCTATTTGTCAACCCCCGGCCAGGTTCCTGACCCGCGCCCGGGCGCTGGCGCCTCGGACTGGCCTGGACGCTGGGCCTTCCACCCGATGCGGGTTTATGACGCCCGTCCAATCGTCGACCATCTTCGCTTGGATTTGCAAGGATTTATTCTCATTAAACAACCGACCAATGTGGTAAACTTCTATGACGAGCGGGAGGTGCGGACGATCTATTATCCGGAGGTTGAAACCCTGGTAAAACGCATCTCCGGCGCCGCCAAAACGCTGGTGTTTGCACACGACGTGCGCTGCATGTCCAAGGCCAAAGACGGAGCGACTGGGGTTCGCGCGCCGGTCCCGGCGGTACATAACGATTATACTTACAAGTCCGGACCGCAGATGGTACGTGAAGCTTTGGACCCCGTGGAAGCGGAGATGCGGTTGAGCCGGCGATTCGTCGAGGTAAATGTATGGCGTCCGATCCGAGGCCCCGTACGCCGCACTCCCCTCGCCGTGTGTGACGCGCGCACTATTACGCCCGCGGATCTGGTGACGATGGATTTGAAGCACGAGGTCTACGTCGTCGCCCACAGCGCACGCCATCGATGGTTCTATTTTTCGCAAATGCAATCTGACGAGGTTCTGATCCTGAAGTGTTTCGACTCGGCTGCCGATGGCCGCGCGCGATTCACGGCGCATGCGGCTTTTGAGGATCCATCCGCACCGCCGGATGCCCCTGATCGTGAAAGCATTGAAGCCCGCGTATTGGTCTTCTTCGCTTGAATAGCGCTCCATCTCGGCAATCTCGCCTTGGGCCGGCTGACATTGCACCCGGCTCGGGGTCGTGGCTACACCCGCCAAAGATAAATGTTGTGGATATGCCGACGGCACATCTGGCGGGCGTACCTCCGGAGCGCACCAACAATGCAGATTTCCCCGGCAACTATTTTTCGCGGGTCTTCAACTCCCCAATGTTACAATGAGATCTTACTCGATCACCACAGGAGACCTGTTTTTATGGCTAAGCATGAAGGTGCAGAACACCACAAAAAGGCCGCTGAACATCATGAACACGCGGCGCAACACCACAAGGAAGCCGCCAAACAGCATGAAGCTGGGTCGCACGAGAAGGCCGGACACCACGCGCATGTTGCCCAAGGTCACCAGAATCTCGCCACGCACCATGCGGATGAAGCGGCAAAACACCACGCCGAGCAACATGATGGAAGCAAAGGGAAACCGGAAAGCGGCCAGAAGTAAGTCAACAGAGGCGCACGTGGAAATTACCTGAATCCGGATTGGCGGAGTTGATTCTTTCAACTCCGCCAATCACGGACCTGGCGGCCCGGATCTGCTTTGGACCGCGGTTTGACGGTGCAAAGTTCAATGTGAGTAATTGAGGGCGTTCATGGAATCCGCGCAAGCTCCCGAAGGACCGGCCGAGCGGTCCGCGCTGCGCCCGAAGCGTAGTCTGGCGGCACGCTTAGGTCTGTGGTTTGCCGCCGGGGTAGCCTTAATTCTGATCGGCGTATTCATCGCATCGTTTTTTCTCGACGGCATCATCCGCCCGCGCCTCGAAGCGAAAATGAACAGCAGCCTGAAAGGGTATCATGTAGTTCTGGGGCACGCTCATCTTCAACTTCTGGGCCTGCGGCTGACACTCAGGAACCTGAACGTCATGCAGGAGGCGCATCCCGTTCCGCCCGTGGCGGGGTTTCCCGTGATGAGCTTCCGGGTTCACTGGAAGGAATTGCTCTGGGCCCGGCTGGTGGCGAATGTGGAGTTGGAACATCCCACAGTGCATGTCGACCGTGCTCAGTTCGGGGCTGAACGGCAAGGCAAGACGACATTGCGCCAGCGCGGATGGCAGGATGCGCTGCAAAGCGTTTACCCCTTTAAGATCAATCGGCTGGCAATCGACAATGGCGACGTCACTTACGTGGATAACGCGCACGCGAAGCCGCTGCATCTTACCAAACTTGCCTTTGTCAGCGACAACATCCGCAATATTCACGACCCCAAGAATCGATATCCGTCAACCCTTTGGGGACAGATGGTGGTTTTCGACAAGGGTCGGCTCAGCCTGGACGGACGGGCCAACTACCTGATGAAGCCGTTCCCCGGGATGGTGGCGCACTACGTGTTGACCGACGCACCGCTGAATGCCCTCACTCCCGCCAGCCGGCACATCAACCTGACCGTCAATGGCGGCATATTCTCGAGCGAAGGATCAGTCGAGTATTCGCCCAAGGTAACCAACGTCGATGTCCGTAAAGCGACGATCGAGGCCGCCGATTTGACCTACGTTCACCTGCGTGACACTCAGGGTGCGGAGAAACAAAGGATCACGCAGGCAGGGCGGACCATTGAAAAACAGAACAACCGGCCGGCCGTTTACATCAAGCTGCAGGAACTGGACATTAGAAACAGCCGGCTGGCGTTCGATGACGAGACGTCCGAACCGCACTACGTGCTCTTCATTATTGGCACGGATATGACGCTAACGAATCTCGGCAACCACCAGGAGCATGGGCCCTCACGCGTCAAGTTGTCTGGCAAGTTCATGGGGACGGGCGCGACCCGCGTCGATGGCACCTTCTTGGCCAGCGGCGGCGGCCCTGAATTCGCAACTAACGTGGAGATTCTGAACACGGACCTGACGGCGCTCAACCCACTGTTGCGCGCGCACGGGCGATTCGACGTGGCCCAGGGTCTTTTCACCGTCTATGCGCAGCTTGGCGTCAAGAATGATCAGATTACCGGCTATGTTAAACCGATGTTCTCGAATCTGAAAGTGTACGATTATCGGAAGGATAAAAACAAAGGCTTGCTTCAACAAACCAAAGAGGTGCTCATTGGCGCCGCAGCTCATGTGTTCAAGAATAGCCAGACGCAAAAGGTGGCGACCCAGGTTAACCTCGCAGGTACATTGAAAAGCCCCAACGTCAGCACCTGGGAGGCTTTTGTAGAGGTGGTAAGAAACGCCTTCATCCAGGCGATTCTTCCCGGCTTCGACCGCGAAATACGTCCCGGAGGTGCAAAGGTCGCCACATCGCCCATTGGTTGATGGCCAGGAATAGCATGCGCTTCGGAATCAGCCTCTCGACCTTTGGCCCGTATAGCTATCCCCGTCTGCTCGCCGACCTCGCCCGCGAAGCCGAAGATACCGGATGGGACGGCTGCTTTGTCTGGGACCATATCCAGGTGGGATGGTTGGACACGGTGGCGGATGCGTGGGTCGCCCTCACCGCCATAGTCCTGGCGACGAAGCGAATCCGGGTCGGAACGCTGGTCACTCCGCTGTACCGCCGCCATCCCTGGAAGCTCGCTCGCGAGACGGTGACCCTCGATCATCTTTCGCAGGGACGGCTGATTCTCGGCGTCGGACTTGGATCGGATCTGTTCGGCGAGATCAGCGCGTTCGGTGGCCCGCTTGACGATCGCGTGCGCGCGCAGATGCTCGACGAAGGCTTGGCGGTGCTGGCGGGACTTTGGACCGGCGAGCCGTTTTCATTTGCGGGCGCGCATTTCCGGGTGGAGAACACCAGCTTCGTCCCGACGCCCGTGCAACGGCCAAGAATCCCGATTTGGGTTGCCGGAACCTGGCCGCGGCGCCCGCCTTTTCGCCGCGCCGCGCGCTATGACGGGGTTATTCCCGTAACCGGAGACATCCGATCCTCGTTGTCAGCTCCTGAACTTGGTGAGCTGATCGCCTATATTCAGCAACATCGCGACGCGGCGGCGCAGGGCGCGTACGAGGTGATTTATTCGGCTGGCACTCCCGGCGCGAGCGCCGATCAAGATCGCGAAATCATTGCCCCTTATGCCGCCGCCGGCGCAACCTGGTGGCTGGAGAGTATCCTTCCGTGGCAGCGCTCGCCGCAACAGGCTCGCGCTCGAATCCGCCGTGGCCCGCCGCGCTGAGTTCGCGGCGCGATCAGGCTTTCTCAGATGTTGTACTAGCCAATGCTCAAAGCACCCGCAATTCAGAATTTTAAGCGCCACTTCAGCGGCAGAGTCATTCTTCCTGGCGACCCTGAGTATGAATCGGCGCGGCGCGTCCATAACGGCGCGATCCTCCGTCGTCCCGCGGTAGTTGCGGTATGCGCCGCCATCGACGACGTTAGCCGCGCGGTGGAGTTCGCGCGCGAAAACCAGCTTCTTGTCGCAGTCCGGAGCGGAGGACACAGTCAGATTGGCCATTCTGTATGTGATGGCGGAATCGTCATCGATCTGTCCGGCCTTAAGGAGGTCGCCATAGATCCGGGCCGCCGGGTGGCGCGCGCGCACACCGGGCTGCTCGCCGGCGAGTTGGACCACGCCGCCCAGGCGTATGGTCTCGCGACCACTCTGGGCCAATGCCCTTCGGTTGGTATCGGTGGCCTTACTACGGGCGGAGGTTTCGGCTGGCTGACCGGAAGGTACGGTTTAACCTGCGATAACCTGATATCTGCGCAGGTGGTGACTGCCGCAGGCCGCAAGCTAACGGCTGCGGAGAGCGACAATGAGGATTTGTTTTGGGCGCTCAGAGGGGGCGGCGGCAATTACGGGGTCGCGGTCCAGTTCGAATACCAGCTTCATCCCGTACGCCAGGTTGTGGGCGGAATGCTGTCCTATCCCCTGTCGCAGTGCCGCGCCGGGCTCACGTTCATGCGCGACTTCTTAAGCCGCGCGCCCGACGACCTAACCGTGAGTTTCGGCATAAGGTCGGTGGACGGAGACTCCACTTTTGCGGTTGCGCTGTGCTACTGCGGAGATCAGAAGACCACCGGAAAGTTGCTTGAGCCGCTTCAGTCCTTCGCCACACCCACCAGCGGCTCGATCGGTCCGTTATCGTATCTGCAAATGCAGTCTGTAATGGGCGAATCGCCTGCCGGGTCCTGTCTGTACAACCGGGGCGGTTTCATGCGCGAGCTCTCTGACGCGGCGATCGATGTCATCGTGGAAAGCGCCGCGCACAACCCCGCCGCATCCAAGTTGTTTTTTCTGGACCACTACCATGGAGCGATGTCCCGGGTGCCGCAAGATACAACGGCTTTTTCAGTGCGTGAACCGGGGTTTGGCTTTTTGGTCCAGTCCGACTGGAGCACATCCGCTGAGGCCCGCCTGCAGACCGCTTGGGTTGACGAGACGACCCAGGCGATGAAGCCGTTTGCGTCAGACATCGTTTACGTGGCGAGCCTCGGCGATGAAGGTCCCGATCGGGTTAAGCGCTGCTATGGTCCGAACTACGCGCGCCTGGCGGCGCTCAAGCGCAAGTACGATCCCGATAACTTTTTCCGGCTGAACCAGAATATTCTACCAGCCCAAAGCTAAAATTTAGCAGGGTGCGAAAAAGCGGCGTTGTGGATATGGGAGCATTGTGTAGTTCCGCATGCTGCATAGAAGCTGGCCTCATTGCTTAATCCGTTCTCCCTCCGGGAGAGATAAGAGAGAGCGGGGAGGCTGTGAAAGCGGAAATGTTTTTTTCCGCAGCCCGCCATATTTAGTGCAGGGGCCGCGCAAGACTTGTGCCGGAGTGTGACGCGGGACTGGACTTTGCTCAGTTCCGGGAGGATTCCTCACGGAGCTTGCGTTGCAGGATTCTCTTGGCCTTTTCCAGTTCCTTTCGGCGCTCGGCACTGAGGTTCTTGCCCGAGCGATTGATGAACATCTGGACCATCCTAATCGCCGATCCAAGGCCTTCAGGCGACACTTTCCTGGTCGCCATAATCCGCGCGACCTCTTCACCCGGTTTGGTAAAGGTTCCGGGAGGCGGAAAGGTGGAGACCGTCTTGATATCCTGGGACCACTTGCGCGTCGTGCTCTTACCCTTGCTGGTCGCTTTCATCGATGAACCTGGCCTTGGATGTTGGGAGTCGCGGCTGCGCTGCCGACTTCTGAACCAGTCTATATCCTTCCCGCCGATCCATCGAGCATATAATCCTATATAGGAGCGGAAAGCGGCTTCAGTCTGAGCGAACAAAAAAACGGCCGAGGGTCCAGGATTATGGTACGCTAAGAAAGGACATATCTTGGCCCCGGGTTCAACGCGCTGAAGGATTGTAGCGGATGAAAATGAATAAGATTGTTACAACACTTTGGTCTGGCGTCGCCGCCGGTCTCCTGCTGGTAGCGGGCTGTCAGACTCCGAGCCCGGTCATTACTCACAAGCTGGTTGTGACCGGCAATCAGCATTCCGTGGCGCTTTATCAAGATGAGGATGCGTACCTTAAGTTTTCCAAGATGCGCCAGCAGGGCGGTGTCGAAGGGATGGTCGGGAATATCGGGGACAAGTTCGTCGCCAAGGACATCGACGACCAGACTCCGGTCAAGATCGTATCCAGTGATGATAACGGCTCGGTAATCCAGATTATCGACGGACCCATGAAGGGCCAGACCGGTTTCGTCGCCAAGCAGAACATCGATTGACGACACGGCAGGACGGCCTCCGAACGGGAGTTGATGAATTTTATATTGGGAATCTGACCAACGATTTTCGGGCCGATGGGCGAAGCGGTCCTCTTCAGCCTCAATCCTGGCCTCAAAGCCACAATAGTTCCGGAGGATTGTTGGCGAAATATCGCGGGCCGGGGCGAAACATGCATCAAGGGTCGGAAGGTGTAACCTCTTCCTCGCCCTCTTCTCGCATAAGGAGAGGGAACATAAAGGGGCGCTGCGCCAATGTGTTGGCGCGCTGCGACAAAAAGGGGTTCCGTTTTTTCACGGTCTGCTCTCTTACTCTTATCTCTCCCAGACGGACAGAAGATGTCGGAATGAAGCCATCTTTGATGGTAGGGTGCGGAAGTATCAAACGTTGGATTGCCCACCAAAACTCCTTTTTCCGCACCCTGCTGGCGAGCCATAGCATCGACCGGGACGGAGAAAATTAGCGGCAGACCTTTGTTCTATACGGTAGTCTTGATGATGCCATATGGAAGAGAAGGATCAGGAGTCGGGCGACCTCGAATCCGGCATCGAAGAGGGTTCAACTCTGCTTGGAATTGGCCTGCCGGCGCTGGCCCTGATGGTCGCCACAGCCGCCCTGTATCTGGCCCGGGACGTACTCATACCGCTGTCGGCGGCGCTCATTCTGGCCGTGGTGCTCAGTCCGATTGCGGGCCGCCTGGAGCGGCTGGTAGGCCGCTTTTGCAGCGCCGCCTTGGTGGTGGTGACCGGCGTAGGCATCATCGCGGCGGCGGGATATTTCACCACCCTGGAGTTGATCGTCGTTGCGGACGAGGTGGCCGGATACTCCTACAACATCGGCAGCAAACTCGCCGCCGTCGAGAAGAACACGCCACTATGGCTCCAACATATTGAGAGCGCGGTCAGCGACGTCAAGCGGCAAGTCCAGAAACCCGACTCCCGTTTGCCCGCACCGCGCCCGCTGCCGTCAGTAATCGTTTCTTCCGGCTCTTTTGCAGACAACCTGACGAGCATCAGGCCGGCGCTTGCCGCGGTGGTGGAAATCCTGCTCGTTATCGTGCTGCTGTTTTTTCTGCTTTACAGCAGACGCGACCTGCGCGACCGCCTCGTGCGGCTCGCCGCCCGTGTCCGCGTGAATGTGGCGAGCCAGGCGATCGAGACCGCCGGCCATACGGTGGGTCATTACCTACTGCTGCTAAGTCTGATCAATCTCGGCTTCGGCATCTCGATCGGCCTGGTTTTGTGGGCGCTGGGTCTGCCCAACGCCGAGTTCTGGGGCCTGTTGGCTTTTCTGCTTCGCTATGTTCCGTATGTTGGTTCGCTGGTTTCGTCGCTGCTGCCCGCGCTCGTCGCGTTTGCGGTGTTCCCCGGATGGTCAAAGGTATTCGAGGTTATAAGCGCGTTTCTAGTGCTTGACCTCATCATGAGCCAGGTGGCTGAGCCGTTTCTGATCGGGTCGGGGATCGACCTGTCTCCGGTGGCACTGCTACTGTCCTCGATCTACTGGTCTTGGCTATGGGGCGCGCCGGGGCTGCTGATGGCGGTTCCATTGACAGCGTGTCTTAAGGTCGCCGGAGAGCACATACCGGAGCTGAATTTTTTGACCCTTTTACTCGGCGGTGAACGAATTCTGAGCAGCTATCATGACTTCTACCGCATGCTGCTGGAACTTGACTCCCCCGGCGCGCACGCCTTGGCGACCCGTTACTCCGAAGAGAACGGACTTGATCAAACCTTTGACGACATTATCGCTCCGGCGCTTAACCTGGCGGGAAACGAGCGATCCGAGCGGCACATAAGCGACGACAACGCGCAGTTCATCTTCGATTTCGTGCGCGAGTTGATTCCCGATCTGGGTAGCAGGTTTTCCCAGCCTCGCGCTGGGATCAAGTCACGGGTTCTGGGCATATCTCCACCGGGCGAAGTGCACACTTTCGGACTGCTGATGATCCTGGCATTGTTTCGGGGCGCAGGCGCAGCGGTGAAACTCCTGGACGAAGATAAGCCGGTGGTTGAAGAGGCATACGAGGAAGCCCGCCGCTTTTCGCCCGACGTCATATGCCTCTCGTGTACGCTCACGGAATGCCTCCCCGCCGCCGTTGAATTAACCAAGGCCCTGAGACTTCAATACCCACAGCTCACGATCATTGCGGGAGGTGTAGCCGCCCTGTCCTATCCGGCTGACCTGTTGCGCGCGGGCTGTTCACAGGTATGCGGCACCAAGAGTCAGATGCTTCGCGCAATCCGTCAACTGACGGCGGCAAAACGCGCAGCCGGGCCTTTGGGTCAAAAGCGTGGTTTAGAGTCGAAGCAAGTCGAATCCAGCCGGCGCAATTCAGAGTCCAGTTCGTAACTCACAGAGCTTGCCGCGCCGTGCCGGCCGCCGGCGGGTTACCATTGGAAACGGGCTTGCAGGCTTATCGTTACGACCGTCTCAAGGAACCGGGAGACGGAATCAAGCCGTCTTATGCAAGGCGCGCAACCACCAGGTGGATCATTGCCTGCGAGACCTTTTGTTCCGCACTCTGCCGCCGGATGCTCATCGTTGCTTGTCGCCTCGTGCGGGTCCTTGGAGCTTAGCCTCAGCCCGCTCCCAGTAACGCAGCTTCCGGCAAGCTTGAATGAATGTCGTCACGTCCTGGGAAGCCTTAACCTGAATAAACCCCGCATCCAGGTTGTCACGTCCAACGACCTTCTCGATCAAAGGCATAGCGTGGTCGACGTATGCGATAAACTTCGAATGCGCGAAAGCGTCGGATAAAAAATCCCGGGCAGCCGCCAGGTTGGGGAGAGCCCGTCCGCCATCGCCCGACACCAGCAGGGCCACCGCATCGTAGAGTACCGAGGGAGCGCCGTCGATTCTCTGTTGGACCGCAATCCATGAACCATCGCTGGCCTGGACTTCGCCCGCGTGGGGCGCGATGAACTCCAGCGCCGCGCCTTCCTTGGTCAGCGCCGCCTTCAACGCTTTCACCAGTTGGACGCTGACACCGTCCGTAATAAGTGCACCTACTTTGCGGCCCTCGAAGCGATCAGGTCCATTACGCAGAATACTCAGGGCAGGGGACTGCTTGAGATCGGTGCGCGTTGGTGACGCCGCCTTTGCCGGCGGTGGCAACTCGCGCAGACCCACGCCCTCTGCCACTTTCTCCGCTAACCCTTTGTCCACGTTCAGTAGATGGGACACCATCCGGGCCCTGATTGCCGGGGTCTCCACTTTGCTTAGTTCGAAAGTGAAACCCCCTGCAATATGGTCTTGCTCAATGTTGGATTGGCTAATGTAGAACTGACGCGCCTGGCTGTAATGATCGGCGAAGGTCTCGGCGCGGAGGCGAACCTTGGGTCCCGGCTCCTCCGCAGGGTAAGACTCGAAGCCGAACTCTGGCGCCTCCCGAGGACCGCCGACTTCAGCCCCAGGAGTTAGGTTCATAATTCGCACGGGTGGCGGGGTTCAACAGCGCCATGTGGCCGTCTTGCTGAAACGTGTTCACCGGGCACTTGGGGGCGTTGACGGGAAGCCGCGTGAAGTTGGGCCCACCCAAGCGCTTGAGCTGGGTATCAAGATACGAGAAGTTGCGGCCCTGAAGTAAAGGGTCATTGGAAAAATCAACGCCCGGAACGACGTTCTGAGTGCAGAATGCCACCTGCTCCGTCTCGGCGAAAAAGTTGTCCACGCAACGATCCAGGACCAATTTGCCCACTTTCCGGATGGGCAGGTCTTCCTCCGGAATGATCTTCGTGGCATCCAGGACGTCAAACGCAAACTTATCGGCGAACTTGTCGTCGAACAGCTGCAGTCCGAGCTCCCATTCCGGGAATTGCCCCGATTTGATCGCATTCCATAAGTCTCGTCGATGAAAATCCGGATCTGCGCCGTTGATTTTTACCGCTTCGTTCCAGACCACCGATTGCAAGCCGAGCTTTGGCTTCCAATGAAATTTAACGAAGGTTGACTTCCCTTTGTTATTGACCAGGCGGAAGGTGTGGACGCCGAATCCTTCCATGAAGCGAAAGGCGCGAGGAATGGCGCGATCCGACATCGCCCACAACATCATGTGGATGCTTTCAGGCGTTAATGAGATGAAATCCCAGAAGTTATCATGGGCTGTCTGTGCCTGCGGAAAGCCGCGGTCCGGTTCCTCCTTGGCGGCATGGATAAGATCGGGAAACTTGATCGCGTCCTGGATGAAGAACACGGGCATGTTGTTCCCGACGATGTCCCAATTGCCTTCTTTGGTATAGAGCTTGACCGCAAATCCGCGCACGTCGCGGGCCAGGTCGGCCGAGCCCTTGTTGCCGGCGACGGTCGAAAAGCGCACAAACGCGGGCGTTCTCTCCGACGCTCTTTGGAAGAGATCGGCTTTCGTGATCTCCGCAAGCGAGTCATAGTTTTCAAAGTAGCCGTGAGCACCGAAGCCACGAGCATGGACGACCCGTTCGGGAATGCGCTCATGGTCAAAGTGAAAGATCTTTTCCCGGAGATGGAAGTCTTCTAAAGCGGTCGGACCCCGCGACCCTAGTTTGAGGGAGTTTTGATCGTCCGCAACTGGTATTCCCTGTTGAGTGGTTAGAACTGCAATTTCGTTGCCGGCAACCTGGTGCGTCTCCCCGCCAGTGCCCCTCATGACCTTTTGCTCGCCTAACTGAGCCGCTTTATGTCTTCGATTAGACCCCTTATTAGCCATGGGATTTCTCCTGAACTCTTTTGATGAAAGGCAAATGTTCAACGCGACTGAGCAGGTAGCAAATACCTCAAATCAGGCGCTGCTTAGCACAAGCCCTGGATATCAGCGGCCACATCGATTTATCGGGTGCTTCAGTATTGTCGCTCTGACATTCTCCAGGGGTCAAGAAATTACTTCTGGAAAAACTAGCAATGCTCTTGTTCCGGGCGCGATCTCATCCTCTATCCATAAATCCTTGCCTGTGGGAGCCAGCGAAGCGCAGAATCAATAGGCGCGGGGCGTCACACTGGAAGCGGACCGGCCATTAGAACGATAAAGTTAAAAGGCCAATCGCGTCAGCCATGAATAACGAAGTTAAAAAGCCGATCGCGTCAGCCATGAATAACAAGGTCAACATCGAGACTGGTCTGCCGGCCTTCCGCATTTGGGAAGGCGAAGGCTCGCCGCAGGGCGCAACCTGGGATGGCCTGGGGGTCAACTTTGCTCTTTTTTCAGCGCACGCCACGAAGGTCGAGCTATGTTTGTTCGATCCGACCGGCACACAGGAGGTCCAGCGGCTCGAGCTGCCTGAGTACACCGACGAGGTGTGGCACGGATATTTGCCCGACGTCGGCCCGGGAACAGTGTATGCGTACCGCGTTTATGGGCCCTACGAACCCGAAGCCGGACATCGTTTCAACCATAACAAGCTCCTGCTGGATCCCTATGCGAAGGCGCACGTGGGCAAACTGCGGTGGGGCCCCGAGCTATTCGGCTATACGTTGGGTGCGGAGGGTGACGATCTGTCCTTCGACGAGCGCGACAGCGCTCCGTTGATGCCGAAGTGCGTGGTGGTCGACGCCGCCTTCACCTGGTCTCGTGACCGCCGGCCCGCGGTACCGTGGGATCGGACCCTCATCTACGAACTGCACGTCAAAGGCTTAACCCAGCGTCATCCAATGGTGCCGGTAAATATCCGTGGTACCTTTGCAGGTCTGGCGCGCCAGGAAGTCATCGAATACATCAGAGGCCTTGGCGTCACCGCGGTGGAGCTTATGCCCATTCATGCCTTTGTCAACGACAGCCATTTGCTCGACAAAGGATTGACTAACTACTGGGGATACAACAGTATCGGCTTCTTCGCGGCGGATCCGTGTTACTTCGCTACCGGAGCGATCACGGAGTTCAAGCAGATGGTCGCTCACCTCCATGACGCCGGTCTGGAGGTCATCCTCGACGTAGTCTATAACCACACTGCCGAAGGCAATGAACGCGGTCCGACGCTTTCGTTCAAGGGCATAGACAACGCTTCTTATTATCGCCTGCTACCCGACAAGCCGCGCTATTACATAAACGATACGGGTACGGGTAACACCATAAACATGAGCCATCCGCGGGTCTTGCAGATGGTCACCGACAGCTTGCGTTACTGGGTAACGGAAATGCACGTCGACGGCTTTCGCTTCGATCTGGGAACCATTCTCGGACGTGAAGTCGGAGGTTTCGACCAAGGCGGGGGATTTCTGGACAGCTGCCGCCAGGATCCGGTGTTGAGCCGGGTTAAACTTATCGCGGAGCCCTGGGATTGCGGACCTGGAGGGTACCAGGTCGGGTCTTTTCCGCCGGGATGGGCCGAATGGAACGATCGCTATCGCGACACCGTCAGAGGTTTCTGGAAGGGCGACGAAGGAAAGGCCGCGGAGCTGGCCTCGCGCCTGGCCGGTTCGGCCGATCTTTTCAACCAACGGGGCCGCAAGCCGTATGCGAGCATCAACTTTATCACCGCTCACGACGGCTTCACGCTAAACGACCTGGTCTCATACAACGACAAGCATAATGAGGCCAATGGCGAAAATAACCAGGATGGCACCGCCAACAATCTGGCCTGGAATTGCGGCGCGGAGGGTCCTACCACCGACCCCGAAATTAACGATCTCCGCGAGCGTCAGAAACGCAACTTTCTCGCGACTTTGATCTTTTCGCAGGGCACGCCGATGCTCCTGGCTGGCGATGAGTTCGGCCGGACTCAGAAGGGCAACAATAACGCCTATTGCCAGGACAACGAAATCAGCTGGCTGGATTGGGAGAGCATCGGCGAAGCTGGCAATGCGTTAACCGGTTTTCTGCGCAAGCTGACTCGTCTGCGCCACTCTCTGCCGATCCTGCGCCGCGCCCGCTTTCTCACTGCCGAGTACAACCCGGAACTGGAGGTCAAAGACGTCAGCTGGATCAACGCGTCGGGCAAAGAGATGCAGGAGTCCGATTGGGGGGATGGTAATATGCGTTGCTTCGGCATGCTGATTGACGGAAGAGCCCAAACCAGCGGGATCAAGCGGCGCGCATCCGACGTTACTCTGCTGATTGTAGTCAACGCGTATCACGACCTGGTCAAATTTACGCTGCCCGAATTCGCCGGCGGGGACCAATGGCTGACTTTGATCGATACCAACGACCCTGAACGTCACGAAACGTCAGCGCTAAAGACCGGGGACGAGTACGGAGTTACCGGCCGTTCGCTGCTGTTACTTGCGGCGCTGACCAGCGGCGATCCCGTCAAACTGGTATGGCACCTCGCCGTTGATCTATTGCGCGACGCCACGCGACCCCTATGAAGCCCGGCGATGCGGATGCCAACGCCGGCACTGCGTGAAAAATTGGCGTTGTACGTCAGGACGGCCTTCGAAACAGTCGGAACAGGATCGCCGCCAACATAATCGGGGCGGACGGAGTCAGGGGCCACGCCAAGGCGCGTTTGCGGACGGTTTCGAATTGCAAGAAGCTGTCCAGTCTCAGGCAGCAGTCGGCAGTGACGCTGTTTTTGTCCAGGTCGCGCCCATCAGCCACTTACATTGCACGAACATGTGTCAGCAGTGATTATGTCTTTCAGGATTCGTAAGTGCGGAATCGCGCCGGGCGGTCACGGATTAGCGGCGAAGCCGGAGTAACCATGAAGACCGTGCAAAATCAGGACGAAGAACTTCTCCTCGCCGGCCTTTGAGAGAGGACTGCATATTTAAACCAGCGATGATCCGGGTTCGATGACTGAAAACGATTCCAGCCACCGTGTCGTCAGGGACGCGGCGGAAACCATTCTGGTAACCGGCGGCGCCGGTTTCATTGGCTCCAACTTTGTGCGGTTCGCATTGCGCAATACCGAGGCTCGGGTGGTGGTCTTCGACAAGCTTACCTACGCCGGCTCGCTGCTCAACCTGAAAGACGTGGAGAACGATCCAAGGTATGCGTTCGTAAAAGGCGACATCGGTTACCGGACAGCGGTCAAGAATGCGCTGGAGCGATACCAGCCCACCTCGATAGTCCACTTTGCCGCCGAGACCCACGTGGACCGCTCGATCGACGGACCGCGAAACTTTCTGGACGCCAACGTCGTCGGGACCTTCGAGCTGCTGGAGGCGGCCCTCGCCTATTACCGAACGCCCGGCGATAAACCCGACTCCTTCCGGTTCCTGCACGTCTCGACTGACGAGGTGTACGGCAGCCTGGGCCCGCAAGGCTGGTTTTGCGAAGACGCGCACTACGAGCCCAATTCGCCGTACGCCGCGTCCAAGGCTGCGGCCGACCACTTCGCGCGCGCCTACCACCAGACTTTCAAATTGCCGGTTTTGATCACCAACTGCTCCAACAATTACGGCTACTACCAGTTTCCGGAAAAGCTGGTTCCGCTGATGGTTCTCAATGCGATCGCGGGGAAAGACCTGCCGGTGTACGGCGACGGTCTTAACGTGCGCGACTGGCTGTTCGTGGAGGATCATTGCGCCGCCCTGATCGCGGTATTGCGCGGGGGCCGCGTGGGCGAGAAGTACAATATCGGCGGTTGCAGCGAGCGCACCAACCTGCGGATGGTGGAGGCCATCTGCACCGTGCTGGAGGAAGAATTGCCGGCCGCACGCAACGCCGCCCTGCGCGCTCGCGGCTTTAGCAGATATTCGCAGCTGCGCGTGTTCGTGCCCGATCGCCCGGGACATGATCGCCGCTATGCGACCGATATCAGCAAGATCCGCCGCGAGCTGGGGTGGCGGCCACAATGCAGTTTCGAAGATGGCATCCGGCGCACCGTGCGCTGGTACTTGTCCAACGCCGATTGGTGCTCCGCGGTCCAGGCGGGACGCTCTGAGCGAGATAACTGCTGAAACAGGTTGCGCCGAGATGTGAATGGCTGAACGCGAACGGTGTGCCGTGAATCGGGGCGTGTAACCTCTCCCTCGCCCTCTCCTAGGATAAGGAGAGGGAACAGAAAAGGTCGCTGCGCCAATGTGTTCGTGCGCTCAAGACGCAAAAGTATTTTCGCTTTAGAGCTAGGACAATAAGGAGAGAGGGGACAGAAAAGAGGCTCCGCTCTTATGTATTGTTGCTCCTGGCACTGTGAGATTATTTGTTTTCAGGGCTTGGAACGCAGGCGCCTTGGGACTATTAACCGTAAAGCGAGGATAATTCTGGGCAGTTGTTTCGCGCACGGTCAGTGGCCGTAGGCGAAATCGGTGTCGTGGACAGTAGCGTGTAACCTCTCCCTCACCCTCTCTAGATAAGGGAGGGCAAGAAAGCGGCTCTGCCCCAATGCGCATGTGCTCCTGACACTGTGAAACTATTCTCGCTTTGAGGTTAGTTTAGATGAAATTCATCCCCACCCAACTCGAAGGAGTGTTGGTAATCGAGCCCGACCTGTTCAAGGATTCGCGCGGATTTTTCCTGGAGACTTACCAGCAGCGCAAATACCGCGACGGCGGGATTGCCGGGCCGTTCGTTCAGGACAATCATTCCCGCTCAGGGCGCGGCACGATCAGGGGTCTTCACGCCCAACGGCTGCATCCGCAAGGCAAGTTAATCCGGGTCTTGCAGGGGGAGATCTTCGACGTCGTGGTCGATATCCGCAAGGGCTCGCCGACGTTTCGGAACTGGATCGAAATTGAACTGACCGCCGACAACTTTCTTCAGTGCTATGTGCCGCCCGGCTTCGCCCATGGCTTCTGTGTGCGCAGCGAGTTCGCCGAGGTCGGGTACAAGTGCACCGACTATTACGACCCCGCCGATGAACTGAGGATTATCTGGAACGACCCGAGCATCGGCGTCCAGTGGCCAACCGCCGAACCGCTGTTGTCGGACCAGGACCGGGTCGCGCCGCCACTGCGCGAATTGATGGAATTCCTGCCGCAGTACAAGGGAAAGTAGCGTGAAGATCCTGATCGCCGGATGCGCCGGACAGTTGGGGCGCGCGCTGCCCGCCGCGCTTCGTGGGCATGAGGTCGAAGCTGCCACTCGCGAGCGCCTCGACATCACCCAGCTCAGTAAGGTGCGCGACGCAATCACCGCGTTGGCCCCTGACTTGGTAATCAATGCCGCCGCCTATAACGACGTCGACGGGGCCGAAAGCAACGTGGTCAACGCTTATCGAATCAACGCGCTGGGTCCGCGCAACCTCGCCCTGGCGACCGCGGCGGCTGGTATTCCCCTGGTCCATGTCTCGACTGACTACGTATTCGACGGCGCGGCCAATCGCGCCTACCACGAATACGATCAACCGCGGCCCCTTTCCACGTATGGATCCAGCAAGCTGGCCGGTGAGATCGCGGTCAAAGAGCTGAACCGGCGCCATTACGTCGTGCGGACGGCCTGGCTGTTTCATCCTGCCGGAAGGAACTTCCTGAACATGATGCGCTCGCTGAGCCAGCGGCCTCAGGTCAAAGCGGTAAGTGACCAGTTAGGCTCGCCGACCTATGCGCCGCATCTGGCCCAGGCGATATCTGAACTGATACGGACCGACGCCTACGGCGTGTATCACATGGCGGGGCAGGGGGGCACGTCGCGGTTCGAGATGACGCGCTGGCTGTTCTCGATATTGGGCTTGAACACGGCGGTTGTGCCGGTTGCGCATACCGAGTTTCCAGCGGCGGCGGCCCGGCCGCGCTATAGCGTTCTGACCACCATTCAGGAACCGCGAATAATGCTTCCGCCATGGCAGGAAGGTATCAGCGCTTTCGCCCGCGATCTGCGCTGACATCAACGGCCAATCATTGCGGGTTGCTACTGCTGGGCGCCCCTTTGGGCCAGGTTTTAAAGTAGCTGGGCAGTGACTGGTCGCGCCGCATGCGATTATATAGTTTGAAGACCGCCTCAAAATACGAGGCCCGCGGGTGATCGTTACAATAGGACCGGATGGCTTGCTTCTGCATTTGCATAGGCAGCTCGTTAAGATCGGTCCCGCCATGCGGCAGCAGATCGGTATTGAGGCCCGACATGAAGCCCTGAGCCCAGGAAAAAAATAAGTTCTCGTCTTCGGAATGTTTGCTGATTGCCTGTTCAAACTCCGAACACAGCATAGTTCCAGCACCTTGCCAGCCGGCCTTCTCCGCCGCCCAGGCTTGACTCCAGATGCAAAGCGCCGCCAGTGCTACCGCGAGGCGCTTCATCGCCTTGCTACTCTCATGTAATCCTTTTTGCAGATTCGCGGTCGGAGTGCCACAGGCGCACCAGTCTCAGGAACGAGGACCGGCAAAATCGCAAAAGCCGGGCGCGGACGCTACGGGCGCAGAAGGCGGCTGGCGAGAAACACCATGAGCATCCCAACCACGGTGGCGACCCCAACCAATGGAGAGTCATGCTCGCGCGCTTCCGGCAGCAGATCCGAGGCCCCGATATAGAGGAAGGAGCCAGCGAAGAATGCCAGGACAAAGGGCAACAGTCCCTTAAGGTTGAATAGCAGGGTCGTGGCTGCTCCGATCACCGGCGTGATCATATCGATAGTAAGCCAGAAAATGGCTCGCTTGAGCGGGTTGCCATGGGCCAGGACGACGGTCACGGTGTTGAGACCGTCGCTGAGATCGTGTGCAATCACTCCCAGGGCGATCAGCAAGCCCATCTGAAGACTGGCTTGAAAGCCGACCCCGATTGCGACGCCATCCAGGAAGCTGTGCAGCGCCAGGCCGGCCGCGGTCAACGCGCCCAGTTCCTGCTCATGGGCGGCAATGGCATGGGCATGCTCACGCGGCCGATGCATCGCGGTGTAACGTTCGAGCCCGAAGAAGGCCAGGAAGCCCAGCGCCACGATGGGCATGTACGAGCTGCCGCCGTCCAGCGCGAAGACTTCGGGCAGTATGTCGAATAAGGCCACACCCAGCACGGCGCCGGAGCTGAAGCCCAGCAAAAGATGGAGCCGGTCGCGCAATCGAATCGCAGCGATACCGCCCAGTCCGGTGGAAATCAGAGTTAGACCGGCAAACATCATCGGCATCAGTCGCATGGTGGCCCCGACATTATCCGGTTCAAAAAACCTGATCGATGGCTTTATCAGAGCGAGGTCCCGAATTGTCCGGCGCCGCGGGCATGCCCGGGGACAGAACCGGGCGCGGCATGGCTTAGGCGTGAGAACAACGTGCGGACCTGACTAATCCAAGGGGTCCAGCCGCTTCAGTCCGCCTGGCGCTCGAGCACTGCCGGATTGATCACGTTGATGGGCCGGCCGGCGGCGTAATCCAGGACCTGCTGGAAACACACGGTAAAAATGTATTCGAGCTGGGTGCGTTCCACGTAGCCGATATGTGGAGTGCAAACAACATTATTCATGGAAAGCAGCGGATGACGCCCGCCGGTGACCGGCTCTTCCTCGAAAACATCAACCGCGGCCTGGCCGGGCCGGCCGGCGCGCAATGCCGCTTCAAGCGCTCCCGGAGCGATAATGCCGGCGCGGCTGGTGTTTACCAGCAGCGCGCTGGGCTTCATCAGCGCGAGATCGGACGCGGTGACGATTGCGCGGGTGGCGGCGATCAGGGGTATGTGCAGGGAGAGCACGTCCGACTCGGCGAAGCAGGCCTCCCTGCTGGACGCAACTTCGTGACCGTCAGCGCGGGCCCGTTCCTTTGACGCGTCGCGTCCCCACGCGATGACCTTCATGCCGAACGCCTTGCCGTAACCCGCGACGACGCCTCCGATCAGGCCATAGGCATAGATACCCAACGTCTTGCCGCGCAATCCCACTCCAACCGGGCACGCCTGCCATTTACCAGCCTTGAGCGCCGCAAACTCCTGCGGGATGTAGCGCATCGTAGCGATGATCAGTCCCCAGGTCAGTTCCGCGGTCGCATAGGATGGAGCCGGAGCCGACATCCGCGAGGAAAAGATCACGCCGTGACGCGTGCAGGCTTCCGCATCGACGTGCGGATAGGGGCCGACGTGGCTAATCATCTTGAGCTTGGGAAGACGCTCCAGCAGCGCGGCCTGGACGGGAGTGCGCTCGCGGATCAATACCAGCGCCTCGGTGTCTTTGAGCCGTTGCGCCAGAACGTCAACGTCCTTGGTGTGATCGTTCCAGATCGTGACGTCATGACCGGCCAGCTTCTTGAAGCACGCCATCGTCTTGATGGCATCCTGATAATCGTCAAGAATCGTGATTTTCATGTGCCCGCGGACCACCTCATTGCTGAACGCCTTTCGATTCCATATAGATCGCGCAGGGATTAAGCCATAGCAAGGCGCAAGGCCCCCTGAATTGGACCATCCAAACATGCGGTGCGAAGCTCGTTTCCGACCCTGACGAAAAAAGGAGGATGCGATGATCAAAGTAATCGGCCTGCTGCGGCGCAAAGCGGGTATCAGCCGCGAGGAATTCCTACGCCATTGGAAGGACCATCATGGCGCGCTCGCGATGCGCATACCGGAGTTTGCCCGGCACGTGCGCAAGTACGTCCAGGTCCACCCGGTGAAACCTCCAGAGCTGGGCGCGCGGGAGCGCTATCAGCAGGCTGGTCTGCCGGTGGAGTACGACGGGGCGGTCGAGATGTGGTTCGACAGCCCCGAAGAGATGAAAAAGGCGTTCGCCGCGCTGGCCGACCCCGTTGCCTGCAAGGAACTGCGCGAGGACGAAGATCGATTCATCGACGGCCAGCACACGCTCACCGTGATGGTCGGCGAAGAATTTACCATTTACGAGCGCAAGTAGCGCCGGGCTGAGGGCATCGCGCCGAACGTCGCGAGCACTATCGCCAGCGGCGCCAGCATCATCAGACCCATCGCGGCGAGCCGGACGAAAATGAGCACGAATCGCGGCGGCGCACTCGATGGCACGGAGTGACGTGGCGGGCCGCCCGGTCTGGCCCCGGCGTTGGAAGGTCCAGACGGCAAGCGGGTTGCGGTGATACTTTCGAGCAGGTAGAGCGGACGTCGGCCGAATCCCCAGCTCCCAGGCCATTCAAAGCGCTTGAGAATCACGGTGCCTGAAACCGGCGCGGCCGCGATTGCGTACTGTACCAGGTCCTTGCTGGTGATCAGCGGAATTCCGGCCTCGCTCGCCGAGGTTTCCCGCTGGCCGGTTGGCGCATCGCGGTAGAGGTCGTTGCCGTTAAGCGGGTAACCGGCGTCGATCGCGACCCTCGGCACGCCGTCATTTAGCAACGCGTCGCGAACTTTGATCACCGCGTCCAGGCCGCGCTGCTGGGCGTATGCGCCGCCCAACGCGAACCATCCCAGGACCGCCAACAAAGCGAGGCTGGTCACGCGCGCGGCCAAACCTTGCGGACGCCGCGCCACCGCCAGCAGCAGACATCCCGCGGGAAGCATCGCCAGGTAATAGCGATCGTTGAACATCCACAACGGAATCATGCCGCCCCAGTAGATCGCCGCGCTGATCATGACGGCGAGGAATCCGCGGGTAGGAGCGCGGATTTCCAGCGCCGCCAACGCCATCCCGGCAACTCCGCAAATACCCAGCATCAGCACGGCGAGGCGCAGCCCGTGATCGCTCCAGACAAACCGGAGCGGCCCGCGCAGCACCAGCGCGTTGGCCCATCCCCCGCAACAGCTCAGCTCGGGGATTGAGCCGGCGCCCGGGTCCGAAAGGAGCAACGGTAAGGCCACGGCGGCCAGGCCGATAGCGATGGCCACGCCCAGACGCCATCGCGGGGAAAACAGATACGGCAGCGCCAGCGGGCTTAGCACCAGCCCCAGGTACAGCAGCGGCGCCAGCATCGCGTCCGTGAAGTAGACGCGGACCGGCACCAGATACAGGTAGCTGAGGTTGTGTTGGCGCAGATCGAGCATCCACGGCGCGGGCCGCATCGCGGTCAACCACCACCATACGAGCACGCAGATGGTTAGTGCCGCGATGAAGGGCAGAACCAGCCAACGGCCCAATCCAGGCCTGCGAGCCGGCACCTGCCGGTCAGGCGGATGATGGCGCCCGCCGAACCTGCTATCGCGGCAAGCGCGAACGGCCGCACCAGGAAGGCCACGAACAGGAGTGCGGCGCAGCCCCACATCCAACGCTCCGCCCGGCGCCGCTCAGCCGTTGCGAACATCAGATGGGCCGCAATCAGGAGGGCTACGAACGGAACGTCGGTCATGAAGGAAAAGCTCAGGAATAAGTAGCACGGATTGGCGGCCAGCAGCGCGGTTGCCAGCGTCGCACCGGTCCGATCCGCGTTGCAGCGCCGGGCCAGCGGATAAAAGAGCATCGCGCCCGCCAGGCCCAGCAGCGCTACTGACAGATCCAGCGCCGGGTAACTCCAGCCGAATAGCCGTGACCACAGCGCTCCGTAGGCGATCTGGGCCACGGGCATCGCCGCCGTGAAACCGGGCAGCGCGAGCATTCCCGCGGCCAGGTTTTTGACCGCGCGGCGGTAGATCCAGCTGTCAACGACCGGGCCGGCGGCCAGCGGCCGGATCACCAGGTAGGCGATCGCGAACCAGACTAACGGCAACAGCGGAGCCAGCAACGCGATCGCCGACGGCTTAAGCCCAAATCTTGTTCCGCTTCCAAACGATCCTCTATACTGTGCGGCGGTGATTCGAAGTTTGCCCCGATCCAAGATTTCGCCCACCTTGCCCATCACTACAACGCCTGTGATGTGCCAGCAACCAAAGCACTCTGACTGGCGGCTGCCGCGGGGGCGAGGCCCGCAAGATGCCGATCGCATGAGCCGGGGGTGGCTTCAACATTCCGACAGGAGACTACCAAGTTGCGAATACTGGTTACCGGCGGCGCAGGGTTCATCGGCTCGCATCTATGCGAGCGGCTCCTAAAGGATCAGCACGAAGTCATTTGCCTGGATAATTTCTTCAGCGGCAAGCGGGCCAACATTGCCCATATGCGCGGCGATCCCAGCTTCGAGCTGATCCGGCACGACGTGGTCGAGCCGATTCTGCTTGAGGTCGATCGGATTTTTCATCTTGCCTGTCCGGCCTCGCCGGTCCACTACCAATACAATCCGGTCAAAACCACCAAGACCAACGTGATGGGCACCATCAACATGTTGGGACTGGCCAAGCGCGTCAGGGCGCGGATGCTGCTGACTTCAACCAGCGAAGTCTATGGCGACCCCGAAGAACATCCACAAAAAGAGAGCTATTGGGGCCACGTCAATCCGATCGGCATCCGCTCTTGTTACGACGAGGGCAAGCGGGTCGCCGAGTGCCTGATGATGGACTACCATCGCCAGAACAAGGTCGATACCAAGATCGTCCGCATCTTCAACACCTATGGACCGCGGATGGCGATCGATGACGGCCGGGTGGTGTCCAATTTTTGCGTCGCCGCCCTGCGCGGCGAGGACCTCACGGTCTATGGTGAGGGCAAGCAGACCCGCTCGTTTGCCTATATCGACGACCTGGTCGAGGGGCTGGTCAGGATGATGGACGCCCCGGACTTTATCGGTCCGGTCAATCTTGGCAATCCCGATGAATTCACCATGCTGGAGCTGGCGGCGATGGCGATCGAGCTGTCCAAAAGCTCGTCCCGATTGGTGTTCAAGCCGCTGCCGCCAGACGATCCGACGCGGCGCCGCCCGGATATCAGCCTGGCGCGTCAGCGCTTTGGATGGGAACCCAAAATCCCGCTGCGCGAAGGCTTGACCCGCACAGTGGAGCATTTCCGGCGGGAGTTGGGCCTGGTCCGCGCCTGAGCTATCGGGACGCCCACCGCGCCGGGATTTAGGGCGCCCAACGACCCGACGAGGCCTGGACCGCGCGGACGCGAAGCGTCAATCCTTGAGCAAATCGCGCGCGATCACCACGCGCTGGATTTGTGAGGTGCCCTCGTAGATCTGCAACAGTTTAGCGTCGCGCATCAGCTTCTCGACCGGGTACTCGTTCATGTAGCCGTAGCCGCCGAAGATCTGCACCGCGTCAGTGGTGATTTTCATGCAGGCATCGGCGGAAAACACTTTGGCGTAGCTCGAGATCACGTTGCGCGGATGTCCGTTATCCACCGACCACGCCGCCTTGCAGGTCAGCAGCCGCATCGCTTCAATCGCCACCGCCATGTCGGCCATCATGAACTGCAGCGCCTGAAAGCTGGCGATCGGCTGGCCGAACGCGCTGCGCTGCCTGGAGTACTTGAGGCATTCATCCAGCGCTCGCTGGGCGACTCCGGTGGCAATCGCGCCGATTTGCGGGCGGCTGCGCTCAAAGGTCTTCATCGCGTATTCAAAGCCCTCGCCCTCGCGTCCAACCAGGGCGCTGGCGGGAACCCGGACGTTGTCGAACACGATCTCGCCGGTGTCGGCGGCGCGCTGGCCCAATTTGCCGTGCATCCTGGTTTTGGTGATGCCCGGCAGATCCGCGGGCAGCACGAAGCAGGAAATTCCCTTGTGCCGCAGGCGGCGGTCGGAAGTCGCGAACATCGTGTACCAGCTCGCCACCGAGCCGTTGGAAATGAAATGTTTGACCCCGTTGATTACAAAGCTGTCGCCGTCGCGCCGGTAACTGGCGGCCATCGCGGCCACGTCGGAACCGGCGCCCGGTTCGGTGATCGCGAATGCGCAGAAGGTCAGATCCTTCATCAATTGGCCCAGGTAGGTAGCCTTTTGTTCCTCGTTGCCGGCAATCAGCAGGGGCAAGACGCCGAGGTCGTTGGCCGCGATGGCGTTGGCGATCCCGGAGCATCCGTAGTTGAGTTCTTCGCTCAGCAGGCAGACGTCCAGAACGCCCATTCCGGTGCCGCCAAATTCCTTGGGCACGGCGAAATTCATCAGCCCCGTGGCGAAGGCCTTTTCGCAAACGTCCCTGGGAAAGGTCGCCTGTTCGTCGTATTGACGCGCGCGCGGGATGATTTCCTGTTCCGCGAATTTGCGCGCCAGCGCCTTGAGTTCCTTCTGTTCGTCGGTTAGGTCGAACCCTAACATCGCTAGCCCCTCCGTTTTTCCGGACACCGCCGCGCCGGGCCTGGTCTCGTGGCGTTAACCATCGCTTGTGGCTTGCAAAACCGCAAGGCAGCGGCTACAACCAGCGCAGATCTGGCCCCGATGGCACGCTTGCGTGCATCGGCGCGGCTTACTCAGGAGAACACCATGGCAATCGTCGTTGTAGCAAGAATCAAGGCCAAGCCCGGATGCGAGCAGAAGCTGGAAGAATCCTTTCGGACCATGATCAGCAAGGTTCGTGAGGAACCCGGCTGCGAACAGTACACCCTGCATCGCCAGCTAAAGGATCCCACCGTTTTCCTGTTCTATGAAGTTTACAAGGACAAGGAGGCATTGGACTTCCACGGCAAGACCCCGCACATGGCCGAACTGGGCAAGGCCCTGCGCGAACTAATCGAGTCCTCGCAGCTCGACATTATGACCGAGATCGCCAGAAAATAGTTTGGCTAAATGAAGAGGGCAAACCCCAGCGGCCTTGCCCGTGGGTTGCAAATCCTGATTCTGCTGACGGTGATCGCCGCCGGGATTGCCCCGAACCTGGTGATGGCGCAGCAGAGCAATGACGACGCCACTTGGCTTGCGTCCGAGAAACCTGTGCCCTCCGCTCCCGTGACCATCGACGGTCATGTTCTATTCCGCGTGCGAGGCGTAACCGCTTATCCCGCCGCGCAACGTGCACAGGCGATCGCGAGGCGTGTCTATGCGTTAGCCGCGGACGAATCACAATCCACAGATTTGCTTGACGTGGTCGAGAGCGAGCATTCGGCCGACATTCTTGCCGGCGATCGCCTCATCATGTCGGTGGTCAATGCCGACACCCGAGTCGAAGGACCAGGAATCACGCGTCAGGTGCTCGCCAAGGTCTACCTCAACAGAATCAAGACTGCGGTCGTGGATTACCGCGCGGAACGCACCCCCGCGCAGTTGCTGCACGATACGGTCGCGGCCGTTGGCTCCACACTGATCCTCGCACTGCTGCTTTTTGTGATCTTCCAGACCACACGCTGGGCCACGAGGGGTTTCGAGCACAGGTACCAATCGGCAATTCAAAAACTCGAGACCAGGGCGTTGTGGCTCGTCAGTGCGGCATCGATCTGGAGGGTGGTTCGGGTCGTATTCACCTTTCTGAGCCTGTTCGTGGCGTTGGCGCTGATCTTGATCTACTGCCATTTCGTACTCGGTCTTTTTCCCTGGACGCGCGGTTTGGCGGCGAACTTTCGAGCGCTCACGCTTACTCCGCTGCTCCTGTTACTGGGCGCACTTGCAGGCACCGCGCCCAAGCTGTTGGTGATAGCGCTGATTGTCTTTGCTGCGCGCTACATGCTCAGAATGTCGCGCGTCGCCTTTACGGCCATCAAGCAGGGCAGGCTTAAGATTTCAGGATTCGACCCCGACTGGTCCGATTCGACCTACAATATCATCAGAGTGCTGATAATCGCCTTAGCGCTGGTGGTCTCCTATCCCTACATTCCGGGGTCCGAGTCACCGGCGTTCAAGGGTATCACCATCTTTATCGGCGTGCTCTTCTCCCTGGGCTCCTCGGCCTTTTTGGCAAACCTTATCGCCGGCTATACCATGACGTACCGGCGCGCGTTTCATCCCGGTGATCGCATCAAGGTTGGCGATCTGATGGGAGACGTGACCGAGGTCGGGCTGATGGTCACTCATTTGCGCTCGGTCAAGAACGAGGAACTGGTCGTTCCGAATTCGCTGATTCTGAACAGCAACTTGATCAACTACAGTTCACTCACGCGGGAGCACGGACTGATTCTTCATACTACGGTGGGGATCGGCTACGAGACGCCATGGCGGCAGGTGGAGGCGATGCTGCTGGTGGCCGCCACGCGCACGCCGGGACTAATGCACGAGCCGCCGCCTTTTATTCTGCAGAAATCGCTGGACGACTTTGCCGTGACTTACGAGCTTAACGTTTACTGCGACCGGCCGTTGGCGATGTACCAACTCTACACCGAGCTGCATCGGAACATCCTCGACGTTTTCAACGAGTACGGCGTACAGATCATGACGCCGTCCTACGTTGCCGATCCTGCCGCGCCCAAGGTTGTGCCGAAAGATCAATGGTTCGCTGGGCCGGCGCAGGCGCCGCCGATACGCCGAGCCGGCAGTAAATAGGAAGCGCCGGCGGCGCCTCGACTTCGTCATGTCTCAGTGGCGAAAGTGACAGCCTCGGGGCGTGGCGGCTATCCGCAATTATAATCCAATGCTGGACCTTCTCAGTCTGATTGCCATATAAGGCAAGTCCCCGGGAAAAGGTGAAGCTGCCGTATCTGTCTGTCATACGCAGGCCAATCCGGCGTCATAGCTTCACGCAATCCGGCGTCGATCCGGGCAATCGGGCCGGGCATCCCGGCTCCGCACATTGACTTGGCCGACTTGGTGCATCACCCCGGCAATGGTGGTAGGTTGACGTCACCGAGGAGAGCTTGAGCAATGGGCGAACAAACGACACAGGAATTTAGAGTTATTGGAACGCGCCCGGTCCGTCACGACGGGGTGGATAAGGTGACGGGGCGCGCCAAGTACGGAGCGGACTATGCCTTTCCCGACATGCTGCACGGCAAGATTCTGCGCAGCCCGCACGCTCACGCGCTAATCAAGTCGATAAACGCTAAAAGGGCGCTGGCGCTGCCCGGAGTCAAAGCGGTGATGACCGGTGCGGATCTGCCGGAACTCCCGGACAAGGCCGAGCCGATTGGCGAGGTGCCGACCAACCTGCGCCATGCCGCGCTCAACATCCTGGCGCGCAACAAGGTTCTGTATAACGGCCATGCGGTAGCGGCAGTCGTCGCGACCTCGCCGCACATCGCCGAGGAAGCGCTGGCACTGATCGACGTCGAGTACGAAGTACTGCCGCCGGTGCTCAGCGTCCATGACGCGATGGCGCCCGACGCCCCGATTTTGCATCCGGAGCGCCGGACCAAAGAATCACCCGACAAGCCGACCAACGTGATGAGCCACGTGCAATTCAAGGGCGGCGACCTTGAGGCCGGGTTCGCGCAAGCCGATTTCATCGTCGAGCGTACCTTCGAAACCAAGATGGTCCACCAGGGCTATATCGAGCCCCACAACGCGGTGGGCATGTACAATCCGGGCGGCCATGCCACGGTTTACACGTCGACCCAATCGCCGTTCGAATCGCGCCAGTTGACTGCGTTGATAGCGGGGATGCCCGAGGGCGAGGTCAAGCTGGTGCCAGCCGAAATTGGCGGCGGCTTCGGCGGCAAGCTGGTGGTTTATCTCGAACCACTCGCCCTGCTCATGTCCAAGCGCACCGGCCATCCGGTGAAGTTCGTGATGAGCCGTGCCGAGGTGCTGCGCGCCACCGGGCCGACTTCGGGCTCCTCGATTAAGGTCAAAATCGGCGCCACCAAGGACGGCAAGCTCACCGCGGCCAACGTCTGGCTGGCCTATGAAGCGGGCGGATTCCCGGGCTCGCCGGTGGGCGCGGGCGCGATGACTGCGATTAGCTGTTACGAAGTCCCCAATTTCGTGGTGGACGGTTACGACGTGGTGGTAAACAAGCCGAAAACCGCCGCCTACCGCGCCCCGGGCGCTACCAACGCGGCCTTTGCGGTCGAGACGGTGCTGGACGAGCTAGCCGAAAAATGCGGAATCGACCCGATTGATTTTCGCATCAAGAACGGCGTCAAAGCCGGCAGCCCGCGGCCATTCGGTCCGCCCTACAAGCGGATTGGCTTTATCGAAACCTGCGAGGCGCTTAAAAACAGCGAGCATTACAAATCCAAGCTGACGGGCCCCAACCGTGGGCGCGGAGTCGGCTTCGGAGTCTGGTTCCATGCCGGCGGGCAATCCTCGGCGGTGGTCAACGTTCATAACGACGGCACTGCCAGCGTCGTCACCGGCTCGGTGGATATCGGTGGCAGCCGCGCTTCGATGGCGATGATCACGGCCGAGGTTTTGGGACTCAACGCTACCGATGTGCGGCCGATGGTCGCCGACACCGATTCCATCGGCTTCACCGCGATGACCGGCGGCAGCCGCACCACGCATGCCACCGGAGCCGCGGTTTTTGAAGCGGCCCAGGACGCGGTGCGTCAACTCAAGGACCGCGCCGCGCGTTTTTGGCAGATCAAGCCCGAAGACGTCGATTTCATCGGTGGCAAGGTGATTTCCAAGAACAACGGCGTACCGCCGATGACGATCAAGGAACTAGCCACCAAGTTCGGGCGCACCGGCGGCCCGGTCAGCGGTCAGGCGGGCGTCAGCGCACGCGGCGCGGTCGGCACTTTCGCCGGATGCTGCGTGGACGTCGAGGTCGATCCGGAGACCGGCAAGACGCAGATCCTGCGCGCCACTATCGCACAGGACGCCGGCAAGGCGATCCATCCGAGCTACGTCGAGGGTCAGATGCAGGGTGGAACCAGCCAGGGCATCGGCTGGGCGCTCAACGAAGAATACATCTACGACGAAAAGGGCAACCTGCGAAACGCCGGCTTCCTCGACTACCGGATGCCGACCTGCCTGGATCTGCCGCTGATTGAAACCAAAATCGTGGAGGTTCCCGGCCCCGACAATCCGCTGGGAATTCGCGGCGTCGGCGAGGTTTCGATCGTGCCGCCGCCGGCCGCGGTGGCTAACGCGATTTACCGCGCAATCGGCGTGCGCATGAACGAATTGCCGATGTCGCCGCCCCGGCTGCTCAAGGCGATTCAGAGCAAGTAGGCCGCACTGCTCACTTGGCGCAACCGACCGTGGTTAGCCGCAACCGCGCGCTTACGCTCACGGCTTTGGACGATCCGGATCCGAGCCGCGAGCGTGAGCGAGCGGAAATTCGATGAATCGATCCAGCAAAAACTGAATCAGTTGAATATTTCTATCGCCGCGGCGGCATGGTGATTGAGATAGACTACCAGGTCGATCAGGTAGCGCAGCATCACCGGTCCGCTGCGGGAAATCACGAAAAAGTCCAGGCTGAAGAGCACCGCCACACCCATCACAAAGAGCATGAGATCGGTAGCAATCTCGCCTAGCGACTTGCCGGTAATTCGTTTAAGCCACCGGCCGCCAGGCGCGGGGGCGAAGGTAATCGCTGTCTGTAAATCATCCATCGGTGCAAATCGAACGAGGGCTTCCGGCAGCCAGTCAGGCGTCGGAGCGTGTATCCAAAAGCATCACATCTTAGTCTTTTCTAGTCTGCGTTGCCCCTGTTTCTTATCAACGTGGCGCCGGACGTTGCAAGAGGCTAGGGCCGATCCATCACACGGTCCCCTCTGACTATCTCTGTCCATCTTGCTGAACCGGGAAAGGGCGAGGGTGCTCGCTGCCGCCTTACCCGCGGTACTCGGCCACCTCGATATATGATGCGCCACCGGCGCGGCAATCGAAGTAGGCGCCCTTGAAGCCAGGCAGATCGAGCTCGATGACCGGCTTGATCCCATTGGCGCGCAGCCGTGCCGCGAACTGGTCAAAATCCGGCACCCGGCATGAGATATGATGGATGCCCGGTCCGCGCTCTTCCATCATCTCCGAATAGATATTTTCTCTTCCGGACGGGGCGATGATTTCGATCTCGTTTTCGCCGTTTTTTCCCGCTGGCCCCATCGCCACCATCTGCTTGAACGGACGCGTCACCGCGGCACCCTTGACCTTGATATGATCGGGCGGTCCCAAGGCGAGGTCGAGTTCAACGAATTGCTCAACCCCGATCGCGCGTTTGAAGAAATCTACGACGGCGTTGAAATCTCGGGCCAGATAGGCGACCTGAAAGAAGTGCGGCGCCAGCGCGTCGGAATCGTCGGTGGTGCCCGCGGGCGGAGTCTTGAGCGCTTCGAGTCCCTCGGCGGTCTCCTTGCTGTACTGTACGATTTCGATCACCGAGCCGCCCGCGGGACTCAAGTCGAAGTATGCGCCCTTGGCGCCGGCATTTTCGAATTCGATCAATGGCTGCATTCCCGCGGCGCGCACCGGCGCCGCCGCCTGGTCGAAATCCGGCACCACGTAAGCCGCATGATGAAGGCCCGGTCCATACTTTTCGAGAAACTCGGAATAGATGTTGTCGCCCTGTTCGGGCTCGATGATTTCCAGTTCGTATTCGCCGCGCGCGCCGACTCGCGCCATCGCCACCTTGATCTTGATTCCGGGATGCGTTTTGCCCCTCATCCTGAAATTGTAATCGGGTCCGAGAAAGGTATCGAAGGTGCCGAAGTGCCTTACTCCCATGACCCGCTTGAACCATTCCTGGGTGGCGTCCATGTCCCGCGTCAGGTAGGAAATCTGATACAGACGCGGAGCCAATGCGTTTGCGCTAGCACTCATCGATTTAGTCTCCCGCTAATTTTCCCATGGCATACACCGCACCGACGCCGCTTACAACGCCGCCCGCTTATCGCGCGGTGTCTTGACCCGTTCGAGCGAGAATGTGGCTTTCTCATCGAAGTAGGCGATCTCGACCACCGCGGCGCCCACCGCGCGGCAATCGAAGTAGCACGAGCGAATTCCATGGCCGATAAATTCGATCAGGGGCTTCATCCCGGTGGCCCGGATACGCTGCGCCGCGGATTCATAATCGGGCACCAGGAAAGACACATGATTGAGGCCCTCGCCGTGCTGCTCGATGAACTCGCGGTAGACGCTCTGCTCCGGGCCCGGCTCGATGATCTCGATTTCCTGCTCGCCGCGCGGCCCCAGACGTCCCATCGCAGTGCGCATTGAAAACGGGCTGGTCACCGGCTGGTCCCTGACCCGGACCTCGTAATCGCGCCCGGCCACCGCCTTGGTGACGCCGAAGTATTCCATTCCGAGCGCGCGTTTGAACCATTGTGTAACGGCGTCGAGGTCGCGCACCGTGTATGAAATTTGCACCAAGCGCGGCGCCCGCGGATCGGCTGGCACGCCCCCCGTGATCGTGGCAGTGTCAGCTCCGGAAGGATACTTGAAGCGTTGATTTTCCAGCCATGTCGTCTGGTCCCATTGGGCGACCTCGATGATCGAGGCGCCGGCGGCGCGGCAGTCGAAATAGGCGATCTTGCTGGCCCCGCTGGTCGTCGCGCGCGGCGCGATCCCTTGGTCTTGCAGCGGCTGCGTGGCGGCGTCGAAATCGGCGGTCTCGAAAGCCACGTGATGGAGTCCGCCGCCGGTCCGCTCCACAAATTTGGCAAACATGCTGCGGCCGCCCGCGGGCTGGATGAGTTCGATCTCCAACTCACCGCGCGGTCCCGCCTTGGCCATCGCGAGCTTGACTTTGAGGTCCGCCGCGACCGGCTGATTACCCGCGGTCAACTGGTAGCCACTGCCGCTGCCCATGCTGATGTCGCGGATGGTGAAGAACTCCACTCCCAGCGCCTGCTTGAACCAGGCGCCGGTCACCTCGATATCGGGCACCACGTAGGAGACCTGAGTAAAACCCGACGCCAGACTTTGTGCACCCATCTTTGCCACCTCGTGCGCCGATCAGCGCGGCACCTGGTTTTTTAGAGCATAGATTCAGGCCGATGGCGAGGTGGACGGGAAGGGACCAACCATAAGCCGGCCTTTGGTGGCATGTCCTTCAGCATCTCAATGCGGTTGCCAGAATTTCGCCATAGGCAGGTCTTTTCACAGCTTGCTTTAAGTCCCCAAATCTGACTAGCTCTCTCGTGCGTATATAGGAAAGAAACGTTGGACGCCCCAGCACATCCCGCACCTCCCGACCAGCAGCTTATTATTGCGATGGCGGAGGGTGATGCCCACGCCCTGCATGCCTTGGGTTTGAGGTACACGCGGATGTTGACTGCGCTAGCGTGGCGCTTTCTCGGTGACGAAGGGGATGCTGAAGAAGTCGTGGCCGATGTTCTGTGGCAAGCATGGTCGGATGCCAAGTCCTTCGATTCCAGCCGCGGCTCGGTAGCCGCCTGGTTGGTGACCATCGCACGCAGCCGCGCAATCGATCGGCTCCGAGCCAGGAAGGCGCGCCAGCTAAATCCCGGCGAAGGGACGCCGGTTCAACATGCTAAGGATCCTGCTACGGAGGTAGACGAAGCTGAGCGCGCACAAATCGTGCGCACCGCGGTTGCCAGTCTGGACAATGGCGAACGCACCGCTTTGGAATTGGCTTACTTTTCTGATTTATCGCAGTCGCAAATCGCCGAGCGTCTGGAAATTCCATTGGGAACGGTCAAGACGCGGATCCGTAGCGCGATGATCAAACTGCGCCAAGCGCTCTCGCCACGGCATAAGTAGCAATGGATCATCAGGACATCAAAGATTTGCTGCCGCTCGCCGCGCTGGATCGGCTTGAACTCAACGAGGAAATCGTAGTCGAGGATCATCTGCGCGAAGGCTGCGAGGAGTGCGCAGCCGAGTTGCGCGAGTATCGCGAAGCCGGCGCGGCCCTCGCGATGTCGCTGGAAGTGCCCGAACAAGCCGAGCATCGGGTATGGGAGAAGCTCGAACGGCGGTTGCATGCCAACGCGACCGCCGCCCATTCGCTGGCACACTCGGCGTCGCGCCCGGCTCATGCCGACCGTGATGAGCGCCGTTCCGGAGCCGGATGGTGGCGCGGCGTCGCCTTGGCCGCCGCCGCGGCCGTCGTCGCCCTGATGGTTTACGATCGCTCGATCGTGAAGCAAATGGAGATGGACCAGGTGCATCATCTGGGACAACTTGAGATGCTCAGTTGGCAGCTTCGCAACCTGCGCGGCGATCTCAAGAACTCCCGCATCGAAGTCGATACATTGCATGGCGAGTTGACCGAGCGCGCGCGCCTGGACCGGGTCCTGTTGGCGCCCGATCTGCAACTGACGCGTCTGGCCCCGCTGGCTCCCGCCAAGGGCGCCAGCGCAGTGGTTGCCGTCAGTTCCGCGACGGGCAACGCGGTTATCCGCGCATTCGGCCTGCCCGAAACTCCGCCTGGCAAGACCTATGAGCTGTGGTGGATTACCAAGGAACGCGGACCCATCGGGGCGGGCACCTTCTATAGCCAGTCGCGGCGAACGGCGGTGTTTCCGGTTTCGCTGCCGCCCATCGGCCAGCGCGTGATGCTTGCCGCAGTCACGTTGGAACCTGCCGGCGGCACCTCCAAGCCCACCGGCCCGATGTACCTGAAGGGCGCCCCGGAGCGGGAGTAGTCCCGCAGAATGACTTTTTGCCCCCTTATCCGAGCCCTAACGCTGGATAACCTGAACCTGCCCAGAGCACAAACGCGTTGGGGCAGATGCCCTTTCTTTCCGCCTGCCTATCTTAGCCCTAAAGCGAAGATAATCTTGCGCCTTGAGCGCACTAACTCATTGGCGCAGAGGCCCTTTCCGTTCCCTCTCCTTATCCTAGGAGAGGGCGAGGGAGAGGTTACACGCCCCGACCTTGATCCATGTTTCGCCCTCAGCCAGCGGCATTTCGCAGAAAATCCGCCCGGAATTATTTTCGCTTTAGGGCGAGGGAGAGGTTACACGCCCCGACCCTTGATCCATGTTTCGCCCTCAGCCAGTCCGGAATTATTCTCGCCTTAGGGCTATGGGAGGGTGATAGAGAGCTTGCACATCCCTTCGACGACACGGTTCGCATGCGGCCACTTGCATCTCGTTCCACATGTTTCAGAAGTAGCGCTAACATTGACAACCGGTCGGTTTCCAGATTGACATTTTGTTGGTATCCGGAGGCAGGCGCGCGACATCGCCATGAGTCCGCTCATAAGAGCCGTGACGCAACGCGATAACGCAACATTCGAAAATACCTTTCAGGAGCGATCAAATGGCGGAAATGGGACTGTTCGAGGCAACTCACACGGCGCGCGCGCTACGCCGCTTCAAACCCGACCCGGTCCCCGATGAGGTGCTCGCCCGATTGATTGACGCGGGCGTTCGCGCTCCCACCGGGAGCAATCTGCAGAACTGGAGGTTCGTCATCGTGACGGATCCTGAACTCCGTCACCGCATCGCCGGGCTCTATGGCGTGTCCATGGAAATCGCCCAAAAGGTCCTGGCCAACCGCAAGCGGCCCGCTCACATGACTGACAAGATGCAATCCCAGATGTTCAAGTCAGCGCGCTATCTGGCCGAACACTTCGGCGACGTGCCGGTGCTCCTCCTGGCGTGGCTGCAACTGCCGCCCGACCAGGACAATCCAAACCTGGCTCCGGAAGATGCGCAAACTTACGTGCGGCTAAGCGGCGCCAGCATCTACGGCGCAGTCCAGAATATTATCCTGGCGTGCCGGGCATTGGGGCTTGGCACCGTGCTGACCACGGTCCTGGCCTACAAGGAAGCTGAGGTACGGCAACTGCTCAACGCACCCCCGGATATGCGGCTGTTCGCGGTGTTGCCCATAGGCTATCCGGTCGAAGGTTACGGCCACGGTCCGGTCAATCGCCTGCCGATCAGCCAGGTGACGTGCCGGGACCGGTTTGGGAACAACTGGCCAAAAGGATAGCAGCGGTCTACGTTCATGGATTTTACGCTTTCAGAAGATGATCAGGAACTGGTGAATCTGATCGACCGGATCGGCGCCGAGCAGTTCGCACCAAAAGCCTTCGCGCGCCGCAACCAGGACGGCCATCCGATCGACAACATGCGTCTGCTCGGACAACTGGGCATCCTTGGCATCTGTTTGCCCGCCGAGTTGGGCGGCGAAGGCCGCGACGCGCTGTCCGGAATCCTGGCCATCGAGCATATCGCGCGCTGGTGTCCGCGCACCGGGATTAGTGCGTCGATGGCGATTGCGGGACCGGGAATGTTTATCGCCAAGTGGGGGACGCCGGAACAAAAGGCAAAGTATATTCCGAAAATTCGCGCGGGTGAGGCGAATATGTCGATTGCGCTGACTGAGCCGCAGGCCGGCAGCGCGTTGACCGATCTCGCTACCCGCGCCGAAATCAAAAATGGGACTTGCCGCCTCAACGGCCAGAAGACATTTTGCAGTCATGCGGGCTGGGACGATCAGATCCTGGTATTCTGCCGCTTCGGGCCGGCAACGGCCGATATTGGCGCGGTGATCGTGGACCGCGGCACGCCCGGCTTTACGCTGAGCCAGCCCCATTATCACATGAGCGGAACTCCTTGGTGGGAACTGTTTTTTGACCACGCCGAGGTCCCGGAAGAAAATGTTCTCTTTGCCAGCGACGGGTTTCGCAAGTTGATGTCGAGCTACAGTCTGGAGCGATGCGCCGCCGGGGCGTCCTCACTCGGCATCGCCCAGGCGGCGTTCGAGTTAGCCCGCGACTATGCGGTCGAGCGCAAGCAGTTCGGCCGTCCGATCTGCGATTTTCAGTTTATCCAGGACAAGCTGGCCAATATGTATCTCGCACTCGAGCAGGCGCGCCTGCTGCTCTACAAAGCGGTTAGGGGCGGCCATGGAACCGCGGGACGGCTGGAATCTTCCGCGGCCAAGGTCGCAGCGACGGAGGCCGCGGTTTTGGTCTGCGATCACGCGATGCAGATTTTCGGCGGCGCGGGAATGTCCCAGGAAATGCCGCTGGAGTGGATGTATCGGGTCGTGCGGACCGCCACCGTGGCCGGCGGAACCTCCGAGATTCATCGCGGCATGATCGCCAGCGAACTCACGGGCCGGCGCTTCGAGCACCGCCCCAACGCGCTCGAGCAGTCAAAACGTTCCTGACCCACCGTTCACGTTAATCTCCTTTGCTCCCGGAGCCCGTCGATAAATGACTGAGTACGAACTTGGGAGCTGCGCGACACCGGGATAGAAAGGAGAAGAAACATGCGGAAATTAACACCAGGGAAGAATCCGTCGAGGTGCGGAAGAGCGCCTGGGGGGAGGCGTTCGCAACCCGGCCCCAGATAAGGGATAGCGACGCCTCCATCATCTCCATCGTGTGGCAGACGACGTGGTTGCTCTCGTTCTCAGCCCCTGTTGGTGCTTACTCGAATACCACCACCGAGCGCAGAACCTCGCCGGCAGCCATCGCGCGGAACGCTTCGTTGACTTCATCCAGGCCCACCCGGCGCGTGACCATGTCGTCGAGGTTAAGCCGGCCTTGCAGATAGAAATCGACATAGCGGGGAATGTCGATCCGGAAGCGATTGGACCCCATGTTGCTGCCGGTCAGCTTTTTTTCCATGAACAGATCCATCCATCGGACCGAGATCGGGTCGGTGGCCGGCACCACGCCGACGCTGACCGCGGTCCCGCCGGTCCCGACGCAGGCCAACGCCTGCTCGACCACCTTTTTGATTCCGATTACTTCGAAGGCGTAGTCGGCGCCGCCGCCGGTGAGTTTGCGAATCTCGGCGACCGGATCCTGGGAACTCGCGTCGATGGTGTGAGTGGCGCCCATCCGGCGGGCCGCCGCCAGTTTGTTCTCGAGCAGATCGATGGCGATTATCTTCGACGCGCCCGCCAGCCGCGCGGCCTGGATTGCCGCCAACCCCACTCCACCGGCGCCGAAGATCGCGACCGTGGCGCCGGTGGGCACCTTGGCGGTATTGAGGACCGCGCCCATCCCGGTGGTGACGCCGCATCCAATCAGCGCGGCGCGGTCCATCGGCATTTCATCGGGGATCTTGACCACGGCGTTTTCATGTAACAGCAATTGCTCCGCGTAACCGCCGATATCGGCGAACTGCACGAGCGGCTGGCCTTTGCTCGACAACCGGGGCTGGTCATTGACGCCGCGCTGCAAAAGCGCCCGGTCGGCGCACAGATGGGGATTGCCGGTCAGGCACTTCGCGCATTTCCCGCAAAACGGTGAGGGGCACGCGACCACGCGGTCGCCCGGCTTGACGTAGGTAACCTGGCTGCCCACCGCGGTCACGGTTCCGGCCGCCTCATGTCCCAGCACGGTTGGTTTATTCCAGGGCATATGGCCATCCACGATGTGCAGGTCGCTGTGACATACGCCGCAAGCGGCGGTGCGCAACGCCACCTCGTTGGGACCGGGCGCGTCCACTTCGATCTCTTCGATCCGCAATGGCTCATTGACCGTGCGAAATACCGCTGCTTTCATGGCAAACCCTCACCATTCACGTTTTGGAGTGGAGCGCCGCGCTAAACCGGGCGCTCAAGTTCCTATCTCCTGATAAAGGAATCTACCAGGTGGCCGCAAGGGTCGGAGGTTGCTCAAGCGGCGGAGGCCGGGTGGGAGAGCGTAAAAAGTCTCTCCCACAGCTGCCACCGCAGCTACTTCAGGGTAAACGCGCCGCAGGGGTCGTTGCCGGAACTGGTGAAGGCCAGGAACGGCGGATTGAGTGCCTCGATAAACGCCGCTCCGGCTACCGCGCCCGCCGGCAGCGTGATGGTGAATTTGGTCGAGCTGATCAGGTTGATCGGAATCCGCGGCACGCCTTTGGAATTCAGCCCGCCCAGGTTGACCACGGTCGCCCCGTGCGCGTTGAACAGGTTGATGACGCTCAGGGTTGAGAACCCCGCTCCGTCCACTGTCAGCGTGCTGCCGCTCTGGACCTCGCTGGTCACGTTAATCCGCTGTCCCAGCGGCACCGACACCGCGTTGCTCTTGGCGCTATAACTCCCGCCGGCGGCGTTGCTCACGATGATCGAGCCTGGTCCGGTTGGCGTCGTGGGCGGCAGCCTGAAGGTGATCGAATTGGACTTCAGGTTGGGATTGCCGGGCGTCAGGAACTGGGTCGGCAGCTTGCCGCCCTTGCAGGCGCAGAACACGTCCACCGCGACACCGTGCGCGGTGTCGAAGCCGGTGCCGTTGATGACTACCGAACTGCCCTGCAGCAGCGTGGTCTCGACGTTGGCGACGGCGTAGTCAGGATCGAGGCTGGTGGCAGCCAGCGGATGACCGTCAAGCCCGGTGATGCTGGGTAATCCAGCCGCCGCCGAACCCTCCAACAGCGCGAAGCCGGGATTGGACTGGACGAAACCCGCATCGGTGTTGACCACTACGACTGACACGAAGCCCTGTCCCAGAGTGATGGTGGAAGGAACCGGCACCACTAATTGCGTGGTCGTACTGGAGGTGGAGATCTTGAGCGGACCCTCGTTGATCGCTCCGGTGGGCTTGCTGACGAAGAAGTTGACCTCGGAGCCCTTGGTGAAGCCGCTGCCCCTGATGGTGAAGTTGGCCCCGGCCAGGACCGGATTCTGTACCACGGTGATGCGCGGATGGCCGGGCAGGGGAGTCGGCGTCGGCACCGGAATAGTCGGGATGGGCGTGGTCGCCATACATTCAAGCGGCGTCGGCGTGGGAGTTGGTGTCGCGCTGTGACTCGGCGTCGGCGTATGGGTCGGAGTTGGCGTATGAGTCGCAATCAGGGTGCGGATTGCGGTCGGCGTCGGCGTGGGTTTCATCGTCGGCGTCCCGCTCGGTCGCGGCGTAAACGTCGGAACGAAGGTCGGCGGTCCCGCGACGTTGATGCCGATGGAGGCGGTGGTCGGCACGTACAGGGGGCTGCCTGCATAATTGGCGACGAGAGGGATCGCGCCGACGATTGGAGGTGTGATGCTGCACGAAGCATTACCCTTGGCGTCGGTGCTTGCGGAGCAGGAAGTAGCCTCAAGCACGAACTGAATCGTGGCTCCCTTTATAGGAGCAACAGGGCTTACGGAAACGTCGGTCAGCGAGGCCATGAAGGTGGTTGGCTTTTTGACCATGCCGACGGTGGGGCTCTGGTTAAGGCTTAGAAATGTCGAGTGCAGGCCGGGCGTCCAGGTGACCGTGACCGGTTGGGAAGTAAACGTCTGCGTACCGATCGTCGCCGAAGCAACGATCGTATCCTGGCCGGCATTGACGCCGGGGTATGAGAAGCTGGCCTGCCCACTGGGGAAAATATTGGACGGCGCCATCTGCGTCTGCGGATTGGCGCCGATTACCTGGATGAACACCGGCGTACCGCCAGGTACCGTTAGGTAATGGAATATCGCCGTGAACGATTGAACCGCGCCCTGCGCTGGGTTGGGTGCGATTACGGCGGGCTTGAGCGAAAGCGACGGTGCGGGATTCGCGGATGTGAACGGGCATGAACCGCTTGAGTCGGTAATCCTGTATACGGTGTCGTTCTGGGCCGCATACAGGCAGCCGTCGGGTCCGATCGCGTCCACATTGCCGAGGCCGGGATTGACGAAGATAGAAGTGGGCGCTGGCGAGCTTTGCGACAGATCGAGCGCCATCAGCGCGTTGGGGAAATTCACGTTGGCAGGTACCGAAGCGATCAGCGATTGATTCGTGCTATCGGTCCCCCGCGCCGCCAGGCCCAGGTTCTCCGTATTAAGGAGCAGAGTGGTTACAGTTGGAGGCGACGGCGTATTGGTGCCGCTGACCTGTGCGACCGCGCCGGTGCCGGTGGTCACGTACAGAGTTCCGTTTGGCGCGAACGACATCTGGAAGTTCGGCGTGTTCGGCAGCGTCGCATAAAGGGTCATGGTTGGGCTGGGGCTGCTGAGATTCGAGATCCGCCATATAGTCGGGTTATCCGAACCCGCTCCGCTGCATCCGTCATCGACGAAGATGTCGCCGCTGAGCGGGTCGGTCGCGAGGTTGTAGGGGCAGGTGACGTTCGTGGCGATCGTCTTCAGAGTTTTGCCCGTGGCCGCGTCAATCTGCAGGATCGAGCCCTGGAAGAAACTGGAGGATGAAGCGGCGATACCGACGTAAAGGTTGCCGTCCTTGCCCATGGTCAGGCCGCCCGCGGTGGGCGTGATGGTAGTCAGCAGGGTGCCCGGCCCGGCGGCTCCGCCGCTGGCGCCGAACTTGTAAATGTTCCCGTCAACGAAGTCGGCAACGTAGAGATTTTTCGCGGCGTCGAAAGCCATTCCCCAGGCGCCTGAGCAGCCCCAATTGACGTCGCCATAAAAGAATGTTCCGGCGGTGAAACCTGTCGCGAATGGATTTATTCCAAATCCGCTGGCGCCCAAGGGGTTGCCATTGACGCATGAATTGGCCGGATTACCCGAAAACGAAACGATTGCGGTGCCGGGAAAGGCCAGATTGCCGTCCGTCACATCGGTTGCACTATAGGTTACCGTCTCAACGGTGAGGTCGGTGGCGGTAAACTCGATTTGGCCGCTGCTGTTGGTGACAGCGGGCAGGGGGCCCTTGATGACGGAGTTGCCGCTGCCTTGCGAAATCATGACCAGCTTGCCGGGCGACGGCCGGCCAAGTGAGTCCTTCAGCGTCACTGTGATAGTGGTGCGGCTGACGCCATTGTTCGTCACGCTGGTCGGGAACGCGTCAATTCCGGCGGCCGCGCCCGGCGGGACCACAAAACTGGATTGTGCGGTTTGCGTCAAGGTTATGCCGTCGGTCGTATCCCTGGCGGTAAAGGTTGACGTTTCGGGATGCGCGTCGGTGATACTGAAAACGACGGCTCCGTTAGTAGCCGTCGATATCCCGCTGGCGGGAGTGATCTTCGCGCTACTGCCTGCATTCGCGCTCAGGGTCACCGTCTTGCCGCTCACCGCATTGCCGTGGTGGTCGAACAGATAAGCGGCAACGGATTGCTGCGAGGTGCCGTTCGACGGCGAGCCGTTGGGCACCAGCGAGCCGGCTGGTTGAAACGCGCTGGCGGGCGCCAGCGGTATCACTTGCGACACAGCGGGATCGACCGCCTCCACGGATTGCCCATTCAGCAGCCGATTCAGCACGTTGAGATTGGGCGACCCCAGGCCGACATGGGCAAAATCACTGCCCATTGACGCCGCGTTATAAAATGCGCCGCTCTTGGCGAGCGGGTAGACCACCGGGTTCACGAAACCGAGATTCTTGCCGTGAGTCTGGTTGAGCAGTGCCGTGAACGCTGCCCATGCTGGCGTGGACATGCTGGTCCCGCCATAACTCTTGCCGGTGGGACAGCCGCCTTGCAGTTCCTGGCAGATCTGGACGCCATGGAAGGGGTCGGCGTTGGCCACCACATCGGGTACCGACCGCATCGCTGAACTACTCAACCCGCTCTGATACGCGGGAGCCGGGAAAAACTTGCTCACGCCAAAGCCACCCTGCCCGGCCGGGGGAGTGGTGGCGGAATCATTCCACCAAGTCTCCGAACTGCGCGAGAAACCTTGTCCCAAGGTCATCGAACTTCCGCCCACCGCAGTTGCGTTAGGCGAATCGGCAGGGACCGCGACCGTGTTGGGACTGCCATCCAGGCAGGTGCTGCCGGAATCTCCGGCTCCGTTGAAGACACTGATGTTGGAGGCGGCGGCGCTCTGAAAGATCGAGTCGATACTTTCCACGTCGGCGGCGGTGGTTTGGTTCTCGCAGTACGCCCAACTGTTGCTGATGATGTTGACGCCGTCGCCGATCATCTGATTAAAGACCGCCTGGAAGGTGGCTCCCGGAACTCCGAAGGGTGCATCGTATACCACCACCTTGGCGCCCGGGGCGATGGTCATCACGGTGTCGACGTCTAGCAGCACCTCGTCCTGGTTGCCGCCGAAGGCCGCCCCTCCATTAACGTCCACCCGGCTCAAGTTACCGATATAGCCCGTGGGCAAACCGGTAAGGCTCAGATAATTGCTCACGTCACTGGCGAAATAATTGTCGAACTCGACCAAGCCGATAGTTTGACCGGTACCGTCGGCGCCCGGCAGCGGGACGGCAGGTGAATCGCCGCGTGTGAATAGCGGGTCGCCGTCCGCTCCCGGCGTCGGCGGTAACAGGCAGGGGGAGATCGGGAACGCTCCCGCTCCCGCCAGGGGCCGGCCGTAACCGGCGGCTTCCGCGTTCCAATTGATGCACCACGCCAGCGCCTTCAGAATACAGATTTTCCCTTGAGCAGTTTCCGGATCCCATCCGGCAAAATTTGCGATTATATTGGCTTGAACCGCGCAAACCGCGCTGATGATGGCGATATGAGTCGGTCTCGGACGAGCATAGTTTGTGAGTCCGGAGATCGCCTGCACATGCGTCGCCAGTTCGGCCGGCAACGCGGGGTCGGTATCGTTGGCGTAAAACTCTCTGTCGCCGACGCGATATTCCTTGAGATTAAGAGCGAAGGCGCGCTCGGCCGCGGCGAAGGTGCCCTTTACCGTGATGGTCAGATGGTTGACGGAGTCGCGCACCAGACGGAATCCGTGCGCGCTCATATAAGCGACGAGCGAATCATAATCGTGTTGGCTTGGACCGAAGCGAGATGCAACCTGACTCTGGTTCAGGTAATGCTCGAAATGTGGCGATTTCGGATCGTGCAAAACGCGCAAGTATCTTTCGAAGCCAGGCTGATCGTCGCGCTTGAGGACCAGCGTGAGGGTAAGCGGCTGTGCATCATTTCGATTCGATGGTTCAGCCTTTAGAGCGACCGCGTCGGAAAGCGCCGGCAATATATGGCCCGGCAGGCGCACCATCGACCGGTTGTCGGTTGGTTGCGGTGCTGAGCCAGCCGATATCGCGAGCAAAAGAAGGCCACAGGCCAATGCCAACGTCCATGTACACAATCGCAGCATGCAAGCTCTGCACCTCTCCAACTTTCCTGGCGCTAACCGAACTTGAAGGATCTTGCAATTTCTCAGCACCAGGAGATTCAGCCTGATATTTACGTGGGCTATTTAATATTTTTTGCATGTTCTAAGCAATCTCTTATCCGGTTTGGAAAATCGACTTAAGTAAGCGTCTTTACTTGCGCCTACCTTGCGGGGCGCTGATATCGGGCAAGCCGATACCGCGTTGCTCTTGAAACTCGCGCCGGTGGCGTTGCTGACGACAATCGACCCCGGCCTGGTCGGCATCGTCGCCGGCAGGGTGAAACTGATCGGATTAGAATTTTTAAGGTAGGGAGCCAAGGATGGCGAACGGTCACGGGCATCGTCAGTCGCTTGCCGTGGTTCAAAGTAGATCGGCGATTTGATACCATGCGTGCCGAAGTGCGAAAGACGCAGCTTTGGACGTGATCGGGGCGTTTGTTGCCGATGGAATAGCGGAGGCGGCTGCGTCTGTGGGGGCAAATTCGACCGCAGATCCGCCTGATGGACGGTTAGGAAAAGGAACCTGGAGATGCACAAGCCCCGACCATCGAGCTGGCAGTTGCTGCCGGCAGCTTGCGACGTTTCGGTGACCAACGCGTGCAATGCGTCGTGCGACTTCTGCTCCTTCGCGCGTCAAAAACACGTAGTTGACGGCCGGCGCTGGGTCTCGCGTACTGGATTGGTTCGCGCGCTGCCGATCCTTTATAACCGCGGGATTCGCTACCTGAATTTCCAGGGTGGCGAGCCGCTGCTGCATCGGGAAATCGAAGGTCTCGTCGCGGATGCTCATGCGGCGGGAATGCGGCCCACGATTATCACCAACGGCTGGTTGCTACCCAAAAAGCTTGACGCTCTCATCGCCGCGGGCTTGCACACGCTGCTGATCTCAATCGACAGCCATTCGTTAGCCGAGCACGAGCGCAATCGCGGCTTACCGGGCTTGGGCGAGCGGATCCGCCAAGGTCTGGTGCTCGCGCGCAAGGCCGGTCTGCCGACCATCGCGTCGGTCACCGTCAACCGGTTGGTTGGTTTTGAAGCGCTGCCGGATTTGCTGACGGAGCTGGGCTTTGACGCGGTCACGTTCTGTTATCCTCGCCGTGAGCGGTTGGGTTCTTCTTCATTGATCTACGAAGAGGAGTCGACGCTGATCGACTTCAAGGACGCGGAGCTGATCGAAAGCCTAAAGGCGATCAAGCGTCTGCGAAAGCGCTTTCGGGTTTTGAATTCAACCGCTGCCTTAAACGAGATGGAGCGGCACATCCGCGGCGAGGTCGAGCGTTTTCCTTGCGTGGGCGGGCGCAAGTACTTTTACCTCGATTGGAATCTCGACATCTGGCGTTGTGAGGCGTGGGCGGAACCGATGGGCCCGGTGTCTGAATTCGGGCAAATTCCCGATCGACGCGACCGCTGCACCGCTTGCATGACCGCCTGCTATCGCGATACCAGCGTCTTGATGCATGCCGGAATCGCGGCCACCGACGCGGCCGCCGCGCTGGCGCACGGACGGTTGGGTCAGGCGATGCGACTGCTGATGCGGCGCAGCGTCGCCCAATCGGTGGGCGCGGCCGCGCAGAATCTGAGCCAGCTCACCCGGATGGCCTAGCTCCGGCACCGTCCTGGAGCTGGCGAGCGGGCCGCTTGATCATCACCGCCGCCACCAACACCAGGGCGAACACATAGGTTCCAAAGGCGATTCCCCAGGCAAACCATTGCAGGCGGTTGGCCAGGGCGAAGATCAACAAGAGGTAGCTGAAATCCCGCGAGGTCGAGCGATCGATCATCGCGCTCCAGCGCGCGCTCTCTTCCCCGGCCGCCCTCACGGCCCAGTAGTACGCCAGGCCGCACAAACCGTATCCGCCAATCATCAGCGCCAGCAAGCGAGGATAAATCGGATTGTAACTGACGCGATAACAACCGATGAAAATTCCCACGAACACCAGCAAGTTGACGATCGTATCGGTGATCACGTCAAGTTGAGCGCCGAAGTCGGTTTCGCACAGCTTGAGGCGCGCCACTTCGCCATCCACGCCGTCCAGGGTAGTGATCGCGACAAATAACAGTCCGGCCGCGGCGCGGGGAGCAAAGCGGGGTATGCTGAACAAGCCGGCGCACAGACCGCCGAGCAGCGAGTTGGCGATAGTTATCTGATTGGGCGTAATCGCGGTGCGAGCCAACCGATAGCTGAGCCGCCACGATACTTTGCGGTCGATGGCACGAGCCATCGGCGCGTCGCGCTCCGCACTTTCGATGCGCACCGCCATCCCCAGGCGGCGCTCGACTTCGGCACGGTCTCCCGGCTTGCCGAGTGCAAAGGGGAGCGGCTGCTCGGTCGACAATGCCGCGAATTTGCCGCTGAGGCGTGCTTGCAGCAAGTCGTCAAGTGGGCCGACTGCAATCAGTCCGGCGCCTCCAGGCGCAGGGTTGATAACGGCGCTTTGACGATGAGCATCATTTCGCCAGGCGGTAAGGAGGTTAGTGAGATGAGATTTGAACAATATTGAATTGCCCAACATCAGCAGGACGTCAGATTGTGCGCTGAGAAGGTCCCGAGCTTGTTGAAGCGACTTGACCAGGTGAACGCGAGGATCGGCGCGAAAAGTTCCCAGCGACTGTTCGATCGAGGCGCGCAGCGCGTCCGGGGCCTCGATTATGAAGCGGCCGATCCCGATCCGATCGCATAGGATCAACAATCGCTCCAGCACAGTCCGGCGAAAGATAATCTCGCCTGGCAGCGACAGGCCGCCGATCAGCGCGGTCTCTACCATCAAAAGGCCTAACCGAGAGCGGCCAGGCGCGGCACCAACCGGGCGTTGGCTGTGATCGCGCCCAAAGATGTCAGGTTGCGGCGCGCGGCCAGCGTCTTAAGCGCCGCCAGCATATGGCCTTGGCCAATCTGATCGCACGCGTCGCCCAGGCTCACCGCGAACTGCAGCATCACGCTGGAATCACGATAACAGTCGGCGATGCACGCGGTGCAGCCGTCGCGAACCAGTGGAGCAGTTGAGAAATCCCACACCGAAGCCAGCCGTCGATCCCAGGTTTCACAGCGCCATACGTCGTAGTTCCAATCCATGTAAAAGCTCTTGTAGCCACCATGACAGGCAAACTGTTCAGGCTCGCCGCGCAGATGCCGCTTCATGTCGGCGACCGAAGCGCGCGGATTGGTGACCGGAAAGAGCGGACGCAAATCGTCGATCGCGTCGAACGCTTGCAGCAGTTGCTCCTGGTCGAAATCCACCAGGTCGCAATCATCCGACCAGATCAGCGAGGTCGAGCCATGGGGAGTCTTCTGGGGATAGGAGAAGGTCACGGCGGTGAAGCCCAGCTCGGTGAGCGGTGCCGCCAGGCGGCGGTAATCGCTAAGCAATTTGCTCATCGTTACTGAAGCGAACGCGCTCATCCCCAGCTCACGCATTCGGCTGGTGCTGTGACGAATCCGAGCCGATAAACCCTTGAGACCGCGGTTGGCCTCGTGATCTTCCATCAGGTGACTGTCGATCGAAATGAAGATGACCCGCAGGCCGGCCGCCTTCAGCCGATCAAGTTGATCGGGTAGCTGCCAACCATTGGTGATAACCACTACACCCATTCCCTTGCCGGCAGCCATCGCGACGAGGTCGGCGAGACGCGGATGGAGCAGCGGTTCTCCACCGAAAAAGGCAACATAACGAATGTCGCGCTGGTAGAGAATATCCAGCGCAGCTTCGAATTGCCCGGCATCGATCCAGCGCCATTGTGACGGCCCGATCTTGTTGCGGGAGAAGTTGCAAAACCCACAGGCGGCGTTGCAGGCATTGGTCACTGCAATGTTGCACAGTGCTGGGCCTCCGTGGCGAATCAATCGTATCATGTCCCAAGCGGTTGCGGCGCGGCTCTTCAAGAAGGGCTCCTTTCCCGATGGCATCCGGCACGAGAGCGGGACCTTGTCAGTGTACTCTCCCCAATGCCCAAGCGGGATGCTTTAACCAGATCTTTGATGCAGCCAGCCCGAAATTTCCGTTTTGACTCACCGGGTTCCCGGGCGCCGTAAATGGGTCGAGCCACTGCAGATGTCAGCTTGCATCTGGCAGAGCCCCGAAGCGAATGCAAACGAAAACCGTTCAGTCAGAGATGGTGCGCTCAGGCTTTGCTCACTTCAGGGTAAACGCGCCGCAGGGGTCGTTGCCGGAACTGGTGAAAGCCAGGAACGGCGGATTGAGCGCCTCGATGAACGCCGCGCCTGGGACCGCGCCGGCGGGCAGCGTGATGCTGAACTTGGTCGAGTTGATCAGCTTGATTGGAATCCGCGGCATGCCGAGGGATTCAGCCCGCCCAGGTTGACCACCGTCGCGCCGCGCGCATTGAACAGGTTGATTACCGTCAGCGTCGGGAAGCCCGCACCGTCCACCGTCAGCGTAGTCCCGGTCTGGACCTCGTCGGTCACGATCATCCGCGCTCCCAGCGGTACCGGCACCGCGTTGCTCTTGGCAATGAAACTGCCTCCGGCGGCGTTGCTAACGATAATCGACCCCGGCCCGGTCAGCGTCGTCAGCGGCAGCGTGAAGGTGATCGAATTGGACTTCAGGTGGGATTGCCGGGGTTAAGGAAGGTGGTGCAGCGCGCCCCCGGACCGGCACAAAACTCGTCCACCGCGCCGCCGACTGAACCGGGAGAAGGCGCAAAGATTTCGAGCTCAGGGTGTGCTGGACCGATTGATTCTCGTCTGCAGGACGCTTTCCACCCGCGCGAACTCGCGCTCCCATTTCTGAACCACGCGGGTCAATTCTTTCAGCCGCGGTTTCTCCAATCGCTGCGTGCGCGCGGTCTGCTCCAGTTGGCGCAGAATCGGCACCATCGTGGTCAGACCGAGCGTGGCCGTGAAGCCGATACAGGTGTGAGCGATCTGCGCCGCATCGCGCAGTTCTCCTGCACGGATTGCCAGCCGTGTCTTGGCGATCGCTTCGATGGTATGGCGCTTGAACATCGCGATCAGTTCGGTCAGCGCGGCGGCGTCACCGTCGGCCAGTTCCTCGATCGTACTGAGATCAATCTGCGCCGGACCCTTGCCGGTTGATTTGCGGGAACTGTCGCCCATTGCGCACATCGCACATCATGGATGGCGGAAATTCTGTTAGTGCCGTACGCCGCGCGGGCAAAGAGCTTGTCAGCGGCTGACGGGATCGGGCAGCGCCACATACCGGCACAGTTCCGAATAACATGATGCCGGCATAATCAGGCTTGTTTGCGGGCCTTTCCTTCTAATCCGATGAGCGATAAAAATTAGCTCGCCCGCAGGCGCTTGCCCGGGAGGTGTGCGATGAAAGTCAGGGCCGCAGTGGCTTATAAGGCGGGTGCGCCGTTGGAAATTACCGAGGTCGACCTGGAAGGTCCCCGGTCCGGCGAAGCGCTGGTCGAAATCAAGGCGACGGGCGTGTGCCATACCGACGCCTATACGCTGTCGGGCGCGGATCCCGAGGGACTCTTCCCGTGTATCATGGGACACGAGGGGGCCGGCGTGGTCGTCGAGACCGGGCCCAACGTGACCACGCTGAAGCCGGGCGACCACGTGATCCCGCTCTATACGCCCGAATGCCGTAATTGTCCCTCCTGCCTGTCGGGAAAGACCAATCTCTGTACCGCGATTCGCGAAACCCAGGGACGCGGCGTGATGCCCGACGGCACCAGCCGCTTTTCACTCGACGGCAAGCTGGTCCATCACTACATGGGCACTTCGACTTTCGCCAATTACACGGTGGTGCCCGAAATCGCTTTGGCCAAAGTCCGCGAGGACGCGCCCTTCGACAAGATTTGTTACATCGGATGCGGGGTCACGACCGGAATCGGCGCCGTGATCAATACCGCGAAAGTTCAGGTCGGGGATCGCGTGGTGGTCTTTGGTTTGGGGGGAATCGGGCTCAACGTCATCCAGGGAGCGCGGTTGGCCGGGGCCGGAATGATCGTCGGGGTCGATCTGAATCCGCAGCGCAAGGCCATCGCCGAGACCTTCGGCATGACCCATTTCATCAATCCCGGCGAAGTGGACGGCGACTTGGTGCCGTACATCGTCAATCTGACCGGCGGCGGCGCCGATTTTTCCTTCGAATGCGTCGGCAACGTCAAGCTGATGCGTCAGGCGCTGGAATGCTGCCAGCGCGGATGGGGCACCTGCGTCATCATCGGGGTGGCGGCGTCGGGTCAGGAAATCTCAACCCGGCCGTTTCAATTAGTGACCGGGCGCACCTGGAAGGGCACCGCGTTCGGCGGCGCCAAGGGACGCCGCGACGTGCCGAAGATCGTCGACTGGTACATGGAAGGCCGCATCAACATCGACGACCTGATCACCCACAAGCTGCCGCTGCCGCAGATCAACGAAGCTTTCGACCTGATGCATCAGGGAAAATCGATCAGAAGCGTGATCGTCTATTAGCCGGAGTGATGACAGGTCAGTGGGGCGGGCGTCCCCGCCCGCCATGGACGCGACCCATACGTGGCTGAGCGGCGGGCAGGGACGCCCGCCCCACTGGCTTGGACCTTGAGCTAGCGTCTATGCCTTAGCCCTGTCCCAGGGGGATTGCGGGCGAGCGAAGATCGCGCGCGGACCCTAAAAACCTTCGTGCTGCGGCAGCTTATCGGTGATTTCGTGCCAGCCCACCTTCGACGTTGCGTAAGCGTGGCGCAGCTCTTCCTTGGGCGAGCCGGGCCAGGCGCCGCCGTCGATAGTGCCGGTAGCGACCGCGATAACGTCGGGGTTGTCCACCAGGTCCAGTGAGATGGGACAGCCGCAAGTCTTGCAGAAATGGCGATGGACCTTTTCCGAGCTATTGTAGGTGCCGAGGTTGGCGGTTCCCTTGTCATAGGTGAACGCGTTGCGCGGAAAGATCGACAGCGTGACGAAAATCGCACCGTGGAACTTGCGGCAGATGCTGCAATGGCAGTGATGCGTATCGACCGCGGGCGCGGTAATGGTATAACGCACCGCGCCGCAAAAGCATCCGCCGCTCAACTTAAAATCCGCCATGGCCGTTTCCTCCCGGAGTTGTGAAGCAGTTGACTCTTATTTAAGCATTCGCCGCGATAGTACACATATAAGCTGATGGGCGGCAATGGCGGCGCGGCGCCTGCGCGCCTCGCTACGGAGCCGAAGTGCGCTTCCATCCCGGCGCCAGCACGCGTAACACCGCCTCGTCGGCCTGGGATTGTCCGGATCCGGCGTTGGCGTCCGACAGCGCCAGCACATTGACGTGATCGGCGCCCGCCTTGAACTGCGCCTGCAGCCGATCATGCAATGCCTCTTCCGACCCCCAGGCGACAATCGCGTCAATCAGGCGGTCGCTGCCGCCATCCTTGAAGTCATCCTCGCCAAAGCCCATCGACATCAGGCAGTTGCGATAGTTGGGCAGCCGCGAATAGAAGGCGGTGTATTGCCTGCCGATGGCGCGGGCTTTGGCCGGATCGGTATGGAGGGTGAAGGCCTGGATCACGTACACGCGCCGCTGCGGTCCCATCGCGGCGCGGGCGCGGGCGGTCAGCTCGGGAGGAGCGAAGGTGACAAAAACGCCGTCGGTCTGGCGCGCGAGCTTCATCATCAGCGGCATCTGGGCCGCTATCATAAGCGGCGGTTCCTGCTTGGGCTTCGGCCCCAGAAACGGCGCCGCTTTCATCCGCGCCACGTACTCGCGCATGAACTGGTAGGGCTTTTCGTAATGCATCCCGTAGCGGTCAACGAATTTCTGATGGCTCACGCCGACGCCCAGGATGAAGCGGTTCTCGAACAGGCTGGCCAGGGTCCGGGCCGCGTTGATGGTGGTAGCCGCTTCGCGCTTCCATACGTTGGCGACGCATAGGCCGATCTTGATCCGTTCGGTGTGGCTGAGCAGATATGCGGCCATCGCGAAAGGGTCGCGGCCGACTACCGCCTCGCCGATCCATAGCGTGCCATAGCCCAACTCCTCCATCTTGCGGGTCAGCGCCACCGCCGCGGGTCCACTCAATGTTTCAAGTGCAGACGAAACTCCCAGCCGTTCAGAATCCATAATTGCCTTTCCAACTTGTAATTGCGCCCGTCAGCCGGCGCCGATAGCAGGGTCATTCTACGCAAATATCGCTTTGGGATGCATCTGTCCCGAGACCTCGCTTACGGGTGCGAAGATCAGGATGCATCGCGGCGTTGTTGCGCGTTGATCAGAATGCAAATCACTCTTCACTTTTCAAATTGAAAAGCGCAAGGTTTTGCAATGTGAACGGGAAGATCCCCGCAGATCGCACAAATCCAAGCAATTACCATGCTTTTTTGTACGGCAAGGAATTTGCTCATGAGGATCGGCATGCTCGACCTCTTGTTTATCGTTGCCACGATGGTCTTCTTCCTGATCAGCCTCGCCTACGTTCGGGGGTGCGAAAGACTATGACGCCATGGGAATTGGTGATGGGCCTGGTGATGGCGGTCGGGCTGACCGCCTACCTGGTGTACGCGATGCTGCGTCCCGAAAAGTTCTGACGGAAACGGAACACCGATGCTTTCCAATGCCATTGTCCAAGTGGGACTGTTCGCAGTCCTGGTTACGGTCCTGAGCGTCCCGATTGGGCTCTACATGGCCCGGGTCTTCTCCGAGGAGCGTACGTTCCTCGATCCGGTGTTGAGGCCAGTCGAGCGCACTATCTACCGGTTGTGCGGCGTGCATCCCGGCACCGAGATGACCTGGTCGGAATACGCGGTCGCGATGCTGCTGTTCAGCCTGGCCGGGATGCTGTTGCTCTATGGGATGGAACGGCTGCAACAGTTCCTGCCGCTCAATCCGCAGGGCTTCGGAGCGCCATCGCCGGACCTCTCCTTCAATACCGCGGCCAGCTTCACCACCAACACCAACTGGCAGGCTTATGCGGGCGAGTCCACCATGAGTTACCTGACCCAGATGGCGGGGTTGGCGTTTCACAACTTCGTTTCCGCCGCGGCGGGTATCGCCGCTGCAATCGCGGTGATCCGCGGTTTCGTGCGGCGCAGCGCCAGGACCCTGGGCAATTTCTGGGTCGATCTGACCCGCGCCATCCTGTGGGTTTTGTTGCCCATCTGTGTGGTCGGAACGCTGGTGCTGGTGTGGCAGGGAGTGCCGGAAAATTTCAGCCCCTACGTCCACGCCAAAACCGTGGAAGGGTCCGAGCAGGTAATCGCCCAGGGGCCGGTGGCGTCGCAGGAGATCATCAAGGAGTTGGGTACCAACGGCGGTGGCTTCTTTAACGCCAACTCCGCCCATCCGTATGAGAATCCTACCCCGCTTTCAAATCTGCTGGAGATGCTGGCGATCTTCGTAATCAGCGCCGGGCTGACCCACACGTTTGGCAAGATGGCGGGGGACCGGCGCCAGGGATGGGCGCTATTTGCTGCTATGGGGGTCCTGTTTTTGATGGGCGTGGCGCCGGCGATTTGGGCCGAGCAGCGCGGTAATCCGAACTTCGCCGCGATGGGCATCAACCAGGCCGCCACCGCCACTCAAAGCGGCGGCAATTTCGAAGGCAAGGAAGTCCGCTTCGGAATCGTCAACTCCGCCTTGTGGGCGACGATTACGACCGACACCTCGTGCGGCGCGGTCAACTCCATGCACGACAGTTTCACCCCCCTGGGCGGCTTCATCCCGCTGCTCAACATTCAGATCGGTGAGATCATTTTCGGCGGCGTCGGCTCGGGCCTGTTCGGGATGCTGGTGATGGCGATCCTGTCGGTGTTCATCGCCGGCCTGATGGTGGGGCGGACGCCGGAGTACCTGGGCAAGAAGATCGAGGGCCGCGAGATGAAGCTCGCGATGCTCTACGTCTTGATTTTTCCCACCGTGATCCTGTTGCCGGCTGGCATTGCGGTCGTCACCAAGGCCGGTCTGGCCGGAATTTCCAATCCCGGCCCGCACGGTTTTTCGCAAATTCTGTATGCGTTCAGCGAGGCCGGAGCTAACAACGGTTCGGCCTTCGGCGGGCTGAATGCCAATGCCCCGTTCTACAACTGGCTGCTCGCCTTCAGCATGTTGTTCGGGCGCTTCATGATGATGATTCCGGCGCTGGCACTGGCCGGGTCGCTGGCGCCCAAAAGATCGGTGCCGCAAAGCGCCGGCACCTTTCCCACTCACGGTCCGATCTTCGTGGTGCTGCTGGTTGGGGTGATCCTGATCGTCGCAGCGCTGACCTTCTTCCCGGCCGATTCGCTGGGACCAATCGTCGAGCACCTGGCGATGGTCAGCGGAAAACTATACTGACCAAATAACCATTGGCTACCCGCACTTGATAATCAGAGTGAACCTAAAATGACTGAACGCAAAGCTACTCCGCTGTGGGAATCAAACATAGTCAAACGCGCGATGTTCGATTCGCTTGGCAAGCTCGACCCGCGTATCCAGGCGCGTAATCCCGTAATGTTCGTGGTTGAGGTCACCGCGGCGGCGGTGACCCTGATCCTGGCCCGGAACATCTTCAGCGGCCATTCCGGCCTCGTCGCTTTCGAATTGCAAATCGCGCTGTGGCTGTGGTTCACGGTGCTGTTTGCGAACTTCGCCGAAGCGATGGCCGAAGGGCGCGGCAAGGCCCAGGCCGATAATCTGCGCAAGACGCGTACGGAGACTCAGGCCGTGCTGTTGCGCGACGGGCACGAAATCAACGTGCCCGCCACCTCCCTGCGCCGCGACGACGTGGTGATGGTGCGGGCCGGCGACCTTATCCCCGGCGACGGCGAGATTATCGAAGGGGTGGCGGCGGTCAATGAGGCCGCCATTACCGGAGAGTCGGCCCCGGTCATTCGCGAGAGCGGCGGCGACCGCAGCGCCGTGACCGGCGGCACCACGGTCATCTCGGATTGGATTAAGGTGCGAATCACGGCCAACCCGGGTGAGACCTTCCTGGATCGCATGATTGGCCTGGTGGAAGGCGCGCAACGTCAGAAAACCCCCAACGAAATCGCGCTCAGCATCCTGCTCGCCGGCTTGACTATCATCTTCATGCTGGTGTGCGTCAGCCTCTATCCATTCGCGCTTTACGGCGGCACCGCGCTGTCGCTGCCGGTTTTGGTCGCGCTGCTGGTCTGCCTGATTCCAACCACTATCGGCGGGTTGCTTTCCGCCATCGGAATCGCCGGCATGGATCGCCTGGTGCAGCATAACGTGCTGGCGATGTCGGGGCGCGCCGTGGAGGCCGCCGGCGACGTCGATACGTTGTTGCTGGACAAGACCGGCACGATCACGCTGGGCAACCGGATGGCGACCGAGTTCATCCCGATGCTTGATGTCGGCCCGCATGACTTGGCCGAAGCCGCCCAATTGGCTTCGCTCGCCGACGAAACGCCCGAGGGCCGCTCAATTGTGGTGCTGGCCAAGCGTGAATACGATCTGCGGGGTCGCACGTTTGCGGATCAGGAGGCCGAGTTCATAGCCTTCTCAGCCCAGACCCGCATGAGCGGCGTCAACCTCGGGGACCGCAGAATTCGCAAGGGCGCGGCCGATTCGATTGCCAAATATGTCCGTGAAAGCGGTGGGGTGGTGCCGGCCGAACTGACGCGTGTGGTTGAGGAAATCGCCCGCAACGGTGGTACTCCGCTGGTGGTTGCGGACGGCCCCAAGGTGATGGGCGTCATCCATCTGAAGGACATCATCAAAGAGGGCATCAAGGAGCGGTTCGCGCGGCTGCGCGCGATGGGCCTGCGCACGGTGATGATCACGGGCGATAATCCCTTGACCGCGGCCGCAATCGCCGGCGAAGCGGGGGTGGATGACTTCCGCGCCGAGGCCACCCCGGAGACCAAATTGCGGCTGATTCGCGAAGAGCAGGCGGAAGGCAAGCTGGTCGCGATGATCGGCGACGGCACCAACGACGCTCCGGCGCTGGCGCAGGCCGACGTCGGCATCGCAATGAACGCCGGCACCCAGGCGGCGCGCGAGGCCGGCAACATGGTGGACCTGGATTCCAATCCCACCAAGATCATGGAGGTCGTGGAGATCGGCAAGCAGTTGCTGATCACACGCGGCGCGCTGACCACCTTTTCGATCGCGAACGACGTGGCCAAGTACTTCGCCATAATTCCCGCGATGTTCGTGCTCGGCTATCCCGAATTGCAGTCGCTCAACATCATGCATCTGTCCACGCCGCAAAGCGCAATCCTGTCGGCGGTCATCTTCAACGCCTTGATCATCGTCGCGCTGATCCCGCTGGCGCTGCGGGGCGTCGCCTACCGGCCGCTGGGCGCCGCCGCGATTTTGAGCCGCAACCTGCTGATCTACGGGCTGGGTGGCGTAATCGTCCCGTTTATCGGGATCAAGCTGATCGACCTCGCGGTCGCGGCACTGCATCTGGCCTGAAGGAGACCTCCCATGCGTCCCTTACTCGTCGCCATCAAGATGACCATCGTGTTAACCGTTTTGACCGGCCTGCTTTATCCGCTGGTGATGGTGGGGATAGCCCACGTGGTGTTTCCTTCCCAGGCCAAGGGCAGTCTTATCGTAAGCAACGGCCAGGTGGTGGGCTCCTCCCTGATCGGACAGCGGTTCGGCGTGCCGGGCTACTTTCACAGCCGCCCCTCGGCTGCGGGCGACAAGGGCTACGACGCCAGCGCCTCTTCGGGCTCAAACCTCGGACCTACTAACAAAGTTCTGATCGAAGCGGTAAAGTCCCGGCTGAAAGGCGTGCTCGAGGAAAACCCCGGGCTTTCTCCAAAGCAGGTTCCCATTGACCTCGTGACCACTTCGGGTAGCGGTCTGGATCCCGAGATCAGCCCGGCTGCCGCCGATATCCAGGTGGCGCGAATCGCCAAGGTCCGCGGGCTCAGCGAAGAGCAGGTGCGCAAGCTGGTTGAACAATCGACTCGCGAGCGCTGGCTGGGAATCGTGGGCGAGGCCGGCGTCAATGTGGTGCGGCTCAATCTCGCGCTGGACCAGGCCGCACCGCTGGCGCGTCAAGCCCGCCAGTAGCAAAACATCCGCTGGAAGCGCGAGCTGGGGGTGTGTGACGTCTGTGCGTTTGGATTGCCACGGCAGCAAATTGTGGTATGCGTAACTAAATTGCAGGCGTGCCTGCACCCTCTCCCTGGTCAGGGAGAGGGCATCAGATTCAGATCTATCCTGCTGTATGGCCGAACAAGAGAGCCGCGATCCCGAATCATTCCTGGGTCTTGAAGCCGAAGCGTCCAAGGGCAAGCTCAAGATTTACCTGGGCGGCGCTGCCGGGGTGGGCAAGACCTACCGGATGCTCGAAGAGGCCCATCAGTTGCGCGCCCAGGATCACGACGTGGTACTGGGCCTGATCGAGCCCCATCAGCGCGCGGAGACCACGGCGCTGATCGGCGACCTGGAACGGATTGCGCTGCGCGAGATCTCCCATCGCGGCGCCGTCCTCAAGGAGATGGACGTCGACGCGATTTTGGCGCGCAAGCCGGAGTACGTGGTGGTCGATGAGCTGGCCCATACCAACGTGCCGGGCTCGCGCAACCACAAGCGTTATCAGGACGTCGAGGAGTTGCTGGCCGCCGGCATCAACGTAATTACCGCGCTCAACGTCCAGCATCTGGAAAGTATCGCCCCGGTGGTCAAGCGCATCAGCGGGGTTGAAGTCCGCGAGACCGTACCCGATTCGTTCCTGACGCGCGCCGACCAGATTATCGACGTTGACATCTCGGTCGAGGCGCTGCGCCAACGCCTGCGCGAGGGCAAAATCTATCCGCCCGACCAGGTTGAAAAAGCGTTCAAAAACTTCTTCAAGCCGGCCAATCTCGGAGCATTGCGTGAGCTGGCCTTGCGCGAGGTGGCGCGCGACCAGCGGCGCAAGCGCGAGGAGCGCGAACTGATCAAGCGCGAGGGTGGCCGCCGGCCGGCGCTGGAAGAGCGCATCATGGTGTGCCTGTCCTCGCGTCAGGGCAGCAGCCAGCAGCTCCTGCGCAAAGCCTGCCGCACCGCCGGCGAACTCAACGTCGACTGGTACGCGGTTCACGTCGAGACGCCGTCGGAATCCACCCAGAAGATCAGCACGGCCGAATTCCGCGCCTTGCTCGATTCGATCAACCTGGCCGCCGACCTCGGCGCCGAGGTGGTGTGGCTGAAGTCCACCGACGTGGTCCAGGCGATTCTGGACTTCGCCAACGACAAGCGCATCACCCGGATCATGGTCGGACGCACGCGCCCGGGGCTGCTTAGTCATCTGTTTGATCGTTCCACGATGCGGCGGCTGATCGACCGGGCTCGTGACTTCGACGTCCACATCGTCAGCGACGCTGACGAGGAAGAAAAATGAGCAACGCCGGAAAAGTGCTGAGGTTGCCGGCAAGCGTTCGCGAAGGCGTGATCGTGTGCCTGTCATTGGGAAGCGCGGACCAAGGTATTTCAAAGTGCAAAGATGCTTCGTGCAATCTGAAATGCCAACTCCCGTCGCTCGCATAAAAACCCTTCATTTATCGCGTCGTTTTAGACGGCACGCCCTGTGCTCTGTAGCCCTGTTGGGAAACGCGCGAATTGGCGCGCGGCCAACTGAGGCTGAGTAAACACATGGGCTGCTGCGGCGATGTTATGTCGCGGGTTTTGAACTTGTTCGGCGCTGCACAAGCGGATGAGCGAGCGTCGGAGCGTTGGTTTTCCGGGCTGGACGGGAGCATCGCGATGAAACACGATTACTTCATCGAGGACCTTGGCCAGGCGGTGGGCTGGTTCAAACCCCATCGCTACCGTTACTCCTGCCTGCGCTGTGGCTGGAAGTTCATGGTCGAGGACAGGGGCATGGTGAACGCCCTGGATGAATTTGGTGGATCTCTGCCGCGGCCGCTTAACGCCGCGCGCGTTCAGACCTTCGTGGACGGCCCCTGCGTGCGGTCGCGCTACGACGCCACCGAGCACCGGCAGCCGGTTTACAAAAAGGCCGTGACCAGAAACCTGCGGCCGGTAAAAGGGGGCCGGGTGGATACCGTCACGCCGAGCATGTCCGCCAAATAGTGCGGCCGGTATCCAGGCCGAGGACGCTGCCTGATCCAGGTCAGTAGTCCGGTATTGAGTTGCGGCCAGTGCTTCTTTCCACTCGAACAAAGAGAGAGGCCCTGGCTACGAACGCCTGCTCTGTTACATCACAACATTGCTGGTGCCGGGTGCGCGGCTCTTTTGCTCGAAGCCGCCGCGGCAGACAATAGTAGCCATGATCGGGGCCAAATGCCGTGGCGCGTCTGGCCGGAGTAACCAATCACGATGAAGGCGCCCCCGTTAAGTAGCAGGATTCGCAATGGCACGCTGCTGATGCTGGCCATCGCGCTGGTTCCTGGGCATAATCGCGCTGCCCAGCGTTTACCGGCTGGGCAGTGCGATTCGGACCACGCTTTACCGCAATTACATCAGTATCGAAGCCGCACAGCACATGCATGCGGCGCTGTCTGCGGTGCAGCTTGCGCAGCGCGACGGCAGCCTTGGCACGGCCCTCCAGCCTAACCGCAAAGCGTTCATGCACTGGATCGGCATCGAACTCAGCGATATTACGGAACCGGGTGAAAGCGAGCTGGCCAGTGAGATCCAGCAACGCGGCCAGCGGCTTTTCGACGAACTGGATCACGACCCAAAGATTCCCCGCGACCCGGAATTTACCCAGCTTCACGGCCGGCTCGATGACCTCATCGCGATGAACAAGCTGGCGATGTTTCGTGCCGACAGCCGCTCCATCCTGTTGGGCAAACGGCTGGCCTACGAGTACGCGACCGGTTTGGCGGCGCTGTTTTTAATCGGCATCGCGTTGTCCTGGACCCTTTCATGGACCATCTCCAAGCCGCTCGCCGAGTTGACCGACCGCCTGCGCAGCTTCAGTCTGCGCGGACCGTCGTTGCGGCTGGGTGAACAGAATGTAGCCGAACTACAGGCGGTGGCCTCGGAATTCAACCGGATGGCGCAACGGTTGGAGGAGTTCGACAAGTTAAACGTCGATCGCCTGATTTACGAGAAGAGCAAGACCGAGGCGATTATCGAAAGCCTGGAGGATGGGATCGTGATGCTCGACCCCAACGGCACCGTCGCCCACATCAACGAGCTGGCGGCGATTATCCTGGGGGTCGAGCGCGAAGCCGCCCTGGGCAGCCCGTTCGACGATCTTGACAGCAGTCATCCCCACTACCTGCGCATCCGGGCGGCGCTGGCCGAGACCCGGGGCTCGGCCGACGTGCGTCAGGTCGAAGTCGATCTGCACGTGCGCGGACGCGATCACACCTATTTGCTCAAGCCGGTACCGCTGCGACATGGCGACGATGGCCCCTCGTTCGGGACGATCCTGATTCTGCAGGACATCACCTACCTGCGCGACAAGGATCGGGCGCGCACCAACCTGGTCGCGACGCTTTCTCATGAACTCAAGACGCCGCTGACTTCGCTCGCGTTAGCCGCCGAATTGCTCGACCGCAGCAAGGCCAATCTCGATCCCAAGCAGCGCGAGATGGTCGATACTATCCGCGAGGAAGCGGGGCGGATGCGCCAAATCGCCGACAGCCTGCTCGGCCTTGCCCACGGTGAGGCCGCGGCGATCGCGATTCGGCGCGTGCCGTTGGATTTCAGCCAGTTGACCGGTTCGGTGGTCAAGAGTTTCGGGATTCAGGCCGAAGAGAAGGAGGTGCGGTTGGATGCCCTGATTGGCGGACCGGATCTGCACGTCATGGGCGATCCGGTGAAACTTTCGTGGGTGGTATCCAACCTGGTGGGTAACGCGATGCGCTACACGCCGCCGGGCGGAACCATCCGCGTTTCAGCTCAGCGCTCGGAAGATGGTGTTCGTCTCAGGGTGCGGGACAGCGGACCGGGGATCGCGCCGCAGATTCGGGAGCATATTTTCGAGCGCTTCGCACAATGGAATCCCGACGGGATGGATACCGGGATGGGGGGCCTGGGCCTGTCGATCGTCAAGGATATCGTGCAGGCGCACGGTGGGCGTATATTCGTGGAGAGTTCCGCCGACGGAAGCGAGTTCACGGTGGAGTTGCCGGCGGAGACCTACGATGGCCAGGTTACTCATAGTTGACGACGAAAAGAACATCCGCCGCAGTTTGGAGACGTTCTTCCAATCCTGCGGCCATCAGGTGCAGACCGCCGGTGACGCGCGCGCAGCGCTGGACCTGCTGGCCGCCTCCGACGGTGTCGATTTAGTCCTGACCGATTTTCGCATGGCCGAGATGAACGGCCTGGAACTGCTCAAGGAAATCAAGCGCAGCTTTCCCGAGGCGTCGGTGGTCCTGATGACCGCTTACGCCACGGTAGAAAACGCGGTCGCGGCGATGAAGGGCGGCGCCACCGATTACCTGAGCAAGCCCTTCTCGCTGCAAGAAGTCGAGCATGTAGTCAACCGCGCGCTGGAGCTTAAGAACCTGCGCGCCGAAAATCGCGTCTTGCGCGCCGCGGTACTGGAAGAACTGCCGCTGATAGAATCGCGCAGCGTGCGGATGCGCGCACTGGTGGACACTGCCCGCCAGGCCGCCGCCAGCGAAGCCACGATTCTGCTGCTCGGCGAAAGCGGTACCGGCAAGAACGTTCTGGCCCGCGAGATTCACGGATGGAGTCCGCGCTCCGGCCATCCGTTCGTGGTGGTCAACTGCACCACGCTGTCCGAGCAGTTGCTGGAAAGCGAATTGTTCGGCCATGTTCGCGGGTCCTTTACCGGCGCGATCAAGGACAAGCCCGGGCGGCTGGAAGCCGCCGATGGCGGCACCGTCTTCCTTGACGAGATCGCGGACTTGCCGGTGCCTTTGCAAGCCAAGCTGCTGCGTTTCCTCCAGGAGCGGCGCTTTGAGCGGGTGGGAGGAGCGGCGACGATCGAGGTCGACGCCCGGATAATCGCCGCCACCAATCGCGACCTCGAGCAGGAAGTGGCTGCCGGGCGCTTTCGTGACGACCTCTATTACCGGCTTAATGTGATCGCGCTGGCGGTTCCGGCGTTGCGCGAACGGCCCGAGGATCTCCTGCCATTGGCGCAACGCCTGTTGTCCGCCGCCGCCATGCGCAACCGCCGCACCGCACTGAACTTCTCCCCTGAAGCGGCGCAGGCGCTATGCCGTTATCGATGGCCGGGTAACGTGCGCGAGTTGCGCAACGCAATCGAACGGGCGGTGGTGCTCAGCCGGGGCGAAACCATCAACCAGGAGGACCTGCCCGACAGCATCTTCCGGTCGCAACCCGCCCCGCATTCGGCGCCCGAGACTTCGGCCTCACTCGAAGAGGTGGAGCGCGATCACATCCGCCGCGTGCTCGGCAGCGCGGTCACGCTGGAGGAAGCGGCCGACACTTTAGGCATCAGCGTCGCGACCCTGTGGCGCAAGCGCAAACGCTACGGGATCGAGTAGCGCTTGCGGCCTTGTTCTTTAGAGACTGTTGGGCGAGGGGACTAGAGCGGTTTGAAGTTGGGTGGCCGCTTTTTCACGAAGGCCATTACCCCTTCCTTGAAGTCGCCTTGCTTGAACATGCTGTTCATGATCGCGGTGCTGTCGTTAGTGGCGTCCTGGTAGGTGGCGGTAAGATGCTCCCAGAGCATCCGCTTGGCCTCCGCCATCGCGGTGGGCGAACAGTTGGTCGCGATATCCTTCGCCGCTTCCAATGCCGTCGCCAACAGCTGATCGTCGGGAACTACCCGGCTGACGAGGCCCATCTGCAGAGCTTCCGGGGCGCCCACAATACGTCCGGTCAGAGCTAAATCCATCGCGTGCGAGATACCCACCAGACGCGGCAGCAACCAACTGGCGCCGTGCTCGACCGATAGTCCCCGGCGCACGAAAATCGCGCTCAGGCGCGTGCCTTCGCCTGCGATCCTGATATCGAAGTAAAGCGCCATGCTCAGGCCCATTCCAACGCAGTTGCCGTTGAGCGCGCCGATAATGGGTTTGCGCGCCTTGAGCAGGAACCCGAACACGTTGTGGTGATTGATATCGATTTTCAAAGCCGGCTTGTCCATCTGGTCGCTTTTTTTGCGCTCAGCGGCAGCCTGCAAGACTCCCATGTCCATCCCCGGACAAAACGACTTGCCCGATCCAGTGATGACAATAGCGGCGACCTCGGGATCGCGCTCCGCCGCGCCAATGGCGTCGTTGAGTTCGTCGACCATGGTCGGCGTGATGGCGTTCATGCGGTCGGGCCGGTTGAGGGTCACCAACGCAACCTTGTCCTGCTTGGCGTAAATGATCTCGCTATAAGCCATCGCGATCTTCTCCCGGGGCGCGGCGCCCGTGCGGCCCATTATGCATCACCATGACCAGGCAGGCAAAATCGGGGATGAGTAAGGCCGCGGCTTTGATACCGGATCGGGGAGTATGATACTGCCAGCAGAACGGATGGAGGCCCGAGTATGGGGTGACCTCAAGAAACGAATTTTTTACGTACGTTAAGGCATCTTCCCGATTCGGCGCCGAAGGGGTGGCAGGCGTAAAATGCCGGCTATTTCCGCTCAGATACCCACCGTAACATTGCTCTGAAGTCTCACATGACTATCCTCCACTGTCTTGCAAATGAAATATATCTGGAACCTCCAGGATGAGAACATGAAAAAGTCGGGCGCGAGCCAAGGCCAGTCGGCATCGGAACTCATCTCGAAAAGAATCGCCGAACTCGGGGACTGGCGCGGGGAAACGCTTGGCAGAATGCGCAAGCTCATCAACGAAGCAGATCCGGACAGCGTCGAGGAGTGGAAGTGGATGGGCACTCCGATTTGGTCGCACGACGGCATCATCTGCACTGGCGAGTCCTACAAGAATGTCGTGAAGCTTACCTTCGCCAAGGGCGCGTCTCTGAAGGATCCGGCCCGTCTCTTCAACTCGAGTCTCGACGGAAACGTACGCCGCGCGATCGACATCCACGAAGGAGAAGAAGTTGACGAGTCCGCCTTCAAGGCGCTCGTTCGCCAAGCGGTCGCCCTAAACAGTTCTGGCAAATCGAAACCTTCGAAGAAAGCGAAGTCCTAAGGGATTGCGCCCCTGAACAGGTCGGGGTGGCGGAGGTGTCGTTGCGCCCGAGCGTACCCAGGTTGAAGATGGCCTCGACAGTCGCAACGAGCGAATAGTGGGAATACTGGACCCAGCGCGTCGCGTCCGCCGCGGAATTTGACATACTCTGCGTTACCAGACGTCGAAAGGCCGTTCATGCGCCTTATCCCCGGTTAGGCGAGTCTATGCGAGGATGAGGTTGGACACGCCGCCGTCGATGAAGAGGCGGCGGCGCTAACAGGTCGCCAGGCTTTAGGCCCATCGCGCCGTACAACGCGAACCCGGTGGCGGGGACGTTGTTCTTCGAGCTGGTGCTTTGACTTCGAAAGGCATGGCAAGGTTGCGCGGCGCAACTTTGCTCGGCCCGCTCGACTCGTTGGCTTGCGACTGGCAGCCCTGAAGGCGTGGCGAGACCTGGTTCGCAGAGTATGACTTGACGGGAATATAAACGTTCGGCTATATGTCTACCGTGGAATCATCGTTTGCCATCGTCGCGGAGCCCAACAGACGGGCCATCTTGAGCTTGCTGCTCTCGTCTGAGCGCTCCGTGGGCGAGCTCGAGCGCGAGCTTCGACTGTCGCAGCCGTCCGTCTCCAAGCACCTGCGAGTGCTGCGGGAGGCTGGGTTCGTGGAATCACGAATTGAAGCGCAGCGGCGCCTCTATCGACTGAGACCGGAGCCGCTCATGGAGCTCGACGCATGGCTCGTTCCCTTCCGACGCTTCTGGTCAAAGCACGTCGATGCCCTGGAGCAACACTTGGACAAGATGGAGAAGGTGCCCTCTGTGAAAGGAAAGAAAAGACATGAGTAGCCGTGATCAATACGCGCCGGGTGCCGCTTCTGGCGCTGAGGTTCGAAAAGATAGCGAGAAGTGGACGCGTTAAGTCCCCCGGTTGGCCCTCTCGCCCGAGCTGAGCATGCCCCGCTCCAAAACTCCCAGGCAACACGGCCAGATCGACGAATCTGTGCTCCCCCACGTCTCGCCGCTGGGCTGGAATCACCTTGGCTGACCGGCGATTACAGCTGGCATGCCAACCAACCGATTGCCAAGGGTGGTTTCAGGCCCCTGCGACGGATAAAATCCGTGGAATCGACGCACTTTGAGCCTTAACATACGTAAAAACCCGTTTCTTGAGGTCACCCCAGTATGGCGGATCTGACGGACGGACTGGCGCCTTATTTCAACCACATCTGCTACGTGGTGCGCGACATGGAGGCCGCGCAATCCTGGTTCAAGCGGGTCATGGGTGTGAAGCACTTCGGCCAGATGGAAGCGCCGATGCGTGCGGTGACGAAGGCCAGGATGAGAGGCAAACCCTGCGATTTCTCGATTGCGTACGCGCTCGGAACCACCGGCGCGGGCCCCAATATCGAACTGATCGTGCCCGATGAGAGCGACAACATTTACCGGCAGTTCCTGGATAAGAACGGACCCGGGCTCCATCATATCGGCTTCTTCGTTCCCGACTTCGATCGGGCCGTCGAGCCGTTTCGCGCGCGCGGCCTGGTCCCCGAGTTGGAAGGCGACACCGGCGGTTCGAAGTTCACCTACTACGACTGCGACCTCTTCCCCGGCTACCTGCTCGAGGTGGTGTGGTTCGCCGACCAGGCGGGACGCGACGCGATCAATCTGATGACCGTCGCACCGAAGTAATCGCGGTTCAAAATTCGCGCGCAAAACGCATCCGGAATTGCCGGAGGTGTCCCATCGGATCGTTGGTGCCGAAGAAACCCGCGTCGATCACGCGTTCGACGCCCAGATCGGCCAGGGCCTTGATGTCGTCGGCAGTGATGTTCCAGGTCGGCAACAGGCTGCGCTCAAGTTGAGGATGGCGGCCGGCTTCGCGTTCGATTTGTCCCAGGCGCTCGAGCTGGTCGCGGGCTTCATCGAGAGAGCTGGCGATTCCGAACCAGCCGTCACCCAAGCGCACGGCGCGCCGCAGCGAAGGGTCGGTATTGCCGCCCAGCACAAACGGCGGATGGGGTTGCTGGACCGGTTGCGGATAAAAGCTGAAGCCGGCGGTCTTGACCGTGCGGCCCTCGAAAACCGCGACCGGCTTGCTCCATACCTCGGTCATCAGCGCCAGGTATTCGGCGGTGCGGGCGCCGCGATCCTTGAAATTGCTGCCCATCATTTCAAATTCATCGGACATCCAGCCCAGTCCCACACCGAAGATGAGCCGTCCGTGGCTGAGCGCGTCGAGCGTTGCGACCGCCTTGGCGGTGGTAAAGGGATTGCGCAGCGGGAGCAAGTAAACCCCGGTGGCCAGCCGCAAGCTGGTGGTCGCCGCGGCCACGTAGGCAAGAAACACGAACGGATCGGGGAACGGATAATTGGCCGGTAATTGATAGCGTTGGTTGGGTGAATAGGGATAGGGCGCGACGTGGTCGTCGCGCAGCGCCATATGGTCGCCAAGCCACACCGATTCGAAACCAAGCTCTTCGATTGCGCGCGATCCGGCGGCCGGATCGAAACCTGGAGTTTGGGCGATGAAGGTTCCAAATTTCATGAGCTTACCTGTACATCAAGGTGGCATCGGGACCAATAGGAACGGCCGGCTCTTGGAAGGCACAGTTCTTGAGGCGAATTATTCGGGAAAACGGTTCTCGCGCAGCATCGGTGGCCCCGGGCGAATCGCGTACTTCGGATCGGTATGGGTGACCTCTCCCCAGCCCTCTCCTACGAGAAGAAGAGGGAGTCAGAAAATCTTTGTGCGCCAAGGTGAATGTGTGACTGTGGACGTATCCGTTACCGGCATCCACGGATGATCATGAACGAGGAGACGGAAAAACCACGTTGCGGCTAGTGCGCGATGTAGCCGCCGTCCACCGGTAGCGCGATGCCGGTTACGAATGACGCCTCGTCGGAGCACATCCACATGACCGCCTCGCCGATATCTTCGGGCGTGCCCAGCCGGCCCAGCGGATGCGACTCTTTGTAGGCTTCTTCGCGGCGCGGGTCTTGTTGGAACCCCTTCATCATCATCGGGGTCATGGTCGAGCCGGGGCACACCGCATTGACCCGGATGTTGCGCTTGGCGTACTCCAGCGCCGCGGTTTTGGTGAGTCCGACCACGCCATGCTTGGCGGCGCAGTAGGCGCCGGTCCGGCGCTCGCCGACCAGGCCCATGATGGATGCGGTGTTGACGATCGTGCCGCCCCCTTGCGCCATCATCTGGGCCAGTTCGTACTTCATACACAGCCACACGCCGGTAAGGTTGATCGCGATCACGAAGTCCCAGTCGTCTTCCGGCACCTCGCCGATGCGCCCGCCGGAGGGGCTGACACCGGCGTTGTTGAAGCCGCAATCCAGCCGCCCATAGGTCTTGACCACCTGGCCGACCATCGCCTGCACTTGATCGGTCCTGGAGACGTCGCATTTGACGCTGAAGGCCTCGCCGCCGGCCTTTTTGATCATTGCGACGGTCTCCTCGCAGCCATCCAGATTGAGGTCGCTGACTGCTACCTTCGCCCCCTCACGCGCGAAGATCACAGATGTAGCCCGGCCAATTCCCGATGCGCCTCCAGTGACCAACGCCACCTTGCCTTGAACCAATCCCGCCATTATCAAACCCTCCAACCGTCGTGGCCGGCGTGTTGCGGCAAATTATCGCCTCCGGCCCCGGTGCCCCGAACTTGCCACAGACGCGCTCCGATGGCGAGCGCTCGCTTCCGGGATCATGCACTTTAAACGCGGATCGGTTTGCAGTAATTAGAGAAGCGGCTGGCGGTGGAGTCTTTCGCCCCGATGAGTTCGAAAGGCCGCCGTGCCAAAAGCAAAGGAGTATTCGATGTCTGAGCCTTCGCCCATTGATCTCCGCTTCGATCTGACCAACGCAATCTCGCTGGAGGGCAAACATACGATTGCCGGATGGCTGTTTCTGCCGCCGGCCCCGCAGCTCGACGACCACGTCCCGTTGCTCTTTTGTTTGCCCGGCGGAACTTACAGCAAAGCCTATTATCACCTGGAGGTTCCAGGCTATCCCGGATACAGCTTTGCCCGGCATATGGCTGAGCTCGGATTCGCAGTTGCGGCAATCGATCATCTGGGCGTGGGAGAAAGCAGCGCTCCGGAGGATCCGTTGACGATCACGCACGAGGTTGCGGCGGCGGCAAACGCGGTGGTTGCGCGCGAGTTGCGCCGTCAGATGGCGTCGGGAACCCTGCACAAATCGCTGCCGCCGATCCGGCGGCCTGAAGTGGTTGGTATCGGCCATTCGATGGGTGGGTTGCTGGCGACCGTCCAGCAGGCGCGATGGAACAGCTTTGACGCCGTAGCGATTCTGGGATGGGGTAACCTGTCGTTTGGCCTGAGCGCCGAAGTGCCGTTTGTCCCGCCTGACGGTTCAGCGCCGATGAGCCAGATTTTGCGGCACGTCAGTCAGATCGCGCGCGAGCAATTTCACGGCCATGCGAAACCCCCGCGCAAGGCGATGCGCCGGGCGTTTTATCTGGAAGACGTGCCCGCCGCGGTCATCGAAGCCGACGAGGCGGCCTCCAGCACCCTGCCCGGAATATTGGGAGTCCTGGGTACGGTTGAGGGAATCGTCAAAGCCGAAGCGGCCAGAATTGCCTGCCCGGTTTTCATCGGCTGGTCGGAGCGCGAAGCGTTCGGTGACCCGTATCGCGAAGTGTCCGTTTATTCCGCTTCCAAAGACGTCACCCTGTTTATCCTGGAAGGCGCCGCCCACTGCCACAATTTCGCCACGACCAGGACAAAGCTTTGGAATCGGCTTGCGGCCTGGGTGCCGGCCGCACTCTCCAGCGCCCGCGCACCAGAGAAATAGCGCCCACTACTTGCGCAATTCGCCTGCGCCAGGGTAGCCGCAACGCTGATACGGAGTTCCCCACCTTCCCGCATCAGCACTTCGATGCCTGGTGCTCCGAGCCGCGCGCGTGAGCGAGCGGTTCCACCCCGGAGGCGACCCGCCATCCCTATCCCCCAAATCGAGGCGCCGCTCTCTTTTGATGCGGCGTCAACCGGACGTAACGAGCCGTCGTCTCTAAGGGGTGAGAGCTGCCACTAATGGCGGTTCCGACGAGAAGGCAAGGAGTTTTCAAATGACAAGGAAGTATATTCTATCCCTGGCGGCCGCTACGATCGGCAGCGGATTGATTGCGGTCACAGGCGCGTACGCCTTTGGCTTCGGCGGGCATCACGGTCATCATGGATCCGGCGCCGCCAAGGCCTGCATCGCGGTCATGAACCACGACCAGCGAGACGGCCTCAAAACCATCTTCAAAGGTGAAAAGGGCACCTTCTTCACCGATCATAAGGCGGCGGAGACGGCCAAGCAGGATCTGGCCCTGGCCATCCTGACTAAGGGTGATGTGAGCACGGCGGAAAACAACCTCTCCGCTGCCAAGCTGAAAGTGCTGCAGGACCAGGACGCGGTCGCAGCCAAAATCTGCGGACAGTTGAACGCACAGCAACTAAGCGCCGCCCAGAATCTGTACAAGAACATGACGGCACTGCGGCAGAGCAGCCACGAGCAGGCGCGCACTATCTTCCAAAATGCGCGCATTGCTGCCGGCAATCCCGCGCCTGCGGTCCAGGGCAATACTCCGGCCGCCGAGTAACGGCTTTCCGCGGCGCCTTTGCGCAGAGTTAGTGTAGTTCTTCTGCGCATGGCCGGGCGCCGGGCGGTTTTGGAGATTCCTCCCCTTCAGGACCGTCCGGCGCCATTTTTTAACCGGGGGCCGTCAATGCACCAGACGAGGCCGGTCCCTGCTCAGGTTGGTGCTGCCACAATCGCTGCTTGCCGCTGATCTTACAGGCTACAAGTCATAATTTTCCTCGCGGGCGCGGTTGATCACGTCACGCGAGGTGTCGTGCGCAATCCTGGCTGCCTCTTCAATCGGAAGTTCCTGCAACTCGGGTGAAATGATCTCGACCGAGATAGGCGCCTGGACGCCGATTTCATCCAGCAGTCGAATGAAGCCGATGAGGTCGAAGATGCCTTCGCCAGGTGCGCGGCGCCGCAGCGTATCGTACAGCATGTTGGTGGAAATCTTGTCGGCGTCGTCGAATTGAATCGCGACAATTCGATCGGCCGGCACCTGGCGCAGCGTCGCCGCGTCAGCGCCGCTGTGAAAGTAATGCCAAGTGTCCACGAGCAGTCCGCCATTGTGGCGTCCCGCCCGGCGGCAGATTTCCCACGCCGTTTTCGGATCGGGTATTCCCGTCCATGGCAGAAATTCGATCGCCACCAAAAGGCCATGCGCGGCGGCGCGATCGCACATCGCGGCGAAGCGCTCGGCCGCGGCCTCCAACGGCTCCATCTCGGCTATCGGTCCCAACTCGCCGACGTTCATATGCCGCGGCCCGAACACGTCCGCCATCGCATACATGCGGTCTTCGACTTTGCGCGCCGCCTTGCCGCGGTCGCCGCCATGGGCCCAGTCGGAGACGAATTCCAGCTCGGCGGCCCTGATGCCGTTATCGTGGAGGATCGAGCGCAGGTCGGTGTCGGATAATCCCGTGGCGCGACAGGCATCATAATCGTCGGGCGTCCATCCGATTCCCGCAAATCCTGCCGAAGCCGCCGCGGCGACGCGTTGCTTGAAAGAATGCCGCGCCGGCTTCATCACTTCAGCGCCCGAAATCGTGTAATGGCTCGCGATTAGGTCATCGCGGCGCAATATATGCTCGGTTTCATGAGCCATTGGGGCTCACCTCCTGTTGCTGGTCCAGCGAAGATTTGCCCAGCACCCGGCGCGATTATGGCTCAATGCGGGCTCGGCGTGAAGCGACGGAGTTGGACGGAGGTTCCGCCCCACGTTTACCGTCGGGTCCGGCGATGCTAATGCTGGGCTCAAAGGCAAGGAGCGATGAGGAACGCGATGTCTATCAACGCGGCCAGCAGACCGCTCGCCGATTATTTTTGCCGCGTCGGCTATGTGACCGGAAGTCTCGATGCGACCGCGCAGTTCTTCGGCCGGCTGATGGGCATATCCCGCTTCAGCTCGCGTGACCTTGCCCTGACTTGTGCGCGACCGGAACCGGGTGCCGACGTAAGGTTAAAGCTTGGCGCCGCCGCGGTCGGTCAGCGGGGCGAACTCGAAATCGAGTTAATGCAGCCGATCCGCGGCGACAGCATCCTGAGCCGCTTCCTGGAGAACTCGGGTGCCGGAATCCACCACATCGGATTCGCAGTTCCTGATTTGGAGGCATTCACCGAACCGTTATTCGCGCAAGGCGGGGCTTTGATGGAGTACGACGCGGGCGATCGGCGCGGCGCGTTTTTTCGCTGTCCGCCATTGGGCGGGATAATCGAGGTCGTCGAGGAAGCCGGTCATCGGCGGCCGGCGCCGCGTGCTGCTGAAGGGGAGGGTGACAAAGTGCTGGCCGCGCACTTTATGCAGGTCGCCTACATCGTGCGCGATCTGGAAGTGGCGCGTCAGTGGCTGCATCGCACGATGGGTATCGACGGCTTCGAAACCGGCGCGATGGTTCAGGGGCCGGCCTTGAATCTCAAAGTCAGAGGCATCGCGGTTGCGTCCGATTTTCATCTGAAGCGTGCGGTCGGCCATCTGGGACCCGATGGCCAAGTGGAAATCGAACTGCTCGAACCCGAGTTGGGCAACAATCCCTTGGGCGAGTTCCTCGAACGGCACGGTCCCGGACTTCATCACATCGCGTTCAAGGTTCCCGATTACGACGCGGCGACGGTCGCGCTGCGCGCCACCGGGACGCCGCCGCTCAAGGAGATTAGCCGCGGCCGGATTCATTCCAGCTATTTTGACTGCACGCGCGAAGGACTGTCCTACGTGGAAGTCTTTCAGGTTGATTGAAACACGAATCAGACGGGAGGATTGCTTCATGGCGGACTTCACCAATCAGGAAGTCAGAGAACTACTCGACAAACAGGCCATCCACGAGGCCCTGATGCGCTATTGCCGGGGAATCGATCGCTGCGACGAAGACTTGATCCGGTCCGCCTACCATCCCGGGGCCTGGGACGACCACGGCGAATTCCGCGGCACCGTCGAGGAATTTGTGACCTGGGTACTGCGCCGCCTGCAAGGCGCCGAAGGCATGGTCACCAACCACTCGATCTGCAACGAGTACGTTGAGGTGCGCGGCGACGTTGCCTTCGCCGAAGCCTACTTCGTCGCCTACCATCGCATCGGACCGGCCGGGAAGATGACCGACATGACATTGGGCGGGCGCTACGTCGATCGCTACGAGCGGCGCGACGGTCAATGGAAAATCGCCCGCCGCACGGTGCTCTATGACTGGAGCCGGGTCGAGCCGGTCGGCGACACCATGCCGACGGCGCATCTGTACAAACAGGGGGTGCGCTCGCGCGAGGACGAGTCGTATCGGCGGGACTGGTGATTGGCTGAGCATTGCGGGACGCGGCGCTGGTTTATTTGACAAACGGCGTCGCGCCTTTATAATCCGTGATTAGAACAAGTGTTCCAAATGCGTAAAGGAGTTGAATATGAAGTTCGGTTTCATGGGATGGCTTCAGAATCCGAAACCCTGGGGACCTGATTCGGATCACAAGATTTGGAAACAGGGAATTGAGCAGGTCGCGCTGGCCGACCGCATCGGTATCGACCACCTGTGGGAGATCGAACATCATTTCCTCGAGGAATATTCGCATTCCTCGGCGGGCGAGAGTTTCCTGGTCGCGGCCAGCCAGCATACCAAGCGGATTCGCCTCGGTTCGGGCATCTGTCTGATGCCGCCGGCCTACAATCATCCGGCGCGAGTCGCCGAGCGGGTCGCGGCGCTTGATCTGCTAAGCGACGGACGCGCTGAGTTCGGCACCGGCGAGTCCACCAGCTTCGTCGAACTCGACGCGTTCCATGTGTCGCGGTCCGAAAAACGGGCGATGTGGCGCGAGGCGCTGATCGCGGCCACCCGCATGATGGTGGAAGAGCCGTTTCGCGGTGCGCAAGGCAAATACGTGAACATGCCGCCGCGCAATGTAATTCCCAAGCCGCTCCAGAAACCGCATCCGCCGGTGTGGATGGCGTGCTCGCGCCAGGAGTCGATCGTCACCGCGGCGCGCTTTGGAATCGGCGCGCTGACCTTCGGCTTCGTGTCGATTGAAGAGGCGCGCAAATGGACCGCCGACTATTATGAAATGCTCAAGCAGGCGGTGCCGCTGACCTATCGGGTCACTCCACACGTGGGCTTTCTGATGCAGTTCATGTGCGATCGCGACGGCGACCGCGCCCGGCGCATCGCGCGCGCCAACGATTTTTCGCTCTCGATCAAACATTTTTATTACGACGGCGTGCATCGCCCGGGTAAAACCGACCTGTGGGCGCAACAGCAAGCGTTGCCCAAGGACGCGGTGCCGGCTCCGTCGGCGCTGGCGTTTGGAACGCCGGCCGACGTCCGCAAGGTGCTGCTCGAATACGAAGCCGCCGATTGCGACCAGATGATCCTGATCGCCCAGTTCGGCAAGATGAAACACGAGGACATCTGCGATTCGCTGGAACTGTTCGGCAAGGAAGTACTGCCCGAGTTCATGGAGCGCGAAGAGAAGCGCGCCAAAAAGAAAGCCGCGCTGCTCGAGCCGGTGATCGAGGCGGCGATGAAGCGGCGCGTCGAACCGCAGACACCCTGGTACAGAGAGGATTACGAAATCCGCTCCGACGGCGCGATGGTCAGCCATTTTGGTCTGAAGTCCCAAAAGGAAACAGCCGAGCCAGAGAAGGCTCAGCCGGAGGTTGCCAAGGCCGGCTGATCGAGAGCGTGCAGCTCCAACGCCGGAATGAATTCTGTTCCCACCCCCGATGCGTGTGTCGAATTCTGGATAACCTCGCCCCGGAGGGGGAGAGGTCGGCGCGTAGCGCCGGGAGATGGTCCGCAGCGTCTGGCGCCTTTTGCGGCGCCAGACATCAGAATTGTGACGTCCGGCGCCGAAAAATAGCGCCGGACGTTAAGGACCCTCACCCGCTCGCCTTCAGTGCGCGGGCGCACTGGCGGCCTTTGGGCTCACGACCAAAGGGCAGAGGTTATCCAGAGCAGCCAGCGCGCGGTTAAAGTTTCAGCGCGAAACCAAATCAATCACGCTTCACTCCTGTACCAATCGAGCGAGTTGATCGAGCCGCGGCAAAATCTGCTCGGGCGGCAGGCCGGTCAGCCTAAAGATGATTCGCTCCACGCCCGCTCGCTCATAAGCCTCGATCATGGATCTTTCGGTTTCAAATTTCTCCGGAAAGTTCTGATGAACGGTAATCAGGAACGAACGTGGATCGCGGCCCGCGGCCTCGAAGCGGCGTATCAGCTTCTGCCGCAGCGCCAGGAACTGCTCCAGCGGCATCCGGGGCGGAAACCATCCGTCCAGGTAATCGATATGCCGGGTGACGGGATTTGCCACCCCAAGTAGCAAGGGGCGGATAGGGTTTCTGCACCGGCTTGGGCGGGCAGAAGATCGGAGGGAAGTTGACGAACTCGCCGTGATATTCGGCCTGCTCATTGGTCCAGATCGCCTTCATCGCTTCGACGCGTTCCTTAAAAACCTTCCAGCGGTTTTCAAAGGCGGTGCCGTGGGTCTCGATTTCGGAGGTCCACCCGGTCCCCAAACCAATGATTATCCGGCCGCCCGAGAGCACGTCCAGACTGGCGAATTGCTTGGCCAGGATGATCGGGTCGTGCGCGGTTACCAGGCACACTCCGCTGGCCAGTTTGATGCGCCGGGTAGCGGCGGCTGCCGCGGACATGGCCACAATCAGGTCGAGCTCGCGCAGGTACTCCGCGGACATCGTCGGCAGCGGATAGGGAATGCGCGGCTTCACCGGGATGTGGATGTGCTCGCCCATAAACAGCGCGTCGAGTCCGCGGTCTTCCACCGCCGTCGCAAGCTGCGTAATTGGCATGATGTCCGTGTTGGGGATTATCGATACGCCGTATTTCATGTATGGCTCCGCGGTCGAGCTGTAAATAGAAAGAAGTTACCCGACTTTGGCCTGCGGCATAAAGGATACCAACGGGCACTCCGTTCACGGATCGAACTTCTTGAAAAATCCGCGAGAACTCCAACGGCGTCTGCGTGACGCCGCCGCAGGTGTCTTGCGCCCCTGGCGAGACGGTTGGCCACTGCGAGTCGCGGGTTGCGGCCCACATCGAGAGCATTCCGAAGCCGTTGCCCAGCGCATAATTGAGCAGCGTTTGGGCGACGGTCAAAGTGAAGGTCTCGCCCGGCACATCGTTGATTCCGATCATCGGCGTTACTCCAATCAGCGACCGCAATTGTGCCGCGGTATTACCCGGTATCAGCTTGCCGATTTGCGCGGCCGTGGCGTTGGCGGCGTTGATCGCGTCCTGACCCATCCGGGTGTCCGACTATCCATGGACTCGATAGCAGCCTGTCGATCTGGCAAAATCCGGCCAGCGCACGCGTAAGGAGTCAGCTTGCAGATCTCGGTAATAATCGCCACTCACGACCGCTCGGAGTCACTGGGCCGTGTGCTTAGTGGGCTCGTTTCGCAAGTCGTACCCGGAAAGCATGAGATCTTGATTGCCGACAACGGTACCCCGCAGCCCTCAGCGCTCCCCACCGACGTGACCGTAGCCTGCCATCTGCATGACCCGATACCCGGCAAGACCCGCATGCAGAACCGTGCGATCGCCCAGGCGCGCGGCCGGATTATTGCCTGCGTCGATGACGACGTCGTTACCGCCCCGGACTATCTCCTTGCCGTCGAACGATTTTTTGACGCCAACCCGCAGTTCGCGGCGATGAAGGGCAGGGTGCTCGCGGCAACGGATCCAGGGTCCGTGGCCGGCGCCAACTCGATCTACCTGGACCTGCCGATCGTCGATCACGGAGAGGACGTCTGTGAAGTCCGCGGCGTGGTAGGGGCCAATATGGCCTTTCGCGCGCAGGCGCTGGCGCAGGTTGGGCTGTTCAATGAACGTCTGGGTCCAGGCGCGTCGGGCTGGGACGAGGAGACCGAAATTTCGGCGCGGATGCGCGCCGCCGGCTTCAAGATCGGATACTGCCCCTATGCGGTTGTCTATCACGAGGTGAATCCGGCTCGCGCGGATCGGGCGCGTTTTATCCGAGTCGCACGCGAGCGCGGTTACTGCCGGATGCTGCATGAACGTCATCGTCGCGTGGACGTGCTGACGCGGGTGGTATTGGCGGCGCTACGGGTGAGTGTGGCGCGGGCGCTGCACGCCCCGGCTGAGCGCAAGGCCCGCGAGGACCGCCGGCTGGCGACAGCGTTGGGGATGCTCGACGGACTGCGTCAGCGAGCCGCACAATGAGCAATGCCTGAACTTGGCGAAACATCGCTCGGCGCATTCAGCGATTCAGATCCAGATAGCGGCGCGCCAGATCCTCGATCATCTGCTCGTCTCTTCAGATGCGGCGGAATCACCATGAAGACCAGGCGATGTGCGCCCGCCTCTTCGTATTCCGCGATGGTCCGGCGCGGATCGGGCTGTTCGACCGGTGAGAAAATCGTGATTTCGATCTGCTCGAAATTCCGCCCGGCCTGCTGGCACAGGTTCTTCAGGGTCGCGAGGTCGCGCCCGAGTTCTGCGGGACCAATTGATACCGGTCCCCATCCGTCGCCCAGCGCGGCGGTGTCTTTCAGCGCGCGCAAGGAACTCGCGCCGATACCGCCGGCGCCGATAATAATCGGCGGATGGGGTTTCTGGACCGGTTTCGGATAGCAGTACACCGGCGGGAATTTGATGAACTCGCCATCGAAGCTGGACTCATGCGCGGTCCACAGCTCTTTCATCGCCCGAATATATTCGCGCGTCATCGGCCATCGGCGGCGATACTCAACTCCCATCACCTCGGATTCCAGTGGAATACCACCCGCGCCGATTCCAAACAGCATCCGGCCGCCCGTGCACATATCGAGCGTCGCGACCGTCTTGGCCAGCCCGATTGGCTCGCGCTCGGGAACCAGGCAGATTCCGGTACCGAGTTTGATCCGCCTGGTGACGGCGCCGGCTTGCGTCAGCAGCACGAAGGGATCGGGGACGGCTCGATAGTATTCGGGCATCTGATGGCCGCTGATGCCGACGCGCGTATCGACCCGCGTTGGAGCAAGGCGATGGTGGACGGGAAGAATCGGATGGTCGCAGACCCAAATCGATTCGAAGCCCAGGGACTCGCATTTCACCGCCACCCGATCGGCCGGCATCGTGTCGGCGGTAACGAAAGTTCTGATTCCGATTCTCATCGCTATCCCCAGTTCATTGCGCGTCGGCTCAAACTTTACCGGCGCATGGAGCCTTCACGGCTGCTGCGTTTTGGCCGCCGCCCGGGGCGAGTCGATGGGCCTTTCCACCAACACCCCCTGCTGCTGGAGTTGCGCGATGCGTTCGTCGGAGTAGCCGAGAAACTCCTTCAGCACTTCGGCGTTATGCTGGCCCAACAGGGGCGCTTCCATGTCCAGCACTCCGGGAGACGCCGAGAACCGCAGCGGGAACCCGGGCACGTCAACTTCGCCCAGCACCGGATCGTGGATCTTCTGCACGGTGCCGCGCGCTCGCAAATGGGGATGCGCGACCGCTTCCGAGGTGTTGAGCACGGGAGCTACCGGCACGCGGTTTTCCTGTAGTCGGCGTAACGCCTCATCTTCGGGCGTCGCGTCAAGCCAGTCTTGCACCAGCTTGAGCACCTGGTCCCGATGCTCCAACCGCTTGGCGTTGGTGGCGAAATCAGGATGGCGCGCCAATTCGGGCTGGTCCATCGCGACGCACAATTGGCGCCACATTTTGTCCATCGGAACCAGGATGCACAGCCAATGCTTTTCCCCTTTGAAGAGCCCTTGCGGGCACAATGCACGATCGTGCCGGCCCAGCCGTTTAGGTTTAAACTTGCCGCCTGTAAGCGCCTGCCGCACCACCGCCTGGTCCTGGGTGTAAAAATATGAATCGAGCAGCGACGCCTCAAGGTGTTGGCCCTCTCCGGTCTGCGCCCGATAAAATAATGCGCAGCCGATTCCAGCCATCGCAGTCATGCCGGTCAGATAATCCCCGATCGCGACTCCCGCCAGGGTCGGCGAGCCGTCGGGTTCGCCTCCCATAACATCCAAAACTCCCGCGTACGCCGCTCCCAGGTAATCGAAGCCGGGCTGGCTCGACAGCGGTCCGGTCTGTCCGAACGCGGAGATCGAACACATGATGATACGCGGGTTGAGCGGGCGCACCGATTCGTAATCCAGCCCCATCCGGGCCATCACGCCGGGCGCGAAATTCTCCACCAACACATCGAACTTGGGAATCAGTTCACGTACGATCTGCCGGGCCTCGGCGGTGCGGAAATTCATGCAGATGCTCTTCTTGCCGCGATTGAGCCGGACAAACGCGGTGCCGCGGTTTTTCGCCTGAATGAAGAAGCGGTAGCGATCGCCGGTCGGCGCCAGCTCGATCTTGGTTATATCCGCCCCCATCTCGGCCAGCAGGCTGGTGGCGGACGGTCCCGCGATGACTTGCGTCATATCCAGGACCTTGATTCCGCGCATAATGCCTTTGGACGCGCGAGCAGCCATCTTTTACCTCCGCGTATTCATGTTCGTTCACCCATAGGCGAAGATGAGGCGCTAAGACAAGGATTCAGCCCCAGTGGGCAGGCGTCCCCGCCCGCCGCTGCATTGAGTTGTACATTTTCTGCGTTTAATTTTCTCCCCCTGCCAGGGGGAGAAAGGCGCCGCCGCGGCGCCAAGAGAGGGTCCTTTGTCAGCGCGCCTTCCGGGGCGCGCGATTAGGAATCCGGTAGCACTGCATACCTTGTCCTCCAACACATTTCCCGTGAGACGTGGACCAGCGCATTCCAAAACCGCTTCGCTCGAGAACTCTCGTCGGCGACATAAGCCATTTGCCGGGCATCCCTGCGCCGTGCTCCGGTTCAGCATGTTGATTGCCGTTGAGTTCGATAATCAAGTGGCGCGCGCCGCAGCGGAAATCGGCGACCTAAGAACCAATCCGGTGCTGGCGGCTTAATTTTGAATCGTGCCAGGCTCTGGAAACTCATAATCGCGCGCCTCAGAAGGCGCGCTGAATACGGACCCTCTCTGGGGCGCCGCAGCGGCGTCCTTCTCCCCCTGGCAGGGGGAGAAAATTAGGACCCGCAACGATGGAGCGCACGCGATTCGCGTGCGCTCCATCGCCGCGTCAATACTTGCCGCCCAGCTTGGAGTGATCCCAACTGGCGATTTTCTCCGGCACGATTTTCAGTACCACCCGTTTCGGCATGCTCGCGGAGGCTTCGCTCGGAACTCCCGCCTTGCCGCCCTGGACTTCACCCATCCGGCGGAAGCTGACCTTTACCTGCGAGGCATCATCGATGATCTCGCAATGGCCGCGCACCATCACGCCCTGCAGTTCGTTGTAGACGCGCCCGGTTTCGATCATCAGTCCCACCTTGGGGTTGCGCCTGATGTTAAGGACCTTCTGCGCCCTTCCGTAGGAGGTCATGTAGAACACGCCGTCCTGGTAGAAATAATTCATCGCCACGACATGGGGGAAACCGGCTTGGTCCAGCGTCGCGAGGGCGGCTTTCTGGTTCTTCAGGAGAAACTGCTCCTGTTCTTCGGGAGTGAACTTGATTGAGGGTCGTCTGCTGGGCATCGGTATTGTTCCCTCTCGGCGTTTTCCGGCGTAGTCCGCGCTCATCTCCGCGCGGTCAGTTGAGGCCATACAACTCCGCCACGTTGTCATGCACGATCAGGTTGAACTCGGCGTCGGTCAGTCCCGCGCGATGTTCCTTGAGCAGGGCCTGCGAATCGGGCCAGGTGGAATCGCTGTGAGGGAAGTCGTTGGCCCACAACAGCCGCTTGATGTTGCACATGTTCTTCATCTGAAACGCCACCCAGTCGTCCTGGAAAGTGGTATAGACGTTCTCCCGGAAGTATTCGCTGGGCAACTTGTTAAGCTGGCCGGAAGGCGGCAGCCAGAAACGATGGCGCTTGTAGGCGTGATCCATCCGGTACATGAAGTGCGGCACCCATCCGGCGTCGGCTTCGACGCATACCACTTTGAGCTTGGGATGGCGTTCGAAGACCCCGCCGAAGATGAACACGCCCAGGATGTCCTGGCATCCGCGGATGATCGCCATCAGGCCGTTAATCTTGGGGCCGCGCTGCTTGAGCGTGTCGGCGTGGCTGGTCAGGATGTGGAAGCTCAGCGGCATTTTAAGATCGACCGCGGCTTCGTAAAGCGGATCATACATCGGGTCGTCGTAATCGGCGATGCCCGGATTTCCCGGTAGCATCACGCCGCGGAATCCCAGCGCCTTCATCTTGCGCAGGTCCTCGATGCCCTCCGCGACGCTGCGCATCGCGGTTTGACCCAGGCCGATGAGGCGTTCGGGATGCGGCGCGCAGTACTCGGCCAGCCACAAATTGTAGGCGTCGAAGCACGCCTTTTTGTAATCGAGACTGGGATGGTTGCACAGCGTCATGCCGACGCTCGGATACAATACTTCGGCGGCGATGCCGTCGCGATCCTGGTCCTGCATGCGGGCTTCCGGATCCCAGCCGCCGCGATGCAGGTTCTCGAACTTCGCTCCCCACACCGCCAGTTCCTCGGCTTTTTTGCCGGCCGCGGCGACCAGCCCAATCTGCAGCGGACGCCGGAATCCGTCCACCACGAAGACGTCCCCGAGCTTGGGGTCGTGCACGATGCGCGGCGCCGTGTCCTTGTATTTCTTGTCGATGTAATCGACGTAGGTTCCCGGCGCTTCGGTAATGTGTGAATCTGCGGAAATCATACCCTTCATCGCGCTCTGTCCTCCCGGTTAAGGCGGCGCTTCGAGGTCGGCAAGCGGCGCCTTCAAATCAAAAATTGTTTCGCACTTCTTTTACTTAACATATCTGAAGCATCCGGTTGAATGGATAGCGGTATCCACCGCGAGCCGGACCGCCTGGACGCTGGACCGCACCGGCTTGTCAAACGCGAATCAGGGTGGGAAGGTGAGCCCACACCAAAAAATAGAAACGGGGAAGGAAACCATGGCGAATTACGAAACCGTCGTGTACGAAAGTGTCGAAGACAAGATCCGCCGTCTGACGCTCAACCGTCCGGAGAAGCTCAACGCGATGTCGCCCAAGCTGTTGGAAGAGTTGGACGACGTCATGACCGTCTTCGAGGACGACCCTGACGCCAGCGTCCTGATCGTCCGCGGCGCCGGCCGCGCGTTTTGCGCCGGCTACGATTTGAATGCCGCGGCGTCATCGCCGGGTGGGCGCAAGTTCACCGTGAGCACGGACCGGATCCTGTGCCAGCGGCTGATCAATCGCTGGCAACGGCTATGGTCGCTGCCCAAGCCCACGATCGCACAGGTGCATGGTTTCTGTCTGGCGGGCGCGACCGAACTCATCGGCCATTGCGATATCGTCTTCGCCAGCGAGGACGCGACCTTTGGCCATCCCGCCGGCCGCCAGCTTGGGGTGCTGCCTTCGCTGTCGCTGTGGCCGGTGCTGATGGGCCCGCGCAAGTCCAAGGAATATTTCTTCACCGGTGACACCATGAGCGCTCAGGAGGCCCTGGACTGGCATCTCATCAACCGGGTCTATCCCAAGGATAAGCTGGAAGAGGAAACCCTCAATTATGCGCGCCGCGTCGCGATGGTGTCGGTGGAATTGCTGACCCTGCACAAGGCCGCGGTCAACCGCTACCTGGAAGTGACCGGATTTCGCGCCGCCCAACAATCCTCCGCCGACATCGATGTTATCGCTCACATGACTGACGCGGTGAAAGGTTGGGTGAAGATGCAGCGCACGATGGGTTTGAAGGGAGCGCTGGCCGAGCGCGATCGGAAATTCCAGAAGAAATAGCGCGCCGCGAGAAGTCTTATTGTGAGAGGTTCTGTCCCCTCGCCCACAATCTTTTGTGGGAGAGGGCGAGGATGAGGGGTTCTGATACAGCTCAAGTCACACATTCGCGCTGGCGCACAAGAACTACGTGAATGCGCGGTATCTTTGCAGGCCCGCCTGCACCCTCACCCGTCTCGCGACTTGCTGGCGCAAATCGCGCGCCGACCTCTCCCGGCGTGCGGCTGGGGACGGTCCGCAGCCGCACGCCGGGAGAGGTCGGATTCCGGCCGTTTCCGACAGGTTCGTTTTCTCAGCGGACGACGAGCGGGACGTCCATCCAGCCGAGTTGAAAATCCGAACAGACGCGGTGGGCCTGGCTTTCGTCGATTTCGTAGTCTGGAATCCTGCTCAGCAGCTCCTCGAGCATGATTCGTCCCTCCAGCCGGGCCACGTGAACTCCGACGCAGAAATGCATCCCGAAACCGAACGCGAGATGGTCCTCCATCGGCCGGTTCCAGCGAAATTCCTCCGGGTTGTCGAATACCCGCTCGTCGCGATTGGCCGACGCGTACAGAAGGATGACCCGGTGGCCCGGCTTCAGCTCCTGGCCCGCCAGCGTGTAGGGCTTATCCACCACGGTACGCGTGAACCACTGGGCGGGAGCGCCAAAGCGGAGCATCTCCTCGAATGCGACGGCGGCGTTGCGGTTCAGATCGGCAAGTACTTCCCGCCGCTGCGCCGGATGGCGCCAGAGTTCGAGCAAGCCGGCGCCGACGACTTTGGGCAGCGTTTCGGTGGCGCCGACGATGATGGAAACCAGTTGCCCCGCGACCTCGTCGTCGGTCAGATGGCGTCCGCCAAGCTGCAGATTGAGCAGTCCGTCAACCATGCGATTACTGCCGTCCGCCCCGGCCTGGCGGCGGCCGCGCACCAATTCCGTCAGGATCGCGAAAAGCTGGTTGAACGTTTCCGGATAATCGGCGGCGAAACCGCCTTTCTCCGGATCCCGCGCGGTCGCGCGATTGACCACCTCCAGCAGGTGCGATGCCTTGGAAAGCGGGATGCCGGCAATTTGGCAGGTGGTTCCCGCCGCCACGTAACCGCCGAATTCGACGGTGGCGTTGAAGCGGCCCCTGGGAATCAACTCATCCAACCGCTCACGTACACGGGTGCGGATGAAATTCTCCAGTTGGGCGACAGCATAAGGCCGCAAGCGGACCGATCGCGGACTGGCGAATCTGTTCGTAGTAGGGACTGGGCAGATTGGGAAAGATGTCGAGCGGGTTGAGGTGGGGCGCCGGAACCACGCCCGCATTGCGCTTGCGCATCATCGAGGGACTCATCAGCGTCCCCTCGGTGGTGGTCAGATGCGCTTGCGGGTCGGAAAGCAGCTGCTGGATATCATTGTAGCGCGAAATCGCCCAGGCGTCGTACGCTTCAAGCCAGTACACCGGATACTTGTCGCGCAGTATCTTGTAATACGGATAAGGGTCCCGCATCACGTCGATAGCGAATGGACTGTATGCGAAGTTATCGTCCAACTGAGTATTTGTGGTGGCACCCATTCCTATATAGTCCGCGGTGAAATCACGACGTCTGGTCCAAGCGCGTGCGCAGGCGGTCCCAGGCCTGAGGGTTGATCATATTACTCGGACGTTTGCCGTGCAGCGCGTCCAGGGCCAGCCGCGCCGAGATGACGGCGCAAGGACGGAACGTCTCCGGTGAGTTGCCGCCGAGATGCGGGGTGATGACCGCGTTGTCCAAATCGAATAACGGATGTCCGTCGGGGAGCGGCTCAGGGTCGGTCACGTCGAGCCCGGCGCCGGCAATCACGCCGTCGCGCAGGGCCGCCACCAGGGCGTCGGTATCGACGATCGGCCCGCGGCCGGTATTGATCAGGAAGGCGGTCTTTTTCATCGCCGCCAACCGCTGATGGTTGATGAGGCCGCGGGTCCCTTGGAGCAGCGGCGTATTGATTGAAACGAAATCGCTGGTGCGTAACAGCTCGTCCAGGTCTTCGATCACTGTAACACCGCGGCGCTGGGCCTCGATGGGATCATAGTACGGATCGAAGATCTGCACGCGCATATTAAACGCCGCCTGGCACTTGTCACCCAGCGAGCGTCCGACGAAGCCGTAGCCGACGATGCCGAGCGTCTTGCCGTCCAAAATCGACAATGGCACGCCGCGCTGCATCACCGCCATCATGTCCATCTTTCTGTCCCGATGTTGCGCGCGGTCGCGATCGGCGATCCGCCGGCACAGCGCCAGCATCAGGCCAATTGCGTGTTCTGCGACCGCGGTGGCATTGCCATTGGGCGCGTTGACGACCACTATTCCACGCTCCGTGGCCGCCGCTACATCGATGCGGTCGGTGCCGGCGGCCGCGATGAAGATAACCTCCAGCAGTTTGCCGCGGTCCATCATTTCCGCCGTGACCGGCAGATGCCCGGTCAAGCCCATCGCGTTTAGTGCATGGATCCGGGGAAGGGCGGCTTCGAGCCGCTCCTGCGCCTGGGCCTGAAGCGTGCGGCGCATTTCGGCCGATCTGCGCATCTCCTGGCGCTCCTGATCGGTGAGTGCATAGATCACTTCGATATCCGGATCCTGCGCGAACACGGCGGCCCCGTCGGGATGAAGGAAAGTCGAGGGAACGAACACGGTCTTGCGCCCGGCCATTTTAGACGCTCCTGAAAACAATTCGCGAATCGAATATGGGCCAGCAGTTACATAGTCAACCGCGAAAGGCAAGTAACGCTTGATTTGAAAAGATCGGCGATGATTAGTAATACAGCATCGTAAAGTCCCAGTTGTCCAATCTATTGGAGCGGCCGTTCAAGGAGGAATCTGAACACATGAGCCATAGCGCACTATCAAAACAATGGGACGCCGGCCGCGCGGTATTGGGACCGTGGGTCACGACCGACTCGGAATGGTCGATCGAAACGCTGGCGAATGCGAGTTACGACTTCGTGGTCATCGATTGCCAGCACAGCCTGCTCGACGAGACCGTGGCGGCGCGCCTGCTCAAGGGCATTGCCAGCGCCCCGGCTGCGGGGATCGTGCGGGTTTCCAGAAATGAACCGGCGCGGATTGGCCGCGTGTTGGACGGGGGCGCGGACGGCGTAATCGTACCCCTGGTAAACAGCGCGCAGGAAGCCGCCGAGGCGGTCGCCGCGTGCCGCTATTCTCCCAACGGCGTGCGCAGCTTCGGCCCATTCAGGGCCGGACTGGGCTTCGACGCCAAGGCCCTTGAAGAACGCGTCAGTTGTTTCGTCATGATTGAGACGCGCAAGGGCGTGGAACATGCCCGCGAGATCTGCGCGGTGCCCGGAGTGGCCGGCATTTTCATCGGGCCGACCGACCTGGGTGTCGATATGGGCATTCCGGCGATGGCGACCTTCAGCGAAAATCCGCCGCCGGCCCTGGCCGAAGCGATGGATAAGGTCTGCAAGGTGGCCACGGCGGCGGGAATTATCGCCGGACGCCCGGCTTATGGCGTGAACGACGCGGTCAATGCCATCAAGGCCGGATTCCGCTTGCTGACGGTCGGCGCCGACCGCACCCTGATGCGCGAGCGCGCCGTGCAACTGGTGAAGCAGGTCCGTGAAGCGTCGAAGTGAAGCACGATGGCGGTACCCGCGTTACCGCCGTGCCCTCGCGTGGCGCGAGTCCAGTGGGATGCCGGCTGGAGACGAAAGGCAAAAAGCTTCATTTCGCCCTTAACGCGGCGTCGGCATCGTTGAGAAACGGGGAAAAGTCGCTCAGCCGATCCAGGCCTTGAGCGGATATCTGGTGGGTCACGATCGGCGGCCCGTCGCCGATATGATAGGCGCGGGCAAAGCTCTCGACTACGGTGTCCGACGCCACGCCGCGGACGTGCTGGCGCGCATGCTCGGCCCAGGACTCGGCCACGAAATATTCGACGAAGCGTTCGGGCTTCGCGGCGTCGAAGAACAGCCCCCAGAAAAACGCTCCATCGCGCAATCTAATCTGGCGCACCCGGCGCATCGCGGCGCTAAATTCGCGGGCCGTTCGGGGATCGATCCGGTACTCGATCGTGACCAGCACCGGGCCGGCTTCGGGGGCGATATCGTCGGCAACCTCTGGCATCGGCCGGTGGAATGGATCGAGGGCGAGGTTGGCATCGGAAGCAAGTCGGAACCGCAGCATCGCGATGAGTCCAACCCCGACAGCGACTGCCGCGTAAAGCATCGCGGCCCGCACGTTTTGACGCTCGGCGACCCATCCCCATAAGATGCTGGCGCCAGCCATCCCGCCTTGAAAGACGATCTGGTAGAGGGCCAGCGCCCGGCCCTGCACCCAAGCTGGCACCGACAACTGGGCGGCAACGTTCAGCACCGTCATGGCCGCGGTCCACGATGCACCTTCTATCGCTATCAGGACACAGACCACGACCAGATTGTGAGATTCGGCCAGTCCCAGCAATCCCAGGGCAAAAACGGCCGAGGCCAGCCCGCAGATTGCGTTGCGCGACAACCGCTGGCCCAGGCGCGGCAGTCCGGTTCCGGCCACCATCGCACCGGTCCCGAAGCATCCCAGCAGTCCGCCGTATCCGGCTGCGCCGAGATCCAACTGCCAGCGCGCGTAAATCGGCAACACCGCCCACACCGCGCTGGCGCCGAAGGCAAAGGCTGCCGTGCGCACCAGGACGGCATCGAGGTCCGGGGCAAAGCGCATGTAGCGAATCCCCGCCTTGATCGCGCCCAGCACCCGCTCGGCGGGCAGAACGTTGGTCGAACGCGGGCGGTCCCACTCATAAAGCACCGCCATCACAGCCAGAAAGGACGCGGCATTAAGCAGGAACGTCGCGCCCACGCCGGCCCATGCGACCACCAGGCCGCCTAACGCCGGTCCGACCGCCCGCGACAGGTTGAAGCTGATACTGCCCAGCGATATCGCTGGGGTGAGTTCCGGGCGCGGAACCAGTTCGGGCACGATCGCCTGCCAGGCCGGAGCGTTCATCGCCGAGCCTGCTCCCAGCGCCAGACTGAGCACTAGCAGCGACCAGGGGGTGGTCAGGTGAGCAACTGTGAGCGCGCCCAAAAGAGCGGCCGCGACCAGCATCCACCCTTGGGAAAACAGCAGCAGGCGGCGTCGATCGACGATGTCCGCCAAGGCGCCGGCGGGAAGCGCGAGCAAGAGAATGGGCAAGCTGGAGGCGGTCTGAATCAGCGCGACCATCAGCGGCGAGGATGACAGCGAGGTCATCAGCCACGCGGCGCCGACGTTCTGCATCCAGGTGCCGACGTTAGAGACCAGGGCGGCCAGAGTCAGCCAGAAGAATACCCGGTGTCTAAGGGTCCGCCAGATTGAGCCCGGCTGCGGAGCCGACGGCGGTTCCTTTACCGGACGTGCTCCTCCGTATGCGACAAATCCGCTCAACGATCCTCTCGATACAAGCGCTGCGGCCACGTTGCGTCGTGGTATTGAGCGCCAATTAATTGTGACGGTCGTAGCGCGGCGTGCCAACAATTCTTTGCCGTCCCGCGATTGATCCAGTCGGGGCGTGGCAGGGTGCGAGCGTTAAGGTGGTAAGGCGAACGCGACCGAACCGCTGATGAGTGTCGAAGACAGACGTCATCGAAACCGGGCTCCAATCAATGGTGGGGACAAAGTCCGGGAGCGACCTGTTAACCGCCTGGGCGGTGACCTGGATACTGGAAGCGGTGCGAGACCGGCGCCGGCCTTTGTGGGGAACGTGGGGAGCCTTCGCGTAGAGGCCAAACGCGTCGGTGCGTGGCTGGCTGAATTATTCCAGCCGGTGGGCGCTACAATTTTAGTTTTGATATTCTCCCCAAACTGAGACTGTCGATAAACGACTAAAGGGCAAAGCAAGGGTGTTTGGTACCGCGGCTGCGCGGTGGAGGTCGGGTTCTGTTCCCTCGTTCAGTTGTGGGAGAGGGTTAGGGTGATGGTTCTGGTACACCTCAAGTAATACAGACGCGTTGGCGCAGAATAAGATTCCGTAATCGTAGAGCATCTTGAAAGTGTATCTGCACCCTCACCCGTCACGCGACTTGCTGGCGCAACCGCGTGCCGACCACTCCGGGCGTGCATCCGGTACCCAAGTCCACAGACGCGGACGAGGTAGGTTTTGGAGTTTATCGACAGCCTCAAACTCCAGGGGACGGCGGGGACGACCGCCCCACCGACCTCTGTGGCCATCCCACCCAAACACTCGCGCGTCGTTAATAGCTCTTCTTCCCTCTCCCACAATTTGTGGAAGAGGGAACAGAGCGTCACGAACCCCGATTACTCGGACGGTGGGGTGGTGACGATGGTCGTAGTGGTGGTTGACGGCGGGGCTGGCACCGATTGGACAGTGTTGGACTCGCTATGAGTCCGGGACGTCGTAACAGTGTTTTCACTGTCCGGGGACACGTCACTGTCCGTGCTGTTGGATTTGTAAACCGTGGTGGTCTGACTGGTTGCGGTGTCGCTCGGCTCCGCGTTGCTCACCGGGGCCGGCGGCGCTATGACTACGGGCGCCGGCTGGACTACAACCTTGGGCGTTTCCGGCACGTATGTAGTTTCGGTCTTGACCTCGCGGCTGGCGCATCCAACCCCTAACGCGACGGTCAAAATGACCGTGGCGGTGAAGCTTCCTCGAATCAAAGATTTCATTCGCTTCTCCTTTTTTCATTCCAAATCCCCGAGGTCTGGTGCAAACCCCTGGGCAACTTCCTGGATTACGGTTCGACGGTGCGCTTTAAGGACGCTTCTCCCACGTGAGGTGGTTGTTGACCGCAGTGACTCCATCGATCCCGGCCACCAGCGCCACCGCTCGATCTACGTCTTGACGCGAGTCCAAGACCCCCGCCAGTGTAATCCGGCCATGGTCGGCATCGACGGTGAGTGGGGAATTATCCGCCAGACCCGCATCGGCGATCGTAGCCTTGACCTTGACGATCAAAAGAGCATCCTCGGCGCGTTGGGCGGGCGAGGCATAATGATGCTGCTCGTAGCTGTGGGCCGAGAGTTGCTGTTCAGTAACAGCCTCGTTGCTGCTTGCGGTCTGGGCTTTGGTGGGAGCAGCCCCAGCCAGTATTAACGCCATCGCACAACCGCCGACGGCAAGGGCAGAAACATTGCGCCTGCAACAGATGTTTACGCTATCGATTAGCCAGGCCGGAATGTAACGCATCGAATCCTCCGCAAGTTGGCTATCCGGGCTCCTGCACGAATCGGCTCAAGATGCCCGGATAGCCAGAAAGAACTTTAGTACTTCTGGTCGTCAAACCATCGTCGAACTGCGTCACGCTTTTCGCCCGTTCGCTGTTGAATCGTGCCGACCAGTTTATCCATGTTTCCTTCGGCCTGGAGCAAATCGTCATCCGTGATCTCGCCCCACTTACGTTTGACGTCCCCCTTGATCTGATTCCACTTGCCTTTGATCCGATCGCTGTCCATTGGATTCACTCCTTAATGCATATTGTCCGAGCATCGTCGAACGATACTTGAGCTACGCAAGTTGTATTCCAGCGAAAATGATTGTGGATAACGTCTAATACGTGTTTGGAGCTGGGTAGCTTTTACCTATTACACAGGAGCGAGACCCTGTCGGGAGCCGATGTCAACGATGCGTCGTGTCCGATTAAGGTTGAGGATCGGCCCGGTCGTCACGGCCATCAAAAAGGCGCCACCGCCCCAGTTGCTGCTGCAACCGGGGCTGGGTGCGCGTTGGGGTCTGGGAGGGGACGGCAGATTAGTTGCGCGCGACGATAGCTACGCCGATTAGAAGCACACCGACCGCAATTGCCGCACCGCTCACTATCGGAGGCACCACGTGGGTTTGTTGTGTCTGAGCCTCAATCTTCAAGCCGCCCAACTTTGCCACATCTTCGGTCTGTGGGGTTGAGAAGACCGGGACGGCGAGACCCAGAATACCGAGCAATAACAAGATCGCTCCAAATATTGCCAGGGAGTTTTTCAAGGAATCCTCCGGTGGTCCGTTGAGTGGCCCGCAACGGCCGTGAATCAACCAAATTTCTTCATCTCTAGCAGGGGTGCGAACCAACCAATGCTCCCTTACTGGCGAAACGTCCTTTTTCGTACCTGCTAGGTGTGAGCAAGAAGCAAGCCATTCGAGACCGAGGATGGACAGGCGGAAATGCGGGTGTATTCGCCGGTCGTGAGCGTGGCGTAACCGGAGCAGTAAGGAATCACGCTGTAAGAATTTCAGATCGGCGCGCGATGGAACGTTCGTCGCCGCCGTCCTTGATGGGATAGCTCCCCGGCAGCTTCGCTGGCAGACCCAGAGAAATTTTTTACCGGCGCACTTCTGGAGCGCTAGCGGTAGGCCCATCGGTAAAGTCTTCAGGATGCGAGCAATTGAACACGAAGGCTGGCCACAGATGGTCTTGGACGGAGCCTCCGACGAAGCGGAGGAAATGGTGCGGGACTGGGCGCGGATGGTTTTGCGCGAGCAGGATTAAATGTGGGGAGACATCTTTAGGATGCTTCTTGTTTTCGGTGACTACCGCAAGCACAATGGTGCCGTTTGGCGGCCTTTGGTTTGCGTCTCGATCCCGCCGGCGGGCTGGCGGAACTGCAGAGAAGGCGGGCTAAAACAAGGCGGGACTGCTCCGGCAAAGGGGCGGGCGTCGGGCCAAGGAGAATTGATGAGACCATCACGTAAGCTGACCATTTGCTGCTCGGTGTTGTTGCTGGGGCTGGGCCTGATGGCCTTCAATCCGGCGCCGCTGCGCGCGCAGGATTCCATGAAGGAGGCGATGGTGACATTCGCCTTTGACCTGCATGAAGGGATGAAGCGATCCACTCTCACTCCTCAGCAGAAAGAGCAGGTTCGCAATGACCTGAAGACTCTTCGCCAGGCCAAGCAGAGCGGCGACAAGCGGTCCGCGTTCAGAGCGATGATGAATTTTCATCGGGTGCTCGACAGCGGCGCTTTCCAGCCGCAGGACCAGCAACGGATCAAACAGGACCTGCAGGCGCTGCGCGCGGCCAAACAGGCTTCTGGCGGCGGCATGGGCGGCGGCTGGGCATAGGCGGTGGTATGGGCGGCGGCGGCATGATGGGAGGGAATCCCTAACGGAGTGGTGGACAGGGCGTTAAGAGTGCCGGTGGTCGAAGCGGCATCTGGCGCACGGGCTAATTCACAGGATGCGGGCCCGCGGATACGGCCGCGCGGCCGATCGATGACGGCATTGGGTGGGAAGTTCGCGGCAGCTTTTGATTGCCTTTCTGAGCGCCAGCGGATGCATGCTGGGTCCGGATTTCAAACGGCCGCCGGCGCCAGTTGCCAACCACTGGGTCGAAGTCAAAGACGCCGGGGTCGACTCGCAGCATCAGGAATATCGCGCCTGGTGGACAGCCTTTAACGATCCGGTCCTGACCCGGCTAATCAATCTCTCGTACCAACAAAATCTAACCCTGCTTACGGCCGGTGAGCGGGTGCTGGAATCGCGGGCACAGTTGGGAATCGCGATTGGAGAGTTCTTCCCACAGCAACAGTCCATGAGCGCGGCTGCTCTCTTATAACGGACTGCCAATCTCGCTGCCCTATAATCTGAGCAGCAACACCTACTGGTCGGACATATTTTTGGCACAGGCGGCGTGGGAAATCGACGTTTGGGGCAAGCTGCGGCGCGGGATCGAATCGGCCAACGACGCCTTTCTGGCGTCGGTCGCCGATTACGACAATGTGCTGGTCACGATGACCGGTGATGTGGCGAGCTATTACGTCAGCCTGCGCACGCCCAAAAACAGATCAAGATCGCGCAGGATAACATCGTAGACAGCGCAAAGCGTTGGAGATCGCCGAAGCCAAGTTCCATGGCGGCACCGCCACCAAACGCGACGTGTATCAGGCCGAAAATGTGCTTGGCTCCACCGAAGCGACGGTGCCGCAATTGACGATTCAATTGCAGCAGTCCAAGGATGCGCTCAACGTGCTGCTCGGCATGCCTCCCGGATATGTTGACCATCTGCTCAGCGACACCGGGGACATCCCCAATGCACCGGAGCGCGTGGCGGTTGGGATCCCGGCGGATTTGCTGCGGCGCCGGCCCGATATCCGCAAAGCCGAGTTGCAGGCGGCGGCGCAATGCGCGCAAATCGGCTATGCCAAAGCCGATCTGTTTCCGCTCTTCAGCCTGGCCGGCGATGTCGGCACCTTGGGCAGCAATGTGACTCGCGGACTGGACAGCGTATTTACCGGCAAGAGCCTGTTCTATTCCGTCGGGCCCAACGTGCAGTGGAACATCCTTAACTATGGGCAGATTACCAATAACGTCCGCACGCAGGACGCCAGATTTCAGGAACAGTTGACCGTTTACCAGAACACGGTGCTGAAGGCCCAGCAGGAAGTCGAAGATGGTATCGCGACGTTCCTCGATTCGCGCGATCAGGTGGTCTTTCTGAAAAAAAGCGTTGCGGCGGCCGAGGGCGCCTTGAGAATCGCGTTCATCCAGTACCGCCAGGGGATCGCCGATTTCACCACCGTACTGACCGCGGAGCAGAACCTCTATCAGGCGCAAAACAGTCTGACCGTGGCGCAAGGCAATGTGCCGCTTGGATTGATCGCGGCCTATCGGGCCATGGGTGGCGGATGGCAGCTGCGCGAGGGCAACGATTTCATTCCGCCACAAATCCGCGAGGAGATGGCGCGGCGGACCAATTGGGGCAGGTTGTTGACGCCCGAACTGCTTCAGCCCAAAGCGCCCGGGCTGCCCTCGCCCAAGGACACCGGACCGCTGGTCCGGCCGCCGGAATGGTGAGAATCGGGACGGGTTGTTCTGTATGGCCGCGAATACTTTCGAAACCGCTTGCGGTTTGCGGATTAATATACTCAGACCAGGGATCGGAACCGTCGTGGCTTAAAACCTATCAGGACCCTCACCCTACCACCTGTATTGGAAATAAATTGAGAGGGTATCAAACCCAAGCGCCTGTACGAGAATTCTGTTGGATTGACACGACCGGTTATTTTTCGACAGGCTCCAGTCACGGAGAGGAATCCGCCCCAGAGGCTCTCCCCAACTGAAACGCGCATTTCGCGGATGGAGCGCAATGGATGGCTCCGGCCAGGGATGCTGGCGGTGCTGTTGCTGACAGGTCTTATGCTCGGCGGATGCAAAAGCACCGTCAGCGCCCCGCTGCCGTCCGCCGCCCGAGGTCACCGTGGCGCATCCCGCGACCCGCGCGGTGGCGGACTATCTTGACTTCACCGGCAACACCGCCGCAACCAACTCGGTAACGCTGGTTGCGCGCGTGGAAGGCTACCTGGAGAAGATTCATTTCACCGACGGCGCGAATGTGAAGAAGGGCCAGTTGCTGTTCACGATCCAGCAGGACCAGTACAAGGCCCAGTTACAGCAGGCGATGGCCAACGTGGTCGCCCAAAAGGCCGCGCTATGGCATGCCAAGACCGAGTTCGCGCGCTACTCGGGACTGCTCAAGGAGGATGCCGCGACCCAGACCGAGGTCGACCAATGGCATTACAAGCGCGACGCTGCCGTGGCGGACCTGCTGTCGGCCGAGGCGCAGGTGGTGATAGCCAAGCTCAACCTGGACTATACTTCGGTGACCGCGCCGTTTAACGGCCGTATCGGCCGTCACCTGGTAGACCCGGGCAATCTGGTTGGTACGATGGGCCACCAGACCTCACTGGCCGAAATCAGCCAGATCGATCCGATCTACGTCTACTTCACGATCAATGAGCGTGACCTTTTGCAAATCATCCAGCGCAACAAGGAGGCGCCGGGAGCGATCGAGGCGAAGCGCCCAATCCCGATGTATTTCGGGCTGGCCAACGAGGAAGGGTATCCGCACGTCGGGCGTCTGGACTTTGCCGCAATCAGCGTGGCCCCGACTACTGGCACCTTGCAATTGCGCGCCATCTTTCCCAACCCCGGCCTGACCATCCTGCCCGGACTGTTCGTCCGCGTGCGCGTCAACGCGCCGGAAACGCGCAACGCGCTGCTGGTGCCCGGCGATGCGCTCAGCTTCGACCAGCAGGGCGAATACGTGCTGGTCGTCAACGACAAGAACGTGGTCGAGCGGCGTGGCGTGAAGAGCGCTTTCCAGGTCGGCGACATGATGGTGATCCAGAGCGGCCTCCAGGCCAACGACTGGGTTATCGAAGAGGGTCTGCTGCAGGCGATTCCGGGCCGCGAGGTCAATCCGCAACGATCCACCAAGGTGCCCGCGTCCGCACCCGGTTCAGCCGGGAGCTGAGTTCCGGTTCAAAGGCCCAGCGTGTCCAAATTTTTTATCGAACGTCCGATCCTGGCCAACGTCATCGCGATCGTCACGATTTTGCTGGGAGCGGTGTGCCTGCTCAATCTGCCGGTCGCCCAGTATCCCGATATCGTGCCGCCGACTATCCAGGTCGCCACCAACTATCCCGGCGGAAGTGCGGCAGTGGTGGCGACCACGGTTGGAATTCCGATCGAGCAAGGGGTCAACGGCGTTGAAGGCTCGATCTATATGCAGTCCACCAGCGGCAGCGACGGCAGCTATACGCTGACCGTCACCTTTGCCGTCGGCACCGACCTCAACGCCGCCATCGCGCTGGTGCAGAACGCCGTCAATGGGGCGCTGTCGCAACTGCCCAAGGCCGTGCAGGTCCAGGGCGTCAGCGTCCAAAAAGTCAGCACCAACATCCTGATGATCGCGAGCCTGTATTCCGACGACAACCGCTACGACGAAACCTTTCTGAGCAATTACGCGATCATCAATTTGCAAAATCCGCTGGCCCGTCTGCCCGGGGTGGGACAAGTGCAGGTGTTGGGCGCCGGCCCGTACAGCATGCGGATCTGGCTCGACCCGGTAAAATTGAAGGCGTTTGACCTTACCGTGCTCGACGTCCAGAACGCGATTCAGAACCAGAACATCCAGGTGGCGGCCGGACAGTTGGGCGGCCCGCCGGTGTCGGGCAACCAGGTGTTTCAATTCACCGTCAAGACCCTGGGCCGCCTGTCCGACGCCAAGCAATTCGAGAACATCATCATCAAGTCCGCGCCGCCTTCGACTCTGGCCAGCCAGGCGGACAGTCCACCGGCAGCGAGATCAACCAAACCGCGGCGGTGGTGCGGATCAAGGACGTCGCCAAGGTCGAGCTAAGCCAGCAGGTCTACTCGACGTTTTCCGGGCTGTCGGGCAAGCACGCGGCCCAGATGAATGTTTACACGCTGCCCGGCGCCAATGCCTTGCAGGTTGCGCAGGAAGTGCGCGGGCTGATCGGTCAGATGAGCCAGAAATTTCCGCCAGGGCCTCAAATATGTGGCGTTGCTGGATACTTCCCTGTTCATCAAGGATTCCATTCACGGCGTTTACATGGCGCTGATCGAAGCCGGCATCCTGGTGCTGATCGTTATCATGCTGTTCCTGCAGAACTTCCGCGCGATGCTGGTGCCGGCCACCACCGTGCCGGTGACGATTATCGGGGCATTCGCGGCGATGGCGCTGCTGGGGTTCAGCGTCAACCTGATGACGCTGTTCGCCTTGATTCTGGCGATCGGTATCGTCGTCGACGATGCGATCGTGATCGTCGAGAATGCGTCGCATTATATAGAAACCGGACTCACGCCCAAGGACGCCGCGATCAAGGCGATGAGCGAGCTGACCGGTCCGGTGCTGGGCATCACGCTGGTGCTGACCTCGGTTTTCCTGCCGGCCTCTTTTCTGCCGGGAATCACCGGGCAGATGTTCCGCCAGTTCGCCCTGGTCATCGCCTCCACCGCGATCATCAGCGCGCTCAACGCCCTGACGCTGAAGCCCACGCAGTGCGCGCTTTACTTAAGGCCGATCCCCAAGGACAAGAAGATCAACTGGTTCTATCGCGGATTCAACTCCGTTTATGGAGCCATCGAGAATGTCTATATCGGGCTGGTCAGCCGGATGGCGCATCATCCGTGGCTGATGGCGTGCGTGTTCTTTGCGATTGTCGGCACCGCGGGTTGGCTCTTCGGCCGCCATCCGACCGCTTTTCTGCCCACCGAGGACCAGGGCTACTGCCTGGTGGTGGCGCGGCTCCCGTCGGGCGCGTCGCGGCCTCGGGTAGGCGACGTGGCGGCGTCGATCGACGGGATTCTCAAGCAGACCCCGGGCGTCAAGGGATGGGTGACCAGCGGCGGGTTCTCGGTGCTGGATGCGGCCAACCTGTCCAACGTGGTGACCGAATACGTCATGTACCAGGACTGGGACAAGCGGCCACCGGGCCTGTCGCAGAATGAGATCGTCGCCGATCTCAGAACCCGGCTGCAAGCGATTCGCAAGGCGGATTTCTCGGTCCTGATTCCGCCGCCGATTCCCGGACTGGGTACGGCCGGCGGCTTTCAGATGATGGTCGAGGATCGCGGCGGCATCGGGTTGAACGAACTGGGAAAGGCGGCGCAAGAGGTAATCCGGATTGCCAACCGCCAGCCGGAGCTGCGCGATGTTACGACGACCTTCACCGCCGCCAGCCCGCAGCTGGAGCTGGACATCAACCGCACCATGGTGGAGTCGCTGGGGGTCACGATCAACGATGTCTTTCAGACCCTGGAGACTTACCTGGGGTCGACCTACGTCAACCAGTTCAACAAGTTCAACCAGAGCTTCCAGGTGCGCGTCCAGGCCGATTCCGACTACCGCCGCGACCTGGCGGACATCTCCAACCTTTACGTCGCCAATCGTTCAGGCCAGATGGTGCCGTTGGGCGCCATGCTGGACGTTCACCGCAAGCTGGGGTCGGAGCTGCTGACGCGTTACAACCTCTATCCCGCGGTGTCGATTATCGGCGGTTCGGCCGCGGGCTACAGTTCCGGACAGGCGCTCAGCACGATGGAGCGGGTCGCCGATCAGAACCTGCCGTTGGGGATGGATTACGATTGGACCGGTCTTTCCTACCAGGAGAAGTTGATCGGCAATCAGGCCTACTTCATCTTCGCGCTGTCAATCACGCTGGTCTACCTGGTATTGGCCGCGCAGTATGAAAGCTGGACCGATCCGGCCGCCGTGATCCTGACCGTGCCGATGGCGCTGGTGGGCGTGCTGGCCGCCCTGATTATCCGCGGTTTCCCCACCGACCTGTACACCCAGATCGGCCTGGTGCTGATGATCGCCCTGGCCGCCAAAAACGCGATTTTGATTGTCGAGTTCGCGCGCGAGATCAGAGCCGAGGGCGCTTGCGCGGTGGACGCCGCGGTCGAGGCGACGCGCCGGCGCTTCCGGCCCATCGTGATGACCTCGATTGCATTCATCCTGGGCGTGGTGCCGCTGCTCACGGCGAGCGGGGCCGGAGCGGCCAGCCAGCAGTCGCTGGGCACCGTGGTCTTTGGCGGGATGATCGCCTCGACCCTGGTCGCGATCCCGTTCGTGTCGGTCTTCTACATCATTATGGAGAGCTTGGCGGAGTGGCGGACAAAGGAGAAGGTAGCGGCGCCGGCAGAGTCAGCCGCCGCGCGCCCGCATAGGCCGGAATGATTCGATGGAGATTTCAGCCACAAACTATCTCGCTCGCGGCGGCGGAGGTGTCCACCGCCGTAAGCCGGGAGTGGGTGCAGGCGGCCCTGCCAACGCACTGCGCGTCAAGATCAACATGGGTATTGTGCGCCAACGGGTTTGGCGGTCCACCAACGGTCCGGATACCCTCACCCCAGCGCTCTCCCCGGTCGGGGAAGGGTCAAACAGATCCGCGCCAGGTAATTGCGCGCGTGGGACCATCAAGCTGCAAACCATCCATCGACCGCCGATGAGGCGGTGCGCCAGCCGCTGAGCCACGCATGTCCAAGTTCTTCATCGAACGGCCGATCCTCTCCAACGTTATTGCGATCGTCACGATCCTGCTGGGAGTAGTGTGCCTGTACAATCTGCCGATCGCGCAGTACCCGGAAATCGTGCCGCCGACCATCCAGGTGACCTGCAGCTACGCGGGCGCGAGTGCCGAGGTGGTGGCCAGCACCATCGGCATCCCGATCGAGGCGGCGGTCAACGGGATGGAGAACTCGATCTACATGCAATCCACCAGCGGCAGCGACGGCAGTTATACGCTGACCGTCACCTTCGCGGTGGGCACGACTCTCAGCACTTCGCTCGCGCTGGTCCAAAACGCGGTCAACGCCGCGTTGCCCAAACTGCCCCAGGAAGTCCAGTCCCAGGGCGTTAATGTCAAAAAGGTCAGCACCAACATCTTGCTGATCGAGAGCCTGTACTCCGACGATAACCGTTTCAGTGACACGTTCCTGGCGAATTACGCAATCATCAATCTCCAGAATCCGCTCGCCCGCTTGCCGGGAGTTGGGCAAATCAGTGTTCTGGGCGCCGGGCCTTACAGCATGCGGGTGTGGCTTGATCCCGACAAACTCAAGGCATACGGGCTGACGGTGCTCGACGTCCAGCGGGCGGTGCAGGCGCAGAACATTCAGGTGGCCTCGGGGCAGATCGGCGGACCGCCGACGTCGCGCAACCAGATTTTTCAATTCACGGTCACCGCCCTGGGACGGCTGTCCAAAGTCGCGCAATTCGAGGACATCATCGTCAAAAGCCAGCCCCCGCCCACCCTGGCCCGTCAGGTCCAGGACACCTCGGTGGCCGGCGAAACCTCGGCGCTGGTGAGAATCAGAGATATCGCGAAGGTCGAGTTGAGCCAGCAGGTGTACACGATTATTTCGGTGCTCAGCGGCAAGAAGGCCGCGCATATAGCCGTGTACGCGTTGCCCGGAGCCAACGCGCTGGCGGTGGCGAATGAAACCCGCGCGCTGATGGCGCAGATGGCGCGTAAGTTTCCCCAGGGGCTCAAGTACACGACCCTGTACGACACGACCTTGTTCATCAACCAGTCGATTGGGGCAGTTTACGAGGCGCTGATCGAAGCCGGCATCCTGGTCCTGCTCGTCATTATCCTGTTTCTGCAAAACTTCCGCGCGATGCTGGTGCCGGCGACCACCGTTCCGGTGACGATTATCGGGGCGTTCGCGGCGATGGCGCTGCTGGGGTTCAGCGTTAACCTGATGACGCTGTTTGCGCTGATCCTGGCTATCGGCATCGTGGTCGATGACGCGATCGTGATCGTCGAGAATGCTTCGCATTACATAGAAACCGGGCTCACGCCCAAGGACGCCGCGATCAAGGCGATGAGCGAGTTGACCGGCCCCGTGCTCGGTATCACGCTGGTGCTCACCTCGGTCTTCATTCCGGCCTCATGTCTGCCGGGCATCACCGGGCAGATGTTCCGGCAGTTCGCACTGGTCATCGCCGCCACCGCGATCATCAGCGCGCTCAATGCGCTGACGCTCAAACCCACGCAATGCGCGCAGTATCTCAGGCCGCGTCCCAAGGACCACAAAGTCAACTGGTTCTTCCGCGGCTTCAACGCCGTTTACCAGGCCGTCGAGAACGCTTACATCGGGCTGGTCAGCCGCATGGCGCACCGTCCGTGGACGATGGCGGGCATCTTCCTGGTGGTGGTCGGCGCCGCGGGGTATCGTCTTTGCGCATTACCCCACCACGCTGTTGCCGCTGGAGGATCAGGGCTACTGCATCGTGTTCGCGCGGCTGGCGCAAGGCGCGGCGCAGCCGCGCGTGCGCGAGGTTGCCAATACGATTAACCGGTTCTGGGTCAGACCAAGGGTATCAAGGGCTGGGTGACGATTGGCGGCTATTCCGCTCTGGACACCGCCAAGCTTTCCAACGTGATCACGGTGTTCGTGATTTACGACGACTGGGACAAGCGCCCGCCGGGTTTTTCCCAGATGGGTCTGATCGGTGAGCTGTCGAAAAAGTTCGATACGGTCCGTACGGCTACCTTTGCCGTACTGCCGCCGTCGCCAATACCCGGGATTGGGCAATGCCTTCGGCTTCCAGATGGATGGTCGAGGATCGGCGCGGTCTGGGCCTGCGTGAGCTGCAGAAGGGGATGCTGGCGATTCTCGACGCGGCGCAGAAGAAACCGGGCTTTCTGCGCACCGGCTTCACGACTTTCAGCGACAGCAGCCCGCAGCTTTATCTCGACATCAACCGGACCATGGTTAACTCGCTGGGGGTCAGCACCAACGACGTCTTTCAGACCCTCCAGACCTATCTGGGTTCGACCTATGTCAACCTGTTCAACCAGTTCAATCAGAGTTTCCAGGTTCGGACCCAGGCCGGGGCCGACTACCGCAGCCAGTTGCAAAACATTTCCAACCTGTATGTCACCAACAAGAAAGGACAGATGGTGCCGTTGGGCGCGATGCTTGACGTGCGCAGGGTCCTGGGGTCGGAACTGGTCACGCGCTACAACCTCTATCCGGCGGCTTCGATCACCGGCATCGCCAATCCCGGCTATAGCTCGGGACAGGCGATGGAAATCATGGGCAAGTTCGCCGACGAGATCCTGCCGGTGGGGATGGACTACGAATGGACCGGCCTTTCCTACCAGGAGTTACTGGTCGGCAAGCAGGCCTATTTCATCTTCGCCCTGTCGATCACGCTGGTCTTCCTGGTGCTGGCCGGCCAGTATGAGAGCTGGATCGATCCGGCCGCCGTCATCCTGACGGTGCCGATGGCGCTGGTGGGAATCGTGGTCGCGCTGGCGCTCAGGCGCTTTCCGGCCGACCTCTACACCCAGATTGGGCTGGTGCTGATGATCGCGCTGGCGGCCAAGAACGCAATCCTGATCGTCGAGTTCGCCCGCGAGCTCAAGGCCGGAGGAATGTCGGCCACCGATGCCGCGGTCGAGGCGACGCGCCGGCGCTTCCGCCCGATCGTGATGACTTCGATCGCTTTCATTCTGGGTGTAGTGCCGCTGGCCACGGCAAAAGGCGCTGGAGCGGCCAGCCAGCAATCGCTCGGCACGGTGGTGCTCGGAGGGATGATCGCCTCGACGCTGCTGGCAATCCCGTTCGTGCCGGTGTTCTACATCATCATGCAGCGCATCGGCGCGATATTCGGCGTCGCCGATGCGTCCCCGGAGTCCAAACCAGCCCAGGCCCCCGCTCCGAAGGCGTGAGCCGGGTTTTTTCTATTCCCGCCAAGGCTAGTGTGGTGGGCGTGCCTGCCCGCCGCAAAGCCGCGTCCGGGTCAGCGGATAGCTAATTGGCCGAGCCCGTCCAGCGTGGTGTCGTCCCCGCTGATCACTGCGGCCGGCGCGATGTTGCCGTTTGCGCCGGCGGCGAAGACCAACACATTGTCGGCGCCGTCGGCCACGTACAGGCGCTTGGCGGAGTCGAGCGCAACCCCGAGCGGCTGTGTGATCATCGTTTCGGCGCCCGCCAGAGTCCGCGCCGGGGCCAGGTCGCCGCTGACGCCGGGAGCAAACACCGTAATGCTGGCCGGGTTGATCCCCGAGATGTTTGCCACATAGAGGTATCCGCTCGCGTCGAAAGCCAGGTCGGTGGGCGCCGCAATCTTAGTCGTAGCGCCGCCGAGGATCGCCGCCGGAGCAACGTTGCCCTTGGCGCCGACCGCGAAGATCAGAACATTGTCTTTGCCGCCATTGGCTACGTATATGCGTTGCGCTTTGTCCACCGCCAAGCCGGTCGGAAAGGACAACCGGGTTCGGTCGGCAGGTGGGATCGCCACCGCCGATTTCTGCGACGGGCGCCACGTTGCCGCTGACCCCGGCCGCGAAGATTAGCACGCTGTCATTGACGGTCGGTGAACTCGAGATATTCGCCACCAGGATACGCCCGCCGGCGTCCACTGTGTTGTTAGTCGGAATGTCGAGGTTGGTGTTGGTTCCGCTAATCGTGACCAGTGGTGCCGCCGTTCCGGTCGCACCGGCCGCGTAAACGGTGAGGCTCGGCGGTATCGTGGCGCCGTTTACCACGTAGGCTTTGCCTTTGTTGTCGACCGCCACGCTGAACGGACCGTCTATGCCATTGCTTAACGTCGCTGCCGGCGCAACGTTCCCCTTGGCACCCGCCCCAAAGATGGTAACGACGTTGGGGCCGAAGTTCGGTACCAGGATTTGCCCCACGATAGTCGGAGCCGGCGTCGGTGTGCGGGTCGGCGTTCGTGTGGGGGTATGAGTCGGTGTGCGGGTCGGCGTTCGCGTGGGGGTATGAGTTGGCGTGCGGGTCGGCGTCCGTGTTGGCGTATGAGTCGGCGTGCGGGTCGGCGTTCGTGTGGGCGTATGAGTCGGTGTGCGGGTCGGCGTCCGCGTGGGGGTATGAGTCGGCGTGTGGCTCGGCGTTCGCGTGGGGGTATGAGTCGGCGTGCGGGTCGGCGTCCGCGTGGGGGTATGAGTTGGCGTGTGGGTTGGTGTCCGCGTGGGGGTATGAGTCGGTGTGCGGCTCGGTGTCCGCGTGGGGGTATGAGACGGGCTCGATGTGGCTGCGGCGGCCTGGACGTCGTCTGCAGCGATGACGCCGACCGCGACGCCAAGAAGATACAACGCCAAAACCAGGCTTATTCGTGATGATACCATGCGCATTAGCGGGCCGGCCTCTCGGCGCGGGGATGGTTTTGGTTCGGTACGGTCACGCCATCCCAGTTAAGCATGACCGATTAAATGCCAGCCTATTGGTACACTATAATCGTCAAAAGAAGCAAACTTTAGTTGAGATATTTTAGCTCAGCATGTTCCTAACCATGCCTTGATTCTTTGTGATGACGTGCTTCGAGCATGGTCGCTCATCGCGGTCAAATCGGCTGGTTCGTGTGATAGCATGTCGTCGACCTCGGTAATCTTCAGAACAAGGAAAGGACAAGATCATCATGCTCGAGACAGGGAAGCCGTTTCCGAATTTTTCGATTCCCAACCAGGATGGCAAGGCCATCACGCTCGGCGATTTGGCTGGCAAATGGGCAGTAGTGTACTTCTACCCGAAGGATGACACGCCCGGCTGTACGATTCAGGGCAAATCTTTCACCGCGTCAAAGTCTGAGTTTGACACCGCTGGAATCCGGGTCGTCGGCGTCAGTCAGGACGGCGTCGATTCGCACAAGAGCTTCTGCAACAAGTTCAGCTTCAACTACGACCTGCTGGCCGACACCAAAGCGGAACTTCTCAAAGCCTGCGAAGTGGGCCAGAGCGAGTACAAGGGCAATAAGTTCTGGGATCGCACCAGCTTTGTGATCGATCCCAATGGCGTGCTGCGCAAGGTTTACGAAAAGGTTAATCCGCAGGGCCACGAGCAAATTCTGCTGCACGACATCAAACAAATGCAGGGCAAGTAGGCCTGGTCATCCTGCCGCGACCGTTCGCTCACGCCCGTGGATGAATTGGCTGGCGTGAGCGAATGGTCAGCGGTTTTCGGAGTGCAGGATGCCTTCGGTTTGAAGCCGGTGAATACGCTCGTCGGAATAGCCCAGATGGTCGCGCAATATCTCGACGTTATGCTCGCCGATGAGGGGCGCCCGCAGCGGCAGCGGATCGGGGAAATCAGAGAAACGCAGCGGCGACGCAGGCACCTCGAAAGGCTCGAGAATCGGATCGTTCAGGACCATGACGGTTCCGCGCTCGCGCAGATGCGGATGGTTCACGGCTTGCGCGATCGACAGCACAGGCCCCGCTGCCACACGATGCTCGTCCAGGACTCGGACCGATTCCTCGTCATTGGGCATCGCAGCCAACCAGCTCTCGATCAGTTGCTTGATCAAAGGCAGCTTCTTGACGCGTAAATCGTTGGTCGCGAAGTCCGGATCATCCCCCAGTTCGGGGTGACCAATCGCGTTGCACACTCCTTGCCATTGCCACGGACTCGGAGCGACGATCGCGAGGTAGTGCTGTTTGCCCTTGAACAGGCCGCATGGGCAGTAGCTCGGGCTGTGCTGGCCAGAGCGCGTCGGATTAATCGCACCACGGCTGGCGCTGTATGCCTGGACGTTGGTTTCGTGGCCGTGGAAGTAGGCGTCGAGCAGCGATATATCGAGATACTGGCCCTTGCCGCTGCGCTCGCGATGGAGCAAGGCGAAGCCGACCGCGGCCGCGGCGCTGAGCCCGGCCGCGATGTCCCCGATGGCGGTGCCGGGAAAATCCGGGGCGCCGTCGAGCTCGCCGGTTACGTCGAGTATTCCCGCATAGGCCGCTCCGATCGTGTCGAAACCTGGTTTCGGTGCGAGGGGGCCGCTTTGGCCGAAAGCCGAAATCGAGCACATCACGAGGCGCGGGTTGAGCGCCCTGACGACATCATAGCCGAGTCCCATCCGGGCGATGGCTCCGGGGCTGAAGTTCTCCACCAGGACGTCGACCTGAGGCACCAGCGCCTTGAGGATCTCCAATCCGGCGGGGCTCTTGGCCTGGAGGCACAAACTCTTCTTGCCGCGGTTATGTTGCGCGAACAGCGAACTGCGCACGCCGCCATGCTTGAAGTTCAGCCGCGTCGGATCGCCCACCGGCGCAATTTCCACCTTGATGACTTCCGCGCCCATTTCGGCCAGGATGCGGGTGACGGTCGGCCCGGAGACCGCCTGGGAGAAATCCAGCACCTTGTAGCCATCGAGGATGTGACGATTCAGGGCCATGGGCGAGTCCCTCCCGCGCATTTGCCACTATAAGACATCATCGCAAAGGTTCAAGGACAGAGGCCAAACGGCCAACTTGCGGGTGGACAGTGATCACTATCGGATACCGCCGCCGCTATCTTCAGTTGTTTTTCCAGATGTTCGCGGAAATGGTTCCCTCATCGTTGAAGACGTCGATTATGTCGGCGATGCTGTTGACCGGGACGTTGTCGACGAACACGCCATACATCAGCCGCCGGCCGCTCCTGGCGTCGATGTAACCGGCGAATGCCTGCCCCTTGAGCATCAGCCGATGATTGACTCCGAGCAGATATGTTCCGGTTTTGGCGTGTACGCGTCCTTGCGCGCCCTTGAGCGTTGGGTCCGCTTCAAACTTCTTAATCACGGCCAGGGAGCCGTCCTCAGCCAGTTTGGGCAAGGCGTCGAAAAATGCGGGAAAGGTGGGCTTCCCGCTCATCACCTGAATAAACTTCAGCACCGCCGCAGTGGTGCCAACAGTTTCACCGCCACCGCTGCCGTCGACGAAAGTAAATTGCGAACCATTGATTCCGAACGATTCAGCAAGAATTTTCCGCTCTGCCGCAAGCGCGGCGGGCTGATTGTTTACTCCCTTGGCAAGTCCATAGAGCATAAGGCTTAAATCCGCGCCGAGATTATGACTCACTTTCAAAATCAGTTTGGCATCCTGCGAGTACGGCAAGGACACCAGATCGGCCACCCGAGTCGCGGGCGTATATGAGCCGGACGGCGGGAGCTTGGACACGGGATTGGGGCCTGTGGGCGATGCGCCAACGGTGACTCCGGCTCTGCGCAAGGCTTCGATAAAAGCGGTCCGGGCAAAGCCGGCCGGATCCTTTACCAAGAAGGTTTGGACCAGGGTGTCTACATCCGGTAGGGGCGGAACGAAACCCACCGCAATCGTTCCATCGACGTTCCCGATGCCCGGATTCTTTGAAGAGAGTGTCACGTCGGTCTTACCATGTTTGGCAACCGTCAATACCTGCGGCCGCACTTGAAAGGCGCCCGTTTGCGGCCGCCAATCAAGGTTTGCCGGGTTGCCGGGGATGGTTGGAAGGATTGACACATCGACCATGTCATCGTTGATGACGATCGGTTGCACGTCGAACTCGCCGCGAAAGTTAAACGGAACGAATAGGCGATCGTCGATCACAATGTCGCCTCTCACCGTAGTTATTCCGGAGGCGGCAACCTGGCGGGCCAGGCGATCGAGACCGCCCAGGGGGTCGGGCGCGGTGAGAATCGCGCTACCCAAACTGTTGGCCTCGGTATGATCGAAGTTGGTAAAGGCTATTGTGCCTTCAGCCGTATCGCGCCCGCCCATGGTGATGTCTCCGCTTGCCACCAGGACTAAATCGCCGTTCAAGACCCCGCCGGTGACCTCGCCATTGCGATAGACTGGAGTGCTGAATTTGTAGCCCGGCCCGAGTTGGTTCAGAGCCAGGCCAACCGAAAAGAGCTTTCTGACCGACGCGATGTGGAACTTGAAATCCGGTTTGAGGTCATAAATCAATTTGCCCGAGCCCAGGTCCACGACGCGTATTCCCCAAGTCGCCTTGGAGTATTTGGACCGGTTCATAATCGCCCGGATGGCTGTGGGAATACGCAATGTAGCCGGTTTTTTTGAATGGCCGGCGCCACCAGCGGCGCAGACGGAATGACCGAACATCGCGATGAGGGAGACGACGGTGAAGATCCGGTGTTTCATCTGAATTGCATACTCCCTTGATGGTCAATCCTGGGGAAGCGGCGCGCGGCTCATCGACAAGAGATTACCCGGGGTCATGCAAAACAGTCTGCTCAACAGCGGACTACCTGGCGTCGTGCGAAGGGGTGGCGACCGACACTAGCGGCCCACGCGCGGAGCCCAATGCTGGCGATGGACGGGAAGCGGAGTGAAGGGTGGGAGTCGCGGGAGTGGCCGCGCCGTTGCATCGGCGCAAGATGAAGTCGGCAACGATCTCACCCAGACATCGGTAGCCGTCATCCGACATATGGAATTGATCGGCTGAGAGCATCTGGCGGACCGATAATTCGCCCGAGCTGAGCCAGTAGGACATGATCCGATGGCGATGGAGCACCGGTATATCATAGCGGTCGCCGACACGATCGATCGCCTGAAGGTAGGTGTTTAACTCGGGGCGCCGTTCCCCGCGCGGGCAATACTGCAGGTCCATCAGGACCACGTCGATGCCGCGCTGACGCATCCGCTGGATTCCGGCCGCCAGGATTTTTGCGAAGTGCTCGGCGCCCTCCGACCTCAGCAGGTCGTTGGTTCCCGTCTGCCACACCACCAGAGTCGGTTTCAGGCGCATCACGTCGGTATCGATCCGCGCCGCGGTGCGGTCGATAGTTTCACCGCCGACTCCACGATTGATCACCCTGACCTTGGAGTTCAGCCAGCGCGTCAGCTCCCGCTCCAGGACCGCCGGATAGGCCGCCTGTTTGCTGGTTGCACCCACTCCGGCGGTGCTCGAGGAGCCCAGTGCGACGATCATCAGGGGGTGGCCGGACCTGATTGCGGCGGCGGTCGCCGGCAAGGGTGAATCGTCCGATACCAACGTGGACGGAACGCGGCATCGCCGGTCTTCGAGTTGGGGCCCGGCGGCGCGTGCCGTATTGAGACTCGCCGGCAAAATGATCAGGACGAGAATGCGCACCAGCGCCGCGCGTGGCGTCAAACAGCCGCTCCTTGACCGGCCATCGCGGAGGCCTTGGCTGGTGCGAGCTGGCTGCGCATCATGCGGTTGCGTTCCAAAAGCGTGGCGAGCAACAGCAGAATCATAATGCCTAACAGATTGACCGCGGCATGAACCAGCGGAGCGCCGTCACTTTCCGTAACCGCGACGTATCCCGCGCAACTAAGCACCACGCCTACCCCATAGACGGGCAGCGAATGGCGCCCCGCCCACAACAATGGGGCGGCCAGACGGGCACGCAGCAGCGGTGCCTGCGGCCGGACGAAGAAGGCGAAGACGTAAAACAACGCCAGCACATTTATCAGGCGCAAAGGCGCAAGAAAAGTCTTGTCGGCGGGCCACAAATAAAATGGGGGATAGTACGAGACCAACCCGGTCAGGTTCCACGGCGCGGCCGCAACCACACCGAAGGCCAGGAAGGCGAGCGCCACTCCCAGCCATCGCCGGTTCCATGGCACGGTCGCCGGCGCGGTTCGGCCCAGATGGCACGCGACCATGCCGATGGTATAGAGGAACTGCCAGGCCAAGGGGTTGAAGTACCATCCCTGGCCGTCCTTGCCCTCGATGAAGTTTACGCCGCTGAACCATGCCGCCAGATAAATCGTCCCGGAAAGGGCCACCGCCAGCCGCCAGTCGCGTTTGACCAGGGCCAACAGGAAGGGCGCCGCCGCCAGGAGCACCAGGTAAAGCGGCAGGATGTCGAGATATTTCGGCAGGTAGCTCAGGGTCAGGGCGGAAATCAGCGCCTGGCGGGGATTGTCCCAAAACCATTTCATCCTGAGGAATTCGACGTAATCGGTGGCGACGAAATGGCGCGACACCAGGAGCGTGGCGGCCAGCAGCCCCGCCAGAAGCAGCAAATGAGCGGCGTAAATCTTCGTCCATCGCTGGCCGACCGTCCGGCAGCATCCTGCCAACCCCAGCCGATCCAGCTTGGAGCCATAAGCAAGGTACGTGGAGAAGCCGGAAATCAGCACAAAGACTTCGGCGGCGTCGCAAAAGCCAAAGTTATGCAGGGTAAAGTTTGCGATCGGATTGCCCGGCACGTGATCGATAAAAATCACGATCAGCGCCAGGCCGCGGCAGAAATCCACCCTGAAATCGCGCTCGGTTTTACTTTCCATGGCGATTCACAAAGGTGGAAGCGGTCAACCCAAATCGGGTGTAACGCCCCAATCCAACGGTATCCGTCAGTCCGTAACGCACATTGAAGCAGAAGCGGCGCGACCGCCCGGTTGCCGAAAAAGCCATCTGGATTCGTCCTTTAATTCTCTTGTATCGATAAGTCTCAGCGGGCTGGAACTGTTGCACGACAAACTAACGCAAGCCGCGTACCAAGGTCAGGAAGAGAGCGGCTGGCTTTGTTGGTTCAGCTGATCCAAACTCCGCAACGACGGAAGCGAAAGGAGATATCGCATGGCGATCGACACCAAGACTGAAGCGGCCTTGAGGCTGATGTTGGACAAGCAGGAGATCCACGAGGTGATGATGCGCTATTGCCGCGCGATCGATCGCATGGACGAAGAGCTGCTGCGCAGCGTCTATCATCCCGACGCCATCGATAACCACGGGCTGTTCAATGGCGCAGCCGCGGACTTCATCCCCTGGTGCATGAAACAACTGGGCGAGGCCTATATCGCCACCCAGCACGTGGTCTCCAACGAACTGATCGAAGTGCAGGGCGATAAGGCCTATTGCGAATTTTATTTCGTCGCGCACCATCGCTATGAGCGCAAGGGTGAGCCGCGCCATATGGCAGCGGGCGGGCGCTATGTCGACCGCTTCGAGCGGCGGCAGGGGCAATGGCGGATCGCGGAGCGTACGGTGGTGGTCGATTGGCAACGCGTGGACCGGGTGCATGAACCGGATGGGAGCACGCTTACCTGGGGCCGGCGCTCGCGCGAAGACCTCGCCTATCGGCGCGCATAGGCGCTAACTTAAGTATCCAAGCCAGTGGATCCGGCTCAAGCCCAGTGGGTCGGGCGTCCGTGAGTCAGCTTTATGCCCGGTTGGCGCTGAGAGTCGCTCTAGTGTTCCGGCGTCCGGAGGTAACCGCGGGAACGGGCGAATCCGGCCAGCGCCTTCTTGAGCATCGCGCGAGCGCGCGAAACCCGCGAGCGCACGGTCCCGATCGGGATTTCCAGTACGTTTGCGGCTTCCTCGTAGCGTAACTCCTGGATATCGACCATCAGCAGCACGGTGCGGAAATCCTCCGGCAGGCCGTCAAGGGCGGCTTGTACCTCCTGCTCCATGAGACGATCGAAGACCAGGGTTTCGGGATTGTTGGCGGGAGCATCGGAGCGCAAACCCAGGTCCTCGAGTTGGTCCTCGAACTCCTGTTCGGTCGCCGCGACACGCTCGGTGGCTGACTGCCGGTAGCGGTTGCGAAAGACATTGTAGAGGATCGTAACCAGCCACGCGCGGCAATTGGTACCGGTTTTGAACTGATCGAAAAAGCGCAAGCCCCGCAGCATCGTCTCCTGCACCAGATCCGACGCGTCATCGCGATTGCGCGCCAGGTGCAGGGCTACGGTATAAAGGTGGTCGAGATGGGGCAGCGCCTCCTGGTTAAAAAGCTTGCGGCGCGTCGCTCCGCTGGGCCCCGCTGATGCCATCGCCCGGCTACCATATCATGGCCGCGCCCGTGCTGTGAGCTTCTATCCAAAGTTGTACGCGCATTCGGTCAAAGTCCGAGCCTGGCCACTCTCCGGGCGCGCTCAGGCGCTTTAAACTATGGAACGTTCGTTACAAAGCGGGAATGGCACCGTCCGGTTAAATGCCGGGTCGGGTAAGTAGGTTTTACCGAGTCCGCGTTCAACGGCGTTCTCTGTTGTCAGGGCCAATCCAATCTCGACCGGAAATTTTTGGCGCGCGGCACTCCAAACAGACTCGGCGATGCCCGACACCGTTCGCGCGTGCCAAACCGCGACTCCTGTATTGACGGAATGCGCTGTACGGTAATAGCCACATTTGCGCAGCGCATCCGAGCGCCGTTACAATACTAACAACTGCCTGTTGCCGCGGAATACTTTCCGCCTGGTGCAAAATTGATAATGGAAAATACACTTGCCAAACTACTAAGTAGAGCGCTGAACTCGGTCAATCCGCTGATGGGAGACGGGTCGCGGTTGGTAACGGATCAGTATTGCGAGCTATGCCGATCGAGCGGGCTGCATGAGGGGTCGGCGACGCGCTGCGATTGCTGGTGCCATGCGGCGCGCGCCGCCCTGGGGGCGGCGCACGCCGCATCGGGGGAGCCGGCCGGCGAGTCCGCGCCGGCGGCCGCCGGCGCGGACTCCCGCCGGCCAGGGACGTGGCGCGCGCCCCCGCGCCTAGCTCCGCCCGCGCGCGGAGCAAGGCGCGGGGGCGGCGTGCCGTGGCTGCGGGCGGCGCCGCAGCCCGCCCCGCCCGGACACTGCCCGGTCTGCGTCAACCCGATGCGCCGGCGCATCGAGTTGCGCCTCTTCCAGGGCGCCGCAGCGGCCCCGGCCTTGCGCGGCCTGGGCCGCTGCGGCCTGTCCGCCGCCGACGTCCGCGCCCATTTCGAGTCCGGCCACTTCCATCCCGATCCCCCCTTGCTCATCGCCACGCTGGTGGATTTGCTCAGTCGAGCGCGCGCTGACGGAGGTCCCGCAGGGGAGGGCAAGGACGCTTCACTCGCGTCGATCAACCAGGGCCACAAGCTGCGCCTGGAGATAATCAAGTTGATCGCCGCTATCGCCGGGAACTCGCATGGTTCCGCGTCGCCGCAGTTCGTCAGTCAGACGATCGGTATGTTGCTCAGTGAGCAGCAGGCGGTCGAGATGCGCAAGCTGGCAGCCTCACGCCCCGGCGGAAAGCCAGTGTAGCGACGCGTGACGAAACTGGGTTTGCCAGAAGGCTCGCAAGCGCCCAACTGGGTGCGGTAGGATTGCCTGATGGCAAAGCTTGCGCAGACTGCGAAAGGACGAGATGCAGGCGGCGCGAAGTGCGCGAGGGGCGTGACGATGCCGACATCGGGTGGATATGAATTGGACTTTTACGCCTGGCTAAACCGGCAGGCGCAAGTGCTGCGCTCCCGCGAGTCGGAGTCCCTGGATTGGGACCATCTGGCGGAGGAGATCGAAGCGATGGCGGCTGGCGAGAAGCGCGAGCTCACCAGCCATTTGAAAACGCTGTTGGTCCATCTGCTCAAATGGAAGTGGGAATCCGGCAGGCGCAGCTTCAGTTGGAGGAATTCCATCGAAAACGCGAGAGACGAGCTCAGCGATCTGTTTGAGCAGTCGCCAAGCCTCAAAGGTAAAATTGGCGAAGTGCTGCCAAAGGCCTACATCCGCGCCGTGCGCGAGGCTGCCAATGAGATGGGTTACGACGACCAGCGCCGGAATACGGTGTTTCCGCAGCAGTGTCCGTGGACCTTTGAGCAGCTTATGGACGAACGGTTCTGGCCCGAAGCGGCGGTTGCCCAACCGGTGAGTACACGCAAAAGACTAATTTCATTTGAGGATGAATAGGCTGCCGGTTGGCATTTTCGTTCGTTTGCCGAACCGCTCAGCGCCAAAATCATCAGGCGCGCAGAACTGCCTTATTGAGGTATTATCCGCATCGGCCACAGTGATGACGGGCTGTCCAAGTCAGACGGTGCCGCGGCTGCGGCGTGCGCGGCGGGGTGACCACGTCCATCTCCCGCAGCTTGGCGGTCTCCTCGACCATCACCGGATAGCTCTTGGTTATAAAATCGAGGATCAACATCAGGTCGTGGTCGCTGAAAGTTGACCATAGTTGCATTACCGCCTGTGACAGCGACGCGAACATCGGTCCAATCTCGCGCTCAGCATCCGGCAACGCCTCGATAATTACGCGGCGCCGGTCGCTCGGATCGCGCCGCCGCCGCACATAGCCGGCCTTTTCCAGCCGATCGATTACCCCGGTGATAGCGCCCGTGGTCAAACCGGTGACGGTGGCGAGCTGTCCCGCGGTGGCGGCGCCGCTGAGATTGACGATATCCAGACATTCGAGATCCGAACTGTTGATTCCAAGCCGGCTCGAAACCGCGGTGCTGAATAACACCGACTGCGCGCTTAACTTGCGAATCGCTTGTTGAAGGTCGGAAAAGATCGCCGCCCGGCTGCTTACTGGCTGTCTTGACACCTGCACGATTCTCTTAGTATAAAAGTCTCTCAGTCACCAAGATACTTGTAGCGGAAGATATTAACATCGGCAGCCCTGCGCGCCAAGAAGCTTTCGGCCCGGGCGATTGCCGTCGATCTGCCACTGGCGCTACACCAGAGACCAGGGATGTAAAATCGTTCCGTCAGGGGAGAGGCAACGACCATGGGCGAAGAAACGGCGATCGAGCTCGATAGCGTGACTCGGATCTATCGCCGCGAGGAGTTCGAGGTGCGCGCGCTGGACGGGGTCACGATGCGCGTGCCGGCGGGGCTTTTCGTGGCCATCATGGGACCGTCAGGCTCGGGGAAAACCACGATGCTCAATCTGATCGCGGGCATCGACCACGCCACTTCCGGACGCGTGGCGGTGGGTGGCGAGGAAGTCACCCGCATGAGCGAGCGCGAATTGGCGGGATGGCGCGCGCGCCATATCGGCCTGGTGTTCCAGTTCTACAACCTGATTCCGGTGCTGACGGCGTTCGAAAACGTCGAATTGCCGCTGCTGCTCACTCCGCTCAAGAAGACGGAACGCTATGAGCACGTGGAAACCGCGCTCAGCGTGGTCGGACTGGCCGATCGGATGCATCATTATCCGCGCCAGCTTTCTGGCGGCCAGGAGCAGCGCGTGGCGATTGCGCGCGCGATCGTCACCGACCCCACGATTATCGTGGCAGACGAGCCCACCGGAGACCTCGACGCCCGCTCGGCCGAAGAAATCCTGAACCTGCTGCGCGATCTGAATCATAAATTTCACAAGACCATCGTGATGGTGACGCACGACCAACGGGCCGAACGCTATGTGGAAATGGTCTATCGCATCGACAAGGGCGTTTTGGCCGGGGTCGAACCCGGACGGGCCGCGTCGGCCCCGGATGCCGCACAGGGAGCCAGACCGCGATGATGAAGTACGCGATGCTGGTGCTGAAGAACCTGACCCGCAGCAAGCGGCGCACGGTGCTGACAATCATATCGATTGCGGTCTCGCTGTTCATTTTCTCCGCGCTCGTCAGCCTGCCCACGGTGGCGAACGAAATCCTGGCCGACACCGCCTCCTCGGTACGAATCGCGGTCCACAACAAGGCGGGACTGACGTATGCACTCCCCGAGGCTTACAAAACCCGTATCGCGACCACGCCGCATGTGGTGGCGGTGGTGCCTGAAAGCTGGTTCGGAGGAATCTATCACGAGGTCTCGGATGCTTTTCCCAATCTTGCGGTCGATCCCGAGCAGGCCGAAGCGATGTGGCCGGACTGGGGCGTGGGCAAGGCGTCGTTCGAGGAATTCCGCCGCCTGCGCACCGCGGCGCTGGTGGGTGCGGGGACCATGAAGCGTTTCAACCTTCACATGGGGCAGCAAATCATGCTGCGCGGCACGGTATATCCGATCAACGTCACGCTTAAGATCGTCGGCACTACCCAAGGCAAGTCGCCGCCCAATTTTCTCCTCTTTCGCCGCGACTACCTGGAAGAGGCGATCAAGCGGCCGGGAATGGTGTCGATTTTTTGGGTGCGGGTGGACAACGGCGCCAACGTTGCGCGGGTGATCCCCGCCCTCGACCAGCAGTTCGCCAACTCCACCGCCGAGACCCAAAGCGAATCGGAGGGGGCGTTCATCGGCAGCTTCATGGATAACTATCGGGCCTTTTTCACACTGGCCGAGGTGCTTGGCGTGATCGTGGTGATCACTATCGCGCTGGTGGCCGCCAACACCGCCGCGATGTCGATTCGCGAGCGGCGCGCCGAAATCGCGGTGATGCGCTCGCTCGGCTTCACCTCGCGCCTGATCCTGGGCCTGCTGCTGGCGGAATCGTTGATCATCGGACTGCTTGGAGGGGTGCTTGGATGCGGCGGCGCATTCGTGGTGCTCAAGGCGTTCTCGGCCGGTTCGGCCGCGGCCGGACCGATGGGGATGATCCGGATGCCGCCGGTGGTGCTGGCCGAAACTCTGGCGGCAGCGGCGTTAATCGGATTGCTCAGCGCGTTCATTCCGGCGCGCGCGGCGGCGCGGCTCAACATCGTCGACGCGCTGCGGATGGTGGCCTGAGATGGCGATTCCTTTCAAGTACAACGTCAGAAGCCTGCTGGTGCGCCGCGTTTCCACTTTGATGACCGGTGGCGGAATCGCCTTGGTGGTGGCGGTGTTCGTAGTGGTGATGGCGATGGTGGCGGGCTTCGCCGGCGCCATCCAGGACAGCGGCTCGCCCGACAACATGATCGTGCTGCGCAAGGGGTCCACCACCGAAACCGGGTCCGCCTTCGGCCTTGACCAGTTCGATGCGCTCAAGTTCCTGCCGCAGATCAGGCGCGACCAAAGTGGACAGCCGCTGGCCTCGCCCGAGGTGCCGGTACAGGTGCTGATGGAAAAAATCAGCGGCGGCCGGGAAAATATCGTCCTGCGCGGAGTGATGCCGGTCGCCTTGAAGGTCCACGATAAGATCCGCATTGTACAGGGCCGGATGTTCAATCCCGCGTTGAACGAGGTCATCGTCGGCCGCGCGCTGCTCAAGCGCTATGCCAACTGCACTATCGGTTCGAGCCTGCGGCTGGGGCGCGGGACCTGGAAAGTGGTCGGAATTTTCGACGCCGGCGGCAGTTCGTTTGAATCGGAAGTCTGGGCCGGGGTCCATAACGTCCAGGATGACACTCAACGCGGCGCCTATTACGCCAGCGTGGTGGTCAAGATGGCGCCCGGGGCTGACGCACCCGCGCTCATCCGGCGGCTGGCCGATGACCCGCGCATCAATTTGCAGGGCGAGACCGAGCCCGATTACTACCGCGACCAGTCGGTGGTGGCCGCCCAATTGCGCAGCCTCGGGATACTGGTGGCGGCGATCATGGCGATTGGGGCGATCTTTGCCGCGATGAACACCATGTATGCGGCGGTGGCCGCGCGCACGCAGGAGATTGGCACCCTGCGCGCGCTGGGCTTCAGTCCCCGCGCCGTATTGGGTTCGTTCATGCTTGAATCCCTGATCCTGGCGGTGGGCGCTGGCGTGATCGGCGTCATCCTGGCGCTGCCGGTCAACGGCATCTCCACCGCGTTCGGCAATTACGTGACTTTTTCCACGCTCTCCTTCCAGTTCCGCGTCACGCTTGCGATCATGATCCAGGCCTTGGCGTTCGCCGCCCTGATGGGCGTGGCCGGCGGCTTTTTGCCGGCGCGCCAGGCGATGAAGCTGAGCGTGGTTGACGCCTTGCGAAGGAGTTAGCGCCGTGTCCATCAAATCGCCCGGGAATGCGCCGCCGGGCACGCCCAGGGTTCACGACCTCGAAGCGCTGCGCATCAAACGCGAGCCTGCGCCGCCACGCCGTTCACGGCTGTTGCCGGTGGCGCTGGCGTTGCTGGTTTTGGCCGCACTCGCGGCCGGCGGCTACCAGGTCTATGGACGTACTTTGGGCCGCCCCACCGAAGTGCAGACCGCCTACGTGACGATACAGCGGGGTGGACAGCCCGGCGTGGTTCTGACCGGTTCGGGTTACGTGGTGACCGGCCACAAGTACATCACTATCGGCACCAAGATCCTCGGCCAGATAATGGAAGAGCCGATTGAAGAGGGACAGCACGTCAAAAAGGGCGAGCTGCTGGCGCGGATTGATGACCGCGACTATCTCGCTCAGCTCCATCAGGCGGTTGCGGATCGTGCTCTCGCCGTCGCCAACGTCAAGCTCAAGGAGGCCCAGGCCGCGCGTTTGCGCACCCTGTATCAAAAGGGCGTGGAATCGCGCGATCAGTTCGACGTGGCGGAAAACGCTCTGGAGGTCGCGCGCGCTGAGTTGGCCCGCGCCGAGGCGGCGATCGATTTCGCCAAGTTCAACGTCAGCCAGTGCTATATCACCTCGCCGATTAACGGAATCGTGCTGCAGAAGTACCGTGAGCTGGGCGACACCATCAACTATGGCGGTGATATCCAGGCCGGCGGCGGCGCCACCGATATCGTGCAGCTCGCCGATACCGAAGATATGCGCGCCGAAGTTGACATCAACGAGGTCGATATCGCCAAGGTGGCGCTGGGCTCTCCGGCCCAGGTCATCCCCGACGCTTATCCCGACCGCCCCTTCGAGGCCAGGCTGGTGAAGATCTATCCCGAGGCCGATCGTCAAAAGGGCACGGTCAAGGTCGAGGTGGGCATCCTCAAGCCCAACCTGGCGATTATCAAGCCCGAGATGAGCGTGCGGGTCAGTTTCTCGGTGGCGCCTGCCGGGACCGAGGAAAAGTCACTGCTGTTGGTGCCGAAGAAGGCCCTGATCACCGAGGGCAACGTGATTTCGGTATGGACCGTGCGTGACGGCGCCGCCGAGCGCGTCGCGATCAAGCGCGGCCGCGACCTCGAAGCCGGCGTCGAGGTCAAAGCGGGGCTCAACGATGGCGACCTGGTGATCATCGATCCGCCGGCGGATCTGAAGGACGGTCAGAAGGTGGCGACCAAGGCGGGATGAGTTTTGGCGACGCGAGCTTGCCGCCAGTCAATCGCGGCGGCGGCAATTTGGGCGACCCGGAAACCTGGAGCGGTTCCGATCGTCCTTGCGCAACGCCTTGATTAGTGCTTTTTAAACATCAACGATCAGGCCTCGTGCCGATCATCGCGGAGGACAACAACGATGGCATCCTTGCGGGTAATTTCAGCGGATTCTCATACCATGGAGCCCCCCGACCTGTGGACCGAGCGGTTGGGAAAGAAGCATGGCGACCGCACGCCACAGGTCAAATTGACCTCCAAGGGCCATTTGTTTGTAGCGCCAGGAGTGCGGCCTTTTGCGGTCGCGGGCGGCTTCGGCGCCGGCCGCAGCGGCAAGGAACTCAAGGAACATCTGAAGCACGGCTACGAAGCGGCGCGTCCGGCGGGATGGGATCCGGTGGAACGCATCAAGGATCAGGACATCGACGGGGTCGAGGCCGAGGTGCTCTACACGACCTTGGGGATGCCGCTGTTCGGACTGAACGACGCGCAACTGCAGCGCGAATGCTTTGCGGTGTACAACGACTGGGTGGCGGAATATTGCGCCTATAGCCCGCGCCGCCTGCATGCGATCGCGCTGGTCTCGCTCGAAGACCTCGGCGAGGGCGTCAAGGAACTGACGCGATGCGCCAAAATGGGCCTCAAGGGCGCGATGATCTGGGGGTCGGCGCCGGCTGATCGGCCATATCACAGCGCGCTTTACGATCCTTTCTGGGCGGCCGCGCAGGACCTCGAGATGCCGATCTCGCTGCACGTAATCACCGCCCGCGACCAGGCGCCCGGGCCCAAGCCGGCTCCGGAGCAGCGGGTTCCAGCCCATATCGCGACGCTGAGCGGTTATATGAGCCTGATCCATGAAGTCCAGCGCTCGCTGACCGACATTATCGTCAGCGGCGTGTTGGAGCGCTTTCCGCGGCTGAAGATCGTCTCCGCCGAGAATGATACCGGATGGCTGCCGCATTTCATGTATCGGCTGGACCACGCTTTCGAGAAGTTCAACGGCATGAATGACGAGCAGCCGCTGAAAATGAAGCCCAGCGACTACGTGCGCCGCAATCTGTGGGCAACGTTCCAGGACGACCCCACAGGTCCCTCGGCGTACCGTTCCTTTGGCGAGGACAACTACATGTGGGCGTCGGACTTTCCTCATACCGATTCGACCTGGCCGCATTCGCGCGAGGTAATTGCCAAGGACTTCAGCGGCGTGCCCGATAACGTCACCGCCAAGATCGTGTTCGACAACGCCAACCGGCTCTATCGCATGGGCTTGTAACCTGCTGGAGGACCTTTTCGCGCGCGGGCCGATCAGTGATTCCGCCGGGCTTCGGCGATCACTAATTGTTTGCCCTCAGACCGCGCGCGTGGAAATCTTTTCCTTGTGCCGGGGGCGCGGGATGCCACACTGGCGCGTTAGAACCTATGGAAGAGACTGCGGAGCCGGCGGCCCAAGCCCCATCGCCGGTCAAGAACATACTCTTCATCAATCGATGGGCTGATCCACGGGTTTCCATGGTGGGCCTGACCGCTTATGGTCACGCCCAAACGCAATCGGCGCCGGCAGTCCAACCGTGGAGATAAGTCCCAAACGCCTGCTGGTGGTCGAGGACAATCGCGATGTCGCTGAGATGCTCAGCGAGGTGCTCCGAACCTATGGTTACTCCACCCGCGTGGCCTACGACGGCATTTCCGCTCTGGAGCTGGCTAAATCCTTCCGACCCGATGTGGCGCTGGTCGATATTGGGCTGCCTCTGATGGACGGCTACCAGCTGGCGCGGCGGCTGCGTCAGCTTCCCGAGCTGCACGCGATTCGACTGTTCGCCGTGACCGGATATTGCCAAATGGCCGACCGGGAGCGGTCCGCGCAGGCCGGATTCGATCGCCACCTGGTCAAGCCGGTTAACCTGGAAGAACTGCGGCGCCTGATCGACACCGCCGGCTAGCCGCTGGTGGCGCGCCGGTCCAGCGTGGCGCAGGCCCGCGCCAACGCGTCGGATAGTTTCTCCATCGTAACGGGTTTGGACAGGTAATCGTCCATTCCGGCGGCCAGGCATTTTTCGCGATCACCGTCCATCGCATTGGCGGTCATCGCGATAATCAGCACATGCTGGCCGGGCTTTTCCTGTTCGGTTCGGCGAATCTCGGCGGTCGCCCGATAGCCATCCATCTCCGGCATCTGACAGTCCATCAGGATGATGTCGTAGGGCACTTCGGCCAGCGCCTGGAGCGCCTCGCGGCCGTTGGCCACCCCGCCGGTCTGGAAGCCCAATTTCGCGAGCTGGCGCAATGCCACCTTCTGGTTGATGACGTTGTCTTCGGCCAGCAGGATGCGGTACTTCAATGCGCCGGCGGCAATTCCGGGCATGCGCGCGGTAGCGATAGCGGATGGTGGCGCATCCCCCGGCTGGAGCGTGGTGGATGCCGCGAGGTTCAAGTTCACGTTGACATGGAAGATGGAGCCCTCGCCGGGCATGCTAATCACGCCTATCTTACCGCCCATACGGTTGACCAGGTTGGCCGCTATCGCGAGTCCCAAACCCGTCCCGCCGTATCTTCTGGTCATCGACGAGTCGGCCTGAGTGAAGGGTTCGAACAGATGGGCCTGAGCCTCGAGTGGAATCCCGATGCCGGTATCGTGAACCTCAAGGCGCAGACTAACGGAGGATTGCATCCGGTTTTCGACCCGTAGATTTGCCGTAACCTTGCCTTGCGCGGTGAATTTGATCGCGTTGTCCACCAGGATGCAGATGATTTGGCGTAGGCGCCCCGGATCGCCGTTGAGTGCCGCGGGTACTGCGGGATCAATCCAGAAGCCGAGTTTTATAGCGCGCAACCGCGCGACGGCGCTGAACATGTCCACCGCCGTCTCCAGCATCTCACGCGGGTGGAAGTCGATATTCTCAAACTCCAGCTTGCCGGCGTTCAACTTGGAAAAGTCCAGGACGTCGTTGACCAGAGACAGCAAGGTGTCGGTGCTGTTGCGGACGTTTTGCAGCATGTCGCGTTGGTCGGCATTGAGCGCGCCATCGGCCAGCAGCCCGCTGAAGCCGACAATCGCATTGAGCGGAGTGCGAATTTCGTGGCTGATGTTGGCCATGAACTCGGACTTCAGCCGTGCCGCATCCAGCGCGGCGTCGCGCGCTTCGCGCAAATCCTGTTCCAGACGCTTGCGCTCAGTGATATCGCGGTTGCTGACGACTATTACCGGCGCACCGTCGGAGTCGTGGGCGAGCGTCTCCCGGGCCTCGCAGATCCGCCATTGCGCCGGTTTCGTCCGCAATCCGCAACTCGCATTGGGACGATCCTTTCACCATTACCTCGGCTTGGGCGCGGCGCGCAATTTCAACGTCATCGGGATGGACGAAAGCCATGCCGGTGATGCCGATATAACCTTCCTGAGGACGGCCAAACTGGCGGATGGAATCGCTGGAGAAGGTGATGGTCCCGTCGGGCTTTAGCACCATAATCGTGTCGGAACTGGCCTGGATCAGAGTGCGAAAATAGGCCTCGCTGCGGCGCAGCGCCTCTTCCACGGCGATACGCTCCGAGGCTTGGGCGATGATGTTGGCGACAGACTGTATGAAGGCGGCGTCGTCCGCAGCTGAATTTGCGCGCCTTGGTGGTATATGCGGCGAGCACGCCATAGCACCGGACATGGCCGCCAATTACGCTACTCATGCCGGACTTGAGACCGTGTTCAATGCCTTCCGGATGGACCTTAAACCGGCTTTCGGCTGATAATCATCGACGATAACCGGCTCATTTGAAATCAAAGTGTAACCAGCGTGCGAGGGCGTCCTGGCGTTCAATCATAGCGCCGCGCTTTTCCCACCCGATCACGGCGCTGAGCCGCAAGGCCATGTCGTCGGGCAGCAGTTCCATCACGCTGGCGTACTCCACGTCCAAGGTTTTGATACCACTGCCACGGCATCATCCAACAAAGGCTCAAGTGTGGCGGCACGCAGAGCGCGTTGGCCAAACTCCGCCACCGCGCGCTGTTGCTCCAGGCGCGAGCGCAGTTGCGCCTGGGTTTCGAGAATCGCCACGCTCCGCCGCCTTGCGTTCGCTGACGTCGCGGGTGTTGAACACCCCCACCGGCTCGCCGTCGGGCCCGGGCACCCGGCTACCGTGCACTTCGACGTGCGCCCAGGTGCCATCCTTGCGGCGCACCCGGCATTCGTAGGCGGCCGCTCCGGTCTCCAATGTGAGCGCCACTCCCCGCCGGACGATTTCAAGGTCGTCCGGATGTACCATGAACTGGCCTTTGCACAGCCGCGGGGTCTCCCCGCTGGTAACCGAACATGGTGAACCCGGCGCTGTTGGTATGCGGGTTCTGCCGTGGGCGTCGATTACCGCCATGGCATCCGAGGAGTTTTCAATCAGGGAGCGGTAATACTCCTCGCTGCGGCGCAGCGCCTGTTCTCCGGCGATGCGCTCGACCGCTTGGGCGATGATGTTGGCGACCGACTGGATGAAGGTGGCGTCCTCGGGAGCGAACTTGCGTGGTTTGGTGGTGTAAGCGGCCAGCACCCCATAGGGCCGGTTGTGACCTCCAATTACGCTGCTGATGCCGGCGTGGACGCCATGACTGAGGGTCTCCGGGCCCAGCTGAAATCTCGTTTCGGTGGCGTAATTCTCAATGATGACCGGTTCACTTGAAATCAAGGTATAACGGGATTGTGAGCTGGCGCCGGCGATCAGCATGGTGCCGCGATCTTTCCATCCGCTTACTGCGCTGAGCCGCAAGCCGGCGTCGTCCGGCAGCAGCTCGATTACGCTGGCGTAGTTCACATCCAAGGTTTTGGTTACCACTGCCACGGCATCATCGAGCAGGGGCTCAAGCTCGGCGCCGCGCAAAGCGCGTTGGCCAAACTCCGCGACCGCTCGCTGTTGCTCCAGGCGCGAGCGCAGTTGCGCCTGGGTTTCGAGAATTGCCAGCTCCGCCGCCTTGCGTTCGCTGACGTCGCGGGTGTTGAACATTCCCACCGGCTCGCCGTCAAGCCCCGGCACGCGGCTGCCATGCACTTCGATATGCGCCCATGTGCCATCGTTGCGGAGGACCCGGCATTCGTAGGCGGCCGCCCCGGTCTTCAGGGTGGCCGCCAGCCCCCGGCGGACAATCTCAAGGTCGTCCGGGTACACCAGGACGTGGCCCTTGTGCCCCCTGGGGTCTCCCCACTGGTAACCGAACATCGAGTAAGCGCTGCTGTTCGCGTACCGGGTCATGCCATCGGCACCAATTATCACTATCGAGTCGGACGAGTTGTCGATCAGAGAGCGGTAATACTCCTCGCTGCGGCGCTGGGCTTGCTCTCCGGCCATCCGCTCCACTGCCTGGGCGATGAGGTTGGCGATCGCCTGGACGAAGTTGGCGTCGTCTGGAGTGAACTTGCGTTGGCTTTTGGTATGGGCGCCGAGTACCCCGTAGGGCCGCTCGCGGCCACGGATAATGACGCTTACTCCACTTACGACGCCATGGTCCAGGAGCAGCGAAGGGCCATTAAATCGGCTTTCCGTGCTCAGATTGTCCACGATCACGGGTGCGTCGCACATCAAAGTGTAGCCCGCCTGTGAGTCCTTGCCGGCGCTCACCATGGCCTTGCCGATCAAGCCATCTTTCCATCCCGTCCCGGCGCGCAGCAGGAGTTCCTCGCCGTGGGGCTGCAATTCAAGCACTTTGCTATAGTCGACGCCCAAAGTCGCGCTAACCAGTGCCACGGCTCCATCCAGCAAGGGCGCGAGTACCGTTGCGCGCAACGCCTGCTGGCCGAACTCCGCGACCGCACGCTGCTGCTCCAGGCGCGAACGGAGCTGGGCCTGGGCCTCCAGTAGCGCCGCATCGTTGCGCATGCGTTTGCTGACGTCGCGCTGGACAGTTGCCGCCCCGACCAGCTCTCCGGTGCCGTCGTGGATGCCGAAGGTGCTAACCGACAAATCGATAGCGGTGCCGTTCTTTTTGTACCGCCGGGCCTCGTAATGAAATGGCCCTTTGCCCGCCAGCACCTCGTTCAAAATCCGGCGCACCTCGCTCGCCGATTGCGGCGCCAAATAGGTTTCGATGGGTTTCCCCAGCACTTGCGCGGCGGTGTAGCCGTAAAGCTCCTGCGCTCCGCGGTTCCAGGCCGTAACCACTTCGTCGCGGCCCACCGCGAACACCGCGTCGGTCGAACAATCGACGATCGAGGCGAGCAATTCCTGGTGACGTTCCGCCTCTCTGAAGTCGGTGAGGTCGCGCGAAAAGTGCGCATAGCGCCGCTCCTCTCCCGGTTCGGCTGGCAGCGGAACCAGGCGCGACTCCACTTTGCGCCGGATCCCGGCGTCGCTCAGCATCACCCATTCAAACCGCGCGACATGGCCCCGGCGCATCGCCTCCCTGGCCGCGCCGGCCAGCGCCTGATCCTCGGGCGCCACTAAATCGAACAGCTTGCGGCCGACCAGGTCGCTGGTGCCGTCGGCTACCGTCGCTGCCTGGCCGGCAGCGTTAATCTCAAGAAAGGTTCCGTCCGCGGCCAGGATCGCGGCGGTTTCCGAGGCCGCTTCGAACACAGTCCGCGGCATCGCCTCGGTTTCTTGATGGCCTTGGTTGACAGCCCCCTTCGCCATGAGTTTTGACCCCGTCGTTCACCAAGCGCCCGGATCGTTGATGGGACACGAGCGCAGCGGATGCTTTAAGCGTCGCATATTGCACCCGATACTCAAATAGAGTTGGCCTTGTCAAAAAATTACATTAATGCACCTTTATGTATGCCCATCGTGGTCATTTTGCCAACCGCAATGCCCAAATGGCCCGATTTCTCGCACCTCACCCTGGGTTCAAGGGATTCGTGGGGGATGATCATGGCTTGGCGCGGTGGGTCGCGAATGGCGCGGACCAATTCCGCATCGGCTGGAAGGTTGCATTCCCGTATCGCTCTTGAGAAACAATTGACCCGATGAGCAGCGACGGTTTGCGAGTGGCTTTCGATGTCGGCGGTACCTTCATCGACGTGGTGGTTGCCGCCGAGGGTGCGCCGATACTGACCTACAAAATCCTCACCTTGCCCGACACTATCGGCAAGGACGTCGGGCGCTGCGTGGAGGATGCGCTGTCCCGATCCGCGGCCAGCGGAATCTCGCGGATGGTGCATGGCACCACCGTGGGATCCAATACCGTGCTGGAGGGCAAGGGCGCCATCACCGGGCTTATCTGCACGCGCGGATTTCGCGACCTGATCGAAATCAGGGGCGGCCAGCGCCCGGCGATTTACGACATCTTCTGGCAGCGGATTGCCCCGCTGGTACCGCGCCGGCGCCGCATCGAGGTCAGCGAGCGGATGCTGTGGGACGGGACGGTCCGCACCGCGCTCGATGAGGACGAAGTCCGTCACGCGCTCTATCGCCTGCGCGAGCAAGGCACCCAGGCAGTCGCGGTCAGTTTCCTGCATTCATACGCCAACCCGGAGCACGAGCAACGGGCGCTGGCGCTGGTGCGCGAAATCATGCCCGAGGCCAACGCCTGTTCGTCCGCCGAGGTGCTGCCCGAGATTCGCGAGTATCCCCGCACCTCCACCACGGTGCTCAACGCCTACCTGATGGGTGCGGTCAATGGTTACCTGGGCAAGATTGAAGAGGAGCTGGGCCGCTATGGACGCGAGATTCTGATCATGCAGTCCAATGGCGGTATTATGAGCGCCGCCCATGCGCGGCGCTATCCGGTCCGTATGATCGAGTCCGGGCCGGCCGCCGGTGTCCTGGCCGCCGCCAGCCTGGCGCGCGAAGCCGGATTGCCCAAGGTGGTCGCGTTTGACATGGGCGGCACCACCGTCAAAGCGTGTCTGATCGAAAACGGCGCCGCGGCCGAGACCAATGAGGGTGAAGTGGGGGCGGGGATGAACACCGCCGGCCACCTGTTCAAGGGCTCCGGCTATGCCTTGCGGGTGCCCGCCTACGACATCGTTGAGCTCGGCGCGGGCGGGGGCAGTATCGCCCGAATCGAGGAAGGATTGCTGATGCGCGTCGGGCCTCAGAGCGCGGGCGCGGTCCCGGGACCGGCGTGCTATGGGCGCGGCGGAACGCAGCCCACAGTGACCGACGCCAACGTGGTGCTGGGCTATATGAATCCTGATCGAATCGCGGGCGGCACCGTCGCGATCGATGCCGGTGCCGCGCGCGCCGCAATCGATACGCATCTCGGACGCCACCTCGGATTGGCTCCGGCGGCGGCTGCCCACGGCGTGCATCGTGTAGTCAACGCCACCATGGCCCGGGCGATCCGCTCGGTTACCAGTGAACGCGGCCGCGACCCGCGCGAATACACCATCGTGGCGTTTGGCGGCGCGGGTCCGATCCATGCCGCCGAGTTGGCCGAGGATATTGGCGTCGGACGGGTGTATGTGCCGCTTTATCCGGGACTGTTCAGCTCGCTGGGACTGCTGTTTGCCGACTTGCGCTACGACGCCGTCAAAACCATCCTGTCCCGTCTGGACCTGCTCGACGGTGCGGTGCTGCGCAGACATTGTGAGGAACTGGTCGATGACTTGCGCGCGCGGATGACGCGTGAGGCGGGCGCCGCTGAGCTGCGCTTCGAGCGCAGCGTCGAGTTGCGCTACCTGCGGCAGGATTCCGAGTTGTCTTTCACGATTCCCGACGACCTCGCCGACGCCGAGCTTTGCGGATGGCTCGCGCGCGCCTTCCATCCCGCGCACGAGCGTGACTTCGGCTATCGCCGCGACAGCGATCCGATTCTGGCCGTTAGTGTTCGCGTGCGGGCGATTGCGCCGGCGCGCAGCGTCGCAGTGCGCGATTTGGCGGCGAGCTTCGAGCGCACGGCGAACGACCTCGCCAAAGCGCCGGCCCGGATGCGTCAAGCCTACTTCGGGCCGCAAGTGGGCGAAATGACCGCCCGGGTAGTGACGCGCGCCAGCCTGCTTGAAAGCGCGCTGACGGGACCAGCAATTATCGAGGAGTTCGATACCACGGTGGTGATTCCCCCAGGCTGGCGCGCCGAGCTGGATCAATTCGCCAACATAGTGCTGTCGGCGCAGGGCTGACGTTCTGTGCCCTCTCCCACATTCAGTTGTGGAGCGTGAGGGTTCTGATAGCGCTTCAAAGACTAATTTCCTTGGAACAAAAACCTACAACAAGACAAACCACGATCGCCCAAACCCGCCTGGAGAGATCAAACATGAACGACACCGCCGACCCGATACTGCTGGAGGTGATCAACAACGCGCTGACCGCGATCGGCGACGAGATGGGCAACACCATGAAGCGCACGGCGCGCTCGATCACGGCTCGCGCCGGCGACTTCTCCACGGTGCTCGTTGACGCGCGCGGCCGGGTCATCTCGCAGGGACATGGCGCCGGTTTCCATCTCGGATACATCCGCGGAGTGATGCCGGCGCTGATGGCCAAGTTCGCCGGCAAGCTGCGTCCCGGCGATATCCTGGCTTCCAACGATCCTTACGGCGGCCTGTCCCATCTGCCGGATATCGTGCTGCTGGCGCCGATTTTCTGGCGCGATAGCTTGCTCGGGTTCTCGACGCTGGTTACCCATCATTCCGATATCGGCGGACGCTTTCCGGGCGGCCAAAGCGCGGTCTGCGCCGAGATTTTCGAGGAAGGTTTGCGCCTGCCCTGCGTCAAACTCTACGACCAGGGCAGCCCCAATCAGGCGCTGTTCGAGGTAATCGCCGGCAACGTGCGCACGCCCGACGATGTGCTGGGCGATCTCGAAGGACAGGCCGCGGCCTGCCGGCGCGGAATCCGGGGCGTGCAGGAACTGGTGGACAAGTATGGGCTGGAACGGTTCGAAGCCTGCGTCGCGCAACTCCATCGCTTCAGCGAGCGGGTGGTGCGTGCCGCGATCGCCAAAATTCCCGACGGCGACTATCCCTACGCCGATCATTTTGAGGAAGATGGCCTCGGCGGTCCCGGCGTCGACCTGAAGCTTTGTATCAAGGTCCGCGGCGATTCAATAATTGTCGATTTCTCCGGCACCGGAGCGCAGGTCAAGAGCGCGATCAACGTGCCGTACTCGCTGACTTGTTCCGCGTCCTATGTATGCTTCCGCGGCGTGCTGGCGGCCGACGCTCCCGCCAACGACGGCTTGCTTGAACCGATCGAGGTAATCGCACCCAAGGGATGCGTGCTCAATCCGCGCTTTCCCGCCGCCATCGGCGGACGCGGAATGATGCTGTGGCGGATCTGCGACATGATCTTCGGCGCGCTGGCCAAGGCCATACCCGAACGAATCTTCGCGGCTGGCGAGGGCGGCGTTTCCAGCTTTACCGCCGCGTACAGCGATGTGGAGCCGGGGGCGTCGCCGGTGCTGACCGATTGGTATTCCAGCGGATGGGGCGCGCGCCCGACCATGGACGGAATCGACGGCGTCAACTCGATGTTGTCGGGTAACGGCGGAGCCACGGTTCCGGTGGAAAGACTGGAAAGCGAATTTCCGATCTTGATCGAAGCCCACGCCTTGATGCCCGACACCGGCGGCGCGGGAAAGTATCGCGGCGCGCTGTCGCTCTATCGTACCTACCGGTTTTTGAAGGAGGGCAGGGCGCTGGTGCGCACCTGCCGCGCCACTACGGTTCCCTACGGGTTGGCCGGCGGAGGCGACGGCACTCCGTTTCGGGCGGTGTTGTACCGGGGCGGCGAGCAAATCGAATATCCTCCGCAAATGTTCGTGGACGCCCAGATGCAGCCGGAGGAAGCGCTGATGCATCTGCTGCCCGGCGCCGGCGGATACGGCGACGCCTTGGAACGCGATCCGGAGATGGTTTTGGATGATGTGCTCGACGAGAAGATCTCGCCGCAGTACGCCGAGCGCGTGTATGGGGTCGCGATCGACGTCAACGCGGCGGCGGTCGACGCGCGGCGCACCCGCGCACTGCGCGAAGCGATGCGCCAGTCGCGCGGATGATTACAACCGGCCGCAATCCGGTCGGACCGGCTTCCAGCCTGTCGCTCAGGTTTCTACAAAATTCTTCGGAGGGACTGGGCCGGGCTGCTCGGGCCCGGAAATGGTGGCAGAAAAAGGATTATTGATGTGGCACAGGCTTTCTACTAGCGAAGCTAGCCTGTGATCCTCTTTGCCGAGACCCTTGGGAATAAATAAATCACCAGGCTGAAATGGCTTCGCCACTGTGTTACGGTAAATAGCAGGTCCACAGTTCTCCCTTCTGAAATCGCATTGAGACGGCCTCGTGGCTCAGTGAGCGAAGCCTTTCTCAGGCACCGTGGCTCGCGAGTTTGTACATGGATCGCTGTAATTTGTCTCCGCGCGGACCGTGACTGTCGATAAATCCGACTGAATGGCAGACCAAGGGTGCTTGGTAGCGCGGTCGCGCAATGGGAGCTTGGTTCTGTTCTCTGCGCCCGACATTCCGTTGTGGGAGAGGGCGAGAGTGAGCGGTTATGATACACCTCAAGTAGGCTAAACGCATTGGCGCACTGGGAGATTCTGCCTCGCGAGACGCATCCTGGCAGTGCCGCCTGTACCCTCACCCGTCACGCGACTTGCTGGCGCAAATCGCGCGCCGACCTCTCCCGGCGTGCGGCTGCAGACCCGGTCCGGCAGCCGCGCGGCGAGGTAGGTCTCTGGAGTTTCCTCGACAGCTCTCCGGTCCGGGGGAGAAAATTAAAGGAAAATGTAGAAACTCGTGGCACAGTGGCCATTCCAGCCTGTGGCATTGACAGCCTGGAAGGCTGTCAATGGCGGGCAGGGACGCCCGCCCTACTGAAAATTGTCCACGGCGGATTGTGGGCGAGGGGACGCAAAGAGCCTCTCCCTGTGGGTTGGTGTGTTTGGCGTGTGAGATTGTCGGGCCTTAGGGTTGGGCTTGCGGTGTGGCCGGTGCGCGATGCCGCTTGCAGCTGCGCCGCTTTTTTGGCGCCTTCTTGAGCAGTTGGTCGAGACGCTTTTCGACCGCGGTGATTTCGCGATCGGCATCTTCGACCGCTTTTTGCGCCCGCAGCGCGGCGACGCTGGCCGCCTCGGCGGCCTTCTGCGCGTTATTCGCAGCGGCTTCGGCTGAGTCGCCGCCTGTTCTGCTCGCTCCGCCTCTGCCTGCGCGTGGGCGGCCGCATTCGTCGAGCTGCATCCGGCGCCCGCGATGGCCGCGCTCATGGCCAGCACCATCACGATCGCCAGATGCGATGTAGTTCGCATCAGCGCGCCGCCGCCGGGGCCGGCCATTGAGCGGCTACCGCCGCGCCCGGGTGCAGGTGGTCGAACAGGACTTGGTGGATGACGCGTTGCCAGCCGTTGCTCAGCGCGGTGTAGTTGCCGATGGTGGGACGCGCACGCACGTGGTCTCTCATCGCGGTGAATCCCGAATACAGGCGTGCCTCCTCGCTGCCCGGCTGCGGTGGCACCGAGCCGTACCATCCCAGTTGATGGCTCAGGCGGAGCTGCGCCGGTGCGGTCAGCAAATAGCGCACGAATTCACGCGCCCTCTCCGGGTGGGGCGCGGAACGGGGAATCGCCAGATAGCCGCCGCCCAAGACCGTGAAGGCTCCGTTGGGTCCGCCCGGAATCGGCGCGCTGAGGTCGACCTGAGGAGCCAATCCTTTCCCCGCCAGATAACCCATCGCGAAGGGCCAGTTGAAATGGATCCAAACCTCGCCGCGCGCCTGCGCTTCCAGCACCGACATCTCGCGGAATACTTCGGACATCGGGTTAAGCCCGGGAGCGAGTGAGCCAAGAAACTCCAGCGCCGACAGCGAGCCCGCCGATGACGGAGTCTGCTCGCTGCCGTCCGCGCCCCACACGAACGGCATCACGTCGCACACCGCGCCCTCGTAGAGCGCTCCCTTGAGGGCGAATTTGCCCGGATGCTGCTTGACGAAGGCGGCCAGTTCCGCCCAGGTTGCCGGCGGCCTGGGCACCTCGAACTGATTGTAAATCATGGCCTGCCACATCAGGCGATGCGGTATGAAGAAGACGTGGCCGCCGCTGGCAGCGGCCTGCCACGCGGCCTCGGGAAACAGCGCGCGCGCGGGTGGTGGCACCAGGCCGTCGACCGCCAGCACGTCGGGACGGGCTTCACCCAGCATCGCCAAGTCCAGTTCGACGAGGTCCAGGGCGCCGCGGCCGGCCGCAGCTTCGGCTTGCAGAGCGCGCAGGATATCGACGTAGCTCTGTGCCACCAGATGGAGGTGGATGCCGGAATGTTGTTCGAAGTCCTTGGCGAAATCCTGATAATGGCGCGCTTCCGCGGGGAACAACGCCAAGGCGATATTGAGCGACTGAGCGTGAGCGTGGCGCAGCGCTTTGTTGCATCCCGCGATCAGGGGCAGGAGGCAACAAATCAGGGTGAGAATGGGCGCCGACCGTAGTTCTCGGTGGAGCAAGGCACACAACCGAAGCGGCAGCGGTCTTTTCGTTATCGGAGTCTGGCGTCGTTACCGGAGGCCTCGCGTCAGGCGCGGTTCGCCTCAGCGATGGCCGCCGCCGAAACCACCGTGAAAACCGCCGGTAAATCCAGAGGGAAAGGAGTGTCCCGCAAATCCACCGAAGCCTGACCCGGCCGCCGAGGGAAAGGAGTGTCCCGCAAATCCGCCGAAGCCCGGTCCGGCCGCCGAGGGGAACGGCATGCCGCCGGTGGCGGGGAACATGGGTGAGGGCCCGGCCGGAAACGGCGGCGGATAATAGCCCGGCCCAAAGCCGCGGGGGAATCCGGCGGGTGTCCCGACCGGCGGGTTGTACATGCGGTTGACGATGATCACCGGTGGCGCCGGATAGCCGATCGGCGGGTAATACGCGGGGTTAACCGACGGTGAGAAGCGGGGGTAGAAGTTCGGGCCAAATGCCCCCGGTGGGGAAATCAGCGGCGGGACAATCGCGCCCGAGCCAAGGATCGCCAGGATCAGCGGGACTCCGCCAAACGTCGCCCCATTGCCCATCATGTATTCGTCGTTTCGTTCCTGGTTCGCGTAATCCTGAGCGTTGCCGACGGGGTCAGGAATGTTCGCATAACTTAGTGCTGCCTGACCATCCACCGCGTCGTCGTCCGCGGCAGGCGCGGTGCTATCGGCGGAGGGATTCGAATCAGCCGGCATTCCCAGGGTCAGCAACTCCGGCCGGACCACGATCCGATTAATGATCTTGATATCGGGGTCGTCCATGAAGTCGCGGGCCTGGTCTTCGGCGTCGCGCTTGCCCAAATCGGTGGCGACGTATCCATAGAGCAGCAGCGAGCGCCCGCCGCTGGCGTCCGTGGTGGTCTGCGCTTCGACCAGCGGGAGGCGGTGAGCGTGAAGATATTCGGACAGTGGATCGGGCAGCGAATCGTCAGAGTCCGCCGCCCTGCAGTTTGAACTTCCGGCTCCGGCCAGGAAGACCACCGCTAAAACAACGAGCCAGAGTCTGCGCATAATTCCGCCCTCAACTTCATACAATGCCAGGACGCATCGCGCGTCAAGAGGATGGTTGCGGCTTGCCTCGACGCCAGGTCAAGACAGGGCGCCATCGGCATGATAACATGGGCGGCTAAACTGGGAGCGTAACAATTGATGAAGATGACAATGAGTGGTCTAAAGTTTTTGTTGCTACCGATCGCGACGACGGCATTGACGTTGAGCGTGGCGCGCGTCGCCGTGGCCGCCACTGCCAATTCCGGCAGCAAAGTGGTCGCCACCGTTGGTTCGATGAAGATCACGGAAGCCGAGCTCAACGACAAGGCGCGCCCCCAACTCGCCGCCATCGAGAGCCAGGTCTACACGGTCAAAAAGCGGACCTTGGACGACATGATCGACGATTATCTGGTCGACAAGGCGGCAAAAAAAGCCGGGGTCAGTAAGGATGCGTACTTGAAGAAAGAGGTCGAGGATAAGACGCCGGCCCCGACGGAACAGGAGATGAAGGCCTTTTACGACAGGAACCAGGCGCGCATCCGCCAGCCCTACGACAAGATCAAGGCGCCCCTGGAGCAGTACATGAGGCGCCAGAAAGTCAGCGCGCAGCGGTCCGAGTTGATGGCTCAATTACGCAAGGACGCGGACGTCAAGGTGATGCTCAAGGCGCCGACAGTGGACGTATCGACCGCGTACAGCGCCGGTTCTACCGGGCCGAGCAGCGCTCCGATCACGATCGTCGAATTCTCCGACTATCAATGTCCTTACTGCCAGCGCGCGGAACAGTCGGTTCAGGAAGTGCGCAAGAAGTACGGTGACAAGGTTCGACTGATTTATATGGATTTCCCGCTCCCGATGCATCAATACGCGCTCAAGGCGGCCCAGGCGGCCCGGTGCGCCGGCGATCAGGGCAAGTACTGGGAATATCACGACGCGCTGTTTGCGGATCAGAGCAAGCTGGACGCTGCCGGGCTTAAGGCGACCGCGGCGAAACTGAAGCTGGATCCCAAGAAGTTCGATGAGTGCACCGCTCACGACCTGCACATGGATCAGATCAGAAAGAGCCAGAAGGAAGGCGCTGATGTCGGTGTCGACGGCACTCCCAGCTTCGTCATCAATGGCCGCATGCTCAGTGGCGCGCAGCCGGCCAGCGAGTTTGAATCGGTGATCGACGAAGAGTTGGCCCAGCAGAACGTCAAGGAAGCCAAGGGAAGCTAAGTCCAATAAGCCTCGGTTGAGAACCAGGCCGGGGGCGGGCTGATGCCGCTCCCGGCTTCGTTCGTTCAGGCTGCGCTGGTTTCATCCCTGGCCGATGGCGCGCCTGAAGTCTTTCCATCCGGCCGCCGATCGCGCCCGCGGCTCAAAATCCGCCGGGCGTATAGGGCGTCGTTTTCTCGATCTACCCGTGAAGACCGTGTTAGCTTACGCCGGAAACGGTTTTTCTGGTGGAGCAATCGCAAAACTATCGCCGGCCCGCAATCACCGTATTGATCACCGTGACGACGCTGCTGCTCGCCCTGGCTGCGCCGTGGTCGGCGTCTTGGGCGCAGAACGCGGTCGGGATAGTCACCGCGATCGACGGCGACGCCAGCCTGGTGCGCAATGGTCAGACCTCGAAGGTGACGACGGCGATGGCGGTCCAAACCAACGACCAGATAGTGACGTCGCGTGAGGCGCATCTGACAGTAACCTTCGGCGACCACAGCCGCCTGCTGGTGGGCGCGTCCACGACCATAGTCCTTAACCAGGGCCTGATTGGCGGCGCCGGATCCGGTATCAGCAGGGTGGGGCTACTGGGTGGGAAATTGCGCTCCATCGTGAATCTGGGTTTGCGCCGCTCCAGTCAGGGCTTCGAGGTCCGCACCCCCAACGCGGTTATGGGCGTGCGCGGCACGGAGTTCGAAGTCGCCTATATCGCCGGCACGCCCTGTCCAGGCTTTCCCGACTGCCTGCGCTACACCGATGTGGGGGTGTACAAAGGAGTGGTGGAAGTCAGCAATCCGCTCAATCCCAAAGCCGCAGCGGTTACCGCCACCGCGGGCTATGAAACCACGGTGCCATGTGAAGAGCCTCCCGCCAAGCCATCGCCGTTGGGAATGAATGAGATGCTCTCCCCGGCCTACAGGTAGATCCTGCGTATGACCCGCGCTCGAAGCTTTGGCGGAAACCTTCCCGCGTGGATGCGGCGGCTGGCGGCACCGGGCGCGATTTTAACAGCGGCTTTGATCCTGAGCCTGGTAAGCGGCGCGCAGGCGGATATGCTTACCGATTTCATGTCGCTGGAGCAGCCCGGCCATCTGAGCCTGACCTTGTTCGGCGCCGGTTATGGCAGCGAGCCTTATGGCACCACCCATGGCGGATTCGAGTTGGAGCAGAGCGTTACGCGCGGGTTCGGATTGGTGGCACGGTTCAGCGCGTATCAACTGTACAAGGGTACCGGATACGACAGCCCTATATCTCCGGCCACCAACGGTCCGTTTTTCTATGGGCGGTTCGAAGGCGGCGTCGATCTGACCCCAATCAATGGCACCCACCTGACGCTGGTGGGAGGCAATGACATCGGGGACAGCCATTCCCAGGTGATCGAGGGAAGCCTCTCGAGTTGGATGAACATCCATGACGCGCATCCGATCAACCTATCGATCAACTCCAGCCACTACTTTGAGAACGATCTCACCAATGCCCTGATCGACGTCAGATTTATCGCGTTGTCTACCGCCAAGCTGATGGTCCTGGCCGGCGCGGGCGCAACCATCTGGGGTCATGGCGGTACGCCAGGCGTGCAAGTGCAGGGCGGCCCCGACGTGGGCTTTTACTTCCGTGACTTGAAACTCAGGATGGACATCCAGGGCGGATATGGCAGCGATAACGAATACGGCATCGTGGCGTTTTCCAGAAGCTTCGACTGGGACGATTAACCGTACAAGCCGGATGGACCACCATTGCGGAATCGACTAGAACAATCGTTCAGCACCCATAATCCGACGGAGGGCGAAAACAATGGCTAAGCCGCTGGTAGTCGATGCTGACGGTCACATACTGGAACCGCCCGATACCTACGAACTGTATATCGAGCCGAAATACCGGCCTCGCGCGATGCGCCTGAAGTTCGACGACCAGGGGCTGGAATACGTTGAGATCGACGGCAAGCAGAGCGTCATGATGCGCGGCGGCGTGCTGGGTAATCTCGGTGGCGCGTACATGAACGCCGAAGAACTGTTCACTCCCGGAAAGCACACCTACTGGGAGGTGGCGCAAAGATATCCCGGCGCGATCGATCCCGACGCGCGGGTGCGGGATATGGACGAACAGGGGATCGATATCGCGGTGCTCTATCCAACCCTGGGCATCGTTTGGGAAGAGGACAACAAGGACCCGGAGCTTTCCGCCGCCTATTGCCGGGCCTACAACAACTACCTGATTGACTTCTGCTCCAGGCATCCCGACCGCCTGATCGCAATCGCGCACGTCAACCTGCGCGACGTTGACCTGGCCGTGGCCGAAATGCAGCGCGTCAAAGACAAGGTCAAGGGGGTCTTCTATACGCCGTTTCCCGGCAACGGGCGCTCGCCCGGAAGCCCATACTATGACCGATTCTGGGGCGCCGCCGAGGCTTTCGGCCTGCCGGTCTCGACCCATGTCCAGGGGCGCGAGACCTATCACGGCCACACTTTGGAGGGCCGGAGTTCACCGTGGTTCTATTTCATGCAACTGCCCGGCGAGACCCAGCTTTCACTCAACTGCGTGATGATGGAGGGAGTGCTCGAGCGCTTTCCGCAGCTCAGATACGTGGTGCTGGAGATTGGTTGCGGATGGCTGCCGTACTGGATGGAGCGGGCCGACGAAAAGTACGAGGTCTTTTCCTTCGCCACCAAGCTGACCAAAAAACCCAGCCAGGTCTTCCGCGAGCGCTGCTGGATCTCGACTGAAACCGACGAAACCACGATCCCGGAGGTGGTTCGCATGTTGGGAGGCGCCAGCCGGATGTTGTGGGCCACCGATTACCCGCATATCGATGCGCATCCGGATCCGCTCTCAACGCTGAAGGAACATATCAAGATGCTTCCCGCCGACCAGCAGGAATGGATTTTGGGCAAGGGCGCCGCGCAATTGTATCGGCTTTAGCGGAGCAGCCTGAATCGGCCGGGACCATCTTACCGGCACACCTGCACCCTCAAGCACGTATAACTGCACGGCGACGTCTCACTCAGGTTCGGGTTTCACGTCCAGCGTTGACTTCACCTCCAGAAGGTCGAACCGCTGGTCTCGCGTCCGGGTGAGAATGTCGGTGCGGACAGGCGGGGATCACTCGTCGGCTCCGGGTCGCGTTCGGCTGCTCCCTGGTATTTATCAAGCATCATGTGAGGGGCCGGCTTTGCGGCGCTTTCCGCCAAAAATCAGGTTGATGAATTCCGTCACCTGGCATCGGGGACACATGACCAGCGGATGTGGCTGAGGGTGTTTGTTTTTGCCCTTGTTGCGCGGTTTGTCCCGGCATTCATCGAAATAACAGCTACATGCCATCTTGAGGCCGCACCATTCGCACTTGACCATATGCAGACGGCCGATGTTTCGGGCGATCCGTCGTTGCTCGGCTTTTTGCTCCGCTTTCATGGAAGTCATGGTTACCATCGAGCGCGGTCAACCGTTGTCCGCCGTGATCGAAATAATTCAGGACTTATAATTACGGGAAGCTGCTCGCAGCAGGCCCGCAAGCTCCTGGCGCAGCGGGGCTGGCTTCAGCACTTCCAGCCATGGACCGAAGCCAAGGACCCAGTTTCGCAGCTCAGTGGTACCGCGCACGGTCATCGTCAGGACCGTCTTGCCGTCGCGCCGTTTGGCGAACTTCTGGGTGGGATGAATGGTGCGCGCGCGCAAGTAGGCTTCGGTCTCGGCGTTGTGAACCAGAATTTGAACCTCTACTGGTTTTTCTTCAAGGATGATTCCGAAGGCGCCCTCGGTATAGCGGTCAGGCCGGAAGCTGGGCGGATAAATGAATTTTTGGAAGCCGCCGCCTTCACCGGCCAGCAGTTCCACCTTGAGCATGCGCTCCACGGCGAGCGTGGTGATCCGGTCCTTAAGGTGGGTCTTGCCAATCAGATAGAGACCGCCTCGATAGGCCACCAACGTGTAAGGGTCGAGGTCGTGGACGATTCCGGTCGCATAATCGATGCGCAGCCGGTGTTCGCGCACCAGACCTTGAATGATCGGGCTCAGAAGGTGGCCCAGATTGCGATAATCCTTGGGCGCGTATGGTATCGCGTAAAATTTCCTGTCCAGCGTGGCGAGGTCGGCGCGCTCGAAAGCCGGCAGGCTTTGGGTGAACTTATCCCACAAATCCTCGATGCCCTCTTCGAGCACCGTGCCCTCGAGAAATTTCAGCAGCGTCAGCGTGAAGTAGAGCGAGACCGCCTGGTAGGCGGTGGACGGAACCGGCTTTTGGAAAGCGGGCAAGCGGAGCTTGATCTTTCCGCCGTCGGCAACGACCTGGAAGTAGGGCCTTCCCAGCCGGTCAACCAGGCCCTCTTTAACCGCCGCCAGGTAGCGCTTGAGCGTTCGCTCGGAGATATCCAGCTCGCGCCGGATCGCCTCCAGTGACCACCCGAAGGGATGGGAAGGCAACTCGAAGGCGATTCGCGCCATCCGCAGCGCCGCCGGGTAGCTCGGTTTACGATGCTGTTTTTTTGCCATCACCAATTGCTTTACAGGATCTCAGCGATGGATGACAACCGTTGTCAAAACACAGGATTATGATCAACGCAGATCAAGCGGGTTCTGCGGCCACTCGCAACGCGATGCGCTGAGTCCGCGCTTGCGGGAGGGAGATAGGCGCTTATGACATGTGAGGTAGCGGTCATGAACAAGCGGGGCGTAGCGCTGGCGGCTGACAGCGCGGTTACGCTCGGCGATGGACACAAGGTGTATCACACGGCGGACAAGCTCTTTCAGCTCTCATCGGCGCCGGTAGGAATCATGACTTACGGGGTTGACCAGATCATGGGCGTGCCGTGGGAAACCGTAATCAAATTGTACGCGCGACGGCTCGGCGGGCGGCGCTTCGACCGCTTGGAACAATACGCACAGGATTTCCTGAGGTTCATCGAGGGCTCTGAACTGTTGTTTCCCGAATCGGCGCAACGGGAGGCGTTCCAGGAGTTGGTGGGAAGTTACTGGGCGGGGTGCTATCTGAGGCCCCTGACGGAGCGATTGCACAAGGCGGGCAAGGGAGCGGCCAAAAACGCGAACCCGATTCTAGCGGAACTGATCGTCAAGGACCATGAAACGGAGTGGAAGGGACACGAACCGCTGGAGGAGATGGGGGACAGTTACGGGGATCGCGTGATCGCTCAATACGATGGAGTGCTCGGCGAATTGGAGACGGAGCTGTTTGGGCGGTTTAACCTGTCACCGGAAGTACGCGGCGCCCTGCGCACGACCGCACGGTACATGTACGCGCTTGACGCATTCAGCTCCGAGGCCTCCAGCGGGGTAGTGATTGGCGGAATAGGAGAGGCGGAGGCCTTTCCCGTGGTCCTGCTCTATCAGGTCGGCAGCCTTGCAGCCGGGAGACTGCGTTTCACCAAACTGGACGAAGGCCGGGTTGGAGAGGGTACTGACGGAATTTTGATGCCGTTCGCTCAACGCCATGTAATAGACATGCTGTACGGGGGAATCTCGCCGCTGCTGAAAGAAAAATTGGTCGAGATCGTCGGCGACAATCTCGCGGCAAGTCTCAAGGGAGCAGGGAAAACCGGACTGGCGCTGAAGCGTCGGGAGCAGATCCTGGAATCATTTAATCGCGCGGCGCAGCAGCATCATACCGCACCGCTAACCCGGGCACTGGCGGCACTGCCACGGCGGGAACTGGCGCGATTAGCGGAGGCGCTGGTGAGTTTGACCGTCTTCATGGCGCGGATATCCGCTGAGCAAGAGGAGACCGTAGGCGGTCCAATCGACGTCGCAATGATTTGCAAGGGTGAGGGATTCGTCTGGATCAAGCGCAAGGATCCGGTTGGGGGAGGACTGATTCTTTGAAGAGAACACGAGTAACGAGGGCGTTTGATTCCATCAATTCACCGCTTCGGATCGACGCCGTCAAACTTGGCAGCGGCGGCGAAATCGGGATGACGATCTGCCCCGGCAAGAAGATCATCGGTGGCTTGACCGGCGATTCGGACCGGGACCTTGAAGCAGATATCCGGGCAATCACCAAATGGGGCGCGGACGCAGTCGTGACTTTGATGGAGCACAAGGAATTCCTGCTCCTGAAGGTTCCGAGCCTGGGGGAGACGGTCGAGCAGGCGGGAATGGAGTGGCATCACCTGCCGATTCAGGACGTTTACGTTCCCAACGAGGATTTTGAAAACCTGTGGCTCTATTCCGGCCATCGGCTGCGGGGCGCGCTTGCCGCGGGGCGCAAGGTGCTCATCCATTGCAGGGGCGGATTGGGCCGCAGCGGTATGATCGCGGCCCGGTTACTGGTCGAGATGGGCGAACCACCAGCGGATGCTATCCGGCAGATCCGCAGCACGCGGCCGGGCGCGATCGAAACCCCAAAACAGGCGGAGCACGTTCTTAAAGCCGCGCCACCGCGCGGCGACGCGAAGCAGCTCGACCGGACCCTTGGCTGCTTGCTTGGGGGAGCGGTCGGGGACGCGATGGGCTACGCGGTGGAATTCCATAAATGGTCCCAAATCAAGGCGCGCTTCGGAGCGGATGGAATCGCGGAGCCGGTCGTGAACGACGGCAAAATCAACGTCAGCGACGATACGCAGATGACTCTGTTCACACTTGAAGGCCTGGTGCGGTCGCGGCAGGCGATTGAGCGGCACGACATCGAAACGACTATCAGCAATATCAGGCTTGCGTACCTCGACTGGCTCTATACGCAGGGAGAACACGCCGGTAACCGAAAGCCGGCCGGCGGGATTGCAAAGGATTCGCGGCTGAGGCGGCAGATGGCGCCCGGCACTACGTGCCTTTCCGCGCTCCGAGACGGCGGCAACGGCAGTATCGAAAATCCGCTTAACAACAGCAAGGGTTGCGGCGGCGTGATGCGGGTCGCTCCGATTGGTTTGCTTGCAGGATGGGGGCCGGTCGAAGCGGCCGAGCTCGCCGCACGCGCCGCCGCGCTGACTCATGGTCACTGCAACGGCTATTTGAGCGCGGGCGCGATGGCCGCGATTATACGTTTGGCTTTGGGCGGGACCGCGCTTCCAGGGGCCGCCCAGCAAGCCCGGGAAATCATTTCCGGCAGGAAGGGAGCCGCGGATACTCTGGCCGGGATCGACGCAGCGCTTTCGGCTTCTCGCGGCGCAGACCTGGACCATCGCGGGACGATTCGCTCGTTGGGAGATGGGGGCTGGTTCGGCGACGATGCTCTGGCGATCGGGCTGTACAGCGCCCTGGCCGGACAATCTTTTCCCGAAGTGCTGTCGATTGCCGCGAACCACGACGGCGACAGCGATTCCACCGCATCGATCGCCGGCCAACTATACGGAGCCTCGCAGGGTCTCGCCGACCTGCCCAACGCGTGGATTCGACGCCTGGACGTGCTGGACATCCTGCTCGGGCTGGTGAGACAGATGCTCGCATGACAGGAGGACCACGGTGGAGGATCTTTTGTCGCGCCCGTTCAGAAAAACACCCGGTGGAAGTCCGCTCGCGCAATGAGCCACCTTGCTAAAGGTGCTCCCGTGCTTGGTGTCGGGCTTGATCTGCGCTGGATCACGACCGTCGGCGACGTTATCCTGCTTGGCGGACATCTTTAAGTGCTTATGACCCGGACATCTTCTGTGCTTATCACAGATGCCGCCTCGGTTCTTGTTCGCCACCGCGCCCGGTGTTAAGCGTCGAACGGCGATATGAGGTTACAATGGATCTGACTTTTACTGATGAGCAGCGTTTGTTGTCGGAGTCGGCGCGCCATTTCATGGAGCAGGTGTGCCCCACCGCGTTGGTGCGTGAGGTCGAGGCGAGCGAAAGCGGTTTTTCGGCTGATTTGTGGGCCAAGCTGTGCGAACTCGGCTATCCCGCAATCGCTCTGCCTGAGGCGTACGGGGGCGGCGGCGGCACCATCCTGGATCTCGCCATCCTGGCTGAAGAGATGGGCCGGGTGGCGTTTCCTTCGCCGCTGCTGACGTCGGTCGCCCTCGGAGCGCTTCCGCTGATTTGGGCGGGCACCGAGGACCAGCGCAAACGCTGGCTGCCGGGCCTGGTCAAGGGCGAGGCGATCGCGACGATGGCGCTGGTGGAGCAGGGCGGCGGCAACGAGTGGAGCGAGGTGCGTCTGGCGGGCCGCAAACAGGGAGCCAACTGGCGGATTTCGGGGGTCAAGATCCTGGTGCCATTCGCCGCCAACGCGCATCTCCTGATGGTAGCGGCCGCGCTCGAGGGACGCGGCTTGTCGTTGATCGCGCTGGAGCGGACCGCCGCGGGCGTCAAATGCGAGCGTCATCGCGCGATTGGCGGCGATCCGCTTTACACCGTCAGTTTCGAAAATGTGGCGGTCACGCCGGCCCAGGTGCTCGACTCCGGCGGCGATGCGCGTGCGGTGCTCAACCGCGGTCTGGATCACGCGGCGGTTTTGCACGCCGCATACGCGGTGGGACTCAGCGAGCGCGCGCTCGCGTTGGCGATTGCCCACGTCAGCACGCGCGAGCAGTTCGGGCGGCCGATCGGCTCCTTCCAGGCCGTGGCCCATCGATGCTCCGACATGCGTATCGATATCGACGCGTGCCGGTTTCTGGGGCTGCAGGCGGCCTGGCGCCTGGATCAGGGCGGTCCCGCCGACCTCGACGTGGCGGCGGCCAAGGCCTACATCAACGACGCGGTGCGTCGAGTGTTCGTCAACGCGCACCAGGTGCATGGGGCGATCGGGTTTTCCGCCGAATACGACCTGCAACTGTTCACCCGCCGCGCCAAGGCTTTCGAGCTGAGCTTCGGCGGCACCGCGTTTCACCATGAGCGCGTAGCCAAAGGCATCGGCCTGTAGCTATCGGCCCTGATTTATCGGCTCCGTGGCAGGCGCTCAAGGCGCAAAATTATCTTCGCTTCAGGGCTAGATTAGGCCGAGGCTTCAGTTCCGCACACCGGTGTATCAGGAGCCAGTGAAAAACCGCAGAACGTCGCAGCGAAAATGTAGAAACACCACGGACAGGCTTTCCAGCCGGTCGATTAAGATATTGGATATCGCGCCAGGATTACGGCAACAACCTGAATCCCTATGCGGATCTGCCGCCGGTCAGGACGGCTTGCGCCTGAGCCAGAAAGCTCTCGATTCGATCGCGTTGCACAATCAACTGGCGGCGGTTTCGCCGCCCAAGATAGTTGAGCGCCATGCGCTTGAAGTCCATCGATTCGATGCCGAGGGAGATTTTTATTAGTATCTTTAGCGATTAGCCTATGTTGAAGCCATTGCAATTGAGATCGAGGTGAGTAGCGCTTAGCAGGTGCGGCTGATCCATGAGATTGTCGTCCGGCGAACCGGACGATTACCAGTGGCTCGCGAATTTCGGTTTTCAGGCATCCAGGATGCTCCGCGCCGCCTTTTTCGGAGTATCGGCGGCTGGTCAGAGCACGCCGTACCATCGCACAGGCGCGCTCGCGGCCCGCCGGACTCAGCCGCAAATCGGTGCTCTAAGCAAGACGCGGACCGGTCAAATAATTCCGGTCGCCGAAGTCGTGAAAGCCGACCTGCTAACTGCCAGTTGATGCAGCGGCGCCTCGGCATCCGCGAATCGTTCCGGTCGCTGCACACTCGACGCCATAGCCGGCCGCCCGTTTTCGGCCGCTACTTCATGCGATTGCTCTCTGGATCGCCCGCATATCCAGATATCAGATCAAGTCATCCGCCGCAGAACTGATGATCTGCCCGGATACTTCGGTTAAGGTTACCCAACAAAGTCACAACCATAGCGAGGGATGAAATGAGCGTACTGGTAATCGTACAAGGAACCCCCAATCCGGAACGCGCCGAGCAGATGAAGCAATATCAGACCGGTGCGGGTCCGATCGTGGCGAAGCATGGCGGCCAATTGGTGGCGCGCGGAAGCGGCCTGGAGGCGCTGGCCGGCCATCATAAATGGACCGTCGGTGCAGTGCTGCGCTTTCCCGACCTCGCCGCCGTGCACGCGTGGCACAACGACCCCGATTACCAGAAGATCGTTCCGATCAGGACCCAGGCTTACCAGGACCTGGAGATCACTGTCTTCCAGGAATAGGTAAGCGGCGCAGGGGCGCAGGCGCCATCAAGACGGGGCCTGCGCGCGGCGTCGCGGCGGAACCGGCACGGTCTGTTCTTTTCCCCATCCCCGCTCATACCGCGTGATGAAGGCGGGGGTGAATCTGAGCGTCTTGATCCGCCAGCCGTCTTTGGTGCGCACGTACTCTTCGTCGTAGATGCCGGCCACCCAGACGGCTTGATTGCCCGGACGCGTCAGCGCCACCAACACATGCCAGTTTCCGGTCGCCAGGTTGCCCGCGACCTTGATAATCGGGTTGGTGACCCGGTGGAAGGCGAACGGAGTGGCCTGATAGGACTGGTAGAGGCGGCGGATATTCTCGCGCCCCTCGGTCCTGCCGGCGGTGCCCTCGGTCATCGCGTCCTGGGTGAAGAGCGCGGCGATTTCGTCGTAGTCATGAGTGGGCCGGTCCCATCCGCCGTCACAATACTGGCAGTAGCGCGCTTTGAGTTGCTTGATCGCCTCGAGGTCTTCGATCAAGCCTACCCTCTGGGCCAAAGACAGGCGCTTTGCCGGGGCCTTTTTTGCCGTCCGCGTTTGCTTTTTCATGCGCTGGAATTTCGTCCACCCGCCCGCGGGTTGTCAATCACGGATCGCGCGCTTTTGGACTTGTTTCAGGACCGATAAGATGGCGCCTGGAAAGCCGTGACGCCACTGCGACGTTTCCGAAACGAGACCAAACATGCTGCTGCTTAAATTGATCGGTGGTGCAATCTCTCCCGTCGTGATTTGGGGGGTCTTGCTGTTTCTGCCCGCTCCGACGCTGGATTGGTGGCGCGCATGGGTCTTCCTTGGGGTCGTCCTGGTTTGCTCGACCGCGACAATGGCAGGAGTTTTCGCGCACAACGAGGAATTATTGGATGAGCGCTATCGCAGCCCCATACAGAAGGAGCAGCCGCTGGTCGATAAGATCGCGGTGACCCTCCTGGTGCTCTCGTTTCTTGGTGTGATGCTGTTTATCCCGCTGGACGTTTTTCGGTGGCATGCGATTAGAGCGCCGGGGCCGATAGTTTCATTCGTGGGACTGATGCTGTTCGTCGCCGGATGGGTGATCATCGCGATGGCGTTTGGCGAGAACGCGTTCGCGGCGCCGGTCGTGAAGTATCAGCAGGAGCGGCATCAACGGACGATCGATACCGGGGTCTATGCGATCGTGCGGCATCCGATGTACGCCAGCATGGTCCCTTTGCTGATCGGAATGTCGCTATGGCTGCAGTCCTATGCCGCCGCGATCCTTTCGATCGTGCCGATCGCGGCGGTCGCGCTGCGCATCGTCTTCGAGGAGAAATTTCTCAAGCGCGAACTTCCCGGCTACGAGGCTTACACGCGCAACGTGCGTTTTCGACTGATCCCGTGGGTTTGGTAGCGAAGATTGGAAGAAAGCGGCCATCCTTGATGCGCGGTGCTCGATACCCGCGTGTATCTGGCCCACCGTGGTCCGGAGCCCTCAGGCGTGATGTTCGTAGCTCGCGACGGTCGGAAGGTCTGGCGCCAGGGGAACTTGGTCGCGACCGGGAACCGGAAAAATTCTCCAGGTTATAAATGCCGCCACGATTTCCAGTCCGAAACCTGCGGTGAAGGGCACCGCATAGCTGCCGCTGAGATCATACAGTTTGCCAACTATTGGCGGGCCCACCGACTGGCCGACGGTCGCAGTCAGCAACAGGATGCCCGACAGGGTGCCGAAGCGCCTCAGCCCGATACTCTCCACCGTCAGGGCTGGAATCAGGGATACCACCGTACCGCCGCAGGACCCATAGAGAAAGACAAAAGCGATTACCGCGGCGGTGGAGATGCGCGCGCTGGGGTGGGCGGCACCGAGCATCGCCAAGATGCCGATTCCGGTAATAGCATTGCCGATTGCCAGCACCCGGCGGCAACCCCAGCGATCAGCGAAGGTGCCCATCGTGGGGCCGCAGACCATCGACACCAGAGACTTGGCGCTATAAACCCAGGCCGCGTTGGCGGTGGTGTAACCGGCGGTTATCAGGAAGGGAATGAAGTGAAAAAACGGCCCGTACATGCCGATCCCGGTCAGGAGACTGACTGCCACCAGTTTCCGAAAGGAAGCGCTGCGCAGTGCCGGCGCCAGTTCGAGCCCTGGCAGCAGGTTGATTTGCTTGATCATTACCTTGCTTTCGCTGCGGGGCGGCCGGCTTTTGACCACAAACGCGAGGATGGGAATGGCCACAACAAAGATTGGTAGGGAAATCAATTTGAAACAGGCGCGCCAACCCGACAGCGTCAGGATTTTTGCGGCCAGCGGGGTCACCAATACCGAGCCCGCCGACATCCCCGCTACCAAAACCGCCATGGCCAAGGCCCGCCTTTCGGTGAACCACTTCGCGATCACCACCGCGCTGGGCCCCATCCCGGAGGCGCCGACGCCAACGCCCATGAGTAGAAAGCTGGCCAACAAGCCAGGCAGTGAATGAGAATACGAGGCAGTGATGAAAGTCACGCCCACCATCGCCGCCCCAGTGATCATCAGCGGACGGGCATCGACCCGGTCCAGCAACCAGCCGACAAAGAAGGTGGTTATCCCGAGCGCTGCCGCGAAGATGGTAAACATCAGCGAGACCTGCGCGCGGGTGCCGTGAAGTTCGTGCAAAAGGGGGGTGAAGTAAACCCCAATTGAGTCGACCGAAGGACCGACAATTACGAACAAGCAGAGGAACAGACCACCCAGGACGATCCACTTGCGACGGTCTTGCTGAATCATTTGCGGCAATCCTTACCACTCCTTGTGCTTAACACGGACCGTGGCGGATGGTGGAATCTCCCGATCAGTGGGTACGATTCGGCTGCTGGCGACTCCAGTATCAGTAGCGCCCCATCATCAAAGTCGCCGCCCCCGCAGAGAGGGCGTCGCTTCTCCATTAGCCGTCGCTTAGCCGGGGAAGAGGGTAGCTTGCTTCCGGCAATCACCAGTCGCTGGGTAATCGGCCGACTTCCTCGGACCGCAACTCCGACCCCAAGCCCGCCACGGCAACGGTTAACCATGCCGGCGCCACGGTGCCTCGGCAACGGGGAAGGACAACCTCCCACTCAAGTCCTGCTCAGACCTGTCCGCGATCTTGTGACCACTCGCCGAAATGTTTGAAATCCTCGGCCACGCTGCCGCCCAAGCTTTGGTCCGCGTCACTGTCGAACGTCATCACGACAATCCGCAGTCCCTGGGGACCGGCGACGAATGGGGCGTCGGGATCGCTGGAGTGATAGAAGCGTAAGGTCCTGAGCACCAGCGGCTTTCCGTTGATGGTTCCCGAACCATGCAGAACCAGATCATAGCGACCGTGTGGCGCTGCGGTCCGCGCTAGCTGGGCGCCCGCCGGCAACTCAATAATTTCTGTCATTGGGCCCTGGGGCGAACCGAACAGGACCTTGCGCCGGGCTCCAGGGCATTCCGGGATCGGTTGCCACTGCGCATCATGCTCGGAGCCATGCAGTTCCCGACCACGCCGGTTGATGTCCTTGCGCACCTCTTTATCTTTCATGAAGGCCACGCCCCCTTGTCTGGCGTGGGCCACCAGCATTTCCTGATCGTTCTGGGGGACGAAGGGACCATAGGGGACGCAGTGATCGGTGTAGTGAATTGATACGCCTTCAATCTGGTAGTCGGGAAAGCGCATCTTTCCGCTTATCAGCAGCTGAAACTGGGCAGTGCGGTGAAAGTGAGGATCGATTTCTCGGTCACTCTTGAGCCGGTTCAGCATCGCCTCGGGTCCTCCGCTGCCATCCATGCAGATCTTGGTGGCAGAGCCGGTCCCGGCGAATTCAACCCACTCTATGTCGTCGGTCGCAGCCACGATCTCAATGCTCTTTTGCGGTTCCATGATTGACTCGACTCCTCCTTATAAATGCATTCCGAAATACATTCCAAAGTGACATCTCTAATGCTGCGCCACCTGGCGCAACGAGACGACCCCCATGCTTTCCGCTGGCCTGAGCGTGAAGCCGCACACCGCTGCGACTGCGCAGCACACGGCGCACAGTTCAAAGGCCAGAACATAGTCGGAAGTGAAATCCACTGCCCAGCCCACCACCATCGGGCCTGCCGCCATCCCGAACGTAGCTGCTAACCCAAGCATGCCGGCCAAGGTGCCAAAGCGTTTGAGCCCCAGCACTTCAGCCAGCACCACCGGCATCAACGCGGAAGTGATCCCGCCGGTGGCGCCGAAGCTGGCCATAAAAGCGATCAAGTAGACCGGCCATAGTCCGGGGCTACGCGCACCGAGTAAAAGCAGCCCCGAACAACCCAATACCAGAGCTGCATATGGCATCACGCGCCGGGCGGTAAAGCGGTCAGCGATGGCGCCAATCGAGATGATACCGGCAATGGCGAAGAGATGCTTGCAGCTTTGCGCCAGTGCTGCATGGGCGGGGCTGAAGCCGGCGTGGATTAGGCTGGCGACGGTAAAGAAGAAAATCCCGCCCAGCCCGGCGCCGGCGAAGCTTTGTACCAATACCAACGTCCAGAATTGCCGGCTGCGCAGCGCCGGACCCAACTCGAGGCCCGGCAGTTCATTGGCGGCGTGCTTGGAAACGCCGGCTTTCACGGCGCTCGCGGGCCGGGTGCGGATGAACAGGATGATACTGGGCAGCACCAACACGATGATCGGAACGACCAGCGCGTAGTAGGCGGCGCTGATGCTAACGTGGCGCACAATATAATCCGCCACCGGCGGCAAAACAGCGCCCCCGCTGGAGCCGCCGGCGATGGTAATCCCCAGCGCCAAACCGCGCCGTTCGGTAAACCAATTGGCCGACACCACGGCGCCTGGCACCTGGGTCGCCGCCGAGGCACCAATGCCTGCCAGCACGTAGGCACCCAAAAAGGGCGGGAAGGAATGCGCAGAGCCGGCCAGCGCCAGTCCACTGGCCGCGACCACCGCACCCACGCTCATCACGGAACGGGCATCGAAGCGATCGAGCAGCCAGCCGACCAGCAAGCCAAAGCAGCCCTGGGTCAGCGAGAAAGCCGTCGGTAGGACCGAGACCCGCGCATGCGTCCAGCCGTAGGTTTTGATCAGCGGCATGATAAAAATTGAAATCGTGTTGGTGGTGCCGGCCAGGACGAAGAACATCGTCAAGTACAGGACCAGCAAAACTCGTTTCCGCCGTGCCGAATTATCCATCACCCTTTTTTCATCGCGCGCGGGTTGGCTGTGGGCGCGCTGGTTAATCCAAATGATAGGCACGTGCCGCGTTATCCCACATTATTCTCCGCTTGCTCTGGGCGGAAAGCGGCTGGCGCTCAAGGTCCTGTAACCCGGTCTCCCACGTGCCATCGGGATGCGGGTAGTCCGTATTCCAAACGAAGTTGCTGTCCCCCAACAGTGCCACCGCGGCGGGCAACGTGGGTTCATCGGCTCGGCAGGCGACGTAGAAGTTGCGTTTGAAGTACTCGGTGGGCGACAGCTTCATCTCGGGAGCTTCAGCCGTACCACTATACTGCCAGTGCTGTTCCATGCGCTGGACCCAGTAGGGGGCCCAGCCCGCGTCGGCCTCGACATGTACAAAGGTCAAGCTCGGGAAGCGCTCCACCACGCCGGAGTAAATGAGGCCGGCCATCGCGCCCATCGCTTCGAAGGGGTGGGCCAGAATGTGCCCGGCGGTGTGGCTGTGCATCCGCGAACCGTAGGAGGGCAGCCGCGGCGACCCGGAATCATGGATCGACACGGGCAGGTTCAGCTTAACGATAGTCTCCCACAGCGGGTCATTCTCGGGGTCGAACAGGTTGCGGCCGGCGACCGGATTGGGCCGGACGTAAATCGAAACCGAGCCGTTGCGCGCGGCGCGTTCAGATTCCTTGATTGCGCGGCCGACATCTTGTAGCGGAATCATCGCGGCCCAACGCAAACGCGTCGGATCGGCCTCGCAGTACTGAGCCGACCAGTCGTTGTATGCGCGACAACAGGCATCCAACAGGTCCAGGTCACGAAATTCCCGCCCCATCAATTGCCCGCCCCGGGTGGGATAGAGGATCTGCAGGTCCACGCCGTGATCGTCCATGTCGAGCAAGCGGGCCTGGGCGCCATACCCGGACTCGATCAGCCGTTTGAAATTGCGCTGCATCGCTTCGCGCTCTTTTTGCTGGAGAGCTGGCGAACTCATCAGATAGCGGCCACTTTCCAGAATAAATGTTTCGCCCTCCACCATCCAGGAGTTCTTGCCATTTGGCGACTTGCCTATATGGGGCGCCGCGGCCTTGAAGCGACGGTCAATGTATTTCTCCCACAGGTTGTCAGGCTCGATCTGATGAGCGTCAGCGTCCGCGATCTTCATTTCGTTGCGCATAATGCCTCCTCAGATTGGTGTTAAATGTCTGGCCCACCGGCACCTGCTAGAGCGACCCTGGCTGGCCGGCTCCTCTAATCCTTTTCTAAGGTGATGGCTGGTTTAGAGCTTACCTTCCGAATGCTACGATGTTTCGAACCGGCGACTGCGCGCGGGCGGCGGGCTACAGTTCCCTTGGATTGCTCCAGCCCATTGCCGCGGCGGGAAGGGGGGCGCGCCGAACGCAAAGTGGTCTCCTCCTCAAACATCAGCAATAGCGTGTGCAGCAGCCGGTTGAGGCTCTTAAGCTCCATCCTGCCAAGGCGTTCGATAACCTTCTGGCTGGTCCTTTGTTGAATTACGATGTCGTCGCACACCGCGTGGCCGCGGGGAGTCAGTTGCACCAGGACCGCACGCCGATCGTTGGGGTCGGACTTGCGCTCGACGAGGCCCAGAGACTCGAGGCGGTCGATTTGTCTGGTCAGCGTCGCGGCGGGAATGAGGTATTCCTCGAGCAATTGCATGGGATTGAGAGCGAATGGGGGTCCCGAACGCCATAATGCGCTCAGTGCCATGAATTCACGCGCATTGAGCCCGGATTCCGCGGCGAGCCGTCCAATCTCCGCCTCAAGATAGAACGCAGCGCGCTGGATGCGGGCGCTAATCGCAAGCGGCAGGGCCGAAAAGCCGAAGCGCTTCTTTCGCCACTCCTCTTCGAGCCGATCCACAAAGTCGCTGTGCAAACCATCATATCGTTTCATAATGTTCCGGGCCTCTTGCCGGCGCTCAGGGGACCAAGAAAAACTACTGTAGGCACCGGTCAAGACCAGGTTCAACATGTCACGCGCCCTGCACGCAGATCCACAACATCCGGGGGTAACAGGCACCCCGATGCATCGGCGTTCGCAGCCGTGCCGACGGGCCGGCTTCTGACCGCGTGCACCCGCGGCGCAATACCCTCTTCCCCTCTTGACAGTTCGGGCCGAATGAGACTAGGAAGTGGGAAGTTGCTTCCACGTGGAACTATCCGATGTGGAACAAATAGTAAAGCGTTTTGCGATTGCTTTCTTCGTGAGCGGAGACCCGAATGTGTCCAGGGTAGCAGATTTAACGCGTAACGAAGGATAATGATGCACGACCCCGTCCTGCTTGAGATCATAAAAAATGCGCTGGCCACGATCGCCGAGGAGATCGGAATCGTCGCGGTGCGCAGCGCGTACTCAACGGCGGTCAAAGAGTCCGCTGACGCCAGCGCCGCGGTGTGCGCCTCCGATGGCCAGGTTATCGCGCAGTCGCTCGGCGCTCCGCTGATGCACCTTTCCAGCCTGCGCTGGTCGCCGCGCGAGTTGATCAAGGATTTCCCCCTCGAGACCATGAAAGACGGCGACGTCTTTCTTTTCAACGATCAGTTCCGGGGTGGGATCCATTCCAATGACATAATGGTTTTCAAGCCGGTCTTCAGCGGTGGAAAGCCCCGTTTTCTGACCTCGGCGCTGATCCACGTTGCCGATCTCGGCGGCCTGTCCGCGGGCGGTCTCCCGGCCACCGCCACGGAATACTTCCATGAAGGCCTGATGCTGCCTCCGGTAAAGCTCTACGACGGCGGAGCGCTGAACCAGGACTTGGCGAGAATAATCTCCGCGAACAGCCGCACTCCCGAAAAAGTCATGGGCGACATTCGGTCCATGGTGGGTGGCACCAACGTGGGCGCCAAACGCCTGCTGGAGCTGATCGACAAGTATGGGCTCGCGGAGTTAGAGGAGCTGGTTGGCGAACTAATCGATTATACCGAACGGCTTACTCGCAGTGAGATCGCCAAAATTCCCCCGGGTACCTACCATGGTTCCTATGAGATCGAGGAAGACGGTATCGTTCCCGACAAAACCTATACCGTGCGGGTCGCGGTTACGGTCAAGGGATCGGATTGCCACTTCGATTTCACTGGCACGGATCCGCAGGCTCGCGGAGCAATCAACGCCGCCTTTTCGCAATCTATTTCCGGCGTGATGTTCGCGCTGCGCTGCTTTTTGGAGCCGTCGATTCCGATGAACGAGGGCTGCTTCAGACCGCTGACCTTTACGCTGCCGCTCGGCACCATGGTAAATCCGCGGCCTCCCGCCGCCTGCAATGCGCGCATGGCCACGGTCCAAGCAGCGATCGACGCGGTTTTCCAGGCGCTCTCCCAGGCCGTCGCGAGCAAAGCGGTCGCCGCGTCGGGTAATGTGCACGTGTACACGATGAACGGCAGCGACCGGGCCACCGGCAAGATCTGGAGCTACATGGATGCGGCGATGGGCTCGGTGGGTGGCCGTTCGATCAAGGACGGGCTGGACGGTCAACCAATCAGCCTGTTCGGCGGGAATGACCGTCCCAGTATGGAAGCATACGAGATCGAGTATCCGGTGATTTTCAACCGCTTTCGCCTGTGGCCCGATTCCGGAGGCCCCGGCAAATGGCGAGGTGGCATGGGTCTGCACCGGGAAGTGACGGTGCTGCAGGATGCCGAAATAACCGTGCGAGCGGCCGATCGGTGTCGCATTCCGCCGCTTGGAATCATGGGGGGCAAGCAGGGCAAAGGTGGAGGTTGGGTGATCAATCTGGGCACCGCCAATCAGGTCGATTTGCCCAGCAAAAAAACCAATCAGCCGCTGTATGCGGGCGACACCTTGAGCATGTTTGTCTCCGGCGGCGGAGGGTTTGGCGATCCGCGGGAGCGGGATCCGGAACGGGTCGCCAGGGATGTGGAGCAGGGGATGGTGTCGATCGAAGCGGCGGCACGCGACTATGCCGTCATCGTCGACCCGATAACCTTCAAGGTGAACGCCGAAGCCACGGCGAAACTCAGGGAAAAGCGCAACCGCAAAAGCTGATGGCGCGGGAGATTCGGATAAAAGCAGACGCGACGGCATAACCAACTGTAACAACTCGGAATTCGCGAGGGACTCACCATGGCTTACGATCTAGTGATACACAACGGCACAGTGGTGGACGGCAGTGGCGCTCCCCATTATCAAGCCGACGTCGCGGTCGCCGGCGGTAAGATCGTTGAGATCGGTAGAATCAAGGAGGACGGAAAGAGGACAATCGACGCCTCGGATCTGATTGTGGCGCCCGGCTTCATCGATCCTCATACTCACTACGACGCGCAAATGTGCTGGGATTCCCTGATGACATGTTCGTCATGGCATGGTGTAACCACCGTCATCACAGGCAACTGCGGAGTGGGAATCGCGCCATGCCGGCCCGAGGCGCATGAGGTGGTAGCGTGGGACCTGGTTAACGTCGAAGGTATTCCGTTCGAAGTCCTCAGTCGTGGCGTCACCTGGGACTGGGTCACCTTCCCGGATTTCATGGATGCCGCCGCGCGGCGTGGATTATCCATCAATGCCGGATGCTTTGCGCCGCTGACTCCGTTTCGTCATTTCGTGATGGGCGAGGAATCGATGGAGAGGGCGGCGCGCCCCGAAGAAACCGCCCAGATTCGCGCCCTGCTGCGCGACGCGCTTGCCGCGGGAGCCTTTGGCTTCTCCACCACGAATACGCTTCAGCACACCGGCTACAAGGGCCGTCCCCTGGCGTGCCGCTTGGCTAGCACCGAAGAGCTCCGCGCTTACGCCGGAGTGCTCAAGGAACTTGGCAAAGGCGTCATCGAGATTGCCCTGACCCGGACTCGGGGCCAGATCTCCGAAGAGGAATGGGCGTTGGTCGAGATGCTGCTCAGCGAAAGTGGCCGGCGGGTGACCTGGATCTCGATTGACGGTGAAGAAATGTTGCGGAAAGTGGAGCCGCTGGTGGCGCGCGGTGCGATCCCGCAAATTCGCTGCACCCCGACCCTGTTCGAGTTCACTTTGCGCAGTCCTGGTCTGGTCTTCCCAAGCATCGCGCCGTCGTGGACCAAGGTTTTCAATCAGCCGCCCGAAGTTCAAAAACAAATCTACGCCGACGCCGCTTTTCGCAACGAGTTCCGTGAAAGACTCGCTACCCCGCGGGGTTCAATCATCAACTGGGACCGGTTTGAGTTCGGACACGCAAAAAACCCCCAATTCAGTTCTTTGGAGGGGAAGTCAATCGCGGCCATCGCCGCTCAACGCAGGACTGACTGCGTTGACGCATTTCTCGATGTGGGAATCGAGGACGATCTTAGCAGCTGGTTCACGATGATTCAGGATGCCGGCCGGATGGCGCCGTTTATTGCCGACCCGCGGGTGATCCTCGCGCTCAGCGATGGCGGGGCTCATGTCGATCAGCACTGTGACGCCGGATATCCAACCTACCTGCTCGGGACCTGGTCGCGGAAAAAGCAGGTCATTGGACTGGAAGCGGCGGTCAAACGGCTGACCTCGGAACCGGCCGGCTTTTTGGGCATTAGGGATCGCGGCCTGCTCGCTGCCGGACTGGCGGCCGATATAACCATCTTCGATTACAACACGATTGATTCCGCCGAGCGTCAAGAGATGCGCCACGATCTTCCGGGTGGAGGGATGCGATTTGTAATGCCGGCAAGCGGTGTCGAGTTCACCGTCGTCAACGGCGAAATTATTTACGAGCACGGCAAACCAACCGGAAAAATGTCCGGCCGTATGCTGCGGTCCGGGGTGAATTGACGGCAGAAGCTTATCAAGATCACAAGGTGTTGAGAGCTGGCAGCGCGGCGCTTATCGACGGCGGCCCATCCTGAGAAAACAGACTTCATGGCAAAATCGCAGTATTTTATCGGAGTAGATATTGGCGGAACGTTTACTGACGTCGTGCTCGCCGAGTCGATTAGTCATCGCCTTTTTACTGCCAAGACGCTGACCACCCCCGATAGTCCCGGACAGGCCGTCATCACCGCGATGCAAGACGCGCTCGGGCAAGCCCAGGCGACGCCCGCCGACGTCCAACGGGTAGTGCACGCGACCACGCTCGCGACCAATCTGATATTGGAGCACAAAGGCTCGAGGGTTGCCTTCATCACCACCGCGGGATTCGGCGACATGTTCGTGATTGGCAGGGAGCGCGTAGTAGGCGCGGACCGCTACGACTTGTTCCTGGAAAAGTCACCGCCCCTGGTTGAGGGGCGCCTGACCTTGGAAGTCCAGGAGCGGATCAACCGTCTGGGCGAAGTGGTAGTCCCATTTAACGAACGCGGCGCAGTGGCGGGATTGCAAAGGTTGGCCCGCCAGGACGTTGCGGCGGTAGCCATTTGCTTTTTCCATTCCTACGCCAATCCGGCGCACGAGCGCGCGATGGCCGACCTGGTGCGTAAGCACCTGCCGCAGGCGTATGTGGCGCTTTCCTCCGAGGTCTGGCCGGAATTTCGAGAGTATGAGCGGGCCTCGACTACGGTAGTCTCCGCCTACGTCGGTCCGACTATATCCAGGTATGTGGAGGTGTTGGAGAAGGATTTGCGACGGATGGGCCTGACCGGTTCCTTCGAGATCATGCAGTCCAGCGGCGGCGTGATGTCGGCGGCGGCGGTGGCCCGCAAGCCCATCTATAGTGTGGAGTCCGGCCCCGCGGCGGGAGTAATCGCTGCTGCTCATTTGGGACAACTGTCTAATCAGCCCAACATCATATCGTTCGATATGGGAGGAACCACCGCGAAGGCGGGGCTGATCCGTCACGGCAAACCCAGCGTCACACACGACTTCCGAGTAGGCGGGCATCTGAGCGGCGGATCCCGGAGCGGCGGCCATCCGATCAAGATACCGATAATCGACCTTGCTGAGGTCGGGGCAGGTGGCGGCAGCATCGCCTGGGTGGATGCCGGCGGTGCGCTACAGGTCGGGCCGTCGAGCGCAGGGGCGGCGCCTGGGCCAGCCTGTTACGGTTTTGGCGGCGAGCAGCCCACCGTGACCGATGCGAACCTGATACTGGGGTACCTTGACCCGGATTATTTTCTCGGGGGACGTATGCGAATCTACCCGGAAAAGAGTCGGGCCGCGATCGAGCCGCTGGCCCGGCAACTGGGCCTCGATGCAGTGCAAACCGCCAAAGGAATCTACGAGATCGCCAACACCCACATGGGCTCCGCGGTCAGAGTGGTAACCATCCAGCGCGGAGTGGACCCGCGCGAATACGCAGTGATGGCTTTTGGCGGAGCCGGCCCGGTCCACGCGGTCAAGGTAGCCGAGCAGTTTGACATCCCCAATGTGATCGTGCCCCTCTCTCCCGGCCTGACCTCTGCTCTTGGCCTGCTGGTTTCGGACATGGCCGAAGACTACGTGGCGACGCTCTTGATGGACAGTCGGGAGGCCGACATCGGCCGAATCCGGCAACTGTTGGAGGAACTGGAGCAAAACGCGTCCGCCGCGCTGCGCAGTCAGGGAGTTGAACAATCAAACATCGTGATTCAGCGCCAGATCGATGTCCGCTTCAAACACCAGTCGCATGAGCTCTCGGTGCCGATTCCTGCCGGCGTTATCGACGCGGCTACCGTGAGCGCGGCTGAAGAAGGATTCCGCAAGCTCTATTATGAGCTTTACGGAGTGCTCCCCAATGATCCGTGCCAGTTCGTAAATTTTGGGGTGCGCGCAATCGGGATCGTCCCGAAACCCGAGCTGACCCAGGCGGAAGCGGGCGACGGGAACTCGCGCCGCGCGCTTAAAACCTCGCGCAAAGCTTACTTCGCCGAAACCGCAGCCTTCGTGGAGGTCAGGGTCTACGACCGCTCGCGGTTGCGCCCGGGCGACCTCATACAGGGGCCGGCGATTCTGGAGGAACCGGATTCAACCACCGTCTGCCCGCCCCGCTATGCGGTGAGCGTAGACGGCTATCTCAACCTGCATATCAACAAGCAATAGCGTTGCCCGCGCCCGCTGATGCGGCGCTAAAAATACGGCGGTCCAACGCCCGATGGCGTGACGAGAAAAGTCTTGCGGAACTCTGGTGGGCGCAACCGCCGTTTCGTGGATAGTGCGCGGGAAGATTGAACAAGGTTCCTATGGCCGAGGTGATCGCGCGCGCCGCACCGCCCGGTCGTGACGAAAGGACCGCGTAGGAAGCAATCGCGCGCCGGGGAGAAAATTTCGCCCGCCCGCTATCACGCTCTTATCAGCCTCATCGGTGCCCGATAAGAGCCGATGCAACACAATCGTCACGATATGTGTTTAGAACTATATGCATATAGCGTTTGACCTCGAATCTTTTGCAATACCTGTTAACTTCACTAACTGACATGGATGAAATAGTATTAGAAGCATTTACGCAAAACGTCATCGCCAGAAGCGGAACCGGCACCGTACTGTGGAATGCAGGAAAAACTAGTCACGAGCAATTGACATTTTAAATATTTTCGCATAGACGTCACCGGGCATGTGGTTCCATCTGGAACTGTGTTTTCGGCGTACGGGCTGACGAGGGACCTTGGCGATAGTGGCGGACGCCACGGCCAGTTCCAGCCGCAAGCGGGAGTTTCGGTGAGCGCAACCTACGGACGGTAGATCGGCTTTGCCCAACGGCGGAACGGTTAAATGGCAGATCGATTCGATAGCGGCGCGGTTCCTTTGATGGTTGTTGTCCAACCTGACCGAGGCCAGGTTGAGCAGTTGGCGACGCAGCGAGTCACAGCCGATAGATCTGGCCATCTGAAAACTGGTGATCGGAATGCGTAGTTAACTGGATTTGGGAAATTGCTGAACCGATTGTAGCGATCGACTAAGTCTTAGATGCAGTGGAGGTGACGCCCATGATGCCGAGGTGGAATCGACTCAGACGCGCTTGCTTCAGTTTGATAGTCGCGGTGTTTTTCGCGTTCGCCGCCCACAATTGCCAGGCACAGGGTTACCCGGGCGCCGAGATCATGGCGGAACCCCAGGCCGCTGGCACAACGGGCTCTTCCGCCAACCAAGGTTTTTCGTTGATTCGCAACCTGCAAGTGTCCGGTTTTGTCAACTTAACCTATGGGACGTTCATAGACTCGGAAGCGATCGAGTACAACAAGAGCAAGAACTCGCTCTCCACTGCCCGGCAGCTGCTACAGGTCGACGTGAACGACACGCTTGGCGAGCATGATCGCTTCTTTATGCGCGATTGGGGCGTTTACGAACCCAACTACCCATTCGAGAACACTTGCCCGCAGGCAGTCGGGCCCCCAGGTGATTGTAACTCTGACTTTTACAACCAGTACGGCATCCGAGAACTGTGGGTTCAGGATACCCGCGGCCCCGTGCAGCTGTTCGTCGGCAGACAGATCGTTACCTGGGGCGAGTCGATCTCGTTCCGGGTCGGCGACCAGATCAACCCGGTAGACACCAGTTGGGCTTTCGGATTCGCCAACCTGGAACAGTCCCGGGTCCCGCTGTGGATGCTGCATCCGATTCTGGACCTTCCCGACGCGGGGCCGCTGACCTCCAACTTCCTTGAAGTGGTTTACATACCAGGTTTCGATTTTCTTTATACGCAAGTTGATAATCCGACGGATTCGCTCGACGGGCAGGACCAGGTTGCCGGACGAGTGAACATCAGCGCTCCTTCGGGGAGCCGCTTTGCAGGCCGGCCCGACAATCGCTGTGACCCGGGACTCAGTCTGTGCGCTAAAGGCGTCGGCTTAGCTCAGCCGCCGTTTTCGACTTTGATTCTGCATGGTTTTCTGCCTGACACGCAGACCACCATTCCGCGAGCAACCTGGGCCAATTCCCAAGTCGCCGCGCGCTTGCACACCCTCGTGTTCAACACGGAAATGACCGCCTATTTCCTATACAGCCACAACTACACCCCGACTGCGGAAGTTGCGCAGATAGAGCGGGCGCCGGTGCCGGGAACACTTGGGTTGCGGCGTGTAAACCTCGCTTATCCGCAATTCGCCAGCGTGGCGGTGACCGCCAACCGGCCGCTGTACCTGCCGGGCGCATTGGCTCAACTTCCGTTCGTGCTGCGTGGTGAGGTGTTTTACAAGAATCACAACGAGTTCAACACCCTCGGTCCCGCGTTGCGCTGGCCAGAGGGCTCCCAGGGGAGCTTTGTCGTTCACTCCGACCAAGTGCTCTGGCTTGGCGCGCTGGACCTGGCTTCCGCGTCGGTTCCCTGGCTGACGCAGACTGGAACGCTGAACGGCAATCTGGAGGTTATGGGTACTACCACGCTTAGCCCCAGCAATGCCGATCAGATCTCGCCTGGCTATCTGAACCGGCTGTATCACAATGACGTCAACATCCTGCTGAATGTCGGAGCTACCTGGTGGTGGGGCTCCATCGCACCGACCTGGACGATGATTTATAACCCAAACGGGACCACGTTTGAACTCTTCCCCAGCGTGATACTTACTCCTACCTGGACCTCCAAGTATTTCATGACTTTAAAGTACATCGGAATATTGGGAACGGACCAGTACAACCTCGACGGCGGGTTTTTCAAAGGCAAAAGCATGTTTATCTCGCAGTTCCAGTACAATTTTTCCTTGCTATGAAGAGGATACGGTTCCGCGGTACGAAATCCGCACGACCATTATCGTATGTTCGATGTTAACGGAGTGCGTTGTAGCGGCAACCGATAATGATTTTGCGCGAGCAACAAAAATGGCTAGTCGTAGCCGCGGTGTTTGTGACTAATTTCTTCGTCGTCGGCTCCGGTTCCTGCATCACCGGCGTGTTCCTGACTCCGCTCGTGAGGCAATTCGGATGGACTCGCACGCGAGCATCATCTCTTGCAATGATGGTCGCGCTCACGTCGGCGGCGTCAGGACCCGTTGTAGGTTGGCTGCTGGACGTGGTCGACGCTCGCAGGGTAATGTCGGCCGGCGTTGCGGTGACGGCGGCAGCCTTGCTTCTGGCTGGGAGGGCGAACTCGTTTGGCACGATCGCAGCCGCGCACATTATAATGGGCCTCGGGATGGCCCTGGCGGCCATGATCCCGGCCGCGCTCGTGGTGTCTAATTGGTTCGATACGGGTCGCGGGGTCGCGCTCGGGATCGCGATGGCGGGAATGTCACTCGGCGGTTCCGTCTTGGCTTCCGTGGTCAGCTATTTGATTGTAAATCACGGCTGGAGGTGGTCCTACTCGGTGCTTGCCGGGCCCCTGCTAATACTGGTGTTGCCAATGGTTCTCCTGACCATACGCACACGCCCGGGGAAAGCGGCGACAGGTGACGCCTTGCGGGCGCCTGAGGCCGAGGGACTGACCACAGGCGAGGCACTGCTGTCGCGTTCTTTCTGGCTACTATCCTTTGTTTATTTTTCCTATCTTTCAGCCGTGAACGTTGGTGTCGTTCACATGGTGCCATATCTGATCAGCCTGCGGCTCAGCGCGCAGGGAGCGGCCCTGGTCTTCAGTATCGCTTTGTTCTGCAGTACTTTGGCAAAACCAGTGATGGGAGTATTGGCCGATCGGTTGAGCGCCCGGATGGCCTTGGCGCTCGCGGTCATTTCACTCAGTTGTGGCTTCCTGCTTTTGACCCAGGCGGTGCATCCCTTGGCGATTTGGCCGCTTGTAGTCTTATACGGAATTGGTGTCGGAGCTCCGGTCGCGCTGGTGCCGATGCTGGCCGCCGAATCGTTTGGACTGAGGCATTTTGGGACACTCGCCGGCCTGATTGGCGTTTTCGGAATGGTTGGAAGCGCCACGGGACCGATGGTAGCGGGCCGGATCTTCGATGTTACGGGAGCGTACATTCCCGCCTTCCTCTCATATGCGGCGCTACTGGTGATAGCAGCGGTAGCGCCGTTTGGATGCGTAGCATTTAGCGCCACAACGGTTAGGACATTACCACCGCTTGCCCACGAGGCACTCAGTTAGTGCCTCGTAGCGGTTAAGCGTCGATCAGGTAACGTGCGTTGGGGCATGGGAAGAGACTGTACTTCGATTGATTTGCTTTCCAAAGGATCGCACTGTCCGGCAGGATGGTCATGCGCTTCGAGCATCGGACAGTCCCCGGCAGCGTGGGTCTGGCTGTACGTTTAGACCGCGCTCATAACGTGGAGAGTTTGCCGAGCAGTGAAAAGCCCTGCAACCGTTGTCACAGAGAATTCAAGGCTAGCTATGTACCCGATAAAGGACTGTAAAACCACGCGCGGTCATAGAAATCAAAGGAAGATCATGCTACGTGGTTGGTTTAGCCCGGGTTGGGCGCCCCTGCCGGGGCCGATTTCTAAGGAGGACTTTCGATGAAGCACCTGAGCGCACTCTCCGTGCTCCTCTCGTCACTCGCTGTACTGCTGGTCTCGGTCCTGATGCCATTGAGGGCTGCGGCGCAGGTGAAGTTTGACGTTCATGAGTACCAAGCCCTCGTCGACGCGGACTCCCCCGAGACTATCCCCGTAGGCACCCGAATCACCGTCGATAACTGGTCCAAGTATAAGCGGTTCATGCCAATTGGCATGCAAGCCTTGTACTCAGGTAAATATTTCTGGAGGATGGGCTCCGGTCCCGAGTACACCATGGAAGTCGGACCGTCGATTTCGATTCCGATGCCCAAGAAGTTTGCGGTGGACACCGAGAAGTATCGTGACCAAACGACCCTTAAGAAAATTGACACCGGCGGTTACACCGTGGACAACTATCAGGCTGGTTTGCCATTTACCAAGCCTGAGGAGCCGGGGCTCGGATACAAAGTAATATACAACGCCTGGTATTACTTCCGGCCTTTTGTTTATACGTATTTCTCGACAGCCTACCGGGTTGACCGCACTTTGGGCGTATATTCCTCGACGGGTGGGGTAAACAACTGGCGGGTGTCACACTTAAGCGATGGCGACAATCCGAACACGATGCCGTACGCGGGTCCTTACTTTCTGTTAATCCGAAACCCCCAGTTCACGCCCGAGCAAAATAAGTACCTGGTAAGTCTCCAAATGCTCTATAGCGATCCGGCGCACGTCCAGGATTCGTACACCTTCCTGCCATCGCTCAGACGCGCGCTCAGGCTGTCGGCCGCATCACGCTGCGCTCCTCTGGTGGGTGCCGATTGGGTCTATGACGACAATGGCGGCGGACATTATTTCCAGGTTCCCAACTTCAATCTTAAGTTTCTGGGCAAGAAGAAAATTCTCGCCTTGATGCATGAAAAGCAGTGTACCCCGAGCAAGAACGACTGCGTTACAGTCGCCGGCTCGGTTCCCGGATGGCCCAAACCTGAGGTTGGCCCGTGGGAGCTGATCGATGTATATGTTCTGGACGCCACGCCGCTGCCAGTGATGGGTCACTATTGTTACGCTCACAAGGTTTTATATATCGCCTGCACGAACGCCTGGGTCACGGCCTGGTGGGAGTCGTATGATGATTCAGACAAACTGTGGAAGATAGACAAGCCATCATACCGACCGATTTCGCTCGGAAACGGAGAGACGACGGTAATCGCCGGAATCGTGGACGCCGCGGTGTGGGATGTCCAGAATGCGCATTCCAGCATTTCGCTCAACTCTGATGTGAGAGTTGACAGTCAGGTTGATACCGAGCTGCAGAACGGAAAGGTATGGGGGTTTCCCAGCGGACTTGACCGTATAATGCGCTGAGTCTCCTGCGTCCCTTTGGCATCGCCGCGCTGGTCGGAAGCGGTCAGCGCGGCTTTGTTACGTCGTGCGCGATAAAATCGCCCCAGCGCGTGGTGGTTGATCAGACCACAGGTATTTGTGCGCAAGCCGGCGCGCTTTATCGTGAGCGCCTACTGCAACTTGTATAAGCCAATCGCGTTGCCCGCGATCATTTTGTACCTGTCGTCAGCCGGGACTCCCGCGAACTGCTCGTCGAGTGACTTCAGGGAGTTGGGCCACGTGCTGTCGCTATGCGGATAATCAGAACTCCACATCTGGGTGTCCACGCCGATGAATTCACGCATCAGGATACCCACGCGATCCTCAATAAAGGTGGAATAAAGATTCTGCTTCACGCACTGGCTGGGTAGGCGATCGAGTTTTATTTTCGACCATGGTCCGTGGCGCCGGATGCTCTCGTCCGCCCGTTGAACGAAGTGAACCAGCCAGCCGGTGCGACCCTCCCCGGAGACCACCTTCAAGTCAGGAAAACGGTCGAAGACGCCGCCAAAGATCAAATCGGCAAACGGCATGCAGTAGGAGAAATCGCGCATTACCTGGTTGGACATGAACGGCCCACCCTGGCTCGGAGAGCCAAAGGAAAAGGGCCGGTTCAGGCCGCGATGAAAAGATAGCGGCAGGTCCATCTCCTGTGCCAGTGCCCAAAGAGGATCGTAAAATCCGTCGAAGTAACGTTTCCAGGGAAAGATTGGGATCTGCGCGGTCCTGATGTTCCACTGCCGGACGTTGCGATGGAGTTCGTCGATGGCGTCGTTAATGCTCTCCTCTTCGACTGGCAGCAGCGGTGGACCGATCAGGCGGGTAGGGTCGTAGGAGCAGAACTCGCCCAGCCAGTCATTGAAGGCGCGAAAGCACGCCAGGCGCAGTTCGCGGTCCTTGATGTTATAGACGTTGGCGGCGACGCCGATGTAGAGAACCGAGGCGTCGCAGCCGTCGATCTTCATGTCCTCTATATGCTGCCTGGGGTCCCACGAACCCTTGGCAATGTCTTCGAACTTGAGTCCGCTGGCGATGTACTGTTCAGGGCCGCGGATTATGCCCTTTTGCAAAGTCGCGGACGTCAGGCCGAAGCTGCCCACGTGAGCCTCGTCTGGAAATTTCCAACCCTCGCCGCCATCAGGCGTGGCGACAACCCGCGGGGCAACGTCCTTGAGCTTCGTTGGCACGCGGTCGATCCAGGTTCCGGGGGGCTCGTTGATGTGAGAGTCAGCGGAAATCACATTGTATTTCATTCGTCAGCCTCCTCAATATCGACCCAGAGCAATACTGAGTTACAACGGGACAAAGTGCCGCACGCGGCTTCGCCTGGGAACGCTGCCGCCAGCAGGGTGCGGAAAAAAGGCTCCCGAGACAGGAGAGGTGGCCCGATGGGAGTAGCACCCTGCATAAAAAATGGCTTCCTTCCTCAACCTTCTCCCCCTGACCGGGGGGAGATAAGAGAGAGGGAGCAGGCTGCGGAGACTTTTTCCGCAGCCTGCTCGGTGCGAGTCCGGGACCACAGGTCTCCGTGCTCCGTACGATACATCCAAATGGAACTAATTGCCAGCAAGTCCGCGGGAACTTGGCCGGAGCGGTGCGCACGGTTGGCGTCGGCGAATCGACGCTCCATCGAACATCTCCAGACTGGACAACAACTTCCTTGCGCCGCTTGATCAGTGAAATTCGGGCATCACCTCACGGGCAAAAAGACGGACCGCATCAGGAGTGGTGAAACCTAACGAGAAATAGGTGATCCCAACCTTCTCGATTCGGTCGCGTAGTTCGCGCTTGACTTCTTCGGGCGTGCCGCCTATCACCATCATCGCATGTCGAATCCGCTCGGGTTCGACGTTATATGACGCGGCGGTCTTGGCCAGTATCGCGTCGGCCTCGCTCTTGTCCTTGGAAAGGAACAGGTAGGAGAAGGTCGACAACTCGATCGCGTTGGGATCGCGCCCCGCGGCCTTGGCCGCCTCGAGTAGCAGCTTTATGCGGTCGCGGATGTCTATGATCTGGAAGCCCATTATGTGCGACGCGTCAAAGGCGCCTTTTTCGTTTGGCGGCACCAGATTGACAGCGTTCGCTTCGCGTCCCGCCAGTTTAAGCAGCAGCTTGCCCGAACCTCCCAGCAGAATCGGCGGATGAGGCTTCTGCACCGGCTTGGGATAGCAGTATCCCTTATCGATCCGGTAATACCGTCCGTGATAGGTAGGTTCGTCCTGCGTCCACATGCTCTTGAGGAGCTGAATGCCGTCCTCCAGTTGCCGGATGCGCTCGGCGGCGGACGGAAACGGAAAGTTGAAGGCCTCATACTCCTGGCGCAGCGCCCCGGTCCCCAAGCCCACCGTCAGGCGACCGTTGCTGATGGTATCCACGGTCGTAATGATCTTGGCCAGTAGGGCTGGGTTGCGGAAACCGATCGGAGTTACGGAAGTAAGAAGTCTGACGCGCTTGGTCAGCGCCGTCACTGCGCTTAGGGTTGCGTAACATTCCAGGCTCGGGGTGGTGGCAGTGCGATCGGCACCGATAAAATAAAGATGGTCCGCGATCGAGATGGAATAGAAGCCCAGTTCGTCGGCGAGCAGCGCGTTTTCCTTGGTTTGCTCCCAGTCCCAAGTGCCACAATTGAGATTGAATCTGATTGGATTCATCGCTCGAACTCCTTTGAAGTGTAATCGCGTGAAGTGTAATCGTGCCTTGGGAATACTGGCGAAACTACGGCCGGGTGCGAATAAGTTCTTACCGCCTGTTCCTAGCAGACTCTTATCGTTCCAACAACTGCAAGTAATCAGCGGCCGCAGCCCGGTTCGTGTCGGTGCAGAACCGGATTAGCCTGTCCCACGGCAAGGTATGGCGGACGAGCGACTCGTCGATGGGCCGCGTTTCGTACTGGAGGCGCTTTTGGACGCCTTTGGGGACCGTTTTAAGACTACTGCTGGAATTGGCGATGTCGGCGCGATTATTCCGAAACGAGACTCTATGCTGCGGCTTAAATTGATTGGCGGCGCGATCTCTCCAGTCATAATTTGGAGCTTCTTGCTGTTTCTGCCGGCGCCGACGTGGAATTGGTGGCGCGCATGGGTCCTACTTGCAGTCGTCCTGGTTTGCGCCAGCGCGACGACGGCGGCTGTGTTCGCGCACAACGAGGCATTATTGGATGAGCGCTATCGGAGCGCCGATACAGAAGGAGCAGCCGCTGGCCGATAAGATCGCGGCGAGCCTCCTGGTGCTCTCGTTTCTGGGTGTGATGCTGTTTATCCCGGCTGACGTTTTTTGTTTTCATTCGATTCCAGAACCCGGACCGATAGTGTCGTTCGCCGGACTCATGCTGTTCATTGCCGGATGGGTGCTGATTGCGATGGCGTTTGGCGAGAACGCGTTCGCGGCGTCGGTGGTGAAGTATCAGCAGGAGCGCCATCAACGCACGATCGACACCGGTGTATACGCGATCGTGAGGCATCCGATGTATGCCAGCATTGTCCCAGTGCTGGTCGGAATGTCGCTGTGGCTGCAGTCCTGTGCCGCGGCTATTGTTTCGATCATTCCGATCGCGGCGGTCGCATTGCGCATCGTCTACGAGGAAGAATTTCTCAAGCGCGAACTTCCCGGCTACGAGGCATATACGCGAAAGGTACGTTTTCGGATGATCCCGCTGGTCTGGTAACGAACATCAAGGGAAGCGCTGCGGTGATGTAGACGCGTTGCAGCGCGGCAAAATCGGCTCGGCGTCCGGATACGTCCGCACAAACTCGTAGTAGTCGTACGACCGGTGAACTTCAGCCGTAGCTTGGGGGAACGTACTGGCTGGGCAGGGTGCCCGTATCCTCCATCATCCTGGTCAACGATTTGTGCAATCGCGCCCGCTCGCGCCGATAAGGTCGAGGCGTTTGACCGTAGGCCAAATTGACCAGTTCAAGCGGGTCGTTCACCAAGTCATACATTTCATATTCAGTGGGGTAAGTGCCGTTGGGATCGAAGTAAATAGCGTACTTCCATTTAGTTTCGCGGATGCAGCGAATATGCCCGGCGCCCTGGGGATTTAGGAACTCGTCGTCGTACGTAAATAGAATCCGCTCCTGCACGGGTATGCCAGGGCGGCTGAACAGCGGTGTGAGGTCGCGACCCTGAAGGTTCCATCTGTCCCTTTCCTTGTCCAGACCTGCCACCGTTAACAAGGTAGGCAACACGTCTATGAGACCCGCCAGGCATTGCGTCTCCAGCGGACGGGGAAACAGGCGCGGATTGGAAAATATCATCGGTATATGGATCGTTTCCTCGTATGCGGTATAGTCTTTCTGCCGTATCCCTCCGTGTGAAAGTCCCATCTCGCCGTGATCGGCCACGCGCACGATCAGAGTATCTTCGGTCAGCCCCTTCGCATCGAGCGCGTCGAGGATCTGCATCAACTGATTATCCGCCAGCGCGGTCAGGTACGCGTAGAATCGTGCATACCACAGAGCCTGATGGCTTCCAGGAGCAAATGGCCAAACACTGTTCAGCGCATTGACAAACGAGGCCTGCACCGTGGGCTTGGTTGAAAGATCCTCGTGATACGTCGGTGGCAGCTCGATCGGGAGGTTACTGAAAGCGGAGAGGTCATAGCCGGAAAGGCCAAAGAGCTTCACGTTGGGGTAGACGAAAATATCGTGAGGATTCACCAGCGAAGCGATGAGGCAAAACGGGGCGCGGGAGTCATAGCGCTCAAGAAATTGGAGTATATTGGGGGTCTCGTCGCCGGGATTGCCTCCCGCAACATAGCGGTGGTCGTTTCCGCCTACACCTCCGCCGAGCGTTTGCACATCGGTGATCTCGCCTCCCGCGGTCGTCCCCGCATCTGGAGAATTCCATCCCAAAAATCCGTAGCTTTTCTCAAGCGCTTGATCGTTGGCCAAAGCGGCGGCAAGTTCCGTTGAATTGGTCACCGAGAATGGCATGATGTAGTTGGTGTTCAAGTGCCATTTGCCTTTGTACGCCACGTTGTAACCGGCGGTTGTAAGAATTTGCGCCAGGTTGGGCAGCAAGGGATTAAGCGTCCCGGAGGTTACCGTAACGCCGTTGATTGGAGCATAAGTCGAGGTAAGAAAACTTGCCCGGCTGGGCGAGCATTGGCAGGCATTGGTAAATGCGGAGGTGAAATTCAGCCCATGTGCGCGCAGGCGGTTCAGCGATTTAAGGTTACGTGTCGCCCACCACGCGGGCCAATGCTGAACCGCGCGCTGCTCGTCGGTCATGAGAATCAGGATGTTAGGGGGCCTGCCGAACGGGGAAGCGGCGCGCGCGCTTGATTCTACCCCGCCGTAACCGACCGTAGGCAGCATCATGGCGCCTAAACTTCCATACCCCGCGAGCCGAAGAAATTCCCGCCGATTCATCTCGTTCCTTTTTGCGTCTTGTTGTACTCTTTCCGGCACCAGAAGTGCAAACACCAGGCTCGAGGGCGTTTTGGCAGGCCTTGCGATGGGACAGGATCACCGTAGTTGGTGAAAGGAATGAAACCGGCGACACTGAGTGCACCTGCGGCCGGCAACAGGTGTATGAACATCCGCGCGTCATTCTTGCGCACCGTGCCGGAATTGTTATTCCGCCTTGGCACCGAAACAGCCGAAGCGCGACGTTTTCCCAACGGTATTCTCAGACACCTGTATCTATCTTCCCCTTCCGCCGCGTCACCGAGCGTGTTCCGTCTTGATCCACCTATCCCGCCGGCGACGGCAGCGCCGCCACCTTGCCCAACATGCCGCCAAACAGCCGCCGCGTCAGGTGACTTTCCGCGAGCAACAACCAATAGTAGCGGGCGTGTTTAATCAGACGGCCTCCGATTTTCACCAGCCGCTGCTGCAGGCTGGTGAGCGACCAGTTGCCGATCTCCCTGGGCAGCGCCAGCCGCCGCCATAGGTTGCCGAGGTTAGTCGGGTCGCCCCAGGGGATTGCTCCCCGAGGCTCCCACGGATCCGGACATGCGGATCGCCCGCATCCGCCTCTTCGGCCCACGGCTTTGCTACGTGACGGGAGAGGAACGGATGCGCGGCTGTGGCAGCGGATAGCGCGCAAGCAGCCGGAGCATTTCCTCCCACGATATCCAGGCCCGTTGCGAGCGGCGGCTCAACCAGTCATTTCCGAGATCTCTGCGGAAACAGGGTACCAGGCAGATTCGTGGAATTTTACACGCTAAGCTCGGTCTGCCGCGGCTCTTTTTGGGCGAAAAACGTTGTGATCAGCCCGTGTTTTCTGACGATTTCCGGGAACCGTGGCACATCCGATAAAAACGCACGAAAACACCACGCCCCGCACGCCCGCCACTCTTTCGTCAGGGCGCACCGAACGCACAAAGCCATTGGAAAATCGGCCGTTTGTGCCGTTGGCTCGTTCCCTTAGCGTGTGTTTCTACATAGATCTGACTGGTAGCCTGGAAAGTGGCGGTTGAGGTCATGCTTAACGAGTGGCTCTTCAACGCGATAATGGCGCGCGAGACCCTCACCCTGAGTACTTCCGCCTTGACGGCGGGTTGGAGCGGCGCCCTTATGAGCTTGCCCGGAAGCATTGCGGTAATCAGGCGAGATGGACCATCAGCATGGAGCTGCTGCACAACAAGAGCGGCTCAACGGCGTCCCTCAAGGAGTTTCGCCGCAAGGTCAAGATGATCGTGGAAAGCCACGTGCTGCCGGATTACAGGCTGCGCTATCAGCCCGAGGCCGACCAGGTCTTGTTCTACACCAAGGACCCGAAAAGGCTCGCGGCAAGCTTCGGTCCATCAAACACCGATTATCGGTCTATCGGACACCAAAGTATCGGTCCATCAGACACCGATGCTTCGGTTCATCAGACACCCGGGGCCAAAAATTCGGCTGGTATTTCCTCGGCTTTCCCGACTTATCCTCACCCCGTAACAGGCGCGCGCGATCTTAACAATCTATCTAACGTCTTAACGCCAAACCCAAGCCCCGAATGAAGCCTATTTCAAAAAGCCTTGGTTCTGCTGCGCTGCTGCTGGTGGTGGCCGTGATGGTGGCGGCGGGCTGCCAGCGCGCCACTGCGCCCCCACCGCCCCCGCCGCCGGCGGTCACTGTCAGCCAGCCGCTCGAGCGCGAAGTCGTTCGTTGGAACGACTACAGCTCCTACCTTGCCTCGCCCGAAACCGTCAATGTCAAAGCGCGGATCAGCGGCTTGATCGAAGAGGCCCCCTTCCACGAAGGCGCGCTGATCCACAAGGGCGACCTGTTGTTCAAGATTGACCCGCGTCCCTTCCAGGCCGATCTCGACAATAAAAAGGCCGCGGTGGCGCAAGCCACAGCCACGGTCGATCAAACCCGGGTGCACTACCAGCGCTACATCACGCTCAGCCGGTTGCAGGTGATATCGACCGAAGAACACGACAACGCCAAGGCGGCTTACGAGGAGGCGGTCGCCTCGCTGAACGCGGCCGAGGCCGCGCTGGAAACTTCGCACCTGAACCTGGAATGGACTGACGTGCGGGCACCCATCAGCGGCCGTATCAGCCGGATCGATGTGACGGTGGGCAACCTGGTTAACGGGGGCTCGGGGCAAGGCACCACCGTCCTCACCACGATCGTATCGATCGATCCGCTTTACACCTACATCAATGTGCCTCAGGACATCGCCCTGCGTTACCAGCAGTTGGCTCTGGAAAACAAGGAACGTAATGTGGCCGGGGCCAAAGTTCCCTGCTTCCTCAAACTGGAAGACGAGACCCAATACGATCACCAGGGCGTGATTGATTTCATCGACAATCAAGTTGACGTCAACACCGGGACCGTGCAAATGCGCTGCGTGGTGCCCAATCCCACGGCGCTTTTGATCCCTGGGCTGTTCGCCGTCACTCGCATTCCGGTCAGCGGACGCTACCGTGCCCTGCTGGTGCCGGATTCGGCGCTCAACGCCGATCAGAACGAACGCTACCTGCTGATAGTCGGGCCCAACGACATCGTCGAGCGGCGGCCGGTCACACGCGGGGCGCTGTTTGGCAACTTGCGGGCAATCGACCAGGGGCTCAAACCGGGGGAAAAAGTGATCGTCAGCGGCCTGCAGATGGCCTTCCCCGGCAGCCGGGTCAGGCCCCAGGAGGTGCCAATTTCCGCCCCCTCTCAACTGGTCCTGGACGGCATGGGCGAACATCAGATAATGGCCGCGCAACTGCCGCAGATAGAACCGGTGGCCAACCCGGCAACCCATCCGACCACGGAGGCCCGGCCGTGAAGATTGCGCATTTCTTTATCGATCGTCCGGTCTTCGCGATGGTCATTTCGATCGTCACGATTATCGCGGGCTCGATCGCCGCCATGACCCTGCCGGTGTCGCAGTACCCGGAAATCGTGCCGCCCACCGTGACCGTCAGTGCGACCTATCCCGGGGCCAATGCCGAAACCGTGGCCAAGACGGTCGCCACGCCGATCGAAGAACAGGTCAACGGCGTGGAAAACATGCTCTACATGTCGAGCCAGTCGACCAACACCGGCAATCTCACTCTGACCGTTACCTTCAAGGTCGGCACCGATCTTGACGTCGCCCAGGTACAGGTTCAGAACCGGGTAGCGATTGCCCTTCCGCAGCTCCCGATCGAGGTGCAGCAGCAGGGCGTGATCGTCAAGAAGGCCTCGCCCGACATTACCTTGGCGATCGCGTTCTACTCGCCCGACAGCTCGCACGACGCCCTGTTCGTCAGCAACTACGTTACGCTCCAGATCAAAGACCAGATCGCGCGCCTGCCGGGAGTGGGCGACATCAACATCTTCGGCGTCCGCGACTACTCGATGCGGTTGTGGCTCAACCCCGACCAGTTGGCGGTCCGCAATCTGACCGTGGGCGATGTGATCAACGCGATCCAGGAACAGAACGTCCAGGTTGCCGCCGGGATCGTCGGCGGCCCGCCGCTCCCCGCTCAGACGTCCGCCTTTCAGTACACACTCAATGCCCAGGGCCAGCTTACCGATCCCGCGCAGTTCGAAGATATCGTGGTCAAGGTCGGTAGCGGCGGGCGCATCACCCGGCTCAAGGACGTCGCTCGGGTTGAACTGGGAGCGGTCGACTATAGTACTACTCTGAGCTACAACCGCCATCCGGCGGTGGGCCTGGCGGTGTTCCAGCTGCCGGGCACCAACGCCATCAATACCGCCAATGCAATCTACGCCAAGTTGCGGGAACTCAAGCGCCGATTTCCGCCCGGTTTGGACTATGCCATCGCTCACGATACCACCCCGTTCGTGCGCGAGAGCATCCGCGACCTCATCCGCACCCTGCTGATCGCGGTCGGGCTGGTGGCGCTGGTGGTGCTGGTCTTCCTGCAAAACTGGCGCGCCGCGCTGGTGCCGATCCTGGCCATTCCGGTGTCCCTGATCGGGACCTTCGCGGTGATGTGGCTGATGCATTTCTCCCTCAATATGCTGTCGCTGTTCGGCCTGGTGCTGGCGATCGGCATCGTGGTGGATGACGCGATCGTGGTGGTCGAAAACGTCCAGCGCTGGCTGGAACAGGGACTGACTCCGCGCGAGGCCGCCCAGCGCGCGATGGACGAGGTTACCCCCGCCGTCATTGCCATCGCCTTCGGCCTGTCGGCGGTATTCATTCCCGTCGCCTTCATTCCCGGCATCACCGGTCGCTTCTACCAGCAGTTCGCCTTGACCATCGCGTTTTCGACCCTGCTGTCGGCGTTCAATTCGCTCACCCTCAGCCCCTCGCTGTCGGCCCTGCTGCTCAAGCCGCCCGGGGCCAAGCAGGACTGGTTGGGCCGCATTCTTGACCTCTTGATTGGATGGTTCTTCCGGCTGTTCAACTGGGGTTTCGAGGCCACCAACCGCGGCTACCTGCGGGCCCTGCGCCGCGTCGTGCGCTACACGGGCCTGGTGCTGCTGGTTTACGTCGGGTTGGGTTATCTCGCTTACCACCTCTTCAAGATTGTGCCCACCGGTTATATTCCAACCCAGGACCAGGGTTTTCTGGTGGTCAATGTGCAGATGCCCGACGCATCGTCGATCTCGCGCACCAGCGCGGTGGTATCGCAAATGGCCCAGGCCGCGTTGCAGACCAAGGGGGTCGATGGGACCTTCGCGGTGGCGGGCTTTTCGGTTCTGTCGCGCTCCAACTCCTCCGCCGCAGGGTTCCTGTTCCTGCGCCTGTTGCCCTTCAGCGAACGCGCCGGCAAGCCCGGGATGGGCGCCGCCGCACTCGTGGCGCAGATCAATCGCAAGTATGCCCGCATCCAGGGCGGCTTCGGGCTGGTATTGATGCCCCCGCCGGTCAGAGGACTGGGCAATGCCGGCGGCTTCACCATGGAGGTAGAGGATCGCTCCGGCGCCGCCACCCCGCAGCAGCTGGAAGCGGTGACCGAACACCTGATCGCGGCGTCGCGCAAGCGACCGGAGATTGGCCGGGCGTTCACCACCTTCCGCGCCAATGTTCCCCAGCTTTATATCAACGTCGATCGGGTCAAGGCCAAGGACGAGAACGTGCCGGTCACCGATATCTTCCAGGCGCTACAGGTCTATCTGGGCAGCTACTACATCAACGACTTCAACTATCTCGGCCGCACCTGGCATGTGGTCGCCCAGGCCGACGCCCCCTTCCGCGCGACCGCCGCCCAGATTGGCCGACTGGAGACCCGCAGCACCACCGGCCAGATGATTCCACTGAGCGCGGTATCCGAAATCAAGGATATCGTCGGTCCCGACCGCATCCAACGCTACGATCTTTACACAGCGGCCGACGTCGATGGCACCACCGCGCCCGGCTACAGCAGCGGCCAGAGCCTGGCGGCGATGGAGGACCTGGCCCGGACCCAATTGCCGCGGCAGTTCGGCTTTGACTGGACCGATCTGGCCTACCAGGAAAAGGCCGCCAGCGGCCTGGCGGTTCTGGTCTTTCCGCTCTGTATTCTCTTTGTCTGGCTGACCCACTCCGCGGAATACGAAAGCTTCGCGCTCTCCACCGCAATCATTCTGATCGTGCCGATGTGTCTGCTGTGCGGGATCGCCGGGGTCTGGGCCTACCACATGGATAACAACATCTTCACGCAGATCGGGTTTGTCGTGCTGGCCGGGATGAGCGTCAAGAACGCGGTGCTGATCGTCGAATTCGCCAAACAGCAGGAGGAGCAGCACCACGGGATAAAGCCGGTCGACGCGGTGGTCGAGGCGGCCAATCTCCGCTTGCGGCCAATCGTCATGACCAGCCTGGCCTTTATCTTCGGCGTTATTCCGCTAATCACCGCGGGCGGCGCCGGCGCCGAGATGCGTCAGGCACTGGGCACCGTGGTTTTCTTCGGCATGATTGGCGTGACGTTCTTCGGAGTCTTCATGACTCCCGTGTTCTACAACGTGATTCGCTCGTTTACCGGCCCCCATGAAGTTCCGGCCGACCGGCCGGCTCGGCCGGTCAGTGTGGTAAGCGATGAAACCCGGGCCGCAGCCAGCGGCACCCACCGCTGAGCGGCGGTTACCGGCGACCGATCACAGCGGTTCCAGGCTCCCGATAATCTATCCAGCCAAAGTCAAAATCGTCGAGCTCCCGCAATGTTTTTGGACGCTATGGAAGGCCTTGCGATGGAACAGGATCATCGTGGTTGGTGAAAGGAATGAAAGCGGCGACACTGAGTGCACCTGCGGCCGGCAACAGGTGTATGAACATCCGCGCGTCATTCTTGCGCACCGTGCCGGAATTGTTTTCACGCGGGCTGCAAACCGGCAGAATTAACCTCCTGAGTCGGCAATGCCGAGCGATCGGAGGGGTGGCCGAGCGGTTGAAGGCACCGGTCTTGAAAACCGGCGTGGCCGGAAGGTCACCGTGGGTTCGAATCCCACCCCCTCCGCCACGTGGGAAACGCTTCGCCTGCCAGTCGGGCTCGCCAGCCGTTTGTGGGGAAATTTCAAGACGTTTCGCATTCAGAATAAAGTTCGAGCCGATTGTTTCCCTTTTGTCCAAAATCTTTGATTCCCTGCTCGATATCGCCTTTGGTATTAAGCAGTTTTGCTTTCTTTAACTGATATTCTTCGGGCGATATGCCTTTGCCCTCGAGGTAGATATCGAGCAAGCGGGCGTTTCAATTGAAGAAATGATAAAATAAATTCATGAGCAGAAGGATCTCCGATGGCGTCGCGCATGAGTTACCGACAGACTTGCGGAAAGCCCTGTCTTCTGACGCCAAAGCATTGGTGGCTTGGGAAGATATCACGCCACTTTCCCGCAACGAATGGATTTGCTGGACTATCTCAGTTAAAACTCCAGAGAAGAGGAAGGAACATCTCGGAAGGGTCGTCTCGGAACTTAAGGAAGGGATGCGCCGCCCTTGCTGTTGGTATGGTTGCACTCATCGAAAGGATAAGGCGTTGAGTCCATCGCAAAAATTTGTGCTTAGTAGAAGAGCTAGAAAATCACTAATCCATATCGAACAGGCATGAGCCTATCGGCAAAAAACAAAACGGCTTCTCAGGAGATAGGCGCCATCATAATAGAATCGGGTGATTGGCGGGGCAAGAAGGTATCGCAGCTACGTGCCGTAATCAAGAAAGCAGACCCTGCCGTGGTTGAAGAGTTGAAGATGCCTGAAGCCCATGAACGCGCATGACCAGGTTGCGCTTTGCACCTTACTCTCCTATGGGGTCCCGCTCGTCCCGGCGCGCACGTACACCACCCGCGCGCTTTCGGCCGCAACCCTGCGGTCGGAATGGACGATTCGCCGGGGGCCTTTGCCGCGTTCTCAACGAGGATAACTACTCGCCGGCCCGTTACCGGCACCGTCCGGCCAGCCTACGCGAGAACGGCTGACTTAACGCGCGGCCGCTTTAGACTACACTCCACGCGGCTCGTTGCTGCTGCGGTGTGAAGGTTTTAGCGCGGAGAGTTCGGGGCGGGACCGGTCATCAGGATCCCGCCGGCAACGAACTCCAAGTTGGCGGTTCAACTAAGTGCTCGACATCCTCGACGAAGACCCGTTAATCTCGATAAAGGCTGTTAATAATGAGGGCCGTTGACGTAGCGCGGTTCCTCCGCGAGGAACGCAAGGATAGGTAAGTTGCTCCGCGAGTCTTTACTCAACAAAGAGGAGTTTCTTTATATGAAAGCCAAGTGGATGGCGTTAATGGCTTCTTCGGTATGCGCTGTTCCGGCGGTCGCGTGGGCTCAAACGGCCGATCAGACAACGAATGAAGGGATCGGCATCATCACCTGGATCGTTATAGGACTGATTGCCGGCTATCTTGCGAGCCACATCGTAAATAAAAGTGGCGAAGGGATGGTTCTGGATATCATTCTGGGAATTGTGGGGGCTTTTATCGGTGGCGTAATATTTCGCGCGCTCGGCAGTTCCGGCGTCACCGGATTCAACTTCTGGAGTATATTTGTGGCCGTCATCGGCGCCGTGGTGTTGCTCGTCATCTATCATGCGATACGCGGTCAGCGTAGGACCGCATAGAACACCCGCCGCCATCCGAACATACTGACGAATGCCACTTCCGTAGCTGACTTCACCCCTTCAGGCCGGTGATACTTGCACGCTGAACAAAAGGCCACCGAGACCGCCTCGAGGTGCATTCGCCCGGTCTGTGATCCCCAGCCTCAAGGCTGGCTTCTGACGACGCAGCGCTGGTGGGACGACGATCTTTAAGTACGCCTGCCACTACGGTGAACTCATCTTCACTATTGTGGGGGTAACTTGGGGGTAACAATACAAGCCGCCTTAAGTTATCCCTTTAGAAACAAGCACTATTTGTTTATTCGAATCCCACCCCTTGTGCCAACTCAGAATCGGTAACGGTAATTGCAGTACATATCAGCCTTGAAGCGTGCACGATGGTGGTTTATCGGACACGTTATGGTGAAGCTCAAGGATGAGGCGGAGAGGAACGAACGGACCAAGCCGGGCAGTCTCCTGGGGATTGTGCTGGTGGTGACGCTGGCGCGGACGGCTGCGATGCTCGCTGGATGTGCGTCGTTCGTCCCGCCTCAGGTGGAGGACCCGGCATTTGAGCGCCATGCGGTCACCAAGGAGAAGAGCAACGTCAGGGTGACGGTGGCGGTTCTGACCGCGCAGGAAAGCCGGGAGTACTTCGGGGTGCCGCTGGAATCCGAGGAGATCCAGGCGGTTTGGCTCAAGGTGGAAAACCGCAACGACTACAACCTGTACATCGTGCCGCGCAGCACCGACCCCAACTACTATTCCGCGTACGAGGCGGCCTTCGTTAATCATCGTTCATTCGCCCGCCAGTCCAATGAAGCGATGGACGAGTTCTTCCAACGCTCACGGATCAAACTGGCCGTTCCCGCTAATCAGACCAACACCGGGTTCCTGTTCACCAACCTCAACGAGGGCACCAAGTTCGTCAATATTGAAATGGTCCACGACCTCGGCGCTATCCGCGACGGTTTTTTCTTCCAACTGCCCAACGGCGCTTTTGACTACGAGCAGTCCCGGGTTGTTTCGAGCCAGATGCCAGCCCGGCCGCTCACGTTGAAGGCGCTGCGCCACGCCATCGAGACCTTGCCGTGTTGCACCACCGACGCAAACGCTCACAGGACCGGCGACCCGGTCAATTTCGTGCTGATCGGCAACGACGACGACATTCTGGGCGCGCTAACCCGCGCGGGCTGGGATCCGACGCACACGCTGGGTACCGCGACGGCGTGGAGGACGGTCCGCGCCTTTGTCTCCTCCAATTCCTATCGCCATTCGCCGGTCAGTCCGCTGTACTTCCTGGGCCGTCCCCAGGACATCGCGATGCAAAAGGCGCGCAGCACCATCAATCAGCGCAACCATCTGCGGTTGTGGAAAGCGCCGTATTCCTATGAGGGCAAATCGGTCTGGATCGGCCAAATCAGCCGCGATATCGGAGTGCGCTTCGCGGCCAACGCGCCGTTCTTCGTGACCCACACGATCGAACCCGATGTCGATGGCGCCCGCAATTACCTGGTTCAGGATCTGCTGGCTTCCGAATACCTGCACGCGCTGGCATGGGCCACAGGCGTCGGCCCGGCAACGCAAGACCATCCGCGGGAAAATCTGACCGGCGATCCATATTTCACCGACGGCTTGCGCGCCGTGATGGTGATCTCCTCCAAGCCGGTGTCCGAAGATGAAATCGACTTGCTCGACTGGGACGCGCCTACCGACTAAGTCCTCCATTTTCACAATTACGGTGACGTATTTCCAATGGGTGTATCAGCTGGGGGTCGGAGAGGATGACGGTCGAGACGGGCGTGGAGATGGTGGAGGTCTCCAGAGTGAAGGTCCAGTGGAATACCGTGCTTTGGCAGTTTCGGTGCCAAGGCGGGGGGAATGGTTCAAACCAACTCCGGCAAGTATGCCTCTGCATTCAACTACTCCCCTCCATTCAACAAGAACAGGGTTAATCTTGCCGTTTGCAAAGGACTTGGCGCCGTGCGAGTTTGAACCGAAATTTCAAAATGGAAATTGCGAATAATATCGACCTTTTCGGCTTTTGCCCTCGTCGGCAGAACTGCGATGAAAACCCAATGGAAGAGCGTAAATTCCGAGACCCCACGGCCACGCCAAAATTGGCCAGCCGATCCTTATCTTGCTACCAGAAGCGCAAGCTGCGGCCAGCGCGAATTCCCCTGCCAGCGCCGACAGCTATGGCCGTGAATCGACGGGAATTCCTCGAACCGTCTGCGGCACCCAGCACCTTGGCTGCCCTGACGCCAAAAAGCGGCCTCAGGCCTATATTGTTGGCTGCATTTCTCTTCGCTCTTGCCCAGGCTATACCAATTGCTTCCTTGGCCGGGTCATGTGGCAACAACGGCCAGCGCGCCTGCTGCACTGGTGGTTTCGAATTCTGCGACGGGCGCGAATGTTGCGGCGGTCTAGCTTACTCGACACCTTGCACCGACCCTAATGGCTGCTCCTGTGGGCCCATTCCGTCGGAATCGTCCTTGGGCATGTGTTACCGGGCCACTCCCTGCGGCGGGGACGGGCAACGGGCCTGTTGCAACGGCGCCGGAGAATTCGCCCCGGGTACCGTTGGCGCTTGTGAAATTGGCCTGGTACAACTTTTCGGCACATGTAGTCCAGATAACCCTGCCGCCTGCGTTTGTGGCACCTCGAGGTCACCCATCCCTGCGTACTCTTTGGGACGCTGCTTTCGGCCCACTTCGTGCGGCGGCCCTGGGCAACGAGCCTGTTGCAACGGCATTGGCGAAACCGCGCCTGGTGGCTTCGCCTGTAATATCGGCCTGGTGCAACTTCCCGGCACATGTAGTCCAGATAACCCCGATTGCCTTTGTGGCGGCAACAACCCACTCGGCCTCTTCGCTTCGGGAGTCTGCGTTCCGACAGCACCGTGCGGCGGCCCAGGTCAGCGGGCCTGTTGCATCGGGTTTGGCGAGTTCACCACTAACCGCTCTACCTGTAACAGCGGATTAAGGGAGGTACCGGGTTGCTCGGGCGACTGCACCTGTGGCGGCCCTCTGTCCCTTGGTGAGCCCGACGGCAACAGTTGCACCACCATCGAAGCGATCTCCGAGCCGACGACCAACGCGATTCCTACAGCGAGCGAGAGTGGGCCGCCTGGGACGTGGACACTGCCGAAGGCCGCGCTTCCCACTGGCCCGGAATGTCCTTCAGGCGGCTTGTGCGGGTATGCCGATCTCCACGTCCACATGTTCGCGAATCTGGCTCATGGCGGAGCGATGGTCGCTGGCGAAGCCTGGGATCCCCGTGGTGTGAATGTGGCACTGGCGGAAGATTATGGATCGCGTCTACCTCTGGTGGACAAACATGGCAGTCTTAAGCATCCGGTAGACGGCTCGGCGGGCCCGCCCGAATGTCCGGACTTCCTGCTCAATGCAGGTCTCTGCAGCGGCCAGGTGCTATTTCACGGCGACCACACAGCTTTTGACACGGTAACCGGCGGCGGCACGAACGATGGTGCAGCGTCAAATCTCGGTGTTCCTCTGTTTAATGGTTGGCCGCTTTGGACCAGCACCATTCATCAGCAGGTTTACTACAAGTGGCTGGAGCGCGCGTGGCTGGGCGGCTTGCGGTTAATCGTCATGGATGCGGTCACAAACGAAGCGCTATGCAAGAGCGGCACGAAAGTAGCCGGCACCGACTGCTCCTTATCCATGACCGCCATTGATACTCAATTAGAGGAGGCGCGGACCTTTCAGGCCTGGCTCGATATCCAATTCGGCGGCCCGGGAAAGGGATGGTTCCAGATTGTGAAGAGTCCCAGCCAGGCGGAGAGCGTAATCCGCCAAGGAAAGTTGGCGGTCGTTCTCGGCATCGAGGTTGACAACCTGTTCAACTGCCACCGAGCCAACCCCGATGGTACACCGGGAAACGGCGAAGGACCCGTCTGTACTGACTCATATGTACAGGAGCAACTGCAGAAATATTACGGGATCGGCGTGCGCCACATCTTCCCCATCCATAATTTCGATAACGCTTTCGGAACGCCGGCGGCCTGGCAGGATGCCATCAATGTCGGCAACATTGTTGGCGAAGGTAATTGGTGGGATGCCGTCAACTGCACCGATCCGGGCTATGGGTTCTCTCTGGATGCGATAACTGATGGTTTGCTCTACGCCCTTGGCTTTGGCGGTGACAGCAGGCCGATCTACCCCAAGTTCACTTCGGGCAGTTGCCACGACGGTCCCGGTCTCACCAGTCTTGGTGCCTATCTGGTCGAGCAAGCCATGAATATGGGCATGATTATCGATGTCGATCACATGTCAATCAAAGCCTTCAACGGCACTATCGATCTCGCTAACGAGCAATCGCCCGTTTATGCAGGCATCGCTGCTACACATGTCCAATTTTTCGACTTGTACCTGCAAAATTATCCAGGTACCGGACGTTACGGGCGTCATGAGCGCATGAGAACTTACTCGCAACTACAGAGCATTAAGAAAGCGGGTGGAATGATCGCGGCGATGCTGAAAGACGACACGCAAGACACCGGGAACGGCTGGTGCTTGCCCCAGGGCAACTGTCCTTTCGGCGCCTCCAGTAGCCCAGCGACAGCATACACATTCAACTACAACGGCGATAACGCTCCGCCCAACAACAAAGGCGCTCTGCAGCAAAATTGCTCCTATTCCACTACCGAGTGGGCGCAAGCCTATCTCTACGGCGTGCAAGCGATGGGCGCCCCGGTTGCCATGGGGAGCGATTTCAACGGCATTGCCGGCCACGTCGGGCCACGGTTCGGCAACGGTGCCTGCGCCGGATCCGCGGCGCAGAGAGTGGCACAGGAAACTGCAAATAACCGCTTGGCCTACCCCTTCACCATCCCAGGGTTCGGCACCTTTGATCATCAAGTCTCGGGGCAGAAAATATACGACTTCAATGTCGATGGCTTGGCACACATCGGTCTGTTTCCCGACATGGTGGCGGACCTGAAGAATATCGGCGTTACGGACGACCAGCTAAAACCACTGTTCGGATCGGCCCAGGCTTATCTCAATATGTGGGCGTCTGTGTACCGGGCGCCCGCACCGGACGTAAGCCTTTCCGGTGTCCCCGCGTCGGCGCCGTATGGGTCCAACTTCACCGTAACCACGGACAACCACGGAACAACGACATCCGTACCCACGATCAGCGCCGATCCGTCCACTGTGTGCTCGATCAAAGGCTCGGTAGTCACCATGAAGAGCGGCACGGGCACTTGCTCGGTCACGGCGACGTGGGCAGCGGATGAGAACTATGCCAAAGCGTCGATCACGCACACGGCGAACGCCGCCAAGGTGCCTCTTACGGTGACCGCGAACGATGTCACCATAAACTTCGGGCAGGCGATCCCGACATTTACGGCCAGCTATAGCGGGTTCGTAAACAGTGAAAACCCGTCCGTACTGAGCGGCAGCCCGAGCCTGACAACGACGGCGGCCGCGTGCAGCGCGCCGGGACGTTATACCATCACAGCCGCATTGGGGACGCTCACATCGGCGAACTATTCGTTCGCGGCCTTTAAGAACGGCACGCTGACGATTAATGCTAAAGGCAAGGTCACGCCGCAGCTGGACCTCACTGTCAATGGAAGCACTAAAAGCACGGTTTCCGTTGGGGACACGGTGACGTTTTTGGCGCGCATCCACGCCGCCGACTGCTACCCCTCGCCGGATGGCAGCATCGCCATTAGCGACAGCACGAACGGAGCCAAACGGTATGGCTCCGCCATCGTCACGAAAGACCCGAGCTCGAACAACGGGCTGGCAACCATCAAGAATGCCGACATTCCACAAGGCGACTATACTCTGGTCGCCACCTACGGCGGAGACAACGAAGGCAAGTTTTACAATGGTGCGCAGTCCAACACCGTATCATTGACCGTCAAACCCAAGGAAGGCGGCCCCGGACCTTTCTCGGCTAATGTGACGAGTACATCTGTATCCAATGTCACAGGACCCGGCGCCACAGTCAGCGCCGGCACGTTGACCGTTAAAAATCCGTCCGGCGTCACGGAAAGCGTCGCCTCCGCAAACATCAACGTGAGTCACCCGGGCCTGTTCAGTACGATGACCCTCAGCGGCGCCGGACAATCCGTAAGTGTTACTTCGCCCTCTGCGACCACCAAGTTCATCTTCACGACACCCATTTCGATTCCGGCGGGAGGTTCCGTGACCTTTTCGGTAAACGCTGTCATTGCCATGCATCCGGTGATGCTGGGCAGCGAGATCAAATACGCCGGCCTGATGCCAACCAAATCGTTGCCAATCACTACCAGCACTTGGCCACTGACCGGAGGTTTGTTGATGCTCGCAGTCGCGCTGCTGGGCTTGCCGGATAGTACGCGGCGGCGTGTGATTGTCATTGCCGTGCTTGGGCTCGGCTTGGCGGCGGCATCGGCCGGTTGCGGTGGCGGCTCCAGCGGTCCCATACCGGTGTCCTCGACTCAGCAGGTCACGGCAGTGGCCATTAGCGCTGGGGGCGCTCCGGCCAGTGTCAAAGGCCTGCCGGCCAGCCTTGGCACGATCACCGCCTTGTGATGTTTTCCGATAAGGACCTTTGTGTTGGAGGATGGAGAAATAGATCTCGATTTGATTGAGCCAGCTGGCGTGGATCGGAGTGTGGACCAGCACGATGGAAGGCCATGCGTCGCCTTGGCGGCGGCATCGGCCGGTTGCGGTGGCGGCTCCAGCGGTGTCACGGCACTGGCCATTAGCGCTGAGGGCGTTCCGGCCAATGTACAGACGTACTCGTCGCGTTAGCCGAGAGAAGTCCAGGTCCGCCCGGCTTGGGTTTGACGCCCAAACGGGCTCCTTCTGGGCATCCCGACCACCACCTCAACCGCGGTGCAGGAAAGCATGCCCGAGCCCCACCCGCATTTTCAGAATACGTCATCATATTTACGAAACGAAGTACTAAGTGGGCGGGACCCTGGTAGATTTGGCCTGGTTCAAATCCCACCCCCCTTCGCCCCGGTTGTGGCATTGTCCGCCTGGGGCCGCAGACCGGCGACCTCGGTGGGTGGCGCGGCGATGGCGCTTAAAAATTGGGAGAGCGTCGCGAGCAACCATCGAGAAACACGCTGACGACGGTACGAACCACTTCCTCTTGGGATAGCGACACGGCGCCGCGCCGGTAACGCTGTATTCCGCGTATCATTCCAAACAGCGACTCGACCAAAAGTTGCGGGTCGAGATCATCGCGGATTACGCCGCCGGTTGCTCCCTGGGCGAGGACGGTGCTGATGATTCGCGCCAGCTTTTGCCGCTCGCTGCGATACCGATTTTCGTACGTGCGCGGCAGTTTCGTGGGATTGCGGAGCAATTCGAAAAAGTCGAGCCGGTCCCAAAAGTACGAGACGATCTGTCTGACGATAGTCGTTACCGCCTCAGGCATTGATTGGGTATTTTCCAGCGCCGCCGCGGTCCTGGTACGCAGGTCGATATAGCCCTCGATCACTACCACCGTGTACAGCTCTTCCTTGGAAGAAAACTGCCGGTACACGCTTCCTTTGCCCACGCCCGCACGCGCCGCAATCTCATCGATCAGAACCTGATCGAATCCTTTCTCGGCAAACAAACCGATGGCGCTGCGCAGGATCTTCTCCCGCAGCATCGGGATGCGCGGGCGTCCGAATACCACGCCTTCGGCGGATTGTTTGAACCCTGGACGGATGGCTTCTGTCCTCCCTGGTGGTTGCGTGGCCATATTCGCCATAGAGAATGTTTAACGACGCTCCGCGGCAGCATTAGCAGCAGCTTGGGTGCGTTCGCAACTGCCCGGCGTCACCGCCGCGGGAATCTCGGAATCGTAGCGAACGGCGAGGTTATCCCGGCGAGCCCCTGGCCGCGGCGCCCCATTCAGGAGGGCCTCTGCTCCATTCCCGCTCGCCTGCAAGTGGAGCTGCTGGATACAAATTGCGCAGAGTGTTAATTTTGGACTGACGAGTCCAAAAATTCGTGTGGGCTGGAAGGCCTAAAGGGCGAAGAAGCTCCAGCAATCGAACAGGAGGTTATCGGCAGCACGATGCGTTCGGCATTTTTCAATTTTTTTTCGCACAAGCGCTTTCATTTACCAGGCGCCGTTCCCGCACCAGAGCGGTCTCCGCTTGGCGCACCTGCCCTGAAGCCGGACCTCGAGACTGCCATTCGTACTAGCGCGCTGACTCGCCACTTCGGCGAGATCGTTGCCGTGGACCAGGTGTCGCTAAGTGTCCCGCCAGGCGAAATCTTCGGCCTGATCGGTTCAAACGGCGCCGGCAAAAGCACGCTCATCAAAATGTTAACGACCCTGTTGCCACCCTCGTCGGGTACTGCGCAGGTGGCCGGCTTCGACATTATCACCGAACCTTCAAACGTGCGCCGCAGCATCGGTTATGTGCCCCAGATGCTTTCGGCGGACGGCTCGCTGACCGGCTACGAGAATCTGCTGCTTTCCGCGCGCCTCTACCTGATTGCGCGCCGCGAACGCGCGCAGCGGATCGCGGAGACTCTGGCGCTGATGAATCTCACACCTGATGCCGGCCGTTTGGTCAATCAGTACTCCGGCGGAATGATCCGGCGGCTGGAGATCGCCCAGAGCATGCTGCATCGGCCAAAAGTGCTAGTCATGGACGAGCCCACTGTCGGTCTGGATCCGCTCGCCCGGCGTGCGGTCTGGGAGGATATCCGCAAGCTCCGCGAAACCCGCAATATGACGATCCTTATAACCACTCACGACATGGAAGAGGCCGATGAGCTTTGTGACCGGATTGCGCTGATGCATCACGGCCGAATCGAAGTCATAGGCGGCCCCTCAGAACTCAAAGGATGCATTGGACCGGAGGCCAAGCTCGACGACGTGTTCGCTCGCTACAACGGAGTAGCGGTCGAGCCGGCGGCAGGATATCGGCAGACGCGGCAGGCGCGACGGAGTGCGCGCGAACATGGTTAACTACGCTGCTCTCGCCCCAGTGACTGACTACGCCACACAGGTGCTGGCGGTGGCGGACGCCGAGCGGCGCAAGCTCCGCCATGACCCAATGGAACTGGTATCACGCGCGGTGCAGCCAGCGCTGTGGCTGGTACTGTTCGGGCAGGTCATGGCTAAAGTCCGGGGACTCAGCACCGGCACGAGCTACCTGGATTTTCTGGCGCCTGGCGTTCTGGCTCAAAGTGTCCTGTTCGTTGCCATCTTCTATGGCATTTCGGCAATCTGGGAGCGCGATCTTGGCGTCCTGCACCGCTATCTCGCCAGTCCGGCGCCGCGCACCGCTCTCGTCCTGGGTAAGGCGCTCTCGTCGGCAATCCGCGGCTTGTCGCAGGCGGTGGTGGTCTATGCGCTCGCGGTGGTCCTGGGCATCGCGGTCAGTTTCGAGCCGCGGCACGTGCTCGGGGTGATCGGGTTGGTCGCGTTGGGCTCGGCGTTGTTCTGCACCTTCTCGCTGATCGTGGCCTGCCTGGTGAAGACGCGCGAGCGGTTCATGGGTATTGGCCAGGCGCTGACGATGCCGATCTTTTTTGCCAGCAACGCCATCTATCCGATCCGGCTGATGCCGTCCTGGCTCCAGGTTATCTCCCGGCTCAATCCTCTGACCTACGAGGTTGACGGGCTGCGCACGTTCATGTTGCGCAACGGTGTCACCACTATCGGCATCGGGCGGGATTTCCTGGTTCTGATTGCGACCCTTACCGTCCTGATTGGGATTGCGGCGCGGCTTTACCCGAGGATGGGCGAATGAACGTCCGCTGCAAACTCCCCGCATTTGACTCGATCCAGGACCAGGTATTGGTGCGTCGCGGTTGTGTTGATCAAGCCAGACAGGGTCTGGCAACCGAGGCATTCTGAGGACCGTCATGGGCTGACTTGAAACGATCGTTTTGAACGCTGGTTCGAAACGATCGTTCTACTCGGGATCGAAAAAGCCCTACTGGCGCTAGCGTCTTGCGTTGCACGTCGCTAACCTTTTCATGTTAGGACGCTGATCGAATGTTTCAACTGTTTGATGACTGGTTTGCAGATTCGTGCTCTCCGTATGACAGCATAAACACCGGATACTCGCGCGGGCCGGATCGACTGGCCGGTACGTTCATCCGCGAGGGGCTGTCGAAAATTTTCACCACAGATTTTTGAGAGGTTAGGATGAAAGGAAGAAGTACGTTTTTACTGATCGCGGTAGCACTGGTTTGGTTGTGCTACGCGGGTAGCGCGGCGGCGCAGGCTCCCCTGAACAAGGCGAGTTACAACGCGCTAATGTCCGCCGACTCTGCGGAGACGATCCCGCCAGGGACCCAGATTACGATGCAGAATTGGCAGCAATACAAAAACTTCATGCCGGACGGATTGCAGCAACTGTTCGCCGGCAAGCTCTCTTGGAGTCTACCCCCGGAAACGGTGATGAGCGTGGAAGCGACCACGCCGACCCCGCTGCCCAAGAAATATCAGGAGGACACCGAGAAATACGCCAGCCAGGTGAGCCTGAGCCAGAACTCCGACGGCGGCTATGACATCAAAGGCTACGTCGCCGGAGTGCCCTTTCCCCAACCCACTGGACCGGCCGCCGGCGCCGAGATCCTCTACAATGAATACTACGCGTATATTCCCTACCTGATTACCACCTATACGCACCTGGGCTTTTCGATGGACCGCTATGCCAACAAGTACGTGACCGAAGTTCGCGAGGTGAATTTCAAGCTCAAGCATCTGAGCGATCCGGGCAAGCCGGCCAACATTGCGAGCACCGGGGATATCTTCCTGACCCAGAACAACGTCATCTGGGAACCCGAGCAGTCCAAGTACGTCAATGCGCTACAGGTGTTCCACGACAATCCCGCGGACCTGCCCGACTCTTATGTCTTCGTGCCGTCGTTGCGCCGCTCGATTCGTCTTACTACGGCCGCGCGCTGCTCGCCCTTGGTCGGCAGTGACTACACCCAGGATGACGAGCGTTCGATGAATTTGCAGCCGCCAATCTTCCAGGCCAAGTTTCTAGGGTACAAGAAGATTCTGGTCGGTTATCCCGAGCCTGGTTTCACCAACGTCGCCAACTACTACAAGCCGCTCTACTTCGGGGGTCCCAAGGCGGTCAAATGGCAAGTCCGGCCGGTCGCCGTCCTCGACCTGAGGCGGGTGCCCTCCAAGGTCGGCGGATACTGCTATGGCAGCCGAATGGCGTTCATCGACAAGGAAACCTGGCAGCCGATTTGGATGGATCTGTATGACGTCGGTTTGAAGCTTTGGAAGATCGGCCCCTCGGTCTATAAGCCGATGCCGCTGCCCGGCACCAACGGCGACGTGGCGACCGGTGGTGGTGGCCCCGGCGACGGGAACTATACGTTTTGGGACGTGCAAAACAACCATCTGACGCTCGACATTCAAAGCGGCGGACAGATCAATTCCGATGCGCCCAAGAGCTTCGACGATTTCTCCCGTTGGGGCACTCCGGCCGGCATGCAGCAGGTAATGCAATAAGATTACCGGCTGATTGTTTGCCCACCGTCTGATTGCCATTGCGCGTGATACAGCGTCCAGGGCAATGGCGTCCGACCAATCGACAGGGGCAGCGGATCGTCCGCTGCCCCTTTCCACATGATCATTAATTGCTCCGTCGCCGGCCACCGGCGCGTCCGTTCAAAGGCCCTCCGGTTTAAACCTCGGTCGGCCAACCGCATCAGCTTTGCTTCTCTCTCGGCCCCAGTTGCGCTAGGTCTGGCGTTTAAGATGCATTCGAAGTCGAGCGCGCTCCCCGGTCGAGCGACGCCGGCGCCGCAGGAGAAGAGCAATGGAGCAGAATCATACCGAGCGTGAGCAACGCTTTATCGATCTGGCGGCGGAATTGGCTGACGACTTTGCGGCGCGCGCGGCCCAGCATGACGAGGAAGCTTCGTTCCCGTACGAAAACTACGCCCGGCTCAGAGACAGCGGCTACACCGTCCTGACCATCCCCGAGGAATTGGGCGGCCTGGGCGCAAGCCTGCTCGAACGGGTCAAGGCCCAGGAACGTCTGGCCCAGGGATGCGGCGCCACCGCGTTGGCGATCAACATGCATTTCAACACCATGGGCCTGATGATCGATTTGTACCGCAAGTTCAAACCGCGCAACGTGGAAGAAAAGCTGCGGGCCATCGCCACCGGGCGGCTGATTTGCGGCGGGTCGGGCTCGGAGCCTGACAATGCCGTTTACAGTCTGCGGCCGCGCACGACCGCGCGCCGGGTGGACGGCGGGTTTATCGTCAATGGACGCAAAATTTTCGGCACCCAGAGCGTCGTGATGGATTACTTCTTCGCCCAGGCGCTGTGGCAGGAGGCCCCCGAGCGGCCCGCGATTCTGACCTTCTTCATCCGTCCGCACGAAACTCCCGGACTGGCGTTCAAGGACGACTGGCACGTGATGGGGATGCGCGCGACCGCTTCGCGCAGCTCGGAGCTGAAGGACGCGTTCGTGCCCGACGATGCCGTGGTGGCGCAATACCCCGCGGGCCGCACCGTACGTGTCACCAAGATGTTCGCCAAGGCGCCGTTTTCGATTGGCGCGCCATATATCGGGATAGCCGTCGCGGCGCGTAATTTCGTGGTTGACTTCATGCGCGATCGCCCGCGCTTCCCGCACAAGCATCCGATGAGCCATCTGCCCAGCGTGTACAATAAGGTCGGCGAGATGGACATGCTGATCGAAGGCGCCCGCGCCGTGATGTGGAAGGCGGCGGCGGAAGTGGACCGCGATGAAACCCACAACTGGTCGCGTAAGGCCGTGGCTGCCCGCATGATCGCGATCGAGAATTCCGTGCGGGTGGTGGACCTGGCCCTGCGTGCGGTGGGCGGCTCTTCCTATTTCAAGCGCCTGCCGCTGGAGCGCCTGTTCCGCGACGTGCGGGCCGGGATTTATCATCCGTTCGATAGCGACGAGACCCTGGAATTACTGGGCAAGACCGCGTTCGGCTTGCCGTGGATGGTGTGGCCCGAGCCGGACTAAGCGGCCGTCGCAGTCCGTAGCGCCGGCCTCCGTGCCGGTGTTTTTTCTCCGCTTGGGCTGACAGGGGATGCCAGATCGGTGCAGTATCCGGGATGCAGCGCCGGCGCTGCGTCCCGGCGTGCCCGCGCTTTCACATCCTGAAAAAGCCCCGTTTTCCTTCCCCTTTTGATCGGCCAAAGGTGTGGCATCCGGCTTGCTCCCTTTTGGTCGCGAGGCGGGTTAAGCTTCGTTAAGGGCAACGCTTTAATAAATCGCGGACGAAGCGCAGCCGCACCAAAAAAATGTTTGGCATTTTAATCATCATATTAATCGTTTTTGCGGTGAGGCAGCGGCGTAAGTACCGGCGCCTTCACCAACAACATCATTGGGACCGCTGGTCGCGTAAATGGGACCGCTGGCAGGCCTCCCACTTCGATTCCACCGCAGGCGCCGGGAAATGGGACCAGTGGAACCGCGAATGGCAGGAATGGGAGCGCTGGGCCCAGGACGCCCGCGGCCGGGCGGCCGAGGTCGAAGACAAAATCGCCGACAAGCTCGAACGGGCCGAAGCCAAGATCAGGCGCGAGGCGGAGAAAATTCGCCGGTGGGGTAACGCCGCCAGCCAGTCTCAACGTCCCGGTCCCGCGCCGTCATCTCAAGCCTCGCGCGCCGATGAACCGGACCCCAACAGCCAGGAACGTTTACGCAGCGAAGCGGAGCGCAAGGCTTACTTGCGCGCCCGCAAACGCGCCACCCAGGAAGCCGGCTTTTACATCCATCTGATGTGGTACGGAATCGGGATCGGTTCGTGCCTGCTGATCAACTTGATCACCAGCCCGCGTTTCGAATGGTGGATCTTCCCGGCCGTTCTATGGGGTATCGGATTGGCCAGCCATTTTGGCGCGGTCTATGGATGGCGCTGGATTCACGAACGGGTCTTCGAGCCCGCGATTGCGCGCGAAGTCCAACGCGAGGTCACGATCGAAAAGGAAGTCTTGCGCACCGAGAAGCAGGCCTCGCTCGACGAACTCACCGCCAGCTTCGCGCACGAGATCCGCAATCCGATCGCCGCCGCGAAGAGCTTGGTCCAGCAGATGGGCGAGGATCCGATTTCGAGTGAAAACGTCGAGTACGCCAAAGTCGCGCTGGACGAACTCGCGCGCGTGGAGCGCAGCGTTTCCCATCTGCTCAAGTACGCCAAGGAGGAAGACTATCGCTTCGACAATGCCAACCTGGCCGGAGTTCTGGACACCGCAATCACCCAGATGCGCGGCAAGCTGGAGGCCAGCCACGTCTCCGTATCGCGCAACTACATTGGCGGGCCGACGATTCGCGCCGACGCCGATAAACTCCGCCAGGTCTTCACCAACGTGATCGATAACGCGATCGACGCGATGGAATCCAACGCGGGCGAGCGGCGCCTGGAAATCGGCATCAGAGCGCTGCAGCCGGGAACCGCGACCGTGGTAATTCGCGACAACGGCAGAGGTATTCCCGACGAACAGATAACCAAAATTTTCAACCCCTTTTACACCACCAAGACCAACGGCACCGGCTTGGGCATGGGGATCGCCAAAAAAGTCATGGACGCCCATAACGGCCGCATCGAAGTTCACAGTCAGGCCGGCACCGGCACGGAGTTCCTTATTTCGATTCCGATCGCGGACGCGTTGCGCGCCGGCGTCAAGCCCGAAACCGGGCCGGACGCGTCCGCGGATTCCAGCGGCGATCATCAATCGGCGCAGCCTTCCGCCAACGGCGCGGCGGCGCCGCCGGACCAATCCGTGAACGGCCATCAGGATGATTCGCCGCATCTGCGCGCCGCGATGGATGATCGCCAATGAAGGGCCGCCTGCTGATCGTTGACGACGAGCGCGGAATTCTGGTCGCGCTCAAAGGTCTGTTCCGCAAGGAAGGCTACGAGGTCGAGACCGCGGAGTCGGGCGAGCAGGCGCTCGCCCTGGTCAAGGGCGGATTGTTCCACGCGATCATTACCGACCTCAGCATGAAAGGCATGAGCGGGCTGGATCTGCTGCGCGCCGTTCGCCAAATCGATCCCGCATGCGCGGTGTTGATGATTACCGCGTACGGTACCCAGCGGATCGCGGTCGAAGCGATGAAAGCCGGCGCCGAGGATTACCTGCCCAAGCCTTTCGACAACGATGAGCTGCGGATCAAAGTCCGCAATGTGATGGAGAAGCAGCTCCTGCGCCGCGCCTACAACCAGTTGGTCGAGCAGGTCAATCTCGACTCGGGCCGTTTCGCGGGCATGATCGGCGGTTCGCGCGCGATGCTGCGCGTGTTCGAGACCATCGATAAGGTTGCACCGACCGACGTTACGGTGCTGATTCGCGGCGAGTCCGGCACCGGCAAGGAACTGGTCGCGCGCGCGATCCATGCGCGCAGTCCGCGCGCCGGCGGCGCTTTCGTCGCGATTAATTGCGCGTCGTTTTCACGCGAGCTGGTGGAGAGCGAACTGTTCGGTCACGAGAAGGGCGCCTTCACCGGCGCGGTGGCGCGGCGCGAGGGCAAGTTCGAAGCGGCCGACGGCGGCACCCTGTTTCTCGATGAGATTGGCGACATGAGCCTGGAGACGCAGGCCAAGCTGCTGCGCGCCATCCAGGAAAAGCGCTTCGAGCGCGTCGGCGGCAACCAGCCGCTGACGGTCGATGTACGGATTATCGCGGCCACCAACCAGGATCTTGAAGCGATGGTCGATGCGGGGCGTTTCCGCGAAGATCTATATTACCGAATCAAAGTGGTTGAACTGCGGGTTCCGCCGCTGCGCGAACGGCGCGAAGATATCCCGCCGCTGGCGACGCATTTCCTGGAGGAAGCCTGCAAGAATTTCGGCGTCGCGGGCAAATCCCTGACGCCCGCGGCGATGCGCGAATGCGTCGCGAATCCCTGGCGCGGCAATGTGCGTTCGCTGAAAGCCGCAATCGAGCAAGCCGTCATTCTCTCCGCGCAAGCGGAAATCACCGCGGCGGAGTTGCTCGGCGGCAGTGCATCCGAGCAGAGTCCCGGAGCCCCGGCGGCGGAGAGTCGCACCGGCGACGCTTCCCGACCGGCGCCGTCCCCGACGGTGAACAACGGCGCCGCCGAGATCAAATTCCGCGAGGCCAAGGACAAATTCGTGGCCCAATGGGAAAGAGAATTTTTCGTGAGCGCGCTCAAAGCCACCGGCGGCAACATCTCCCGCGCCGCCGAACGAGTCGGCATGTATCGGCAGAGTTTTCAGCAGAAAATGCGCGAGCTTGGCATCAGCGCCGGCGAGACCGGAGTGAAGCCGGAGGACGAATAGCCGCCGGTGCGGAGGATACTCATGAGCGAAACCACCCATCCCCTCGGACCTGACGATAAAGGTATAAGGATTCATCCTCCCGTACTTGCGGGGCTGCTGCTGCTCGCGGGCCTGCTGCTCCATCTGCTCGGCGGCCAGCATCATCGGATCGTCCACTTCCATCAGTCCGCGGGACTCCTGCTGGTAGCCGCGGGCGCAGGATTATCGGCCTATGCGGCGGCGCTCTTCAGCGCGCGGGATACGACCAAAAACCCATACGGAGAGCCGGCCCGGCTGGTGACGCTGCCGCCCTATACTTTTACCCGCAATCCGATGTATTTGGGTCTGACCGCGATCCTGCTCGGCTTTGCGATCTTCTTTTGGTCGGCCGCGATGTTACTGACGCCGGTCGCGTTCTTCCTGCTCATCGATCGATTAGTCATTCCCCGGGAAGAGCAGGCACTGGAGCGCATATTTGCAAACGCCTACCTGGATTATCAACACCGCGTCCGGCGCTGGTTGTGAGCATTTTAGCGGTCTAAGCACAGAACTATAGGAGAATTAGTCATGTTCTTCCGAAGACTTACCAGTTTATTTGGCGGAAAGTTTACTCGCTGGCTGAAGACGCGCGAGTCGCGCGACCCCGAGGCGGTTTACGAAGCCGCGATCGCCGACCGCGTCAAGCGCTATCAGCAGCTCAAGACGGCCGCCGCCGGCGTCATTTATATGCGCACGAAACTCGAATCCGAGCTGAAGCAAAAAGTCGCCGAGCTCACCGAGGTGCAGGAGCAGGCCGGTCAGGCCGTGGACATCAACGAGGATCAATGCGCGCTGATTCTCATCCGCCGCAAGCATGAGCTGGAACCCGAGGTGGCGCGGCTCAAGGATGAACTCGCGCAGCTCACCGCCGAGGCCGAGGGCGCCAAGCGAAACCTGATCGCATTCAAAAGCGAAATCGACAAGCTCAAGGCCGAAAAGGTCACGATGCTGGCGCGATTGCGCAACGCGCAGGCGCGGGTGCGGATTCAGCGCACGTTGGAAGATCTGTCCTACGACGATGAGCTGCGCGCGCTGGCCGAAGTCCGCGAATCGATTCAGCAGACGCTGGCGGAGTCCGGCGTCCATCGCGAGGTCCACGAATCCGAAGTCGATCAGAAGCTCGCAGAGATCCGGCGCAAGAACGTCGAGAGCAAGGCCCAGGTTGAACTCGAAGAACTCAAGCGCCGCCGTCGCCCGCCGCTGGCGCCGCTGGACCTGTTCATCAACGGCAGCGCCCGCAAGGAGCCGGCGCCATCCCCGGCCGGACAGAGATAGGGTTCCCGAGTTCCACGGCTTAAAGCACATCGGCGCCAACGCGCTTGGATTACTTGAGGTGCATCAGAACCCTCGCTCTGGCGCTTTGCCACAATTGAGCGTGGGAGAGGCGACAAACCCTGTCAGCCGGTCCTGGATCACCGCGCAAGCTTCGGCGGCAATTCGCCGCACGATCTCGCCGGCGGGAATTATGTCATGGACCAGGCTGCACGATTGTCCGGCGTAAAACGGCATCCCGGCAAAGTCACCTTCGACATCATCCAGCGCCGGCATCACGGTGTAATTCACCAGCGGAAAATTTTCATCGGAGTGACGCCAATGAGCGTTCGCTATTCCCTCGCCAGGACGTTGACCCGGCGCGGGACGTCCCGCCCGTTCCCATTCGTCGATAATCGTGGTTCTCAGCACGCGATGTGGCGCGTCCGGCCATCCGATATCGAATAGCGTCGTGTGCACGGTCGCCGTCGCATCGGCGCCGACAACCCGTTGCTTGTATTGTGAATGAGCAGCGGCTTGCGCGGAGGCGATGAAGCGGGTGCCGAATGCGGCGCCATCGGCGCCCAGCGCGAGCACTGCGGCGAGTCCGCGGCCGTCGGCGATTCCGCCAGCCGCAAGCAGTGGCAGGTCGCCGATCGCGTCGCGTACCGCGGGAACCAGGGCGAGAGTCGTCACCGTGCCGCGAACGTGACCTCCCGCCTCGAACCCCTGCGCCATTACCGCGTCCACGCCGGTATCGCGCGCCCACAGCGCCTCCTGCGCATCGCCGCATTGCCAAATGACCTTGACCGCGGCGTCACGCAGAACTTTGATTGCCTCCGCGCATTTGCGGGCGTCGCCCCAAAAGAAGGTAACCGCCTCAAGGCGCAGTTCGGCGAGCGTTTCGACGATACCTGGCCTGAGGAATGGAACGATGAGATTCGCGGCCAGCGGCTTGCGGGTGAGGCGGCGCGCGGCGGCGACCTGGTGACGGATCGCCTCGCGGCTGACGCCTCCCAATCCTATTGTACCGAGGCCGCCCGCTTCCGAGACGGCGGCGGCAAGTTCGGCGCGTGCCACCCCGCCCATTCCGGCCGAGACGATCGGATACTCGATCCCGAAAAGGTCGCAAATGCGGGTTTTGAGCATGTGTATGAACCGTCCTTGCCCTCGCGCCGATATAACCTCGCTATCACCGGGTCAGCCGGACTGTGCTTCAGGGACTGTACTCTGATTAGAAAAATCGGGGCGTCTGTGCAATAAGAGGATCAGTCAATAACGGGGAGGGTCGGCCATGCAATACAAGTTCGTCTCTGGCGATGATCATATGGATCTGAGCTATATACCGGCGCGATTGTGGGTGGATCGTCTGCCGGGCAAGTATCGCGAGGTCGCGCCGCGGGTCGAGGAGGTCGAGGGCAAGCGGCGATGGCTGTGCGAAGGCAAGCCCTGGGACATGGGCGGCTATGGCACCATGGACAATCCTTTGCTGCGCGGCGCTATTCCGCGTGCGGGAGTGAAGGAAGAGCCCGAACCCTGGACTTTCCGTCCCTCGACCCCCAGGTATCGCCTGGAGGACATGGACCGCGACGGTATCGACGCGCAGGTTATCTATGGGCCGCCGATCCCGATGCAGTTCCAGGACCCTGACCTGAAGGGCGCTTGCCTGCAGGCCTACAATTCCTGGCTGGCTGAGTTTTGCGCCGGCGCTCCGCAGCGCCTGGTCGGCATCGCAATCCTGCCGATGCAGGACCCACGGGCCGCGGTGGTCGAACTCGAGCGGGTTGCCAAGTTGGGGATCAAGGGCGCGCTGTTCGGCGTCTTCGATGCCGCCAAGCCGGTATTCCATGAGGACTGGGAACCGCTATGGGCGGCGGCTGCCGATGCCGGCGTGGTCCTGAGCTTCCATCTGAGTGGCGGCGTGCGCAATGCGCGCTTCGACGCTCATCGCGGCCAGATAGCGGCCCTGGTGTCGGCGCTGCCGATGCAACTGGACGAACCGCTGTGCGAAATCATTTTCTGCGGCGCCCTCGATCGATATCCCAAGCTACGCTTCATCCTGGCGGAGTCCGGGCTCGGCTGGGTTCCCTATCTGCTCGGCCGCATGGACCACGAACACGAGAAGCTGTTCAAGCAAACCGTCAAATTGTCGGCCAAGCCCAGCGAACTGTTCCGCCAGCATATCTGGGTGAGCTTCGAAGAGGATGACGTCGGCCTTCAACTGATACCGCAGATTGGCGAGGATAACGTAATCTGGGCGTCGGACTATCCGCATCCCGACAGCACCTGGCCCAATTCGCGCAAATACGTCGATGAGCACATGAAGGGGCTGTCGCCGTCGGTAATCAAGAAGATTACCTGCGACAACACCGTGCGGCTCTACAACCTGGGCTGATCGCGAATTGCGCAGTGACGGAGCAAGCCAGTTGCGCTGGGCATATACGCGCGCGATACTCGCTAAGCGCGATCTCTCTTTGCTCGCGACCGTCGATAAATACCCTCGCCACGGCGGGAGTCGGCCTGCAGAGTCTTGGTTTTGTACCCTCTCCCTTTATGTGTAAGGGAGAGGGTAGGGTGAGGGTTTCTGGACGTAACAAGCAAGGCTAAACGCATTGGCGCAGAAAGGAATTTAATGCCTGGCGCTGGAAGATAGCGCCAGGCGCTGCGGACCCTCACCCGGCGCTGCGCGCGGCCTCTCCCTTCGGAGCCCCCTCAGGGCGAGGTCACCCAAACCCGCGATATCCGAGCTCAGAGCGGGATTACGGTGACCCGCACAGCGTGCCGTTGATGTCGCATTGCGGTTTGATACCGCGCTTGCGCTGCTCTTGGTTAAGCGCGGCGATCTCCTTGTTGGTAGCCGCGTCCGGATCGCATTTGCATAGCTGGCTCGCGCAGCAACTGCATTCAGCCGCCGTTTCGGCCTTGACTATTTCCGAGATGTCGCATTGTGCCAGCTCAGAGCACGCCGTTCCCAACAGGTCCCGGTCATTGCATTCATCGGTGCAAAGCGTCGCGTCGCAGGTAAAGCCCGTCTGCACTCCCGCGGTTTGCAGGCAACTGGTGTACTCCTCGCAAACCAGTGTGCAGTTAACCCCACTCCCCGGCGGCAGAGTGGTGCTTCCGGGCACGTACAGCGGACAACCCATTGCTCCAGGCGCGTCGGGCAGGCAGGTTCCCGGACTGGGGACAGCGGCCGGCGCAAGCGCGGATGCGGCTGGGGTGGGGGTGGCCGATGGCGTGGCAGGCGGAGCGTAAGCGGCCGACCACACCAGGTCGCCTCCAAGCGTGCATGCCTGGTGATCCTGGCCGACCTGGTAAGGACCGTCAAAGACCGGACACGAGCACTGGACGATTCCAGGCTGATCGGTCGCGAAACAGGGCGCGGTCATGCATCCGACGTAGGGCGCACGCCCGCAATTGGTTTGCCCAATTCCGTTGGTCGGGATGCAATCAAAGCTGAATGCCGAGTACAGGCTGGTACCGGGAATCAAATTGCCCTGGTTAACCGCCTGGCAGACCGGGGCCGAGTTAGTCGTCGCGCACAGGCTGCCATCAGTTCCGCATTGAGAAATAGTATCTTGATAAACGGAGTAGTTCAGGATGGCGTTGATATCGACGAAGTACACTCCGTAGGGTATATCGAAGCACCGGCAGTTGGCGTAATGGCCATCGGGGGTCAAAGTGCAGGATAAGTCCTCGGTGCCGGAACTGGGCCCCGAGTAATAGCAGAGCGCGAAGGGACCCCCTCGGCACGGCAGAAAATTGCTCGATCCCAGCGAGATATTGGCAAAGGCGGGGCCATAACTGGTAGTCCAGTTCGCCGGGCTGCTCCAGAACGCGAGCGAGTTAGGGACAAAGTGAACGATTCCCGGTGGTTGCGATCCGCCTCCGCTCCCATTGCAGCCCGCCATAAGTAGCATAGTTATTGTAAAGAACAGGACCACATACTTAAGGTTACTAAAAGTAGAGCGCTCGAAGACCTTGCATCTGACTACTGGTACAATTTTGCCGTTTACTAACAATGGAATTCCCCCTGGGATCTATGAATCCGGCAACGGGATTTGAATGTCAACAGAAACGCTGTGTAGGAGTCTGCTACAAAATTGTCAAGGTTGCAAGATACCGATCTGCCGTAGCACCGCGGCCTGATCCCAGTAGATACGTTCGGCCGCCATCAGTCCGTCGCGGAAATCGATGAAGATCGCCACGTCGATTTCGATAAGCCTGCCGGTCGGCGTAACGCCGGGCAGAAACCAATCCATTTGTTTGGTGTGATGGAAGCGGAGCTTGGCTTCTTCGGCGATGCGGTTGTCGGTCGCCACCCGGTTAGTCAGCGTGATGTTCCAGTCCGGTGGGATGGAAGGGATGAATTCGTCACGATAGTAGCGGCGCAAGACGGCTTTGCCGACGCCGCCGGAGCCGGTGGGTATATGTAATACCGAAGCATCATCGACCATCGTGGCCAACGATTCCTCCACGTTCCGGTTGGTGAACTCGCCGGCCAGATGCTCAAGCCATAGACGCACGTTATCTTCCGGGGTCATTTTCGATTGATCCGCCTTTACTCTGCATCGTTCATGTAGCAACTGCGGAACACCCCCCCGCGCTTTCCTCGAGTCCCTTGGAATGAAGGGGCGAGGGCTGAAAAAGACACTCGGCTATATTCTGGACCCTCTCGCTTTATGTTTAAGCGAGAGGGGAGTCCGTCGCGAAGTGATCCTCACACATTGCCGCTTGCTATCAGTCAAACTTGAACACCTTCAGCACGTTGTCGCGCAGGTAGCCGCGGCGGGCGGCGTCGTTGAGCGGCACCTCCCAACCCTCGCGGGCGCAGCGCTCCAGACTTAGCAGTGGATGGTCGCTGGCCCACATCAGGCGGTCGGGCCCGCGCTTGTTGGCCAGGTTCCAGAGCTCGGCGGGCACATATTTGGGCGCCCACGCGGAGGTGATCAGGTAGAAGTTACGATGCTTCTGCAGCAGCGCGACGATTTCGTTCTGCCACGGATGCCCCAGATGGCATCCGACCACCGTCAGTTCGGGGAACGCCAGCAGCACCTCGTCCAGCGCCATCGGTTGCTGCATCAGCGCGGGACGCATAGGTCCGGGCACGCCGACGTTGATCTTGATCGGGATGCCCAGTTCGACGCATTTGGCGTAAACCGGAAAGTAGCAGGCGTGGTTGGGCGGCAATCCGACCAGCGCCGGCATGATCCAGGCCGAGCGGAAGTTGAATTCCTTCACCGCCCGCTCCAGCCATCGCACGGCGCGCATCATCCCCGTCGGATCCAGTCCGAAGCAGGCATGGAAGCGGCCCGGATACTGCTGGAGCATCGCGGCGACCTTGTTGCAGATCTTGTCGTAGGTCTCGTCGGCGATGTTCTGGCTGACCGAGTAGGGGCTGGGCGGCAGCCGCATCACCCCGGCGGTCAAGACTCCGCTTTCGACCTCGGCCGCGTCCATGTCGCGCACCAGGTCGTCGACCGTGAAACCGTGTCTGACCTGGTCCCCGGGTTTGAACCACTTGGCGATGTTGGGATCGATTTTGCGATCCAGCGGTTTGGACGAGAGCGGCGGAACCTGGAGAAAAGCATCGACCAGTTTATATGGCGCAGTCATGGCATCACCTTTTCCATTGTCGTTAGTGCGGACTTCATTGCATTTGTGGCATCAGCGCGGCAGTTTCAAGACCCGCTCGCCGATGATGTTGCGCTGGATTTCGTTGCTGCCGCCGGCGATCGTGCCGCCGCGCGCGGTAATCGCGCGGCCCAGCCATTTGCCGTTGTCGACGGCGAACGGGTTGCCGCGATCGAGTTGCGCATAGGGTCCGAGCAATTCGATTGCGAACATTTGTATCCGCAGATTGAGCTCGGTGCCCGACAGCTTGACGGTCGAGCTTTCCGGGCCCGGCGAGTGCCCCTTGAGACGGCGCGTGATGCCCCGAAACGCGGTATATTTCAGCGCCTCCGCCTCGCACGCGAAAGCGGCGATTTTCTGCCGCACCGCGCTATTGTCCCACGCCGGACGCCCGTCGATTTGGACCTTTTGCGCCAGCCGCGCCAGGTCTTTGACCAGGTTGGGATACTGGCGCCCGCCGAAGTTGCGCTCGAAGCCCAGGGTCGTGGTGGCGACGCGCCAGCCCTCATTGATCCGGCCGACGACGTTGTCCTTGGGCACCCGCGCATTGTCGAAGAACACCTGGTTGAAGCTGACCTGGCCGTTGATCTCTACCATCGGACGGGTAGTAATACCCGGGGTTTTCATATCGACCAGGATATAGGACAAGCCGCGGCTGCCGGGCTGCTTGCGGTCGGTGCGGCACAGCAGGAACATCCAATCCACCCGATGGGCCTGGGAGGTCCAGATCTTCGATCCGTTGACCACAAAGTAATCGCCTTCGAGGTCGGCGCGGGTCTGGGCCGCGGTCAGATCGGAGCCGGCGTTGGGCTCCGAATAGCCCTGGCACCAGGTGTCCTCGCCCGAAAGGATCCGGGGGATGAAGCGCTGCTTTTGCGCCTCGTTGCCCCATTGGATAAGCGTGGGTCCGACCAGGGCGACGCCGGCCCCAATATAGGGCAGATGGGCGTGGACGCGGGCCAGCTCTTCGTGAAAGACCACGGCTTCCATCACGTCGGCGTCGCGCCCGCCGTATGCGCGGGGCCAACTGATCCCGATCCAGCCGCCCGAATGGAGCTTGCGGTACCAGGCTTTGCGCGCCTCCCATTCGGCGTCGTTTTCGACCGTGATAGTGTCGAAAGGCGGATGGTCATCCTTCGGAGCGTTGCTCTCGAGCCACGCCCGTATCTCCTGGCGAAACTTTTCCGCCTCCGGCGGGTACTTGAAATCCACGGCATTCTCCTCGTCAGAATCGCGCGACGCCGCGCGCCGCCAAGAACCGTGCTCTCGCGCGTCGTCTTTTCGTTGAGGGCATGTTAGTGCTTGCGCGGCGACGTGCAAGAGCCGGCGCACCGCTCAATTGGGCGTCGGCGACAGCCGCGGCTTGCGCTCTCACGGTGAATGGAGAAAATGACGCAAAGCATGGCCGCAGCGAGGAGGTTGACGATGCGCTTCACAGACAAGGTTGCGTTCATTACCGGCGGTGGACGCGGAATCGGCGAGACTTACGCGCGCGCCCTGGTGGCTGAAGGCGCCGCCGCAGTGCTGGCGGAGCTTGACCTCCCCGCGGCGCAAAGCGTTGCCGCGAGCATCGCGGATCGGGGCGGAAGGGCGCTCGCGGTCGAATGCGACGTGGCGGATGAAAATTCGGTTGACGCGGCGGTGGCGCGCGCGGTCGAGCATTTCGGCGGCATCGACATTCTAATCAACAACGCCGCCAAGCATCTGACCGAGTACGCCGGCAAGCCGACCCAATTGCCGCGCGCCAAATGGCGCCTGATGCTCGACGTCAACGTGATCGGTATCGTCAATTGTTCGGCGGCGTGCCGCGCCTCGATGCGGGCGCGCGGCGGCGGCGTGATCATCAACCAGTCATCGATCGCCGGCTTCGATCCGACGACTCCCTATGGCATCTCGAAGCTGGCGGTGCGCGGACTGGTGGTGGCGCTGGCCAAGGAGTTTGGACCCGACGCAATCCGGGTCTTCGGCATCGCGCCGGGTCCGGTGGATTCGCCCAGCGCGATGGAAGACCTGCCGCAATCGCTGCTCGACGAATTCATCAATCGCCATCAATTGGTCAAACGTCAGGGGCGGATGACGGATCTGGTCGGCGCGATGCTGTTTTTCTGTTCGCCGGAATCAAGCTTCATCACCGGCGAGACCATCGTGATCGGCGGCGGCTATCCACTGCGTATTTGACTGGTTCTGCATTCCAGCAGCCTCCAAATTCGTCCGCGTCAGAGGCACGATGCAAGGGTAGGGTGAGGGTTTCTGAACGTATCAGGCAACGCCAAACGCATTCGCGCGCAATGGGATCGTGCATTCAGATCCATCCTTGCAGGCCCGCCTGCACCTTCACCCGGCGCGCGATTTACTGGCGCAAATCGCGCGCCGACCTTCTCCTTGCCCGCGCCTGCGGTACCCAAGTCCGCAGGCGGGGGCAAGGCAGGTTCAGGAGTTGGTCGACAAGTCCCAACGAACGCGGGAGAGGGGACAAAACCACACTTCCCCGCCACGACTGCTCGCGGCGAGGTCGTTTTTCAAACGCTTCGTGTACCGCCACGATATTAGATGATCACCGCGCCACCATTGATACTCCGCCCGTGGCAGACAAACGACGCTGAAGCCCTGGTGCGCTACGCGAACAATCACAAGATCTGGCTGAATCTCAGAGACATCTTTCCGCATCCGTATACCCCGGATGACGCGCGCCAGTGGCTTGCGCGATGTGCCGGCGCAACCGGCGCGCCGGCCAATTTCGCGATCGAATTCGAAAGCGAGGCGATTGGCGGAATCGGCCTTCAGTTGTTCACCGACGTCAATCGCCTGACCGCCGAGATCGGTTACTGGCTGGGAGAACCATTTTGGGGACGCGGGTTCGCGACCGCGGCGGCCGAGGCGGTCAGCAGATATGCTTTCGCTACATTTGAACTGAACCGCTTGCAGGCCGTGGTGTATGAGTGGAACCCGGCTTCGGCGCGGGTGCTGGAAAAAGCCGGATACACGCTTGAGGGCCGGCTGCGCGGCAGCATTATTAAAGATGGCCGCGTCGGCGACGCACTGATTTACGCGCGGTTGCGAACGATGATTTGATACCAGAAAATGCCGGCGCGCCCGTTGGGGCGCGCCGGCTCAATTCAGGCGGCTATCTTCAGGTCAACTGGTTCACTTCATGACGCGCGCCAGACTGCCGGGTTGCGACAGGTTTGCAACGTCCTTGTACTCGCCCGGAACGTCGTCATCGATGGTCGGAATGCCGGTGGTGTAGGAAATGCTGGTATGGGCATTTTGCCAGTCGACGTTCACGGAGCTGCAATAGCCGTCCAGGACCAGCGTTTCCTGTCCGTGAACCTTCAGTGGCGCGTACTTGTTCCAGCCGGTCTTCCAGAATTTGTTTTCGTTGTCGTATTCTTCGAGCAGGACCGGCACCCAAGTCGCGCGATCAACATAATAGACCCGGTGCGCGAAGCAATAGCTGCCCAGTTGCGGCATCCACTTCAAGTCGATCAGATCCATGGTGCGCAGCTCGTAGTGCCCGCCGCCGGCCTTGGGCCACCCCGGCAGCGATCCACCGGTTGAGTCAAAGATCCCGACATACGCGTGTCCATTGAAAGCCTTGGCCGGGTCCATGATCAGCGTAAGGACTTTCTTCTCACCTAAAAAATCAACGTGGAAGTAGGGTGGATTCCAGGCGTTGTCATCCTGGACCCAGTCCGAGCCGCTGATCGGGGAGCAGCGCGCCGCGCTTGACAGCCGCAGGGAACGGCGCAACGAAGGCAGGAAGACAAAGGTCTCGGGATGCTTCATCGGGTCGTCGGGTTGGGACTGCAATTGGGTCGTGTACTTGGACTGCTCGGGAGCGGTTATCCCGAAGCGGCTGACGTAAAACATGCCGTTGGCATAGGGCTGATTGATCGGCATGTTCGGCTCGCTCAGGTGAGAGAGCTGAAAGAAGTCTGCTTCGACGTCGTTTTGGGATTTATTTCCAAAACGGTCGACCGCATATCCCTGGTCGACGGAGAACAGGATGAACGGACGAAATGGGGTCCAGGAGTTGTACATTATCTCTTCGCCGCGATGGGGCCCGCTGGGATTGGGGAACGGCGGACCCGCCACCCATCCCTTCATCGTCAAGCCGCCGGTGGGTGCCGGCACCAGCGAAACCTGGCCGCTGTATTTCTCGCCGTCCTCGATCCATTTGCGAAACGGGGTGAGATTGGTCGTCGGACCCACCGTAAGTGTGTAGACCGGGTCGGAAGTGGCGTGAAATGTGTACGCTCCGCTCAATGCCGCCTGGATGGAGACCGGCAGAAAGCGCTTGTACTGTTGCCAGTTTGAGACTGTGATTTGCGTCCCTATGGGAATGGTGTCGGGGGCGGTGGCATCGATCATACCCTTGTAGTTTTGTTCGTCCCACACGAACGCCCCTTCGGCCGCCATCGAGGCCGAGCACAAGAGCCAGGCTAAGCCGACCCCAATCCCCAAAATCCCCAGTAACTTCTTCATATCTGTTCCCTCCAGCCACGCCGATACGGCGCGCTGTTGTTGGTGGTGGTCACACGCTCGCTGTTCAGGACAGACAGAGAAAAAGGTGGCGGCCTTTGAGGGGTGCGAACTGTAGCAGACGTGAGGCCAAACACCGAATTTTCAATGGCGCCCCAGAAAGCAAGCTGCGCAACGGTCCGATTCGTGGATTAGGATGAACCGAGGCGATTGTCAAGGACTATTGACCACACGCTTAAACAATTAGCGAGGAAAGAAGAGCAGGACTACCTTTACTTTGCCTATTTTCGTTCCAGCCTACGACGCTTTCGCTGCGCAGCCGCGAAATGTGCCGATTTCAGACGCATGCCCGATGCGCTATTGATGTGGATGCGCAAGCGATCAACCAATGGAGGTTTGCCGGATGAACGACGCCCTTGAACGAAGACTCACGGCCATCGAAGATCAGCAGGCAATTGTCAGACTCAAGGCGGCCTATTGCGACGGTTGGGATCGCGGTTGGAAGCCGATTCCGGCCGACCGCTGCGAGCGGGTGCTGGAATTATTCGTCGAGGGCGCGATTTGGGACACCTCGCCATTTGGACGATGCGAAGGGCGCGAGGAACTCCGCCAAGCTTTCCAGGCGCTGGCGTCGCAGCCGCTGGGGCTGCATTGCGTCACCAATCCCGATATCCAGGTCGACGGCGACCGCGCCACGCGGTAGCTGGCATGTCGCGCTGACCGGCAATCAGGATGGCGCCGGTTTCCTGATGATTGGAATCTACCACGACGAGTTCGTGCGGACGGCGCACGGATGGCGCTTCAACTCGGTCAAGTTCACCCCGGCCTGTATCACCAGGCTGCCCCACGAATGGATCAGCGGCGCCCTGCTGCAAAGCCCGCCGCTTGACCAGTCCGTTAAGGCTTGACTATCGCCCTTATGCAATTCCTCGATAGGCAAGCGCGCACCGGGTTGGAGTCAGTTTAGTTCATTACCATCCGATGACCCGCGGTGTAGCCGCCATCGACGATGATCGCCTGGCCGGTGATGAACGAGGCGTCGTCGGAGCATAGGAACAGCGCGGTCCTCGCGATTTCGTCGGGCTGTCCGGTGCGGTCGAGCATCGCCATCGCCGCGCCGGCGCGGCGCGCCCGCTGCGCGTCTTGCGGGGTCAGCCGGCTGAATGCGCCGCGCGAGCCGCGGGTATCGATCACTCCGGGACAAATACAATTGGCGCGGATTTTATACGATGCGTAGTCCATCGCGATTACCTTGGTCATCGCGATCACTCCCGCCTTCGCGGCGCAGTAATGGGCCCATTGCGGACTGCCTTCGACGCCGAAAATTGACGCGGTGCTGAGAATCGCGCCGCCGCCCCGTTCCATCATCACCGGCAGGGCGTACTTGCAGCCCAGGAACACGCCCTTGAGGTCCACGTTGAGGGTCTTGTCCCAGTCGGCCTCGCTCGTCAGGTGCAGCAGTTGGGGTGAGCCGATACCGGCATTGTTGTACAGGATGTTGAGTCCGCCCAGCCGTGTGACGGCGTCCTCCACCATCCGTTGCGCATCGGCGGCAACCGCGACGTTGGCCGCGATCGCGACCGCGGCGGTGTATTGCGACAGGCGATCCGCGACCGTCCGGGCCCGGTTCTCGTTCCAGTCAACCACCGCGATCTTGGCGCCTTCGCGCGCGAACACTTCGCAGGTAGCTTCGCCGATACCGGATCCGCCGCCCGTCACCAATGCCACCTTGCCGTCCAGTTTTCCCATAACCATCTCCTGCGATTGTCACGGCATGGCGGGCAGGGACGCCCGCCCCACTTCCGAATCAAATCACGCCCGGCGTCCTTGAGGTCCGCAAGCTGTTGCGCGCTTAAGCCCAGCAGCTTGCCATAGACCGTCTCATTGTCGTAACCGACCGCGACCGATCCGCGCCACACCTTGCCCGGGGTTGCGCCGAACTTGGGCGTGACGCCCATGCCCTTGACGTTACGGCCGAGCTGCTCGTCGCGCCATTCGATATGCGTCCCGCGCGCCTTGTAGTGGGGGTCTTGCGCGATCCCATCGCTGGACAGAATCCGCGAGCATGGCACCTGCGCATGATTCATCTCGCGCACGACCTCGTCGATGGTGCGCTCGTTGACCCATCCGCGCATGATCGCGTCGAACTCGATCCCCTCGATCGATTCGAGATTGACGCGTGCGCTCTGCCATTTTGGGTCCTCGGGGTCCAGTCCGATGACCCGGCACAGACGCTTATAGACGTCCGCGACGGCCCCAATTACCACCCATCCGTCCCTGGCGGCAAAGGTATCCAGCGGCTGAAAGCCTTGGGCGCGGTTTCCGCTGCGCTCGCGCACCAGTCCGCGATCGAAAAACTCGATCATGGTGCCGCCCATCGTCCGATGGATAGCCTCGAACTGCGCCAGGTCGATGGACTGTCCTTTGCCGGTGCTGCGCGCATAGGTGAGGCCGGCCAGCGACGACCACAGTGTGAACAGCGCCGTGATGTAATCGGCGGTCCAGGGGGCGGCGCGGGTGGGAGGTTCGGGATCGGGGAATCCGGTCTGCGACATCATACCGCCGAACGCCTGACCGACGATGTCGTAAGAAGCGCGATTAATATAGTCCTGATGGCCGCTCTGGCCGTATCCGGAAACATGGGTGATGACCAGTTTGGGGTTGACCTTGAACACGCTCTCGTCATCCAGGCCGAAGCGCGGATAAGTGCCCGGCTTGGAGCTTTCCATCCAGATTTCGGCGCGGGCGGCCAGTTTAAGAAACAGGTCGCGGCCCTGGGGCTTGGATAAATCCAGGGAAACGCAAAAAATATTACGGCGCTCCTGAATCCAGTTGGTGGCCACCGGCGGACTGCCGTCGGCGGTTTCCAGCCGGATGCCCAGCGTGCGCCATCCGGTATCGCCCAGCCCCGGCCGTTCGATCTGGATTACTTCGGCGCCCATCTCGGAGGCCAGCTCCGCCGCCCAAGGCTGGGCGATCAAAGTTCCGCTGGAAATAATCCGTACGCCCTGCAGCGGACCGAATCGTTCCGGAACCAGGTTATCGATGCTCATCAGTTACGCTCCATCTCCGGTTCAGATGCGGACCATCATGATTCCGCGCCGTCAGCCGCCCCCGTCCATCGCTGGCGGGAGGCCGCTTGTTCCTGTTTACCGGCAGGATATGATGTTTCAAGCGTCACGTAAAAGTCCGAGACGGCGGTAATTCGGCGTGATTGAGAGATGGACCTGGTTATAGATCGGCGCGATTTGACCTTCAAAAGCCTGGCCGGACTGGCCGGAGGTGCGATCGGTTGGCTGCCGGTGGAGTTGGCCAATTCCGGCCATTCGCTGACCGATCCTGGCACCGAGACCAGCTTTATCCTGGGGATGGTCTCGATGGCGCTGCTGTCGGGCATGATCGGCGGGTTGATCAACGCCGCCCAGGCGCAGATGCTGGAGTTGACCCCTCAGGTCAAGCGGCGCTTCCTGGTTGGCTTCGGGATTTGTTCGGTGCTCTCGCTGCCCGCGACCTATTATTCCAACCTGGCCTTCTCTTACATTCTGGCTGCCGGCGGATGGCAGGTGGACCATCCGGGCGCGATGGGCTACCTGATCCTGGCCCGGCTGGCCGGCTGGATGCTGATGGGGCTGATGCTGGGCGCGGGCGTCGGTCTGGCGACATTGTCGCTGCCCAACATCCCCAAGGGCGCAATCGGTGGATTGGTCGGCGGCTTTTTGGGGGGAATCACCTTCGACCTGATCAGCCATATCACCGCTGGAGGGCTCTTTTCGCGCCTGTTCGGCCTGAGCATGATTGGCCTCGCGATCGGACTGTTTATCGGACTGGTGCAGGAACTGACCAAGGCCGCCTGGCTGAAGGTCGAGGCTGGCCGTTTGCGCGGACGCGAGTTCAGGCTGGAAAAGCCGGTCGCAACCATCGGACGCGCGGAGGAGGCCGAGGTCGGCCTGTTCGGAGACCCCGCAGTGGCGCCACGCCATGCGGTAATCCAGCGCAACGGGGCGGAGTTTGTGCTGAAGGATTTAACCCGCGACCCGGGTACCTTCGTGAACGGGCATCGAATCGAGACCGCGCCGCTACATCAGGGTGACCTGATCGGGATCGGCGGTTACCAGGTGCGCTTCAACCTGCGCAACGCGCCGCCAATTGGGGCCGCCACCATGCCGGCGCCCATGCCCGCGCATGGCGACGGCGCCAATGGCCCCTGCCTGGTGGATTCCGAAGGCCACCGTCTCCAGTTGCGCCCGGGCGCTCCGACCACAATCGGCCGTTCGCTCGACAACGATCTGGTGGTGCCGCATCAATCGATTTCGCGCCATCACGCGACCATCGCGATGGTCAACGGCGCCTTTTGCCTAAAAGATCTCGGCAGTCAAAATGGGAGCTATGTCGGCGGGCAGCAGGTCAGCGAAGCGCCGCTGAAGGACGGCGACCGCATCCGGCTGGGCGACGCCCAGTTTCAGTTCCGGGGCTAACACGGTGCCGCCAAAGTGGTAATCTGGATTGTGGCCTCTATGGTTGCATTCAACGCCCTGCATAAAACCCGGCTCCCAACCCTGAACTTCTTGCCTCCCCGCGGGAGAGATCAGCGTGAGGGGAGGGGCTGCGAACTCGTTATTTCCGCAGCCTGTTAGGCGGGTGGGAACGACGGGTCCGCGCTTTTGCTCCAATTGCGGCCATCCGGTGGTGGTGAGCGACGCTCGCTTTTGCAAGGATTGTGGCGGTGCGCTTACCAGAGGTTGGCACTTCAAGCCGGATTTGAGCTGGAACCCCTGGATCGCCATGGCTTTGAGCCTTGTGCCAGGATTGGGTCAGTTCTATAAGGGGCAACGCTTGTACGCGGTGCTATGGTTGGTTTTTGTGTTGATTGCCTACGGCGCCGGGCCGTTGGGCGTTTTGATGCATCTGATATGTATCGCCAACGCCGGACTGGGGGGCGCGATCGAATTTTCCCGAACGAGGTACCCGGTCTCCGGCGCGGATAGCGGATTTGTAAATCGGCAATGATTGCGCCCAATACGGTCATAGGCAACCGCTACCGCGTCTCCCGGATGCTCGGCGGCGGCGGCATGAAGATGGTTTATCTGGCCGAGGACCTGCGGCTGGCCAACCGGCGCTGCGCGCTGGCGGAAATGGTCGACGCGATCAGCAGTCCGGACATGCAGCTCCAGGCGGTCACCGGGTTTCAACGCGAAGCCGATATGCTCGCCGAGCTCAATCACGACCACATCCCGCGCATCTTCGACCGCTTCAGCGAGCAAAACCGCCATTACCTGGTGATGGAGTATGTCGAGGGCGACACTCTGGAGCAGGAACTGAGGACGGCGGGCGGCAAACTGCCGGAAGAACGTGTAATCGAGATTGCGCTGCAGGTGCTGGACACGCTCGAATACCTGCACCATCGCGAACCGCCGGTGATTTATCGCGATCTGAAGCCCTCCAATATCATGATCGGGCCTTCGGGCAAGGTTAAGCTGATCGACTTCGGCATCGCGCGCCATTTCCAGCCGCTGAGCAGCGCCACGATGGTTGGGACGCAAGGCTACGCGCCGCCCGAGCAGTATCGTGGCAAGGTCGAGACCCGCTCCGATCTCTACGCGCTGGGCGCCACGATGCATCATGCGCTGTCGGGGCGCGATCCGACTACCGAGCCGCCTTTCAGTTTTCCCTTGCTGCGCAAGCTGTGTCCCGATGTTAACCCGGCGCTGGCTGATCTGGTCAGCGAAGCGCTGATCTACGACGTTGAGCGGCGCATCCGCGACGTCGATGAGATGAAGCACCGGCTGCTGGCGATAAGGGAGGGCGTCGCGACCGGCACCATCGGCGCGCAAACCACGGGATCGACCGCGCCGGGTCGCTCGCAGCTTCAACTACCGCTCAAGACGCCCCCGGCAGCGCCACCCCCCGCGGCTCTGCCTTCGCCAACTCCGACGCTGCTGACCGTGACCAGCGATATTCCTTGTCCCGTTTGTACCCGGTCAATCCCCGGCGACTCGCGCTATTGCAGCTACTGCGCCGCCGACCTGCGGGAACTCTTTGGAGCGTCGCCAGCAGCGCTGGACTCCGAAGCGCAGACCATCACTCTGACCGAGCCTGCGCAGCCCCACCTTCCGCATTATCCGACCCGTGCCGCACCTGCTCCCGGCAGTTACAGAGGGCGCCAACGCAAGCGCTCTCCGGTCGTGATTTTGCTCATCGTGGGCGGTCTGACGTTTTTGGTGCTGCGGCTGATTTTCTTCCTGTCCGCGGTCGTCTCCACCATCGGGTCAGGTGATCCCTCGCCGGCCGCCCCTTATGCCCACTCCGATACTGGGCTGGAAGGTCCTTCGGCCGACAGCGAGCCGCTCGACCCGATGCGCGCCGACATGTTGCGCCAGATGCTGGATGCCCAAGGCTACGCCAACGTCCGCTTCCGTTTGCACGGGGAGTCGCTCTCATTGTGGGGCAAGGTTCACAGCGAAACCGACCGGATGATGGTTGATGACGAAGCCTCGGCGTTGACCGGGGCGCTCACGCTGGATGACCACTTGCAGGTGGAGGAGTAGCGTCTAATCCTACCTCGCCCGGGACTGGTTGGAGCAAAGCTTAAGCACTCTGATGACACCCACACGCTGACCCATCATAGGTGCTACCTTGGCATCCCGGGTCGATGGCGGGATGACCTCAGGAGTGAGCTTGGACGCAACCGCTCGCTCAGGCTCGCGGCTCGGATGGCGGGCTGGAAAAGAGCCGTCGTGAGCGAGAGCTCCCGCCATTCTCGCTACGGACGTGCGACTCCCACCCAACCATGGCGCGTCGGTAGATTAACGCTTATGCCCTGACCTTCTCCCCCGAAGATTGTTGCGGGAGTGGGGACATAAGCCTCAATAAGATCATTCGATGCGCCGCTATTCCACCTTTCGTCCTGTTTCGACAGTCTTTGGCAAAGAAGACTACAGACCGGCATGAAAGGTCCATCGTTCAACTTCGAGCGGTAAAAAACTCTCAGAGAAACCATCCCGTCATTTGTAAAATCTGCAAACTGATACTTTGAGAGGTACGTAAAAACTGAACGGAACGTGTGTTTCATCAATATCTATCGATGGAATCCTTGATGCGGATGGCCGGATTTCCGCCGCAGCATTGCTTGTAATATTTACAAGTTACCAGCCTCGGGCTGAGCCTTCGTAAAGTGCTTATCCTTATGAAATCAGTTCTCTTGATGATGGCGCGGTACTTGCTTGCCAACGAAACGGTATTCTTGGAGAAAGGGGCCTTAAGATGGCGAGTGTCAGTCAGCGTGCGGAATCGGAATTTGAGGTGGGTGCCCGTCTCGAGGCGTCTTTGCCGGCCAACTATCGGGGCGATGCGGTCCTCCCTGGCCAATATTACGACATCGTCGGACGCCGCCGGTGGCAGGATGGTGAATATCGGCTGGCCTTCGCCGTGCTGGCGGATGCGGTCGCGTGCCACTACAAGTATCGGGACGCCAAAAGCCGCAAAGGACGGTTGCTCTTCGAGGAAGTCCGTCTGTGGATCCATTCACACAGCCGCGGTGGCGTATTCGCCTACCGCAACCTCTGTGAGACCTTGGGGATCGACCCCGACGCGCTGGCCAAGGCTTTGGAAACGCGACGTCCGCTGGCTGAACCGGCGTTGCGTGAGATCCGTGTCTGGCGCGGCAAGCCGCGGCGGGGCTTGACCGCGTCCGCATCCCGGAGCAACCGCGGCCGGCGCCCCACGCGAACCACTGTTACGCTATCTTGAAGCTGGTCCGGCCGGCGCGGGAAGCTGCGCCGCCAGTACCGAGGCTTTCTGGGCCAGGCTTCTAGCGGTCAGATAGTCCTGTTCATCGAAGGCCTGCTGGGCGTCGTCGCGCAGCTTGCGCACCATCTTAATCTCATCCGTCGCACCCTTGCCGGGGTTGGAATCTCCGGCCACTTTCAACCGCTGGTTGACCACGCTGATAGTTGCCGCGGCGTCCTGCCGCGAGGATCCGCTCATCGTCGAAGTCACCATGGGCGCGGGCCCTTGCGCGGCGGTCTTGGCTGCCGGAGTGGGCACGGCCTTGCGTGGAATTGACGCTTGGTCTTCCACATCCGCATCGTCCCAATCAGCCTTTTTCACCGGTTGTTGCCGGCTCGCCGCGATCGGCTGCGGTGGCTGCGCGCGGTGAAACAGGCCCGGCCAAAAGTTCCCGGAACCTGCGGACTGGCCACTACAACCGCACCAGCACAGCATCGCCAGGCCCGCTACCAATGGTATGGCGCGTGTTGCCAATGTCAGGCGTGATTCCAAGTCAGGCGCCTTGACCATTGACCGCTGGCCCGGCGTCAACGGTGGCCGGGAGCTGGATCTTGAAGGTGGTTCCAACCCCGACTTGGGATTCGACGTTGACCGAACCGCCGTGCAGGTCAATTGCCCGCAGCGCGAGCGACAGTCCCAGGCCGTTGCCGCGTTCCTTGGTGGTAAAGTAAAGGTTGAAGATCCGTTCGAGATCCTCGGGGGCAATTCCGCTGCCGCAATCCTTGATGCCAATCTCCACCATCTCGCCGCCGCAATTACCGCTGCTGAGCGTAATGACACCGCCTTGCGGCATCGCTTCCACCCCATTGTTGACCATGTTCTTGAGCGCTTCGGTAAGCAGGTCGTGATCGGCCTGCACCGGCGGCAGATTGGGGTCGAGTTGATATTCGACGCGGATCTCGGGCTGGCTGACCTGGCCGCCGATTTCACGAATCAGGTTGTTGACCGCCAGTTCCTCGCGTTTGAGTTGTTCGGGACGCATGAAACGCATCAGCGCGTCGATGGCCTTGGCCAGGCGTCCGATTTCCTGGGTGACGCGCATGATCCGCGACTCGGCGTCGCGGCCATTTTCCAGGTCCTGACGGAGCAATTCGAGTTGCAGCGTCATCACGTTGAGCGGAGTGCGGATCTGATGAGCGACGCCTGACAGCAGGGTTCCCAGCCGCGCCAGACGGCTGGATTGGTCCACCACGGTTTCCAGCTCGCGCATCTGCTCGAGGTCGCGCATGATCACCAGCAATCCGGCGCTTTCGCGGCCCTGGCCGAGCGCCAGGATTGACACCAGGAAGCGCCTGCGATCGAAGCGGTCGCCGATTTCGAACGCCACGTCGCGGACCTCGGTGCCGGCCGCCAGGGCCGGTCCGATGAGCTGCATCAGCGGGTGTTCCGCGCCTACCAGCAGACGCAGCGATTTGCCCTCGCTGGCGCCGCCCGCCGGCAGTCCCAGCACGCCCTGCGCCTCGCTGTTGGAGAACAGCAGCGTGCCGTCGCCGTCGATCAGCATCACCGCGTCCCGGATCGAACGCAGCGCGTCGAACATGCCGCCGCGCTCGCTCTCCCAGCGATGGCGCTCGGCACGGATGCGCCGCGAGAGCACGTTGAACTTGTCGGCGAGATTGCTGAATTCATCGCTGCCCGGGACGCTGAGCTTGACCTCGGCGTTGCCCTGCGCCAGTTGCTCCATGCTGGAGGTGACGGCCAGCACCGGCCGCAAGATCAGGTTGGTCAGCGCCAGCGCTACCAGGGCGGTGATAATCACCGCGGCCAGCGTGATGATCGCCACGGTTTCGACCACCCCATGGACTTGGCTGGCGATCAGTCCGGTGGAAACCCCGACCTTGATGAAGCCAAAGGGTTGCGAATTGACGTCGATGGAGCGGCTCACCTCATAGACGTGATCGCTCCACAACGCCCCCACCAGCGACAGCGGCCAGGGCGAGTCGGAAAGCCGCTCCAGGTCAGCAATGGGCAGCACCGTCTTGTTGGCGCCGGCGTCAGTAGCGGTATCCGTATCCGAACCGACCAAGTCGTGGCCGTCGATCGAAACGATGCGCAAGTAAACGACGTATTCGCTAAAGGCCAGCGAGGAGCGGATTGCGGCCTGTAAGGCGCGATCGCTACGCAACGTGGCAATCGGGTCGGTGACTCCTGGCTGGCCCAGCGCGACGCGCACCTGTTCGAACACTTCCTTGCCGCAACGGTCGGCCGAAGTAACCAGGCCGTGGACCATCAGCCGCAGCATCCGATCCAGATTGATCGCACTGGCGGCAATGATCGCGATGGCCAGCAGGACCAGAAAGGTAGTCGGAAGTTTGGCGCGCAACCCCACCTAGGTTATTCCCCGCGCTTTATTCTGCCGCAGCTGGTTCCTTGCGGTCGTAGCGCTCAAGCCGGTTGTAGAGCGTCTTCAGACTCACGCCCAGCACTTCGGCCGCGCGGGTCTTGTTGCCCCCGGTGAATTCAATGGTTTTGAAGATCAATTCGCGCTCGATATCGTCAAGCGTCGAGCCGAGCCGGATTTGCATCGTACCGTTGCCCAGCCCGGGTTTGATTTCGCCCGGCAGGTCACTCAAAGTCAACAGGGGCGGACGGCCCACGATTACCGCGCGCTCGATCACGTTGCGCAACTGGCGGACGTTGCCGGGCCAGGGATGCGACTTCAGCGCCTGCAGGCAGTCGTTATCGGCGGCCTGGATCGGTTTGCCGGTTTGCTTGGCAAAGTCGCGGATGAAGTCATCGACCAGCAGCGGGATATCGTCGGGACGGTCGCGCAGCGGCGGCAGCTCAATGGAAAAAACGTTGAGCCGGTAATAGAGATCCTCGCGCAAATGCCCCTCGCGCAGTGCCCGATCCAGGGGCCGGTTGGAGGCCGCCAGAACCCGTACATTGAGTGGCAGCTCGGCGCTGCCGCCGACACGCCTGAGTTTGCGCTCCTCCAGCACGCGCAAGAGCTTGGCCTGCAGCTCGATTTTCATTTCGCTGATTTCGTCCAGCAGCAAGGTGCCGCCCTCGGCCAGCTCGAAGTAACCCTCACGGCGACGATCCGCCCCGGTGAAGGCGCCACGCTCATGCCCGAACAACTCGCTCTCCATGAGGGTCTCGGGAATCGCCGCGCAATTGACCGCGATATATGGGCCTTGGCGGCGCTTGGAGAGTTCGTGAATAGTCTTGGCCACGAGTTCTTTGCCAGTCCCGCTTTCGCCGGTGATAATCGCCGAGGCGTCCGTCGGCGCGACCTGATCGATTAGCGTCAGCACGCGGCGCATCGCCAGCGAGCGCCCGATCATGGGGCCCAGTTCGCCCTCGCCGAGCAGGCGCCGGCGCAAGCGGTCATTTTCTTCGCGCACGCTGAGATGGTCGATAATATTACCCAGCAGCGTCTTGAGATGGGCGACGTCGATAGGTTTGCGCAAATAATCGTAGGCGCCCAGCTTCATGGCCGACACCGCGTCGGGGATATCGCCCTCGCCGGAGATCATCACCACCGCCAGGTCCATTCCCGCCTCGCGGATTTCGCGCAGCAGCGTCAGCCCGTCCTTGCGCGCCATCTTGAGGTCGGCCAGGACGACTTGCGGTCGATGGGCCAGCACCGCTTCCAGGGCTTGCTGGCCGTCTTCGGTTACCTCGACCTTGTAACCCCAGGAACCGAGCAATTCCGACCAACTATCACGGGTGGCGCGATCGTCCTCGGCGATTAGAATGCGCTTTTCAGCCATAAGATCTCGATTCGCTAATTGGTGCGCGGTTGAAGCTCCCGAAGCTTTAAGGCTAAGCGCGCTTGCGCCCGCGCGCAAGCTATCTCCGCGCAAATGGGTGGGATGCCGGCTCAAAGATGACGCCAATAGCTTACCAGCCTCGCACGGAGGTCAACCCGCCCGCTAGCGCAACTGTGCAGGACTGTGCGGACGCCGGCTGCGCAACCAATTCAGCGCGCGGTCCAGGCGCCGTCAACCGGCAGGACAGTCCCGGTCACGAACGAGGCCGCATCCGAACTCAACCAGATCACCGCCTCCGCGATCTCTTCCGGCTGGCCCAGCCGGCCCATCGGCTGGGCCGCGTTGGCGGCGGCTCTTTGCTTGCCTTGAGCTGGAAGGTTGCGCTCTACCATCGGAGTCAGAATGAAGCCCGGACACACCGCGTTGATCCGGATACCGGCCTTGGCGTATTCCAGTGCTCCGCTGCGTGTCAGTTGCGCAACCCCGGCCTTAGCGGCGTTGTAGGCCGCCATCCCAGGCAATGCGACAATCCCGCAGATTGAGGAGGTATTGACGATACTACCGCCGCCGCGCTTGACCATCTCGGGAATCTCGTACTTCATGCACAGCCACACCCCGGTCAAGTCAACGGACAGTATGCGATGCCACAGTTCGTCGGTGATATCGGGAAGCTGCGCTCTGGGTTGCTCAATCCCCGCGTTGTTAAACGCGCAGTCCAGCCGCCCTAACGTTGCGATGGTCTCGCCGACCAATTGTCTAACTTGGTCGCCTTTGGAAACGTCAACCTCGATGAAAATCGCCTCGCCGCCGGTGTCCCGGATCAGGTTGACGGTGCGATTGCCGCCGTCAACGGCGACGTCGCCAACCACCACCTTCGCCCCCTCCCGGGCAAAAGCCACCGCGGTAGCCCTGCCGATACCCGAACCTCCGCCCGTTACCAGTGCGACCTTTCCCGTCAGCGAATCAGCCATCTTGCGTGTCTCCCGTATGCGTAGTGGTTGCCCATCTTGTGGATCAGGCGCGCCATCAACGCAAGTTGCGATGAAGCACGGCCGCCACCGGTGAGAATCCTGCGGCACCGGGGAATGGATCCATGGGAGACCTACCATGACCTCCGGACGCGTTTCCAGGAAGCAATTGCGCGGCGCGCTTGATTGGCGCCGGCCAGCGTCGTATGAGTGCTCGATTGCGCTCGCGCAGTGCGGACGAGCGGCTTCGGCACGCACGGGACGGAGGAGATTTTTGCCATGAACGTCAAAGACGCGGTTGTGATGATCACCGGGGGCGGCTCGGGACTTGGGGCGGCAAGCGCGCGGGAGTTCGCCCAAGCGGGCGGCCGCATCGTGGTGATGGATCTGCCCTCATCCCCCGGCGCGGAGGTCGCCGCCCAATTCGGCGATAAGGGAATCTTCACCCCCGCGGATGTCACCTCCGAGTCGCAGGTCAGCGAGGCGATCGCCGCGGCGACTGCCCGTTTCAAGGGAATCGACGTGTTGATCAATTGTGCCGGCATCGCGATCGGCGAGCGCATCCTGACCAAGCAGGGACCGGCTCCGCTCAAGCGCTTCGCCAAAGTTATCGAAGTCAATCTGATCGGGACCTTTAACGTCACCCGGCTGGTGGCGGCCGCGATGGCCACCAATCAGCCCAATGAGGAGGGCGAACGCGGCGTCGTGATCAACACCGCGTCAGTGGCCGCGTTCGAAGGCCAAATCGGACAGGCCGCCTATTCGGCGTCCAAAGGCGGCGTAATGTCGATGACCATTACCATCGCACGCGACTTGGCCTCGTTCGGAATCCGGGTCTGCACGATCGCGCCCGGCACCTTCGAAACTCCGATGTTGGCGACCCTGCCCGAGCCGACCCGCAAGGCGCTGGAGGCCAACATTCCATTCCCGCGGCGGCTGGGCAGGGCCAGCGAGTATGCGATGCTGGCCCGGCATATCGTCGAGAATCCGATGCTTAACGGGGAAACTATCCGGCTCGACGGCGCCCTGCGCATGCCACCCAAGTAACTGAAGCCGGGTTAAATTTTGAACTTCCGCAGTGCGTGCGCGCCGCCCTGGCCGGGACTTCGCCGACCAGCGCGAGGATTCCAGCCAAGACCTTACTAATGGTTCGAGGGCTAATGGTCCGAAGCGGGAATCGGCGAGGCGCCGGCAGCCGGTGCCGTCTCGACCACTGACTTAATCGAAATAATCAGCGTGCCTTCCTGGTAGCGCGGACCGCCGACCATGAAAATCCCGTTGTTCATGATCTTCAGGTCGGTAGTCATCATCGGCTCCTCGTCGCGAAACAGCATCAGCTCCATCCGGATCATGTCGCCGTCCATGCCCATCGGCTCCAGATGCAGAATCCGGCCGCCAGGCAGGGTGAAGGTCACGGTTTGGCCAAAGGCGGTATCGCTCATTTCATGCTTGATTACCCGGTAGGTGCTGTAATGAAACAGGTGGTCCAGCAGTTTGCGCAGGCGGCCCAGTTCCTTGAGCTCGTGGTCGCAGCCCTGGTTGGTGTCCGCCGCCAGCACTGAATAGATCTCAATCTTGACCGCGCTTCTGGCGGTCTGCGCACCGGACGCCACGACTATCACCAACAGCAACAGAACGGCGATCCCGGAAGTTGCACTAAGCCTTTCAGTCATTTCCAGATGTATCATCGGCAAGCCAGATCACGGTGGTCTTGGTGTCCGGCTCGCTCCACGTAGCCACGGAAGAAGGCTTGGCCTCCAGCCGCGAGATATGGGTCTCGCTTAAGGTTTCGCTGGCGGCAACAGGCGATGGAGGCTCGGGCTGTTCATTCTCGACAACAACCGGCGCGGGAGTACCGCCAAACTGACCGGCGAACCGCTGCAACGCATGGGGTTCCGCCAATGCCAAGGCCAGCGCCGCCATGGCAATTGCAGTGCCCATCAGCGAGACTGCCGCCACCCAGCTCTCACGCAGATCATCCACCCGGTTGAGCAGGCGGCCCCAAAAGGGCCTCCGCGTGGCCGCGATACCCTCCATCACCCGCTCGGTGAAGCCGTCCAGGGAAGGTAAAGTGGTCGCGGTGCGCAGATGATGTCCGATGAGCAGGTAGTCAAGGACAGATGCTTTGCACGACTCACAACCATCCAGATGCTCGGCCACTGAATTGGTCTCGTGCGCGGTGAGCTCTCCATCGTTGAAAGCGCTCAGTAGCGGGGCAATGTCGTCGCAATGAGCCAAGGGTTTCAGTCCGTCTCCAAATCCTTCAGCAGGTCTCGCAAGTGGCTGCGCGCATAATGCAGCCGACTCATCACCGTGCCCTTTGGGCATCCGAGGAGGTCACTGATCTCCTCGTAGCTCATCCCCTCCATCTCGCGTAAAAGTATCACTTCGCGGTGCTCCGGCGTCAACTCTTTCAGCGCCTCTCTCACTCTATGATTCAGTTCGCCACGCTCAGTCTCGCGAAACGAGTCACCCTGACCCGAAGGGATCCGGCTCAACTCGATCTCAGCTTCTTCTCCATGCGAGATGACATACCTGGTCTCGCGCCGGCGCCAGTCGATCGCCAGGTTAGTTGTGATCCGGTACAGCCAGGTCGAGAAACTTGAGCGGCCTTCGAAGCTGGGCAGGTTCTGGAACGCCCGGATAAAACTTTCCTGGGCCAACTCCACGGCATCGTCAAGATTATGAACCAAAGCCCTGGCCACCCCTACAACCCGCTGCTGGTAGCGCTCGACCAACGTACCGAAAGCCTCGCGATCGCCACGGCTGGCCCGCCTTATCAGGTCGGGCTCGTCCTCTTCGGGTCTGCGAACGCTTCTCAATTTAGGTAGACGAGGGTGAGGGGTGCGAAATTCACACTAAGTCAGGACAATTCCGCCCAGTTGGCCCCGGACTTCAGATCCACCCGGAGCGATACCCGCAGCTGTGCCACGTTTTCCATCTGTTCGCGCACCAGGCTCGATACCTCCTGCAGGCCGCTGCTCTCCACCTCGAACAGCAATTCGTCATGCACCTGTAGCACCATTCGTGCCCGGTATCCCAAATTCAGCAGCAGCGGGTGCAGCCGGACCATGGCGACCTTTATCAGATCCGCGGCGGTGCCCTGAATCGGCGTATTAATCGCGATGCGCTCGGCCTGGGCGCGCGCCCCGCCCTGGGGCGAAGACAACTCGGGCAGGTAACGCCGGCGGCCCAGCAAGGTCAGCACGTAGCCGCGCTCGCGGGCCTGGCGCAGGCAGTCTTCCATGTAAGCATTGACGCCGGGCAAGCGGTTAAAGTAGCGCTCGATATATGCTGACGCCTCTTTCAGTGGAATCTCCAGCTCGCCGGCCAGCCGCTGCGGCCCCATCCCATAGATGATGCCAAAATTAATCACCTTGGCCAGCCGCCGGGCGTTGGCGTCCACGGCCTCGGGCGCGAGGCCCAGGACCTCGGTGGCGGTTCGCAAGTGAATGTCCTCGCCGGTGGCGAATGCGTCAAGCAAAATCGGGTCGCCAGACAGATGCGCCAGGATGCGCAACTCGACTTGGGAATAGTCCGCCGAAAGCAGGACGCAACCGGGCCGCGCTACGAACGCACGGCGGATTCGGCGTCCTTCGGCGGTCCGCGCCGGGATGTTCTGCAAATTGGGATCGGTGGAACTCAGCCGCCCAGTGGCGGTCAAAGCCTGATGGAACGAGGTATGAAGCCGGCCGGTACCCGGGCTGACCGCCACCGGCAGCGCGTCGGCATAAGTTGATTTGAGCTTGGCGATGGTGCGGTATTCGAGCAGCTTGCGCGGCAATTCATGCATGGCCGCCAGCTTGGTGAGCACATCGACGTCGGTCGAAAAGCCGCTTTTGGTCTTTTTAACCCCTTTGGTTGGCAGCTTTAGCTCATTAAACAGAATTTCGCGCAGTTGATTGGGTGAATTCAGATTGAATTCGCGCCCGGCCAGCTTGAAACATTCGGCCTCCAGGCGCTGCAGTTGGATGCCAAACTCCCGGCCCATCGCCTGCAAAGCTTCCAAATCAATCGCGATACCGGTCTCTTCCATGTCGGCCAGCACCACGGCCAGCGGTAGCTCCACGTCGTTGAACAGGAGCCGCAGCCCGTCCTGCTCCAGCCGCGGACCCATCGCCTCGCGCAACGCCGCCACCAGTTCGGGCTCGGACCCCGACAGTTGTCCGCCAAGCGGCGCGAGGTACTCATGAAAAAGGTCTTCCAGGGCCGGTTCAGGCCGGCCGGGGTTAATCAGAAACCCGGCCAACATGGTGTCGAAATCCACTCCGGCAAGATTGACTCCGGCCTGGCCCAAAGCCGCGCGATGCGCCTTCAGATCGTGACAGGCGCGCGGCGGCGCCGGCGCCTCCAGGAGCGGCTTGAGACCGGCGAGCAGTGCGCCATCAAAGACGTAAACCTGATCCCGCCCCTCGGCCTTGACTTTCAAGCGCAAATTCGAGTCGGCAACCCGGCTCAGATGCAGCGCCAGGCGGGGGGACCTCTCCAGCTCTTCCCTGGCTCTGCCGAGTCCCTCCGCCGTTACCGTGATTTCCTGCGCCGCCGAGGCCGGAAGTCGGGCTTCGGACGGGGTCAGCTCCTGCAGCAACGAGTTGAACTCCAACTCCCGCAGCAGCTCCGCGGTGGCCGTTTGATCGACTCCATGAAAATCCAGATCATCGATTTCGAGCGCAATCGGCACGTCGGTGTCGATGCGCACCAGCTTGCGCGCCAGTTCGACGTCGGCGCGATGCTGCGCGATGAGTGGGCCCAGCTTTTTGGCGCCCCTGATATCGCTGTGTTCGAGTTGGTCGAGATTGGCCAACAACTGGTCGAGTGAGCCGAACTTCTGGATCAGGGCGGACGCCGTTTTCTCGCCGACCCCCGGGATACCCTTGACGTTGTCGATCGCGTCGCCCATCAGCGCCATCAGGTCAACCACCGCGCGCGGTTCCACCCCAAGCCGCTCGCGTACCTCGCGCGTCCCGGTGCGTTTGTCGCGCATCGTGTCCCACAGCGTCACGTGAGGGCCTACCAGTTGCATGAAGTCTTTGTCGGCGGTGACGATAACGGTTTGAATTTTGCGCCGCGCCGCACGCACGGCCAGGGTGCCAATCAGGTCGTCGGCTTCGTAACCGCCAAGTATCAGACTTTTAATCCGCAACGCCTCGACCAGCCGGTGGATGTATGGAATCTGAACTACCAGGTCACTGGGTGGAGACGTGCGGTTGGCCTTGTAGGACTCAAACAGGTCGTCGCGGAAAGTCTTTTTGGGCGAGTCGAAAACGATTGCCAGGCGCGCCGGATGCGCGTCCTTTAGCAGCTTGAGCAGCATCCGCACGAAGCCATAGACCGCGTTGGTCGGCATCCCGCGCGAGTTATTGAGCTGGGGCAGAGCGTAAAAGGCGCGGAAAATATATCCCGAGCCGTCCACCAGGTAGAGGGTTGATCCGTCGTTGGTCATGGGAGCAGGGGGTTGAGCGGCCATTGCAAAACCTTTCGCATCAATATTACCTCAACCCCGTGAAAACCGGTTCCGTTCCCTGGTCGTCGCCCCGGCATTACCGAAAAGTGCTGGTGAACGAACGCAAAAGTCCGCTGTCACCCGCCTGCCTGGAGGCTAACAAAACCCGCTTGGTTGAGGCCAGCGCCAGGGAGCGATGGTCAGGTGGGATATTGACAGCATGTAGGAGCATGGTTAACTGACTGGGCGATGCGATGAATAGGCGAACTCGCAAAACGTCAAGGTTTTTAATACGGGCGGTTTACGAAGAGCCGCGCGGCGGAGCGTGAGCGGATGATCGAGGTCAGGAACCTCACCAAGACATACGGCAATTTTGTCGCGGTCAAGGACGTCTCCTTCAAAGCCAATAAGGGGCAGATTCTGGGTTTTCTGGGTCCCAACGGGGCCGGAAAAACCACGACGATGCGCATTATCTCGGGCTTTATGCCGGCGACCGCCGGCTCCGTGCTGGTCGACGGCCTGGATATCTTCAGCCAATCACTCCAGGCGCGGCGCAGAATCGGCTACCTGCCCGAAAATCCTCCGCTGTACAATGAAATGCGCGTGGAAGCCTACCTGCGCTTCGCCGGCAAGCTGCGCGGGATTTCGCGCGGCGAGATCGAGGCGTCGCTCGAACACGTGATCGAAGTGTGCGGACTCAGACAGGTCCGCACCCGGATCTGCGGTCAGCTCTCCAAGGGCTATCGCCAGCGCGTCGGTCTGGCCGGGGCGATTATCCACAACCCCCCGGTGCTGATCCTGGACGAGCCCACGATTGGCCTGGATCCGCGGCAAATCCGCGATATCCGCGCGCTCATTCGCGACCTTGGCGGCGAGCGCACGATTGTGCTGTCCACCCATATCCTGCCCGAGGTCTCGCAGATTTGTGAGAAGGTCGTGATTATCAACGAAGGACACGTGGTGCTGGAGGAGAGCCTGAAAGAGCTTCCCGCCGGCCAATCGCTCGAAGACGTCTTCCTCACCGCCATCGCGCAGGAGCGCGGCCATGAGGATATCGAAGCTGAAGAGGAACTCGAAGAGGTCGGAGCGGGGCGGAGTTCAGCGCAATGAGGAATGCTCTGGTGATTGCCGGCCGCGAAATCGCGGCCTACTTCGTGCAGCCTATCGCCTATGTGGTGATGACGGTTTTCATGTTGCTGGGCGGATGGTTTTTCTTCGCGCTGCTGCGCCGCTTTGACATGGTCCAGCAGATGTACCTGGCGATGCAGAATCCGCAGGGGCTGCAGCGGATGAACGTCAATCAGATGGTGGTCGAGCCGCTGCTGCACAACCTCGCGATCGTGATGGTAATCCTGGTGCCGGCGATTACGATGCGCAGCTTCGCCGAGGAAAAACGCGCCGGCACCTACGAATTGTTGTTGACCGCGCCGGTGCGCACCGCCGAGGTGGTCGCGGGCAAATTTATCGGGGCGGCCGTGCTGGTTCTGGTGATGATCGGGTTGGCGGGAATCTTCCCCCTGATCCTGGTGATGTTTGGCAACCCGGAGGTTGGCGTGATGGCCTCGGGGTACCTGGGGCTGGCCTTCCTGGGCGTGAGCTTCGTGGCGGTCGGACTGTTCACCAGCTCGGTGACGCAGAACCAGATCATCGCCGCAATCAGTTGTTTTGGCGCCTTGTTGCTGCTGTACGTTATCTCCTGGCCGGCGGAAACCGGGGGCGGCACGTTCTCGGGACTGTTGCGCTATCTTTCCTTGCCCGAGCATTTCGCCACCATGGTGCGCGGAATTATATCGACCAAGGACATCGTTTACTTTTTGAGCGTGGTCGCTGTGTCCCTGTTTCTGACCCAGCGCGCGGTCGAGTCGGTGCGCTGGCGTTAGCCGCGGGTGGTGAGAACCATGGCGATAGTTGGAGCAGTCAATGCCGGGTTCCAGACCCGGCGCGTAAACCGGGTTTCTGCCTCAATCCGCTTGCTCTTCGGAGTAGTTGGAAGGGCAGGAACAGGGTGCCAAAGTTCCGCTGGCGATACCCTGCTGGAGGCGAGGGGCTACGATGCGTAAGAGTTCGGCGGTGGCGGGGATCATCGGACTGGTCCTGCTGATATTCGCGATAGTCGATTATTTCATCGCTTCAGGGTTCCACCTGTTTGTCGCAATCAACCTGGTGGCCGGCATCTTTGCGCTGGTCCTGTGGGCCACCACCTCCAGCCGCGAGTCGATTGGCGCGACGCTGGGCAGCCGGACCACCCGCTACGGCGCCAACGCGCTGGTTTACTCACTGGCCTTCGTCGCCCTGTTGGTCGCGATCAATTATCTGGCCAGCCGGCACGACCGCCGTTTCGATGCCACCGAGGAGAAGGTCTTCAGTCTCTCCAGCCAGTCGATCGCCGAGGTCAAGAACCTGAACCGACCGCTCAAATTCTACGGTTTCTTCCAGGGCGGCGAGAATCAAAAGGCGCACGACCTCTTTGAGTCCTACGCCTATGCCTCGCCCAAAGTGACCTATGAGATGGTTGACCCCGACAAGCATCCTGAATTGGCCGAGCGCTTCAAGGTCACGACCATGGGTACTACGCGGGTCCAATACGGCGGAGAAAACTCCAACGACGGAACCAACGTTACCGAACTGAGCGAGGAGAACCTCACCAACGCGATCATCAAGGTTGCCAAGGGCACCCGGAAGGTCGTGGACTTCCTCGACGGCGAAGGGGAGGGCGACCCCGACGACTCCAAGTCCCAAAACGGGTTCAGCTCCTTCAAAGAGGCCCTTGAGGGTGAAGGATATACGGTCCGCAAGCTGTTTCTGGCCTCCAAACCCGAGATGCCTTCCGATACCAACCTGGTTGTGGTGGCGGGTCCGACCCGGGATATTTCCAGCCATGTGCTCGACGCCCTGGAAGCCTACCTCAAGCGCGGCGGCCATTTACTGGTCACGCTGCGTCCGAACTCCAGTCCGGGCGAACCCGACCCCGAGGCCGCGCTGATCAAGATGCTTGGCGGATGGGGGGTGCAGGTCGGCGACGACGTGATCGTGGACCAGGTGGTGCGGCTGTTCGCGGGTCCGGCGCTGGGTTTGAATCCGGTGGTCAACGCCTACGGCGCCCATCCGATTACCAATGGATTCAGCCAACGTACGGTCTTCCCGATGACCCGCTCGGTCGAGCCCGAAAGCCAACTCAAGGCCGGACTTACGGTGGTTGGGCTGGCCAAGACCAGCGACACCTCATGGGCCGAGACCGATCTGGTGGGAATCTTCCAAAAGCAGACCGCCAAGTTTGACGACAAGGATCGCAAGGGGCCGGTGGACGTGGCCGACGCGGTTGACGGCGACCTCAAGACCCTGGGTTTTGGCAAAGACGGGCACGCCAAGATGGTCGTGATCGGCAGCACCGATTTCGCCAATAACCAGTATTTTAATCAGTTCTTCAACCGCGACTTCACGGTCAACAGCGTGGACTGGCTGGCGGGGGAAGAGAAGTCGATTTCGATCAGACCGCGAACTTTGCACGCCTCGGCCTTCCGTCTCACGGTGCAGGAGTTCAATACGGTCTTTGCATTGTCAGTGCTGCTGTTACCCGAGGTGCTGTTGATTTTGGGAATCGCGGTGTGGTGGGAGCGGCGCAATTAGAATCAAACCCCGCGTCTTATCGCTTTTGGTTGCGCTTTTTTTGCGGCGCGCGGAGCGAGTGCTGAAGCGTAGAAAATGCTCAATCCGGGCGCACTCGGTTTAACCACAAAACCCTAAGACCAGAACAGGAGACAGTCGTCACCCTCGCTTATGCAGTTTCGCAATACGCTCATCGTATTGATCTTGTTAGCGCTCGTCGGCGGATACATTTACTTCTTTCAGGCCGGTAAGCCGGAAGAAGAAACCGTCAAGCTGTTCAAAATCGATCCCGGGGACATCACCCGGATAAACCTTAAATATCCAGACCGGGAGATTGAGGTCGCGCGCTCCGGGGACAAGTGGAAGGTGGTCAAACCGATCCAGGCCGACGCCGACAGCAGCGCGATTACCACTTTGACTCACGAGATCGCCGACTGCGAGGTCAAGCGAACCGTTGACGAGCATCCTACCGACCTGGCCCAGTTCGGACTGGCCAAGCCCGCGGTAACGGTTGTGGCCAGCACCAAGGACAAGACCTGGCCCGGCGTCGAAGTCGGCAAGAACTCGCCGATTGGCTATTCGGTCTATATCAAGACCACCGACAAGCCCGCGGTGATGCTGACCTCGGGTGCGTTTGGCCCCGGCACCAAGCGCACGCTCAGCGACTTGCGCGATCACACCTTGATGAGTTTCAAGGTTGACGACGTCAACCGGCTGGTGGTCAAGCAGGACGACAGCGCGCCGGTGGAACTTCAGAAAGATCAGCGCAACTGGAAGATCGTCAAGCCCGCCTCTTATGCGGCTGACCAGGAGCGGGTGCGTGCCCTGCTCAGCTCACTATCCAATGCGCGCATTGATGATTTCGCCAGCGACAATCCATCCAACCCCGCCCAATATGGCTTGGACAAACCCCGGCTCTCGGTGTCGGTGTTCACCGGTCCGGCGGCGGCGCAGCAGTCGCTGGAGTTTGGCAAGAAGGAACCGGGGCAGGGCAAGGACGCATTCTATGTCCGGCGCGGAGAGCGTCCCAATGTGTATACCGTTCATAACTACGTATTTGCCGACGCCGACAAGACGCTGAACGAGCTGCGTGACCGCACCGTGTTCGGTTTTGATTCCGACAAGGTGGGGCAGGTGAAAGTCACCAACGCGGGCAAGACCTTCGTCGTGACCCACGGGGCCGACGGTAAGTGGACTGAGACTGACGGGACCAAGGCGCAGGCCGATCCGGTCAAGGTCGGTCAGTTCCTCGATCGCATGCGCGACCTCAAGGCCGAATCGATCGTCCAGGATTCAAGCGCGGATCTGGGCAAATATGCGCTCAACACTCCCAACGAGGAGGTCACCTTCCTGACCCCGGACGGCAAGGTGATGGGCGTCGTTAAGTTGGCCAAAATCGAGCGGCGCAACGAGGGCGCGAAGGGCCAGCCGAGCACCGTGCAGCGGGTCGATTATTACGCGCTTTCCAGCGCCAGCCCCGCGGTCTATAAGATTTTCGAATACGACTACAGCGACCTGATTAAAACCCCCGACCAATTTGCGGCGCCCATGCCCACCGCGCAACCTTCGCCCAGGAAGTAGGCCGGCCGACCTGGCTTCTCTCTAGCCTCGAAGCGAAGGCAATCTAACCTGTTCAGAGCGCTAACCCATTGGCGCAGAAGCTCTATCGCCTTATCCGAGCCCTAAAGCGAAAATAATTTCACGCCTTGAGCGCACGAATACAATGGCGCAGACGCCCTTTCTGTTCCCTCTCCTTATCTTAGGAGAGGGTGAGGGAGACGTTACACGCCCCGACCCACGGCACACGTTTCGCTCGCAGCCACTTACATTTCGCGCTACATGTGTCAGAAATTATTCGCTTTGGGGCTCGGAGAGGCCGAGGAAAAAGGTTACACGTCCCGACCCTTGATCCATGTTTCGCCCTCCGCCACTGACATCTCGCCCAAAACTGCCCGGTACTATTCCCGCTTTGGGGCCGGCGCTTCATCAAAGCCCATATATCATGTAGCTGATTTTGCCGGTTGCGAAATTGACCTCGCCAATGCCGATCCCCTGTACCTGGTTAAGCCAGCGGTAGCGTTCCGCGGTGGTTTCAAACCTGACCGCCGTGCGCACCGGACAGGTGCCCGAAACCGGAGTGGCTGCGCCGGCGGCTATGGTGCCATGGCGCATGTCGACCAGACCGCCGTAGCGCATGTAAATCAAGGCGTCATCGTCGGTCTTGATCATGCCGCGCACGTCGGCCTCCCCGATTCCATCGGGGCGGGCCAGATACCAGTCAGTGGCCGTGATGGTGCCCTTTATCCCGGGGCCTTCGAACCTTCCGCTGACGTCGCCAATCGCGCGCGTGCCGCCGCCGATATCGCCGATCAGGTTGGCGCTATCGACCTGCATCTCCAGGGAAAAGAGCAGCTTGACCTCAATTGTTGTCGCCATCGATTTTTCCTTCGTCCGGGTTCAGGACTTCCCGGGCATGAGGGACGGGAGGATAGTCTCAATGCGGCCGATGCGGCAAGGCCCGATTGATTGGCGCCGCCAGACTCGACATCCCTGCGATGCTGCGGGATAATCCGGGTCACTTTTTGGAGAATCCCGGCTCTGCGTGGGTCAGGCACGGATCGCAATTGCGAGCGTGGGCCGAGGAAGAGGTTTTTCCGATGCGCAGATACAACGTAATCTCCGGCGACGGTCATGTGGAGGTCCCGCTGGACTGGTCGACCCGGGTGCCCGCAAAGTATCGCGATCGTGCGCCGCGGCTGGTGCGCAACGCCGACGGCACTGAAACCTGGGTGATGGATGAATGGCGGCGCGACTGTATCGGCAATCTGTACTGCGGGCTGCGCTATGATGAATTCACCCGCAGCAGCGCGCCAACCTATCATTTCCCCGACGGCTCCCCGCGTCCGGGCACTGGTGACGGACGCCAGCGCCTGCGCGAGCAGGACCAGGACGGAATCGACGCGGAGATCCTGTATTACCCGATCTATGGGCCGCGCCTGATGGCGAACATGATTCGCAAGGACAAGGACTGCTACCTGGCCCTGATTCAGGCTTACAACACGTTTCTCGCCAGCGAGTATTGCAGCGTGGCGCCAGACCGGTTGATCGGGGTGGCATTGATTCCGGAAACCGGCGTCGACGATGCGATCGCGGAGCTGGCGCGCGTGCGCAAGCTGGGTCTGCGCGCGTCGTCACTGACCATGTGGCCCAATGGCGGTCCCGATCCGGCCCCCGACGATGAGCGGTTTTGGAGCGCGGCAATCGACCTGGACGTGAAGATGGCGATGCACGTGAATTTCGGCGGCCCGCCCAGGATGGTCGAGGGCGTGACCGCCGAGTCCACCGTCTGCGGCACTATGCAATCGGGGCCCAACTGCGGCACCATCGGACGCCTGATCCTGTATGTATTCGACAAGTTTCCCCAGTTGCGATTCTATTTTGCCGAGACCCAGGCGGGATGGCTGCCTCACGGGCTCAACTGGGTCGATGAATTCTACCTGCGCTGGTATACCTACTTCGACCTCAAACTGAAGAAGATGCCGAGCCAGTACTGGCGCGATCATTGCCTGTTCGGTTTCGTTCACGACCGCCTGGCGATGAAACTCAGGGAATATAGCGGCACCGAGATGTTGATCTGGGGCAGCGATTTCCCCCACAGCCAGGGCACCTTCCCGGACTCCAGGGAGATTTTGACCGAACTGCTCGAAGACGTGCCGCAGTCCGACGCGCGCCAGGTGCTGGTAACCAACGCCTGCCGGTTCCTGGGTCTCAATCCCGAAGCGGAGATCACTGCGACGCCCTAGCAGAAAAAGGAAACCGCTGTGGCTGAACTGACCATTACCGTCAAGTGCGAATCGATGCTGATAAGCACCGGGTTTTTCCGCTTCTGCAAGGCGGTCGAACACTTTTACTATGTGCTCCTTTTTACCTCCGAGCCTTATGTCGACGCGGGCGCACAGCCGTGGCGTTCCTGGTTCGAAGTCGGATTTCATCTTGCCGCGCGAGCGGCTCCGCCCGCCGCCGCCGACGCCGACCGGTTGCACGTGGAGGTGCGTCCGGGAAGAACCTTCGAAATCAAGGCTTCGGGCGCCAACCTCAAAGCCCTGGAGAAGTTGCGCGAGTTGATTAGTGAACTGGACCGGGTCAGGCGGAGCCTTGGCGCCGGCGATCAAAAGGTCAGGCTCCAAGCCATCGCCGCCGATCAAAAGATCGGCGCCGCGCTGTTGACGCCCTTGAAAAACGGCTTGACGCGAAATGCCGTTGGCGCTGACGCGGCCGATGCTTTCTCCGCCATGATCGACCGCGGACTGCTGGCGATGTGCGACCGGCACATTACCGCGATCGCGATCGGTTCGAACTGAGCGGCCGTTACCGGCGACATCGGGCGGTATCTGTGCGAGGATAACGCCCAGCGAAGGCGGGAATCCGCCGGCCGCGGGCGTGCGCGAAGGAGGTCGTGACTGAGATGAAATTCGGAATTTTTCTGGCCCCGTTTCACCCACCCGGACAGGATCCGGCCCTGGCCTATGAGCGCGATCTGGAACTGATCGAATGGCTTGACCGGTTGGGATACGACGAAGCTTTTTTTGGCGAGCACCATTCCGCCGGCTGGGAGATAATTCCCTCTCCGGATATCTTCATCGCCGCCGCGGCGTCGCGCACCCGGCGCATCATGCTCGGTTCCGGCGTGGTGAGCGTGCCGTATCATCACCCCTTCAATATCGCCAATCGCTACGCGATGCTCGATCAAATCACGCGCGGACGCGTGATTCTCGGATGCGGACCGGGCGCGCTGCCCGGTGATGCGTACATGCTCGGGATCGATCCTGCCACCCAGCGCAAGCGCTTGATCGAGGGCGTCAAGGCGATCCGGCGGTTGTTCACCGAAGAGGGTGGGGTCACGGTCGACGGTTCCTGGTTCCAGCTCAACGACGCGCATCTGCAGGTGAAGCCCTATCAGAAGCCGCATATGCCGCTGTTCGTCGCCAGCCTGTTTTCCCCTTCGGGGATGATGGCGGCGGGAGAACTGGGAGTCGGGCTGCTCAGCCTGCTGGGTTTCGTCCGCGGCTTCGGCGAGTTGAAGGATCGATGGCCGATTGTCGAAGAAACGGCCGCCGAGCATGGCAACGTCGTGGACCGCAACGATTGGCGCCTGGTGCTGCCATTTCATCTCGCGGATTCACGCAAGGAAGCCCTCAACGACGTCCGTGCAGTCGGGGATTCGCTGATTCAGAACTACTTTTCCGCTCCCGTCCGGCAGGTCGAGCAGGGGCAGGGCGGTGCGATCTCGGCAATGCCGTTGGAAAATCTGGCCAATGAGGGCGGCGTGATATTGGGCACTCCGGACGACGCGATTGAAAAGATTCGCGAGCTGCAGGAACTCAGCGGCGGTTTCGGCGGGTTCATGAATATGGCGGTGGATTGGACCACGCGGGAAAAAACGCTGCATTCCTACGAGCTCTTTGCGCGCCACGTCGCGCCGGTGTTCCGAAACAACTTCGGCTCGATTCCCTACTCCGTGCAATGGACCGCCGATCGGCGCGCGAAGCTGATGGAACGGGGCGGTTTAGGGGTTCGCCTCGCGACCCAGGAATACCTGGATAAGAAGGGATCGGCGCCACGGCCCGATGGCGACGCGAAGGCGCCATCCAAGAACGTCTGAATCCTGGGCCGCCGCTCGCGAAAAACGGGTATTGCCAGCTTCAAAACGGGAATAATGGTGGGTAGTTGTTTCGCGCAAGGTCAGTGGCCGTAGGCGAAATCCGTGTCGTAGACCGTCGGGTGTAACCTCTCCCTCCCCCTCTCCTAAGATACTCCTAAGATAAGGAGAGGAAACGGAAAGGGCCTCTGCGCCAATGGGTTCGTGCGCTCAAGGCGGAAAATTATTTTCGCTTTGGGGCTAGGATAAGGAAAGGGGACAGAAAGAGCATCTGCCCCAACGCGCAGGTGCTCCTGACAGGTGAAACTTATTCTCGCTTTGAGGCTAGGCCGGGGTCATTCCGGGCGCGCCGGTGAACAGCAGCACAAAGCGCGCCCCCTTCTCGCCGGCGCGCAGAGGACCGTACACGGTGTTGGGCTCGATATGATAGGCGTCGCCGGCGCCCAGACGTTGTTCGCCGATAGTGATGTCTCCGTCCAGTATGTAAACGATCTCGGGGGCCGCGTGGCTGTGGGCCTCAGCGACATATCCGGGCGCGTATTCGACCAGACGCAACAGCACCCCGACCTCGGTGGGGTCGAAGTAGGGCTTGGTCCTGATGCCCCATCGCACCGCCCCGCCGCTGGCGCCAGGCTGATTCTCTTCCCAAGCCACGTTGTCGCCGTGCCGAACATGAATTGCCATTTTGTGCCTCCAACGTTAAACCGGGGTTGATCGGCACTGACGAATGCAGCGACGAGCCCCATTGGGACCTCATATCGCGCCGTGCCGGACCGGCGCAAGCGTCCTCCTGATGACAGCGCTTGTGACGGTCCCGATCCGGGTCCATGATTCATGAATTGGGACGCCACGGGAGGTAGATAGGCCTTGAAGTATGGAGTAGCGATTTTCCCTACCGACGACGCAATCCGAATCGACGATTTGGCCCGCGCCACCGAAGAGCGCGGATTTGAGTCGCTGTTCGTCTCGGAACATTCCCATATCCCGGCCTCGCGCCGCACCCCCTGGCCGATGGGCGGTGACACGCTGCCGCGCGAATATTGGGCCATGATGGATCCATTCGTGGCGCTGGCAATGGCGGCGGGGGTCACCAGCAAGCTGTTGCTGGGCACGGCGGTGTGTCTGGTGATTCAACGCGATCCGATCATCCTGGCCAAGGAAGCCGCGAGTTTGGATTTCCTCTCGGGCGGACGCTTCGTGTTTGGAATCGGGGCGGGCTGGAATGCCGAAGAGATGGAGAATCACGGGACGCCATTTGCGAGCCGATGGGAAATCCTGCGGGAGAAGACCGAGGCGGTAAAGGCCATCTGGAGCACCGCAGACGCCAGCTATCATGGCCGGTTCGTCAACTTCGATCCGATCTGGAGCGCTCCAAAACCGATTCAAAAGCCGTATCCACCAATTTTGTTCGGCGGTCAGGGCTTAAAGGCCATGCGGGCAGCGATTGAATTTTGCGACGGATGGTTGCCGGCGGTAGTTCCCGGCTTCGGCGCGCCGGTCGCCAAATTTCACCGGATGGCCGAAGCGGCCGGGCGCGATCCGTCGTCAATGCGCATTACCGCCATCTGGGCCGCGGTCAAGAATGGATGGGCGCCGCCCGACCGGGCCATGATCGATGAGGTCGCCCAAACTGGCGTCGAGCGCTTGATTTGCGGGGTCCCGCCGGCGCCGCGCGACATCGTGATACCGTGGCTCGACGAATATGCTCGGCTGATCGGGCGCTGACGTCGCCGGCGCCGCCGGTTACATCAGACGTGGAATGTGGACGCCGGGAATCTCCCCGACCACGCCGAAGATGCGCAATACCCAGATCAGAACGACCACAAAAACCACCACGTTGAGCAGGCTCTTGATGCCCGCCGCCATGGGAATAAAGGCATTTATCAGCCACATTACCAAGCCGACGGCCACGAATACCAAAACGATATCAATCAGGGTCATGGATTGAACTCCAGGAAAGAAAGTGATCCTCGTCGATCGCGTTCACTGCTCTTCGGCGCGCCCACCCCGAAGGAAATAAATCCTCGCCACGCGCGGGGAAACCCTCACCCAAACCATCTCCTTGAAACCAGGAAACGGCTCGAACACTTCCGTATCCTCTGCCTTGTTAACGAGGATAGGGTGAGGGTTTCCGAGTTCCGCGCTAATGCATTGCATCCTGTTCCGGGATGCCTTGGGGCCGGTCCAAACGGAACCGTCAGGTGATTTAGACCCTTCCAATCAAGACCAGAATCAACCAAACAATCAGCACGGTGCCGAGGATGCCGCTGGGAAAATAGCCCCAACCGGCGTTGTAGGGGTAAACGGGAATCGAACCAATTAACGCTAAAATCAAGACTACCAGAAGGATGGTTCCAAGCATTTTGTTTGTCTCCTCGTGTCAGATTTGATATTTGCAGCCAATCCTGTGGCTTGAGACCACCAAGCAACTGGCATGCCCGAAAGCACGGCTAATAAAACGGTGCGTTTCAAGGTGTTTTTGAACCGCTCGACCCCGGTTCTCTTCCCTATAATTCTTACCGATTACCGTTGAATGCTTCGTGATATGGATCCCGCCTTTTATTTCCGGACAAAGCCGAGGCACGAAAAAAGACGAGGTGTTCTGAGGGATCTTCGTAAATCGTGGCGCGCGTAGCTGATGGCAGAAGAATTGCACTGCCAGGATAAGCAAGGAATGTCAGGTCGCAATTTTGTCGAGGTGCATACGATGGCGGTCGATCTTAACAATTCAATTCAAAATACCAGTGATACAATCGAGAAGGTGGCGCAACGCGGCGGCGCGGCGCTGAAGGAAGGCATGAATGCCGCCCGCGATGGTCTCGATGGAGCCAAACAAGGATTGGATTACGCGCAAGAACACGTAAATGACGGGGTTGACTACGTTTTGGAAATGATTCGAAGCGTGAATGAGATGGTTACGCGTCAGCCGCTGCTCGCGGTCGGCGGTGCCTTTCTCATTGGTTACATCGCCGCCCGGCTGATGCGGCGGGTTTCGCCTTCATGAACCCCGGCGATCACTGGTCCGAAACTTACATAGCGGGACTTCAGTCGAGCATCCGGCGGCGGCCGGTGGAGTCCCTCGCGCTCGGATTTCTGGCCGGCTTCGTGGTCGCAGGGGGACAGCGAACCCCGGTGGGCCAGACGCTGGTGGGCCTTGCCACCCGGGTCGCTTTAAGACTGGCGGTGTCCAGAGCGTTGGCGGAGGCAATCAATACTAATGAGCAATCTGTCAGACATTGAACGTGAAGCGGAAGAGGCGCGCGATAACCTTAGCCGCACCCTGGACGAGGTCAATCGTAAGGCTGCGGTAACCGGTTCCGAACTTCGCCTGCCCGAGCATCACATCCGCCGTTTTCCGCTTTCTTCCGTATGCGGGGCGATGGCCCTGGGTTTCGCCGCGGGAGGCTCGCCTGCGCCGGCGATGCTTCTGGGAATGATCGCGCTTGGCGGCACCCTGATGGGTCCGAAGCTCCTTCACTCAAATTGCCACAATGGTTATAGCGATGGAACCGATTAACCACGACCGCAACGTCTTCGAGCCGCACGACGAGATCCATAATAGCTGGCCTGCGTTGCTGGCCAAGCTAATCGTCGATTTTACCAAGGTGGTGGAAGCTGAAGCGCGGGTGGCACGTGCGAGTGTCGAGCCGATTCTTACCGCGGTGCTTGATCATTGGCTATTGCAGATTGCTATCGCCGCGGTGGCATTGGTCGGATGCCTGCTACTGCTGGTGGCGACGATCCTTCTGCTCCACCAATGGCTGCCCTGGTGGGAAGCCGTTGGCATCGTCGGCGCGGTTGCGGTGGTGGTGCCGCTAGCGATCGGATCGGCGACCCGCAGCGGCGGCAGGCACCAGCACACCGGCGCGTGAAGCGGCAGCCATCGTCATTACGCTGGCCGGCGATAATCCGCACGATCGTTGTAGCCGCGTTGGCTCGCTTGCCATCCGGGACGCAGCGGTCCTGCGTACCGGGGCGATGGTCGACTCCGTTGTGGAGTGGCCTGCCTCAATCTGAAGATAGCGCTGCAAGGCGCGGGTGGACATTGTCAACTGCGAGCGCGGAGCGCCGCATCATCCTGATCGATATCAACAGGGTAATCAGACACCTGCGGCTAAAATGTTGAAGTCCAGTCCTCAACCGCTGTATAACATATAATAAATTAGCGCGTTTTGGAAAATAACTGCGCGTCTGTGTTGGTATCAGTCCAGGGCGGTTGAGACGACATTGATTTCGTGGCGTCGCCCGTTTATCTCGCGATGGGGTGCGCATCGCTTTGCCGGTTGCTGCCAGTTCAACGCGCTACCGTCGAGCATCCAGTCGGACGGTCGAATCGATGAATTTGTTGGAAAGATTTCTTACCGGACGCGGCGATTCCTCTCCATCTTCCGGATCGGACGCATCAGACGGGTGGCGGCACGACGACACGGTATCGCCGCGGTCTCCCAAGCGGATAGGGCGAAGCTTCGCGGATTTCATCGACTTGAAACACCGCTTCCGACACTGGGGTAAGGGCTTATTATGGCGCGACAACAATATGCAGCCGACCATTGTCAAAAAGAGATTGTTAGCCGGGGCGATCAGCGCGCCGCTGGCGATGGCGGTTCTGACCCTCGTACTACTTTGGCATCTGAGAACTGAGCGCGTCTATACCAACGGATTGGAGCACAGCGACCAGGTATTGAACGAGGCCTATATCGCCAAGGGCGAGATTCTCGAAACGCAGGCCGCCTTCGAAGCATATTTAGCATCCGCGGACGCTGCCTATTTCGTCAATATCCATGACGCCATGGGCAAGGTCCGGGCAAGCCTGCGGCGACTGTTGGCATCGACCGCGGACAACCCGTTCCAGAAGGACCGGGTGGTTGATATCAGCAATCGCGAAGCACGCTGGAGCACTGAGATTCAACATGGGTTGGATAGTCTGAATAATAACTTTGACTCCGCGCATTCCGCCGCCATCCTCAAACAGGTAAATCCGTACACGCAAGCGGTACTGGAGTCCTTCGACGACTTGAGCAGCGTGGAAGGCGAACTTCGCAACTTCAGACTCAAGCGGCGTAACGCCCAAGAACGGGTGGTGCTGTGGCTGGTACCAATCTCCGCGGCCGGCGTCGCGCTGGTCCTGATCTTCATTTCCTGGAGAGACATCGCGGTAGTGGTTCGCGACTATCTGTCGGCGTTGCAGGAGTCGGAAGAGGCTAACCTGAGAAACCATAATTTTCTCGCTACCGTATCTCACGAGTTGCGCAACCCCCTCAACCTGATTCTACTTTGGGCGCGGCTGCTGCTTACCAGCGAGCGCACCGAGGAAAAGACGCTGCGGGGGGTTAATGCGATCAATCGCGCGGCGCAGTCGCAGGCGCAACTGATCGAGGACCTGCTGGATTTTGCCAAAATCGAGAGCGGGCGGCTGCGATTGGACTTGCAGCTCACCGATTTGCCCTCGGTGGTCAGGGCCGGCGTAGACACGACGATGCCGGCGGCGGAGGCCAACGCGATCGACTTGCAGGTGAGCATCGATCCGCGGGCCGGCATCATTCTGGGCGATCCCAACCGGCTCCAACAGGCGCTGTGGAATCTCCTTTCCAACGCGCTCAAGTTCACGCCCAGGGGCGGCAAGATTCAGGTTCGGCTGATGCGCATTAACTCGCATATCGAGCTCGCGGTCAGTGACACGGGGAAGGGAATCGAGGCCTCGTTTCTGCCTTATCTATTCGACCGCTTCTGGCAAGCGGACGCCAAGGGCGATAGCGATAGAAAAGGCATGGGGCTGGGTTTGACCATCGTCAAGCACATCATCACGATGCACGGGGGTTCGGTCACGGCGCGCAGCGAGGGCGTGGGTAAGGGCGCGACCTTCACGCTACGCCTCCCGCTTCCCGTCACGACGGATGGCCTTCAGGACGAGCGGCGCAGGCATCCTACCGTGACCGGTGTTGTCAGTCCGACCCGAATACCGCGGCTGACGGGCATCAGGCTGCTGGTGGTTGACGACGACCAGGAGGCCACCGAGGCGCTCAGGGCGCTGCTGAAGTCGCTGGGAGCGGACATTCAGGTGGCGGGCTCGGCCGAGCGGGCGCTGGAGATTCTCTCCGAGCAGCGGCCCGACGTCGTAGTGTCTGACATCGGGATGCCGGGACGGGACGGATTATCGCTGGCGCGCGAGATCCGGGTCCGCGAGCAGAGAGCCGGCGACGCCCGCCTGCCGCTGGTGGCGTTGACGGCTTATGGGCGTGTGGAAGATAAAGTCGAGATTTTTGCGGCGGGCTTCGACAGCCACGTGGTCAAGCCGGTCGATCCGGCGGAACTGGCCGCCGTCATCAAGAGCGTCATCGCACCCAACCGGGACGGATTGTAGATCCACGCACGAGCGCGGACGCTCCCATCCTACCTTTGTTAGGGAGAGCAGATTATGGGAAGCAACCATCCTTTTATACGGGGGGCTCGGTGGGCAGCGTGTGTCATGGCCCACCAAACTTCTTCTTGCGCACCCAGCCACGGTCACTCGTGAGCCTGGGGCGGGTTGCCCTTGAGGCGGTAGACGGCGGCGGTCTTGGTGACCCCAAGCTCGACCCAGTCCTTGGCCGCGTACTGCAAAGCGACCAGAAGCTGCTCCGCCCGCTTCATCGCCTTGACGTGAAATTCGTCCTTGCGCTTGAACTTGCACTGAAAGGCGAATTCACCCACCAACTGTTTCATATCGCCGCGCGTCCGCCATACCGCGACATTGGACTTGGCTTCAATTCCCTTGCCGAAATCCAGCATGCCGATATCCAGCAGCACTTCCTGGACCGCGGTGTGATTGACCAGTTCGACCCGCTCGCCCGGCGCAGTCTTGAGCCCATGCAAAGCCGGGAAGACGTGCAGCAGGGTGGCCATCGAACCGCGATCGGCGTCCTGTTCCTCACTCAGCGCGAACTGCACATTGTGTGAGTACAGCGTGCGAATCCCGCCGATCTGCTCCTTCAGCGGCAGCGCCTCGGCCTTGAACTTGATTTCGTAGGGGCCCACGATATTGGGGCGCACGTCCATTTGGGCGGCCTTCTGGATGTCGGGATGGCGAAACTTGAAGACGATCTCCGGATCGCCCACCGGAAAGCCGTCTTCGTACAGATGCCGCCGGCGCAGGATGAAGGCATTGTTGTAGAGCCTGAAGTCGCTGGTATCCAGAAACAGAACCTCCCGGATCTGCGGTCTGGTTCCCTCGAATTGCCTGGTCGAATATCCGACCCCGATTTGCTCCGCGGTGCGATGCACAAACTTGCCGAAATCATGAAAGCTCTGCACCGCGGTGAAGCGGGCGCCCTTGAGGATGATCTTGGATTCAAGATATTGGACCGTATCGAGCGGATGGCCGTCGCTGTACTGTCCCGCCTTGATGTCCGTAATGATTGTCGGTTGTGCGTCTTCCTTCGGCTCCGTTGGTTTCTCTTTCATACTCCACTCCCGGGTCAGGTCCTCTCGTTGGCGCGTTGCGCCAGACTTGGCGCCCCGACCTGTTCCACAGATTAGCAATCTCGATGGCATCAAGTAATCGGCATCCTTCCCGCGGCCTCCGGGTGGAGGCTTGGTTCTGTTCCTTCGCCCAGGTTCAGCTGCGGGAGAGGGCGACGAGAGGGGTTCTGATACACCTCAACAATAAACGTTTTGGTGGGGAAATGAGAATGCACAAAGAGTAATACAGTTGCCGCTCCGTCCGCACCTCACCCGTCACGCGACTTGCTGGGACAAATCGCGCGCCGCCCTCTCCCGGCGTGCGGCTGCGGACCCGGTCCGCAGCCGCGGGAGAGGTTGTTTTAGGAGTTTATCGACAGTCTCTGACCGGGGGAGAATATTAGAACGCAGAATGGATTGAGATTCTCGCCGGCGCTGCACAGGCTTCCAGCCTGTGCAGCGAGTTTTCTACATTTTGCTTAATTTTCTCCCCCGGACCGAGACTATCGATAAACTCTTAAAGGGCAAAGCTGGGGGGCTTGATAGCGCGGTCGCGCAATGGAGGCCTGGTTCTGTTCCCTCACCCACATTCAGTTGTGGGAGATGGCGAGGGTGAGGGTTCTGATGCACCTCAAGTAGGCTAAACGCATTGGCGCACTGCGAGCTTCTGCCTGCGTGACACATCTTGGCAGGCCCGCCTGCACCCTCACCCGGCACGCGACTTGCTGGGGCAAATCGCGCGCCGCCCTCTCCCGGCGTGCGCCTGCGGACCCGGTCCGCAGCCGCGGGCGAGGTTGGTTTTAGGAGTTAATCGACAGTCCCGGCCCGGGGAGAAAATACAGCGACCATGTACGAACTCCAGACACAGGCTTCCAGCCCGTGAAGGCGCGCCTGCTTCAGGCGCGATCGCCGGCTAGAATCTCTCTCCGCGTGCGGCTGCGGACCAGGTCCGCAGCCGCACACGAGATAGGTTTAGGAGTTTATCGACAGTCCTGGATTGTGGGAGACGGGACAGAAACCCTGAAGCGCTGTATGGTGGCTATACTGTTAGCAAAAGCGGCGCGGTGGACATCGGCTCGATCGTTGCCGCCGGGGAGGGGCTTAGACCGTGCCGCGGTTGGTCATCGGTAACCTAGCTCGAGTCGATCAGGAAAGGCGGGGGCAGCGCGAGCGCTTTCCCAGCCGCGGACGGGCCCGCATCGTCGCGATCGCGTCGTCAACCGGCGGACCGCAGGCGCTGCAGGAATTGCTCACGCCCTTGCCGGCGGACTTCCGTGTCCCGATCCTGGTCGTGCAGCACATGGCTCAGGGCTATATCGCCGGCCTGGTAAGCTCGCTGGCGGCCCATTCCCGGATGCGGCTGAAGCTGGCGGAGCATCAGGAACCCCTGTGTCCGGGAACAATTTATGTCGCCCCCGACGACCACCATCTCGGCGTCGCCGGCCAGCATTCGATCGACCTTTCCGGGGCGCCGCCGGTTAAAGGCTTCCGACCCTCCGCGACCTGGCTGTTCTCCTCAGTGGCCCAGCACTTCGGCGCCGGTGCGCTCGGCGTGATCCTCACCGGTAGAGGACAGGACGGCGTCGCGGGGCTGGTCGAGATTCGCCATGCGGGAGGATTAATCGTGGCGCAGGACGAGCAGAGTTCGGTGGCGTACGAGATGCCGCGAGCCGCGGTGGAGGCCGGATTGCCGGATTTAGTTGTGCCGCTGCCTGCAATCGCGGATCAACTGATGGCGCTAACCTGAAGAGCGCGCTGGCGTTCGCAATGCCACAGCGCGGCGCACGCGGCCGTACAGGAACGGGTTATGAAAAAGATCGAAGCCATCATCAAGCGCTTCACTCTGGACGCGATCTGAGGATCGCCTTCGCGACGGTGGATAGTCAGCCGTGGTTATCGGTCTTGGATTGATCCTGATAGCGGTGCTGGTCGGCCCGATTTTCGTCAAACCGATTGAGCACAATATCGAGCTGTTCTTTCTCAGCGTGGGCGCCCTGACGTCGATCATAACCGGACAATTCGGCTGGCCTCTGGTGCACGCCGCGGCCAGCGAACCAATCGCGCTGACGATCGCGGTCCTGATCTTCGGCGCGTTGGCGCGGCTGCTGCGGCCGGCGTTCGATAGCGCGGTTCAGCGCTTGCGCGCGGCAGTCTCGGCGCGCTGGATCTACTTTACCCTGATCGTGGTGCTGGGCCTGCTCTCCAGCATAATCACGGCGGTGATCGCCGCCCTGCTGCTGGTCGAAGCGATTGCGATGCTCAAGCTCGACCGTCCCAGTGAGACCGCCGCGGTGGTGCTGGCCTGTTTCGCCATCGGATTGGGCGCCGCGCTGACTCCGGTGGGCGAACCCCTGGGCACGATCGCGATCGCGTCGCTCAGCGTCGACTTCTGGTACCTGATGCGCCTGCTGGGGCCGCTGGTGGTCTCGGGAATCCTAATCGTAGCCGTGATCAGCCTCTTTATTCCGCCGCATCGGGGGGCGTCGCTGTACGCCGCGCGCCCCGACGATGGCTGGAGGGAGATTGTGCTGCGCGCGATCCGGGTTTACGCCTTCGTCGCCGGCCTGGTCGGGACTTTCCTGGGGGATGCGGCCGCTGGTCGATGTTTACATCAGCCGAATGCCGCATGCCGCGCTGTTCTGGTGCAATTCGATCTCGGCGGTGGTGGACAACGCGACGCTGACCGCGGCCGAGATCGGGCCCGCGCTCAATCACACTCAGCAGCGCGCGGTGCTCATGGGACTGCTGATCAGCGGCGGCATGCTGATCCCCGGCAACATCCCCAATATCGTGGCGGCGCAGCGTTTGGGAATCAGCAGCCGGGAATGGGCCCGCGTAGGAGTGATTACGGGGCTGCCGCTGATGGCGCTGTGCTTCGCGGTACTGCACTGGTTGGGTTAATGGTTACCGGGCAGGCATCATCGGCCTATCCCTCGGCCGGCGATCGCCTCCAGCCGGCGGCAAATAAGGTCGACAGCTTGACCCGGTCGGCCCTCGGCCCAGTCTTCCTCCCCGCCCTGACACGATATTCGCTGTAACTGCTGACGATATTTCTTTGTGGTAGAGTGTGAGCGTCCACTGGGGAGACGGTATCGATGGGCTTATTGGCAAATCAGAGGGTCCGGTCAAAACTATTGATCGCCCTGGCTCCGCTCGCGGTCATGGTGGTGTTGGCGGCGCTGTACTCGTCGGTTGGAATAAAGAAAATCGACACTTTGTACACCCGGCTGCTCGATCGCGACGTCCAAGCGGTGCGCGATCTGAGCCAGGCGCGCGCACTCGGGAACCGCTTCAACCAGATTCTGTACAAAATGATCGCCGAGCCCGACATCGACAAGGTGCGGGTGACCGAAGGAGAATTGGACCAGGCGTACGCCGATTATCAGCCGGTGATTGAACAGGCGGCACAATACAGCCCTGGTCACGCCAAGGCCATCAAAGCGATTCAAGCTTTGTTCGATGAAGCGGCGTTCGCCGCCCGTCCGGTCCGGGCCGCCGCCCTGGCCAACCAAAGCGTCAGGGCGATGCAGTTGATGCGTGACGGCGTGGACGCAAAACTCCGGCGGGCGCGACTGGCCGCAATTGATCTGGACGACGAGATGCAGAAGACGGTCGATCGTAAATCCGACGACCTCACCGTCGCGACGCATCACACCATCGTCATCACCTGGCTCGTGATTCTGATCGGCCTGGGGCTATCGTTCGCGCTCGCTTTCTATATCGTTCAGACCGCAGTGGTGGACGAACTGATGTCTTTGCGCGGCAGCGTTCAGGACGTCGCCGATGGGCGGCTGGACCAACCGATTCCTTTTCTTGACCGCACCAATGAGATTGGCGAGATGAGCCGCGCGCTGCGCACCCTGCAGAGTGTCGCACGGGAGCGCGACCTTCAGAGCTGGGTCAAGACCGAGGTCGCCGCCACCGCGCTGCGGCTGCAGTCGGCCGAAGATTTCGCGAGCTTCGCAAACCGTTTGCTGTCGCGCATCTCCGAATCCATCGAACTGCTGTACGGAGCGCTCTATATCGCCGACGACGATCACACACGTTTTGCGCGGGCCGGCGGCTTTGCAATCGATAACCCTGGAGAACCACGGGAGTTTGCCCAGGGTGAGGGGTTGGTGGGACAGGCCGCCGCGGAAAAGCGCCCGCTGACGGTGACCACCACCGACGGCGATCAGGTCCGGATTTCAGCCGGGATCGGAACGGTGGCGCCCCGCAACCTGATGTTCGTACCCGTGATCAGCCAGGACGCGGTTGCCGGGGTTATCGAACTGGCTCCGGGTGCGCCATTAACGGAGCGTCAACAGGCCTTGCTCGACGCCTTGTTACCGTCGATCGGGATGAATGCCGAAATCCTCTCCGGCAACATCGAGACCAGAAAATTGCTCGAACAGACCCGGCTCCAGGCCGCGACGCTGGCCGCTTCCGAACGCCAGATCGCCGCCCGTAAGGAGGAACTGGAGAAAATCAACCAGGAGATGGCCGCCTCCCAGGAGGAATTGCGCCGTGCCAAGGAAGTGGCCGAGGACGCCACCAGGATGAAATCGGATTTCCTGGCCAACATGAGCCATGAGATCCGCACGCCGATGAATGCGATCATCGGCATGTCGCATCTGGCGTTGAAGACCGAACTCAATCCCCGGCAGAAGGACTACATCAGGAAGATTCAGCAGTCGGGCCAGCACTTGCTGGGGATCATCAACGACATTCTGGATTTCTCGAAAATCGAGGCCGGCAAATTGTCGGTTGAAACCGTCGACTTCGATCTGGACAAGGTGCTGGAGAACGTCGGCAATCTGATTTCCGAGAAAGCCTCGGCCAAGGGTCTGGAGTTGATCTTCGACATCGACCCCGCGGTTTCGACCAATCTCACAGGCGACCCGCTGCGCCTGGGGCAGGTTCTGATCAATTTCTGCAACAATGCGGTCAAGTTCACCGAGCACGGCGAAATCATCGTACATGCCCGAGTCCGCGAAGAGGATGAGCATGACCAACTGATTTACTTTTCGGTCAGCGACACCGGTATCGGGCTGAGCCAGGAGCAGATCGGGCGGCTGTTCCAGGCTTTTGAGCAGGCCGACGCGTCCACCACCCGCAAGTACGGCGGCACCGGACTTGGACTGGCCATCTCCAAGCGCCTGGCGGAGTTGATGGGCGGCGATATCGGCGTCACCAGCGAACCGGGCAAAGGCAGCACCTTCTGGTTTACCGCCCGCCTGGGCAAGAGCGCGGTGGCGCCGCGCCGGTTTATTCCCAAGCCCGACTTGCGCGGCCGGCGCGTGCTGATTATCGACGACAATTCACAAGCCCGCATGGTGTTGTCAGGTATGCTGACGAGCATGACCTTCGTGGCTCACGAGGCGCCGTCAGGCAAGGAAGGAATCGAGATGGTCCGCCACGCCGCCGCGGCCGGCGAGCCCTACGAGATCGTCTTCATCGACTGGCAGATGCCCGGGCTTGATGGAATCGAAACGGCTAAACGCATCCGCACGCTGCCCGCCCTCGCCGTCGCGCCGCATCTGGTGATGGTCACCGCTTATGGCCGCGAAGAGGTGTTGAAGCAGGCCGAGGAAAACGGCTTCGAGACAGTTCTGATCAAGCCGGTGAGTCCTTCGGTCCTGTTCGACACCGCGATCCGCGCCGTGGCTGGCGACCTCTATAACCACGAGGGCAGCCGCGATACCGAGGCTGGCACCACGTTCGACGTCGCGCGCACCCGCGGCGCGCGCGTGTTGCTGGTGGAAGACAATGAACTCAATCAGGAAGTGGCCAAGGGCCTGCTCGAAGATGCCGAAGTGTTGGTTGAGGTGGCCGAAAATGGCGAGGTGCGGTGCGGATGGCGCGCGAGGGCGAATACGACGTCGTGCTGATGGATATGCAGATGCCGGTAATGGGCGGGATCGAAGCGACGCGGGCAATCAGGTCCGATCCGCGCCTGCGCCACCTGCCCATTATCGCGATGACCGCCAACGCCATGTCCAGCGACCGCGAAGCCTGTCTGCAGGCGGGCATGAACGATCACGTCGCCAAGCCCATCGATCCCGATCAACTGTTCGCCGCCCTGGGGCGCTGGATCAAGCCTCGCGTCCGCGCTGGCGCGCAAGCCAATGGCGATGGCGCATCGGCTGCGGACGCGGTTGCGGCAAAGAGTCCGGATATATCGGCGACGGCTTCCGATAACGAGATGCCGCTAATCGATGGAATCGACACCCGGTCCGCACTAAAGCGAACCGGCGGCAACCGCAAGCGCTACGAGGCTTTGTTGCAAAAGTTCGCGGATAGCCAACGGGGGACGGTGGACCAGATTCGCGCCGCCCTGTCGGGCGGCGACGTGGCGGCGGCGGAGCGCGCCGCGCATTCGTTGAAAGGGGCCGCCGGCAACCTGGGCGCGGCGGCGCTGGCCGAGGCGGCCGCGACGGCCGAGACCGCGATCAAAAGCGGACAGGATGTAGAGACGGCGATCGAGTCGCTGGGACAGTGCCTGGATCGCGCGGTGAAGGCAATCCGCGCGGCGCTGCCGGCCGCGGTCTCCACCAACGGCACGGGCCAGGCCACCGCCGATCCGGTAGCGGTGGCGGCGTCTCTGAGCCGGCTGAAAAAGCTGTTGGAAAATGACGACGGCGAGGCGGCGGAATTCATCCTGGACGCTCGTCCCAACCTGTCCGGGATGCTTACCGAAACCGAGATCGATACTCTCGCCGGACTGGTCGGTGATTTTGATTTCGAAGCCGCGCTCAAGTGCCTTGCCGCAATCGCGACGCGCCTGGCCCTGAACCTGGAATGAGGATATTTCCCTGATGTCAGATCAGAAGCTGGTCTTGATCGTGGACGATACGCCGACCAATATCGGCGTCATTTCAGGAGTGCTGAAGGACTCCTTCAAGACCAAGGTCGCCACCAACGGCGAGAAGGCGCTGGTGATCGCGTCGGGCGGCGAAAAGCCCGATTTGATTCTGCTCGACGTGATGATGCCGGGAATGGATGGCTACGAGGTTTGCCGCCGTCTGAAAGCCAATCCTGCTACCCACGACATTCCGGTGATATTCCTGACCGCGAAAACTGACGCCGCCGACGAAGAGAAGGGATTTGAAGTCGGCGCGGTCGACTATGTTCACAAGCCCTTTTCGGGGCCGATCGTCTTGGCCCGGGTGAAGACGCAACTCGCGCTCCAAGCGGCCCTGCGTCAGGCGCACGAGGCGCGTAATCAAGCCGACGAATTGCTCCACGCCTTGCTGCCCAAGGCGGCGGCCGACGAAATTCGCAGTATCGGCACCGTAATCCCGCGGCGCTACGAGAACGTCGCAGTGTTGTTCTGCGACGTGGTGAACTTCACCGCCTACTGCGACAAGCACGAACCGGAGGACGTAGTTTCGCGCCTCGATGCGTTGTTCGTACTTTTCGAACAGGTGGCGGAGAAGCATGACTTGGAGAAGATCAAGACCATCGGAGACTCATTCATGGCCGCGGCGGGGCTTTTGCGCGCGGTCCAGGACCCGATCGGCGCGGCGGTTCGATGCGGCCTGGAGATGGCCTCCACGATGATCGACGCGCATCTGGGATGGGAAGTGCGGGTCGGGGTGCATTCGGGTCCGGTGGTCGCCGGTGTCGTGGGACAGGAGCGCTACCAATTCGACATCTGGGGTGACACGGTGAACGTCGCCGCGCGGATGGCCGGTAAAGGCCGCCAGGGTACCGTCGCCGTCACCGAGGACATTTGGAATCATATCGCCAACGATTTTGATGCTGACCCGCTGGGCGAGTTGGAGGTCAAAGGCAAGGGCACCATTTCCGCCTTCGAGGTACGCGCAAAAAAGGCCCGGTGACGACACGTTACGGCGAATCGATGTTGGCCGTACCACAAAATCCCTGATTCCCGGATCAGAGTGTTTTTTCCGCCGGCTTTACAAGTTGGAGTCTTCCTCTACCAGTATCCCCGTCTGCGTAAGTTCATCGATCTGATGCTCAGATAGACCGAGAATGGTGCCGAGCACTTCACGATTGTGCTCGCCAACCAGCGGCGGATTGCCGGTAACCCTGACTTCCGCGTTGGAAAACTTGATCGGTGTTTTACACACCCGGATTGGACCGGCGCCCGGATAGGTGACGGTCTCCAGCGCGCCGCGCGCCCGCATCTGCTCGTTCTCCATCGCCTGGGGCACATCGAGCACGGGCGAGTTAAGGATGTGGTTCCGATCCAGTATCGCGAGCGCCTGGTCGCGGCTTTCAAAGGATTGCAACCACGTTTCGACCGCCGCGGTGACCAGTTCACGATTGACTATGCGCTTCTCCATGGTGTCGAACCGCGGGTCGGTGGCCATCTCGGGGCGCCCGATCAGCCCGGTGAACAGGGGCCATTGATTGATCATACAGACGAGCGTCACGTAGCCGTCGCGCGCCTTGAACACGCCCATCGGCGATACCGCCGGAAAGTGCGACCCGGTGCGTTTGGGCACCACTTTTCCGCCGGTGAGTTGGAACATGACGTAGTGGTTGTCCAGCAGATGGGCCAGGCATTCGTTCAATGACAAGTCGATGTGCTGGCCCTCGCCGGTCTTTTCCCGCATGTACAACGCGGCGCAAATCGCGCCAAAACCGTGCAAGCCGCCCGAGCAATCGCCCATGGTCATCGCCGGAATCGAGGGCGCGCCGTTGGGGTCGCCGATCAGATGCAACAGTCCGCTGCTGGCCAGCGCGATTACGTCGTTGGCGGGCTTAAACGACAGCGGACCATCCTGTCCGAAACCGGAAATCGAACACATGATTAACCGCGGATGGTGCTGGCGCAGTTGCTCGTAACCCAGACCATATTTGGACAGCACTCCGGGACTGAAGTTCTCCAGCATGACATCGGAATGACCAATCAAATCGACTGCCAGCTTGGCGCCTTCGGGCCGCTTGACGTCGAGGCAAACACTGCGCTTGCCACGGTTGTAAGCGATTATTCCGACCGACGCTTTACCTCTTAATGGCGGATAATACCGGACCAGGTCACCTTTGGGCGTGAGCTCCAGCTTGATCACGTCCGCGCCGAGGTCGGCCAGCATCCGGCCCGCCAGCGGACCGGCCACATATTGGCTGAATTCGATTACGCGCACGCCCGCCAAGGGCGCGCGCCGGCTCGGACTGCTATCGCTCATGATGAAATGGCCCCCATCCCGCACGCGGGTCGTAGCACGGGATTATAGGAGCGTCAAATTCGTATCGTCGTGCGGCGCTGTCGTTCGCGCATCGGTTGAGCAGCCCGCCCGGTTGACAATCCCCGATTTCCGGCCTATCCGCCATTTAAACCGCGCGCAGGATCGGGCGCGCGCAAACATCGCGCCGCGAGCGCATTGCTACAACGAGGGAACTTATGGCGTATCCCGAAAGCTGGGGGATCAGGCAACTGTCCAACTGGGGCCGCTGGGGCAAGGATGACCAGAAAGGCACCGCCAATTTCATCACCCCGCAGGTCGTGGCCAAAGCCGCGCGCGAGGCGCGGGAGGGCAAAGTGTTCAGTTGCGCTATCCCCTTCGACCGGGGCGGCCCGGTGCATCCCGCGCGCACGCCCTATCTGCATTTCTTCGCGATGGTCAATGCCGGGGGCGACGCCTGGGGAATGGCGCACAAGAGCGCGGTGGTGTGGAATGAAGACATCGTGACGATGCCGCTTCAGATCGCGACCCAATGGGATGGCCTGGCGCATGCCGGTTATGACGGCGCGTTTTACAACGATATGCCGATCAACCAGGTAACCGCGCACGGCGGCGCCGCCCGCAATTCGATCGCGGCGCTGTCACAGTCGCTCATCACGCGCGGCGTCCTGGTTGATCTGGTCTCTTACAAGCAGGCCGGTGCGGCCGGACATCTCCCACCCGGTTACGCAATCACCGCCGCCGACATCGACGGCTGTCTGGCCGCGCAAAAGGTGACGACCGAAAGCGGCGACGCGCTGATGGTCCGCACCGGATGGGTGCCGCATTGGTTCAAGCATCCCGAGCAGCGCGACGCTTTCTGGAAAGCCTGCCCGGGGCTTTCCTACAAGACCGTGGAATGGATTTACGACCACGAGATATCGTGCGTGGCGGTTGATAACGTGACGGCCGAGGTGATGCCTTCGGAACTCCGCGACGAAACCACGCCGTTCCATCGCATCGCGATTCGCGACCTGGGGCTGACCATCGGCGAGATTTTCAACTTCGAGGCGCTGGCCGAGGATTGTCAACGCGACGGGCGCTATACCTGCTTCTTCGTCGCTCCGCCGCTGCCCTTTGCGGGCGGCGTCGGCAGTCCGATCAATCCGGTCGCGATGAAGTGACCTCGGAGGGCGCGCAAAAGGAGTCAGCAGGACTTGCCGCAATCTGAACGATCGTTTAAAGATCGTCTTAAGGACCGCTGCTTGCAGGACCGCAGCGCCTGGATAGACGAGAACCAATGCCCGGCCCTCAACCAATCAGGGCCATAGTCAGGAGGGATAAACAAATGGTGCCTTCACGGATTATCTCGGCAGATTCCCACATGCTGGAACCACCGGATTTGTGGACCACGCGGTTGGACCGGAAATTCAGAGACCAGGCGCCCCACGTCGAGGACAATGAAAGAGGTAGTTATTTCGTTGCCCCGGGACTCAAGCCGTCGCCGGTTTCACTGGGCTTCGGCGCCGGCCGCAGCGGCCAGGAACTCAAGGACCATTTCAAAAAGGGTTTCAACACCGCACCTCCGGGAGGATGGGACCCGGTCGAGCGGGTCAAAGATCAGGATATCGACGGGGTGATTGCGGAAATCCTCTATACCACCTTCGGGATGCCGCTATTCAACCTGCCCGACCCCGAATTGCAGTACGCCTGCTTCAAGGCCTATAACGACTGGCTGGCGGAATTCAGCTCGCACAATCCCAAGCGGTTTTTTGGAATCGGGCTGGTGTCGCTGGAAGACATCGGCGAAGGCATCAAGGAGCTGCATCGATGCGCCCAAATCGGGCTGCGGGGCGCGCAGATCTGGGGCGCGCCGCCGGCGGATCGTCCCTACTGGAACCGGGTTTGGGATCCCTTGTGGAGCGCCGCCCAGGAATTGCGGATGCCGCTGTCGCTGCATATCGGCACCGGCAAGCGCGAAGCGCGTGCGACGAGTAGTCCTCGCGCCGAGGCGCGCAGTGGACCGCGAGGACCGTTCATGACCTCCAATTATATGAACGGCGTGTATGAGATTCAGCGTTCTTTCACCGACCTCATCTTCGGCGGAGTGCTCGAGCGTTTCCCCAGTCTGATTCTGGTCTCGGCGGAAAATGACAGCGGATGGCTGCCGCATTACATGTATCGGATGGATCACGCGTACGAGAAATTCAATGTGATGTCGGATGACCCGTTGCCGCAAAAGCCCAGCTATTATATCCGCCGCCAGATGATGGCGACCTTCCAGGATGATCCGATCGGACCGATGACCTGGGAGTTTTTCGGCACCGACAACTATATGTGGGCCTCCGACTTTCCCCACACCGATTGCACCTGGCCGCATTCCCGCGCGGTCATCGAGCGCGACTTCGCTAAACTGCCCGACGCTGTCACGCACAAGATCGTGTTTGAAAACGTTGCCAGGGTTTATCAGATGGAGCTTTGAGATCCGGCATCTCCGTGGCGCAGCCCTGGACACGCCACGGACGCCGCAATCAACCGAAGTCGGCCGCGGGGATCAACCAAAATGGCGCAAACGACCAAGTCGGCAAAAATCCACGCCCAGCTGCCGCATCCGGTTATCGATTCCGACGGCCATTGGGTGGAGTATGGCCCGGCCGTCGATGACTACCTGGAAAAAGAGTTGGGCAGCACCGGACCGCAACGCTACTGGCACGCGGTGCGTGAGTACATCGGCGGGCCGGCGCTTAATTTCAATCACGAACAGCGCCGCAAAGAGGGACTGTCGGTGCTCGGATGGTGGGCGGTCCCGACCAAGTACACGGCCGACCGCGCCGCCGTGATGCTGCCCAAGCTGCTGCACCAGCGGATCGGCGAACTCGGCCTGGATTTCGCGGTCATGTACCCGACCGCGCCCGCACTGACTATCTCCCCGTTCATCGCCGACGACGAACTGCGCCCCGCTGGCATCCGCGCCTTCAATAGCCTACACCTGGGACACGTTTCGCGACTATCCGGACCGCTTCGCGCCGGTCGCGGTCATTTCCACCCATACCCCAAAAGAAGCGATCGACCAGCTCCAGCATGCGCGCAATCTTGGGTTCAAGGCGGTGGTGATGGGCGGAATCGAGCAGCGGCCCAGCCTGCTGGGCGGGATCCGTATGGAAGCTATCGGGCTGGATGACGACGCTTACGATCCGGTCTTCGCCAAATGCGTCGAGCTCAAAATCGTGCCCACGTTCCATACCTCGACGCTCAACTTCGGATATCGGTCCTCGACCACCAATTTCACCTACAACCACGTAGGTCATTTCGCAGCCGGATGTGAAGCTTTGTGCAAGGCGATTTTCATGGGGGGAATCACCCGCCGCTTTCCGCAGTTGAAGATTGCGTTCCTCGAAGGCGGCGCCGCGTGGGCCTGCAATCTTTACAACGACCTGATCCGGCATTGGAAAATCCGCAATCCCAAAGCGCTTGAAAACGTCGATCCGGCGCGGCTTGACCGCGAGCTGATGCTCTCCTTTATCGACCGATACGGCAGCCCGCTGATGCGCCAAAAGGGGACGCGCGAGATGCTCGACGCGTCCCTGGAGATCGGCGGCTGGCATCCCCAACAGCTCGACGACTTCTGGCGCTGCAAGATCGAGCGCGCCGAGGATATCAAGGACCTGTTCGTCAACAACTTCTACTTCGGCTGCGAGGCCGAGGATCCGATGAACGGCACCGCTTACAACACCCGGGCCAACGCGTTCGGCGCTCAGCTCAAAATCCTGATGGGCTCCGATATCGGCCATTTTGACGTCTTCGATATCACCGAAGTCCTCGAAGAGGCCTATGAACTGGTCGAGCACGGCGTGTTCAACGAGGATCAATTCCGCGAATTCACTTTTGCCAATGCGGCCCGATTCTGGACCAGCCTCGACCGCGACTTCTTCAAGGGCACCGCGGTTGAAACGCAGGTTAACCGGGAATTGGCCGGCACCTAGACTGCTCAATCCCTGGGTGTGTCGCGTGAGGGAACCAAGATGGCTGAACTGACCAAATCGGCAAAGGCACATGCGCGGCTGTCCCATCCGGTAATCGACTCCGATGGCCACTGGGTGGAGTACCTGCCGGCCCTGACCGAGTACCTCAAGAAGGTTATCGGTAACGACGGCGCCGACCAGTATTGGAAGGCGGTGGCCGCATATTTCGGCGATCCGACCCTGGATACCGCCGGCCGGCGCGCCAACAAGCTGCCAGTCACCGGATGGTGGGCGGTGCCGACCAAGAACACGCTGGACCGCGCCACCGTGATGCTCCCCAAGCTGCTGCATGAACGCATGGGCGACCTGGGTTGGACTTCGCCGTGCTGTATCCGACCGCCCCGACCCTGACTATCGGTCCCTACCTGGACGACGAAGAGATCAGACGCGGGGGCTGCCGCGCGCTCAACCTGTATGCCGCCGATCTCTTCCGCGATTACTCGGATCGCTTTGCGCCGGTGGGAGTTATTCCCAATCACACTCCCAAAGAGGCGATCGAGGAGTTGGAATTCGCCGGGAGCCTCGGCATCAAGGCGGTGGTGTTTGCCGGGGTGATAAGCCGGCCCGTTCCGGGGGGCAACGGTGGACGTTACTGGGACACCTTGGCGCTCGACAGCGATTACGACTATGACCCGGTGTGGGCCAAGTGCCAGGAGTTGAAAATCGTTCCCACCTTCCACACTTCGACGCTCAATTCCGGCTACCGGACTTCCAGGACCAACTTCGTTTACAACCACGTCGGCCATTTTGCGGCGGGATGCGAGGCGATGTGCAAGGCGATGTTTCTGGGCGGCGTGACGCGCCGCTTTCCCACGCTCAAGTTCGCCTTCATGGAAGGCGGCGCGGCCTGGGCCGCCAATCTCTACAACGATCTGGTCCGGCATTGGAATATTCGCAACCCCAAGGCGCTGGAAAATTTCGACCCCGCCAATCTGGACCGTGAGCAACTGGTTGCGCTGATTAACCAGCATGGCAATCAGATGATGAAGGACCTGATCAAGGCCAGGGGCTGGGAGCGCAACGCCGAGACCGCTCGCGTGGCTCCCAAACTGGAGAATATGGACGACTACTGGCGCTGCAAGATCGACAAGGGCGAAGACCTGCGCAGTCTGTTCACGGACAATTTGTACTTCGGTTGTGAATCCGAAGATCCGCTCAACGCGCTGGCGTTCAATACCAGGACCAACGCGTTTGGTGCCCGGCTCAACATCCTGCTCGGCTCGGACATCGGCCACTTCGACGTGCTGGAGATGACGGAAGTTATCGAAGAGGCGTGGGAATTGGTCGAGCAGGGCGTGCTGACCGAAGGGCAGTTGAAGGATTTTGCGTTCGCCAACCCCGCCCGGTTCTGGACCCATCTGGATCGCGACTTCTTCAAGGGCACGGCGGTGGAGACCCAGGTCAACCAGGCGCTGGCGTGATTTGAGTAAAAACGCGTCGCGAGGTCTCCCCGACGCGGGCGGCAGGAGGGCAGTGGAGCGGGCATCCCCGCCAGCCGCCCGCAGGCTGGAAGCCCGTGCCGGGAGTTGAGTTTGTACCCGCTCCCTTTATTTGTAAGGCCTGGACCTTGATGTAGCGACTATTCGGAAAAATCCGGCCGGGTGTGGAGGATTGCGCGAGCACCCAGCCGCCTCCTCTTTGCCGCCGTAATAGCTGCGACTAGAATAAGCCCGCGATGGAGCGGCTGCAGCAAACCCTGGAATGGCTCTATTCGCTCGAAGCGCGCGGTGAGATCTATAAACTCGAGCGGATGGACCAGGCCCTGGAGCGGATAGGCAATCCGCATCTGCGCCTGCAGGTCGTCCATATCGCCGGCACCAAGGGCAAAGGCTCGGTGGCGGCGATGCTGGATAGCTGCCTGCGCGCGGCGGGTTATCGCACGGGCCTGTACACCAAGCCGCATCTGGTTCATTTGACCGAGCGTACGCGGATCAACGGAGCCGAGATGCCGCCGGCGCAGATGCTGGATTATATCGAACGGCTGCGTTTGATTTACGAGCGAGCGGGTCTGGCGCTGACGTTCTTCGAGTTTACGGTCGCCCTGATGTTTCTGTACTTTGCCGAGGCCGGGATCGATATCGCGGTGGTGGAGACCGGATTGGGCGGCCGGCTGGACTCAACCAATGTCGTGCGTCCGCTGCTCAGCGTGATCACTCCAATCGGCTTCGACCACATGGAGTATCTGGGCTACACCATCCGATCGATCGCGGCGGAGAAAGGCGGAATCATCAAGCCCGGCGTGCCGGTAGTGATCGGCGCCCGTGACCAGGACGCCCGCACGACGCTAAGCGAGATCGCCAGCCAGCGCCGCAGTCCGGCAATCATGATTGACCGCGACTTCACTTATTTTTCGCATGCCCCCGCCCATCGGCTTGACTATGATGGCCTGGGGATCAAAATGGGAGGCGTGGAACTGGGGCTGGCGGGGCGGTTTCAGCATGAAAACGCGGCGATAACGTTGGCCGCCGCAGGCGCTTTACGGGGCGCCGGCTGGCGGCTGGAAGAGGTCGATCTTCGCCGCGGACTCCAGGAAGTTTACTGGCCCGGCCGCTTCGACGTGGTGCGGCGCCGTCCCCTGGTGGTTCTGGATTGCGCGCATAATGAACTGAGCGTTGAGGCCTTGTTGGATACGATCGCGGTAGAGCTTGGCCCGGACGCGCGGCCGCGTTTGATTTTTGGCTGCCTGTCGGACAAGGACTGGCCGCGGATGGCGCAATTGCTGGGCCCGCGGGTCAAGGACGTAACCCTGACCCGGGTTAAGCCCAAGCGTCCGCTGGAACCGGAGCGACTGATCGAGCATTTCGCCCCTTACGCGCCGGTGCGGGTCATTCACGAGCCGCTGGCGGCGATTGAACAGGTGATGGGGGAAGCGGGAGAAGATGACTTTGTGCTGGTCGCCGGTTCAGTCTATCTGATTGGTGAGATTTATCCGTATTTTTTAGCGGCCCAGGGTCGCTCAAGGCTATTCACTGAAGCTGCTTAGATCACCGCTGCTCTGGATCCTGTTGCTGGCCGCACTTGCGAGTTCCAGCGCTTTGGCCCAGACCCCGCAATCACTGAGCAACCTGCGGGCCACTCACGCCGGGAAGGTTGACCTCAGCGGCAACGAATTCATATACGACGCCAAAACCGATACCTTCATTGCCCGCGGCGACGCGCACTTGCGGCAGGCCAACACGGTGCTGCAGGCCGATGAGATGCAGTTCAACCGCAAGAACCAGAGCCTGCTGGCCAACGGCGACGTGAGCCTGTCCGATCCCGACGTGGACATGACCGCGTCGCGGGCCGAAGTGAATATGGAGGATGAAACCGGCCATCTCCAGGATGCCAAGGTCACGGTCAAGCAAGGCAACTATTACCTGGCCGGCCGCTCCATCACCAAGCTGCTCGGCCAGCATTACCGGGTGGTCGACGGTTACTTCACGACCTGCGGATGCGAGGCCGGGACGCCCTCATGGAGTATCGCGGGGCGCGAAATCGACGCCACCATGGGCGGCCGGGGGATCGTTAAAGACGCGCAGTTCAAGGTTCTAGGCCATACCGTGATTGACGTCCCTTATGGGATTTTTCCCGCCGACACCGACCGCCAGAGCGGCCTCCTGAGCCCGTTGCTGGGTCAATCGCGCCTGCGCGGCATCCAGTATTTTCAGCCGTACTATTGGGCCATCAACCGCAGCATGGACGCGACCGTGGCGTTGGACGTCGAAACTTCGGCACGGATCGGCACGATGGCTGAATACCGGTTGCAAAATGGGATTGACGATTACGCGCGGGTCACCGGCGGATATTTCAACGAGAGCATCCGCAGCAACGCCAATAACGATATTGTCGATGATCAGATCGCCGATCCCAACGTTCCGATCAATCGCTGGGGATTTATCGGTGACCTGCGCCAGCACATCACGCCCGACCTGGTGGTCTATGCGGACGGCATCTACACCAGCGACAGCCTCTACCTTCGCGATATGGACGTGTACACCTTATCGCAAGAAGGCTACGGCTCCAATTTCGGCCTGTTGCGCACCGGCAATTCCGATTTCGGTATCCAACAGAGCCTGGAAAACTCCTACATCTCGCTTAACGGCCAGTGGATCCAGGACTATATCCAGCCCCAACAGTTCGCGCTTCAGACTATGCCCGAACTGCTGTGGAGCGGCCGCCAGTCGCTCGGCCTTGGGTCGGCCTATATTGACTACGACTTCCAGGGCGTGGATTACCTGCGGCAGAGCTCGATCGATGGTCTGCGCCTCGATCTCCATCCACGCGTGACCGTACCCTGGCATTTGCAGGACTACGTGTACGGCTGGGGCACCGTGGGCGTCGAGGAAACCGTGTACGACGTCTCGGGCGACAATATCAACATCATCCCGGTGGGCACCTTCGACCCGGCGATCGGACAAGTCCTCAACAACAACAATCAACTGACATCCGGACCGCTCGCACCCGGCGGCCTGATGCATCGCGAGATGATCGACGGCGACTTCACCATCGCCAGCCGCCTGCAAAAGGTCTATGACGTTCACTGGAAATCGCTGCTGAAGATCAAGCACACGATTGAGCCCATGATCTCCTATTCGTATGTGCCGGTGGTCGACCAGTCCCAACTCCCGATTTTCGATGAGACCGATCGCATCGAACCGCGCAGCCTGTTCACCTATGGAGTGGTATCGCGGTTTTACGGAAAGTTTAGCGGCCATGAGGACACCTCCGGAGGAGCATCCAGTTCCAAGGCGGACTCCGAAGAAGATTCCCAAAATGGTGGCATCACGGAGCCGGCCAGCTTTCAATCAGGTGCCGGAAGGGTGGGGGAACTGGCCGAGTTCAGCCTGCTCCATATGTACGACACCACGCAGAACCTGACGCCCAGTGGCACGCACTTTTCCGATATCTCGGCCAGTATGTTGCTGTTTCCCAGCACCTATGCGTCAATCGGCACCCAAACCGATTTCAATCCCAACACCCGGCAGTTTGCGGGCGAGACCCTGTTTTTTGCGGTGCGGCCGCCTTGGGTGGCACCGGCGCCGGTTCAACAACAACGACTGGGCAGAGCCTACACCGGCGGTCCATATCTGGAGGTCAGCTATGCGTTCGTAGGCGGACGTACCTCGGTGCAGCAAATCAGCGGGCGCGCCTACTATGAGTTCTTCGATCGGCTTGGGTTTTACTATGAGCCGGCCTACGATATCGCCGATAGCAAGCTGCTATACAGTGAATATGGGCTGCGGCTCAAGTCAAAATGTGATTGCTGGATTCTGGATATCGGGCTCAACGATTCAATCAATCCCAACGAGGTCCAGATTTTCGCCCAGTTGACGCTTGGCGGTTTGGGTTCAATCGGGCGCAATCCGTTCGGGCGCAATATGCTGCTGAATAATTCGTATGGCACCAACCGCGGTCCCTGGAATTGAGCAAGCGATTCGGAACCAACGGTCTCGGCCGCGAGAGACCCCGAGGCGGAACCAATCAGGTTGGTAACCAGGTACAATGGCTAATACCGCACTGATCACCGGAGTCACCGGCCAGGATGGCTCCTACCTGGCCGAATTGCTGCTTTCCAAGGGTTACGACGTTCACGGGATCGTGCGGCGCACTTCGAGCTTCGCCACCGGACGGATCGACCATCTGCATAAGGGCTTTGAAGCCGGTCATGCGGCATTGCAACTTCACTATGGCGACCTGGGCGACGGCACCGGGCTGCGGCGCATAATCGAGCTGGTGTCGCCCGACGAAGTCTACAACCTGGCCGCGCAATCCCACGTGCGGATCTCCTTCGATCAGCCCGAATATACCGCGGACGTGGTCGGTCTGGGCGCGCTGCGGCTGCTGGAGGCGGTGCGCGACCACTGCCGGAGCAGCGGACGGCAGGTGCGATTTTATCAGGCGGGATCCTCCGAGATGTTCGGGAAAGCGGCCGAGATTCCGCAATCCGAGACCACGCCCTTTCATCCGCGCAGCCCCTACGCCTGCGCCAAGGTTTACGCTCATTGGCAGACCCGCAACTACCGCGAGGCCTATGGGATGTTCGCCGCCAACGGCATCCTGTTCAACCACGAATCGCCGCGCCGCGGTGAGAACTTCGTCACCCGCAAGATCACGCGCAGCGCCACGCGCATCAAAGTGGGCCTGCAGGACAAGCTCGCGCTGGGCAATCTGGAAGCCCGGCGGGACTGGGGCTTTGCCGGCGATTACGTCGAGGCGATGTGGCTGATCCTGCAGCAGCCCGAGGCCGATGACTTCGTGATCGCCACCGGTGAGACCCATTCGGTGCAGGAGTTCCTGGAAGCCGCCTTCGAGCGCGCGGGACTGGACTGGCGCAAGCACGTCGAATTCGATCCGCGTCTGATGCGGCCGGCTGAAGTCGACATCCTGCAAGGCGACGCCACCAAGGCCCGCACCAGGCTCAACTGGCGCCCCAAGGTCGGCTTCAAGGAGCTGGTGGCGATGATGGTTGACGCGGACCTGGAACTGGCCCGCCGCGAACTCAAGGCCGAGAGCTGAAAGGTTTTTTGGCTACTTTTGACCTTCCGTACGAATCCCTAGCAGGGTGTTGAAAAAGTAAGGTCGATCGGATTTCTCCGATGCCTCGTTCTCAACACCCTGCATAAAAACTGGCTCCTTTCCTTAATCTTCTCTCCCTTTGGGAGAGATCTGGAGTTTCTAGATTTTGCTTTAATTTTCTCCCCCGGACCGGGGGAGAAGGGCGCCGCGGCGGCGCCCCAGAGAGGGTCCTTTGTCAGCGCGCCTGCTGCAGGCGCGCGATTATGAGTTCCGATGACGAACCTTTGCGCGATCAAGGCCGGCGCTTCGGGCTGAGTGTGCGGATGAGGAGCGGAAGTTGTGGGCGCACCTCAGAGCCAGGCGCTTTGCGGGATTCAAATTCAGCCGGCAGCACCACCTTGGTCCATACTTCGCAGATTTCTGCTGCGTCACGCGCCACCGGATTATCGAACTCGATGGCAATCAACGTGCCGAGCCGGAGCGGGAGCGCACGGATCCCTTGAGAACGGCTCGTCTCATCGAGCAGGGTTATCGAGTGATGCGATTTTGGAATGCAGAAGTGAACACCGAGATCGAAGGTGTGCTCGAAGCGATTTATGCGGCGCTGCCGGTTTCCTTAATCGCGCGCCTTGGCGGCTGCGCTGACAAAGGACCCTCTCTGGGGCGCCGCGGCGGCGCCCTTCTCCCCCGGTCCGGGGGAGAAAATTGCAGCGACAATGTACAAACTCCAGAGCGGGGTGTTGAAAAAGAAACATGGATAGGATTCCTGATGATGCTCGCTCTCAACAGCTTGCTGGACTGGCTTTAGCGCTACGTTCACGATTTCGGTCGTAAGCCTTCCTTCAGGCTTTCAAGCCCCAGTGCGCTATTCAAACAGCGGAGTGCAACCGCTGACTTAAGGATCCAAATCAGTGGGGCGGGCGTCTCTGCCCGCCGCTAGAATGCGCTGGCCACACCCAGCCGTAGTGCGATGCTTCGGCCATCGAGCCCAGATGTTACCTGTGAAATTTGCCGCCGGACGGCTGCCGGACCGCGGGTCGGGCTGGTCATGAAGCGCCTTCGCCTTGGTTTCGTAAGTTCGGTCAGGATGTTGTCTTCGGCGGCAAGATTCACCATTAGATCAATCGCTGTTGCTATAGATCGCATCGCTCGCGTTTTTTCTCCAACCGGTTCGAAGCTAAAGCCTTGATTTCACCCAATTAGTTGACGTGGGTGCATACTGAGTTATATGGAGTTAATTATTTTTTAACTTGATTTACTTCAATGTTCTTGTTAGCTCTCTCTTGCCCGTAGTTGAAAGCTGATAAGGCGCGCGCCGCGCGGGATGGTCGGTTAATGGCCATGCCTGGACCGGGAAAGGAGCTGCCATGAGGTCGAAAAAAGGTTTTCGGGTGGGCCGGCTGCCTATGGCCGGAGTGGTCGCCACGGCGGCGATGGCAGCATTAGCGCTGGGTTCCTGGGCGGGAACCGCGATCAAACCGGATCGGCAACTTGCGATACGGACACAGATTCCGATCCATCCCGATTTTGCATTCCCGGTCGCATCGGGGGACACCATCGCGGACCGCGAGCTGGGGCAGCCGGATTTTTTCCGCGGCACGGCCAACCTGGTTACGCCGCGAAGCCTGAACACCGCCCCGTTCATTCTGCCCAATGGGGTCGCAATCGATCAGAGCACCATACCCAATCGCGTATACGTCGCGGACTTCAATAACAACCGGGTCCTGGGCTGGGCCAGCGTGGCGGCCCTGGTTAACGCCAAGCCCGCCGATATCGTGATCGGCCAGCCGGACTTTTTCTCCAATGCCTGTAATGCCGGCGGTGTCAGCGCATCCACTCTCTGTTTCCCGATCGGAATCGCGGTTGATACCTCGGGCAATCTGTATGTCGCGGACAACAACAACAACCGGGTGCTCGAATACAACACCCCGTTCATTGCCACCGGGACCCCGGGCGCGGGCGACGTCATCGCCGATGAGGTCTTTGGCCAGGGCGACAGTTTCACCTCCAAGGAGTGTTTGGTCGGTCCGGGCAATCTCTGCGCGCCCGATGGCGTAGCGCTGGACAGCATGGGCAATCTGTACGTTGCGGACAGCGGCAACAACCGGGTGCTGGAATACAGTTTCCCTTCGATCAATACGACGGCCGATGTGGTTTTTGGACAGAGCGGCAGTTTCGTGACCAAGACCTGCAACCTGCCCGTGGTCGCCGCGACCACGCTATGTAATCCGACCGCGGTCGCGCTTGACAGCAATGACAACGTTTACATTGCCGACAACTCCAACAACCGGGTGCTCGAATACAATACCCCGCTTACAACCAATACCGCGGCCGACAAGGTCTTTGGGCAAACGGATTTTACCGGCAAAGTGTGCAACGCCGGAGGCGTGATTGGCGGCAGCCTGTGCGGACCGGCCGGCCTGGTGCTCGACGGCGCCAATAACCTCTATGTGGCCGACCAACGCAACAATCGGGTGCTTGAATACAACACTCCGCTGATTACCAACACCGTGGCCGACGACGTTTTCGGACAAGGCGGCGTGCTGACCACCAACAATTGCAACGCGCCCTCCAATGCCGTGAGCGCCAGTGGGCTGTGCAGCCCGGGCGGCGTGGCGCTGGACGCCGCCGGCGATCTGTTCGTGATGGACGACGCCAATAACCGCGTGCTGAAGTACAACGCGCCGCTGATTACAGATACCGTCGCGGATGTCGTGTTGGGCCAGTCGAATTTTCTGCGCAATGGCGCGAACGAGTGGGACGCGAGCGCGATGGCGGCGCCTGGTTTTGTCGCGATTGACAGCCACTCCAACCGGATCTACGTGGCCGACAGCAGCAACAACCGCGTGCTCGGCTTCAACAATCCGGCGGCCTTCGCGAATGGGGCGCCGGCCGACGTCGTGATCGGCCAGGCGGACTTCTTCTCCCGCGCCTGCAACGGAGGCGTAGCCTTGAGCGCCAGCGTCCTTTGCAATCCGCAAGGCGTGACCGCCGACAAGAACGGCAATCTGTACGTGGCGGACACTCACAACAATCGAATCCTGGAATTCGACGCCCCCGTGACCACCGGCGAAGCCGCGCATCGAGTGTTCGGCCAAGGTAACTTCGCCACCGGCGGATGCAACGGCGCGAGCGCGGCCGCATTGTGCGGACCGCAGGGTCTGGCGGTTGATGCCGCCGGCAACCTCTACGCGGCCGACGCCAACTATAATCGGGTGCTCGAATACAACACTCCGATCACTACCGATACCTTGGCCGACAAGGTTATCGGCCAACCCAACCCGGGCACCAGCAACTGCAATAATGGCGGCAGAACGGCGAGCAGCCTCTGTTTCCCCAGTGCGGTCGCGGTTGACGCGTCGGCCAATTTGTATGTCGCGGACACCGGCAACCATCGCGTGCTCGAATACAACACGCCACTTACCAGCAACCTGATCGCGGATAAGGTATTCGGGCAGAGCGACGTTTTAACCACCGGCGGCTGTAACCAGGGCGGCCTCAACGCCAAGAGTCTGTGCAATCCGGGCGGGGTAGCGGTTGATAGCGGGGGAAATCTCTACGTCGGCGATTTTTCAAATAATCGAATCCTCGCGTACAACACTCCGCTGACCAAGGGGACCACGGCTACGGTGGTATTTGGGCAGGGCGGCGCCTTCACCTCGAACGACCCGAACTTTGGATCCACCACCCCCAATCCGGAAACGGTCAAGGGACCCAACGGATTGGCGGTGGACGCGGCAGGTAATCTGTATGCCGCCGACACCGGCAACAACCGGGTGCTGGGCTACAACGCGCCGCTCAAACCGTCTCCAGTCCCGACGCCTAAACCGGTCCTCGTGTCACCGGGTTCGATCAATTTCGGCAACGTGGCCACCGGCAACTTGAGTCTGACCATCCAGGTGACGCTGACCAATACCGCCACTACCGCGATTGTAGTCAACGCGATCAATCGTATCGGCGTTAACCCGGGCGATTTCTTCCAGAACAACAACTGCATCGGCAGCCTGGCGGGCGGCGCGAAATGCACTATCAGCGTAATGTTCCTGCCCTCGGCGGCAGTCGGCACGGTTGAGACGGCGAGCCTCAAGATTGTCGACAACGCCAGCAACGGTCCGCAATTGGTGACGCTGAAGGGAACCTCCGCGCCGCCGGCGTCGGCGACCCCGGCCAGCGTGAATTTTGGCAACGTGACGGCGCACAACACCAGCACACCCAAAGTGGTAACCCTGGCTAATAATCAAAGTAGTTCGTTGAGCATCGTAAGTATCACGATTGGGGGGACCAATCCGGGCGACTTCGCAAAGGGCGCGACGACCTGCGGCGCCAGCTTGCCGGCGTTCGGCAGTTGCACGGTATCGGTTACGTTCACCCCAGCCGCGCTGGGTGCCCGCGCGGCGACGTTGTCGTTCAAGGATAACGGCGGCAACAGCCCGCAGACGGCCGCCCTGACCGGCACCGGAGCGCCGCAGGCGACGGTGCTGCCGACGGGCCTGACCTTCGCCGCCACGGTGGTGAGCGTGCCAAGCGCGGCGAAGGTGGTCACGGTCACCAATAGTCAGAGCACCGCGCTGACGATCGGCGCGATCGCGATCGGTGGGACCAACGCCGGCGACTTCGCCAAGACCACGACCTGCGGCGCCAGTGTTGCGGGGTTCGGGACCTGCACGGTGTCGGTGACGTTCAAGCCCACGGCGCTCGGCGCGCGCGCCGCCACGCTGACGGTGCCCGACAGTCCGGACATCGCCAGCCCGCACGTCATCACCCTGACCGGTACCGGTTCGGCGCAGGTAACGGTTTCGCGGACCAGCCTGACTTTTGCGGCGCAGACGGTGGGTACGCAAAGCGCGGCACAGACCGTCACCGTAACCAACAATCAACCCTCGGCATTGACTATCGGCGGCATCGCCATCGGCGGCACCAATGCCGCCGATTTCACGCAGGCCAGTCTGTGCCCCACCAGTCTGGCGGCGCATGCCAGTTGCAATGTCTTCGTCGCCTTCAAACCTACGGTGAAGGGCGCCCGCAGCGCTCAGTTGACGATAACTGACACTCCCGATATCGGCAGTCCGCACAAGGTGACCTTAAGCGGCACGGGCAGTTAGCCAGCCTGCGGCGCGGGTCGGCTCGCCGATCCGCGCCGCGCTATCCGCGGGAGAGCCAATCGCGCGGCGCATGCGATCTTGCGCCTGGAGCCGGGATGACGTTGCGGGCGGTACCGCCAACCAGGCGCCTTTCCAGCGTCGTCCGCGGGCAGCCCTTGCGCCCTGCAACCGCACCGGTTAAACAGGGAACGCTGAAAGCCCTATCATGCGTCGACTCAATCCCGGTGTCTTCGAACCATTCGTCTACCTGATCCAGCGCCCGCAATCGTTTCGTGTGATCGGGTTGGGCGGCTTTGCACTATTCTCGTTGCTGATGCTCTCCGAGGCCTTTGCCCATGGCGCCGGCTATGGATTGTTCGGGCTTCTGCTGTTGGGGGCATTGTGGCTGGAAACCAGCACCACCGCGTGCCGGCGATGCCGCCATTATGGCGGTTGGCACTGCTTGGGCCAGGCGGTGCTGGTCTCCAGGATTTTTCCCCGTGTTGACGGCGGCGTTAGCGAAGAGCGCTTTCAGGCCCATCTGGCGATGCTCGGAGTCTATCTGGCCTACGGTCTGTTCTGGCTGTGGCACGCGCCGGCGCTGGGATTTCTTTTTACGCTCTGGGTTCCGCTGCTACTGATCAGCGCCGATGTGCCCAATGGCTTCTCCTGGCGCGCGCGCCGGCCATAGCGAAAGGCATCAGCGCGGGTAGTGCCAGCGAGCGGCGCGAAAAGTGGACCATAAAGGTCCAGCATTCTTTTACCAGCCGATCCGCTCTGACATAATTTCTTAAAGTGGCGAAAGAAATCGGAATAGAGGCGGTCAGGGCCGCGCTTGGACGGGTGAAATATCCTGGTTATGCAAGCGATATCGTGAGCCTGGGGCTGGTGGAAGAGGTCGCCGCCGCGCCTTCCGGCGCGTTCGCCATCACCCTGCGCCAGGTCAGCGAAAATGAGGACGTTTTACGCCAACTGACTCAGCAGATTCATCATGTATTGAGCCATGAATTGGGCGTGGACAAAATTGAGCTCAAGGCCCGCCGGATCGAAGCCGAACTGGGTGAAAAGACCGGACGCGTGCGGCTGCCCGGCACGCGCTACGTGGTCGCGGTTGCCAGCGGGAAGGGCGGAGTGGGGAAGTCCACGGTCGCGGCCAATATCGCCGTGGCGCTGCATCAGTTGGGACTGAGCGTCGGACTGCTCGACGCGGACATCTACGGTCCTTCGATGGGGATGATGTTTGGAGCCGGCGACCAGCGGCCCAAAGCCGCCGACAAGACGCGGTTTTATCCGATCGAGAAGTACGGCATCAAGCTCATCTCGATGGCCTTTTTCCTGACCGATAAGGCGCCGGTAATCTGGCGCGGTCCGATGGTGATGGGCGCGGTGCGGCAATTCCTCAAAGACACCGTGTGGGGAACGCAGGATTTCCTGGTCGTCGATTTGCCGCCAGGCACCGGTGACGCGCAGTTGACGCTGGCCCAGCAGGTCGCGCTGGACGGGGCGGTGATCGTGACCACGCCGCAGGACGTGGCGGTGCTCGACGCGTTGCGGGCGGTCAAGATGTTCCGCCAGGTCCATTGTCCGATTCTCGGCGTGGTCGAGAACATGAGCGTCTTCATCTGCCCGGATTGCGGGGAACAGGAAGAGATTTTCGGCCACGGCGGCGGCGCGCGGCTGGCCGCGGAGGAAGGCACCAGACTGATTGGACGAATCCCGCTCGAAGGCACGATCCGCGATAGCGGCGACCGTGGGATGCCGATTACGCTGGCCGCGCCGGAGCATCCCGCAAGCCAGGCGTTTTTGGAAATTGCCCGGCAGATCGTGCGGCAGATGCCGCAATAGCGTGGCGGCAGCTTGCCGGAGCATCGGCCAGGGGATATCCTGACACGGATCAATTGGCCGGAGCCCGCCGTTACCCACTAATGAAACAGAAAGGGACCCAGAGAACGCTGACTTTTGGGACAGCTCGGCGATGTCAACAGTAATTACCGAAGAATGTATAAATTGCGGCGCCTGCGAACCCGAATGCCCGAATACGGCAATCTACGAGGGCGGCGCGCAGTGGGAGCTTGACGGCGAGAACCGTCCCGCCATCAAGGAGGATATCTACTACATTGTTCCTGACAAATGCACCGAATGCGTGGGCTTTTTCGATCAGGAGCAATGCGCAGCGGTCTGTCCGGTGGATTGCTGCGTGCCCGATCCGGACAATCCCGAAACCCAGGAGGCTCTGATCGAAAGGGCCAAACGGCTCCATCCCGAGCAAACTTTCGAAGCTGATTTTCCGTCGCGCTTCAAAAAGGGTTGAGACCGCCAATCCGGGCGCGGCGCTCGGGCGCGGAGGTGTGAAATCACGGGCGACCAGCCCGGGATGTGCGGCCGTGAGGATCGCGCAAAGGAGTCTGCGCTTTGGCAACAAAAGAACCCGTCCGGATCGCTCCGGCGGACGGCAAGCTGGGCGTCCTGCTGCCGGGAATGGGCGCGGTCAGCACCACCTTTATCGCCGGGGTCGAGGCGGTTAAGCGCGGCCTGGCGCAGCCAATCGGCTCCCTGACCCAACTCGCTACCGTACGTCTGGGCAAACGCACGGAAGGACTAACGCCGCTCATCAAGGATTTCGTTCCGCTGGCTGAGTTGGACGATCTCGAATTCGGCGGCTGGGACATCTACGAAGACAACGCCTACGAAGCCGCGCGCAAGGCCGCGGTGCTCGACCCGGCGATGCTGGAGCGCGTGCGCGAGCCGCTGGAGCGGCTGCAGCCGATGGAGGCCGTGTTTGACCGCAATTACGTGCGGCGCATCCATGGCCCCAATGTGAAAGAGGCCCGCACCAAGATGGACAAGGCCGAGATGTTGATCGACGACATCCGGCAGTTCCAGGAGCGTACCGGGGTCGCGCGTAGCGTGATGGTCTGGTGCGGCTCGACCGAGGTGTTCAATCGCCCCGCGCAGGTCCATCAGAGCCTCAAGGAGTTCGAGACCGGGCTGGTCAGGAACGATCCCGACATCGCGCCCAGCCAGATTTACGCCTACGCCGCGCTGAAGATGGGCATCCCTTACGCCAATGGGGCGCCCAATCTGACCACCGACACGCCGGTGCTGCTGGAGATGGCGCGCGAGCGCAACCTGCCCATCTGCGGCAAGGACTTCAAGACCGGCCAGACCTTCATGAAGACGCTGATCGCGCCCGGACTGAAGGCGCGGATGCTGGGGATGTCGGGATGGTTTTCGACCAACATCCTGGGCAACCGCGACGGTGAGGTGCTGGAGGACCCGGGTTCGTTCAAGTCCAAGGAAGAAACCAAGCTATCGGTCCTGGACCAGATCCTTCAGCCGCAACTGTATCCGCAACTGTACGGCAACCTGTTCCACAGCGTCAAAATCAACTATTACCCTCCGCGCGGCGACGCTAAAGAGGGCTGGGACAATATCGATATCTTCGGATGGCTCGGCTATCCGATGCAGATCAAGATCAACTTCCTGTGCCGCGACTCGATTCTGGCCGCGCCGCTGGTGCTGGACCTGGTGCTGTTCATGGATCTGGCCCATCGCGCCGGCATGCGCGGAATCCAGGAGTGGCTGTCGTTTTACTTCAAGGCGCCGATGCACGCGCCCAACATCTATCCCGAGCACGACATCTTCATCCAATTGATGAAGCTCAAGAACACCCTGCGCTGGATGCGCGGCGAGGATTTGATCACGCACCTGGGCCTGGAGTATTACGATTGAGCCTGCCGCCTGAGCGGTGGGGAATATATCCGATCCCCTCGCCGACATTGAATGTCGGATAAGCTTCGGGTGAGATTCTGAGACATCTCAAGGCTGTTCGTGCGATCTATTTAGTGGTCGGGCGCCAATCATCTTGATAAATTCCTGCAGCGCGGGGGCGCCGTTCGCAGGGTTCCAGGCGACGTAAAGATCGGTCGTCAACGGCGGCGTTATGTGACGAAACACGACGCCCTCGTGGGCCAGAGAGTGTTCCGGAAACAGACTGACCCCCAGGTTGGCGGCTACCTGATCGAGCAGGGCGCTCAATTGTGTGGGTCCCTCCTTCGCCTGGTGATACTTAAAGCCCTTTTTGGCCAGGTCTTTACTCCATTGGTCCCAGTGCGGGTACTCCGCGACATTGATGCCGAGCACAACCTGGTCTTCCAGGTCGCTGAGCCGCAAGCGTTTCTTACGCGCCAGGGCGCTGGTCTCGGGTATCGCGAGGACGGTCTCATAATGCGCGACACAATGGCCTGACAGGGCGGTGTCCCGCAACGCATAAGGCAGGCCGATGAACCCCAGATCGATTTCACCGGTTTCCAGTTTGCGCAGCTGCTCGGCGGGCGTCATTTCCAGAAGAGCCAGCGCGACTTTCGGGTGCCGGCGCTGAAACCCCGCCATCACCGCCGTAACTTTCGGCAGTCCCATCAGGTAGCCGACCCTCAGCCTCTTCGTCTCACCCTGTGCGCGTTGGCGTGCAACTTCGATTGCCTTTGCGCTGGCGGTCAGGACGGTGCGCGCCTCATCGAGAAAGGCAAGGCCTGCCGGAGTGAGGGCAAGGCCGCGAGTGGAGCGATGGAACAGCGCGACCCCGATTTCCGCCTCGAGATTTTTCAGCTTGCGGCTCAGGTTTGGCTGCGAAAGATGCAGTCTCGCCGCCGCTCGGGTGATGTTCAACTCATCCGCCGACGCGACAAAGGCCCGTATATGATGCAGTTCCATCGCGGCTTGGTGACCCGGGACTAAACTGGCAAGGCCGCGGCCTCAGCAACATAGATTGATCTGGTGCCCACAGTATCTCGGGTCTTATCATACCTTTTTTGCATACCGCCATATCCAAAACGAGTTTTTCAGCGTCGGCACGTCGGACTAAGCTCCATCACATTTGAGCGCCCTGGATTTTTAGCCGATACCAAAATGGGCGGAACGCCTTGTCTGAAGGACGCACTCACGATGGCCCGCCGGCGCCGTCGCGAATGTTTCGGGAAAAGGCCACCGCGCGCGAGCGTATCTGGGCGGCCAGAATTCCCTGACGACAATCCGGCTGGCCTGCTTGCGGCGCTGGAGCCTTTCCTCAGAGAAGTCCTATCCTGGCGCCACGCCATAGCGGATCGCGCCGGACTCGATCCGGGAAAAGATTGGGGGATATTCATAACTCCGGCGCTCGACGGTGTAGGACTTCTCCTAACGGGTGTCGGCCGATCGGAGCGGAGAGGCCGGTCGACAGATTCACTGCCCGGGAAACGTCAGAGCGCCGTCTTCGGCCAGCGGCATATGAGGGCTCCAGACGACCTCCCAACTGTTGCCCTCGGGATCGGCGAAGTAGCCTGTATACAAGCCACCGTCGCGATTCTTTACGCCGCTGGTTTGCTTCGCACCCGCGGCCACGGCTCGCTTATAAATCTCCTCGACCTTCTCCTTGGACTCTACGAAAACTGCCAGCGATGTTTTGGAGCCGGTCGTGAGCGGCTCTCCGCGTTCCTGGGCGAGATAGGCGCCGTTGAGAAAAACCAGGATGGAATGGCCGACCTTGTACATTACGCCAATATCGGAGGGCGGTCCCCAGGTCTTCGAACCCAGGCCTGTTCGTAGAAAGCGCGCAATTTGGGAATGTCTTGCGCACCTGTCATTATCATGCTTACTCGTTGATCCATGGTTCCCTCCTGCGCTTTGCCAATTTCAGATGCCACTGTCACGTAAAATATCGCGCAACGCGGCGGGAGCAGTCAAGCGCTCCCGGAGTTGGATGCAGCGTCGGGATTCCGCACGGGCGCAGAAGGCGGAGGCCACCAGGCTTGCTTTGATCGAGGCCGCCCGCAAGCTCTTCACGTCACGCGGCTACCATGAGGTGGGCGTACGGGATTTCGCGGCGCAGGCCGGCGTAACGCGCGGCGCCCTCTACCATCACTTCCCCGATAAGGAAGCGCTGTTCATAGCGGTGTTCGACGCTGTCGAACAGGAACTTATGAGCGAAACGTCAAATCATCCGAGGTCATCTTCTGACGCCTGGACGCGCTTTCGGGAAGGTATCCAAGTGTATCTTGCGGCCGTGATCCGGCCCGATGTACAGCGCATCACATTGATCGATGGACCGGCGGTTCTTGGCTGGCCGCGGTGGCGAAAGCTTGAGGAGGGCTATGGTCTAGGCTCGATCACGGCCGCTCTGAAAGCAGCGATGTCGGCGCGACTGATTAGGTCACGCCCGATAGAGCCGCTCGCGCATCTAATCTTCGGAAGTATCATGGAGGCGGCTTTGTTGGTCGCGCATTCGGATGACCCTCAGAGCCGCAGTGCCGAAGTGGGACGGGCGCTTGACGACCTGCTGCGGGGACTCGAAAGACGCGCTCGATAGCGTCTTCACGGTTGTTCGGATCGCGTCCGCAGAGAAAGTAAAGGACATTCCAAAAAGCCGCACGAGCAAAGGCGCGGCTTGCCAAAAAATGCTTATCGAGAGGTAGACTTAAGCGGAGAAACTTGGTGCTCGCGGCGAAATTTGACAGCGAATTTCGCATGTCATTGTCTTGTCAAAGCCTTTCTGATACACGCATTCGCCTGATAGAGGAGGGCGTTAGGCATGCAAATCTTCCGTGCCGCGGTCTTGATCGCCTGGCTTGTGGTGATGTGGGTCAGCATTCATGCTGTAGCGACATTGGGATTCAATCAGGCCGGTGCGACGTTCTTCGGGGACTTCAGTGATCCCTGGCGGGCCCAGTTCAACGCCGATTTCTCGGCCCATCTTCTCCTGATGGCGGCCTGGATTGTGTACCGTCAAAAATACCTGCTGCCCGGTCTTCTGTTTGGCTTGGCCGCGGTCATGTTCGGCGGAGCCTTCTCGCTCGCCTACATCCTCGTCGCTACCTTTACCGCTAAAGGCAGTTTCAACGGTTTGCTCCTCGGCTACAGAGCATCTCAGTGTAATAATCCCTTCGGAAGGCCCAAGGCGATCCAAGGTGATTGCGAAGTTTTCGACCCCGGCGAAGGGCACATTTCCAATTGCAGGATTCGCGTCTTTGAAAACATGTCCACGCCAGTCAGATTGTTATGAAGCCGCGGTCGGGCGCCAATCATCTTGATAATTCGCGCAGCGCTCGGGAGGCTCTACCATACCTTTTGCGCATACCGCCATACCCAAAAGGAATTTCTCTAGCGCGATCGCATGGGATTAAGCTGAACAGAATTGTGGCGCCGGGCATGTTCGGCCGCTACCGGCAATGTCCGGAAAACGCCCGGTCTGAAGGAGGCACCGACGATGGCCCACAAGGGATTCAAGGTAATCGATTCCGACATGCATCTGATAGAACCATGCGATCTGTGGCAAACCTACATGGATGACAAATACAAGGAGTTCGCTCCGGTAGGCGTAAACAATACCGCGTGGAACCAGGATCCGCGAGTCCATCCCCGGCTTTTCGGTGTCGTTACCAGCGGCAAAGCTGCCAATCATGCATCCGGACGCCAAGTTCGACTGGTCCGCAGCTCTGATCGCACACATGAAGGAAGCCGACCCTGAGTATGCGGTTGCGCTTGAACGCGGATGGGACGGCGTCTCGCAGCTTTATGCGATGGACAAGGAAGGTATCGATGTCGCGGTGCTCTTCCCGTCGCGGGGCCTGTTCGTGCTCGGCGTCGAGAGCAGCGAGACGGCCGGCTCCAAAGGGCTTGCTCCCGAATAGCGACTGCGATCGCGCGCGCTTACAATGATTGGCTTCACGATTTCACCGCCCCCGACCGCAAGCGCCTTTACGGCGCTGCGATGGTTGCGGCTCATGACGTCAAGGCCGCGGTTGCCGAGACCCGGCGATGTGTCGAAAAGTTCGGTTTTAAATCTATCTTTCTGCTGCCTGGCCAGATCAACAAACGGCCGTGGCACGATCCTCATTATTATCCTTTGTGGCAGATATGTGAGGATCTGGGTATTCCGGTGGTGTTCCACGGCGGCGGTCCTGACAGCCTGACCCAGTTCGGACAGGGACTCTACGACAAGCTGATGATGTGGCACACGTTCTCGCACAGCCTCGGTCCGATGGCGGCTGCGGTCAGCTTCTGCCAGGGAGGAGTTTTCCAGCGTTTTCCCAAGCTGCGCGCGGGCTTCCTGGAGGGCAACTGTTCATGGGCGCCGTGGATGTTGAGCCGGATGGACGATCAATACGAGGATTACGTTGGCCGTTTCGAGCAGAAGCTCGATCGCCTGCCGTCCGAATATTTCAAGAGCAACGCCTACATCTCGGTCGAGGCTGACGAAAAGCCCACTGGCCTGGTGGTGCAATGGATGGGCGACGACAATATCGTTTTTTCCACTGACTATCCGCATCCGGACAGTAAGTTTCCGCACGCAGTGGAAAAGTTCATGACCCTTCCGCTCAGCGACCAAAACCGGCGCAAGTTGCTGTGGGACAACTGCGCGCGCCTGTACAACATAGAATACGAGGCGCGGCCTCGTACGCGGTAAATGACGAGCGCAACAATCGCTTCATGAATACATGTCCAAGCGGCCGGATTGCTAAAGCGTATCAATCGGCTAGACCAATCGTCCGCATCGGGAGACCCGCTATGTCATATGACATTCGTTATCAAGGGCGGCAGTGTGATTGACGGAAGTGGGACCCCGCGCTTCAGCGCTGATGTAGCGTCGAAGCGGGCAAAATCATGGAAATCGGCAAAATCAACTCCTCTGCCGGTCGAGTAATTGACGCCGACGGTCTTGCCGTCGCGCCTGGCTTTATCGATCCTCACACCCATTACGACGCGCAGATCTGCTGGGACAAGCAGGTAACCCCGTCCTCCTGGCACGGCGTCACCACGGTGATCATGGGCAGCTGCGGTGTTGGAGTTGCTCCTGCCAGCCCCGAGACCCGTGAGGCTGCCACCTGGGATCTGGTCAATCTGGAGTCGATTCCCTTCGATGTCCTCAACGACGGTCTTACCTGGGATTGGGAGGATTTCCCCAGCTTCATGAAAGCGGCGCAGCGTCGCGGATGCGCCATTAATCTCGGCTTTCAAGCTCCGCTCACGCCCTTCCGTCATTTCGTGATGGGAGAGGAATCCACGCAGCGCGCGGCGACCGAGGCCGAGACCGCGCGGATCGAACGCATGCTCTCGGATGCGATCGGAGCAGGCGCCGTGGGTATCTCCACGACCGTCAGCAAGATCGACGTCGGTTACAAGGGCCGTCCGCTCGCCGCGCGCCTGGCAAGCAGGGAGGAATTGCGCCGATACGCCCGCGTCCTGCGCGAACACCGCCGCGGACTTACGATGATACATGTCATTTCGCAGCCCGATCAGCTTAGCGACAGTGAGTATTCGCTGCTCGATTTTCTGCTGACCGAGAGCCAGCGCCCGGTCACCTGGCTGGGACTTTTCATACGCGAGGGTACCAACGATCCCGACGCCACTTTCAAGACTCTCGACAAGAATGCGCCGCTGTTCAAGCGCGGATCGGTTCCCCAGATCTCGTGCCGTCCGATGCTGTTCGAGCTGCAGCTACGCCAGCCCTTTCTTTTGGCGATGCTTCCGGCTGCCCGGCGCATCCTGAATCAGCCGCTGGAGACGCAGAAAAAACTCTACGGCGACTATGAGTATCGACGGCAACTGGAGAGCGAGGTGCTCAAGGGCGGGACCGCCAACGCCTTTGTGCGTTACGACCGGCAGGAAGTCAGCCACGTCTCGAATCCCAAGCTCAAGCAGTTCGAAGGCAAGACCGTCGCGCAGGTCGCCGCGATGCGCGGTGTTGCGCCAAGCTTCGATTTGCTGCTCGACCTGGCTCTTGAGGATGACCTCAATACGAGCTTTATGTTGCCGATTCTCAACACCGACGAAGCGCGTCTGGCACGGCTGGTGGCTGACCCACGCACCTTGATTGCTCTGTCCGACGGCGGCGCGCATGTCGATCAGCTCTGTGATTGCGGTTATGCGACCTACCTGCTGGGTCATTGGGTCAGGGAGAAGCAGGCTTTGTCGCTGGAATATGCCGTCAAGCGCATCACCTCCGAGCCGGCCAACCTGTTCGGCCTGCGTGATCGCGGGCGTCTGGTTGTTGGCGCCGCCGCGGACATCGCGATCTTCGATCCACAAACCGTCGGCTCGGGCCTTAAGGGAGTCATGCGGCACGACCTCCCCGGCGGGCGCCGCCGCCTGGTGATGCCGGCAACCGGTGTCCACCACACCATCGTCAACGGCGAATTGGTTTACGACCATGCCCAATACACCGGCGCCCTGCCCGGACAGGTCGTGCGCCCGGCTTGATATCAAGGCAGTCGCCTAGAGCGCCATTCTTTGGGGCGCGGCGCGCCTGCGACACCCGAGAGCGATAAACCTCGATCGATACTCCCGGGACCTTCACGATGCCTGGTACACCTCAACCGTCCATTTCATATAGGATGAACCGACATGGGTACCCTGACCGGCAAGACGATAGTCCTGGGTGTAAGCGGCGGTATCGCGGCCTACAAGGCCGCCGAGCTGATCCGGCTGCTGACCGCGCGCGAGGCGACGGTCAAAGTGATGATGACCCGCAACGCCTGCGAGTTCATTACCCCGCTGACGCTGCAGACCTTAAGCGGCAATCCGGTCGCCACTGAAACTTTCAACCTGACCCAGGAATCGCAAATTGGTCATATCCGCCTGGCCGATACCGCCGACGTGATCGTGATCGCGCCGGCCAGCGCCGATATCATCGCCAAGGCCGCGGCCGGAATCGCCGACGACATCGTGACCACGGTGCTGCTGGCCGCCCATTGCCCGGTGGCATTTGCCCCAGCGATGAACGTCAACATGTACAACCATCCGACGGTCACTGAGAACCTGGCGCGACTGGTCGCGCGCGGCGTGGCGATTATCGACCCGCAGGAAGGTGCGCTGGCCTGCGGCTACGAGGGCAAGGGCCGCTTGTGCGATCCAGCCGCGATCGTCGAAGAGCTGGAGCGGCTCGCTACTCCCGCCGATCTCGCGGGTGAACGGATTCTCATCACCGCTGGTCCGACCCAGGAGGCGATCGATCCGGTGCGCTTCGTCTCCAACCGCTCGTCGGGCAAGATGGGCTATGCGCTGGCGCGCGCCGCCTGGCGCAGAGGCGCGCAGGTCAGGCTGGTGTCGGGTCCGACGGCGCTGCCCAATCCGCGCGGCGTGGAGCGAATCGACGCCGTCAGCGCGGCTGATCTGCTGGAGGGCACGGCGCGCAACTTTTCGTGGAGCTCGGTGCTAATCATGGCGGCGGCGGTGGCCGACTTCAGGCCCGCGACCGTAGCGCCGCACAAGGTTAAGAAGCGCGCCCAAGGGATGCGGCTGGAACTGGCCCCGATCGAGGACGAAATGCCCCGGTTGGCCGCGCAAAAGGGCGATCGGCTGCTGATCGGCTTCGCCGCCGAAACCCAGGATACCGAGGCCAACGCCTTAGGCAAGCTGCAGTTCAAGGGCCTGGATTTGATCGTCGCCAACGACGTGACCATGGAAGGGGCGGGGTTCGGCGTCGATACCAATATCGTGACCCTGATCGCGCGCGACGGGATCAGGCATCCGTATCCGCAACTGAGCAAGGACGAGGTGGCCAACGTGATTCTCGACCGCCTGTCCACGCTGAGATCCGGTCCCGCCACCGGCAAGCCCGAAGCGCTGCACGCCGTCCGCCGCTCCGGCTGATGCCCGGTTCGCTCTCGCGTTCCTATCGATGCAGGGGTACAAGCGCCCACTTGTCAGTAGGGCGGGCGTCCCCGCCCGCCACTGGAGTTTGTACATTTCCCAAGGAAACTACATCTATCCGCTCAGAGTGTGTCGATAAGATGGCTCGCGCCACCCTGGTGTGCGGAACTGAAGCCTCGGGCTGATCGAGTGAAGGTCGGGTTTGGGGACCGCCTGAATAAGTGGGACAGGCGTCCCTGCCTGTCGATGGATGCGCGAGCTGTTTGGCTCGCGCCACCCTATTTAGCAGATGAGCGAACTCGTTTATCGCAGGAAACTCCCACACTGGAGGCAAGCGCAATCCACCTATTTCGTCACTTGGCGGCTCGCTGGCCGACAGCAGTAACTTGATGCGAGCCAACGCCGGGTGGCGGCTTGACCAGTATCCATGGATACGGCCAGTGCAGCGGTGACCCATCTCTGAGAGGTGGCGCGAGCCCGGAAGCTCGCGCGTCGACGACAGGCAGGGACGCCTGTCCCACTTATTCAGGCGGTCTCCAAACCGGCGGCGTCGTGGCTAGGACGAAGTTGAGGCCTCCATGCTGCGGCCGACGAAGGTTGGTACTCCGGTCTTGTCCACCACCGCCTTTTGCAGCGCGTTCATGTCCACCTGGTCAGTCAATCCCAGGCGCGCGACCTCCTTGGTGGTGTGATTCCAAAGTCCCGGATACATCCCGTAGAGATCGTCATGCACCTCGACGTAGAGCCGATTGGCGCGCCATCCGAACTTCACCGGTTCGTAAACGAACTGTCCCGGCATTCCGACCTTGACCATGTGAAACAGCACGTCGATATCTTCCGGGTAAAGCCGCACGCATCCATGGCTCACCGTCATGCCGACGCCCCAGGGCACGTTGGTGCCGTGCAAAGCGTACAATGGCAAGGTCAGTTCGATGCGGTAGCGTCCCAGCGGATTATCGGGGTCGCCGCCGGCCACCGAATGCTCGGCCTCGCCGTCGCGTTCCAGATGTTCCTGGTAGATATCGTCGGGCACATTCCAGGTCGGGTCCTTGGTTTTGCCGCGAATTTTGAAGGCGCCGACCGGGGTCTTCCAGTCAAACCGGCCCAGGCCGACGGGAAACGTATAAACAACTCGCGCAGGATCCTCCGCGGCGACGGTGGTTTTGTGCTTGCCTTTGCCCTTGATGACGATCGGCACCGGGTAGTAATAGATCCGCATCTCAGGGATGTTCATCACCACGCCCTGACGCCTGCTCTCGGGCAGGATATGCTGAGTCGGCAGGATAATCTCGGCGCCGACCGGCGGTCCCCACCAATCCATGTGATTGTTGGCTTCGGAGATTTCCTTGCCCGACAGGTCATAGTAGCGGCCGACGTCCAGCAAGGTGTCGCCCTTCTTGATCCTGTAAGTGAGGATTTCGCCGATGATGTTGTCGCGTCCGGGCGGCACCGGATAGGCCACCAGGGTGCGGCGTGCGAAGTCCGCCTCGCTCCAGCCAAATACCCGGGGCGTAATGGCGCCCAAGATCACCGCCACGATCGCCAGCAAACCGCAAAAAGCTGCCAGTTTGCGTCCGAACGTTTCCCGCCCCAAAAGCTGGGTAGCGCGTCGCATATGCATCGTTTCACCTGAGAAAATGATAAATGACGCCAGGCTACTGGGCAATCGGGCGCAGCTTGGCGAATTTGAGCATCAGCAGCTTGGTCCCCGCCCGATCGAAAAACACCCAGGCCTTGGCGCCCTCTCCGCGCCCCTCACGCCGGCGCACGACGCCTGCACCGAAGGTCGGATGCTCCACCCGCATTCCTACCGCAATCTCGCCATCGGCTTCCTGATCGGGGCTGATCTGGCTTTCGGAGTAGTCGACGTAAGGTTCGTTTGACGGCATCCGGATCGGTGCGTTGCGCGGCGGCGGTCCGACTCTGCGGATTAAGGTAGGATCGATCTCGGCCAGAAAGCGCGATGGACGCGATTCCTGACGCGTGCCGAACAGCTCTCGCGAGAGCGTGTTGGTGAGATACAGCAGCCGGCGCGCCCGCGTCATCCCGACGTAAAGCAGGCGGCGCTCTTCTTCGATTTCGCTCGGGCTGCCCTGCGAACGATTATGCGGAAACAGCCCTTCTTCCATCCCGGCGATGAACACCACCGGATACTCCAGCCCCTTGCAGGTATGCAGCGTCATCAGCGCGACGCTGCCGCCTTTTTGCGCCACCTGGTCGGCGTCGTTCACCAGCGCGACCCGCTCCAGGAATTCGCCGAGTCCGCCGGGACCGCCGAACTCAGCGTCGAAGGTGTCGGCCGCGGACGCCAATTCGGCCACGCTTTCTCGCCGGGAGCTCCCGTCGGCCAGTCCTTCCAGATAGGCGATATAGCCGCTGCGCTCGACGATTTCGTCCAGGATTGCGCGCACGGTCATCGTGGCCGCCTCATTTACCAGGTTGCGCATCCATTCATGCAGTGCGGTTATCTGGCGCGAGATACGCAGTGCGATCGACGATTCCGTCTCGGCCCGGCCCAGCGTGTCGAACAGGCTCATCCGCTCGCGCCCAGCCATCGCGTCCATCGCCTCGATGCTGCGGGCGCCGATACCGCGCGGCGGGGTGCCAATCAATCGGGTCAGGCTGACTGCGTCGGCCGGATTGGAGACCACGCGCAAATACGCCAGCAGGTCCTTGATTTCGCGCTGGTCGTAAAAGCGCAGTCCGCCGACTACGTAATAAGGGATGCGCCGGCGCACCAGCGCCTCTTCGATCACCCGGCTTTGCGCGTTGGTGCGGTAGAAGACCACCACGTCCGAGGGCTTGAACAAATCCTGGCACAGTTGCGCGATTTCGCGCCCGATGAAATCCGCCTCGTCGCGTTCGGTGGTCGCGGTGTAGCAGGTGACCGGGTCGCCCGGCTCATTTTCGGTCCATAACTGTTTTTCTTTGCGCTCGTGATTGTTGACGATCACGCTGTGAGCGGCGGCCAGGATGGTCTTGGTCGAACGATAGTTCTGCTCCAGCTTGAAGATCCGCGCGGCCGGAAAATCGTGCTCGAACTCCAGGATGTTGTGGATGTCCGCGCCGCGCCAGCGGTAGATCGACTGGTCCTCGTCGCCGACCACGCAGATGTTGTCCTTGCCCGCGGCCAGCGCGCGCAGCAACAGATACTGGACCCGGTTGGTGTCCTGGTACTCGTCCACCAGCAGGTAGTTGAAACGCGCGCGCCAGCGTTCCAGCACGTCGGGATGTTGATGAAAGAGCTGATGGACCAGCAGCAGCAAGTCGCCGAAATCCACCGCGTTGAGTTCGCGCAGGCGCTCCTGATAATGGCGATAAATCTCGGCGATCGTCGGCCCGTTGGAGCTGGTATCGGTCGCGGCCAAATCCTGCGGACTCAGCCCCTCGTTCTTGGCTTGATCGATCCGCATCCGGATGATGCCCAGGTTGGGCGCGCCGGGAAGATTGGCGGCTTCGATCGCGCGGTTGAGCGTGCTGGCGGAGTCGGACTCGTCGAAAACGGTGAAGTTGCGCCGGTAGCCCAGCCGCTCGATTTCCTGGCGCAGGATGCGTGCGCAGGCCGAATGAAAAGTTGCGATCCACAACCGTCCGGCCTGCGCGCCCAACAGGGTATGGAGGCGCTCTCTCATTTCGGCGGCGGCCTTGTTGGTGAAGGTGACCGCGAGTAGTTCATTGGGGTCGAGCTTGCGCTCGGTCAGCAGGTAAGCAATACGATAAGTCAGAACGCGGGTCTTGCCCGAACCGGCTCCGGCCAAGATCAGGATCGGTCCGTCGCCGGCGGTTACCGCTTCGAGCTGAGCGGGATTCAGGTCGTCAAGCTTTACTGGAACCATTAAAACCGTGCCGATGAAGATCGTTGAACGGGAGGGTCTTAAGATAACCGCTTTGCGCGGATGTCGAAAGCGGCTGCGCGAAAATCCTGCTATCGTTTTTAGTGATGGCTAATTATCAGCCGCGCGACAAGTACTTTAAGCGCGCGCGCGAGCAGGGGCTGCCGTCGCGCGCGGCCTTTAAATTGAGCGAACTGCTCCAGCGCTACCGCCTGGTCCGCCCGCGCATGCGCGTGCTCGACCTCGGCTGCGCGCCCGGCGGATGGCTGGCGATAATCGCCCCGATGGTGAGCGATGAGGCCAAAGTGGTGGGCGTCGATCTGGTGGCATGTCCGGCGCCCTCGCCCAAGGTAGCGGTGCTCACCGGCGACATGGCCGCGCCGGCGGTGCGGCAGACGGCGCTCGATCTGCTCGGCGGCCCCGCCGACCTGATCACCTCCGACATGGCGCCCAAGCTCAGCGGTATCAAAACGCGGGATGCGGCGCGATGCGAGGAACTGCTGGAACTGGCCCTGCAAACCGCGGTGGAAATGCTCAAGCCCGGCGGTGCGCTGATCGCCAAGGCCTTCATGGGCGAAGGATTCACGCAAACGGTCGCCGCGATGCGCGCCCGGTTCCGCACGGTCGATATCGTGCGCACCAATGCGACGCGGCCCGGATCGCGCGAACTGTACCTGGTCGCGCGCGATTTCCGGCCGCCGGCGCAATGTGGCCCCTGACCGCAATTTTGCGGTATTGCGCTATCATTAATTCAGTCTCGCGGCATTCGGGGTTGAACAGATGCTCAAATCACGCAGGTCTTTGGCGGCACTGTGCGCGGTATCGGCCGGCTTGTGGGCGATCCTGGCGGGATGCGCGTCGAACCGCTCCACCGGCTCCGATCAGATAAAAGTCGAGGTTGCCAACGTCGGCGTTGACAAGGACGGCCTGCCCTACGTGATGCTGGAAGAGTCCGCGGGCAGCCGCCAGTTGCCGATCATAATCGGCGAGAACGAGGCGCAAGGTATCGCGATAGAGTTGCACGGATATGATCCCGGACGCCCGCTCACCTACGACCTGATCAAGAATATTCTTGATTCCACCGGCCACCAGGTGGATCGCGTGGAGGTCAACGATCTGCGCGATCAGACCTACTTCGCGATTATCGTGCTCGACCACGGGAGCCACAGCATCGACAGCAGGCCCAGCGACGCGATCGCCGTCGCCCTGGCGGCCAAAGCGCCGATCTACGTCTCCGCGCGCCTGTTCGATTCCGGCGCGATGGATGTCAACGCGCCCGACCACACGCCCCTATCCGTGCATGGCCTGGGACTCACGGTGCAGGAGCTTTCCCCGGAGGTCGCCGGCTATTTCTCCGCCAAGCCCGACAGCGCGCTGTTGGTCGCCGACGTATCAGCGCCAGCGCTGCGCGCCGGCGTCGCCCGCGGAGACCTGCTTACGGCGATCGACTTAAGCCACGTCAGCACGCTCAAGGATTTCACCCACCATCTGGCGCGCCTGGGCGCCGGCCAGACGGTCAAGGTGACGATCGAGCGTGACGGGCACGATCGCGCGGTCACGCTGCGCACAGGCCAATAGGTGACGCGACGCGGCTCTACTTTTCAGGCGTGTTGCGCGCGTTGGACGGTCGGCGCCAGCCGCCTGATGACTTCGAGCGCTCTTCCATGCGCTATTCTGATCGCGTCCTTTTGAGAAAAGAGGATTAGGTGATCGACGCCCGCTTCTTTGTAACGTTTTAGATCGTCGAGCGAGATGCCGTCTTCACCCGGAGCAACGAACGGTTCGATTCGGATGCTCTGAGGATCGCGCCCGTGCTCCTTGGCCAGCTTCCTGATGGTGTCGGCGTCGCGCTTGAGCGATTCGGGTTTGCCCGCCGCCGGGCACCATCCGTCGTACGTGCGCGCCACCCGTTCCAGCGCCTTGGGGCCAAGGGCGCCGAGCAGGACGGGCGGGTAGGGCTTCTGCACCGGCTTGGGCTCGCATCGCACCGGCGGGAACCGCACCAGGTCGCCCTGGTAGCTGCATTCCTTGGCGGTCCACAGCACGCGCATCGCCTCGGTGGTCTCGCGCAGCCGTTTCCAACGCGTGCCGAAATTGGTGCCGAAGACTTCGGTCTCTTCCCGCAGCCATCCGGCGCCGACGCCCAGCACCACGCGGCCGCCCGACAGCACATCGAGGGTCGCGATCAACTTGGCGGTGACAATCGGCTCGCGCTCGGGCAGCAGGCAGATACCGGTCCCGAGCTTGACGCGTTTGGTGACGGCCGCGGCGACGCTCAGCCCGATAAACGGATCCATCCAGCGGCCGTAATGCTCAGGCAATTGTCCGCCGCCATAGGGCGGCAAGGTCTTGAAGTCAATTGGGATCACCGGATGCTCGGGGATGAAGAACGAGTCGAAGCCGAGGTTCTCGACCTCGTGAGCGATCTCGGCAATGTCTCCGGTCTCGGCGGTGGCGGTGATCATGATCCCGATTTCCATGCGATATCTCCGTTCTCTGATTGCGCGGGTTGCGCGTCAGCGCAGTTCGTAGTCGGACAAGTCCGGCTCGCGCGTCCACTTCCAATAATCGACCAGACGCCACGGCGAGGTGTTCACCACCACGCCGCGGGAGTTCTTGTACCAGTTGCGGGTGCCGGGATGCGCCCACACCATCCCGGCGCAGACCTTCACGTACTCGTCGACATAGCGACGGAACGGTTCTTCCTTGCACTCCATCGCAGAGGCGTGGTTCTCGATCAGCGCCTTGACGCATCCCATGATGTAACTGACCTGGCACTCGGAATGGAAAATAATGCTGCCGCCGTGGGCCAGGTTGGTAGACGGTCCGTAGACCAGAAACAGATTGGGAAACTTCGGCACCGTGACGCCCAGGTAGGCGCGCGCCTCGTCGCCCCAGGTATCCCGCAGGTTGGCGCCGTCCTTGCCGATAATTTCCATCGGCCATAGAAACCGGTTGGTGTAAAATCCGGTGGCGTAAACGATGATATCCACCGCGTGATGCTTCCCGGCGCCGTCGATAATTCCATCCTTGACGATCTCACTAATCCCGTCGGTGATGAGTTCGACGTTGTCCCGTTGCATAGTCGACAGCCACGCTCCGTTGTCGGCCAGGATGCGGTTTCCAAACGGCGGATATTTCGGGATTACCTTCTCCAACAGCTCCGGGTTATCACCGATCTGGCTTTTGATGTTCGCCACCAGGTTCTGCCGGATGCGGTCGTTGAGCGAGCTAATCGAGCGATCCTGATGGGGCCATTGCGGATCGATTTTCAACGCCGGCAACAGACCGTCGGAACTGGCATAGAACAGCAGGAAGCGATACCAGCGAGCGTAGTACGGCAGATGGGTCAGCAGCCACTTTTTTCCTTCGTCAACCGCCGCGTGATACTGCGGATTAGGGAAGATCCACGGCGCCGAGCGCTGAAACACCTTGACCGTGCCCGCGACCTTGGCCACCTCCGGCACGATCTGGACAGCGCTCGCGCCGGTGCCGATTACCGCTATGGTCTTGCCCTTGAGGTCGTGCTGATGCTGCCACTGCGCCGAGTGCCAGTATGGACCCTGGAAACTTTCAAGGCCCGGGAGGTCGGGGAGCTTGGGCCGATTAAGCTGCCCGACGGCGGTGATGAGGGCGTTGACCTTGATGGTCTCCTCTTTGCCGTCTTTGGTCTTGAGTGCGACGTTCCAGATCTGCTCGTCCTCGGAGTAGCGGGCGCTGGTGACCTCGGTGGAGAAGCGGATGTGCGGGCGAATTCCGAACTTTTCCGTGCAGCGGTTGAAATAGGCGAAGAGTTCGTCGCGGCGCGAGAAATATTGCGGCCATTCGTGGTTGGGCTCGAAGGAGAAAGAGTAGAAGTGGTTGGGCGAGTCCACCCGGCATCCCGGATAGCTGTTTTCGAACCAGGTCCCGCCTACCGCTTCGTTCTTCTCGACTACGACATATGGAATGCCGGCTTCCTCCAGGCGAATCGCCGCCAACAGACCCGACATCCCCGCGCCGATTATCAGCACCTTGAACTGCTGTTTCTGCTCGGTCGTGACCGGCTTGTCCCACTGGAAGGCGCGGCGGTCCACGCCGTCCAGCGCCAGCTCCTCCATCATCATCGGCACGTATTCCTGGGGTACCTCGTCGCCGACCAGGAAACTCATCATGGCGTGAATCTGCTGCTCCGACAGCGGCGGCGGCAGCGTACATCCGCGACCGCGGTAGGCCTTCAGCACCTCCAGGGCGTGCGCCCGAACCTTGGCCTTATCTTCATCCGACAGCGAATTCTCATAGTCGCCGTTGACCGTGCGTTTGGGCTTGATCGGCCCGTCGAGCAGCCCCATATCGCCGGTGATATGGATGATGGACATCATCAGGGTCGGCACATTGGCATGCTTGAGCGCTTCGGTAATGAAGGCGTCGCTTTCGGTGATATTGGCTTGCGCTGGTTTCAGGCGAATGGTCATTTTTCCTCTAGGCAACCGGCCGATTTTTAGAGCTTCCGGACCTTCAAGCCCTACACTGCCACAGTCCGGCGCCCAGGGAAAAGTGCGGCGCCGGCTGGCCAGGCCTCCGACGCGGTCCAATTTATCCCCGATAAATCCGGGCTGCCAACCCCCGGCGCCGTTTGATGCTTCTGGACCAGGTTGTGCTAAGGTGGTGCAAGGAGGCGCCCCGACTGGGTGGGGTTCGTGTGAGGTAGAGGTTTGCCGTGAAGGCAGTTCCATCCGCATTCAGATGATTCCCGGGCCAGCCCTGCGTCTGCTTTTTATCGGTACGGCGGCCGGCCCGATTGCTGTCCACCCTGCCGCGGCGGGCCTTGATTTTGGATCGGGGCCGATGAGCGGCGACGAGCTGCTGCATCAACTGCTCGCTCTGTCCATCGTAATCGTGATGGCGCGCGTCCTGGGGCTGGCCTTCCGCCGCCTGCGCCAGCCTTTGGTCGTGGGCGAGATCATCGCCGGAATCGCGCTGGGTCCTTCGCTGCTCGGCTGGGTCGCACCGGGCGCGTTCACCTATCTGTTTCCCCCGGCGGTGATATCCTTTCTGAGCGCGATCTCGCGCCTGGGCGTGATCTTGTACATGTTCCTGGTGGGGCTCGAGATCGACCCTTCCCTGTTCCGCGGGCAAAGCCGTGGGACGGTCGCGATCGCCCAATCCGGCATCATCGCCCCCTTTGTGCTGGGAGTCCTGATCGCGATACCGCTTTATCCGCATTTGTCGGCCCCGGACGTCACTCCGCTGCACTTCTGCATCTTCCTGGGGATCGCGATGGCGGTCACCGCGTTTCCGGTGCTGGCCCGAATCCTGACCGATCGTCACATCCACAACACTCCTATAGGCATCGTCGCGCTGGGATCCGCCGCGCTGGGAGACCTGACTATATGGTGTTTGCTGGCCGCGCTCCTGGGCCTCATCGAGGCCAAGACCGCGGGCGGCTGGGCCACGGCGATGATGATGGCCGGTTACCTAATCGTGCTGATCGGCGTCGTGGCGCCGGTGATGGCCCGGTTGTCGGTGGTTTATGGCAACCGTGGACGGCTGACGCAGGGCGTGATGGCGACCGTCTTTGTAGTCCTGCTGATGAGCGCTCTGGCGGCGCAGACGATTGGGCTGCACGCTCTGATCGGGGCCTTCGCTCTGGGCGCGGTGATGCCGCATGACAGCGGCATGGCGCGCGAGCTGACCGATCGTTTCGAGGATCTGGTGGTGGTGCTGTTGCTGCCGGCCTTCTTCGCGATTACCGGACTACGCACCGAAATTGGCGCGCTGAGCGCACGCGAATGGCTGCTGTGCGGCGCGATCGTGGCGGTTGCCTCGGCGGGCAAATTCGGCGCCAGCGCAGTGGCTGCGCGTCTGCAGGGTATGGGATGGCGGGACGCGTCGGCGCTGGGCGTGCTCATGAACACCCGCGGGCTGATCGAATTGATCGTGCTCGATATCGGGTTCGGATTGGGGATTATCTCGCCGCCCCTGTTTACGATCCTGGTGGTGATGACCCTCGTGACCACGTTCGCGACCACTCCGATTATCGACCTGTTGATACCGCGCACCGAGGCCGAGCAGGAGCACGCGCAGTCCACCACGATCAATCCGGCGCTGGGTCCGGTACGGCGTGCCGCGATTGTGGTCGCGATCTCGAATCCGGAAGGCGCGGCCCATCTGCTCGACCTGGCGCTGGAAGCGAATCGTCCCGACGATCCCCCGCCACACGTGGTCGCGATGGCCCGCCGCCCGGCCGAAGGCGTGCGTTCGGGCCTGCGTGAGGTGGAGCAGCGGGTGGCGCCGCAGCCTCCGGCGCTGGCGGCGGCGCTCGATTACGTCCATGCGCGTGGCACCGCGGTCACCTCGCAAGCCGTGTGGACCGACGATCCCGCCACCGATATCCTGCGGGCCGCCAAGGAAGCGCAAAGCGAATGGATAATGCTGGGCGCGCACCATTCCGTCTTTGGCTCCGATTTCAGGGGCGGCGTGGTCCGCAGTATCACGGATCGGGCCATCACGGTTCCGGTCAACGTCGCGGTGGTGACGCCGGGACCGCCGCGGCGGCTGGACCGGGTCTTCGCCGTGATTGACCACAGTCCACACGGCCGCGCGGCGCTCGACCTCGGTATCCGCCTGGTCAAACGGACGCGGCGCAGCCTGCACGTGATCCTGGTCCCGAGGATTGAGATCAAGCCCGATCTGCCGCTGCTGGAGATGGTCAGGGCGGTAGGGCGGGCCGAAGGTCTGCGGCTGCATACCGACGTCCTGGCCGAACGCAGTGCGGCGCAACTGGCCCGCCAGGCGCCCGGGCCGCTGGTAATCATCGGCGCCAACCTGCTTGACGAATTCGGCTTGTCGCAAAGAGCTTTGAGCAAGGATACTCAGTCCATGATCGTGGTGCAGGGCGCCGGCGAGCAGTTCGCGATGTCCTCCGAGCGCGACCGTGGCGCGTCTGCCGGTTCAACCAGGACTGGGTGATTGATGCCGCTCGCGGCGGGGCGCGGCTTCAACAACCGGCACCGAGGCCAGCGCTGCGGGAATCAGAGAATTGTTTAACAGGATGAATACGAGCTTTGCCTGCGGCTGCGCAGTGGATGCGCAGCCGCAGGCAGCACAGGCTGGAAGCCTCTGGCGGGAGTTTGTACATGGTCGCTGTAATTTTCGGTCCCCCGGACCGAGGCTCGGCCTGATCTAGAGAAGGCCGGTTTGGGGACTGCCTGATAAGCGGGACAGGCGTCTCTGCCTGTCGATGGATGCGCGAGCGGTTTCGCTCGCGCCACCCTATTTAGTAGATGAGCGAACTCCTTTATCGCAGGAAACTCCCACACTGGATACAAACGCAATCCACCGATTTTGTCACCTGGCGGCTCGCTCGCGGACAGCAGGAACTTAATGCGAGCGAACGCGACCTGGTGGCGGCGGCGATGAAGCGGTTTGAGGGGCAGCGCTATGAACTACTTGCTTATGTGGTAATGGACGATCATGTCCACGCTTTGGTAGCGCCGTTTGCGCCGTATAACTCCAAGGCATTTCTTCATTCCTGGAAGTCCTTCACAGCCCATCAGATGCAGCGCCAGCATAAGCGATTTGGTCGGGTGTGACAGGACGAGTACTTCGACCGGATCGTTCGTGACGACCAGGAGTTTGCGCAGAAGCTTGAGCGTCTGACGACAGGCAGGGACGCCTGTCCCACTATTCTTCAGATGACCTACGCCCAGTCGCCCCTTCTTTTCCGGCACCTATCGACACCCTCTGAGACGGGTAGATTTAGTATCGCCTGCGAAATGTAAAAACTCCAGCCACAGGCTTCCAGCCTGTGGTGCACAGCCTGGAAGCCTGTCCCGTGCGCCGCTTCGGCGCAGGAATGTGGGAACTCCTTGCCTGCGGCTGCGCCGTGGATGCGCAGCCGCAGGCAAGGTCCAGTTTTCGACCTGCATCAGAGCTGACGATGCCGCTCACCCGGGCGGCCGGGTCGAGACCCAGTGCTCACCTGCCGCCAGTCCTTCTAACGCCAGTCCGTAACTCAAATTGTCGAGCATCAGCCGTTTAAGATGCATGGTCAAAACCTGGCGCGCATAACGCACCGCCAGCGGCGGCTTCTGGGTGATCAGGCGCGCCAGTTCCCAGGCTCGCGGCACCAGCTTGTCCCGCGCCATCACCTCGCTGACCAGCCCCATGTCCAACGCCTGACGGGCGGAGATCTTCTGTCCGGTCAGCAGAAAGTAGCGTCCGCGGTTAAACCCCATCAGCAGCGGAAACACCACGTGGACGCCGTCACCCGGAACCAGGCCGCCGGGGAAGTGCGGCAGGTCCTGGAACTCGGCATTTTCCGACGCAATCACGATGTCGCACAGCAGCGCCAGTTCGGCATGGATCAGCGCGGGACCGTTGACCGCCGCGATCATCGGGACCTCGATATCCAGATGATTCATCAGCAGGTGTTTGCCATCGGAAAACGTGTGATCCCAGGCGTCGGGCTTGACCTTGGTGGTATCGCCGCCCCACAGGGCGTCGGCGCAGAATTCGTCGCCGCTGCCGGTGATGATGACGGCCCGGTTTTCGCGGTCGCGGGCGACGTCGCCAAAGGCATATGACAACTCCTCGTGCGGGCGCATCCCCCATTTGAGCGCACCGTTCTTGCTGTGCAGCGTCATCTGCAGGATCCCGTCAGTGCGCTCCATCTTGATGAACTTGTACTTGCTTGCGTAGTCTTCGAGCTTGATGGCCATAACCGTTCTCCTATGGATTGTGGATGATTCGGGGCGAGTATACTGAGGTCGGGGAGACAACCCCAATCCGATTGAATGGATAGAAGCGAGGCTGACGATGGATTTGCGATCGATGCTGTTTGTGCCGGGTGACAGCGAACGCAAGCTGGCCAAAGGCGAAGGCTCCGGCGCCGACGCCCTGGTGCTCGACCTGGAAGATTCGGTTTCCGCCGATCGGCTCGCGATCGCGCGCGCGATGGTGCGCGAATATCTGGGCGGCCATCGCAACCGCGCCAGACCGGAACTATGGGTCCGCATCAATCCGCTTTCAACCAACCAGGCGCTGGCCGATCTCGCTGCCATCGCCGGCGGCGCTCCCGACGGCATCCTGCTGCCCAAGACCAACTCCGCCGCCGACGTCGTCGTCGCCGGGCATTATCTGGCGGCGCTGGAGACCCGGGAAGGACTGCCGCCGGAGAGCATCCGCATCCTTGGGGTCGCCACCGAAACGCCGGCGGCGCTTTTCACCCTGGGGAGTTTCGCCGGATGCAGTCCGCGTCTGGCCGGCCTGACCTGGGGCGCCGAGGACCTTTCCGCCGCATTGGGAGCCGCTACCAACCGCGACGAAAAAGGGGAGTTGGAATTTACCTATCGTCTGGCCCGTTCGTTGTGCCTGGCGGCAGCGGTGGCCGCGGGTGTGCAACCGCTGGATACGGTCTTCGTCGATTTCCGAGATCCTGAAGGGCTGCGGGCCGAGTCGCGCGCGGCGCTGCGCGCCGGGTTCACCGGAAAGATCGCAATCCATCCCGATCAGGTCGCGATCATCAATCAGGCATTCACGCCCACCGCGGAAGACGTCGCGCACGCCCGGCGCGTGGTCGAGGCCTTTGCCGCGGGCGCGGGCACCGTGGCGCTGGACGGCAAGATGCTGGACCTGCCGCATCTGAAGCAGGCGCGGAAAATACTTGAGCGCGCCGCCACGAGCAGGTAGCCGGCAAGCTGTTTGGCCGGCCCCCGCCGATCATTGGGGCATACCGGGACTGCGCCGCATCACCAAATGTGCGTCTTCCATACCAGGCGCGCGTGGCGGTCTCCAAACCTCACCTCGAGCGCACAGCTCCTGAAAAGGGTAGCTACAATAATGGATAATCATCTACAATGAGGCAATACATAGCTCTATATTGATTGTTTTATCAGGCTTTGCCTGTATCTATATGGCTGTACTGTTCCTAACTCCTTGACATTAGATCGCAACTAACAGTAACTTCAAAGCTGGCGCTTGAGCGCTACGCGCCCAAGGAGGGATCCCATATGAGCAAACAATCGGTGATCGTGGCTTTCGTGGCCTCGGCGGCAATCGCCCTGTGCGCCGGCGTGTGCGGGGCGCACCCGGCCGGCTTCTCCGCAAAGAGCATCCAGGGTACGTATGCCGCCACGTTCCATGGCACGGTTGACGGCACCGGCACCGTTACCGCCGATGGCGCCGGTAACATCACGGCGGGAAGCGAAACCGTCAACGACGGAACCAACAGTTGCAGCGGAACCCTGACCGGGACCTACACGGTTAACTCCGACGGCACCGGCACCCTGACGCTGAGCTTTAGCACCACCAAGACCAATTTTGGCCTGTGTCCGTCGGCTCCGACCAGTAACAGCGCTGCGATCGTGCTGGTTTCGTCCGATGATATCGAGGTCTCGGGTACCGACCCGGGCGTACTGGTGAGCGGCAGTCTGAATCAGCAGGCCCCGCCGTTCCATCACGGACACGATTAGACCGCGACCCACTGCGCCGGACCCAACCGCGAGAGCGTCCCGCGGGTGTGGGCAGGTGCGGATCGCCGGGCCATCCCAGGATGGCCCGGCGATTTTTTTTCGGCCGTCAGCTTGCGTTGAATCTCTCCCAACTCCTGCGAAGATGTCCATCCTGGCGACAAAGGTGGAATCAGGGTCGATGGCGCCATTTCAAGAGCAAAACGCGGCTGCCTGAATGCGCAGCCATGCATAGCCATCACGTTGGATCCCCCATTCCCGCTTGCAATGATGCCCAGAGTTGTTGCAGTTACATTGCTTTCCCGGATCAGGAGGCGCTTATGGACCCTTCCAACGTGTTGTTGACCGATAAGGTCGCGATCATAACCGGCGGCGGCGACGGAATCGGCAAGGGAATCGCCCTGACCTACGCGAAGTTCGGCGCCCACGTGGTGATCGCCGACCTCAACGCAGCCGCCGGCGAGGCGGTGGCGGCGCAGGTGCGCGCGCTGGGACGCAAGGGCGTTTCAATCACCACCGACATCCGCAATCCCGAGCAGGTCAAAGCGATGGTGGCCCGCGCGATTTCGGAACTGGGCGGTATCGATATCCTGGTCAACAACGCCGGCGGCGCGCGCCCAAAGGAATTCATGGAGATGGGCGAGGCGCGCTGGCGGCGATCGATCGAGCTTAACCTGGTGGCACTGTTCAGTTGCACCGATGAAGTGGTCAAGGCGATGAGCGCGGGCGGGCGGCGCGGCGTGATCATCAACATCTCGAGTATCGAAGGGAGCCGGGCCGGCCCGCTCTACTCGGTGTACAGCGCCTGCAAGGCGGCGATGGAGAACTTCACCCGCACCTCGGCGCTGGAATTCTCCCGCCTCGGCATCCGCGTCAACAGTATCGCGCCGGACATGATTGATACGCCGCACACCGGGGAATTGCACACTCCGCAGGCGCAAGCGGCGATTGCGCGGGTGGTGCCGCTGGGATGCATGGGCCAGCCCGAAGACGTGGCCGGCGCCGCGGTTTACCTGGCGTCGGACCTGGCCGGCTGGATTACCGGCATCAACATCCATGTGGACGGCGGGACCTGGGCCAGCAGCGGCTGGATCAAGCAGGACGCGAGCTGGACCCTGTTCCCCGATTCCACCGGCGTCGTGGATTCCTAGCAGGTGGCTGAATGAAAATCGGTCTGATGGTGCTGTTTACGGAAGCGACTGCCAGTCCGGCGGTAATTGCGCCCAAATGTGAAGCTTTGGGTTTTGAATCCCTGTTCATCCCCGAGCATCAACTGGTGCCGCCGATCACCAAGAGCTACAACCATCCCAACTGGCAGACGCTGACCGGCGGCGAAATCCCCGAGACGTTCGCGCACATGCCCGACCAGTTCGTGGCGCTGGCCACCGCCGCCCCGGTGACGCGGTCGATCAAGCTCGGGACCGGGATCTGCTGGGCGGCGCGGCATCATCCGATCGCACTGGCCAAGATGGTGGCGTCGGCGGATATGTACAGCGGCGGCCGTTTTCTGTTCGGTGTGGGTGTCGGCTGGATGCGCGAGGAAGCCGAAATCATGCGGGTGGACTTCCATCATCGATGGAAACTGACACGTGAGTACCTTCGTGCGATGAAGGAAGTCTGGACCAGCGACGCGCCGTCGTTTAGCGGCGAGTTCATCAGCTTCCCGCCGATTCGCACCTATCCCAAACCGGTGCAAAAGCCGTATCCGCCAATCTTCATTGGCGCCGGAGGAATTGGGGCGCAGGATTGTGAGCAGGCGCTGCGGACGACAGCCGAACTCGCCGACGGTTGGATGCCGGCGGTGCATGGCGGTCCGCAGTGGCTCGCCGCTCAAACCGGCAAGCTCCGGGAACTGTGCGCAAAGGCGGGACGCGACTTCAATTCGATCGAGATCTCGGCGCTGATCAGCCCGACCCAGGACGCCGACGCGCAAAGCGTGATTGGCGGCTATGCTGAAGCCGGCGCCCATCGGCTGATTTTCCAGGTCCCGCCGCTGGAGCAGGGCCGGATGGAACGTTACCTGGAGCGCGTTGCCTCCAAGTACCTGGCGTAAGGAACCCGAAGGAACCGATAATGTTCAGCCTCGAAGGAAAAGCGGCATTGATAGCTGGGGGGACCAAGGGCGTGGGCCTGGAAATCGCCAAGACCCTGGCGCGGATGGGTGCGACGCTGGCGCTCAACTACGGGCACAACGACGAGGCCGCGGCGGCGGCGCTCGAGCAGGTGCGGGCGATCGCTCCGAAGTCGGTGATGCTCAAGGCCGATCTGGAAGACGAGGAGCAGACCCGAGCGATGGTGCGGCAGGCGGCGACCGGCTTGGGCGCGCTGGACATCTTCATCATGAACGCGGTTTCGACCACCACCAAATCGCTGCTGACGGTCAAGCCGCGCAGTTTCTGGCGTACTATGGCGATGAATGTTGGCGGGTTTCTGGTCGCGTCCCAGGAGATCAGCGAACGGATCTCCGATAACGGTCGCATCGTACTGATTTCCGGCAACACCACCATGCGCTACCCGACTCCCACCACGGAAGTGCTCGGAGTGGCCAAGGCCGCGATGGAAGGGATCGTGCGGATGTTGGCCTTCTCGCTGGGGCCGCGGGGGATAACCGTCAACGGCCTTGGTCTGGGCTTGTATGAGACCGAATCATCGCGTTACGCGCTCGGTCTCGACGATAGCTTTGATGCGCGGGTGAAGGTTTCATGCGAGCGCTCCGCGCTCAAGCGCATGGGCAAGCCGTCGGACGTTGCCGGTGTCGCCGGGTTCTTATGCTCACCCGAAGCCGGCTATGTGACCGGCCAGATGATCATGGTCGACGGCGGCATCAGCATCGCGTCACCGCAGGAGACCTGAAGAATCGCAGGCTTCCAGCCTGTGGCTGGCGTTGATATATTTCGCGGGCAACGCTGGCTCTCAGATGGTGTCGATAAAGTGGCCGAAAGGGACCCGGCAGGGGGCAGGGACTCTGAAAACAGTGGGGCAGACGTCACTGCCTGTCGTCGCTGCGCGAGCTTCCTGGCTCGCGCCAAGTGTGCGGACTGTCGGCAGTCGATCTCCGCGGAGATAAAAACACAGGCCGGAAGCCTGTGCCACGAAACCGTTTAATCCATTATTGACTGGATTTCCGTGGCACAGGCTTCCAGCCTGTGAGGTCCTTCTCAAACTACAATTGCGCTTGACAACGAATCAGGCGGACAGCCGATAGAGCTTCGCGGCGTTTTTCCACAGCAACTTCTCGCGCTCTTCAGGCGTGTTGTGCCTGGTTTGCTCGTTGATAACGTCCCACGACTTGGGCCACGTGGTGACGCTATGCGGATAGTCCGAAGCCCACATCAGGTTCTCGCAACCGGTGAACCTGGTATTCGCGCAGGCCACCTCGTCATCCATGAAGGTGAAGAAGATCTGCTTGCGGATGTACTCGCTGGGCGCGTTAGGTAACTCCAGTTCGGACCAGTAGCGCTGGCGCTTCCACTGGTCGTCGCACAGACGTTCGTAATAGGCGACCCATCCCGCGTCGCTCTCGGCCGAAACCAGCTTGAGTCCCGGATGGCGATGCAACGCGCCGGTGAACAGGATGTGAGTAATTGGTTCGAGGGCCGCGAAAAACCGCAGCACGATTCCGGCTACCATCAGCTTGCCGGTTACGTCCGAAGTTCCGCGCGGCACGTGCTTGCCGCTGGAGCGATGGAAATGCAGCGGCATCCGCATGTCCGAAGCCGCGGCCCACAGCGGCTCGTAGTACTTGTCGGTGTACAATTTATCGGGATAAGTCAGCAGCAGCGCGCCGCGGCAGCCCTTTTTGGCCACCCGCTGCATCTCCCTGACGATTTCGTCCATTCCGTCGTCAATCGGCAGGATTGCGAGCGCCACCAGGCGCGCGGGATTGACCGCCTGAAAATCATCGAGCAGCCAGTCGTTGTAGGCCCGGATACAGGCCAGGCGCAGTTCCCGATCCTTGACTGAACTGGCGATGCCGAGGGCCGATCCCGGGTAGAGCACGCTGCAGTCAACGTGATCCAGGTCCTGGTCGGCCAGGTGCGCGGTGGCGTCCCAGTTGCCCTTGCGCAGATCCGCGAAACGCAGCCCGTGGTCTTTGAACTCCTTGAAATCCGACTTGCCGGCCATGGCGTCGAGCCCGAAGGAACGCGGCTTGCGTCCCTCCCAGCTCCATCCCTGGCCGCCATCTTCACATTCAACGATTCTGGGACCTTGCTCCTTGAGCGCGTTGGGCAGGCGATCCTGAAAAGTGCCGACCGCTTCAAGTACGTGCGAGTCCCCGGATATAGCTCGATAGCTCATAGTGCTGAACTCCAATGGCGGGATGAGAACGGATGTTACATTTTCCCCGGTGTTCAAGCTATAAGGGCGCGGCTGCGAGTTCCTGACGAGTAGCGTGGAGCGCCTCAGCGGCTCCTGAGCATCCGCACCGCTTGGGGTTGTTCGTGTCCGATAATCGCACGGGGTTTGTAGGGTGCCTCCAGGGCGGCGATCTCCTCTGTTGAAAGCTTCACTTCAAGCGTGTCGATCGCCTCATCGATGTGATCCAGCTTGGACGTCCCGAAGATGACCGACGTGACGCCAGGCGCCTGCAGCGCCCACGCCAAGGCCACCTGAGAATTGGTCACGCCGCGCGCGTCAGCGACCTTTCTGACCGCGTCCTGCACGTCGAAATCCTCGTCGCGGCCGTACCAGGCGGCGGCCGACTCGTCGCGTGCGGCCCGGGGCGTGTTAGTCTTGCCGTCGCGCTCGCGGTTGCCGGACAAAAAGCCCTGGGCCAGGGTGTTATAAGGGACCACGCCGACGCCCTGGTCAACGCACAGCGGGATCATTTCCCGCTCGTCTTCCCGATAAGCCAGATTGTAGAGATTCTGCATCGCGGCGAAGCGATGGCCGTACTCGCGGGCGGTGTAAATCGCCTTGGAAAACTGCCAGGCCGCCATGCTGCTGGCGCCCAAATAGCGAACCTTGCCCGAATTAATCAGGTAGTCAAACGCCCCGATGGTTTCCTCGATCGGAGTGGTGAAGTCCCATCGATGCATATAGTAGAGGTCGATATAATCGGTGCGCAGTCGTTTGAGCGAATTTTCGCAGTTCTGGATGATATGCTTGCGGCTGAGCCCGGCCATGTTGGGGCCCTCGGCGATCCGGCCGTAAACCTTGGTGACAATCACCAGTTCGTCGCGCTTGCCCATCTCGGACAGCCAGCGGCCCGTGATCGATTCGCTGACCCCGGCCGAATAGCGGTTGGCGGTATCGAAGAAATTGATTCCCTTCTCGAGCGCACGGGCGAAATGCGGGCGCGCTTCGCTTTCGTCCAGTATCCAGGGGTACCATTTCTTGTCCCCATAAGTTCCGCATCCCAGACATATCCGCGAGACACTCATGCCAGTGTTTCCGAGCCTTACGTACTTCATCGTGAGAAGCCTCCTTGATGATCGGCGTCGCGATCACGGACGTTCGAGCCTAATACCATTTTGACGCCGCGATAGCGAAGGACGCTCGCAGGGAAGGCCGCCGAAATAATGGTCCTCGTCAAAGGACGTCGATGAATTTTTCGTCCTGAACAGACCAGGAGAAATGCCGGCTTCGACTTTTGCGATCAGCTTACAAAACGGCGCCTTGCGATGACGCCGGGACGGCGCTTGTTTTCTGAGGGCGCGGTTACGGCAGGATTGTGCGGCTCATTTGTCCGGCCGCGAGCACAGCACTCCCTGTTCCTCCAGGGTTTTGACTTGATCCGTTCCGTAGCCCAGGTATTCGCGCAGAACCATGCCATTGTGTTCGCCAAGAAATGGCGTGGGAAGGTCTTCCACCGCGGGGGTTTCCGCAAACCTGATCGGGAATCCGGGCACGGCTACCTCGCCGACGATTGGGTCATCGATGATCTTGATTGAGCCGCGCTCGCGCAGGATCGGACTGTTAACGACTTCATCGACGGTAAGGACCGGAGCGCAGGGAATATGATTTTCCTCCAGAGCTCTCAGCACCTCTTCGTCGCTGGGCATTGACGAAATCCACTCCTGAATAATCTCTCGCAGGATCTTTTGGTTAGCCGCGCGCAGGTCGCTGGTTTTGAAGCGGGGATCGGCAATCAACTCAGGTTTGCCCATCATCCTGGCCAGCGCCGCAAAATGATGCTGGATCGAAGCCCCCAGCATGATATAGCCGTTCTTACCCCGGTACGATCCAATCGGCGAATACAGTTCGCAGTCCGCGCCCGCGCGGCCGAATTTTATCGCCCCGCGGCTGGCGCTGGCCGCCGCCAGGGCGGTCTCGTGGAAGGTGAGATAGGTGTCGATTAGAGAGAGTTCAATGTACTGTCCTTTGCCGGTGCGCTCCCGATGCAGCAGGGCGCACGCAATCGCACCCAGCGCGTACGCGCCGGATGCGACATCGCCGCCGGCCGATTGCGGATACCCGGGTGGTTGCCCGGGGTCGCCCAGGCGTGAGACGTGGCCGGTGTAGGCGGCGCCGATTCCGTCAAAGCCGGGTTTGTTCGCAAGCGGGCCGGTTTGGCCGAAAGTCGAAATCGAACACATGATGATATCCGGATTGACCGCGCGGACCGCTTCGTAGTCCAGTCCCAGGCGTTTCATCACGCCCGGCGAGAAATTCTCAATCAGCACGTCGAACTTGGGCAGCAGCGCTTTGATGATCTCAAGGCCGGCGGGCTGGTTCAGCGCTACGCACAAGCTCTTCTTGCCGCGATTGTGTTGCACAAAGCATCCGCTCCGGCCATTGCGCACAAATGGTGAGAGTCGGATCATATCGCCCGACGGTGGATGCTCGATCTTGACCACCTCCGCTCCCATCTCCGCCATCAAAAGTGTGGCCGTCGGCCCCGCAATTGCGTGGGTGAAGTCGAGCACTTTGTAGCCGGTCAAAAGCTGTTCCATCGAAATCCCTCAGCCCTTTCTTACGAAGCTTCGTCCTAACGTGATCGGCCCCAATTGTTCCGCATGAGTCTTCTACCTGCGCCGAGTCCGGAAGTAAAATTCCCCCGCTGCAGTACCTGCGGAAGACCGCTATGGCAAGGCTGCCCCGGTCAGGGAAGTTGGTCGGCTGTATGCCGCCCAGACAGGCGTGGCTGAAAGGGGATTGGGCCGGCTGTCCTAATCCGCGATCAGGGGCGATAGGCCTGAAAGGCGAGAGTGGTCGGAATCCTGCCTAAAACAAGGGCGGGCTGCGATGGCTTGTGATTCTTTCTTCCGCAGGTTTGGAAAAAGACAATGACAGCGAACGCCTGGACCACCGTCAAGAAAGCACTATTCTGGTTTCACTATTTCAGCGGACCGCGCAGCCAGCGCCCGAGTCATTTCCAGGAATGTACAAACTGAAAAGGGCGGGCCGCAACGCGGTCCGCCCTTTGGCTCGATTTAATCGCGACGCCGGCTTTAAAGATGCGCGGCTGGCCGCTCGGATTCCTTCTTCGGCTGGAAAGCGGGATCCTTATGCAGGACCGGCAAAACCTTCTCCGCCATCAGCTTGACGCTGCGCTCGCCCAGCTTGTAGGACATCGCCGCGGGCAGAAACTGCGCCGCGATATGGCCCACGCCGGTCAGACTGAAGACATGGCGGAATTTCTCCAGCACCTGCGCCGGCGTGCCGACCATCTGCAGATTCTTGAAAAATTCGACCGCCTTCGCCTTGTCCTCGGGATTACTCAGCTTGGTGTACGCCTTGGCCATCTTACCCCAGAACTCGTAGCCCTTGATCTTAGCCAAATGGCCGTCGGCCAGACCGTAATGGAGGTTGACGTGTTCAAAACCCTTGCCGATGTACTCATCGCCAAGCGCCGCGGCTTCGGCGGCATCCTCGGACAGGATTATCGTCATCAGCGCGAACGGCGGCCGGATCGGATAACCGCTGGCGCGCGCCACGTCGCAATAACGATGGTAGTCGTTGGCGGCATTTTCCCACGTGCTCTGCGCGATAATCATCATCCCGAATCCGAGCCGGGCCATCAGTTCGGCCGACTCGGGGCTTACCGTCGAGGCATAGAAGCGCTCTTCAGGATGCGAGATCGGGCGCGGCCGGATGCTGGTCGGTGGAATTTTCCAGAACTTGCCGTCGTGCGAGAAGACCTCCTCGGTGAGCGCCTTCCTGATAATCGTGGCGGATTCGGCAAACCGTTCGCGCGATTCGTCCTGCGGGCTGTCGAGGCGCTCGAATTCAACCGTGGCGGTGCCGCGGCCGAAACCGAAGATCGTGCGCCCGCCCGACATCACGTCGAGCATGGCGATATCCTCCGCCACGCGCACAGGGTTATGCCACGGCAACACGATGACCGCCGTACCGAGATCGACGCGTTTTGTCCGTCCGGCAAAGTAGCTCAGCATCTGGGTCGGGTTGGGCACCATGTTGTAGCCGGTGAAGTGATGCTCCAGGCTCCAGATAGAATCGAAGCCCAACGGCTCGGCCAAGTCGATTAGCTTGAGCTCGTCGCTATACAGTTCATGATCGGGGCGGTCCAGACCCAGACCCGCCAGCGTCAGCGCAATTCCTGCCTTCATTATAAATTCTCTCTTTGGTTAACGATGGTATCGCCCCCTGCCATCCGAAAGCGATTGGCGGCGGCTGTCCAGCGAAGTATAGCGCAAAACAAACTTCCTAGACAGCGAGCTAACAAGTTGGCCGCACTCACTGTCCTCTTGGTTTGACGGTTCCTTCGCGCCTGAACTACGATTCGCGCCACCACATCAGTAATACGGCATAGCCGCGCGCCCAAGCGACCCCTGTGCCGAGCCATGGCGGAGAAGGATACGACATGGACTTCGAAGTGACCTATAGCGAGGAGCAGCAGCGGTTCCGCGCGGAAGTGCGGGAATGGTTCGAGGCGAATGTGCCGCCCGGAATCACGCAGCGCCCCACCACCGACGCGGAATCGCTCGAAAACTATCTTAAGCGGCGCGAATTTGGCCGCAAGCTCGGGGCCAGGGGATGGCTCTATCCGATGGCGCCCAAGGAGTACGGTGGCGGCGGCCTCGGCGTGGACCATGCGATCGTCCTGGAAGAGGAAGCCGATCGGCTCGAACTCTCGCTGCCGCCATATTACAACAGCGGCGGCACGCTGGGGGCCCCGACCATCCTGGTCTGGGGTACCGAGGAGCAGCGCCAAGCCCTGCTGCCACCGATTTACCGGGGCGAGGTGCGGGTGTGGCAGTTGCTGTCGGAGCCCGACGCCGGCTCCGACCTGGCGGGGGTGAAGATGCGTGCGCTGCGCGCGGGCGACGAGTACGTGCTTAACGGCCAGAAGGTCTTTATCGGCAGCGACAACGGCACTGACTGGATGTGGACGCTCGCGGTCACCGATCCTAACGGCGAGCGCCACAAGAACCTCAGTTGGTTCATGGTGGACGCGAGCCTGCCCGGCATCACGATCCAGCCGATGGATCTGCTTGGCGCCGGAGAGGGCAGCGCCAGGAGCGGCCAAAAGAACACGATCTTTCTTCGAAGACGTGCGCGTGCCCGCGTCATGCCTGGTGGGTGGCGAGAATAACGGATGGCGGGTGGCGTCAACTCATCTGGAACTGGAGCACGGCGGCGGCGGACACATCGGCCGCAACCGCTTCTGGCAGCATCTATTGCAGTATTGCCGCGAAACCATTCGTGACGGTAAACCGCTGACTGCACGACCCCGACGTCCGCGACATCCTGGCCGACATCTATATCAAGGGCCAGGTCGGGCGGCTGTTCGGTATGCGTAATTTCTGGCTCACCTATGCCAAGCAGCCCAAGTCGTATGAGGGTCCGCAGCTTTCGCTCTATATGAAGCTGGCGGGCCTGTGGATGACCGGCGCGATTCTGCAGGCGGTCGGACCCGAGGCGCTGACCACCGATCCCACCTGGGGTTCGGACGAGGGTTTCCTGGAAGGCCAGCAGCGCAACGGTATCGTGTTGATGCATCCAGGGGGCACCGCGGACATCCAGAAGGTAAGCATGGCGCGCCGGATCGGAATCGGCCGCGCCACGCGCGAGGCCGCCGGAGAAGTGTCGTGAGAGACTGAAGAGGTACCGGCCATGGACCTGTCACTCAACGAACATCAGCGGATGCTCGCGCAAAGCGCGCGCACCTTCATGCAGCGGCGGATGCCGAAGGCAACCATCGTGGCGCTGCAGAACTCCGGGACCGGCTACCAGCCGCAGACCTGGAGCACCATCGCGGAACTCGGATGGCTCGGACTGCTGATTCCCTCGGCATATGGCGGCGGCGGCGCGAGCCTGACCGACGCGGCCGTGCTGTACGAGGAATTTGGCCGCGGGCCGATGCCCGGCCCGTTCTTCAACTCCGGGGTGCTGAGCGCGCTGACCGTGCTTGAAGCGGGAACCGCGGAGCAGCGCAGCCGTATTCTGCCCGAGATTGCGAGTGGGCGGCAGATCTTCACCGTCGCCATCACCGAGCCCAGGCGTTCGTGGGGACCACAGGGTGTGGCGATGGCGGCAGAGCGTCGCGGCGAGCGCCTCATTCTCAACGGTACCAAGCTTTTCGTCGGTGATGCGGTGGCTGCGACCCACCTGATAGTGGCGGTGCGCACGGGTTCCGCCGCCGAAGCGTTAAGCCTGCTGGTCGTGGACCAGCAAACCAAGGGCGTCGCCGCACGGAACCTGCCCGGCTTGCTGAGCTGGCAGGCTGAAGTCACGTTCGATGGCGTCGAGATTGGGGCGGACGCGTTGCTGGGCGGGCGTGAGAATCACGGATGGGCGGCGCTGACCCGCGCGATGCAGCGTGCGCTGCCGGTGTTGTGCGCCTATCAGGTCGGCAGTTGTCAGGCGGTCTTTGAGATGTCGGTCGAGTACAGCCGCACGCGCATTCAGTTCGGCGTTCCGATCGGGCGCTTTCAGCGCGTGCAGGACCATATCGTGAGGCTGGTGAACCATCTCGACGCCGCGCGCTGGACCACCTACGAGGCGCTGTGGAAGCTGGATGGCGGGCGTGCGGCGGCTGATAGCGTCCATCTGGCCAAGGCGGTCACCGCGGAAGCCCACATGGAGGCCTGCAACGCGGCGCACGAAGTCCACGCCGGTATCGGCTCTTCACATGAGTACGGCCTGACCCCGCATACCCAACTGTCGCGTACGCTGTTCAATTATCTCGGCGACCCGAAATGGCATAAGCGCCGGATGGCGGACGCGCTGGCGTGGTAGTGGATCCGCCCATCTCCGCGACACTCATCACCAAGCGATTGCGCCTTTGATACGGGAGATATGAAGATGGCCAGTTTTGGTCATGTCGGACTGACGGTCGGGAACCTCGAAGCGTCGCTGCGATTCTATCGCGACGTTGCAGGGATGACCGTTGAATCGGATTTTGCGCTTGAAAACGGCGGCTTCGCCAAGCTGACCAGCAATCCGGCGGCGGCGATCAAAGTGGTCCATCTTCGCGCCGGTTCATTTCAGCTCCAACTGGTCGAATATACGGCGGGCGGCGGCACCGCGCTTACGGTGCATCACAATAATATCGGCAGTCCGCACCTGTCGTTCAACGTGGATGACGTCGAGGCGAAATACCGCGAAGTCAAGAGACTGCCGTATGCGAAGATCATCTCGGAGATCGTCGAAGTCGTTCCCAAGGTGCGCAGTTTCTATACCGAGGATCCCGACGGCGTGCCGGTGGAGTTCGTGCAGATGGCGCGCTGACCAATAGCCTGAAGCGAGAATAATTCAGAGCAGATGTTGCGCGAAATGCAGGTGGCTGTGGGCGAAACGGGTGCCGGGGATCGGGGCGTGTAAGCTCTCCCTCGCCCTCCCCCAGGATAAGGAGAGGGAACAGAAAGGGTCTCTGCGCCAATGTGTTTGTGTGCTCAAGGCGCGAAATCATTCGCGCTTTATGGATTAAGATAAGGAGAGGGAACTGAAAAGCACGTCTGCCCGAATGCGTTCGCGCTCTGAACACGATAGAATATGCTTTAAAGCCAGGATTACGCGGCGGGATTTATGAGCGAACGCTTTGACGACCAACATATCGGAGAGCACGATTGGCATTCGCCGGAGTATGTCGACCAGTGGATACGCAGCGACGTCACCCGTGACGGCGAAAGACGTCCGGTGCTGCGGCGGATGCTCGAACTGGCGCCATTGCCGCGCGACGCCGTAATCAACGTGCTCGACGTGGGAGCCGGATACGGCGTCCTCAGCGAGGAAGTGCTGAAGCTGTTTCCCCACGCGCGCATGCTGCTGCAGGACTATTCAGAGCCGATGGCCGAGCAGGCCCGCAAGCGGCTGTCCGGCCAGGGAATTGCCATTACTTATGTTATGTCGGACCTCCGCGATCCGTCCTGGAGTACGCGGATCGGAGGGCCATTCGATCTTGCCGTGTCGGCATTGGCGGTCCATAACCTTGAGGCCGAATCACTTATAAGGGCGTGTTATCGCTCGATTTGCCGCGTCCTGCGGCCGGGCAGCATGTTCCTGGACTACGACCTTTTCGGTCTGGTGGCCGGCGGCGTTGACACCCACATGAGATGGTTGGTCGAGGCCGGATTTGAACAGCCTCGATGTTCATGGGAGCACTTGCCTGTAGCCGTTATTTCCGCGCAGACCTCCTCGACTCCAAAACCAGGATAAGTTGGTTGGACGCTGGAACCGCGCGGTCGGACGTTTTTACATGTACGCAATTATTGCGATGCGATAACGGCGATCTTCTACGTGACAAATCTACCCATGCGCGGCCCAATCAATCGAAGATAATTACCGCGCGGACCAACTCGCCTGCTTGCATCGCCTTGAAGGCGTCGTCAATACCGTCAAGCCCGATCCTGCGGCTTACCATGTCGTCGAGATTCAGACGGCCGCGAAGATACAGGTCGGCATACCTGGGGATGTCGAGCTGGTAGCGCGAAGAGCCCATCGTAACGCCAATCAGTCGGCGCTCTCCCTTGAGGAAGTTGGGGTCCAGCTCCATGCGTATCCCCGCCGGAACGCCGCCGATCACCGCAGCGGTTCCACCCAGCGCCAGGCATTCGAAAGATTGCTCAATGGTTTTTTTGCTGCCGATGGCCTCAAAGGAAAAATCAACTCCGGCGCCCGACGTGATCCGCTTGATTTCCTCAACCGCGTCGGTCTTGGCGGCATTGACGGTGTCGGTCGCGCCAAAATGGCGCGCGGCGTCGAGTTTGGCATCGAAAATGTCAACCGCGATAATCTGACGCGCCCCAGCCAAGCGTGCGCCTTGGATGACCGCGATTCCCACGCCGCCAGCGCCGAACACGGCCACGGATGATCCCGGCGTCACCTTGGAGGAGTTTACCACCGCGCCCACTCCGGTCATTACGCCGCAGCCAATCAGAGCCGCCCGATCCAGTGGGACGCCCTGCGGAATCCGGACCGCGCATCGTTCATGCAGTAACAACCGGTCGGCAAACCCGACGGGAAACTGCCGCGTCCGTCCCAGATGCATGATCTGCCCGGTCAGGTTTTGTCCCTTCCAGGAATAGCGCGGTGGTGCTCCCTGCGGGCGCTGCGTCAGATGCTGATTGGTGCAGAGGACAGGATGGCCAGCCATGCACAGCTCGCAGATGCCGCAGGCTGAAATGTTGAAGGCGACCACATGATCGCCCGGGCGCAGTTCCGACACGCCGGAACCGACCGCCTCGACCACGCCGGCCGATTCATGGCCCAGGATACAGGGGGCGGAAATGGAGTAGGCGCCCGAGGCAAAGTGCAGATCGCTGTGGCACACGCCGCAGGCGGTGTTACGCACCAGGACCTCGTGCGCCATCGGCGCATCAATTTCGATTTCTTCAGCCGAAAGCGGCTGTTTCGGACCATGATAGATTGCAGCTCGAGCCTTCATCGCGTCTCCGTTTGATCCTGTTACCGAGGCGGATAGACCTACACGGATCTCACCACGCCGGCGCCTTCCAGGCACTCAATTCCCGTGGATAAAAGGCCGCCTCGGAGCGGCTGTGCGCGGTCGTTACAGCCACGCAGGTTGGTTCCGTCCCCGATGCCACACGGTTAATCGATCAACATCCGCAGTGAGCCCACCCGTCGCGGCATAAAGTATGATGTTGCGCCTGAGTAGACGCGCCCGTCGAATGCCGGATCGGCGGCGCGCAGTTTGGGAAAGCGTTCGAGCAGATAGGGAAAGATAATCTGTCCCTCCAGCCGCGACAGCCCCGCGCCGAGGCAGAAATGGATTCCCTCGCCGAAGGCCACGTGATCGTTGGGGTCGCGGGCGATGTCGAACCGGCCGGGTTCGGGAAACCTGGCCGGGTCGAAGTTGGCCGCCGCCAACAGCACGTGGAGCAGCGAACCCTGGGGAATTGCGACGCCGCCGACCTCCGTGTCGCAGGTGGCGTAACGATCGACCGCGTGCACGGGCGGTTCGAAGCGCAGGATTTCCTCGATTGCAAGGGGCCACATCTCAGGATGCCGCTTGAGGGTCTCGAACGCTGCTGGATGTTCAACCATCAACTGGAGACCGTTGCCGATCAGGCTGGTCGTCGTTTCGCTGCCGGCCAGCAGGAGCAGCAGCACGAACGCCAGCACCTCCGGAGCGGTAAGGGCCTCGCCTTGCTCCTGCGCCCGCACCAGCACGCTGATCACATCCTCGGCGTCGGAATTATGCCGCTTTTCGATTTCCTGGCTGACGTAGTCGCGCAGCCTGGCCACCGCGTCGCGAGTCTCGGGCGAATAAGTGCCGCCCGAACTGAGGGTGTCGGCGTTGATGATCAGGATGCTCCAGCGGCGGAAGTCGTCGTAAAACTCCGGCGTCACCCCGAGCATCGCGGCGATTACCGCCATCGGCAGCGGCCACGCCAGGTCATCCATGACCTCGAAGACGCCCTTGGCCGCGACCTTGTCGATCATCTCCACCACCAGCGCTTTGATCACTGGAGTGAGGTCGCGGGTGCGCCGCGGACTGAAGGCGCGCGTTACCAGCCGGCGCAGGCGCGTATGCACCGGGGGATCGCTGAAGAGCAGATTAGCGGCGCCATAGAACTTCAGTCCGCCGTTGTGACCCGGCTCCGTTCCGGGGCGCGGCGGCCGATGGTTGGAAAATCGCGCCGCGTCGCGCATCACGGTCAGCACGTCGTCATAGCGCGCGATCAACACCACGGGCTTGTCCGGCAACGCCCCCAATGCCAACGATGGGGGCAACTTTCCGCCGTCCAGAAGCATCGGAGGGCGCGACAGCAGGGGGCGATAGCGGCTGATCGGATCTCTGACGAAATCGGGGTTCCAGGGGTCGTAGTAGTCTTCAATTCGGGCCATCGGGGTTCACCTGCTTTCTTTTGCGCTATCGTCACCGGTCTGGCAAGCGAAACCAGCCGGCCGCGGAAATTCCGGCTCATTCGGATTTTCTCCGTCTGGAGATACCCCTCGCACTTTACAAGGCCGCCATTACCGTCTAACGATATTGAACAAGCGGCGAATCAGGGCAGGGAATAGCCGTTGCCCTTGGGGTGCGACCCAATACCAGGCCATCAGGGCCGGAACCTATCAGAGGATATAGACTACGATGAGCGTGCCAATTATCTCCGCCGATGGACATATCGTCGAACCTCCGAAGCTGTGGGAGGAGCGGCTTGACCGGCGCTTTCGCGGCACCGCGCCCAAGGTCGTTGACAAACCCGGCCAGGGCCCGATCTTCGTCGCGCCCGGCGTGCCCGATATGCAGGTTGCCGCCTTCTATGCGTTGGGCAAGGAAGGCGAGGAACTCAAGGAAGTGATGACCAAGGGCTACGAGGTCGCGCGGCCCGGCGCGTGGGACCCGACCGAACGGGTGAAGGACATGGACGTCGACGGGGTGGCCGCGGAAATACTGTATCCGTCGCTGGGATTTTCCCTGTTCGGCCTGGATGATGCGGAACTCCAGCTCGCCTGTTTCAAATGCTACAACGACTGGATGGCGGAATTCGCTGCTTGCGCGCCCAAGCGGCTGTTTCCGGTCGCGCTGATTTCATTGGAGGACGTGGCGGCGGGAGTCAAAGAGGTCGAGCGCGCCGCCAAACTCGGGCTCAAGGGCGCGATGATTTGGTCCGGACCGCCGGCCGACCGGCCCTACCATAGCCGCATCTACGATCCCTTCTTTGCCGCCGCGCAGGAGCATGGAATGGTGATCACGATGCACGAGATTACCGCCAAGGATAAGAAGGTGGCCGCCAAGATCGACGGCAGCCCGGAGTTCCTGACCTTCGCCAGCCTGCATTTCGTCCACGAGATTCAGGAGACGCTGTGCAGCCTGGTCTTCGGCGGCGTGCTCGATCGCTATCCCAACCTGAAGTTCGTCTCGGTCGAGCTGGGTGCGGGATGGGTTCCGTATTTCGTTTGGCAGTTGGATCGGCGCTTTAAGAAATTCGCCCCGATGGCTGACCATAAGCTGGCGCATCTGCCTTCGGAGTACATGCGCAACCAGGTTTTCTTCACCTTCGAGATCGATCCGATCGGGCCGCGAGTCACGCGCTTTTTCGGCGAAGACAATTATCTGTGGGCCTCTGACTATCCGCACAGCGCGACCACCTGGCCCAAATCGCTCGACGTTATCGCCGACATCTTCAGCGACGTGCCCGAGCCGATCAAGAACAAGATCATCAGCTATAACTGCGACAAGCTGTTCAACATGAATTTGAGCTGACGTGTTGGGCGGGCGCCACGCCGGCGCCCGCCATTCGCCCGTGCTTTTTCAGCGCGTCCTCGCTGCCCGCGAACCTAACCTGATACGAAAAAAAGAACCTGCACGGAGGCCGGCGCTGCGGGGAGAAACTCCCGGATGCGGCGCCGGCGCCGGGTTGCCCCGCGCCAGCGTATCAGGCACCCTCACTCTGTCTTTTTCAAATCGATGGAAGCGCCTTGGGCGGCGGGGTTACTGCTTACCTTGATATTGACTACGCAGTTGCTGGTTCTGATTCACGTTCTCGCGATGGCGGCATTCTTCGGCGTGCAATTCGCGATGCTATACATGCTGCTGCCGGCGGCGGAGCAGGCGCCCGACGAGGCCGGCCGCCGCGCTATCCTGATCCAGGGCTTCAGGTTCTACAATCCGTTCTCGCTGGCGATGCTCGGGGTGCTGGTGATTAGCGGGGCGATGCGGCTGACCGATCTGAAGGCCCAGATGGCGGTAAATTATTTCGCGCGAATCGGCGGCCTGCTCTCGCTCAAGTTGCTGCTCGCCTTCCTGCTGATCTTCATCCAAACCTATGTGACTTTCGGATTGGCTTTCCGCATCGGACGCCAGGAGGAAGTTGCCGCCCATGGCGACGGGCCGCCCTTCACCGTCGAGAAAGTCAACAGCATGCTGGGCCGAATCCGCGCGATGACCTGGGTGACGATAATCCTGACCGTGGCGATCGTGTGGGAATCGCTGCGGATGGCGCGGCTGATCGGCTGACCAAAGAGCCGCGACGTCACGTCGCGGCTCTGCTACACTGTTGGGGAGGATTAAACTCGAGACTTTCTCCAAGCCGCGAAACGGGCGGAGCGTCGTTGAAGCGTATCAGAACCCTCACCCTCTTCCACAACTAATTGTGGGAGAGGGGACAGAAAGATGACTCTCGGGGACCACGTTAGCAATTACCGGCGCGAAGCGACGGGAAAGCTGCGCGTACTTGCCAACCCCGCAACCCTGGCGGCTGATCTCGTGTCCACGTTCCGGATAGCCGTACTGAATTTCCTCAACAACAACGATCTGTTGTGGGCCTCCGCGCTCACCTACACGGTTACGCTGTCGATCGTTCCGATCCTCGCCCTGGCCTTCTCGGTGCTTAAAGCGCTGGGCGGCACCGAACGCGTCCAGCCGCTAATCGAAAACTACCTGGCGCTCGGCAACACCCAGACTACCGCCGACCTGATGCACATGGTTGAGAACGTCAATCCCGCCACCCTGGGATCGCTGGGCGGCGCCGCGCTGCTGCTTACCGTCATCTCGACCCTGGGCACGATCGAAAATGCCTTCAACGAGATTTGGCAGGTGCCGAGCGGACGCAGCTACCTGCGCAAATTCACTGACTACCTGAGCGTGGTGTTCACCATCCCGCTGTTGCTGGTGGCGGCGCTGACCTTGACCGCGTCGTTTTCCAATCACCTGCACGCCGAGCGCTCGCTCGCCCTGGTGCTGCCCTCGCTCATCCTGTGGGTGGGCTTTTTCTTCCTGTTCATCTTTTTTCCCTACACCAAGGTCCGATGGACGGCGGCGCTGCTGGGGTCGCTGTTCACGGCGGTGCTGTTCCAGTTGGCGCAGTGGGCGTACGTGCGCTTCTGGGTTGCCCTTTCCAGCTATCAGAAGGTGTACGGAGCATTGGCGACAATCCCGGTGCTGCTGTTGTGGATTTACCTGGGCTGGATCATCGTCCTGTTTGGCGTGGAGATCTGCTTCGCCGTGCAACGCGGAACCTCGCGCAACGAATCCCTTCCACGTTCACTCAATTTTGCCCGGTATGTGACGCTGGTGGTGCTGCTGCGCCTGGCGGATCGCTCCGTGAACCGGAACCAGAGGGTCAATCTGGTGACTCTGGCCACCGAACTGGGACAGCCGATCTACGAAGTCGATCGGCTGGTCGAAAAGCTCAAAGAGGGCGGTTACGTAGTCGAAGCCGAGGGACATCATCCCGCCAGCCAGGGGTCGTTGTTCCTGGCGATGGATCCCGGCCAAATCAAACTGGATGACGTTTTTCGCCGTCTCGAGAGCGATTCGTGGAATGACCCGCGAGTTGGCCGTTTGCTGCACTTTCTGGAAGAGGGGGAAGCCCAGCGGCTGGATTCGCTCACCTTGCGTGATTTGCAGCAGGGCCTGGAAGGCGGCGGGTCCGGCACTTCTGCAAAGGCCACCGAGGTGTCCGTCACTCAACCGGCAGCGGTCAGGGCTGAGGGATCATGAAAGGTGATTCGTGACGGTTGCTCGGATCGAGCGGCGCTGGTCTTGAAGCGGATTAATTTTGCGCCTTGCAGGCGCAAACGCATTGGGGCAGAGCCTCTTTCTGTTCCCTCTCCTTATCCTAGAGGGCGAGGGAGAGGTTACACATCTCGCCCTAAGGCACGCATTTCGCCCTCAACCGCCGGCGTTTCGCGAAGAGTCCGCCAGAAGTTATTTTCGCGGTTGGGCGTAGCCTCGATGTAAGAATAATTCAGAGCGATTTTTTGCGAACTGAAGGTGGCTGGCGGCGAAACCTGTGCCGGGAACACGTAACCTCTCAGTCGTCTTCTCCTAACCCTGAAGCTGAATATCTCCTGACACCTGTCGCGCGAAATGTGCGTGGATGAAGGCGAAATGTGTGCCTTTGATCGGGACGTGTAACCTCTCCCTCGCCCTCTCCTAGGTATAAGGAGAGGGAACAGAAAGAGGCTGTGCGCCAATGCGTTTGACCTTACTTGAGGTGTATCGGAACCCGCGTCCCCTTCCACAGAACGTCGGGAGAGGGAACAGATCCGTCAGGCCATCAGCGCGATGTTTAGCGCGATCGCCGCGCCCAGTACTCCGGACGCGATGCCGACGTACCAGAACGGCTTGGCTTTGGTCAGCACCGCCAGCGAGCACAGCACCAGCCCCAGCTCGAAGGCGAGTTCCGCCACGTCCAGGCGTTCCCCCCGCTCATGAGCGGCGTAGCTGCGACGCAACGCTTCGCCGGCCCTGCCTTCGTAGCGGGTGGCCTGGTTGGTCAACAGCTCCGCCTGCGACTTCAATAGGGGTAACTCGGTGCCCTCGTATTTCTGGACTTCGGCGCCCCATTTCTGTGATAGTTCCTGGCCTTTGCGATCCCCGTTTCCCGGGGCTTTGGCCAAGACGTCGAGCAGGCCGAGCAATGCCTCATACTGGTGGGCGCGGATGTTCTTGGCCTGGAAGAAGGCCCATTGGTCCGAAGCCCGCGTATGGTAGATACCGGCCTCGGTGCGCAGGCTGTTGTTTTGCTCCTGCCAGTTCAAGGATTCGGTATGCGCGCGATGGCTGAACATCGTAACCGCCGCCAGCAGCGCCGCAATGATCGCCATCGTCATCGCGACGTGCCGGTCCAGTGGGCTCAGCTTCCCCTCGGCGGCTTCCTCAACGCCTTTCATCAGCTCTTCGGTTTCCATTCGTACCCTTCCACCTTTTCCCACAAGGTTGCGCCGGCTGGTCGCATTCAGCGATCCCGGCACCCAGCTTCGCAGACAATTACCATCGATAACCGTCGTCAGTACATCGCTGGGCGGGGGCGCCACTGGCCATGCTTGGAACTAGCGTTCGCCCGGCTCTTGTATCCCCGCCCACCTTGTCGTTTAATCAGCGCTCTGAACCCGGCAGCCGTAGGCCACGTCCGAATCCGGCGACAATGCAAGACGGCGCCCCAGGAGGCGATTTTGACGAGCGTATCTGAGGAGAAGATCCATGCGGCGGGAGCCGAGCTGGTCATGGTTAAGGGTGGCAGCGGAAAACCGCTGCTGATTTTTCATGACGAACTGGGGTATCCCGGCTGGATGACCTGGAATGAGGAGTTGGCGCTGGATCGCACTTTGTTGATTCCGCTGCAGCCGGGTTACGGCAAGACCGTCCACGTAAACTGGGTGCGCAACTATCACGACCTGGGAGCCCTATATTCGCAGGTGATCCGCGAGTTGAAGCTGGATCCGGTTGACGCGATCGGGTTTTCCGCCGGCGGCTTCATTGCCGCCGAGATGATGGCCGCGGACCCGCATCTCTTTGCCCATCTGGTGCTGGTCGGTCCGATGGGAATCAAGCCCGCCGAAGGCGAGATCCTCGATATCTTCCCGCTGTCGATGCGCGCGCATTTGCGCGCCACCGTGGCGGACCCCGAGGGTACGCCGGAGTTTGCCCAGATTTATGGCGGGCAGATGACACCTGAGCAGTTCGAAGCCTTTGAGGACGCCCGCGCCGAAAGCTCGCGTCTGGGTTGGGAGCCCTATATGCACAACCCCAGCCTGCCTCATCGGCTGCGCGGCAATAACACTCGCACGCTGCTGGTGTGGGGCACGAAAGACGGGGTGGTGCCGCGCGGATGTATCGACGCCTACAAAAAGGCGCTAAGCAACGCGCAAGTCGTCGAGATCGACGGCGCCGGCCATCGTCCCGAGATCGAACGTCCGCTCGAGTTCGTGCGCGCGGTCAACAAATTTCTGGCTGCCTGAGCAGTTCGCCCGGAGGAAGTCTCATGAAGGTAGGTTATTTCACCGAACGCCCTTACCGATCAGTCCCCGAAGATGAGGTATTCAAGAACCGCTCTTTCTTCGGTCTGTCCAACAAGTTCTTCGACCCGGTAAAAGCCTCGGAGGATTACCGCTACTACATCCGCGAATATTGCTACGCCGAAGAGTTGGGCTTCGACCTGGTCGCGCTCAACGAACATCATGGCAACCCCTTCTGCCTGGGCGCCGTGATGAACGTCGAGGCTTCAGTGCTGGCCTACCAGACCAAGCGCGTACGCATCGTGCTGATCGGCAACCCGCTGCCGGTCCTCAAGCATCCGTTGCGGATGGCGGAAGAGTTGGCGGAGATCGACCTGATTTCGCAAGGGCGCCTGGTCAGCGGATGGGTGCGCGGCGCCGGCAGTGAGCAGTTCTTCAACAACGCCAACCCGGCGCTGAACCGCGAACTGTTCAATGAAGCGCACGATTTCATCATCAGGGCCTGGACCCAGCCGGGTCCATGGCGCTACGAGGGCGAGCATTTCCATTACCGCCACGTCAATCCATGGGCGCTGCCCTACCAAAAGCCGCATCCGCCGATCTGGATCCCCGGGATCTTGAGCGCCGAGACCGTGCGCTGGTGCGCGGAGCATCGCTACCCCTACATCGGACTGGGTACCGAGCTGGGACCCACCTGCGACCTGTGGGATATCTACGCCGAGGAAGCGGCCAAGCACGGTTACCAGGCCGGCACCGAGAATTTCGGCTATCTGTTGCCGACGGTAGTCGCCGAGACCGACGAGAAAGCTCACGAGCTGGCACAGAACTTCATCTTCGGCGGCGGCCAGAATGCCTTCGCGCGTCCCGAATTCGCGATGCCGTCGGGATACAACAGCAAGAGCGCCATCCGCTCGTTGGCCAAGCAGCCCACCGGAAGCTGGCTCGGAGTCAGCGGCGCGAACCTGGAGAGCCTGGGCGCCGACCAGGCCCATGACGCCAAGATCGACTACAAGGAGGTCAAGGCCAAGCTGGGCGCCGGGCTTAAGAGAATCGAAGGCCGGCTGCAGTTGATCGCGGGAACGCCCAAGACGGTGCTGGAAAAGATCAAGATAATCCTGAGCGTGCTGCGGCCCGGCGTCTTTATCATGTTCAACGTCCAGGGGCCGGCGACCAACGAACAGCGGATGTCCAACATGCGGCTGTTTGCCCAGGAGGTAATGCCCGGGATCCGCGAGTACAGCAAGGAACTCGGCCTGCTCGACTCGTTCGAGCAGGTGCCGGGCTCGATCAAGCTGGACAACGGCGCCGCGCGCGGACCGGTCAACAATCGCGAGCCGCTGTACGAACAAGGCCTGTACAAGCGGCCGGAGGCCCGCGCCCGGGCTTGAGGTGCAGCTCCGCCAAAGGGCTCGATAGCATTCGCATCATCGATCCGAAGACCGTGGCATGGACCTGACCGGCAGCGGTATCGAGACCGTGGCTCATCCGCGGGAAAAACGGAGGGATCGTCATCCTCTTTTGCGCTGCGGAAGGGCCGCCCAAGATATTTTCAGGCCTGCTCCGGCACCCCTTATCTGTCCTTAATCATCTCTCCCAGAGGAGGAGAGATGATTAAGGAATGAAGCCGTCTTCTATGCAGGGTGCGGAACCACGATGATGCGTCACTTCCCCGATGCCCCACCGCGATTGAAGCCGCGGCTAGCCGAATCCTGGTTTTAGAGTGCCGCCAATGACAGCACGGCAGGTGAACTGAGACGCGGCCTGGCGTCCGCAATGTGGCGTTGACCGGCGCGCATCCAGATCGGCAAAATATTCGAGCTCCGGCGCGAGGTCGCAATCATGAGCAAGATCTACGACAGTATCGACGACGCTCTGGCCCGCTTCATCGCCGCGCAACATGTGTTCTTTGTCGCGACCGCGCCCCTCGATCGCGCCGGCCATCTGAACCTGTCTCCCAAAGGGCTCGATAGCTTTCGCATTATCGATCCGAAAACCGTGGCATACCTGGACCTGACCGGCAGCGGTATCGAGACCCTGTCACATCTGCGGGAAAATGGAAGGATCGTCATCCTCTTTTGCGCCTTGGAAGGGCCGCCCAAGATATTGCGGCTTTATGGCTGCGGCGATCCGGTCCAACCAGGTGACCCACGGTTCGAGAATCTTCGGCCGCTCTTTCCAGACCTCGCCGGGGTGCGCTCCGTGATCGTGGTCGAACTGGAAAGGGTCGCCGATTCCTGCGGCTACGGAGTGCCGCTGTACAGTTATGAGGGCGAGCGCACCCAACTTCTGAAATGGGCGAAACGCCAGGGGCCGAAGGGTTTGGCTCGGTATCAGGCGGAGAACAACCGGGTCAGCATCGACGGTATGTCGGGTCTCAAAGTCGCGCCCGATAGTCCAAAAGATTCAGGCTGACGTGCCGGTAAAGGGCGGCATTGCCGAAGCACGTCCGATCGCATCACGCGATTTGCGGGAGCAAATCGCGTGACGACCTCTCCCGGTGTGCGGCTGCGGACCCGGTCCGCAGCCGCGGGCGAGGTAGGTTTTAGGAGTTAATCGACAGTCTCAGGATAAGGAGAGGGGACAGAAAGGGCCTCTGCGCCAACGCGCACGTGCTCCCGCCCCGTGAAATTATTCCCGCTTTGAGGCTACATCGTAGCCGTGAAGCGGCGACCGATAAATCAGGCCGTCCGTCATCGAATTCAACCGCGGGAATGCGTCCGTTGGGAACTTGGCCGGAAACTCCGGAGTCCGGGTCTCGCCTTTGGTGAGATCGAGTCCGACCCGCCGCAACGGGATTTGAACCTGCTCCAGCAGCAGGCGGACCTTGCAACCGTTGCCGGACGGCAAACAATCGTACAGCGTGAGCATGTTTTTCTCGTGCGCGGCGGCCGCCGCGTCAAGTTCCGATTTCCCACAAATTCTCGCCAGAACGCAAATTAAAATTCGCCACGACACTCATAAGTATGCCAAGCCGCACGGCTATGCGCCTGAACACTAATCAGGTGAGCGGGACCAAATTTGCCCATGAATTACAACACACGTTATGATACCTTAACGCACGCTATCGGGAAGAAACAGGTTCTTGGGGGGAGCTAAGACTATGGGTTTGGGCAAGATCCTTCGTGACCGCAGGCGGGCGCTTGATCTGACGCAAGAAGAACTCGCCAGCAGAATCGGCGTTTCGACTGCCTACGTGGGGCATCTTGAAACAGCCAGGCGCCAACCCTCTGACCAGGTGATCCTCAAGCTGGCGCGCTTGCTCGGATTGGACTGCGGGGAACTGTTTCTTCTCGCCAACCCCGACGCTGTGGGGATCGTCTCTTCATCCGCCGGCGAAGACCGCAAATCGTCCTGGGACAAATTCCGGAACGACGGCCGGCTTCGCAAGCAGCACCGCATCAGCAATCAGGAGCTGGAACTTCTGTCGCGAGTTGCCGCAATGGGCGAGGTACGCAGCCCACGTGACTTCCTTCACGTACTCAACGCGATCCGAAACGCGCTGACGCAAGATACCGGGCTGTAAACGAGCTAACTGCGGCAGCCCGGTGGATTGAGCCGCATCGCGCGAAAGCACGCTGGCTTCCTTCAATAGTTCCCGTCGCGCAGTGGCAGGAATGATGAGCAGGCTACGGAAATCGTCTTTTCGGCAGCCTGGCTGTCAGGGCGTTGAGGCTGGCTTTTTTGGCTTAATCTTTTCTGCCTCTGGAAGAGATAGGAATGAGGGAGCAGGCGGTGGAAATCCTTTTCAACCGCCTGCCAAAGAGCCATTGCCCAAGTGGCTGCCAGGCCATCCGCGGCCAGCCGATTCTGGCTGGAGTCGGGGTTGGCCCCTCGTGAGAAAATCCCCCGGGTTCAACCAGCGGCGGAGGTTGACGTCACCGCGCGCCCAGAACCGCGTCCTTCAACGCCTTGGCTGGCGTGAAGCGCAAGCGCGTGCGTGCCGGGATCTTGATTTGCTCGCCGGTGGCAGGATTGCGGCCCACCCGCGCCTTGGTCTTGCGCTTGCGAAACACCCCAAGCCCGCTCAGCCGCAGCTCGCCTTCCTTCTTGAGCTGCTTGACCACCAGCGCGGTGAGTTCGTCCAGCACCGCCTTGCCCTGTTTTCTTTCGATGCCGACCTTCTCGGCTAGATACGTGGCCAACTGTGCTTGTGTCATCTGTGCTCCTCCTCCACTCCCTTCTTCAACAAGAAACTTAAGCTGCCAGAATTACAAGAATCTCACGTCTTGCCAAGCTTCGGACGCGGTTGAATCTCATTCCTTTTAGGGATTTCAGCGCTGACGTGCCACTTTCCGCACCCTGAGCATGCGGATGAACCCATTTCGGGTCAAAACTACCGATGAAAACCATTAAACGGGTGGACGTGTTCGGTGGATCCAGCCGGTTGTGGAAGCTGAGTATTTCGACCCTGCCGACGGCCTGGCACAGGCTCTGGTCAGCGGAGTATCGGCCTTGTGCAGGGCGGCGCCATCGAGCGGAGCTTGACGGTTGAGTCTGGCATGTACTGCCGTGCCGTTGGGTCGCAAGGCGCTCCTTGTTAGGCTTGGATGAGTGTGGACAAGGACCTATCGCTCGGCGCAGCGCCTGGTTGTTCTGGTGGTTGGCTTGACCATCGCAGCCGCGGGTGTGGTGATGCTGGTGACGCCGGGGCCTGGATTGCTTGCGATCTTTGCGGGGCTGAGTCTATTGGCGACGGAGTTCGCCTGGGCCAAGTGGTTTCTTGAACGAGTCAAACAACGGGGAAAAAAGATCGTGGATTCCGTGCGCGGCCGTGACGACACATTGTCACGCGACCAGGGTCTTGGTTAGCTGTGCGACGCGTGCCGGCGCCGATGCTCAAAAAGCCGCCAGTGCGCGCAGCTGTTTGGTGGCTTCGGCCGCGATCGTGGGGTTGGCGGAAGTGTCGGTGCTGGCTTGTTTGAGATAGCGGATAGCTTCGTCGCGGGAGCCGCTGCGGGCCAACATCTCGCCCAGCCGCAGGGCCGCGAAACTGGACTTTGGATCGAGTCCATAGGCCTTGCGGTAGTAGATCGCGGCTTGGTCGAAGCGCGGCGGGTTGAAGGACATGTAAGCCTCGCCGATATTGAGATAGGCGCTGACCTCGTTGGGTTGATACTTGGTCAGCTTCTGATAGACCTGCACGACCTTGGCGAAGTCTTCGCGCGAGTTGTAATAGAGCCCCAGATAGACGTAGGCTTCGTTGAAGGTTGGGTCGATATCGGTGGCCTGCCAAAGCATCTTCACGGCCTGGTTGCTGTCGGTCAGTTGAATCGCGGCATCGACCAGCGCCCGCGCCTTGGCCCGGTTGGCGTCGTCGGCGTGAACGAAACTGGCGGCCAGCAGCGCGACGGCGGCGAAGATCGTGATCCACAGTGATTTAGGTTTGCGAGCCATCCATTGATGTCCTGGTGAGGTCCGGGCAGGGAGTTGACAACGGCATCTGACAAACTTCGACATGGAAATTTATTCTCAGCGACCCTCTATGAAAACTGCCTTCCCGCCCAAATTTTCTCCCCGGGGGGAGATAAGAGTCAGGGAACAGGCGGTCAAAATCCTTTTTACGGCCTGCTAGATCGTGACATGAAAAGCCTCCGTTTCAAAGCCGTGCCAGCCGCTGGCTTGCGTGGCGCCCGGCCATCAGGTAGGCGCTAAAGGCAAACTATGATCGAATTAGCGTCGGCGCAGTTCTTTTCGCGTTCTATTAAACCATCAATGACCCCGCCTGTTGGCCGTATCGTGCCCGGTTCGCCGAGGCTCCACTATCTGGAATGGAATCCCGGCGGGTCCATGACCTTGGTGCTGTTGCACGGAGCGACCGCCAACGCCTGGTGGTGGGAAGATTTCGCCCTCCACATGCCGCCGGACATGCGGCTGCTGGCGTTGGACCAACGCGGCCATGGCGACAGCGAATGGGTCTCACCGCCGGCCTACAGGCCGACGGACTATGCGGATGACGTCGCGCGTTTTCTGGATTTTTGCGGCCTGAGGGAGACGGTCATCGTCGGACATAGCCAGGGCGGCATCAGTGCCATTGCCTTCATCCGCGACCGTCCTCATGCGGCGCGTGCGGTGGTCGCGGTCGATGTGGCGCTGACTTCGTACGTGCGGCGCGATCGATTTCTGGTGCGATTAAAGAACCTGCCCGTCGTGGTCTATCCGGACCTCGCGACGGCGAAGGCGCGCTTCCGGCTGATGCCGCGCGAGGTTGACACTCCCCCCGAGGTCCTGGCGCGCGTGGCGGAGCACAGCCTCAAGCAGGCCGCGTGCGGCGGTTACACTCTCAAGTTCGACCGCGACAGCTTTGTCGGCAGCGACGGGATTAACGTGCTCGAAGCGATCGGCCAGGTGCGCGTTCCATTGTTGCTGGTGCGCGGCGGGCGATCGCGGATCATGACCGCCGAAGCGGCCCAGGTGGCGCTGCAATCCAACCCGCTGGTGCGTCTGAAAGTGATCGATGACGCGCATCATCACGTGCCAATCGAGCGGCCCGCCGCGCTGGCCACGATGGTTGATGAGTTTGTCCGCGAATTGGGGCGATAGGGCAGCCGGCGGTTAACTTTCAGCGCCCGAGTTCCATCAGGCGATGGGGAATTCCGGCCTCCTCGAACACGGCCCCGATCGGACGAAAGCCGCACTTCAGATAGAAGCCCTCGACCGCGACCTGGGCGTGAAGATAGATATGTCCAGCGTTCGCCCCGCGCGCCGCCGCGACCAGGTAATCCAGCACCAGGCGTCCGGCTCCGCGGCCGCGCCAGTCCGGCAACACCGCCATCCGTCCAATCTTTGCGCCCCGATGGGAGTGCGCCATCCGGCCGCATCCTACCGCCTGTTCGCCTTCGAGCACGAGCACGTGGAGGGCGCTCAAATCGTCGATATCGCGTTCGAGGCCGGGGTCGATTCCCTGTTCCTCGATGAACACCCGCCGCCGGATTGCATAGGCCCGCGTCATCTGATCGGCGCTGCGCACCGGCACAATCGCTAAAGCGGCGGGTGCCATCGGGTTGGTTTTGCGGATGGACGGCGGCGGTTCAGCCGCCGTAATTCCAGCCCGTCTCCTTCATGGTCAGGACTTCGGTCTCGCTCTTGACGTGGGCTTCGGTCACCTTGCCGACCACCACGCTGTGATCGCCCAGCTCGTAAAAGCCGACCACGTCGCATTCAACCGCGGCGGGAGCTTCGGAAATAATCGGCGCGCCGTTCTTGCCGGCTTCGAACGCGTAATTTCCGAACTTGCCGTCCTTGGGCTCGACGTGCCTGAAGAAGGCGCCGGCGATACCTTTTTGACCGCTCCCGAGGACCGACAGGGTGAATTTTTTGGACTCCTTGATCAGCGGATGCAGACTGGAGTCCTGCTTGACCCCAATCGCAACCAGCGGCGGATTGAAGCTCGCCTGGGTGACCCAGTTGATGGTGGCGACGGTTTGGGACTCGCCATGACGGCCACCGAGTATGAACAGCCCATACGGGATCATCAATAGTGCTCGCTTCTTGGCATTCTCATCCATGTTGGATGTCCTCCATTGCAACCTTTGAAACGGTTTCTACCAAGGCCAATTTCCCCAATCGCGAGCCCTTGATCAAGACGGGCGCGGACCAATTCGGCACGCGTCCGTGTTATGCTAGGTTAACAACGCGGCGCCGCTGGCTGGCGCGGCGCACAAGGATGGATCAATGCCGGAAATCGAGGAAACAATCTTCGCCCCGGAATTGGCCGGTGGCGAATGGCTGCAGGGCGGACCGGTCTCCCTCAACGCGCTGCGCGGCAAGGGCGTGGCGCTGATCGACTTCTGGGACTACACCTGCGTCAACTGCATCCGCACGCTGCCCTACGTCGTGCAGTGGTATCGCCGTTACGCCCAATCCGGGCTGACCGTGGTGGGCGTTCACGCTCCGGAGTTCAACTTTGCGCGCCAGTCGGAGTTCGTGCTCCAGGCGGTCAAGGATCTCCAAATCGAATTTCCCGTGGTGCTCGACAACAGCTACGTTATCTGGCGCGCCTACTCCAATCGCTTCTGGCCGGCCAAGTACCTGGTCGATAGCAAAGGGCGCATCCGCTACTACCATTATGGCGAGGGCGCTTACCGGGAAACCGAAGCGATGTTGCAGGCCCTGCTATCCGAACTTAATCCCGCGCTCCGGCTGCCGCTGCCGATGGATCCGATGCGCGATACCGACCGGCCCGGCGCGGTATGCCATCGGGTGACCCCCGAACTCTACCTGGGGCATCAGCGCGGACAGTTCGGCAATCCACAAGGCGTGACGGCAGGGCAGGCGGGCGACTATCGCGATCCGGGGGTGCGGATGGAAGGGATGGCCTATCTCGACGGCAAATGGCTGGTCGGCGACGAATCGGCGCAGGCGCTGGCGGAAAACTCCTCGATCGCGATTCGTTACACGGCCAAGGAGGTCAACCTGGTGATGGCGCCGCCGGCGCAGGGACCGGTACGCGTGGATATCGCGCTGGACGGCGATCAGCGCGCGGGCCAGGATGTCCAGTCCGAGGACGGCCGCCCTGTCATCGTCGTGGACCGGCCGCGGATGTACAACCTGGTCGCCAACGACGACGTGCGGCCGGGCGGGCTGCGGCTCACCGGCCAGACCAGGGGCTTGAATGCATACGCGTTTACCTTCACTTCGTGCACGCTGAACTGAGCTGGTAACTGTTGCTGGAGGCAAGGTGTCATGGTGCCTGGAGATAAGATTGAACGGGCGGCGGACGCGATCGCGCGGGCGAAATATCCAATCGCGCTGACCGGCGCGGGAATGTCGGTGGAGAGCGGCATCCCGCCCTTCCGCGGTCCGGGCGGTCTGTGGACCAAGTACGGCGAGCCGCCGATGAACGGGTTCCAAATCTTCATGGCCGACCCGAAGAAGGGATGGGAGGATCGGATCAAGCCGCGTTACGAGGAATTGTGGCGGCCGCTGCGGGTCGCCAAGCCCAATCCCGGCCATTTCGCGTTGGCGGAGATGGAGAAGATCGGAGTATTGCGCTTCCTGATAACGCAGAACGTCGATGATCTGCATCGCCAGGCCGGCAGTCAGGCGCTGGCTGAGATTCACGGCAATTTCAAAAAGGTTCGCTGCCTGGACTGCAATCTAAGGTATGCGGAGGAAAAAATCAGCCTCGAAGTGTTGCCGCCGCCATGTCCGGAATGCGGTGGCCTGCTCAAAGCCGATACCGTTTCGTTTGGCGAGCCGATCCCGCCCGACGTGTTGCGTGAATGCGCGCAGCATTCCGCGCGCGCCGACCTGGTGATTGTGGCCGGCACCTCGGCCACGGTCTATCCGGCGGCCGGGTTCGCGCTGGAAGTCAAGGAGCGCGGCGGCAAGCTGGTCGAAGTCAATTTGTACGAAAGCGACATCACCCCAATCTGCGACCATTCGCTGCGCGGCACCAGCGCCGAAACCCTCCCCGCATTGCTCGGAGCAATCGCCCAGCGGCGCAAAGGCTCGCTGAGCTGAAGACAGGCGCGCTTAGCTTCGCGGTAAATCCTGTTTCCGCAGTTATCGTCGGGCAGTTTCCGCTCGCGTTTGCTTCTTCAACCAAAAAGCAGGCTACACGATGGGGCGCCTAAACGGATTGACGCACAACGTCTGGAGGCGGTGGTGGCCGCAAGGACCGCCGCGGCGCACGGCGCCATGGTCGACTGGATTTAACCGGGTTCGGTTTTATTGCGCGGCGGTTTTCGAATGATGACGTGCGCCGTGCCGGTGTCCGGGCGCTCAACGACTACTATGCCGCTTCTACTCACTGGCCGAGGCCAGGTATCTAATCGAGCCTGGGGACAGCACTTTATTCAAGTGCGACCACATAGCGCGCTCGGCTACCCCCGCCAGCACCGGTAACTATATTGCCCTTGCAATCGTCCAAGTCTCTGTGAGCAGTTGGTCCACTAACCGGGGTCAGGTCACCGCCATTCCCCTAGCAGGGTGCGACAAAAGGGGTTCCCCTTGGAATAATCCCACAACGGCGTAGCACCCTGCCTAAAAGCTTGTCCTGAGCGCAGCCGAAGGGATGGCTTCTTTCCTCAATCTTCTCCCCCTGACAGAGACTGTCGATAAATTGCTTGGGGTCGTGCAATGCAGCGGCATCCGCCGTGTAACGGCTTGGGTTTGTACCCTCTCCCTTTAATTGTAAGGGAGAGGGTAGGGTGAGGGTTTCCGGACGCTTCAAGAAACACCAAACGCTTTGGCGCAGAAGGAGAATGCTCGTAGCGTAACACAGTTGCAGGCCCGCCTGACCCTCACCCGGCGCGCGATTGCTGGCGCGAATCGCGGGCCGACCTCTCCCGGCATGCGGCTGCGGACCGGTCCGCAGCCGGGGGCGAGGTAGGTTTTGGAGTTTATCGACAGTCCCGACAATTAGACCCGACCAGGGGGAGATACGAGGGAGCAGGCTGCGGAGACATTTTCCGCAGCCTGCTACGGGAGAGTAAATTCTCATTCCATGACGAGATCTTCCCCGAAGTACGGCCTCACGAGGGGATTGGCTATCGCCTCCGGATCGCCGGGCCGTCCGTCCGCTCGGCCATCGGCCGGGTTGCGCAGCCAGGTCCAGATCTTCCGCACATCGATTGGGCAGTTACACGCCGAGCGCCCGCTCTCGTTCTGGTAGTAGTTATTGGCGCGCGGATCTTTGTAAATCATCATAGCCTCGTACCGATCCACCTCATCGTTGTAGCGCCAATAGGCATCGAGCTTGACGTCGATCGCGCGCTTTTTCTGCGTGATCAGACGGCTGAAGCATTGAAGCGCGAATCTCGTCACCATCTCTTCGAAATCGACAATCTGAAGGCCACCGAAGTTGTTGGTGTTCGGCCCGTAGATCATGAAAAAGTTCGGGAACCCTGGCAGCATCGTGCCGAGGTACGCGCGGGCGCCGTCCTTTGCCCAAAGCTCCTCGATCCGTTGCCCGCCCCGCCCGCGAACCTCCATCGGCCACAGGAAGTCGTTGGCCTTGAATCCGGTGGCATAGACGATAATGTCGAGGGGATACTCAACGCCGCCTTCCACCTCGATTCCGTTTGGCGTGATCTTCCGAATCGGCTCCGTGACCAGGGTAACATCGTCGCGCAGCAGAGCATCGTAGATGCAGTAATTCGCGTCGACGATAATCGGCCGTGCCGAGTATGGCGGCGCCACCGGCGTCATCTTCTCGATGAGATCCGGACGGCTTGCGAGCTTGCTGTGGAGAAACGCCAGTTGCGATTCTCTGACGTTCTTGTTGCGCTGACTCCTTGCTTGTTCATCCCTGAACTCAGGATCCGCCCGCATCGTCTTCATGACAAATTCTGGACCCGTAAGATAGCTGACCCGGAATCGAATGAAGTTCGTGATGTAGGGAAAGTTCCGGTCCAGCCAGTTCACCTGCGGGGGAAATGGCTCGAGATATCCCTTGGTGTCGAAACACCAATTTGGCGTCCGCTGGAAAACGTAGGTATGACCGACCACTTTCGCGAGCTCCGGGATCATCTGATATCCGGTCGCCCCGGTTCCAATCACCGCGACCCGCTTGCCCTTGAGATCCAGTTCTTTGGGCCAGCGGGCGGTATGGAATGCCTTGCCCTTGAACGTCTCCATGCCTTCGATGTTGGGCAGGTTTGGGCGCGACAGGAATCCGACGCTCGCGATCACCGCGCTTACGCGCCAAACGCGCGGCCCGTCGGGGCCTTCAGCCTTGATTTCCCACAGCTTCGCGGCCTCGTCCCAAATGACCGACTTGACCTCGGTGTTGAACGTAATGTCCTTACGGACATCGAAGTTGTCGGCCACCCACTTGAAATACTTCAAGTTTTCACGCTGCGGGCAGAACGCGTTCGGATACTCGAAATTAACCCCATAGGTATGCGTGTAGGTGCGGCTTGGCGAATCAACCCGTGCGCCGGGGTAACGGTTTTCCCACCATGTGCCGCCGACTTCCTCGTTCTTCTCGATCACAAAGTATGGGATGCCGGCGTGCTTCATTTGAATGGCGGCGTTCAGACCTCCCATGCCGGCGCCGATCACAGCTACTTTGAAGTTCTGCAAGTCTTGCGCGGATGGCGTCTCCGGCCAAACGAGCTTCCGTATCCACGGGTCCAGGGCCAATTGCTCCAGCCACAAGTCGAACTCGGACGCCGGAATATCGGTCCCAGCCGCTAGGCTGAGGCTGCGATGGAGACGCTCGGGCGGTCCGTAAGAGATGTCGCCGGCGCCCTGGTCGCGATAAGACTTCAGAAATGCGGCCGCCTTGGATTGAATCAGCGCCACGTCCGCCGGCTTCTTGACCACGCTTAACTCGACATTTCGGATGGTGATCGTTGCGGCCTCGGTGGCCGCGATGCTCTCGTCGCCGGTCAGTTGATAAAGCAGACCGCGAAGCACCATGGGGTCGGCATGCCGCACCGCATCGTCGATGGTTTCATCTGTTGCCGTAAGCAATTCGGATCGTTCGGTCATCTGTGCAGCCTCGCTGTCGATATCAGTCCGCCTGTTTCGCCGTGCCCGCGGGCATTGCGAAGACTATGATGGGACCCGGCACAGGTACTTTTATGCCGGAATTTCCGTTTTGATCTCTAATTTTATTAGTCCGAAGGACCTCCAGCCGCAAGGCTTTCAGCGCGGTTTTGGTCCCCGGCACCCATCGCTGCGCCAGCCCGGGTCGGTTCGATGGACAGGATAGATCCGGAACTGGCCAAAACCGTGTGGCACCCGGACGCCACCCTCGCCTATGGGCACCTATTCAACCTCATCACCTCAGAGCGCGATACCATACACGCGCGCCGCATTGGCGCCCATCAGTCCGGCGATCGTTCCTTCCGGCACGCCTGATTCCTGCAATCTCGTGATCGTCTCCTGCGGAGCGGATGCGTCATGATGCGGATAGCGCGATCCCCAACATCCCATTCGCTGAAACATGTCGTTGCGCGAAATGAACGATGTATCCCATGGATAAAACGTCACCAGGTAAGGACGCGAACCGAACAGTTCGGTGGTCTCCAGCGTGACGTCATCGAACATGTAGAAGCTCATATAGGTCTCGGCCTTCTCCAACGCCAGCCACAGCAGCGGCGCCCCGCCATGAACAAACGCCAGCTTCAGTCGCGGGTAATCCTCCGTATGTCCGCAAAACATCATTGCGGTGAGCGCGATCGCGTTGTCGGCGTCGTACGCCACCGCCTCCGCCACGCTGTGGCCGATCTCCAGCTTCGCCGATACGCGCTCAACAAAGGCTCCCACCGAAGTCCATTCGGGATTGGTATGGCCCGTGGACGCGTGGATCGCGGCGGTAAGGTTCAGCTCTTCCAGTGCCCGCCACAGGGGCCGGTACATGCGATGGCTCAGGAAGTTCTGCTGATGGTCGAATGCCGGCCGGATGAACGCCGCCTTGAATCCGCGCGCCGATATGCGCCGGGCCTCTTCGATAGCGAAGGATGGATCCTGCATCGGCAGAACACCTACCGGAAATAGACGTCCGGGAGCGGCGGTACAGAAATCGTATATCCAATTGTTATAGGCGCGGCTCAGCGCGTACGCGAGATCCGGATTATCAACGGCGGGCAAGTACTCCGCGAACAGAGTCGGAAACAGCAACGCCTTGTCGACGCCGATTTCATCCATATCTGCGAGCCGGTCCGCGGCAATCTGCGCGCCCGGATTGTCTTGGCATCCCTGTTCAGGGTCAATGCTGCCGATCTCTTCCGGACCCATTCCGGGCCGCCACACGGCGCGGCGATTAATCCGGCTGGAGTCGATCGGAGGTGCCGGACGGCCGTTGAGAATCACAGTACTTAGCCCATCGGGTTCCTGGCGATAATAAAAAGCTGAACGCGCGGGCACGCGATATTCGGGCTCCAGGTAATCGGTCCAGATTTCGGCCGGCTCAAAGACATGACTGTCAGCGTCGAAAACGGCGATAGTTTTCATCGGCAGTTCCTCATAGCATGGATGACATCAGTAGTTGGGAGTCGATGGTTTGGCCGCACGTTTGAACTGCCGCGGATGCGCTTCCTCATTCCACCACTTCTCCAGCGCGTCGTCATGGCGCGGAAACCAATCCGGCCGCGCAATGGTTTCGGGCTGTTCGGTCGTAAACAGCTTGCCTTCGATTCCATAAAACCGCCGCGCGTTGGCGCCCATAAGTTTCTCCTGCACGGTGGCCGGGACTTCCGCCTGCCGCATGTGCGCGATTGCCTCCCACGCCTCGGCCGCGTCGGGATGGTACACGTCGGACGCCCAGACCCCGATGTTCTCGAACTTCTCGTATTGCCGGAACACCATGTCCTCTTCGGCCTCGAAGGAGATCATGCATTGCTGGTAAAACGCCTCGCTGGGGAGCCGCCTTGCGTCCGTCTTGCGCTCGTTGGCGTAGAGCTTGAACAGGCGATCGCAATAATCCAGCAGGCTGGGCAGCCAGGTCGCATTGGATTCGAAGATCGCCATCTTCAGGCGCGGATAGCGATCGAGCAGGCCCGAGAGCAGCACCTGGCTAAGCCATACCGTCGCTTCAAGGATAAAACTGAAGGTCGAACTGACCACGACGCGGCCGGTGCCGCGTCCCGAGCGCTCGACGTAGTCGCCGGGAGAGCGCGCGTTATCGGTCGGATCGATTCCCATCGCCAGCGGCGAGGGAAATGTATGCACTCCCAAAACGACACCGCTCTCTTCGATCGCGCGGAACAGCGGGTCCATAACGATCCCGAATGCGCCTGCGCCCGATGATCTTTCACGCGATGGCACGATGCGGTTCGGGTAATTTCCGTTGGCGTCGATCGGGCGCATCAGCACCACCGGAAACTTCATCTTCACCACTCGTTGCAGTTCCTTGATCGCCAGATCGGTGTTCTGAATTGGCAGCAATGCGGAGGGATAGAGCCGGTCGGGCGCCGTATCGCACCATTCGCGCGCCCAATTGTTGTACGCCCGTGCCAGACCGTAGGCGCCCTCGGCGTTGCGGATGAAGGGAAACGCATTGACCAGCATGGTGGGAATCACCAGCACCTGGTCGATACCCATCACGTCGAGTTCCCTCACGCGGTCGTGTGGATCGTACGCCCCCTTGTGATCGACATATTCGACCTGCTCCTGCGTCAGCATCATGCGCTGCAGGCGCCGCTGGACTTTTTTGTTAACGCCCGGGCCACCAATAGTGATACCGTTGATCCGGCCCGGGGCGCTGGTGGTCATCGTCGGCATTTTCTTCTCGACGCGCGCGGCGGGGAAATGGCCGCCAAACAGCGCGAGCTGTCCATTCAGCAGCGCGGCGCCGGTACCGTCATTCCAGTAAGCCTGTTTGACCAAGTCGCGGTATTCGGGCTCCACGTATTTGGTCCAGATTTCCACGGGGTCATTGACGTGCGCATCGCAGTCAAAGACTGCAAAGCTTTTGGTGATCCTGGTACTGTCTGATTTCATTCGGCATCCCTCCGGTCAGGAAATCCAGTCTGCATTAATCTCGACGGATATAACACATTTGCGGCTTGGAGCCTCGGCCGCGGTTGACTAAAAGACTTAAAAATTGGTCGACATCGATCGAATACGTCCCTCGATCGGCTTGCCTGCGGCCTTTTCGTCCGCCATCGTCGCGATCGTGTCGATGAAGTTGACCGAATTGAGCCCATCGATCTGAAACGCGTCGAATTGCCCGTGTTCGCCGTAACCGTAGGTCTTGGTCACGATGCGTGAGCCGGCCCGATCGCGAAACCGCCGATCCATCCGCTCAAGCCACAGGTTGACCGGTTCCATCACATGACCGTCGGCGGAGACGAATTTCTATTGGTCAATTGTGAATGACGTTTCCTCCTACAAAACCGCCCTGCTGACCGAAACCAAAATCCGGCGGCCAATATTGTTAACTGGCGCATAAGTGCCACAGCTCGGCCCGGCGCAAATAATGAGTTCATGCTGTAGAAGGCTTGTCCGTGCGGCCAATCGGAGGGCGGCGTCTGGATGGACGACGCCGGTACCATCGAGCCGATTCTTCATTTGCAAGACGGGTTGCTTGCTCGGCCCCAAAACAGCGTCGAGTCGGCGGATAACCGTCATGGGCAGAGTCACGTCGCGATATCTGCCTCGAACGTAAACGTCTCGGAGAACGTGGTCCACAATCCCCAAATGAAGTTCGCGATCCAGCTCAGATGTCCGTTTTCCATCCCCCTGAAAACTCCCTTATTACCTTGTTGTTCTCCTTGGAACCGGGCGCTGGTGCGCGCTACTGGAGGTTAGTACCACGTACCTGGTCAGGATTCGAATTCCGCTTTCAGCCGCTCAGCGACAAACATTTTGAGCAGCGACTGGTAAGGTACGTCGCGCTTGTTGGCGAGGAGCTTGAGCCGATCCAGCATCGGCTTGGGCAGACGGAGTGATATGGTCTGCGAAGAAGGGCGCAGGTTCGGAAGAGTTACCCGCTTGGCTTTGCGCCAGTCGATGAACTCCGCCGAGTCGTGCTGTGCCCAGAACTCGCGCTCGCTGTCTTCGCTCTTGAATTTAGGCAGTGCTTTTTTCATGACGATCCGAAAATCCTTCGTTCCTTGCGGCTCATGTCACGCGCCGAGATCACCCGAATGAGACGGCCGCGAATCGTAAATACCAGGAACATCAGTCTGCCGCTGTCACTCCGGCCAAGGGCATAAAACCGTTCTTCACTGCTCAACGAGTGCTGCTCGTCGCTGCCGACGATAAGTGGCCAATTGAAGAACAGCTCCTCACACTCAGTCGGCATCACCTGATGGCGGTCCCAAATCTTCGCCGAGTTGCCGGCATCCCATTGGAAGCCTTCGCATCCCGCCAGCCGTTGGTCCCACTTCACCCCGCCGATTGTATATCGCACGCACATACAATGACAAGTCGCCCGAGCATCGCCGCCCGCCCCCGCCTTGCGCGGCTCCGCGCCAGAACGCCGCACCGCACTCCGCACCTCGCAATCGTCGCAACTGGCCGCCAAGCGCGAGTCGTTCTCACCCCCACGCGCGTGGGGACAACTTACCCATCTTCGCTCCGTAGCTCAGGTTACCATCGGTTCACCCCCACGCGCGTGGGGACAACGCCCAAGTCTCGCAGTATCACGCGCTTCCGGCGTTGTACGGTTCACCCCCACGCGCGTGGGGACAACGGGCTCTGGCGATAGCTGTTCTCGCGGCTTGACGGTTCACCCCCACGCGCGTGGGGACAACGAGTTCCGCAATTACCAAAGCGCCTGGGCTGCGCGGTTCACCCCCACGCGCGTGGGGACAACTTGATATCAAGTCCGCCCTCGGCAGCGCGATCGGTTCACCCCCACGCGCGTGGGGACAACGCCGCCGGGCCGATAATGCGTAAACTTCTCATCGGTTCACCCCCACGCGCGTGGGGACAACGATAAGCTCGGCGTGATGGCGACCATGATGCCGGTTCACCCCCACGCGCGTGGGGACAACCGAATGCCGCCGGTGCATCTGGTGTCACGATACGGTTCACCCCCACGCGCGTGGGGACAACACCTGTGGTACATACTAGCGACGCGCCAAAGCGGTTCACCCCCACGCGCGTGGGGACAACGAAATCGGCCATGCCTGTGGCGGTAATAAGGTCGGTTCACCCCCACGCGCGTGGGGACAACGGCGCACATCGATCGTGGCTGTAGCGCGCTCGACGCAATAGCGGTTCACCCCCACGCGCGTGGGGACAACACTAAAATTCTCTTTGAATCTCTTGAACCCCGACCAGCCAAAGCCCTTCGAAGTCCACGATCCTGCGCGAGGTGTCACCATACATCTGAACGGCGAAACCTTGCTCATTATCCATGCTGTGAATCAACGTAGCTCCGCCATCCTTGGCGCTCAGGCAGATTTTCTCCCACAACAGGTTGCGTACCATCGCGGACACGCTGCCGACGAAGACTCCCGCCTTCAACTCCAGAGTCCAGCGCGTGAGTTCGCCCCGCAAACTGGCGGGAACCTTTTCAAGTATGAACACCACCATTACGCGCCCTCCTTGTCATCCTCGTCGTCGGCGCGGTTGATGCCTCCCGCTACCTCGCCCTTATCGATGTCCCAAAGTCCTCCAGGAGCCGCCTCATCGCGGTCGAAGTCAACCGGACCACCCGTCGTCTCGGCGGCGGTGGCGGCCAACGCTGTGTCGATATCCGGCACGATGCGCTGGAGTAGCCGGGCGGCGCGAAAAGAGTCCCGGCAGGCGTAACGGACCCGGGTCTCAAGGCTTTCGGTTCCCGCAGCCACGACGCGGAAGGCAACCGGAATGGTCAACTCCGCCTTGTAAAGATCGGCGATGTCGTACACGAATGAGAGCATCTTGCCGGTATGAATGAAGCCCAGCGCCGGCGAGTAACCGGCGGACACGATAGCAGCGTGGCAGATTCCATACAGGCAACTGTTCGCCGCGGATAAAGCGCGGTTGATAGGATCGGCGCTGCTCCATTGCGCGCGCCGGTAGGAGCGACCTGACCAGGGAACTTCGGCTTCCGCGCTCGCCTTGGCGTAAGCTTCCCTGACGCGCACCCCTTCCTTGCCACGAATCTGGATGAGGCTGAGCGACTCATCAAGCTCTTCCTTGAACCGCATCCGGTACAGACGCATAACAACGGTTAATCTCAGAGCGCGATGTGAGCACAGCCACGCCTGGCGCAGGAGGCGGCGGGAGGAGCGCGTTTCGCCGGCGCCCTGCGCATAAAAGCGGACCCCCTCTTCTCCTGTCCACGCCACCAGGCATCCGTTATCCGCCAGCGCGCGAATGGCGGCATGGGTGACCGTGGTGCCCGGTCCCAGCATGAGCAGGGTCAAGGTCGAGCAGGGCACCGGGAACTTGCCCATCTCGTTGTGGATCGCGATCGCCTTGGCTTCCTGATCGATGCGGCAGCGCTCAACGTATAGATAGCTCCAGCTATCGCGGACCTTAGGCAGAATGTGCAGATCTTTCATGCCGGACTCCCTCCTTTGCGCACGATGCGCTGACCGGCGGGGATGACGTTTCAGGGACGCGGGTATGGTGGGGCGATGGAAAGCAGCCCAAATCCGTAAGCCTTGGCCGAGCCGATGCCCTGCTCCAACGCCCGGCGGAACTTGTCGGCATCAGCGATCGTCAAAATGCCCTCGAACATCGCGGCGGCGAAGGTGAGCCTGGATCGCGGACCCTCGTAATACGGGTCCTTACGCGCGCCTGAATACTTACCCTGATCGATCACCCGCAGGTTAGGCACGTCGCGCGCGGCGCGGACTGACGTCAATACGAACCCGGCCGTGGTGGCCTTGCGTCTCAGCCATTCGATCTGATCTTGCTCGGTTCGTAGCTCGACGCGTTTGCCGTTGTTCCGGAGTCCGTCGGGACCGGTCTTGGTCTGGATTTTGCGCGTTGGGTTCGCCCGCAGGCGGAACCTCAGCGCCATTGCGGGCGCGAGCGTCTGCCAGACGGCGGACAGATCCTTGCCCTGCGGGTTTGGATCCGCGTTGGTATCCAGGTAATCCGCCGGCAGCTTGTTCCAGTCGGGTTGCACCTGGGATTGGATCAGCAAGACCGGGTTAGATCGCGCGTCCGAGTCGACTCGAAACAACACACCCAAGGCTTGGCGGGCCCCTTCCGCGTCGACTTGAGGAAAAAGAGACATCACCGTCCGATGCAACTGTTGAACGTCGGCGAGGTCACGGCGGACCTCGTAGCTCCTGGGGTTCACGACCAGCCTCGAAAGGATCATAAAGTTTCCCTCGTTGGCGTTTGGATAGACTGTGTTTTGACGTAGCGGAGAGCGAAGCGCCGCGGCGAGAAACAGAGCGGTAAGTCGCGGCGCACTTCGCCCGACGAATCGTCGCTGTCAGTAATGAGGAGGAGTTGCGAAGGGCGCGATTCGTAACTCCGTGCCCGCAGGTCTCCCAGCCACGGGTAAGCGCCAAGCGCCTGCTCCAGCGTTTGGTCTCGCAACGCGGGGCCCCATGGTGGCGCCTCCGAAGGCCGCACGGGAACCGAAGGGACGAACGACTTGCGGCCCAGAAACAGTTGCCATTTGGGATCTGCAAGCGCCGCGTCAAGGCGCTCCATCAGGTGCGACTGCGTACTTTCGAGGCCGATCAGAAATTCGGCGTCTGTCAGGTAGTAGCGATGCGACGTAACTGGACCGGGGCGACTGCCGTCCGCCTTGGCGACACCATAGGTGTCGCCAAGGCGATGGGTTCCGCCGGCGGTCTGGTAATCCATTCGCATCGAGCCGGGCCGATCGACTCGCACTCCCATCTTCAAAGCGGCCAGTTGCGCCAAGGTGGGAAATCCGTCTCCAGGGTTTTCGTCGCGTGGTTTGCCCAGCGCCGCGCAAAGCAGCCCGATCACACCGCTTTTCGATGGCTCCTGTCCGGTGTCGCGGATTGAGAAGCGGCTCTGGGTTCCCCACGCCTGCATCGGCCCGCAGAGGTGGATTAGCAGAGTGCTCATGACGCCTTTGGGTTGCCCGGCAGGCTGATCTTTTCCATCACGGTCTGAACCAGTGAGTCGAAACTTGGGAGCGAGGTTCCCAGATATTTGAGGCCCTCGGTTTCGAGCCCGACAAACCAGTTTCCAGCGATGCCGTTGGTTCCGTAGATCCGGGTGAGGCCGCCCCAGTATTTATCGAGCTGATCAATGGACTTGCGCATCAGGTCTCCGGCCGCGTCGGCGCGCGCGGGGTTGAGAAAGGAGTTGGCGAGCGACCACAGGCCGCGCTCGCGCACCGCAGCCATTATGAAAGAGGGTGGGTTTTGCGCGGCCATGCTGTTCTGCTTGCCGCTGGGAATCGCCGTGACCGAGGCGCGAATGAAAGCTTCGACGGTGTTGCGGGTGAGGGCTTCGTCGCGGTCGAGATTGTTTGCGAGTTGTTCAAGATCGATATTGGCGTAACGATAAAAGCAGGCCGAATTGAACTCGACGGTGCCGATCATGCCGGCGCCGGTCTCGGCGTCTGGCTGAAGGTCGTCGACCGCAGTGTAGTAATCAAATTCAGTGCTCACTTTGTTGGTTGAGATCGCGTGCGCAACCTGACAAGCGGCGTCGACCCCTAACTTAAGCTTACCAAAAGGCTTGCTTGCTTCGATCTCGATCATTCGCCCAAACAATGCGATGTCGGGTGCTTTGACGGCGTTGGCCAACTAGTTCCCCAAGTTCGGTGACCGTTCTGGTGCGTACTTCTTTCGTTCCCGACTCTGAGTTCCGGCCATCGGCTTTTGAAGACGTTGACCATGTCATCAATCGCCTTCTTTTCCATGAATAGGATGAGACTGCGTATTGTCCTTCCTCCGTTTCATCGGCACCTCTCGCCTGCTTTAGCTCTGTCCAAACCGCCCTCTTTGAAGACATCTGAGACTATCTTCATGTATTCCGGCGATGCGGGTCTGAGCACCTGAGAGTCGTTCCGCGAGCTCTACAATTAATCTCCGAGTTCGAATCCGCACCTTTCTCGCCGAAAGAACTGCGCGAAGGCCGACTCTTTGCGAATCGCACGCTTGAGACACTGGCTTGATATACGGGCGCGACGGTAGCCGCCGAACTCACAGTCCTTGGGCGCGCCGGTGTCGTCGCGGTTCAGATTCGAAGGGGCGAAATTTTGCAACAGATGCAATTCCAGGAACATTCGATTCTCCTTTTTACGATTGTGGTTCGAGCTCGCCGGTTTGTTCTTGTGCGTCGCCGGGCTCGTCGGACTGCCGCACACTTTCACCCCAAAACGCCCGCGCCCACTCACGCTGGACGCGGCGATTGGCGTTCTGCCATCCACGAATGTCCGTCAGAAGCTGCGGCCAATCGATTCCTATGGAATTTGCCTTCAGGAAGCTCACATCGTGTCTCAAATGCTCCCCGAGGTATTCGAAATCTGAATTGAGGGTAGCTACAAAGCGGCGTTCGACACTCTCTTTGGAAGCAACAGCATCAGCGAGGAGACGCATCGACGCGCCAAAGTTGGTGGGACCCCGGTGATCCTGATCGACGGCCCAACTTTTCTGATGCGATCCAAAAAGCGAAGCCACCAGGTAGTATGCAGCCTCGTCGTCTTCCTCCGGGCGGGTCGGTTTTGATGGTAGCCACGGCAGGATGTAGCGATCCGCGTCGGGCACGAGACCGGCAGCCTTGCCCAGCGCGCGCTTAAGTGCGGCCATTGCCGCGCGTCCGCGATGCGGATCGTCCCGCAATTTCTCCAGCCATTCAGCGAATTGCCGATCACGCGGATTGACCCTGCTCATTAAGCACCTCCTTCGTAGCTAAAGGTATCGACCTGCCAAGCTGGCGATAAAAATCTGCGCGAGCGAGTGCCGCCGCTTTTAGACTTCGGGCGGTGGTGTCGAGACCGCGCGCAGTTTCTTCAAAAGCGTTGCGAGCAACCAAACGCACGGTTTGACGCCATCGCGGGATTTCCTCGCTCCCATAAACGGTGTCCCCGTCGCTGTCCGCGGATACGTCGCCGACGAGATCGAGAAGCAACGTTTTGAATGGTGCTTCGAGTTTCGGCCAGAATCGCCGTTCGGCGGCGAAAGACCTAGCCAGGGATTTAACCTCATCGGGATTTGCAGAAGCCGCGCCACCCTGATCGCAGTTGGGCGCGAGCAGATACCTGGATAACTCCCAAATGCTCATTCCGAGATCTTTACCTGCGGCTTCACAGACCTCTAAGGCGTCTTTCAAACGGTGGAGCGGCGCTTTGTTGTCGAGGTATTCCAGCGGCAGCGGCAGCCGTTCGTGGCGCCAGAAAAGGACCTTGGCGCGATCAGTGCTCAGTCCCATTACGTCAAGAGGAACGATCGAATTGCGACTGAGGGCGCCGCACCCAGTCAGGTCGCTGATCCAGCCCAGAATCTTCGGGCGATCGCCTTCCTCCTGGCTGGATTGGTTCGGACGGACAGACTCGATAAGGCTCAGACTGTCCCGCCACATCGCACGCTCCTCACGAAGCAAGACCGCCGGCCATGGATCCTGATTGGATTTCGCTTTCAGACTGCGGTTGAAAGCGAGCATCGTTTCGTGGCCGTGGCGCGAAAAGCCGCTGGGAAACTGATGGCCCTTCATTATGACCACTTGGCGAGTCACCAACGCCCCCTCATTGATTTCGGGATGCAAGCGGATGCGTCGGCTTTGCCAGGTGAGCAAATCAAGATAGCCGTCTGGATAGCGATCGCTAGCCTGCGTTTGCTCTTCACGCTCCCATGCTGGCCGGTCGTTGATTGCTTCGAACGGTTCGCTGTCGCTTGGGCTGTAGCGATGCAGATTGAGCATCAGGGTTTCGAACAGGTTTCGACCCTTGAGTAGGATGAAGGCGCCTTTGGCGAGCGGGGCCGCGTCCGCCGACTTGAAGAGCTTGGGGTCTTGTCCTTTTTCAAGCGAGACCAATCCACCCACCGCGAATCCCTGATGAGCAACGAGCCAGCGAGCCGCGACGGCTGCGCTGATGCCAACGACGTGACCGTCGATCGAATGGTCGAACAGCGTCGCATTGTTCGCGGAAGCGAGTTCGTGGACGAGCTTGGTAACGGGAACCTGATACTGAAAGTCGAGCGAAGCCACCTGATAGAAGGGGTTCTGCGAGTCGAAGAGGTCGAAACGCGGTCTGGTGTGTTCGAAATACGCGGTGACGACCTCACGATTCCAACAGCCACTTTCCCACAATGCTTTCCATTGCGACTCATCTTCTGGGCCGAAATTGCGGTGAAGAATCGCAAGTAGCAGCCGATGCAGAGCGAACGTGACGAGCGGCGATGGATCGGCAAGTTCGCGAATGTCAGGTGCGAACGCCAAGGTGTCCTCGAGGCCCATGTCTCTCACCGAGTTATCGGCCATCAAGCACGGAAGCCAAGGTTCGGTCACGAGATTAAAAGTCATCTATTTCCCCTTGGGTGGTGCTGTGGGAGCATCCATGCCTGCTTATGCTACCTCCTCGATTACAACGCCGAGTTCGCTATCCAGGCGTAAAAGATATCTTCCGAACGCCACTGTGTTATTTTGTTTCAATGCAACGAGACGGTGATGCCTAAGCAGGCCCGATTTCGCCCATCCGGCAGGCGTCGGCATTTCTTTGAGTTGCCTGAAGACCCGTTTGTCCGAGATCTGAACTGAACGCATGAGCAGATACCTTGCCGTTGAAACGCCCGGGGTCATCTCGATGGCCGAGGTTCGATTTCAGACAGGCAGACACATGCTACGGACGGTTCGGCCAGCCTGGTAAGAGCTTGATGAGCCTGATGGAAGTCGCGCGCGTCTTCATCTCGATCGTTTTCCGTCAGACGCCACAACTGTCCTTTGAATGATGGGTGCTTCAGCCAACGTTCCGTCGCTTCATGTTTTTCATAATCCAACTCTGACTGATGCCATTGCCGAGTCAAAAGCCATTTCTCCCGTATGACTTCACTGAAGCGGCTAGGGCATTCCCGCTCATCGTAAACCGATTCGATCAGGCTCTCCACTTCGGCGGGAATCGCGATCTTGTTGCGGTCCTTTAGTTCGAGCCATGAGCGCAGCAGAATGTGCTCGTCGTAAACCGCAGTGTTGCCGCGTCCGAAGTCGGGTAGTTCGTCGTGATCTACTATTGGTGAGCAAATCCACAGCTCTGGCGTCGCCAGAGCCTCGGGCCGGTCGGCTCGCGGGTGGCGATGCAGCCGGCCGGCGCGTTGGAGAATCAGATCGACCGGCGCATGGTCGGATACCATCAGGTCGAAGTCGAGGTCCAGACTCTGTTCGATGACCTGAGTCGCGACGAGCACGGCACGGTTAGGACGCCGCACTTCCCGCAGGTCCTTATCGCCAAAGTCCACCAGGGCACCGGGTTTGCCGAATCTAACCAAACAGCGCCTTTTCTCTCGTCACGATCTTTGAACAGGAATCGAGCATGCAGCAAATCAAGTATCGGCGCGCCGTCGTCAGCGTTCCCGACAAAGTATTCTTTAAGCGCCAGGTACACCTTCTGCGCCTGGGTTACGGTGTTGCAGATCACCGCCGCACATCCGCCAGCTTCAAGCGCGACGCGGAGCCGTTCGCCCAGTGGGAAAGCGTCGCCGTCCTTGGGCACAGCACCGTCGATCCATTGGAGAGACAGCTTTCGTGACGAGCGCTCCGAGGTCTCCACGTGCCGTGAGCCGGAGTCGGCTTGCCCGACCCAGGTTAGGCGTGGATAGCGATCATCAGGGGGCACCGCGACGTTACCGCCCAGCCCTTTCACGTAAGCGGAAGCTAGTGCGTCACGCCGCGCCTTGGGGAGTGTGGCAGAGAGCAAGACCACGGAAGAGCCCAAAGCCGCGAGCCATTCGAGCAGGCGCTCAAGCAAAGTCGTCATGTAAGCGTCATAGGCGTGCACTTCGTCGATAATGACGGTCTTGTGGGCGAGTCCGAACAGCCGCACGAAGACGTGACGGGTCTGGAGCGCGGCCAGCAAAGCCTGATCGATGGTTCCGACGCCGAAGGGGGCCAGCAGACCGCGTTTACGGTACGTGAACCATTCCGCCGCAATTACGCCGGGCCGATGGTCGTGGAGGTCGTTGTCCTCGCAGACGCATTCGGGCTCCGCGTCGGCCCTCTGTAACAAGGTTTGAAATTCCGCGTTCAGGGCGGCGTGACCGTGCAGGAGTTGAAGATTAACGATGTTATCGGGGTAGCGGCCTTTCAGAAATTCTCTGACGCGCGTGAACATCTGGTTGCTGGTCGCTTGAGTGGGGAGGGCAAAATAGCAACCACGCTGACCAAGCCGCGCAGCGAAGCGATCAGCCAGATACATCGCGGCCTCGGTTTTTCCTTCGCCCATAGGGGCCTCGACGATCGCCAGCATCGGCCCATGGACGTTGTCAGCAATGTCAATGGCCGCATTCTGGAGCGGATTGGGAACGATTTTCGCCCCGGGCTTCGCGATAGAACCAAACAGGTCGGCGAAGCCACGCTCATGCGGGTCGGGAGTCCATCCCGTCCATCCCAGCTCTTTTAGGGCATTTTTTGCGGCGCGACCCGATTTTTGGAAGTATTTGTGCACGTCAAGCGCGGATGATGTGGACATATCGAAAGTCGCATATCCGAAGAATCTATCCACCGAGCCAATCCAATCGGCAACTGACACAAGGCCAGCCAATGCCATCGCGTCGGCATTGTTCAGTTGGATCCGTTCCCCGCGCCGTGGACCGAACAGATCGGCCAAGGCAACGCCAATTTGCGATCGCGCCTCGGCCCACGCCTTCGTCCCGAGAACGTCCTTGTTGCCTTCGCAATCCTGGATTTCTCCGGTGGTGGGAAACACCCCGTGATGGCCGCCAACCACGGATGAGAGCCGACCCGCCTGACCCGTGGGGACCCCGTGATGGTCCGTGAGAATGTGCGGAAGTTCCTTTCCGGTGATGATTCCATGGCGGACGAATTTGGGAGACTCTGGGCAAGGCAGGCCAGATCCTTCGAGACGCCGCCTGACCAGTTCGCGATTTCCCCGAGAAAGCGACGGATGTAATTGGAAGGATGGCGTAGCCTTTCCGAGATCGTGGAGGGCCGCCAGAAACGAGAACCATTTCGCAGCGTTTTCTTCGTCGAGCCCAAATGAATTCGCGAGGGTTGCACGAGCCGCACCGGGTAGAACGCCGCGCCACAGTTCGCCCGCAACTTGGCCGACATCGATCATGTGGCAGATCAGCGGATGGCAACTGATCGGATTGCCCGGTGAGGTGCGAATCTTTCCCCAAAAATCTGTTAGTTCCATCAGCAGCCCGGACCACCCCTATCTGATCGGCGTCTGCGCTGATTCCTGTGCTAGGGCTCTGCGGCGAATAAGGGTCCAAAATGCCGCGTTCGTCACGGTTGGATAGCAGCGCAAATAAAACCAAAACTTAGCAGAGTTTTGCGAACAAACCTCCATATCATCGCTAACACCGCTTAATTCCGAGGCTGCCCGAGGAATTACCTGATGCTCTGAAGCGGTGCGTGTGTCTTCTGCCTTGCCCCCCTTTGACAACGGCCCGATGCTCCCGGCGAAGCGCACTCCGCCGACAGGTTCTGCTTGACCTCTGTTGGCGCTGGGAGCGATAAGGGTGAAAAATTCGAGAGCGTCTAAATTCATGAAATACACCAAATTAGGGCGGACCGGACTTACGGTCTCCAAGATCTGTTTCGGATGCGGAAGTTATGGGTCCAAGACCTGGCAGCCCTGGGTGATCGAAGAAGAAGAGGCGCGCGGCCACTACGCCCGCGCGATCGAGAGCGGGATCAATTTCTTCGATACCGCCGACATGTATTCAAACGGAGTCAGCGAGCAGATCACGGGGCGCTATCTCAAAGAGATGGGCCGGCGCGACGAGTTGGTCGTGACCAGCAAGGTCTATGGCCTGGTCGGTGAGGGCGCGCTGCGCAGCGGGCGCGGCGACGGACCCAACCGCAGCGGGCTTAGCCGCAAGCACATCCTCGATGCCTGCGACGCCTCGCTGCGCCGGCTCGGAATGGATTACATCGACCTCTATCAAATCCACCAATGGGACTACACCACCCCGGCCGAGGAGATTCTCGAAGCCCTGGATTCGCTGGTCCGGGCCGGCAAGGTGCGCTACCTCGGCGCGAGCAACACCAAAGCCTGGGTTTTTGCCAAGGCGCTATTTACGGCGCGCGCGCACGGATGGCATCAGTTTGTTTCGATGCAGAATCATTACAACCTGGCCTACCGTGAGGACGAGCGCGAACTGGTTCCATTATGCATCGACCAGGGCGTGGCGATGATCCCCTGGCGGCCGTTGGCCCGCGGGTTTTTGACCGGCAATCGCGATCGCAGCGGCAAGGTGCTACGGCCGCGCGCGGAAAGCGATCGATTCAGTTCCACTTACCGTGAAGACGATTATGACGTCGCCGACGCGGTTGCGAAGGTGGCCGCGGCACGGGGTTCCAACCCGGCACAGGTCGCGCTGGCCTGGCTCCTGCAGGCGCCGGGCGTGACCGCGCCGATAATCGGCGCAACCAAGTTAAGCCATATCGACGACGCCGTGAAATCTTTGGACGTGCATCTGACGCCCGCGGAGATTGCACAATTGGAGGCGCCCTACCAGCCCCATCCAGACATGACTACCGGCGGTTGAACGCGCGGGGGAATCGTTACGCGGGGCCTGCTCATCAGCTTCGGGAAGCTCTCTTCTTTCTAACCTGATAAGGTCTCTCGTCAGCGCTTGAACTGGAATTGATCAGGTTCGAGAAGAAATGAGAGCGCGGCTGGCGCCCAAAGCAGATTAGTCAAATTAGGCTCCTCTTGGCCTCGAAAAACGAAAAATCCCAGTCTAATTACTAACCATTTGGAGATTGGCAGATGAGCAATACGGTCGTGACACGCGGCGGCAGGGTTGAAGGTCTTGAGCAGGACGGACTGCTCGTGTTCAAAGGGATCCCTTTTGCCGCCGCTCCTGTCGGCGCGCTGCGATGGATGCCGCCGGCGAAGCCGGCATCCTGGAGCGGCACTCGTGACGCCCGCAGCTTCGGGCCGATCGCTCATCAGAACAGGTCGGCAACCGGCGTGCTCATCGGGCTGAGCCTGAACGGCGAGATGTCGGAGGATTGCCTCAATCTGAATATATGGACGCCCGGCGCCGGCGGGGCGCCGCGCCCGGTGATGGTCTGGATCCATGGCGGAGGTTTCACGATCGGTGCGGGCTCACATGACATTTACGACGGCGCGGTGCTCGCGCGGCGCGGCAACGCGGTGGTGGTGACCATCAACTATCGCCTCGGGCCGATGGGGTTTCTGCGCCTGTGCGACATCACCGGCGGACGCATTCCCTCAACCGGGAATGAAGGTATCCTCGATCAAATCGCCGCGCTTGAGTGGGTCCGCGATAATATCGCGGAATTCGGTGGTGATCCGTCCAACGTCACGATTTTCGGTGAATCGGCTGGCGGCATGAGCGTTGGCACCCTCCTCGCTTCTCCGAAAGCGCGAGGTCTCTATCACAAAGCGATTGCGCAAAGCGGTTCGTGCCATACGGCAAGTCCGCTGCAGCGCGCCAATCGCGTCGCCACCCACGTGATGAAGACTCTCGGCTTCTCGCCGATTGACGCCGATGCTCTGCGCGCGCTCGCCCCTGAGGTTCTCCTCAAAGGCACGCTCCTGCCCAACGGACTGCCTACTCCTGAACTTGGGATGGCGTATCAACCAGTAGTTGACGGCGCTACGCTGCCGAAGCTTGCCATCGACCTGGTGGCCGAGGGCGCCGCGGCGGGTGTCGGGGTGATGGCCGGTGCCACGGCGGAGGAGTGGAGGCTTTTCGCGGTCATGGACACACGGCTGGCACAACTCGATCGCGACGGTTTGTGTGCACGCGTCAGCCGCCGGATGGCTCCTGAAGCCGCCAACGCCCTGATTGATTGTTATCGTGAGGCCCGGGGCGGGCGTGGCGAATCTACCTCCCCAGCCGAGCTTTTCACGGCGATAGAAACCGATCGCGTCTTCCGAGTGCCCGGAATCCGCCTTGCCGAAACGAAATCGCGCCGCGAAGCGGCGGTTTATAACTACCTCTTCACGTGGAAGTCGCCCGCGATGGACGGGGCGCTCGGCGCATGCCATGCGCTCGAGCTGGGATTCGTGTTCGGCACCAACAACGTCCCGGGGATGAAGTCGTTCGCGGGCGCCGGTCCCGACGCGGAACGGCTCGCGACCGAGATACAGGATGCGTGGCTTGCGTTCGCGAGAACCGGCAGCCCGAGCTGCGAAAGGATCGGCGACTGGCCGAGCTATTCCGAGGCCACGCGGACGACGATGTTACTTGGGCAGAAGACCCGATTGGAAGATGCGCCGTTAGATGCGGAGCGCCGTGCTTGGGACGGCATCCCGGCCGACGTCCTGGGCGCGCTCTGAGCTGATGGGCAGGTCATTCGGACTATGCGGTTTCCGGCGTGTTCGTGCCCGGTACGCTCGACCACGTGAAGGAATTGAAAGGTGACCAGTCCGGGCCACGGCTTCCCTCGCCCTCCGTGTAGAAGGGCTTCTGCGCCCGGCTGGTGTGAAGGCTTTCGTTTACTAACGGCGCAAACAGGTGTTTTGAGAGTTTGCAAGCCGCGTGTACTAATGCCAGTTTAACCATGAAATAAAATTACAATCGTAGCTAAAATGAACAATCGTGAGAATGGAACACTGCTGGGGAAACTTATCCTGTTGACGGCTCTGCTAGCTGGCGCCAGCGCTTGCACAAAAGTGGAACCCGGCTATGTAGGAATCAAGGTCAATAATTGGGGTAGCCAGAAGGGCGTGCAAGACTACCCTTTAAAAACCGGGATGGTTTTCTATAACCCGCTCACGGAAGATATGTATGATTTCCCCACGTTCATGGTCACTCGCACCTGGACGCAGGATGTCCACGAGGGCAACGCAATTGACGAAAGCATCACGTTCAATTCGATCGAAGGTACGCAAGTTAATGCGGACGTGGCCATTACCTATTTCTTCGACGCCCACAAGGTCCCCGAGATTTTTGTAAAATTCCGGGCCAAGCCTGATGTATTGACCGATGGCTACATTCACAACCGGGTGCGGGATTTTCTCAACCGGGAAGCGTCTGACATGAAGGTCGTGGATATTTTCGGTCAGGGCAAGCAGAAGATCCTCAACAACGTGAAGCACGACCTTGAGGCCGAACTGGGACCCATCGGCATTCATTTCGACAGCGTTTCCTTCACCAGCGCATTACGGGTGGATCAAAGCGTGCATGACTCTATCAACCGTGTGATCCAGGCCGCCCAGGACGCACTCGCGGCTCAGAACAAGGTGGTGCAGGCGAAGGCGGAAGCCGACCAGGTAATTGCTACTGCGCAAGGGGCCGCGCAGGCCACCTTAATCAATGCAAAGGCCCAGGCCGACGCGAACCAGCTGCTGAACGCCTCGTTGACGCCGACACTGGTGCAGTGGCAAGCGATTCAAAAATGGAATGGCAACATGCCCAATGTAACCGGTGGAGCTATGCCATTCATCGACGTTACGCCGAAGAAGCAATAGCTACGAATTCCGGGCGGGATGCAAAAGTTTTTCACCCCGGTGGGCCGTGCCGCGTAGGTCCAGTTCGGGCCGTTAAAAAATGGACTGAACTAACCTCAAAGCGACAATGATTCTGGGCGGATTTTTCGCGAAATGCCACTGACTGAGGGCGAAACATGACCAAGGGTCGGA